>NZ_CM149694.1:0-1424802 GCF_056175085.1 Candidatus Aciduliprofundum sp. HYA1
AACCTCCTCTCCAGTACGCGGATTTCTAAGCGGATATGTGTCGTCCTTGAGCAGCGCTTCCATGAACTCATCAGTTATGGCCACGCTTATGTTGAAGTTGCTCAGCACCTTGTTCTCGGAATCCTTCGAGGTTATGAAATCCAAAATATCCGGATGGTGCACGCTGAGCACTCCCATATTCGCGCCCCTTCTCTTTCCCCCCTGCTTTATGACATCCGTGGCCACATCAAACACGCGCATGAATGATAGTGGCCCAGATGCCACGCCCATGGTGCTCGCAACTATGTCTCCCTTTGGCCTCAATCTGGAGAAGGAGAACCCCGTGCCCCCACCACTTTTATGAATCATGGCCGCATATTTGACTGCGTCAAATATGCCCTCAATGCTGTCCGGCACGGGGAGAACGAAGCAGGCGCTTAATTGACCCAATTTGGTGTTCGCGTTCATGAGTGTGGGGGAGTTGGGAATGAACAGGCGATTCACCATGAGAGAGTAGAACTCCCTGGCTCTTTCCTCTATTGCATTCCATCTATCGCTCAGAATGCGCATAAACTCGGAGAACTCCACCTTCATATGCCCATTCAGGTTCAATCTTCTGTATGCACGACGGAGCATTTCAAATTCGTAGATGCTCAAATTGTGCTTGCCTGCAAACTCAGTCTTTCTAATTTTCTGCTTTCCACTGATATCGTAAATCTCTTCAAAGTAAAGGGCATCCACCAGGGCCACAAACCTTGCCACGCGATAGAACATCTGCCTAGGAGTTTCCACAATATTTCCATTCTCATCCTTCAGAAGGTATCTCGCCTCAAGGACCTTCACTGCATTTATGCTCAACTTGAGATCATCCTTCACGCCAATTATCTCCTTTGCCTCCCTGACCCTCTTCCTGCTCTCCCTGTAAATAATGTAGGCCTTGGCAGTGGAAACGTATTTTTTCTCCATGAGCACCTTTTCAACCTCATCCTGAATCTGCTCAACCGTGGGCACATCGTACCTCTTGATTCTCTCCTCCACGATGAGGGATAGTTCCTCCGCCACCCTCTCAGGCTCTTCGACCTCTCCCGTTTCCAGAAACGCCTTCTTTATGGCGTTCACAATCCTTCTTCTATCGTAAAGCACGTAATCTCCGCTTCTCTTCCTCACCAAACTGGGCATCACGGATATATGGGATTTTGGGATAAAAAATTATAGGTGCAGAGCCTCGTATCTGGCTATGATCTCGTAGGCGGCCACCCAGGCCATGAGGACCTCTTCGGCGATGGATATCCTTCTGGCGAATTCAACATTGCTCAGAAAATCGCCGCTGGGAAAACCACCGATTATGAAGGTAACATCCTGGGGAATTTCAAAATTCTTGAGATCCACCCTTTCGCCCTTCTCGGAGAGCACGATAACGGGATTGCCTATCTCCATGGCCAGAGAGCGGAGGGATTTCCTCTCAATCCACATTAGCGGGGATTCGCAATTTGGAACGCACTCATTGTGGAAGAGATTTTCCATAAGCCCAACAAAGCGGGGATAGGACTTCGGCAACCTGGTTTCGGGAGATATGTGGATGACCTCATTGTTTCTGGTATGCACATAAACCCTGAGTTTGCCCCGGTGATTCAGGATGGATTCCTGCACATTCATGAGGAAGAAATGCACGATATCGGGTCTGCCACGTCTTTCTGCCTCGCTTCCATACCTGCTCCTTATGGCCTGATGGTGGTAGGTGGCATCCAAAAGCAGATTGGAAGGTCTCTTCTTCCTTGCCTTAGCATGCTTCACAATTGCAGGATGCCCCTGAATCTCACGGGGCACGATTTCCAGTTCGCTATCTGCGAGAATTAAATGCATCATCCGAATATTGCCCCCATGCCCATTGAGGCGGCATCCTCGGCCTCTTTTATCCTCTTCCTTATGTTTTCCGCCTCTTCACCCTTTATCTCAAACTCACCTGCAATTTCCCTCGCACGCTTCAGGGCTTCCTCGCTTCCCTCCACCAGGATGTATATCTCATTTCCCTCAATGCCGAGAGATTTTGAATCCCTCTTAACTATGGTCTGCCTCGCAATGAGGTCATCTCCGTAAATCTGGCGCATCCTCGCATCCTCACCCTTGAATCTGAATACAGCGTACATATCAACCACAATCCCCGTAAATTGCCAAGGTAATTAAAGATTTCTGACATTGTTTTACTACGCGCTTGAGGAATTGGGATTGAAAAAATATAATTCGAAAAAATTATATTCAAGGAATTTATTCATATCCCGGTGAAGAATATGGATGGCGAGAGAGAAAATTTGGGTTTTGCACAGAGAGCCATAAGAAACCCGAAACTCATTGCTGCTGGAATAATCATCTCGGTGATTCTGATATACATAGGTGCCGTGTTGTCAACTGCAATTAACCCATACAACGATACAGATGCAGACTTTTTCATTCTCTTCTTGTCCACCATAATATACAACCTGGGCATCCTCTGGCTCGTGTTGATATTTTTGGGACTAGGAATCGGTAGAAACGATTATCCCCAGTGGGTCAGGGTCTCCCTCATCGTTGCAGCATTCCTCCTGGTACTTTTCGGGCTAATGAATTTCAAAGATAACATACTTATCATAAACTCCAGGTTGCTCACCCAAATCATCCTCTAATTTTTTATATGCAAGGATTAAGTACAACTTCCACATATGGTAAATATGCTCAAGGCCACGATAATTGTGAAGCTCAAGGATGGTGTGGACGATCCTGAGGGAAAGACAATAAAGCACAGCCTGGAACTTTTGAATTTTGAAGGAATAGAGGATGTCAAGGTTGCCAAATTGTACGAGATTTACCTTGATAGGCCCCTGGATGATGGAAAAAGGGAGATAGAGGAGATGATTCGCAAACTACTTGTGAATCCAGTAATACACGATTACGAGGTAAGGGTGGAGGAGATATGAGATTGAAGGAGATCTTTCCAGGGGTATATGAGGTTGAAATTCTCAGTGCCAGCGAAGAGGAGTTGATGGAGATAAACGAGAGCATGGGCCTCGCCCTGAGCCTTGAGGAGATGAAAAAACTCCAGGCATTCTTCCACAGCCTTGGCAGGGAGCCCACGGACATAGAGATCCATGCCATTGCGCAGGGATGGAGTGAGCACTGCTCCTACAAGTCCTCAAAGCCCATTCTGCGCAAATACATATTTGGAATACCATCAAAGCATGCAATGATAGTTATGCAGGACGACGCGGGAGTGGTGGAATTCAATGAGGATTACGCCTACGTGTTCAAAATTGAGAGCCACAACCATCCAAGCGCAGTTGAGCCATACGGTGGGGCAGCCACGGGAGTGGGCGGAATAATAAGGGATGTGCTCAATATGGGTGCAAAACCAATTGCCCTCGTGGACCCTCTATTCTTCGGGCCACCCGATTTTCCCTATGAGAAACTCAATCCCGGAATAAAGCATCCCAGGTACCTGCTCAACGGCGTCGTGGCCGGAATCAGGGACTATGGAAATCGCGTGGGCATACCCACAGTTGCGGGCATAACATATTTCCACGAGGATTATGTGAACAACGTGCTGGTCAACGCAGGGTGCCTGGGCATCGTTAGAAAGGACAAGATCGTGAGAAGCACGGTCACCGAGCCAGGAGTCAAGTTGGTCATGGTGGGTGGCAGGACCGGTAGGGACGGAATACACGGGGTGAACTTCGCCTCAAAAATACTAACGGAGAAGAGTGAGGAGGAGAAGCAGGCCGTCCAGCTGGGCAATCCCATAATAAAGGAGCCCCTTATCCATGTGGTGTTGGAGGCAAATGACGAGGGCATAATTGAAGGCATGAAGGACCTCGGTGGAGGGGGTCTGGGAAGCGTCGTTGGGGAGATGTGCCACGCGGGAGGAGTGGGCGCAAGAATTCATCTTGACAAGGTTCTGCTCAAGGAGAGAGACATGGCCCCCTGGGAGATATGGGTCAGCGAGTCGCAGGAAAGGATGCTCCTGGCCATAAAGGAGGAGAACCTCAAGGTAATCGAGGAGATATGCAGGAAGTGGGATGTGGAGATGAGTGTCATAGGGGAGAGTGCGGAGGGCCACGACCTGGAAATATTCTGGCACGGGGAGAGGATACTCCACCTCCCGCTGGAATTCGTAACCGCCGGGGTTGAGTACGAGAGACCATTCAAAATCAGAAAGGTTCAGAGGGTTCAGGAGATCCCCCTGGAGCCCAACTACAGGAAAATCCTTCTCTCACTCCTGGGCTCCTACAACATAGGTAGCAAAGAGTGGATAATCAGGCAGTACGACCACGAGGTCCAGGGAAGAACAATAATAAAGCCCCTGCAGGGCATAATAGGCCACGAAACCCATGGAGATGCCTCTGTAATAAAACCCCTCAAGGATTCCTGGATGGGTCTGGCCATAACCACAGTTGCCAACCCCCATATAGCTAGGATAGACCCCTACAAGGGAGCACTGTACACCATCGATGAAGCGGTGAGAAATCTCGTTGCTGTGGGAGCCAGACCGCATGCCTTCTCAGATTGCCTCAACTTTGGAAATCCCGAAAGGGAGGAGATCATGGGGGAGTTTGTTGAATCGTGCAGAGGGTTGGGAGATGGGGCAAGGTCCCTTGGAATACCCTACGTTTCTGGAAACGTAAGTTTCTACAACGAGGCCTTCGGGAAGAACATACCTCCAACCGTTGTGCTTATGGCGGTTGGCGTTGTGCAGGACATCAGAAAAACAATCACCTCGGATTTCAAGGGTGAGGGAAACCCCATATATCTCGTGGGAGAAACAAGGGAGGAGATGGGTGGAAGCGAGTACTACAGGTTCATAGGAGCAAAGAGCACCATTGTGCCAGAGGTGAACCTTGATGAGTTGAAGAGCAGGAGCGAGGAAATCCTTAGAGCCATAGATATGGGAATTGTGAATTCCTGCCACGATGTATCCCATGGAGGCCTGGCAGTGACCCTGGCGGAGATGAGCATAGGCGGAGATCTTGGTGCCGAAATAGACCTTGCCACAATGGGTTTCATGCGCGCGGATTTCAAACTGTTTTCGGAGAGCCCGACCAGGTGGGTATGTGAGGTTAAAAAAGGAATGGAGGAGAAATTTGAAAGAGTGGTGAAGGCAAGGAAGATAGGCATAGTGGGAGGAGAGACCCTCAAGGTCAAAGACGGGAACAGGTGGCTGTTTAACATACATCTGAACATCCTTCGCAATGAATGGAAGAACGCTTTGAAGGAGTACATAGGGTGATAATATGAGGGTTGCAATACTTCAAATTGAGGGGACCAACTGCGAGGAAGAGAGTTATATTGCATTTAAAGAACTCGGGCACGAGCCAGAATACGTGCATCTGAATCTCCTGAAATGGGGCAAGAAAGACCTGGAAGATTACGACATGCTCTTCATCCCCGGAGGGTTCTCCGCGGGAGATTACATTCGCGCCGGAGCCATATTTGCTGCAAGGTTGAGGGCGATAGCCTTAAAGGAGATTAAAAAATTTGTGGATGAGGGTAAAATAATAATGGGTGTATGCAATGGATTTCAGGTTCTCATAGAACTGGGCCTTCTTCCAGGTACCAATGGGATTAGCGATGTGCCAGAGGCAGCTCTTATGATAAACGATTCCAATCGCTTTGAATGCCGGTGGACATATCTGAAGAAATTGCAGGATGGGCTCTTCACAAGGGATGTGCCTGAGATCATATCCCTTCCTGTGGCCCACGCAGAGGGAAAATTTGTCACCAGCGAGAGGATAATGGAGGAGATCATTGAAAATGGACAGATAGCATTCAAATACGTCAAGCCAGACGGCTCAAGGGCCACATACCCCTGGAATCCAAATGGCTCAATGGAGGACATTGCCGCATTGACAAATCCGGAGGGGAATGTTCTTGGCATGATGCCACATCCCGAGAGGGCATTCTACCTGTATCAGCATCCAGACTGGATGCGTAGAGAAAGGGAGCACGGATATGGATACTACATATTTTCCTCATTAAGCAAACATTAAATAGGATGTGAATAATTTCCCCCTCGAGGGAGATGGGTGAAGCAATTGGCGTAATAGCCACAATTATAAATGCGATACTATTTTTATGCGTATCCACCTACGTTCTATTTTCAAAAAGGGAGAAAAACCTGAGTCACTACTTCTTCTCAATAATGGGCTTTTCCCTGTTCCTGTACAGCATAGTGGAAGCCTTAAAATTCACAGAAGGATACAACACCGCACTCCTTATGGCGAGAATAGCACCTTCGCTCTTGGCGCTTTCACTTTACTTTTTCGTCCTGTTCACCCACTATTTGCGAAGGGGGTGGAATATGAAAGAGGCCATTTTTCTATTCATACCTATCATCTTCGCCTTCTGGATTTCATACACGAATATGGTTGATGGCCTGCGCTCTTCCTCCTACGGTTGGGTATCCATGTTTAATATGCCCGTTCTCACCATATATTACCTCATTATGGGAAGTTACATAGTACTGGGCATTGCAAACCTGTTCATTCTGCATCGCTACGTGGATGGGAAGTTCAAAAGGAAAATTCTATACCTCATCATAGGCAGTTTCGTGGTGCTGTTTTTATCCATGCTCTACGTGCTCCAGGTAATTGAAAACGAGTATCTTCTTCCGTTCTTAAACATATCAATACTGATTCTCGGACTCATATATTTCTACACTCTTATCTCCCCATAACTCAAATACCCAGAAGTTTCTTTGCCTGGGGAGACATCATATCCGGGTTCCACGGTGGATCGAAGGTCACCTCAATATCCACATTCTCCACACCCTCAATTGCCTTTACCTTCTGATAAACATCGGCAATTATGGCATTTGCCAGCGGACATGTGGGCGTTGTAAGTGTCATTTTTATGTAAACATCCTTGCCGTTATCCACACGAACCTCGTAAATCAAACCCAGGTTAACAACATCCACTCCAAGTTCAAAATCAATGGCCCTTTTGAGGGCATCCCAAACCTCCTTCTCGGTGACCATGGTCGCAAAAATGGCAATTATATATTTAAATTTGTGGATAATCAGTGGATAACCTTTATATCCTGTTTTCTATTCCTCGTTAGGTGGTGATGGAATGGTTCAGTTGAGAGAATGTGAAAAGCATGGGCCGTTTAGGGGCGATGTTTGTCCAATTTGCGGTGAGGAGGGAAAGTTCCTTCTTAATGACTGGGAATTGACGGCAATAAGCAGGATGCTTGCTGGCATTTTAAGGCATTTTCCTGAGAGGTTTCATGTTCAACTTGATGATAGGGGATGGGCGGATATTTACCAGATTGTCAAGGGCATAAAGAGAAAGCATCCACGATTCAGGTGGCTCAAAACAAAGCACATAATAGCAATAGTGCTAACGGATGATAAGGGCAGGTATCAACTGGATGTTGAGCACAACCGAGTTAGAGCCACCTACGGGCACTCAATAAAGGTTGACCTCAGCGATCTTCCAACAGATGGGATACCAGAAAAACTGTATTATCCCACCACAGAGGAGGAACTGGAGTACATCAAGGAGATAGGTCTCCAGCCCGGTGATAGGAAATGGGTGCATCTGAGCAAGACCTATGAAGATGCGTATATTGCCGGACTGCACCGTGTGGAAGAGCCCATAATCTTAGAAATAGATACTCAAAAAGCCATAGATGGAGGCTATCAGATCTACAGGGCAGCAAAAACCGTGTTCATAGCCTCGCAGATCCCTCCAGAATTCATCAGTGTGGCGGAGAAAAGAGAGATTGAGATCCCAGAAGAAGAACTTGAAAAAATAGAGGAGGAAAAGAGAAGACGCGAGAGGAAACTCCAGAGGGAGATGGAAAAGAGGGAGAAAAAAATTTAAAATACTGCTTTGGAATACACTAACTCCCATGGGCCGGTAGATCAGACCGGAAGATCGCCACCTTGGCATGGTGGAGGCCGCGGGTTCAAATCCCGCCCGGTCCACTAAGCCCCTTTAAAAAGGGTGCCGGCGCCTCGCAGAGCGAGGCTTGTTCGCACCATTGATGCTCGTTATCTCCAAACCTGTCCCTTGATCCCATTTTCTTAGAAAGAAAGCACCTTGAACTACGGACAATCGAGATCCTTCACAAACGGCTTTATATCAATCACAGGTGTACCGTCGTAGGCGTCAATAGCCTCAATCTCTATTGTTAAACCCTCAACTCTGTGAATTTTCACATTGTACACTGCGATGGGATTGGGGCGCACTGGAGAGCGTGTTGCGAATACTCCTCTAAGGGGATACCCCGGCTCCCCGTGGGAATGCACCTTCAGAATTTTCCTCTTATCCCCTTCACTTTTATGAAACCAGAGAAACAGCAGAATTCTGTTGAAATTTGATATACCGTAGAGAGCATCTCTGTACTCATCAAATATCTCAACTCTGGGCTTTCCATCCTTCCTGAAAATCCCAACGGGGTATATTTTGTAGTTCATAGGCACCCCATACAAAAATAAGTTAAAAACGTTGCATCATAAAAACGAAAAGGGTTGAGGATTCTCAATTTTTGGCATCCCTCTCACTGAGAAACCTTTGATTGTACTCCTCCAGAAGTTTCCTGATCGTTTTCCCTATCCTTATGTAATCAATTTCCTTCAGATTGGCCAGGGATATGCGTGCGGAAGGGTGCAGAACCTCGAACCCCCTGCCCGGCAACAGGACAACTCCTGCCTCCTGGGCTAGGCGTATCACAAACTCCTCTGGAGGTAAGGCATTCACAAACCAACTGGCAAACTCCTTACCGTAAAGTCGCTCCGCAAGCCTCTCAGTATCAAGCAGGGTATAGTAGTAGGCATAGTTCGTATGCTCGCTTGGTTCAATTCCCAGACCCCTGTAAAGTGCACCGTATCTGCGCTGAAGAACGTGCCTGACCGCATTTTTGTATCTTTCCTGCTCATCCATAAGAGCGTATAGGGCAAATAGAACCATCTGAACCTGCTGGGGTGTGGATAGTCCGGCAGTGTGCCTTAGAGCAACGTTCCTGCTATCTGCCACAAGCCTGTCTATAAATTTCAATTTTCTGGCATCTGGAGTTATTGGAGCGTATCTTCTTTCCATCTGCTCCTGTACATCTTCAGGCAATTTGCCAATGAGGGTATCAACCACATTTTTCCTGTTCATAGCGATAACACCAAGGCGCCATCCTGTGGCACCGAAGTACTTTGAAAAGGAATAAACGAGTATTGTGTTGTGGGGCAAAACCGTGTAAATGGACTTGAAATTCTCCGTGAACGTGGCGTAAACATCATCTGTAATTATTATCAGATCCTTTCTGTATTCTTCAACTATTTCTCTTATCTTTTCAAGGGTCCTATCCTGTAATTTGACCGACGTCGGGTTGCCAGGATTCACAATAAATAGAGCCTTGATCTCCCGGTCCTTCAGTTTATCTAGCTGCTCATCGGGTATCTGAAAACCAATATCTTCATGGGCAACAATCTCCATGATCTCCAATCTATATGTGTCGAGTTTTGGAATTTCAAGATATGGACTGAATATTGGCACGGCAAGGGCTATTTTATCTCCCGTGTTCAATATATGATTTGCATGCAGAGATTCAAACAGGTAAGCCATGGCAGCGGTGCCACCTTCCACAGCAAATAACTGGGTTTCATCCACCAGGGAGTATCCAAGATCATAGCCAGCACCCATCTCCTTCATAATGTACCTCGTAACTATCTTCTCGGAAAGGGGGAGCATCCTTGGGGGAGAGGGATAATCGCATCCCAAATATCCCTGAACCATCTCGTGTAGAAAATCTCCCGCAGAAAGGCCAAGATAATCCCTCACATAACTAACTGCGGAGTTTAGAAACGCAGTTCCCCTCTCACTCCAGTGATTTCTCACAAATATTTCAAATCTTGCCTCTATTCCATCCCTGTCACTGTGCCCTCCAATCAGATCACCCATGTAACCAAAGTGCCTCTCGGCCTCACTTAATGCAAATTTTCCCAGTTGCAAAAAAGCGTACCTGGGAATCAAAGCCAGAAAATTAGGATTGCCCCTGCCAGCATTGAGCATCATCCGCTCGGATTTCCTCTTGGCAATTTTAACAAGAAGTTCCTTCAACTCAAAGGGGCTCAGTTCCTCAAGTTTCACACCCTTAAGGGCATTTCCCACTTCATCCTTCATTCGGGCCATTACAAACACCTCTCAAGCAGACCATTATCTCTTAGAGATCCTTCATATAAAAACATACCCCTGGATTACAGAAATTTAAAAAGAGTGCGGGGGCTGGGATTTGAACCCAGGAACCCCTACGGGACTGGCCCCTCAAGCCAGCGCCTTTGGCCAAGCTCGACAACCCCCGCCCAGAGGTGGGAATGGATAACATATTAATTTATCTTTCGCTCAAATTGATGCTCATACCTGCATGGAGTTTATGAAATCTATCCCCGAATGCCTCTGAAAATTCACATTCCGCTTGCAAACCGGTGCAGTGGCCCGTGTAAATCTCCTTCACCCCCATATCCAGCAAATCTCCCACGGTTCTCTTTATGCGGTTCTCACTGGCATTCACAAGATGAAATCCACCAATAACCGCACGGACATCATTTATCCCTGTGATATCCATTGCCCTTTTCACCATGCCAACAATTCCAGGATGTGAGCAACCCCCTATCACCACAAGCCCACCCTCCGTTATCATAACCAATCCTATCTCGTCCTCCATAAAATCCGGAATGTAATTATTGTCCTTTTTCATAAAAACTCCTGTGCTCTTCATCACCTCGTAATCCACCCTGCTCTCATTTAAAATCTCACCCAAAGTCCAAACACCTGGAAGAATCTCCCACGGTTCCCTGTTCAGAATCCACCTTGCCCCAAGCATCTCGGCCCTCTCACGCATATCCCTTGGAGGGCCTATGTAACGGGTTCCATTTCCCACCGCGTATGATTCCTTGAAAATATCTGGATGTGCAATTACATTCACCTCTTTACCCATCCTTTCCAGCACGCCCAGAAATCCTCCGGTGTGGTCGTAATGGCTGTGGGAAAGCACTATAGACTCCAGGGATTTGAGATCAAGATCAAGCATCTGGGCGTTGAAAAGCACGGGGTCTGCATGGTTTCCCGTATCAAACAGGTTTCTGTGCTCCTCCAATCCCATTTTCATTTCAATGAAGAAGGATATGCCATGCTGGGCCCAGAACCTGCTGCTGTATCCCGCAAAATCTTCGGCAAGAACGTGTATGCGCAGATGCGATATTTTCTGCATAGGGGATAAAATGCATACATTTTACTTATCCTTTTCCGCACCAAAAAATATAAATTGCACGGTAGAATGTAAAACTATGAGAAGGGAGAAGTCCGCAGGGGCCGTTGTCTTCAATACAAAAACGAGAAAATATCTCATACTGCACTATCCCACAGGGCACTGGGACTTCCCCAAGGGACACGTGGAGAGGGGAGAGGATGAGACCAAGGCCGCAAGAAGAGAGATATTTGAAGAAACAGGAATAGAGGTGGACCTGATTTTTGGATTCAGGGAAGTAATAAAGTACCATTTCAGAGAAGGTGGCACACTGGTGGAAAAAACTGTGGTTTACTTTCTTGGGACAACGGAGAAGGAGGAGGTAAGACTATCCTACGAACACGATGGTTATCAATGGCTCAACTACGAAGATGCGCTTGAGAGGATAACCTATGATTCATCAAAAAAAGTGTTGATAAAGGCCCATTTATTCCTGCAGAAAATGGGCTACGATTCGTAAATAACCTTGCCCTCACCTATGCTCATTATCGGCCAGGATTCCATACTGAGGGGCTCCCCGTTCCAAATGACCATTGAGGCCTTGTAGCCCTCCCTTATCTTTCCTATTTTCTCAGCCCCGATTATATCCGCGGCATTTCCGGAAATCAGTGCTATGACCTGCTCCCGGCTCATACCGAATCTGCGGAAGAAGCGAAGTTGAAGGTACAGGTTCCTCTGCAGAACCACTGGATGGTCGCTCATAACGGAAAATCTCAAACTGGAATCAACGATGTACCTTATGTTATGCCATGACTCGTTCTTCAATTCCACCTTGTAGGAGAACGAATCAACTGGCCCGTAGATCACGTCCATTCCCGCCCTCTTCACCTTTTCCCAGAGTTCTGGGGAGTGCACATCGCAGCCGTGATTCACAACGGCACGGATTCCAAACTCCTTTACAAGGTTCATAAGGGTTATGATATCGTCCTCCTTGTGCACATGTACCATCAGTGGCATCTTTCCATCAAGGATTGACATGAATATCTCGGTAAGGGGCTCAACCTCCTCGGGTTCCTTCTTTCCCTTGCTCAGCAAGGATTTTGTCTTCTTGGCCTTCATAAGTTCCTCCCGTAGCATGGCAATTGCACCCATCCGCGTGCTGGGTCTTGTGCCCTTCCAGTCGGTGGTGCTGCGTGGATTGTATCCCAGTGCGGCCTTTATACCTATGTTCTTAACGAATGCATCGCCTATGTCCCTTGCAAAATTACGAATGAGCGCAGTATGACCTCCAATTATGTTCCCGCTCCCAGGCATTACATGGGAGTAAAGCACACCGAATTCGACACTCTCCTTAAAGGCAGGATCGTCCATGTAAACGGAATGAATTGCATTTACCAAGGGGTATATTGCGTTCATCTGCTCATTTGTCTCATCCTCCTGGTAGGGCTCTCCGCTCCTTGCCATACCTATGTGGCAGTGGGGATCTATGAAACCGGGAGTTACAATGCCCTCACCTATCACCTCTGCTCCTTTGCGCTCCTTGGATATGCCCTTTATCTCATCATTCTCAAAAAGCACATAGACGTCCTTCTTGGCCTTCGCTCCAGTGCCATCATAGAGAACCTTTGCTTTTATGGCCTTCATAGTGGAGTAATCGCACAATGGTGCATTAACCTTTTCATGGGAATTTTAAAATAGAACCTTGAAGATTTGCACCTATGGAAGTAGCAATCGTGACGGGTGCAAGCAGGGGCATTGGCAGGGCAACGGCATTGAAACTTGCGGAGGAATACGCCGTTGTGGTAAACTATCACCATCAGGAGAGCAAGGCGATGGAGGTCGTTGCAGCCATTGAAAATAAAGGGGGAAAGGCAATAGCAGTTCAGGGCGATGTGAGCAATTACGAAGATGCAAAGAGAATGGTGGAAGAATCCACGAGGATGGGAAAACTGAAAATCCTGGTGAACAACGCCGGCGTTTACGATGTGAAACCCTTCATAAGAACCCTGCCAAGCGAGTGGGAGCGCATATTTCAGGTCAACGTTTTTGGCATATTCAACATGATACACGCATCAATTGAGCACATGGAATGGGGCAAGATCGTGAATATAGCATCAATAATCGGCCTTCACCCCATGGCACGGGCCGCGCCCTACTGCGCTTCCAAGGCCGCTGTTGTCGCGCTCACAAAATCCCTGGCACAGGAACTGGGACCGAAGATAAGGGTGATGTGCGTTGCTCCGGGTCCCACGGATACAGATATGCTCAGAAGAATCCACGGCCCGATGCCAGCAGACCCCCCGGAGAGGGTGGCAAACGTGATAATGGAAACCATAAAATCCGGAAAAAGTGGAGAGTGCAGGGTGGTTTAATCGAATAGAATGAGTTCTTCCTCCTCTATCCACTCCCTGTAGTAGGGGCATTTTTTGTTCTTTCCATCGCAGGTGAATATGTGCAATTTCTTGCAGTACCCATCACGCCAGTATGCACATACTCCCTCGGGAACGAAGTACTTGCCATAATCCTCGCACTTCTCCTCTATGCACCTGAATCCCTTATACCGGCCATGGCAAATGCCCTCATCGTCCATAAAAATGCATTTCATTCAGCGGGCGCGGCGGGATTCGAACCCGCGACTTGCAGCTTAGGAGGCTGCCGCCATATCCTGGCTAGGCCACGCGCCCCAATGGGTATTGGGATTTCCCTTATAAAAAATTCGCTCATGGAAAATCATAAAATACACGAATATTATGGCTAACGTATGAGAAAAGGGCTGCTGTATATAGGCCTTGCACTGACAATCTTGGGATTTGGCGCGTACATTCTATTTCCATCTCACGTGTTCACTCCCGCCTATTCGGTTGATTCCAAAAACTACGAGGTTGGGGAGAAAATCACCGTCTACGGAGTGATAACAGATATGAAATACTCCCAAATCCTGAACGCAACGCTCATAGAACTGGATGGAAAACTGGATGTACTTGCCCATGGAAACGTTGAGGGGTGCCACATTGGCGATGAGGTTTACATGACAATAGAGAAAACATCGGCGGTGAGTGTAGGGAATTTCCAGATAACCTACTGGAGCACGGAGAGAGGCGAGATGGGAAAGGTGAAATTCTACAGGGATCTATCTCAGGGCACTGCCATATTTGGGATAATATTGGCAATCGCAGGTGCGGTGCTGCGTGGAAAATGAGAAAATTTTTATATTCTCTCACAATTCCCCCACTTGAGGTGATATAAATGGGAAAGTGGAAGGTTACAGTTGATAGGGACGCTTGCATCGGTGATGGAATTTGCGCTAGCCTGTGCCCTGATGTCTTCGAGATGGACGACGAGGGAAAGAGCGTTGTGATCAAGGAAGAAATAGGCGACGATCTCAAGGACTGCGTGCAGGAAGCCGTTGATTCCTGCCCTGTGAGCTGCATCACAATGGAGCAGATAGAGTAAAGGAAAATTTATTAAAACCCTTTACTTTTCCCTTTTATGCTTCTTATTGTTAGCGAGTATTTTAAGAACTTCCCGGCAAGGAAGAAGGTGGCCGAATTATTGGTAAATCTGGGCATATCGGTTAGAAATTCTAAACTCTACATAGGGGATGTGGATGTGCCTGTAAATTCCATAGCCGAAGTGGCCGGAGTGAACCGTAAAATTGTGTATCACACGATTGAATACATTGAAAAAACCTATGAGTTGAGAAGCATATTTGAGAGGTTAGAGCCAAAACTCTCCCTGTCAAAGGTCGCACCCATAATGGGCTGGGAGGTACTCGAAATAGAGTTCAAAAAGCCAAAATACGGGTGCCTGCTGGAGAGAATATTCAAGATTTTAAGCGATTCCTCCTGCGAGATAAGGCAAATAATAGGTGAGCGGCTATGGACAAATGGGAGCAAGGTTACCATAGTTTTGGAAAAACCGATCAGCATGGATGCTGTGGGGCTCATAAGAAAACTCGATGGTGTGGAGACAATAACCCTGCACACCTCAGAGATGGACAAACAGAAAATAGTGTGCAGCTACTGCAAGGTGAAGTACTGCCCAAGGAAGATATCAATAAGATGAATTTTTTGAATATTTATTTTCTTCCTGAGCCTTCTATCCTTTTGTAAACAATCACACAGAGGAAAATTACTGTTAAAGAGATTCCCAAAATTTCCAGATCTATCCAAATATAACCCTCACCAGAGGATCCGACGCCCCAGTTCTTGTTTGGAACCTTATAGGATATGGTCACCATATCACTTGGAGCGCTCTCACCTATGGCATTTACTGCAGTCACATAGCAAGCATAAACCCCCGGATATTCAGGCGTGTAATTGTAATAGAAAATCCTATGATCATACGCGTAAATTTTTGCTATCAACTCTCCATTACAGTACACCCTGTATTCAAAAATCTCCCAGCCACCGTTATCTTTTGAGGCATTCCATGTGATATTAAAGTGATCCCCCTCATTGACCACTGTGAGATTCAGGGGAGGAGAGGGAACCGTGCCTGCACGACCCACAACACCACTGGACTTGGGTCCCTCACCATATTTATTAACCGCACTCACACTGTACAGATAGGATGTCCCGATGCTCACATTGGCATCCACATAATACAAATGTGCCGCAGGAACAACGGCAATCAACTCCCAATTGGGTGGACCTGATGGACAGAGTGGAGGGGAGATATAGGGAGCACGATATACCCTATAGTATTCAATCTCAGAAGCACCTTTATTTAGTGGTGGTTCCCAAGATATATAAACATATTTCCTCTCGCTGTGTGCTGTTAGATTTACTGGCTTCTCGGGAATTCCAGGAATGCCCTTGACAACATTACTTCTTAAACTCTCCTTTTCCGAATTGAATGCTGTAACGTAATATTCATACTTTTCACCGTTCTTCAGGGAGGTGTCATTGTAATACAGGGTTGTGAGTGGCAATGTGGCTATCCTCTCCTTGTTTCTGTAAACTATATACCCGATTATCGGTGAAGTACCATTTCCAATTGGTGGCTTCCAAGATATATTGAGATACCCATTGCCATATGTGAGCCTTAATTTTCTGGGCGGGGTGGGTTCAACCTTGTATTCCTTTGGAGGGTATTTGAGGGGATAATAATCAATTCCCTTTCCAATTTTATAGGGAAAATCAACTATGCCATCTCCATTTTTATCGTTGGTATCATTGTTTCTGGCCCAGTCATTCCAATAATTTCCGTACCCAGAAGGGTCGTACCACCTCGCAGCACCATTTTCATCCCAGGCCTGCACATGGGAACTGTTGTATTTATCCCCTGAACCGCGATTGTAAAAGAATGAATTGTTGTATATCTCCATGGTTTTACTTCTTGAAACATAGGTTCCAATAACGTTAAACGCTATAAGATTTTTCACAATGAGAGTGTTTTGAGAATCATACACCTCGACACCCTCCAAATTATGGATGATCCTATTATTCTCAACGACTGCACCATTAGGATGTAGTAAACTTATGCCCCGCATAAAATTAAAAGATATATCATTTTTATACAATGTTATGTTTTTTCCATCCACCATTCTTATCCCACAAGCATTGTTCCTTATTATCTCATTATCTCTAATAATAACCCCAGAGGGATGATAAATGCTTATCCCATCCCATTGAAATTTTCCTCCATCAATACTGTTGTTTTCTATCAAAATAAACTTGGATGAGTGCATCCATATCGCTTCACGCGACCTAGCCGGATACTTCAAGCCTCTTTCAACCCTCATTTCATTCTTAATGATCCTCAAATGTGAAGATAATTCAAAAAATATGCCACTCTCTTTGTAACAACATATGGTATTATTGGACAAGGTAATATTAGTGGCATAAAGGCCGAATACAAAACCCCCTCCCCTCTCAAAATGATTATCGGAGATATTAACATTTTCAGATCGTTTAAGATAAATCCCGCCCACATCATCCCCATAAAACTCATTATGCATAACTTTCACATTTGAAGATTCATAAATGGAAATGGCCATTTCATCCTTGTAGAAAGTGTTGCTCTCAATAACAGCATTTGCCACATTGTAAAGTTTAATTCCCGAAAAGAAGATTTTCTCACTGTTGCCATGGGCGAAGGATATGTTGCAGTTTCTTATTATAAAATGCACCGTGGTGTTTGATATAAATATTCCATCTGTTTTAAAGGGCACATTCATCGTGATGTTCTCAATTATGTATGGATCTTCAGCACTTCCATCACCTGAACAGTTCATCTTCTTAGCCCATTCCCAAAATTCCAAATTTCCATCAATCCTAATCACATTCCCATCATACTGCGAAAAAGCCAACGGCATCTGCAGTGAGAGAAGAATAATCACGAAAACCGCACTTGCAAATCTAAGCCCCCCATACACAGGGTAAAAAAGATTTACTCAAATAAATAACTTTCCAAACTGCACCGATGAATATAAATCCCATCAAACTTTATGGGCAAGTATGACAGACATTGATGAACTTATGGACGAGATTGAAGGGCTTAAACTCGAAGTCAATGCACTGCGGAAGGAGATCAAGGAAATCCCTCCCCACAAGCACTGCCTCAACTGCGGAATCGCCATTCCTCCCGATAAGGATTTCTGCTCAAAGAAGTGCGAGGATCAGTGGAACATGATGATCAAGAAAAAGAAGAGATTCACCTACATATGGCTCCTCTTCCTGGGAATTCTGTTCGTGATCCTCATGTTCAGTTACGGTGGGTTATGAAACGCGTGGTAGTTGGCGGAACCTTCGAATTCCTGCACAGGGGGCACAGGGAATTATTGAAAAGGGCCTTTGAGCTGGGTGACTTTGTGCTCATTGGCATAACTGGTGATGGTTTCAAAAACAACTGCTCGGTCAGATTTGAAGACAGAAAGAATGAGGTTGAGAATTTTGTGCGGCAATTCGGAAAGGAATACAGAATCATTGAGATTCAAGATAAATACGGCCCAACCCTCACCGAGGATTTTGACATAATTGTGGTATCAAAGGAGACGAGAAAAACTGCAGAGGAGATCAACATACTCCGGGAAAAAAAGGGATTGAAACTCATTCAAATTGAGGAGATCCCGATCTTTTACGCCGAAGACCTTCTTCCCATCTCCTCCAGAAGGATCCGCAGCGAAGAGATAGACAAGGAGGGAAGGAGGTTGAAACCCCTGATTGTGCATGTGGGCTCGGCAAATCCATCAAAGATCCGTGCTGTAGAGAAGGTCTTCAGAGAGATTTTTGATTTTGAAATTGTGGTGAGAGGAGTGGATGTTGAGTCCAATGTACCTCCCCAGCCAAAGGATTCTGAGACCATAAAAGGTGCCATAAATCGGGCAAAAAATGCGATTGAAAACGCAGATTACGCCATCGGCATAGAGGCAGGCCTGTTCTGGAACGAGGAAGTCAAGGAGTATTTTGATAAGGCATTCTGTGCCATTCTGGACAAATACGGAAATTTCACCTACGGTTATTCCGGCGGATTCACGTATCCACAAAAAGTGATTGATATGGTGGAAAAGGGTATGGAAGTTGGAGAAGCCATGGAAATAATCTCAGGCATAAAGGAAATAAAAAAAGGAATGGGAGCCATAGGATACCTAAGCAAGGGAAAAATAAAAAGAGATGAGTTCAATGCTCAGGCAGTGCTCATGGCAATGATTCCACGTATCAGCCACGAACTCTACTTCTGAGCACGAATGCAATTGCAATGAGGGCGATTATGAGATACATTGCGTTTAACTCTGGCACCGAAGAAAGGACCTGTGCAATTTTTACGGAGGATGTGGAAGAAATCCCCGTTGAATTCACAATTATAACATAGTAATAAACGTCTCCAGATGTGCTCTGAGCGGGTATGTAACCAACGTAACTGCCATTCTGATACTGCATCCAAAGGGCATGCCATTCATCACCGCTCACATTTTTATAGTAGAGGAGCACCTGATACTCTTCCCCACTTTTCACCGTTATTTTTATGGGTGAGTCAACATAGGCGGTGTTCTGCACAATCTCCCCGATGGATGGGTATGTTAGATTATCCCCGAGAGCGTAGAGGTACCCGTTGTTGGAGGCTACAAGCACATAGGAATCAGCAATTATTGGAGAGGATAAAATGTAATCCTCAGGTTTCAGCGTGATGTTCCAGTAGGGTGTTCCATTTGTGAAGATAGAATAGAGAGTCCCATTCTGGGTATTGGTGACGGCAAGGACCTCATCGCCCAGACATATCACCCCACCCTGCACGGGGCCGTTCAAACTCAAACCCCATAGAATCTGAGAGTTTGTGCCCTCATCCTCTATGCCGTATAGAGTGCCGTTGTTGTTGCCCACGAATATCTTTCCGTTCATAACAGCAGGAGAGGATACAGAACTGCCTATGTTCAAACTCCACCTCAAGGTACCGTTCATGTTGAGAGATATCAATTTTCCACCATGGGTCACAAAGTAAATATTCCCGTTCTCAACGGCAATTGAGGATCTCACAGATGAATCTGTTGTGTAGTTCCAGTAATACGTGCCATTTGCATTTATACACTGAACCCCGTATGGGGGATTCCACTGGTAGGATGTGTCCTCTATGCCTCCAATGGGAACTATTATCTTCCCATCGTAAAATGCGGGTACACCAAAATAATCGCTTCCCATAAGTGTAAGGTTCCATTCCTCAGTGCCGTTAAGGAGATTTACGGCATACAATTTCCCCACAGAGCCAAGATTGAAGGTGGCAACGAAAACCATGGGTTTCTTATCCACGATCCCAAGGGTAGGTGAGGAGGCTATATCCTCCCCAAGGTAAACCTGCCAAGCCAATGTTCCATTGTTCACATAAAATGCCCGAAGGTACTTATCAGAGGTCCCTATGATCACGTATTTCCCAAAAAGTACAGGTGAAGCAATGCCATAATATCCAGCGGCTCCAGAAGTTGTGTTCCAGAGCAACGTGCCGTTCATATTCAGGGCATACAGCGCGGAGGAATCGGCAATGAATATCTCGCCATCCCCTGATACCGGTGTGGATGAGAAGCCCCAGGATGATTGGCCCTTGAATTTCCAGACAACGTCGGGAGCATATATTGTTTTCTCAGACGATGCGGTGTTGTTCATATTACCCCTGGGAGCACTCCACACTCCATAATGCCCAGGATAAGCCAGGGCTCCTGTATAGGGCACCCATGAGGGATTATCCACCGTGTAAACCCAGGCAATTACATCTCCGTTGCTGAGATTCAGTGAGGATGCACCCACGCTTGAGGGTATCCATTGATAACTATCGTTGCTCCAGAGCATTAGGTGCCAGTAATAACCCGTACCAGACCAATCGTTCTTGTCCCAACCAATCTGAGTTACAAATGCACCATAGGAACTCCAGGAAACGTTTATCCCCAATCCCAGTTCCTCACAGGCAAGTTCCGTTGCCAGTATGGCCGTATGATTATCGGATGGAAGATACACATTGGCGGTAAGCACCTCCTGATTCCCAAACTGGAATATGACCGATACCTCCGTCTCAGAGCTCTCCGCCATACCTGCACCAGTGCTTCCTGTGAGAAGTAAAGCAATCACTATGACCAGCGACAGCAACCATATTTTTCCACCCATTGAATCACCTCAAATTTATTTTACTTTTTTCCAGAAAACTTTAAGATATTTAAAAATTGGCCTGTAAAGATTTAAATACCTTGGCATATTGCGTTTTGAGATGGGTGCCACTGCAAGAACCCTGGGATTATTCGCAATACTCACTCTTCTATTCGTGGGCATAGGTTATCTGATCGGCGTGTACTATGGGAATACATTAACCTCTCTGCTGTTCTTCCTTGCTCTCGCACTTGTGCTCAATCTCTTCACCTATTTCTACAGTTCAAAAATTGTGCTATGGAGCTATAGGGCAAGAATTATAACCGAGGAGGAAAACCCCAGGCTGTACGGTATCGTTAAAGATGTGGCAATGAGGGCAAATATACCCACACCAAGAGTTGCCATCATTCCTCTATCCATACCCAACGCCTTTGCCACGGGAAGAAATCCAAAAAATGCCGTCGTATGCGTGACCGAGGGATTGCTTCGAATTCTGAACGATGATGAACTTGAGGGAGTGATCGGGCATGAAATAGGGCACATAAAGGATAGGGACATTCTCATAATGTCAGTTGCAGCCACCATAACCGGAGCGCTGTCGTTTATGAGCCGCGCGTACCTGTGGAGAAGTTTGTTCAGCAGGGATGAGGATGATTTTCTCGCCTACATATTTATCGCTCTGGCTGCCCTTGGAGCGTTGCTCATTCAACTGGCCATATCCAGAGCAAGGGAGTTCAAGGCCGATGAACAGAGCGCAAGGATAACCAAGAAACCTCTGGCACTGGCCTCTGCCCTTAGAAAACTGGAATACCATGCGTCAAGAAATCCCCTGAGAAGAGGCAATCCATCCACCGCGTCACTGTTCATCGTGAATCCGTTCAGGGGATACGGCCTCATAAGGCTATTTTCAACGCATCCTCCCACGGAAGAAAGAATAAGAAGATTGGAAAAAATGGCAAGGGATTTTTCATACCTTTAAATCAGGGTGACCTCTTCTATAACTACACCCTGCACACCTTCAATCTCACCCAGGGCCTTTTCAATTTGATCCGCAACGCCCCCCTCATCCTTCACAATCACCTTCACAACAAGTGCCTTCAGTCCGAAGGCTATGGGCTGCAGATCAAATTCGGCAATTTTTCCGACATCGCCCACCTTGCTCTTCACTTCATCCTTCATCTTCTCAAAGTCAACATCCACGCCTTCGGGCATTATTTTGTAGGTTACCAAAACATCTCCCATCTTGCTCACCTCATGGACCTTCAAACCCGCAGTTGGGGCACCTGTACGGTATGCTCTGCTCCCTGCACCTGTTGCATCTGGCAATTAAGGCCCCGCAATTGGGGCATCTGAATACCACAGAGCCCTCATCCGTAAGTCCTCTTCCGCAGGATGTGCAGAATTCTATTGTCTCTTCCATATTCTCACCTGTTAGAGGGTATTGGCCTTTCATTTAAAAAGATTATGGCAATTTTTTTACGGGCATATTCCATACCTCAATTATGAAAACGAAAATTCTGAGGTATTTCAGCATAATCACCCTCATAGTGTACTGGTCATTCACCATTGCCAGCATTCTCCACAATCCGTGGTTTTCCGTTATGCACAACGCCCTCAGCGATTTGGGTGCAAACTCGGCCAATTATCCGTGGATCTACAACTACGGGCTCATTCTGGCATCCCCCTTTCTTCTGGCATTCTCCCTATACCTCATACACTCCGCCCAAAACAAGGTGGAAACCGTGGGCGGGGCCTTCATCTCAATATCCTCTCTATTCCTTGCCCTCATTGGAGTGTTCCACAGCGGAACCAGACCGCACACCTGCGTGGCATCCTATTTCTTCCTGCAGTTCTTCATGGGAATGATAGTCTGGGGCATTGGAACTCATGGCACTATGAAAAAATTGACAGTTGCGCTCTTCATACTGGCCATAATAGGAGCATTCATACCCTGGCCATCCACAGCCACCCTCGAGATCTACGAAATCATGCTTATAGGCGTATTCGTCTCCGCATTTCCCTCAATCAAGGAAGATTAGAGAGTAGAGCACGCTCTCTCCAAAATCGATCCTCACAAGGGAGGTGATTTCAATACCTACGGCATCAAGGGAAGGGCGAACATCCTGGATTCTGGGACATATGCCGCTCCTCTCATACTCGCATTCCCTGCAGAGATTGCAGGCCCCTGGAAAAAGGGCGAAGGCATAGGGGTATTTTGAAAACTCTTCCCTCTCGCGATTCAGGATATAATTCAGCACATCCCTCTTTTCCTCCTCAAAATTCTCCATATCCACCTCAAATTTCAGAAGAAGTGCCCTTTTATAACTCCTGACCCATTCCCTCGCCTCACGCCAGGATGGTACGAACGGGGGACACGATGGTCTCTTCCCATAGAACACGCAGGTACGGCATTTCCACACGGGCCTGGGAGATACAACGATTTTCGAAGCATCAATTTCCCTCTCACAAATCAATTTCACAATGGGAAATATCCTCACAAAGATTAAATCTTTGCCCACCATGCCCCATTATGATTCCCGCTTCCAAAAGATAAAAACGCATTTTGAGGGAGTGTTTTAGAGAAAAAGCCCCTCTTTTGAATCTGGAAAAACCATAAATACAAACAGAAATATGCCACAAGCATGTTCTCAATTATCTTTGCAACCAATTTCAGGTGCGCCGATGACCCCTGGCTTTGCGTTTATGAGGAGTACGAGGAAATTCTAAAGGCATCCTTAGAGAAAATGACGGGGATGAATATAAAAGAGCTTTTCAACACACCCACAATTCAAAAGATAAAATTCAGCAATGCTCTGAATGAAGTTATAAACCTTGAAAATGAACATGCTGAGAGAGTAAGAGAAATCCTGAACCGATGCGTTGATATGTGCACACCTGAAGATAAGTTCACCGTTTATTTTCTTCCTCTTCCTTTCAATCCCATAATGACTAACTACTCTCCAAATAAGGGTACATTCATTCTTTATGGCGTAAGTGAGAAAGTCTCATACGATGAGCTCAAAATTTATCTTCCTCATGAGTACGCCCATGTTGTGAGATTGCAGAAGGTCCTTTTGCCAGAAGGCAAGGATTCACCCTATAAAATGACTCTTGGAGAGCTTGCAATATTCGAAGGCCTGGGCGTGGTTTTTTCAATGGTGTTTAATAATGAAATTTCGGAGAGATATATAGCAAAATACGCCGGAGTGGAAACGTATGATCCAATAAAGGATTCTCTCCTATCAGAGTTTATGAAGATGAAAGATAAAACGATCTCGGAGTTACCTGCCGAGATATTCCAAAAATATTACAGTGAAAGATCAAAACTGCTTTACAGAGTGGGTGCTTCACTGATCCTCAAATTAGTTTCTGCCGGCTATTCTGTGTGCTCGTTGAACAGGATGAATGCGGAAGATATTATGGAGAAGATAAACCCTCTATTAAAGAGTTAAAAAAGATTAAATCACGGATTGCCATCACCATCTATGATCAAAGCATCCGTACGTTCAAAGAGAATAGAGTACGCAATACGAGATGTTA
Organism: Candidatus Aciduliprofundum sp. HYA1; assembly: GCF_056175085.1. Taxonomy (NCBI): domain Archaea; kingdom Methanobacteriati; phylum Thermoplasmatota; genus Candidatus Aciduliprofundum; species Candidatus Aciduliprofundum sp. HYA1. The sequence continues at coordinate 24,298 of NZ_CM149694.1, forward strand.
TTGTCCCTGCAAGGGAACTTGAGAAGAAGGGAATTGAGGTTCTCAAGCTCAACATTGGAGACCCAATAAAGTATGATTTCAAGACACCGGAGCATATACGCAGGGCGGCTGCAGAGGCGGTCATGAATTCAAGGAGCGAATACTCGCCTTCGGAGGGGCTGCCTGAACTGCGTGAGGCCATAGTGGATAAGGAAAAAAATTACGGAGTGGAGATAACCACCGATGATGTGGTTGTCACCACAGGTGTGACTGAGGCCCTCATGCTCATTTTTGCAGCGGCCCTTGATCCCGGTGAGGAGATTCTCGTTCCCGGGCCAACATATCCGCCGTACATCACATACCCCACCTTCTATGATGGAAAGGCAATATCTTATCGTACGGTTGAGGAAGATGGCTGGCAGCCGGATCCGGATGACATAAGGAAGAAGATAGGTAAAAAAACAAAGGCAATAGCGGTGATAAATCCCAACAATCCGACGGGCGCGTATTATGATGAAAAAACCATAAGGGAAATTGCAGATATTGCGGCGGAGCACGGAATATTCATGATCTCCGATGAGATTTACGATAAGATGCTCTACGATAATGATTTTATCTCTCCTGCAAAAATCGCAAAGGATGTTCCAATGATTATTCTTAACGGAATCTCCAAGGTATATCTCGCACCAGGATGGAGGATAGGATACCTCGCCATTAGAGATGTGGATGGCAAACTCGAGGATATCCGCGATGGCATAATGCGTCAGGCTCGAGCAAGGCTCTGTGCGAACACTCCGCTGCAGCTTGGCTACCTCTCTGCTCTTAAGGGACCGCAGGATCACATAAGAAAAACAATGGAGACGCTGCGCAAGCGCAGGGACTATGTAACAAAGAGGGTTGAGGAAATTGATGGTCTGAGCGTGGTGCCTCCGAAAGGGGCATTTTACATGTTCATAAAGGTTGAGGGTTGCAAAGATGATAAGAAATTCGTTCTGGATTTGCTGAGAGAGAAGCACGTTCTCACCGTCCATGGCTCAGGATTCTGCCCCGTCTATGGCAGAGGGCATTTCAGGATAGTGAACCTCCCACCTGTGGAATATCTGGAAAGGGCATTCGACAGGATAGAGGAGTTTATGCGGGAGAATAAGTTTTTATAACCTTTCGGCATGCCTAAATCATGAAGGTGGCAATAAGCACAGAGGACGGAGCCACAATAACCAGGGACCACTTTGGAGAGGGAAAGGAGTTCCTGATCTACGAGTTAAATGAGAAGGAAATTAAACTGATAGAGAGAAGAGTAAACAGCACACCCGAGGAAGACGAGCACGGAAGCAGGGAAAAGGCAAGGGCCATATCCTCCCTTCTAAAGGACATACCCGTTCTCGTGGGCTATCAATTTGGGCCCAACATAATGAGAATAAAGGACCAGTTTCTGCCCGTGCTCTCTAAGGAAACAAGAGTTGAAAAAACCCTGGAACTTCTGAGGAAGCATTACGATGCAATAGAGAGAGAGGGAAAAAACAGGGGCAATGTGGTCATACTCATGGAAGATTCTGTCAGGGTGGTGAGAATCAATGCCACAAACGCAAAAGATTTTTAATTCTGCCACCATATCCCCAGGAAGGTGATAGTATGAACGATATGGAGTATCTAAAAAGCGTTATGGATGAAGAGCAGTACAGGAAGATTGAGCAAATAAACAATCCGGAACTTTACAGTTTTCTGGCTGAGCATATCAAATTACTCAGACCATCAAAAATTTTCGTCGCAAATGATAGCGAAACCGACGAACTGTACATAAGAAACAGGGCAATAGTGTATGAGGAGGAGCGTCTCCTGAAGACTCCTGGACACACCGTGCATTTTGACAACTACTACGACCAGGCCAGGGATAAGGCCCATACCTACATTCTCACACCCCATGGTGAGAAATTGCCCTATCTAAACACAATGAAGAGGGACGATGGGTTAAGGGAAGTGAAGGAAATAATGGACGGAATTATGGAGGGCAAGGAACTCTTCGTTCTCTTCTTCTCCCTCGGTCCCAAGAACTCTCCATTCATGGTACCCACGGTACAACTAACAGACTCGGCCTATGTGGCGCACAGCGAGTTCATACTCTATCGCAAAGCCTATGATGTGTTCGTTGATAACCCCAACATAGAATTTCTTAAATTTGTGCATTCAGAGGGAGAGGTGGATGAACGTAAAACAAGTAAGAACCTTGACAAGAGGAGGATAATGATTGATCTTGAGGGAAACATAACCTACGCGGTGAACACCCAGTATGCTGGAAACACCATAGGCCTCAAAAAGCCAGCCTTCAGGCTCACAATAAACAAGGCTGTTAAGGAAGGATGGCTCAGCGAGCACATGTTCCTCATGGGCGTCAACGGCCCAAATGGACGCGTTACCTATTTCACAGGGGCATTTCCAAGTATGTGCGGAAAGACAAGCACCTGCATGCTCATAGGAGAGAGACTTGTTGGGGATGATCTTTCATTCATAAAGGAGATAGAGGGAGAGGCCCGGGCGGTCAATGTGGAAAACGGAGTATTCGGCATAATTCAGGGAGTCAACAAGGAGGACGATCCCTACATATGGGAGGTACTTCACAGTCCCCACGAACTCATATTCTCAAATATTCTGGTACACGAGGGCAGGCCCTACTGGAATGGAATGGGTGAGGAGATACCATGCGAGGGAGAGAATCACAGCGGCAAGTGGTGGTGCGGAAAGAAGGATGCTGAGGGAAATGAAATTCCTCCGAGCCACAAGAATGGAAGGTTCACCGCCCGCCTGGAATACTTCCCCAACCTGGACAGGGAGGCTCTCAATGCAAAGAACGGTGTGAAACTCTCAGGCATGATCTTCGGAGGACGCGACTCGGATACCTGGCCTCCTGTGTGCGAGTCATTCAACTGGCAGCATGGAGTTATCATGAAGGGTGCTTCAATTGAATCGGAGACCACGGCAGCAACCCTTGGAAAGGAAGGGGTCAGAAAGTTCAACATAATGTCCATCCTGGACTTCATGTCCGTTCATCTGGGAAGGTACATAGAGAATTATCTGAAATTTGGAAAGAAACTAAAGAATCCACCAAGAATCTTTGCAGTTAACTACTTCCTGAAGGATAAGGATGGAAACTATCTCAACAGCAAGCTTGACAAGAAAATATGGCTCAAGTGGATGGATCTTCGCGTTCATAACGAGGTCGATGCCATAGAGACCCCCATTGGATACATACCCCACTACGAGGACCTGGCAAGACTGTTCAAGGAAGTATTTGGAAGGGAGTACACCAAGGAGGAGTACGAGGAGCAGTTCAAGATACGCGTGCCTGAACTTCTCAGCAAGATACAGCGTATAAGGGAGATCTACGGAAGCATGGACAGCATACCCAATGAGCTATTCCAGGAACTGAATGCCGAGGAGAAGAGGCTCCTGGAAGCCAAGGAAAAATACGGAGAGTATATCTCTCCATTCAAATTTATCTCCTGATTTTTAAATACTCCAATTTCCTCTTCTTATTTTGAGCCCGATTATCAAGAAGAGAATTCCATCCATAAACAGGACCAAACCCAGGAACAATCCTATGAAAAACTGGGAGGTTTCCTGCCATCCAAGCACTATTAAGAGATCAAGCAAGAGACAGAGAACACCCACAAGTATGGCTGCCAATTCCCCCTTCTGGGACCTTATACTCCTTGCCAGCATAAAATTGGTAATGGCAGCGGAGAGAAAGAAAAGAGCAGCTATGGCGGTCAGTATTTTAAGCCCCAGAACTGGAGAGAGTAAACTAACGAGCCCGAGGAAAAGGAGAATGAGGGATTTGGTGATTAGAACCTTGCTCTCTCCAAGGGTGGTGAAGTAGAGAAAGCCAAAAATCAAACCTGCAAATACGAGGACAAACCCAATAAGGTATATTACTGCCTTAGAGAGCAGCCATGGAAAGCCCATGCCCAGCAATCCTATGATCAGTAAAACAATACCTCCCAGTGTGTGGGAATTGAGCCGTTCTTCTATCCGGTAATCAAGTTTTGACACCATGGGTTCTCTCCCTCAATTTAAGCATTTTTTCTACCTCGTCCGTTATAACCATCTCGTACAGCCCTTCAAACACCTCAAGATCCTCAGGTGAATTGGGGGTCCAGAATCCTATTCTCACGCCAAAGAGCCTGTAGAAGCGAATGAGAGCCCTGGATCCAGTCTTTCCAAAACGGGATAACTGGTAAGGTATATTGAGATAATGGGGCTTGAGAGAGTAGATCCATCGGGGAATTGTATAGAGTTTGTTTACATCTCCTATGAGAATTCCTATCCTAGCATCTTTAATTAGTTTTCTCAGCCTCTTCAATGCCTTGATATTGAACGAGGAGAAAAGTGTACGGTCCATCGCATCATACTCTTCAACTATTTTGAGGGCCCCCTCAACGGAACTCTCATCTTTGATCTCCACATTTATTATGGCATTCCGTGGAAGTTTCTCGTATACATCCCTGAGAAGGGGTATCGGCTCTCCCTGAATATTGTACCTTCCAATCTCTTCCTCAGTAGATTTTTTAACATCAACGTTGACACCTGCCGTTTTTTTCAAGTTTCTATCATGGGATACCTGTATTTCTCCATCCTTTGTTAGCCAGATATCCAGTTCAACCCCATCTGCACCGTACTCAATGGCCTTCATAAATGCAAGAAGTGTGTTGGGAGGATACTTTGCAGAGTAGCCCCTGTGACCCAGAATAATCATACACCATTCACCAACACCGATTATCTCATTTCCTCAACTTCTTCCGCGCCATGCTGAATGGCATCTTCAACTTCCACATCAAGATCCTTCAAGAGACGTAGAAACTCCCCAAAATGTTCCTTCTCTTCCTGGGCTATGTCCAAGAACACCTTCTTAACAAGCTCGCTCTTAGCCAAAGAGGCCAACTGCTCGTAGAGATTTATGGCATCCAACTCGGCAATGATACCTATCCTAACAAGTTCCACATCGGGCTGCTCCTTTCCCAGAGCCTCAAGTTTTTCAAGATCAAACGGAATTTTAGATAACATTTCACATCCCCCCATAGATATGCACAAACTCACATATAATAATTTCCAAAAAAATAAAAAAGGTTTAGAGGCTCTTATGGCAGAGCCACCAGTCGTAGCACTCTATCTCGCCCTTCTTCTTTCTCTCTTCTCTGTCCTTTATGGCCTCAGTTGTTCCCGCGGGCGGAATGATCACATGATCCTTTATGAGTTCGTTGTTTGGCCACTTGTGTGGCAGAGCCACACCATTCTTGTCGCTCACCTGCAGAGCTTTCAGAGCACGCAGAATCTCGTCCCAATCCCTGCCAACCTCTGCGGGATAATACACTATTGCCCTTATTGTGCCCTTTGGATCAACAATGAACACTGCCCTTGCAGTCTGCGTGGAGCCTGTGGGAATCATACCCAACTTCTCCGCCAGATCTCCGCGATCATCTGCAATCACGGGAAATTCAATTTCCACTCCAAGATTATCCTTGATCCATTCCATCCATTTCAGGTGAGCGAATACCTGGTCAACGCTCAGACCTATGACCTCTGCTCCAAGCTCTTTGAACTTATCCAACCTTTTCTGCATCGCATAGAACTCTGTGGTACACACTGGCGTGAAGTCCGCCGGGTGCGAGAACAGAACAAACCACTTGCCTGCAAAGGCATCGGGCAACTTCATTGTGCCATGTGTTGTTTTCACTTCCACTTCCGGAAATTTTTCTCCTATCACTACCATTTTTTCACCTCCTTTTTGCGCGTGATTTTTCATTCTCCATATGTGCTCAACACGAGCATCATTATTCCATCAAGGAACAGTTCAATCCCTATGAATAGCCCTATCAGCCAAGAGGAATTCCCAGGCCACCCTGCGAATATCATTATTCCAAGTATGAAGGATATTATTCCTGTGAACAGGGGAGCCCACCAGCCCTTGTACTGGGTTCTGGCTGCAAAGGCCACGATCACTGTAACGATACCCATGAGCAGGAACCATAGCCCAACAAGGAAAGTTAGAGCAGTTGTAAATTGAGATGAGTAGACAAATATAAGTGCTCCGAAGATCAGCAGAATTAGGCCCGCTATGTAGTTTATCCATCCACCCTTGACTCCGGCCAAGAGAAATATTATTCCTCCGAGTATCAGAAGTGCCGCTAATAGATTTATAAACGCCCCTGTGGCAAATTCTGGTGCCAGCATTCCAATTAAACCGAGTATGATTAGGATTATACCTCCGATCTGATAGCTCTTGCGATCTATGGAAATTGTCTCCATCGGGCTCACTCCACGTCAACTTCGTTCTGCCATAGCCCGTGGATGTTGCAGTAACTCAGGGCCATCAATTTGCCCTTTCCTGCCTTTATGTAAAACTTCGCCTTAGGCTCCGTGAGCGGCTCACTGTGTGCCGTGAATGCCACACGCCCAACCATTATCGGGAACGATCCACCCTCCGGCTGGAAGTACAGCTCAATCCACGCTATGTGGTGCTCCGGCGTGTTTGGATGCGGTACTTCCTTTCCAACGCTCACTTCCACTTCAATCATCTCGCCCTTCTTTTCGTACTCTATCACGGGCACATGCTTCTCTCCTTTCCAGTCTCCACTCTTTATGGTTTCACTTATCATTTTTCATCACCTCCTTATTCTTCGCTTACAAGAGGAGTGTACTTCCTCTGTGCCAGCTCACGGTCAATCATCATCAGACCGTGTCCGGCATTGCCTATCATTTTCAACATCTGTATGATTTCCTCATCGTTTGCCTCTTCCTCAACCTGCTCGTCCACATACCACTGCAAAAGATTAAAAGTGGCACGATCCTTCTTCCTCTCCGCAAGGTCAACGAGATTGTTTATGCACTCGGTTATGTGCCTCTCGTGCTTCAGCGTCTCCTCGAACGCGTGCAGCGGTGAGTTCCACTCGTGAGGCGGCTCCTTTATCTCGTATAACTTCACCCTTCCGCCTCTTTCAATCAGATAGCGGTAGAATTTCATAGCGTGGTCCATCTCCTCCTGGTACTGCACATACATCCAGTTGGCGAACCCTCTCAATCCCTGGGCCTCAAAGTACCCGGACATGGAGAGATAGAGGTACGCCGAGTACATCTCCTCATTTATCTGCTTGTTTATCGCCTCTTCTATTTCCTTATCTATCATCTTTTTCACCTCCTTACCTTAATATTTCATAAAACTCCTCATACGGCATCTTCACGAGATGCGCGGGCATGTTCTCAAACGCCTTCCTGAAATCTTCCTCAAGATGCGAGCGGTCGTGTATTTCCTTGGATTCCCAGTAAGTTAAGATCACATATTTTTTAGGTTCGATTTTCATCTCCCTCATCTCTCCCGGAAGACCCGATCCAATCGCGGATACACCACTCACCCTCAGGAGCTGAGAGCCAAGAAATCCAGGATATCTTTCCGTTTTCCTGCACAGTTCCCTGACTCTGGATTCAAACTCCTCTTCGTGGCCGGGACGCACCTCCACGAAGTTCATGGCGCATACTACATCTCTGCCTTCCCATTCATAACCCTGCAACTCCTCGTTTCGTATTACTCTCGCTTCGATTCCCAGCCGGGCAAGTTTTTCTTTCGCTATATTGGCCCTGAACTCTGAGCCGCAGTAGAGCGCTATTTTTTTCTCACCGCAAAGCCCCTTCAGGAATCCCTCATAGAGTTCGATGTGATACACGGGAATATTTATCGCTCCCTTAACATGCTTTTTCAGGAACTCGTAGTTGCTCCGCACATCTATGATTATCTCCTCCACCCTCTCACCTCAGAACTTCATAAATTTCTCCCTTGGTGCACCACATACAGGACATTTATCTGGTGGCTCATCGCCCATATAGGTGTAGCCGCACACAGGGCATATGTAAATATCCTTGTCATCAATGTCCTCATTCTTTTCCGCTTTATCCTTCGCCTCTCCGTACATCTCCGCGTGGATTTTCTCCGCTTCAATTGCATAATGGAATGACATCTCGGCACCCTTCTCGTTGAAGTACCTTGCCAGTTCAAGATACGCGGGATACATATCCTCCACTTCAAATGTCTCGCCGCCTATGGCCGTGGCGAGATTTTTCTCTGTGCTCTTTATGTATCCCAGATTTCTGGCGTGATTCTTCGCATGAACGAATTCCGCATATGCAATCGCCCTGAATAGCCTCGCAATGTTTTTCTTTCCCTCTCTTTCAGCGACTTCGGCGAAGATTGTATACTTCATATGTGCCATGCTCTCTCCAGCAAACGCCTCTTCCAAACTTTTTTCAACCATCTTTCTCATATTCCCACCTCAAGGACCTGCATGCATCATGGGCCAGTACTCGTCGTAATCCTCAAACTTCTTGAGATTCTCAAACTCCTTGGCAAGAATGTCGTAGTGTCCCTGCTCCATGTTGGCAAGGATCTGAAGCATTTTCTTTGTATCCTCATCACCAACCCGTCCCTTCAAACTCTCGTAGAAATCCTTGGCCGCAAGTTCTGCACGCATTGCATCCTCTATGATCTCGCTCAACAGGCGATCCTCGCTTGGGTCAACCTGTGGCAGAGGGACAGGGGATTTTTCAGGCAGGCGTATTTCACCCTCGCCAAACTCTCTCTTGTAATAGGCCTCAAGAAAGGCCCTGTGCTTATCCTCCTCTCCCGCAAGGAAGAGCAGGCGATCCTTGAGCATTGCATTCTTGACCCTTCCCGCCAGAATCTCGTAAACTTCCTTGCTCTCCACCTCACTCTTTATTGCGGCGAGGAGTAGAGTTTTCAAATCGTATTTTTCAATATTCATCCAACCATCTCCTTTAAGGTTTTCAACACATCATCCACATGTCCTGCAACGCGAACCTTCTTCCATTCCTTAACCACTTTACCCTCTGGGTCTATGAGGAATGTGCTTCTTATCGTTCCGAAGTACTCTCGCCCGTAATTCTTCTTCTTGCCCCAGGCACCGTATTTTTCTATCACCTCATGCTCCGGATCACTGAGCAGCAGGATATTAAGGTTATGCTTCTTTATAAATTTTTCGTGTGATTGTTGAGAATCCTTGCTTATGCCTATTACCACCGCATTGAGCTTCTCAAATTCTTCCTTTCTCTCAGAGAATTCCCTGGCCTCGCGAGTGCATCCGGATGTATTGTCCTTCGGATAGAAATAAAGCACGATCCACTTCCCAAGAAAATCCCTGAGGCAGTGCTTCTTGCCCTGATAATCCGGAAGACAAAATTCCGACGCTTCATTACCCATTATTTCAGCACCCCCAGTTCACGATGCTTTTCCGCAATTTTCTTTGCAAATTCAGCTATTTTCTCATAATCCTCTGCTCTTGGAGAGCCCTTTATAAGCAGTGGTTCAAGAAGCTCTACCTTCAATGCGCCAAGATTGGACTTGAGAATATCCACTGTACGTCCGCCCCAGCCATAGGAGCCCATTATTCCAATGAACTTGGCCTTGGGTTTGAGTGCATTTACCAGGTAGGCAGCATAAACCGCATTTGGATGAGGCCCTGAGAGCATGGTTGGAGTTGCCAGAACTATTGTGGTGACATCCACCATGTCCATGGCAAATTCACCCATATCCACTGTTATCAAATTTCTTATCTTAACCTCAACTCCAAGTTTGTTGAGCTGATGAGCCAGATAATTCACCATCAATTTTGTGCTGCCATGCATTGATACGTAGCCTATGAGAACCTCGTTCTTCGTTTCAGGAGAAATCCATTCCTTGTAGGCATCAATGATGAACTTGGGCTCCCTGTATGCGGGTCCGTGACTGGGCGCGATTATCTTCGGGTTCAAATCCTCAATTTTCTTTATGTTCCTGATTATTATGTGACGGAATGGCATCATGATTTCTGAATAATACCTCTTGGCCTCGTGGTATATGCGATCATACTGCTCCGCAAAGGTATGCGTGGTGGCCGCATGGGATCCGAAGAAATCACAGGTAAAGGCAATGCGCTCCTCAACGAGGAACGTGGTCATCGTCTCGGGCCAGTGCACCCAGGGCGTCATGTAGAATTTAAGTGTTCTGTCCCCAAGGGAAAGTTCATCACCCTCCTTGATTATAAGGAAAACATCATCCTTTAAATGAAGGAGGTCCTTCTCAAAATCCCTGCACTTTGCATTGGTTACCACCTTGGCATCAGGATACTTTTCAAGAAGCACAGGTATTGAGCCAGAATGGTCCTGCTCGGCATGATTGGACACTATGTAGTCAATTCTTTCAATACCCAGATCTCTCAGGTTTAAAAGCAATTCATCAACTCTTTCGGGTTCCACCGTGTCAATGAGCGCCGTTTTTTCACTGCCCTTAACAAGGTACGAATTGTAACTCGTACCCTGCGGTGTGGGAACTATCTCATCAAAAAGAGTGCGTTCCCAGTCAATTGCTCCAACGTTGTAAACCCTGTCACTTATCTTTCTCACAGGCATATTCAATCCACCTTCTCAAACATGTCCTTGCTTGCTCCACAAACGGGACAGACCCAATCCTCCGGCAAATCCTCAAAGGGTGTTCCCGCTGGAACATCGCTATCCGGATCTCCCACAGCCGGGTCGTATATGTATCCGCATACCATACATCTCCATCTCATTTCTTTCACCTCCTTTTCAAATATCTTTCTCTCCCATCCATCCCTCATCCCGATGCATGGGGTGGTAGTCTCGGGCCGGAAAACCGGCCCTCACTGACTGCCCCAAAATATGAGAGATGGGTGTGTCAGCGTGAGCATTCATCCTCACTTGCCCCCTATGTAGGTGGCTGCCTTTTCTGGTGTCTTGCCCTTCACCACATTGTGGTAATAATCGTAGGTCATGGGACGCCCCTCCTCCAGTTTCTCCGCGTCCACGACTTCCCCCACGAACAGGGTATGGGTTCCAACATCAATTGAGTCAACAACCTTGGCTTCTATGTATCCAAGGGAATGATCCAGCACGATGGGAGCACCTGTGACTCCTATCTTGTACCTTGTGCTCTCAAACTTATTCACATCCCTTCCACTTCTGAATCCAAACAGACCTATGAATTTGAATGGGGCCTCGGTGGAGAGTATTGACACAGAGAACACTCCACTGGACTCAATGAACTCGTGTGTGAGATTTTCTCTATTTATGCTTATTGCAATTCTTGCAGGTTTGGAAGTTATCTGAAAGGCAGTGTTGGCTATCTGCCCGTTCAATTTTCCATCCTTAACCGAGGAAATCACATACATTCCATAGCTCAATTCATGGAGCACCTTCCTATCCATATGATGGGTAATGGGTTCGAATTATATAAGAGTTTCGTTTGAATTTCAAATCAATTACTTTGGGAAAACTTTAATAATGAGTTCCCATTCATGTATAATTAATGGATAAAAAAGATTTAAAAATCATAGAATTACTTCAAGAAAATTCAAGAATTTCGTACACTGAGATAGCCAGGATACTCGGAGTTACCGAGACCACTGTGCGCAAGAGAATATCAGATATGGAGAAAAAGGGCATAATAAAAAAGTATACAATTGAGGTGGATCCCGAGAAATTGGGATACAAGAACGTCACCATTTTGGGTATGGATGTTGAGCCCAAGTACCTTCTTGAGGCAGCCAGAAAACTGGCTGAAATTGAGGAGGCAAAATGGGTTGCCACATCCACAGGGGACCATATGATAATGGCAGAGATATGGACCAAGAACGGCGAAGAGCTCTTCAATCTAATAACAAAGAAAATCTCGAAAATCAGAGGCGTGAGGGATCTATGCCCAGCGATAATAATGGAGAGAATAAAGTAATCCTGAAAATTGAAGGCGATAGGAAGGGCATATTCGTTGAAAGGCCCAATAGATTCGTTTCAATAGTTGAAATAAACGGACAAGAGGAATACGCTCATATTCACGATCCCGGCAGGCTCAGGGAACTCCTCTACCCTGGAAATGAAGTTCTTCTGAAAAAATATGAGGGAAAAAGAAGAAAAACAAAGTGGGAGATTCTTGCAGCGAAGAAAGATTCCAAGTGGATTTTTCTTAACTCAAAATTTCACCGCCAGATATCAGAGAGAATACTGAAAAATGAAATGATATCACCCATCGGTGCACTGGAATATCTGCATCCCGAGGTGAGGGTTGGAAAAAGCAGGATAGATTTCCTTGCCTTAAAAGATGGAAAAAAGGTATGGGTAGAGATCAAGGGTTGTACCCTTGAGAGAAATGGTATGGCCTTGTTTCCGGATGCCCCCACGGAGCGTGGAAGAAGGCATGTGGAAGAACTGCTCAATATGAAAAAAAGAGGAGATGATGCGGTGATTATCTTCCTGGTTTTTGTGAATGCCACCTGTTTCAGACCTAATTATGAGATGGATGAAAAATTCTCCCATTCACTCCACAAAGCCATGGAGCACGGGGTATCCGTTTATCCGCTCCTTTTGAATTACGATGGAAAGACCATAAAATTTGAAAAACTACTTCAATTATGTGGAAAGCAGGAGATAGAAACTGAAAATCAGAGGAATTACGCCAAGAATTAAAACTAGCCAGTTCACCTTCACATCCAAATTTCCTATTTTTCTGCTTTCAAACTCCCTTTTGTATGTGGAGTACTCTATCTCGTTGGGTTGAGGGCTCATCATCATACTCTTGTAGGGATTACCCCTCCCCGCATGGGATACTCCAGAGATGAAGTAGGATATCCCAAAGAAAAACAGGGAGAATATGAATGCCAGGGCAGGATCGTGCAGGGCCAGTAAAATTAGAGCAACGGTGAGAATCAACCATATCACGTCCACAATAAGAAAGAGCCTGCGCATGCGTGTAAAATTATACGAAATTATTTTAATTTTTCCAGGCCTCTAAACTGAATTTCTGCATACTCTCGCCATCAAACCAGAACCTGGCACGAAAATTCAAATTCTCTATCACAAGGGGTAGCCAGTACCTGTCATCCTCCCACATTTCATCGTAGGGGATTCTCTCCAGATCAAACCAAGCAGGCCTTGATTCCTCGCTCTCCCTCGGCTCTCCATCAATATCCGCCCTAAAAACATACACGGTCCAATCTTCACCATTAACATCATAAAATTCTATCTCACCAAGTTTCTGGAGGTTTTTTATGCCTGCACCCATCTCCTCCTTCGCCTCCCTACGGGCGCATTCCTCAGGACTCTCCCCTTTTTCAATCTTTCCACCAAGTCCGTTCCACTTGCCCTTGCCATGACCGCGCTTTTTGTAGTGGAGCAGAATCCTTTCATCTCGGATTATGTGTACTATTACCGCCTCAATCATCCCAATACCCATGTCTTATGCGGATAAAAATCCTCCGTCTACGGCAACCATGGCTCCTGTCATATATGAGGACATATCCGAACCCAGCACTAGAGCTATGCGCGCAACTTCATCTGGATCACCAAATCTTCCCAGTGGAAGTCTGGATTTGAAGTTTATGGCGGTCTTGATCATATCCACATTAAGTTTCATTGCGGCCTCTTTTTTCAATTTCTTTACACCCTTCGTCTCAATTCCCCCAGGTATTATTGCGTTTATCCTGAACCCTATCTTCCCATATTCCCTTGCAAGGACTCTTGTCAAAGCAATTACACCCATTTTACTTATGTCATAATGTACCAGTCCAGTGGCAAATGGTAAAATAGCCTCAATGGATGCAACATTGATTATAACTCCCCCCTTCTTTCTCCTTCTTCTTATCATCTCTTGGCACATCCAAAAAACAGATTTCATATTTATATCTAACATCCTATCCAAGAATTCTTCATCAACCTCAAGAAAATCCATAAATTGGTATATTCCAGCATTATTTACCAGAATATCTACATCACCTATCTTCTCCCACAAAGCAACAATATTTCCCCTCTTTGAAAGATCAACTCTATGAATCCCAATTTTAGTATTAAATTTTGAAAGCTCTTTTTTTACCTCCTTTAAGCCATCCATGTCTATATCCACAAGTTTCAAATTTGCTCCCATCTCAGCGTATCTGTAGGCTATTGCCCTCCCAATTCCAGCGGCAGCACCGGTAATAAGAGCGTTTCTACCCTTAAGGGATATGAGCTCCTCTATTTTTTTCATGATCTCACCCGAATATTTTACCCACCTATATTACTTAAATTTTGCCCAGAAAAAACTTATAGGTATAATGTCATTTATTTTTGATGTTTGGCCTGGATTATCTAGTTGCCTTTGGTCTTCTTCTCCTCATAGTTTTCCTAGTTTCAGAATTCTCCCATAAAATAAACGTGATAGCAGTTCCCCTACTCATAATCGCAGGTATCATCATAGGGCCCTAGGGTCTGGGCATCGTGGAAAAATTTGAAGGTCTGGAGTTTTTTGCTGAACTTGGATTTCTATTTCTCGTTTTTCTTGCAGGTCTGGAAATAAGGGGTGTGAAAAATGTTAATTGGAGAAGCATTGGAGAACTAGCAATTATTCTTGCAAGCGTTTCATTTTTTGTTGGATTTGCTATTGTTTATTCCTTCGGTTACCATCCACCATTATACCTTTTGGCAACTCCATTGCTCATTGGAACGGTTTTTCAGTCATCCTCAGTGGGAGAAATCATACCCATAATAAATCATAACCCCACCCTCTCAAGGATAAGATAGGAAATGTTTTGATCCCAACCGTAGTGCTCTTGGATACCATTAGTCTAATTGGCCTCTCTCTTATCCTTCATTGGTACGAGAATCCAAATATTAACAATTTCATAATTTTTCATCATATTTATGACATTTTTCATATTTCTGGGTTCAAAATATATCCCAAAACTTGGAAAATGGGTATTCAATAGATATAAGAGTAGTTATGAGAAGATGGAGATAGTTTTCTTTATGGCCATCCTTTTCACTATGATTGGAATATCGGAATTAATTGGATTAGAACCTATTGTAGCTTCATTTCTTACTGGTCTATTCCTAGGGGAATCCATAGAAAATGAAGAAATATGCAAAAAATTGCATTCCATTGGAAAGGGATTTTTGATACCAATATTTTTCATCGTGGTAGGAATGGATTCTAACATAGGCGTATTTCTGGAGAGTGTTAACTATCTCTACCTCGTTATAGCCATAGTAAGTTGACTTATGATAAGCAAGCTTGTGGGTGGTTATATCTACTCTAGATTCTTTCAAAGGGATCTCCCACTCATAGTTGTTGTCTTCTTTCCTCAACTTGGAGCCACATTGGTAGCCACAAAAATTGGTATAGATTACGGACTGATAGATGAGCCTCTCTTTACCTCAATAGTTGTAATGGCGATAATTACGGCCTTATCCACCCCATTTATAGTAACTAAGATCTTTGGAAAAATTAAAAAAAGTGTGAAAAGGAATCATACCGTAGTATTGGGTGGTGGCATAATTGGAGAGTATGCAGCCTCTGCTTTAACCCTCCTACATCAAGAGTTCATAATAGTGGAAAAAACAAGGCTAGGTGCGATTACCTCAAATCAAAGGGATATGAGTGTGTTCTTGGTGACGCCACGAAAATAGATATATTGGATGCCATAAATGTGGAAAATGCAAAATATGCCCTAGTTCTCCTTTCATCGTCAAGAGATTCAGTGATATCTTCCCGATACATAAGAAAGAAGAATCCAAGATGCAAGATAATAGCAAGGGTTCATGATGAGAAGGAGAGAAGAATCCTTGAGAATATAGCAGATGAAGTTCTGTATCCAGAAAGCATTGCAGGGATGAACATAATCTGGCATATAATGAAACTCATAGAGGAAGATACCGCAAAAGGGCAAAATTTATATTAGCCCTTGCTTTAATCCTCACAAGGATTTAAAAAGGTGATTTTATGAAGTCGCTGGTTAAGGAGGTACTCTCAAAGGCCGATGAGAGGGTTGCAGTGCGCGAGGAGCCGACAATAACTAGTCCCGATGATGAGGAACTTCTGAATTTGTTACAAAAATTGAAAACAAATATAAAGGTTGTTGGTTGTGGAGGAGCAGGAAGCAACACCATAAACCGCATTATGGAAGAGGGGATTGTTGATGTTGAACTGATAGCTGCGAATACGGACGCTCAGCATTTGCTGATAACCCACGCGAATCGCAAAATCCTTCTGGGCAGACGCATAACCAGAGGACTGGGGGCAGGAGCGTTGCCCCAGGTTGGCGAGGAGGCTGCGAGGGAAGTGGAGGATAGAATTCGCGAGATTCTTCAGGGCGCCGATATCGTTTTCATAACCTGCGGTCTGGGCGGAGGTACGGGTACGGGAAGCGCCCCGGTTGTGGCCCAGATTGCCAAAGAAATAGGTGCACTCACGATCGCAATATGCACCCTGCCATTCACCGCAGAGGGAAGAATGAGGTTTGAAAATGCAATGTGGGGACTTGAGAAACTGAAACAGTACGTGGATACGGTTATAACAATTCCAAACGACAAGTTGCTGGAACTGGTACCCAGATTGCCCCTGAACCTCGCCTTCAAGGTTGCCGATGAAATATTGATGCGCTCAATTAAGGGTCTAGCTGAGATGATAACCAAGCCAGGCCTCGTTAACCTGGACTTCAATGACCTCAAGACCATAATGAAGGGTGGCGGCGTTGCAATGATTGGCCTTGGTGAGAGTGACTCCGAGAACAGGGCAGAGGATGCAATAAAGGAGGCACTGAACTCTCCGCTCATTGAGGCAGATATAAGCGAGGCAACGGGGGCACTGATAAATGTGGTTGGCGGAGAAAACATGACTGTGAAGGAAGCAGAGAGCGTGGCCGAATACGTACAGTCCCACATAAGCAAGGGTGCGAGGATCATCTGGGGTGCCTCCATAGACCCCACGTTGGGAAACACATTGCGTGTCATGGTGGTAATAACTGGTGTGAAATCCCCGTACATACAGGGCCTCGAGGCCATAGAAAAAAATAAAGAGGTTGACGTTATAAGGTGAAACCCATGGGCATCATTGAAAAAAGTGAAGAGGTTCAGAAGAGCATAGAACACTGGCTATCCGGGTTCGGTAAGGGTAAGTACTCCAGAATTCTCAAGATGTCCAGAAAGCCCACAAGGGACGAGTACGGAAAGGTTCTGGCAATAACGGGTCTGGGCATACTCTTCATCGGAGGAGTCGGATTTGCCCTTTATTACATTTTTCAGATATGGCTTCACATACCCTGAGGGATTGAAATGATTGATGTTAGCATAAACACTGAACTTTTCAGAATTCCTGCAGGAAGAATCGCTGAGATAGTTCTCGTGATCTCCAACAAGGGAGATAAAAAGGAGAAGGTAACGCTTAAGATCACCTCTGAACTGCATATGCAAGACCCCTCACTGGAATGGGGGTTGCACATAACGGGAGTGGAAAAGGAGGAGGTAAAACTCCTGGTAACCAGGGAGGAAAACAGGGAACTTGAGTATGAGATTGCCATACCGGGGAGCAGAAGGAAGGAAATTTACGTGAACATCATAGTGCCCAGGGCCGCCGAAATAGGAGATTCTGGCACATTCAAGTTCCAAGTGCTCTCCCAAGATAGCTCGTGGAGCAAAGATGTTAAGATAAACGTTGAATCCGCCATTGTTGCCGTTAAGACCACCATTGGTCAGGAGATCAAGGTGGCAAGGGATATCGGATTGAAGGCCCGAATTCATAAATGGGACGATATCTTTGCCGTGCTTGCCCCCCACAATCTCAAGGGCTATGTATTTGTGGAAACCTCTCGCCCTGATAAGGTTCTATCTCTCATAAGGGGAATTAAGGATGCAAAGGGTGTTGTCAGGGGCGAGATGCATCTTGAAGAAATCAAGCACTATCTAACACCCACACCCACGATTCGTCACATATCCGTGGGAGACATTGTTGAACTTGTTGAAGGGCCGTTCAAGGGCGAACATGCCAAGGTGATACAGATTGACGAGGCAAAGAATGAAATAACAGTTGAGCTTTTCGAGGCCATGGTGCCAATACCAATAACCGTAAAAGCTGAGGCCGTGCGGCTACTGGAAAAGGAAGGTGAGTAAAAATGGGACAGGTAATTGAAGTTCTGGTTGAAGGCGGGAAAGCATCTCCCGGACCCCCGCTGGGCCCTGCACTGGGACCCATGGGTGTTAACATAGCCCAGGTTATAAAGGCAATAAACGAGAAAACAAAGGACTATGCCGGGATGCAGGTTCCTGTGAAAATAGAGGTGGATCCAAAGACCAAGGAGTTCACGATAACCATAGGAACCCCTCCAACATCTGCACTGATAAAGAAGGAACTGGGCATAGAGAAGGGTTCGGGAAATGCGAGAACCGAGAAGGTTGGAGATTTAAGTTTGGAGCAGGTTGTTAAGATAGCGAGAATGAAGAAGGATAATTCACTCTCCTATGATATTAAGGGTGTTGTGCTTGAGGTTCTCGGTACCTGCGTCTCCATGGGTGTCACCGTGGAGGGTAAGGATCCCAGGGAGGTGCAAAAGCTTATAAAGAATAACGAAATCACCCTACCTAACTTGTAGGAGAGCCGCAGGCTCGCTTACTACAAGGAGGTGTTCATTTGCGTGAAAACATAATTAGCGCCGTAAAAGAGGCCATTGAGAAGTCGAAGGAGAGGAAATTCGTTGAGAGTGTGGACTTGGCGATAAATTTAAAGGATGTTGACCTGAGCATCCCCAAGAACAGGATAAATGAGGAGGTAATCCTGCCCCATGGAAGGGGGAAGGAGGTCAAAATAGGGGTTTTTGCATCCGGAGAGACCGCACTTAAGGCAAAGAACTGTGCGGATCTTGTTATCCCTCCAGAGGAGATTGATAAACTCGCAGAGGATAAGAGAAAGGCAAGAAAAATCGTGAATCAGTATGATTTCTTCCTTGCAGAAGCCCCATTGATGGGGAAGATCGGTAAGAGTTTGGGTATAATTCTGGGTCCCCGTGGCAAGATGCCAAAGCCCATTCCCCCTGGCGGAGATCCGTGTCCGATGGTTGAAAGGCTAAAGCACACAGTTAGAATGAGATCAAGGGATAAGAGAACATTCCACGTGCCTGTGGGAACAAAGAATATGGATGTTGAGAAGATTGCAGACAACATTGAAGAGGTCATAAAGAGACTCGAAATGAAACTTGAAAGAGGGTTGCAGAACATAGATTCCGTGTACGTGAAGACCACCATGGGTCCTGCCGTGAAAATCAAGTTGAGGTGATTTAGATGGCTCACGTTGCACCTTGGAAATATAAGTTTGTGGACCAACTGGTTCAACTCATAAACAAATACCCGGTCGTGGGTATAGTCAACATAAACAACATTCCCGCTGCACAGATGCAGAAAATGAGAAGGAACCTGAAGGATAAGGCCGTTTTCATAGTGGGCAAGAACAGGCTCATAAAACTCGCCCTGGAGAAATCCGAAAAGAAGAACATAAAGGAACTGGCCAATTACATAGAGGGGCAAACGGGTATAATATTCACGGATTTGAACGCTTTTAAACTGGCAAAATTACTTGAAAAGACCGAGACAAAGGCTCCCGCCAAGGGTGGAGAAATAGCACCTGAGGATATCATCGTTCACGAGGGTGAGACTCCATTCAAGCCAGGTCCGATGATAAGTGAGTTCCAGAAGGTTGGATTACCTGCAGCAGTTCAGAAGGGAAAGATAGTGATACGCAAGGATACAGTGCTGGTGAAGAAGGGCGAGGTTATAAGCAGGGACGTGGCTCAGGTACTCACAAAATTGGAAATATTTCCCATGACCGTGGGCCTGGACTTGAGGGCCGCCTACGAGGATGAGATGGTATTCTCCAAGGAAGTGCTCCACGTTGACACAACGAAGGTCTACGGAGACATCGTCAACGCCATACAGTACGCCACGAATCTGTCTGTGAACGCAGCGTATCCGACAAAACTAACAATGCCAATGATCATAGGAAAGGCTGCAAGGGATGCATTGAATCTGGCAATAAATGGAGGCATAGTGAACAAATTCACGGCAGAGCACATACTGAGAAAAGCGTATATGGAGATGCTCTCACTTGCATCTGTGCTTGGTGATGGTCTGGATGACGAATTGAAAAACTTAATATCCAATAGGCCTTCTCCCCCTCCAAAAGAGGAGGAAAAAGAGGAGAAGAAAGAGGAAGAGAAGAAGGAAGAGGAAGAAGAAAATAAAGAGGAAGAGGCAATATCGGGCCTTGGAGCCCTGTTCGGATAAGTAGAAAGGAGGTATGAAAATGGAATATGTGTATAGTGCCTTGATCCTGCATTCGCTGGGAAAGGAAATAAATGAGGAAGCAATAGCCAACATAATAAAGGCAGCCGGAGCAGAGCCAGACATGGCAAGGATAAAAGCCCTTGTCTCAGCACTTAGCGATATAGATATAGACGAGGCCATAAAGAACGCGGCATTTGCACCAGTGGCAGCAGCGCCTGCAGCTGCAGCACCCAGTGAGGAAAAAGAGGAGAAGAAAGAGGAAGAAAAGAAGGAAGAGGAAGAAGAGGAAAAGAAGGAAGAAGAGGCTATCGCAGGACTCGGCGCACTCTTCGGATAAACGGTGAGTGAATGCAGAAGATCCTCACCTACACCCTTCTTTACTTTATACCAGCGGCTCTGATAGCCTACGGCATATGGCAGAACCTACTGGCACTGATAATAGGGCTAGGGTGGATCGGCTCATCCTTTGTAATATTCGAGATTTCCAAGGGTAAGGATTAACCCATTATTTTGGATATTTTATCTCCGTAATAATGGATATTCTTCACGGCAATTCCACTTTTTTCCCTGACCATGGAATCTCCACCCATCAGGGCAATGCCAACCGCAAGGGGTTTTTTGTATTTCTCATCACGAATGTAAACTGCCTCGCCCTCCTTGATTTCAAGATCCGCATCCACTATCCCCGCTGCAAAAATATTGGCCCCATTTAGGACATGTTTCACCGCACCCATGTCCACGGTCACATATTTCTCAGAAGGTGCATTTTCCAAAAGGAGAAGCACGGTTGGAAAATACTTGCCTTCGTACCTGAAATACGCTGGCACACCATCCACCAGTATGATCTCATAATCTCCCTCAACAACCTCGTATGTTCCATCCACCCATACGCTCATGGCAAGATTATTTTTTATTTCCTTTATCTTTTTCTTTCTTAGATGGTACCTCTTCACTCTTGCTCACCTCCTCAAGCCTTTCAAGAGCAATCTCTGAACCCATACCTGCCGATATCTCAAAGCATCTCTTGGCTTCCCTTATCTCACCAAGTGCAAGGTACGCCTCACCCATAAAATAATAGGCCTCACGACTCCTTATTCCCTTGAAGACATCTATGGCCTCAGCGTATTTTCCCATATCCAAAAGAAGGGTTCCAATTCTCAATTGGAAATCAACATCATTTGGATCCATTTCAAAATGCCCATCTCCCAGAACGTATTTTATGAATCTTCGCTCCCTTTCAAAAATAGATCCTTTCATATTCCTTATCACATCGTAGGCATCCTCGAACCTGCCCATGCTCTCCAGAGCAAGACATTTGTAATACGCCACCTCGTCCTCCCCATTCATATTCAAAATCTCCTCGTATCTCCCAAGTTTAAATAAAATTCTCGCCTTAATACTTTCTTCCCCATCCTGTATCGCCTCTTCGTACCTGCCCATCTTTATGTAGATTCTTGCTCTGTCTTCAGCATCGCCCCTGTTCAGAGCAATTTCGTAGTACTTGAGTGCCTCCGCAGGATACCCAAGAAAATCATATATATCCCCGATAAGTTCCGGGGCTTCCACAAGGGTTGTATCCCTATCCATAGCAATCTTCAGAGATTCTATTGCCTCCTCGTACCTCTCAAGTTTGTAAAGTGCAAAGCCCCTCCAGTACCAGGTCTCTCCATAATCTGGATTCAAATCTACGGCATTTTCAAGACATTCCAAAGCCTCCTCATATTTGCCAAGTTCACAGAGGGCATGGCCCTTGGCGTGCCAAGCATAGTCAAATCTCGGGTTTATGCTGAGGGCCTTCTCATGGAATGGGATGGAATACCCATGCATATGCATCCTGTCCAGAGCGTTGCCTATGTTGTTCCAGGCAATCTCGTAATTTGGATTCACGCTGACGGATTTCATAAAATATGGAATGGATTCCATATAGTGCCCAAGGTTGTAGAGGGCATTGCCCATATTGTTCCAGGCAACTTCATCCCTCGAATCGATCCTCAGCGCGTGCCAGTAATCTGCCACCGCAGCACTTAGTTGTCCCATTGCATGGTGCGTGTATCCCCTATTGTACCACGCCTCCTTATAGAAGGGGTCAATCTCCAATGCACGATCGTAGCATTTCAGGGCCTCTCCGTGGAGACCCATGGTAAACAGGAGAAATCCCTTGTTGTTCCATGCCTCAACATTTTTTGGATTGAGTTCCAGGGCTCTATCGTAGAATTCAAGGGCCTTATCCTTTTCTCCCCTACCGAAGTAAATGTTGCCGAGAACAACAAAATATGAGTCCTTCTCTCCCTTCTTCATCAACTCTCTCAAAACCTTCTCTGCAAGGTCATAGCCCTTGGCATTCACAAGGGCAACGGCAGATAGGTACTGGAAATTCTCATCCTTGAATTTCTTTAACCCCTCTCTTATGATCCCTCTAGCCCTCTTGAAATTACCCATGCGCACATAGAGATCGGCCAGGGATAGGTAAACCTCAGGAAAGGAGGGGTTCAAAGATAGAACCTTGAGATAGGATTTTCTTGCCCTCTTATACTCTCCAGTGGCATAGTAGGCATTACCCAGATAAAACCATATTTCGTGGTTATTTGGACTTTTCTTCAGGGCAATTTCAAGATGCTCTATGGCCTCCTTGTAATAGCCCTCCATCATCAACTCCAATGCCCTTTCGATCTCACCACCATTTCCATTTTCCACGAATCTACCAATGCTTTTCTTCTAATAATATTTTCCGTAAATAAAAACACAAAGAGTTAGGAAAAGCGGATAAAAATTGAAAGAATCACTTCTGTGCACGTCTCATTCCCCAGGCCTGTCCCTTGCGCATTATGTGTATTCCGAGGATGAAAAGCACATACAGGGAAACCAGAAGCAAACTCATATACAGTCCAGGTCCCACAAGATACCTCTCAAACAGTCCGATGGGATACTCCTTTACGGCGGATATTGAAAGGGTTGAATTTCCAACGTGCATGGTCACATTGTATATCCCTCGAGGAAGTGATAGTTTGAAGTTGTACAGAGTTGAATTTCCCTTCACCGTTCCCTTAACCTCTCCCCTCTTTAACACCTTGCCCGAATCTATGTTCTTAACCACGTAACTCAGATTTTCCTGGGTTGTGCCGTTGTAGGTGGCTGTGATTTTGAATACGGCGCTCATATTTGAGGTGGAATAGGGCTCGATAACGGCCTTCAGAGAATCATTTTCAAAATTGCCCTGAGGTATGGCCCCAACATGGTAGGAAAAGGCAAGAAAGAACAAAAGGACACCTAAAATGATGGCAGGTACCCCGTATATGGCACGTTCCTTGGTTCTCCAAACCTTCAAAACCTTGAAAATGAGGAAAACAAAAATGGGGGATGCTATGGTCAAAACCCAAACATTCATGGAGCCAAATACAACTGCTGCGGAGATAATAAATCCTGCTATGAGTTTGCCGTATTTTGCCGGGAAATCCATGATCCAGATTAAGTCCAAATTGTATTTAAACTATCCTAAACCCTTCTTATGCGCGAGATGCCATTAACCTTCTCAACATGGTAAACGACATCTGCGAGGTTCATGAGTTCCTTCTCATGACTCACAATTATCACCTGATCAGTTTCCATTTTATCAAACACGTCCTTCAACTTGTAAAGCTGGTCCTTGCTGAATCCATCCGTGGGCTCGTCCAGTATGAGAAGGTTTGATCTCAGACCCAAACTCTTCTTCACCATGGTGTTCAGGGCAAGACGGTATGCGAGGGCTATTGATGTTCTCTCTCCCCCGCTTAGCGTGTTAAGAGGCATATCAAACCTCTGGTACCTTATAATGGGCCTGAATTTCTCATCTATCCAGGGTTCATAATCGCTCTCCCCCAAAAGTTCGTAAAACCACTCTTCAAAGAGAGATCTGAATTCCTCATTTATGGCAAGAAGGCGCAGGTTCTCAATATCCTTGAGTGCCTCAACAAAATCATGCTTGAGCCACTCTCCAAATTCTCCCCTTCTCTTCAGAATCTCAAAATCCCTTTCCAGCTCTTCTACTATCCTTTCCTTTCCCTTAATATCTTCCTTCAACTCGGCAACAAACATCTCCTTCTCCGAGATCTTGGATTTTAGAGAACTTACCCTCTCTCCCGCAGATCTGTAACTCTCCCCTGTGCTTCTGTACAGATTTTCATCGTAGTTCAGAGATTGAATCTCTTCCTGCATCTTCCGAATTTCCCTCTCCAAGTAAACTATCTTTTCCTCATGCTCTCCCATCCTCTTTCTCAGAGCATTCTCGCGCTCAATACCCTTCTTCAGAGCCACGTATTCATTCCACAGAGGACGAAGAGATTCAACATTCTTTGAAACTTCCTTCAATTCCATGGACACCTTTTCCAACTCTTCCCTGCTGAATGGAGGTATGGACTCACGCATCCTTTCAATTTCATTCCTGGCCCTTTCAGCATCCTCCATCTCCGTTCTAACATTCTTTATCTTCTCTGCCAAACCTGCCAGTTCTCTCTGTAAATTCCTAAGTTCTTCCATTCTCTTCCTTATGTCCCTCTGCTCCTTCTTCAACCTGGCCTCTTCACTTGCCAGAGCAGATAGGGCCTTTTTCAGATCTTCAATTCTATCCATGGTCTCCTTTATAAGTTTATTCTTGTGCTCCTCTGTGAGAGGTCTCTTGCATTTCGGGCATACCCCACCGAGCGATTTTATACTTTCAAGTTCCTCTTCAAGTTCTCCAATCTTCAAAGTTACTGAATGAATCTTTCCCCTGACCGTTGCTCGCTCATCCTCTATTTCCTTATATCTCTCCTCAAGTTCATCAATCTCCAGAATCCTTTTCCTAAGTTCACTTTCCCTTCCGGAAAGTTCAGAGAGTTCTTTTTTCAGCTCCTCAATTTTGGATACCTTCTCCTCCAAAGATCTGATACGCTCCATCACCGCCGTGTACTTCACCTCAAGATCCTTGAGTTTTTTGAATTTTTCCTCAAGAGTTGCTTTTTTGCTCTCGTATTCCTCATACTTCAGCGCCCCACCCTCAATTTCCTTTAAACGGGATTTCATTCTTTCAATATCCTCAAGTTCATCCCTCTCGCTTTTCAGGGTATCTCGCAGGGCGCTCAGATTCGCCTCCATAGATCCAATTCTGAGGCGGAGAGATTCGTATTTCTTGCGCAGATTCTGAACCTCCTCCCACTCTCTTTTCTTCTCCTCCAGAATCTTAATCGCCTCACCATATTCTTTCTTCAATTTCAAAATTTCATCTTCAATTGCCCTAACATCCCCCATCTTTTTCTCAATATCCTCTCTTATACGGGATATCTCTTCCATCTTGGTCCTTGAGGTACGTCCATCCGACTGGAGAGTTCTTCCAACCTCTTCAGCGTTATCAGCCGCAACTTTGTATTCATCAAGTTTGAATATCTTGCGTATAACCTCAAGACGATCCTCATCGCCACCCTCAAGAATCTCCTTCATTGTTTCCTGGGGGGTGTAGATGGCATATTTCACCACAGGCAGGGATTTTCTACGGCTGCTATCCACATCCACACCCATAAGACGTAGAACGTAGTTGCGCACCTGGGTGGAGGTGAGTTTGATTTTCCCATCAGGGGTTAACACGTAGGATTCGGTGTTTACTATTTTTTCTCCCTTTTTCTCAAGGGCACGGTGTATCGTATAAGTTTCTCCCTCATGCTCAAACACAACTTCCACATAACCCCTGGATGCACCCTTCCTGAGAAGACGTTCGTAAAATTCCCTGGTTGAATTCCCAAAAAGTGCAAAATCTATGGCCATGAGCAGTGTGGTCTTACCGCTACCTATATCTCCCTCGAAAAGGGTTATACCCTCACCGAGTTCAATGTTCTGATCAACGTAACTCCTTATGTTTGAAAGATGTACGTTTCTTATGATCATGCTCCCACCTCATAATCAAAAATCGTCTTACCGGGTTTTCTCTCCTGATTCCTGTCATTCTTATCCTCCTCACCCTGCGTCTGGCTCAAATGATCAACAACCTCGTAGATCTCGGTGGTCAGCCTATCATAGTAATCGTTCTTGTGCATGCCCTCAGGCTGCCTGTTTCTTAGAATTTCAAATACCCGTCTCGTGGTTTGCAACCCATACTTTGAAATCTTTTTGAATACCTCATTCTCTATCTCCTCGGCAGTTTCAGCCACCACATTCGCCCTCCTCCTCTCCGCACTGCTCAGAGCATAGGTGTTGATCAGAAGGTCAAGGGCCCTTTCCTTTATGCGTTCCCTTATACTGTGAAAATCTATATCCCCAACGGCACCACTTCTCAGTTTTCCCCTTATCTTCAGAATGACCACCTGTCCCTCAAAATTTTCATCTGCAAACTCTTTCAATTTCTCCTCCAGTTCCACAGCGCTGAGCCCGTCGGCATTGATTATCTTCTTGTATATCCTGCAGACCTCAACGGGCACAAACCTGGGATTGAAGTCCTCAACTATGAAAAATCCACGCTCCTTGAGCATATCTAGATCGTTGTAGGTGGCTCCAAAAAGCGCCCCCGGATAAATAAGGGGGCTACCTCCAACATCACTTTTAATTATTTCGTGTAGATGCCCTGCAGCATAGTAGTCAAAACCCGGGGGGAGCAGGGACTTTGGAAGAGCATACTTATCAGGGATATAGGAGGGTTTCACCTCACTTATTGTTGTGTGAAACACGAATATTTTGGGGTTTGGAACGCTTTCAAGGTATTCCCGATCAATATGCTCAAAGTACTCAATTTCCTGGGCAGAGCTGAGCCCGGACATGCCCACGATGCTTACTCCCGTTTCATCCCTCACGGGGTTAAGCCTCAACTTTCCATCAACGACTTCGTAATTCACCACCTTCCTGAATAGACCCGTGGAGGCAAGAACATCCATGAGAGATGTGCTCCCTGCAGAAAAATCGTGAGAGCCGTAAACTGTGTAGATCCCTATTCCATTCTCAACCGCCCTTTTCATTATTTCTACTGCTCGCTGAACTATACCCATATCCGGAATGGGGTTGTGGAAAAGGTCTCCCGCTATGATAATGAAATCAACCTGCTCCTCTATACTTTTCACTATGGCCCTTTCAAAGGCTCTCACATTGAGATCCCTGAGCACTGGATTCTTGCTGAATGCCCCAAGATGCGCGTCGGCTATGTGCGCGAATTTCATAGTTCATAAGATATGGCAGGTGTATTTAAGGTTATCCACGTAGTAATTTTTTTCATTTGTCGAGCAAAAAATTTAAAAATACCGGGAGCATCGCAAAGATTATTACCCAATTTCTCATGCTTTAAGCATGCGAGCACTCATAAGCGTGTCTGATAAAACTGGGCTTGAGGATTTTGCCAGAAAACTCATCTCTTTAGGCTATGAAATCATATCCACAGGTGGCACCTATAAATTTCTGAGGGAGCATGGCATCCCTGCAACAAGGGTAGAGGATATAACTGGATTTGGAGAGATGCTCGGAGGACGTGTGAAAACATTGCACCCCGCGATCCATGGTGCGATTCTGGCCAAGAAGGAAGAAGATCTTGAAAAATATGGAATCAAGGGAATCGATATGGTGGTGGTGAACCTATACCCATTTGAAAAATACAGGAATGCAGAAGAGGAGGAAATGATTGAGAACATAGACATTGGAGGCGTTGCCCTTCTCCGTGCCGCTGCGAAAAATTATCACCGTGTTATTGTGGTCTCATCTCCGCATCAATACCAGGAGGTTGTGGATCTACTTAAGGATGAGAGACTCACCCTGGAGAAAAGGAGGGAGTACGCGCTGGAGGCCTTTGCAAGAACTGCAAGTTACGATGCTATGATCTACAACGCTCTGTGGAACAAATTCATGGATGGTATGCCAGAGCATTTCATTTACGCTGCGAAAAAGGATATGGTGCTCAGATACGGGGAAAATCCACATCAGAGGGGCGCGTTTTACAGAGATGGCTCTGTTGAATGGGAGCAACTCCACGGCAAGAAATTATCCTTCAACAACATAAGGGATATGGACGCTGCGTGGAACATGGTTATGCAGTTTGAAAAACCCGCTGTGGCAATAATAAAGCATGCCAATCCCTGCGGAGCAGCCCTTGGAGATAATGTGAAGGAAGCCTATCTAAAGGCATTGGAGGGTGATCCCATATCGGCCTATGGAAGCATAGTTGCCTCCAACAGAACGGTGGATGTGAATGCGGCTGAAGAGATGAGAAAACTGTTCATTGAGGTGCTCATAGCCCCGGATTTTGATCCCAATGCCCTGAAAATTTTAGAAAGAAAGAAGAACATAAGAATAATAAAAATGAGAAGATGGGAGAAGAAAGGATACGACATAAAGAGGGTTGATGGTGGGGTGCTGGTGCAGGAATGGGATACGAAGAAATTGAAAAGGGCTGAATGCGTATCCAACCGTATGCCAACGGAGGACGAGATGCGAGACCTGCTTTTTGCCTGGACAATGGTTCGCTTTGTTAAGAGCAACGCCATAGTATTCGCCAAGGATGAAATGCTGGTGGGCGTGGGTGCAGGGCAGATGAGCAGGGTGGATGCTGTGAAGATAGCCGCAATGAAGGCAGGTGAAAGGGCAAGAGGAGCGGTCATGGCCTCAGACGCTTTTTTCCCATTCAGAGATGCCATCGATGAGGCCCATAAAGCCGGCGTGACTGCGATAATCCAGCCAGGTGGTTCAAAGAGAGACAAGGAGGTAATTGAGGCCGTGAACGAACATAATATGGCAATGCTCTTCACAGGATTCAGGGTGTTCCTTCATTGAGGTGGGTATACATGCATCTCACAAAACATGAGGAAAAAATTCTGGACGGCGAGATGGGAGAGGGTTACGCAAAGATGATGAAAATTCTTGTTAAAATAGGAGAGATCTATGGTGCAGATGGGTTAATTCCCATAAAATCCGCTCAAATCTCAGGCGTGTCCTACAACACCATTGGTGAGCATGGATTGCATTTCCTTAAATCCTTGGAGGGTGTGAGGGTTAGGGTCCCAACAACACTTAATCCCCTGGCCTTTGATGAAAGGTACATCGATCTCCTGAAGGTAGATCCCTACATTTACAAAAGGCAGATGGAGATAATTAAGGCATATGTTGATATGGGTATTAAACCCACAGCAACCTGCACTCCCTACTATTACGATAACGTTCCTAAATTTGGAGAGCATATAGCATGGGCCGAGAGCTCCGCTGTGATATACGCCAATTCCATAATAGGTGCAAGGACAAACAGGGAGGGAGCAGTTACGGCATTGGCGGCAGCACTAATTGGAAAGACACCAAACTATGGATTGCATTTGGATGAGAACAGAAGGGCAACTCATATTGTTGATGTGAAATTCAAGCCCGAGAGTGAGGATTTCCCTCTGATAGGACTGCTCATAGGGGAGAGCATAAATGGCATTCCCTATCTCAGATTTGCAGGCTCAAACGATGATTTCAAACTCATGGGTGCGGCCATGGCAGCATCCGGAAGCATATCAATGTATCACGTTGAAAATTTCACTCCAGAATTCAAAAACGCCCTGAACGATGAGGTTGAGCGAATAGAGGTGGAAAAGGCAGATATTGAGGGAATGAAAAGGGAAGTGGATGTGGAACTCGTGGCCATTGGATGCCCCCATGTTTCCCCCTCAGAACTGCGCAGGATTGCAGAATTTTTAAAAGGCAAAAAAAAGAGGAAGAATGTTCAACTCTGGATATTCATGGCGAGAAGTGTCTGGAAAAGGCATGAAAATTTAGTTAAATTGATCGAGGAATTTGGAGGCAAGGTAATGGTTGATACCTGCGTGGTTGTGAGCAACGCTGGCAAGATATACAAAAAAATAGGTACAACATCAGGCAAGGCCGCATTTTATCTGAGCAAGGAAAAATTCGGAGGTGCCGATGTTGTGGTTTCAGACCTCTATACACTGCTCAGGAGCGTGGTGAAATGATTCTGAGAGGGCGTGCAATTCTGGAGGGAAACGTTGAGGGAAGTGTGGTAAAATTTGATAGGCCCATCGTGATCTTGGGGGATGTGAACGAGAGGGAAGGCACAATATTGGGCAAGAAAATAAAGGGAAGGATCGTTGTGTTTCCCAGAGGTGCAGGAAGTACTGTGGGTTCCTACACAATATACGGATTGAAATACTATGGAAATGAGCCCCTCGCATTCATACTTCAGGAGGCCGAAACCATTGTGGCTGCAGGGGCCATTATGGCGAATATCCCCACTGTGGATAGGATAAACGTATCGAAAATAAAAGATGGAGATAGAGTTAAGGTTTCTGGAAATACGGTGGAAATCCTGTGATTATCTTATCTCCCCATCCACATATTTCATTATCTTCTCAAGTTCAAAACTCTCTATTTCCTCCATGTTGAAGAACATATACGCATTTTTCTCCTTCAACTTCTCCTTTATTCTACGGAGAATTTCCATTAGAGAATCCAGAGAGTTTATGGCCAGAAGCAAATCAAAGCAATCGGCCAGAACCAATTTCCCACCCCTCTCTATAAATCTGATGATCTCACTCTCCAGTTTATCAATCTCCTTTGGCTTTATACTCTTTCCAAAGGGAACGTAGGATATCCACAGAGTTTGCACATTTTTCAGATCGTACTCCTTTTTGACTTCCTCAGGGTTGTCCTTGGTAATGAGCAATTTTTTCTCGTTCAAAATCTCTTCCGGGACGCTATCTATCATTTTTCGCAGATCCCCTATGACCAGATATAGATTGCCTCTCTTCATTCTCTTCTCCTTCATCTTCACGCGTATGGGTGCACCACAGAGGGGACAGTACTCATCTTCTGGGGATAGTTCCGCACCGCAGAATGGGCAGTATTCCCTGCCCTTTACCTTCTTTGATTTGAAGGCCGTGGAATAAATATAATCAATAATCTTCCTGGCCATATTAAGGGGTATTCCGGAGATTTCCGCCAACTCTTCTGGTTTGGTCTCCATAAGTTCGTATATGCTTCCGAATCCCAAGTTAAACAGCAACTCTGCACGGGACTCGTCGATTCCGGGTATGCTCTTGAAAGCCTTGATGACCCATTTTTTGAACAGAGGATTTATCCCGATGGTTATACGATACCCCATGATGGGCCATTCAACGACGTATCCATACTCGGGGATGTAGTACTCAACATTTCTGGCCAGGCACTGTTGCTTGATCTCGTCCTCGTACCCCTTTATCATCTTTATTACCTCAGAATTTGCATAAATATTCACATCCACCAGATCGTCAAAATCCATCTCTATATCCTTTCGCATACTGTTTATCCTTCTCACGATCTCCCTAACCAGCCGGATCCTCCTGGTTGATGCATCTCTCTCGGTGTAAACATACAGCTCTCCATATTTTGATTTTAACTCCTCATAACCCTCGGGCACCTTTTTCAGGTATCTCACCATCTTCGGGGTGATTTTTATGAGAAAGCCCTCCACTCCAAGAGTGTAACCGCCCTTTTCCATGGCATCCATAACTTCCTTCACGTTCTTTCTCCGAAGCAGAAATGATATCTTGGGAGCCCACGCGCGGTATGCTGCACTTATCTCCTCAATGTTGGGCTCTATCTCAATTTCCATCTCATCCCATTCCCTTACAGCGGTCAGTGCAAGAATATTCTCAACCCTGAAAATATAGGGCCTGAGGTCATTTATATCGCCTGCATACTCAGACACAAAAACAACCTTCTTAAGAGGCTCTCTCAGTGGTATGTTATTCCTTTCTCTGTATTCCCTGAGAAGGGTTATCACGTCCCTCAAAACCTCCACACTCTCAACCTCGGGATAATCCTCAAAGGATAGAATGATTTGGTCGATGCCCAATCTATCCATCAAAGATGTGGCAAATTTTGGAAGATAGGGATAGAGCAAAGTGAGAATATCCCCAATCAGATCCCTGGCCAGCGGGTCCTTTCTCTTGAGAGGTACATAAAAATGAGAGATATCATGGAGCACATAGTTGTAAAATATATCAAAGGCCTCCTCAATTTTACCCTTCTCAACCAATTGCACTATGCTTTTTTTAACCTCTTCGTTCTTCCAGAGCGCCCAGTAATCAACATCATTGTACTCATCGCTCTGACCATAAATTTCAACGTACCTCACAATATTTTCAACCACTGATTTTAATTTTCTAACCTTTCTCAAGTCCTCCTCGTTTACCTTTCCACGCCTTTTCATCAAAAGAACACATTCCTCATCCTCGGCTGGTTCATTCATCAAATCATGCGAGAGTAAGATGTTGTGGTTAAAGAGATAACCCCGATAGAGTCTTAAGATGCCTTCAATAGCCCTTTGCACACCCACTCTACGAGTATGCACAAAACTCATATCCACGGGATGGTGCAATTCATGTACGTATGCACCCAGTGCCCCAAGTTCAGGCCTGAGCATGAACCTTCTCTCCATTATGCCTCCACACACGGGGCAATCTCGGATCTTCTCACCGTACTCAATGTGACCACAATTTGAACAGTGTAGCACAGGCAATTTATAGGAACCGCTTGGGGAGGATAGCTGAATTTTCAACTCCTCGTCCTCCGCAAATAAAACTGGAATTTTCCTCTCCACTAGCACGCTTCCACATTTGGGGCACACATGGATGGGCTCAACCCTCTTGAAGGAATAAATGAGCGAATAGGATGAAATTTTGGATTTGAGATGCAGTTCCTCCACATCACCCTTCCTTATCACTCTGGAGTTTCCTTCACCAAGGATGACATGGGATTCAAAATTGATTTTTTCCAATGTGCTTCTCTCCACCTTTTTTACCTTACCCTCTGGAACTTCAAGTTTCTCAATCAAAATATCCTTGAGATGGGAGGGGGTAAGCCATTTCTCATCGGGAAAGGATACAAGAATTAGATCCTCTGCACCAATAAAAACCCCTACCGCTTCTTCCCCAGATTCCATTTCTCCAATAAAATAGGTTCTTCTCGCAACTCTTATTTTCACAAGATCCCTTTTAATTTCCCTTTCAATTATCTTTATCTCATGCGATTTATAGTACTCATCACACTTCTCGCAGTAGTAATTCTTCAGGTAATGAACCTTCAATTTTTCCATATTGTAGAGTTCCTTTATCAGGCGGTCAATCTCATCAACGTATCTATCCGCATAAATTACCCTTGCATATGGAGCCCTTTCTCTCAATTTCTTAAGATAACTCTCACCTGAGTGAACCACGAAGGTTATGGGTTTCTCCTTTCCAAGGATCTCATAGAATCTGTGGATAAAATTAAAGTGAATAATCTCATCTAATACAGAATAAGATAGGGTATCGTATATGGGATACGAATACAGGCCTCGATTTTTTTCCACGTGAGTATATTCCTATTCCACGATATATATTTATTGGCTCCTGAAAGATAAGTTATAAATAAATAACCCACATGCAAGTTTATGTTTCACAAGGTGGCAGAGGTACTTTCAGATGATTTCATAGGAAAGGAAGTTAACCTTCGGGGGTGGATTTACAGGAAGAGACGTATGGGAAAGATCATTTTCGTGGTTCTCCGGGACTCTTCAGACATAATCCAGTGCGTTGTTGAAAAGAAAAAGATAGGTGCAGAAAAATTCAAGGAACTTGATAAGGTTGGAGTGGAATCTTCCATAATGCTTAGTGGTTCTGTGAGAAAGGAACCCAGGGCTCCCACAGGATATGAAATCGATGTGAATGCCATTGATATCATTGGACCCTCATACATGTTTCCCATAACCAAGGACAAGAGCGATGAATTTCTACTTGACAACAGACATCTCTGGCTCAGGAGCAGGGAGATGAACGCCATCCTTAAAATAAGGCACACAGTTTTTGGTGCAATTCATGATTACTTCAGGGAAAACGGGTATTATGAGGTACAGGGACCCATATTCGTCACAGGTGCCGTGGAGGGGGGATCAACCCTTTTTGAAGTTCCCTACTTTGGCAGAAAGGCATACCTAACACAGAGTGCGCAATTCTACCTTGAAACCTTCATATTCTCACTTGAAAGGGTATATACCATCGCTCCCAGTTTTCGCGCGGAGAAGAGCAGGACCAGAAGACATCTTACAGAGTACTGGCATGCAGAGGCAGAGGCAGCATGGTACCACAACGATGATATGATGAGGGATGAAGAGGAACTCATCGTCCAGATAATTCAGAGGGTTTTGGACGAGCGTAGAAGGGAACTTGAATTTCTAAACAGGGACATAAAAATCCTGGAAAATATAGAGAAGCCCTTCATCCATATGAAATACGAAGAACTCATTGAATTTGCCCAGGATGAAGGAATTGATATTAAGTACGGCGATGATCTTGGTGCAGATGAAGAAACTGCAATCACAATGAAGTTTGACAAACCTATTTTTGTGACCCACTATCCAACATCCATAAAACCATTCTACCACAGACCGGATCCCGAAAATCCGAAGGTTGTTCTGTGCCATGACATGCTTGCCCCAGAGGGATACGGAGAGATCATCGGCGGAGGGGAGAGAATATACAAACTGGATGTGCTTCTTCAAAGAATGGAAGAGGAGGGCCTAAATCCAGAGAACTACTACTGGTACGTGGACCTCAGGAAATACGGAAGCGTGCCCCATGCGGGATTCGGCCTCGGTGTGGACAGGCTCGTGTGGTGGCTTGCAGGATTATCGCACATAAAATACGCCATACCATATCCCAGAACAATAAGAAGGACAAAACCATAAAAGAAAAAATGATTGGCGTTTAACGCCATTTACTCTGTTTCTTCTTCAATTTCTTCCACAGCATTTGTGTTTTCCAGTTCCTTATCAAATCCCTCGGAGGCAAGTTTCTCTGCAAAATGGCAGGCTACAAAGTGCCCTGGCTCAACCTCCACAAGAGGAGGTTCCTTCACATCGCACAGACCCTTCTGGGCGTATGGGCAGCGAGGCCAGAATCTGCATCCTGGAGGCAGGTTTATTGGGCTTGGAATCTCTCCCTTAATTTCCACACGACCATGCTTGTGATCGGGATCTGGCACAGGAACAGCAGAAATCAGTGCCTTTGTGTATGGATGCATGGGGTTGAAGACCACATCGTCCGAGTTGGCCATTTCAACTATCCTGCCCAGGTACATCACCGCCATCTTATCTGACATGTATCTGGATACCGCAATATCGTGGGTTATGAACAGGAATGGTATACCGTACCTTTCCCGCAGATCAAGCATAAGGTTCATCACACCTGCACGAATGGAGACATCAAGCATGGACACTGGCTCATCGGCCACTATGAACTTTGGCCTGAGCACTAGGGCCCTGGCAATTGCAACACGCTGTCTCTGACCTCCGCTCAGCTCGTGAGGGAACCTATCAAGGTACTCCTCTGCAGGTCTCAATTCTGCATCTTCCAGAGCCTTAATCACCATTTCCACCCTATCGTCGTAGGTATCACCTATGCCATGTATAAGCAAAGGCTCCATAACGGTCTTCTGCACTGTAAAGCGAGGATTCAAGGACTCGTAGGGGTCCTGGAATATCATCTGCACGTTTCTCCTGTACTTTTTCAGCTGCTTACCCTTCAGTTTTGCGATATCTTCACCCTCAAAGAGGATGTTTCCTTCAGTTGGATCCTCAAGCCTCGTGAGAAGCCTGCCCGTGGTGGTCTTACCGCATCCGGATTCTCCCACAAGACCCAGGATTTCTCCACGATGAATATCGAAGTTTATTCCGTCAACGGCTTTAACGTATATGGGTTCACCCCAGAACTTGAACATTCCCGCGTGCAGTTCAAAGTACTTCTTAAGGTTCCTCACACGGATAACCACTTCACCGTTATTCTCTTCACTCATTTCTCTCACCCCCGCCCAATTCGCCATAAAGCTCCTCTGCAAAGTGACACTTGGAATAGTGTCCGGGAGCAACTTCAACCACCGGTGGTTCCTTTTCAAGGCATATATCCTTAGCATAGGGACAGCGAGGTGCAAATCTGCAACCCTTGGGTGGATTCGCAAGATCAGGTGGAGAGCCAGGTATGGCCTTGAGCCTCTTCTTCTCACCCTTTATGTTGGGGAACGCGTTGAGCAATGCCTCCATGTACGGGTGAGCAGTTTCCTTGAATACCTGCCTCGTGGAACCCGTCTCAACGAGATGCCCGGCATACATAACGGCCATTTTATGGGCCATCTCTGCAACCACACTGACATCGTGTGTGATCAGTATCATGGCCACATTTTTCTCCTTCTGCAACCGAGCCATCTCACCAAGAATCCTATCCTGGGTAACCACATCCAGGGCGGTGGTTGGCTCATCCGCTATTATCAAATCAGGATCCAGGGCAAGGGCCATGGCAATCATGGCCCTCTGTTTCATACCTCCACTATACTCATGGGGATAGTTGTCAATTCTATCAACAGGTATACCAACCAATCTGTATAGTTCCTCAACCCTCTTTCTAGCTTCCTGTTCACTCACATTCTTATGGGTGAGAATTGCCTCAATTATCTGATCTCCGACCTTGAAAACAGGGTTGAAGGCGTTCATGGCTCCCTGGAAGATCATCGAAATCCTGGCCCATCTATACTTTCTCATCTCCGGATGATACTCAACAATTTTTCTGTATCCGGGGAATTTCTTGCTGGGCACGGTACCCACTTGAACCAGATCCTTCCTGTCAAATATTACCTTGCTGCCCTCTTTTATGTATGCATTGCTGGCAAGAAGCTGGGTTATTCCGTAGCCGGTGGTTGTCTTACCGCATCCGGATTCTCCCACCAGACCCATGGTTTCTCCCTTTTCAAGTTTAAAACTAACACCATCCACAGCGTAGACCCAGCCAGCCTGAATCTTGTAGTGTATCGAAAGGTTCCTAACATCCAACAGTGTTCTTGCCATTTTTATCACCTCTTCCTCAAGCGTGGATTAAGTATCTCGTCAAATGCCCTGCCAACAAGGTAGAAGCCCAGAGATATGAGTGTTATGGCCAGACCTGGAGGCAAGAGCCACCACCATGCGTACATAACTGCGCCCGCCGTTTGAATACTGTAAAGCATCTGTCCCCATGAAATGGCCTTCGGATCTCCCAGACCAAGGAAGCTCAGTGATGCCTCGGATATAATCGCACCTGCCACACCCAGAGTCATGTAGAGGAAAGAGAAGGGCAAAACGTTGGGGAATATATGTGAGAGCATTATTCTTGTGTTGCTCGCTCCAGCCACCTTGGCGGCATCTATAAATGGTCTTGACTTGAGGGACAGGGTCTGAGCACGTATAACCCTGGCCACACCGGACCAGCCGAGGGCGGAGATCACCAGGATTATGTTCCATATACTGGGCCCAAGAATTGATGTGAGGATGAGCAATATGGGCAGCACAGGCAATGTGAGCATTATGTCCACGAATCTCATGAGCAGGGTGTCTATCAACCCGCCCTTGTATCCGGAATAGACACCGTAGAGCGTACCAATCATCACTGAGAAGAATGCGGATAGGATACCAACTATGAATGCAACCCTAGAACCATAGACAAGCCAGGTCCATATGTCGTGACCCTTATCGTCTGTACCCAGGATGTACCAGTTTCCGCTGGGATAATGACCAGGGGGCAGAGGCAGAACGCTCTCTCCCTTCAAAATGACCAGTCCTACGGTCTTGGTATCATTACAATAGTAAATTCCGTATATATCAAGGGCAGCAGCAGAGGGTGAGTACTTGGACCCAGATAGCGTGCCCAGATAGGTATAGTAGGTCAGCTTGCTTCCCGGAGGATAGGGGAACACCGATATCTTTCCAGTCTGATTGTTGTAGTACGTAAACTTACCAACACTCAGATATCCTGCCCTTTCATACTGATTGAGATCCAGAAGGTAGAGATCATTATTGCTCGTCAGAAGGAACAGTTCGGAGTTCTCAGGAACATAGTCTATCCTCACTATGGCAGAATCAAGGGGTATGACCCCATTCTTTGTATGGTTGAATGGATACATGTAGAAGGAATTATCCGAAACACCCTTCTTGAACCTGTAAAGGTAACCAGTATGCTCGCTCTTCACATAGGTGGATGCGTACACCGTAAAATTACCACCCGCATAACTCACAAAGGGTGCAGCCGTGGCAACACCCCTTTCAAGATCCATGGTCCAGGCGTTTTCAATTGCAACATGCCCGGCAGAATCACCAAGAGGATTCATAACGTAAATCTTTGGAACACCATTTTCCTGAGTGGGCAGGAATATGTAATTCTTACCAAGATCCGGACTACCCGCATAGAATGATGCAGGTGCCGTTAGGGCAAAATTGAACTCCGTAGTAACGATCTTTGGCATTGGCATGATGGGCAGCCTACCAGGAGTTAGGAATGGCATGGGGAAGGTGTGGGTATCAAAACCCTTGTAAACCAGGGTCTTCGTCTGAAGAGGTACAACGAAGACGTTCTGATCCTTCCCCGGATTTGCATTGTAGAGCTGGTCATTGAAGAACAGCAAAGGCTTAAAGGTTATGTTCTCAGTGTAAGTGGCGTTGAACACCTCCTTAAAGGATTGCTGTGCAGATGGCATGTAGGAGTCGTTGGAGTAGGTGTAATAGTACCAGTAAAGATCAACATTGTGGGCATTTCCCACCGCTATAAACCTCGATGGCACAACCACGGGGGACTTGGAGTACATAACAGGCACCGTGGTATCTCCCGAAGAGGTTACATCCACAGTGAGCCAGGTGGGCTCATAATTTAGAGTTTTAACAAGCATTCTGTGATAATTGGGATTCTTAAAATTGTACAGATCATAGACAACCAGATGGTGCTGGGTGATGAACACCAGCTCTCCGTCCCAGTTTGGATCCTGACCGGTACCGCTGTAATGGTACTGAAGATCAGAGGTAGAGGGTGAGAGGAAGGCCATGTCCTGCACAGTCTCCGTTGCAGCGAGCCCAGGTATATTGCTCAAGGACAATGTGAATTTCAAGGGAGTTGTCTCCCATGGTGTTTTTTCGGGCTCTCCAACCCTCTTTGGATTCTGGACAAACACACCTTGAATCGTCCTTCCGTGGTTTATTATTATCCAATCTCCTGCTTCAGGAGATGCGGTATTCAACTGGGTGTAACCCACAACCAGACCGTTTATCTGATCTGTTGTGTTGAACGCGTAAAGGTATGTTCTGAGAGCATCTTCAGTTGGTGCCTCAAACTGGGGGGTGTATGGAGTGAGAACAGGGGCGAATATGGCCATTATGGCAAATATGAGGATTAAGGATAATCCCACTATACCGTATTTGCTCTGACTGTAGAGTTTCCATCCCTGCTTCAAACTCCTTTTCATGTGCCTTCGCATTTCATCCCATTTTGAAACTTCTACCATCCATCACACCTCCTTATTGAAGCCTCACCCTCGGATCCAGTATGCCGTAGAGTATATCGGCGAGAATGTTTCCCAATATGACCAGCAGAGATATTATGTACAGCGTTGCGCCTGCAAGGAAGAAGTCCTGTCTCATTAACGCCTGAAGATAGGTGTAACCCACACCGTAATAGGAGAAGATCTGCTCCAGTATAACGGCACCGCCTATTGAATAGGCAAGAGATAGCACGAAGGATGTAACTATGGGCAACTCTGCATTCCTCCTGGCGTGCTTATTTCTGACAACCTTCTCCGGCAGACCCTTGGCCTTGGCTGTAAGGATGTAATCCTCTCCCATCGTTTCAAGCATTGAGGTTCTCTGCAGCAGAATAACTCCCGCAATGCCCAGAAGCACTATAACAGTGAGGGGCAGAATAAGATGCCATCCATAATCAACCACCACGTAAAACGGGTTTCCAGGGCAAATGCCTAGGACAGCGCAGGTAGAGCCGGGGCCCGTATCGCCCTGACTTGCAAACTTGCCAATCGGGGTCCAGCCCAGTGTGTAGGAGAATATCCACAGGAATATCAAGCCCAACCAGAAGGAGGGCATGTTGTAGAAGAAGAGACTGGCACCCACCACCGCTCCTTCGGCCGCACCACCTCTTCTCCAGGCAATATATGTTCCCAGAGGCACGCCTATGCCGTAGGTTATCAGCGTTCCAAGACCGAACCAGAGAAGTGTTCTGGGCACCCTCTGTGCCAGGATCGTGGAAACATTTTCATTGTATATTATAGATTTTCCAAAGTTAAAGGTGAACATATCCTTGAGGAAAAACACGTACCTTTCATAGAGGGGCTTATCCACCACATACAGGTTGAAAACCTTCAGATTCTGTGGAAGTTGTGCATTTTTACCGGGCACTTCAAATAGCACGTACACATATTTTTTGGGCAGAACACCAACGGTCTGTATCGATCTACCCAGATTGCTCTGATAAGAGTGCCAGTAGTACTTGTACTCTGCAGGAACTCTTTCAGTGGAGGACGTCTTCAAATAAACCTGGTTAAGGTGTATCTGTGTTGGAGAACTAACAACATAAATCCCCGTATCCTTTAACTCCATATTCAGGGTAAATGACACAGCCCTGGGATGCCGGTTATACACCAGCATTGTGTAATAATAGGTGTTGTTTGGATCAGAATTTGGAATTTCCGAGTTCGGAACCAATTTAAAATTTTGAGCTGTAAGGGTGTCAATGTACTTATCTGCAAGTCCAAAGGATACAGCCATATTGGCAACATCCGACGCTTTTAGATTCGGATTTGCATAGAACGGATCAGTCGGGTCGCCAGGCATGGCCTCAAAGAGAGCCCATATGAGACTGGTCACCACGAATACTGTAATCGCTGCTTGAATCAATCTTTTCACCAAGTAAGGACCTAAACCTGCCATTATCGACCACCTACCAGTGGCGGTACAATGTTAATCTTACATTTAAACTTTACTCACTTCTTGGAGGGAAATTTTTTATATTACCTCGCGATAGCGGGCTTAGGTGATAGAATGGAGGAAATCCTCTGCAACATAGAGTTTTTGGAGGAAAACGGCGTTTTTATAGCAAAACTACAGAGTCCTCTGGGAGGA
This sequence comes from Candidatus Aciduliprofundum sp. HYA1, assembly GCF_056175085.1. NCBI lineage: Archaea > Methanobacteriati > Thermoplasmatota > Candidatus Aciduliprofundum > Candidatus Aciduliprofundum sp. HYA1. The sequence goes on from NZ_CM149694.1 coordinate 65,315, forward strand.
CTGAGGGAGTACAGGGGAGTATCCTTTGAAGAAGTCCTTGATCAGGTAATGATAGAACTCCAGCAGGAATTTGAGGGTGTGCTCTGATGTTTTCCCAGGAGGATAGGAAGAAGTTCATAAGATCTTTGGAGGAGTACGATTCAGAGTGGATATGGATAGACGTTGTTACCACAATGGGCCCCACAAAATTTGAAAGATACTTCAGGGAGATATTCAAGGGAGATTTTCTGCACCACTGGTCACCCACATATCCGGAGGGGTATCTGGAAATAAGGAACGAGAGGAATATCGTGGTGCACTGGATACTTGGAGAGAAAAATGAAATCATAGCAATATCTCCCCTAGACAATGTGGATTTCGACAAGATTGACGATACCCTCTCAGCCACAATAATACAAAATAGTGTGATAAGGATTTTTTCAGAGAAGTATTGAAAAGGTTTAGAATTTCAAGGTGTATTCTACCCTGTTCTCCTCAAGGGCTTTCTTTACCTCCCTTATACCTCCGTGCTTCTCAAAAAGTGCCTTCACCATTCCATCTATGAATGGATAGTAACTCTTCTTGATCTTCGATATCAGAAGCCAGTAGGACTTGGAAGTTATGGTTTTAAAACCAACATGAAATATGGGCAAATACTTCCTTATGGCTAGAACCATTGTTTGCATGGTCTTCTTTGGAGGATACCTGCCTAGTAGGCCCTTGAAACTGACATTCATATGCTCTCCAAAGTACTTCCCCATATCCTCAACTTCATTCTCTTCAAGAATCTCAACCGCTGCATCCAAAATTCTCGCAAGATAGAATCCAGGATAGTTTTCCCCCGCCTTGATATCGGATTCTTTCATAAAAATTACCCTATCTTTATTGACCCTATCCCTCAAAGCGTTTAGACCTTCAATCCCCTTCTTCTTGGAAATGTACTCCAGCACCATTTTTATGGACGTTCCCTGCACCATTTAAACCACCAAATATATTTTTGGATTAATGAACTTGGAAGTATTTAAATTTTACTTCCCCCTGCAGAAATCTACTTATCAAATGATTTCATATATGGAATCATGGTTAAAAATGTTGAGGAGATTTTGAAGGAGAGCGAGAAGATCATGCCCTCGGAGGACATGGTCATAGAGGTCATGAGAGATATCATGAAGGATCAGGTTAAGGAGTACATAAAAGAGAGAATGGATGAGAATCCAAAGGTAAAAGAGGAAATACATGAGGCAATGATGATGTACCTGAATGCAAAAATAAAGGAACTGGAGGCAACTGCACTTTTGACAAAGGCGCTTGGAGAACTAGGGGTGGTATCATTACCTCCAGAAATGAAAAGGGAGTTTGTGGCCAACCTATACAGGATGTTCCAAAAAGAAATAGATGAGATTTTGGAAAAAACGCTCTAATCCAGAACCTTCACCCTTCCATCCACTATTTCTATGTTCACTATGGTTTTTATTTTATACCCTATTTTCCTCTCCAATGTTTCCAGATCCTTGTTCTTGTTGACCACGACCACTATATCACTTATCTCAGCACCAATTCTCCTTATCCCGCTAACAACGGCAGTTATCGTACCCCCAGTACTGAGAACATCATCCACAAGGAGTACCCTATCCTCAGAGGTTATGGAATTTATGTACAATTTTCCCCTGGAATAGCCAGTATGCTGCTCCACCTCAACCTCTCCCGGCAGGCCGTAGGGGCGCTTTCTTATGACGGTCATTGGCTTTGTGAGCTCCATACTCAGGGCCACGCCTATGGGCAGCCCCATTGCCTCCACAGCCACTATTTTATCAAAATTATCAATGTCTATAACCTTTATTATCTCATTCACAGCATCCTTGAGGACTGCAGGATCTATCTCAGGAATTCCATCTGTCAGTGGATGAATGAAATATGGATAATTTCCCTTCATTATGACGGGGGCATTTCTCAAAGATTCCTTTAGGAGTTTCATTTTACCAACTCCCAGTATCCACCGTTTCTCTCAACAACTCCTCTCTTTTTCAAATCCCTGAGCACTTCCCGAATAACGCTCTTCTTCACGTTAATTTGAAACTGCTCCTTCAGGGCTTCTTTCACACCATCAACACTCTTTGGCTCATACAGGGTCTTGGGAATAAGGTTTCTCATATCCTCATAAACGTTCCATGGGAAGATGAACCACGTCCACCTGTCCTCTGGCACCTCCTCAGAGTAGTAATCAGGAACGTACTTTGAATGGGTTATATGCAAGAGCGTCGCACTTCTTATTTCCCCCGGATTGTGGGTCGCAATATGATCCACCGCGAGTTTCAAACTCTGCCCGGTGTCTGTTATATCGTCCACCACGAGTACCTTCTTGCCCTCAATACTTATCTGCAAGCCCTGGGCAAGTCGGGCCTTGCCATCGGGGGTGGCGGTCAATCCCCAATGCTCGGTTTTCACAGCGTAGAGTTCCTTTATGTTAAGATAATCTGCAATTAACCTTGCAGGCACAAGGCCACCACGGGCAAGTCCTATCACAATTTCTGGGGTATAACCGCTCTTTAGAACCCTTTTAACTATGTCCTTTGACCATCTCTCAATGTCCTTCCAAGAAACCAGCTGGCACCTAAATTTCTCAACCATCAGTTTCACCTGCCTTGTAATCGCCTTGAATATTATAAAAATTACGCTTCAATCAAAATTAAAAATTTAAATAGGCTCAGATATATGCCAGAAAAGATGAAAAGCCTAGATCTCGCAAGGAGGTTCTACGCCAGCGAGATGAAAGATTCCCAGATCTATGAATATCTCAGCAGAATTGAAAAGAGGGCGGATATAAGAAAAAAACTTCACGGGCTATCAAACATAGAAAAAAGGCATGCGGAGTTCTGGAAAAAATTCGTAGAGTGCAGGGGAGGGAAGGTGCCGAGGATTAAAATAGGTGCCTGGAAAAGAGCTACGATGAGAATAGCAAGGTATCTGCTCGGCTCAGTATACCTCGTATCCCTCTTTGAGGCAACCGAATCTGCAACCATTACAACATATTACGATTTTTACAAAAATGAAAAATTGAGCGATGAAGAGCGCAGAGAACTTGGAAACATCATTCTTGATGAGATAGAGCACGAAAAAATATTTGACAAGGAGAAAAAAGTTCTGCATGCGGAGAACATAAGGGACCTCGTTCTGGGAATGAACGACGGACTGGTGGAACTTTTAGGTGCCGTAACAGGATTATCTGCCGTTTATGTAAACAACCCCTTTCTCGTTGGATTGAGTGGCCTGATAGTCGGAGTGGCCGGTGCTCTATCCATGGCCATTGGTACATACGTATCGGTGCGTTCCCAGAGGCAGGTAAATGAGGGGATAAGGAAACGACTGAGCATAGTTTTTGCCCTCTCAAAGGACCGCGCAAGGGAGGAGATAAGGGAGAGACTTGAGGATATGGGGCTCTCAGGAAGCGTATCTGATGAGGCAGCAGATTACATCGTAGAGAACGGAAACCCCGAAAACATCATACCTGAGGAGGATTCCAACGAGAGAAGGGCGGCTCTTTACACGGGATTTGCCTACATAACCGGAGTGTTCTTTCCTGTTGTGCCGTATTTCCTAGCGCCAAACTCTCTCATAGCACTTCCGTTCTCCATAATATTCGCCGCAATTGCATTGGGCATTGTGTCCACAATCATCTCCGTAATGTCAGGAATATCCGTGAAAAAGAAGGTTGCCGAAATGGTGGCACTTGGCCTGGGGGCGGCCGCCCTGTCCTACATGTTCGGCTACGTAATCAATGTATTCTTCGGAGCATCCATTTAGGCAAAAAAGTTTTAAATAGGGAAAAATAATACACACCCGCACGGGGCCGTAGCTTAGCATGGTTGGAGCACCCGGCTGATAAAAGCCCCTTTAAAAAAGCGGCTTTACCCGTAAATGGGGCTTGCAGAGACCGGGAGGTCGCCGGTTCAAATCCGGTCGGCCCCATTTCCAGTTTTCCAAAATATTTATCTCAAATAAGGAAATTAGCAAATCATGCGCGCGCTAATAATCGGGAGATTTCAGCCCTTTCATCTGGGACATCTTGAGGTTATAAAATACATAATCACAAAGTACACGGATGTTATTGTGGGCATAGGCAGTGCCCAGTACTCTCACACCCTCGAAAATCCCTTCACCGCTGGAGAGAGACACCTTATGATCTCCAGAAGCCTAGAGTCTGAAGGAATACACAACTACTACCTTGTTCCCATTGAGGATCTCCATCGCAACTCCATATGGGTGGCCCACGTAGAGAGTATCGCTCCCCCCTTTGATGTGGTATTTGCAAACAACCCGCTTATAAAGAGATTATTTGAAGAGAGAGGATACAAGATAGAGGCCCCTCCTTTTTACGACAGAAAAAGATACTCCGCCAGGGAGATCAGAAGGAGAATAATCCACGGAGAGCCTTGGGAGCACCTCGTACCAAAATCGGTGGCAGAAACAATAAAGGAAATAGACGGAGTTGGGAGATTGCGCGAACTGGCAAAGAGTGATGAGGAATGAATGCAGCAAACCTTGGTAAAGTATTGAAAGAAAGAGGACTCAAACTTGCAACCTCAGAATCCTGCACGGGAGGACTACTTGCCAGCAAGATCACTGATGTACCCGGATCTTCAAATTACTTCGTGGGTGGAGTTGTGGCCTACAGCAATGAGGTGAAAATCAAAATTCTGAAGGTGAAAAAAGAGACCATAGAAAAATACGGGGCCGTGAGCAAAGAGTGTGCTGAGGAAATGGTGAAAGGCGTAACGGAAATATTTGGAGCGGATGTGGGCATATCCACCACCGGTATTGCAGGACCCTCGGGAGGTACAGAGGAAAAACCTGTGGGGCTTGTGCACATGGGCTTTAAGATAGGAGATGAGGTGTGGGTTGAAAGGTTCATCTTCAAGGGGGACAGGATTGAGATAAAAACACAGATCGCAGAAAAGGCCATTGAAATTCTGGCAGATAAAATTGAATCCTCGAAATGATTTAATATAAATTAACCCTTAATCTCCCATATGCTTGAAACTAGCGTGGGAGCACTGAGATTTAAAAATCCATTGATCCTCGCATCTGGAATACTTGATGAAAGCGGAGAAACTATGCTGCGTATTGCAAAAATTGGAGCGGGAGGTATTGTGACAAAATCGGTGGGAAGAGAGCCAAGAAAGGGATATGTTAATCCCGTGGTTTACGAACTTCCATACGGACTCCTGAACGCCATGGGCCTTCCAAACCCCGGCATAGAAAATTTCAGAGATGAGATTGCCAGGGCAAAGAAGGGTGGCGTGCCCATCATTGGAAGTGTATTTGGGGCCACCGTTGAAGATTTTGTTTACCTTGGAAGGAAGATGCAGGAATACGGTGCTGATGCTCTGGAACTGAATTTATCCTGTCCCCATGCAAAGGGGTACGGTATGGAGGTTGGCACTGATCTGGAACTCGTAGGCGAAATAATAGTAGAACTGAAAAAAAATCTTAAAATTCCCGTGTGGGTAAAATTGACCCCCAACACAGAATCCATAGTGAAAATAGCAAAGGCTGCAGAGGATGCCGATGCCCTGGTGCTCATAAACACCGTAAAGGCAATGGCCATTGATGTTGATGCAAGGATGCCCGTACTCAAAAATATATTTGGCGGTTTATCCGGGCCTGCAATAAAGCCAATAGGAGTGCGTGCAGTTTACGAGGTGGCGGCAGAGGTTGAAAGGCCCATTGTGGGTGTGGGAGGCATAACCACAGGTAGAGACGCTCTGGAATACATAATGGCCGGAGCCTCCGCCGTGGAAATAGGCACCGCCATATACTACAGGGGGATTGAAGTTTTCAAGAGTGTGGCACGGGAAATTGAGGACTGGATGAGAAAAAATGGATATGAGAGGATCGAAGAACTTGTTGGCTTGGCCCAGGTGAGGTAGATGTACAGGGTGGCAAAAATTGAAAATATAGTGGATGAAACGCCAACCATAAAAACATTCTTTCTGAGGAATGATTCAGATCCAAAACCAGGGCAATTCTACATGCTATGGCTTCCAGGAGTGGACGAGTTTCCCATGAGCATATCCTACACTGGCAAAATAAAGGGATTCACCGTGAAGAGAGTTGGTGCAGGGACCACTGCAATGCACTCTTTAAAAGAAGGGGATAAACTCTGGCTCAGAGGCCCCTACGGACATGGGTTTGAAATTGAAGGAGGTAGAGCACTTGTGGTTGGTGGCGGCTCGGGAATGGCAACACTGGCCCCTCTCATTGAAGAACTTGAAAATCCGGATGTGGTCATAGCTGCGAGAACAAAAAATGAGTTGCTCTTCGTTGATAGGTTCAAAAAGGCGAATGTGCACCTGGCCACAGATGATGGCAGTGCGGGCTACCGGGGATTTGCCACGGAACTGGCGGAAAAACTGCTGCAGAAGGAAGATTACGATATCATCTACACATGCGGCCCGGAGCAGATGATGGTCGGAATGATCGAACTGGCAAAAAAATACAGGGTGGATATTCAGGCCTCCCTGGAAAGACTTATGAAATGTGGGATAGGCATATGCGATTCCTGCAGCGTGAACGGATACAGGGTATGTGTTGATGGTCCCGTATTCTCAAGGGATATTTTGCTTTCTATGTCCGATCTCGGAAAGTACAAAAGGGATGAATCTGGAAGAAGGGTTCCACTATGATCGTCGTGAAAAATCTGCACAAGTGGTACGGTAAGAAGCATGTGCTTAAGGGCTTGAACTTGAACATTAAAGATGGAGAGATCTTCGGACTCTTAGGACCGAATGGGGCTGGCAAAACAACCCTTATAAGGATCCTCACAGGGCAGACAAAGGGAAAGGGGTACGTGAGAGTTGCAAACGTAGATCCCATAAAAGACCCCATAAGGGTAAGGGAGATCTCAGGCATTGTTCCGGAAAATGAGAGTGTACCAAATTATCTAACCGTGGAAGAGTACCTATACTTCATCTCAAATCTCAGAAATATGGAGAGATCGGTGGTGAATTCAACCCTTAAAAAATTCGAACTGGAAAGCTACAGGAAGGTTGTATGCAGGGATCTTTCAAAGGGAACAAAGCAGAGACTGATGATAGCAGCGGCCTTCATGCATAGACCGAAGATACTATTCCTGGACGAGCCATTCATCAACCTAGACCCCATATATCAGAGAAAGATTAGGGAACTCATCGTGGATTATTCAAAGAAGGGAAACACCGTGTTTATGGCCACCCACATAATCGAGGTTGCAGAGAAGATGTGCGATAGGATAGGCATAATAAAGGATGGAAAGATAATCAAGATTCTTGAAAGAGGAGAGGATGTTGAGGATATCTTCCTGAGGGAATTTGAAAATGCTCCGATTCTATCTAATTGAAGAGTATCGCAGGCACGCCTCAATAGCGAAAAAATACTCACTGCTTGTATTTCCAATCTACATAGTATTTTTTGTCGCAATTGGTGCTTCATTTATGGGCGATGTTTTCGCCATATTTCCCTACCGGAGATTCATACTCCTAACCATGCTGAGCACGTTCATCTACGGGTTAGGTGTTAGTTCCTTTGAATTTCTGGGCAGGGGGCAGGAAAAAGCATCCCTGAGCAGCGTGTGCGCCCACCTACCCCTCTCACCCAGGAAAAACTACCTTTATATTTTTTTGAGGGATATAATCTACTACACGGTGCTATTTCTTCTACCCACGTATGTTGGGCTCCTCATCTCAACCCCCTTCTCAAAACTTGGGATAGCAAGGATAACCATATTCACAATATCCACCCTGCTCTCAATGCTTCTCGGATATTCCACGGGATACCTCACATTTGCAATCTGGCACAGAAGCAGAAAAATCTATTACGGCGCAATGGGTTTCATACTTGCATACATCATTCTCGCCATGCTTCAAATAATTCCCTTCCCTCCCGCAATATTTCAGATCACAAAGCAGGTTTACGGGCTTTTTGCGTCCATGATCATCTTCCTCATACTGGGCACAATGGCCTATGCCCTCACACCCACGGAAATTAAGGATACGAGAAGAACTAAGACCCTAGCCCTTCAGAGATTTCACAGGGTATTCAAAAACATTCTGGTAGCCAAGGAAATTGAGGATGTGATCCGTGGAGGCATTGTGGTTAAATCCCTGTTCACATACTTTTTCCCAATGCTTCTTCTACTCATTTTCGTGAGGATAATAAATATGAGCATGGGCAGGGAAGTTTACAATCCCATGAGCATGTCCGTAATGCTCTCAATATTCTCGGCTGTTATCTACAGCTGGCTCACCATACTGGAAGATTTTGAATACTACGCCACTCTTCCAATTAGAGCATCGGCCATCGTTAAAACTCACATAAAGGTGTACCTGCTTCTAATCACGCTCATATCCATCCCGATCATAATTGCGTTTAACATAAATTCCATGGCCCTCCTACCCTGGAGCCTTGGACTGTTCTACCTAAACAGCCTCTATCTTCTATCCATAACAGCGTACATTGCCGGCCCAAAGATTACGAGTTTGCTGTTCAACCCGGGCATAGTCATAAGATTCAGTGCGTACAGCATAGTACCGGGAATGATTCTGGTAATTGCAACCTTTGAAAAAACCCTTTACTCAACAATCGCTGTTTTCATAACCGCCGGGGTAATGGTGGCAATAACAATAATAAACTTCAAAAGAATTGAAAAAAGGTGGATTTATTTTTAGAGTTTTTCCTTTTCGCTCAATTTGTTGAATACAAAGTAAAGGACAAACACTGAGATTATGAGAACAGTTATTACTATGTACCCTCCGTACTCTGTCCAGAAATCCTTTTCATTTGCCCCGGGATGACTATCTGCAAATCCGGGGAATGTACCCTTCTCCAATTCCACAATATTTGAGTAGCCATCATGATCAGAATCCATGTTCGCAGTTTTGTTCATGGCCATATTCACAACCTCAAAGATGTTATTTTTGAACTCCTCGTAGGTGGCTGTTTCCATTGCCTTCACAAAATCAAGTCCATAGGGGTTCAACCCCTTCAGAGATTTGTCAAAAAATATGTACTTGGACCTATCGGGATGCTGTTCCCAATTATATCCGTTTATTCTACCCTCAAGATAGGGAAGGATGGATGTGCTCCACATCTTTCCAGTGATATCGGCAACTTTGCCGTCGGAGAATATGATAGTTATCGTAGGAAACGGAGTTTTTTCGTTTCCCGTCTTGGCAGGACCCGCTCCAAGGGCAGCACCCATTGAAGCAAGCAGCAAGAACAACACTGCAATTGATATCAACTTCCTCATATGAAGGGTGAAAAGGTGCTCACTATTTAAAATTTTTCGGAATTGCACAAAAATATCCAATAAGGTTTATAAACTTCCCCCATATCTCCCTTTCGGTGAGCCGAAATGAAGATATGTGTTGCATCAGAATCAAGAGGCGGGCTCGAAGATGTGGTGAGCATGCAGTTCGGAAGATGCCCCACCTTCACGGTGGTTGAGGTTGAGGGGAATGAAATAAAGAACGTTTATGCCATTCCAAACCCAGGGGCGTCTGCGGCAAGTGGAGCGGGAATGCTTGCAGGTCAAACTGTGGTCAATGAGGGGTGCAAGGTCATAATAGCAGGTGCCATAGGACCAAACTCTGCCCAAGTGCTGTCCATGGGCGGTGTGGATATGCGCACATCAAATCCAATACCCATAGGAGAGGCAATAAAACTCTACCTTTCAGGGCAGTTACCTCCGGCCCAGGTAATGGGCGGACCTGGGATGGGCCCGGGAGGTGGAATGGGTCGAGGCCGTGGTATGGGTCGTGGTCGCGGCATGGGCAGAGGAAGAGGAATGGGAGGAGGATACGGTAGAGGCGGCTGGTGAGAGGTATGAAACTCACCGTCACAGGCGGTAAGGGAGGCACGGGCAAGAGCACCGTGGCCACCAACCTGGCCCTTCTGCTCTCCAGAAGACACCATGTGGTCTTTGTGGATGCCGATGTGGAGTGTCCCAACGATTACATACTCCTATCCGCAAAACTTGAGAACGAGGAGAAGGTACATCTTTTCAAGCCAAAATTTGACTACTCAAAATGCACAAAATGCGGAATATGCGTGGAAAACTGCGCAGAGAATGCGCTATTGCAGTTCAAGGAAGGGTATCCATTTCTCATGCCTTCCCTTTGCTCCGGATGCCGCACATGCCAGTTGATGTGCCCGGAGGAGGGTGCAATTCTTGATGATGAGCGCCTCGTTGGCTACACATACCACACGAAAATAGGAGAGAGTCTTGAGCTCCTGACGGGTATGCTGGAGGAGGGAGAGGAGAGATCCTATCCAACGGTGCTCGCCGTGCGCCAGAGGGCAATGAACATTCCCGCGGACATTTACATATTCGACACAATGCCGGGCACTGGGAACCACGTGGCTGCGGCGATTGAGGATTCTGATATCGTTATAACTGTCACGGAACCAACCCCCCTGGGCAAGCACGATCTGGAAATGATTCTCAAACTTCTCAAAAAATTGGAATTGAAGGCGTGGGTCGTTGTGAATCGCAGCGATATGGGAGATGTGAGCCATGATGATTTGCTCAAAAAGTACGATGCGGAGATAATAGCCGAGATACCCATGCTGGAGGAGATCGTAAAGAGTTACGTTTCAGGGGTGCCCGTGGTGGAAAAGTACCCCCAAAGCGAGGCTGCCAGGATCTTTGAAAATATCGCGAAACGTGTTGAGGAGGTGCTCTGAATGGAAATCGTGATAGCAAGTGGAAAGGGGGGCGTGGGAAAGAGCACCCTAACGGGATCGCTGATCTCGTTGCTCAGCAGGGATTTCAGAATAGCATCTGTGGATGCAGATGCCGAGGCCCCCAATCTCAACATCGTGCTTCATGTGGACAAATGGGATGAGGAAAGGGAGGTCATATCTGCCAAGACAGCTAGGATAACGGATAAGTGCATAAACTGCGGCCTCTGCGACAACGTATGCATATACGAGGCCATATACGTTCAGGATGGAATGCACAGGATAAAGGAGTACCTGTGCGAGGGATGCGCTGCGTGCAAAGCCGTGTGCCCGGTGGAGGATGCCATAATAATAAGTGATGCCGTCTCGGGGTGGATCAGGACTGCAAACACGCCCTACGGCCCTCTAGTATCCGCGGAACTTGATGTGGGCAAGCCCAACAGCGGAAAACTCGTCACGGAGGAGAAGAACATTGCCAAGGAGTGGGTCAAGGAGGGAAGGGCAGAGCATATAATCGTGGATTCAGCCGCCGGAATAGGCTGCCAGGTCATAGCGTCCCTGAGCGGGGCCAACAAGGCGATACTCATAGCCGAGCCCACCCCATCAAGTTTGAGCGATTTGAAGCGCGTTTTCTGGCTGACCCAGCACTTCCGCATAGAGTCCTACCTTGTTATCAACAAGGACGGTATAAATCCCGGGTTCAATGGACTTGAGAAATTTGCTGAGGAAAATAACGTGCCAATCCTGGGACGCATACCCTACGATTCAAGCATCCCGAAATCCTTAAGCGCCATGAAACCTCTTGTTGAGTTCATGCCAGACTCACCCGCAAGTAAGGAGATAATGCGCATCGCCGAAAAGGTTAGGGGGTGGCTCAATGATTGAAAAGGATATAATCGTGTACCTCCTAAAGGAGTGCGGCGGACTGCATCCCTTTCACCTGAGTCGCATAATCGCGCTTCTGGACATAGAGTACCTTAAGGAAAGGGGTAAAAAATTGACCACCCTGGATTACCAGAAGAGCCAATATGGCATATACAGCGAAAAGTTGCCAAAACTCATAGAGGAACTTCCCGTGGAGAAGGTGAAGGCACAGCCATACGGGTACCTCGTGCTGAAGGAGGATGTGCCAATAAACATTCCAGATGACGTGCGGGAGAAAATAGAGAAGGTCCTGGACGAGGTCTGCGATTTGAGCGATTCTGAACTGAACGCCAAGGTTCTGAACTCTCCCTATTACGATAAACTCTAAATTTCCAGAATCATCGCTATGGGCGCGTGGTCCGAGCCGTAAACATCGCTCAATATCCAGGATTTCTTCACATGGGGGGCCAGATCTTTGCTCACCACAAAGTAATCCACACGCCATCCTATGTTGCGGGCGCGGGCGTTGAACCTGTAGGTCCACCAGGTGTAGTGCCCTCCTTCCTTGGTGAACATTCTGAAGGTATCCACGTAACCATCATTTAAAAACTCGTCCATCCACGCGCGCTCCTCGGGGGTGAATCCAGCATTCTTCTCATTCTGCTTTGGATTTGCCAGATCAATCTCTTTGTGGGCAACGTTGAAATCTCCACAGAGCACCACGGGCTTGCTTTTCCGCAGTTCGTTGAGATAGGCGTGGATCTTCCTGTCAAATTCTATCTTGAAATCCAGGCGGGTGAGGCCATGCTGGGAATTTGGAAAATACGCGTTCACAAGGTAGAACTTCTCATACTCTGCAGTGATCACACGACCTTCAGAGTCAAATCTCTCGTCCCCAATTCCAAAACTCACACTTTCAGGCTCGATCTTCGTGAACAGAGCGGTTCCCGCATAGCCCTTCCTCCTTGCAGGATTGAAAAATTTGTGGTATCCCTCATAATAGCGTACCTCCATTGGAATGTCATCTTCCCTGGCCTTTATCTCCTGAAGGGCAAGAATATCGGGGTTGTACTCCTCAAGAAATTTCAGAAAGCCATTGCGCACTGCAGCACGAATTCCATTCACATTCCAGGACATAAGCAGAATTTCCATGGGTGTGGATAATCTTCCCGTAAATAAGTTTTTATGCCTTCTCCCAATAATCATTCGATGGAAGATTTGCAGAGAAAGATAAGGGAGATAAGGAAAAAGGCAAAAAGAAGGGAGAAGAGTGGGTTAATCGCCTCCTGGACAGAGAGGGATCGATTGGGTGGGCAGGTGGTGGACTCCTTCGTTATCATACTTAGAACCCGCGGATGCAGGTGGGCTTACCACTCGGGATGCTCCATGTGCGGCTACTTCAACGATACGAATCCGAGAATGAGGGAGGAGGACCTGCTCAGACAGGTGGAGGAGGCAAAAAACAAGTACAAGGGCGAGCCGCTAGTAAAGGTGTTCACCTCCGGCTCATTTCTGGACGATTGGGAAGTCCCCCCGAATGTGCAAAATGCTCTCTACGATGCCTTCTCATCCGCAAAAAGGATCATAGTGGAGAGCAGACCTGAGTACGTCACGGGGGAGAAGGTGGGGGAGATAGGTGAAAGGGGAAACGTGATGGTAGCCCTTGGGCTGGAGAGTGCAAACAACGAAACACTTGAGAAGAGAATAAACAAGGGATTCACCGTTGAGGATTACGTGCGCGCTGCCGAAATTCTCATAAATCACAAAGTGCCCGTGAAAACGTATGTGCTCCTTAAGCCCCCGTTCATGACGGAGAGGCAGGCCATCGAGGAGGCCATATACTCTGTTGAATTCGCATCAAGATATTCGGAAATCGTGTCGGTGAACCCCATGAACATTCAAAATTACACACTTGTTGAATACCTCTGGAGAAGGGGAGAGTACCGTGCTCCCTGGCTCTGGAGCGTTGTGGAGGTTCTGAAAAGAACCTCAGATCTGGGGGTGGATGTTGTTTCATACCCAACCGCCGGAGGTAAGATGCGTGGTGCCCATAACTGCGGAAGATGCGATGAGAAGGTTCTTAAAGCCATAGAAAACTTCTCCCTGTATCAGGATTTGAAATATCTTGAGGGTCTAAACTGCCCCTGCAGGGAAAGATGGGAGAAAATAGTGGAGTACGAGGACTACCTATGGGATTACTCGTACAACTCCTAGGAGATCTTAGCCGCGTTTATTACCTCATCTCCATTTTCCAGTTTTATGAGCCTCACCCCACGGGCCGCCCTTCCGAGAACGGACACCTGGGACACGGGTATCCTTATGCTCTTGCCCTCCCTAGTGAGAAGTAGGATCTGCTCCTTATCTCCCACGAGCATGCTCTTGACCACAACCGCTCCCCTGGTGTTTATGTTTTTCACCCCGTAGCCCCCGCGCTTTATCAGGCGATACTCACTCACATTCGTCCTCTTTCCATAGCCACTGCTGAGAATCGTAAGGACGAAATGTCCATTCAAGGTTGTGCCTGCAGATATGACCTCATCTCCATCCCTGAGCCTTATGCCCCTTACACCTCTCGCCGTTCTACCCATGGATCGAACATCATCCTCCCTGAACCTTATGGCCATTCCAAACTTTGTGAATAGAAATACATCCTCAGTGCCATGGGTTACTAGGACGTCCACAAGTTCGTCATCCTCATCAAAGGTTATGGCCCTTATGCCCAAACTCCTAGGATGAGAGAAGTGCTCCAGTGGAGTGCGCTTCACCACTCCATTCTTGGTTACGAAAAACAGGTAACCCTTGAAGTCTGAAACGGCAATCATCCTAACAACATCGCTCCCCAGTTTTGGAAGCACGTTGATTATGGCCCTGCCCCTGCTTCTGCGGGAGCCCTCCGGGACGTTGTAGGCCTTGAGCCAGTAAACCCTTCCATTTCTGGTGAAGAACAGGAGGTAATCGTGCAAATGGGCATTCACTATGTCCCTGGGCAGATCTCCCTCCCCGTAATTTATGAGCAACCCCTTGCCCCCACGTCCCTGGGGCCGGTACTCTTCAGGGCTCATTCTCCTGATGTATCCCTTCTCCGTCAATATGATTATGGCAGGTTTGTTGGGTATCAAATCCTCTATATCTCTGCGCTCTATGGCCTCCCTTAAGATCTCGGTTTTTCTCCCATCACCGTAGTTCTTCTTTATCTCCAGAAGTTCGTCCCTTATGACCCCGTACCTCTTTTCCTCATGGGCAAGGAGATCCTCCATCCGGGCTATATCCTCCTCAAGTTTTCTGTTTTCCTCTCTGAGCGCCTCTATCTCCATACCCGTGAGTTTCTGCAATCTCATCTCAAGAATTGCCTTTGCCTGCAAATCCGAGAATCCCATGGAAACAAGGTTTCCCATGGCCTCCTTCACGTTTCTGGATGCCTTTATGGTGGCTATGACCTCATCTATCATTCCCAGGGCCCTGACGAGACCCTCTATTATGTGCTTCCTCTCCCTCGCCCGTTTCAACTGGTAATTCAATTTTCTAACGAGCACCTCCATCCTGTGCTTCAGGTACTCCTGCAGGAGTTCCTTTAAATTGAGCACCCTGGGGACTTCGTTAACGAGAACGAGATTGATTATGCCGTAGGTGACCTCAAGATCCGTGTGCTCCAGAAGCTGATTTACCACGATTTCTGGATTTGTGTCCCTCTTCACCTTTATGACTATCCTTATCCCATCCCTATCGCTTTCATCCTTCAAATCCGATATGCCCCGTATCTTATCCTCCCGCACCAAGGATGCTATCTTTTTGAGAAGATTGCTCTTGTTGACTTCGTAGGGAATCTCGCGAACTATGATTCTATCCCCCTCTATCTCGTACCTGGCCCTTATCCTTATCTTACCCTTGCCCTTGGTGTAGGCATCCACGAGACCTCCATATCCTATGACCTGCCCGCCCGTTGGGAAGTCGGGACCCTTGACATAATGTAGCAACTCTTCCACATCCGCATCGGGATTCTCGATGAGATACACCAGGGCATCCACCACCTCGCGAAGATTGTGGGGTGGCATATTTGTGGCCATTCCCACGGCTATGCCCGAGGAACCGTTTATCAGGAGATTTGGAATTCTCGCAGGAAGAACCACGGGCTCCTTGAGAGAGCCGTCAAAATTGGGCATGAAGTCAACGGTGTCCATATCAATGTCCTTCAGCATCTCCTCCGCTATTCTTGATAACCTCGCCTCCGTGTATCGCATGGCTGCGGGAGCATCCCCATCCACGCTTCCGAAGTTGCCCTGGCCATCCACGAGCACGTAACGCATTGAGAAATCCTGGGCCATTCTTGCCAATGTATTGTATATGGCCTGATCTCCGTGGGGATGGTACTTACCCATAACCTCTCCCACAATTCTTGCACTCTTCTTGTAGGGCTTGTTGTGCATCAAACCCAGTTCGTACATCCCGTAGAGGATGCGACGGTGCACGGGCTTCAGACCATCGCGCACATCGGGAATGGCACGGGATACTATGACACTCATGGCGTAATCCATATAGGAGTTCTTCATCTCCTCATCAATTGGAACTTCAAGAATGCGCATCATACCACCTCATATATCAATGTTCATTACCTCCCTGGCATGCTCGATTATGAACTCCCTCCTTGGCTCAACGGCCTCGCCCATGAGAATGGAAAACAGCCTGTCTGCCTCGGCTGCATCCTCTATGGTAACGCGAATCAGCCTTCTCTTTTCGGGATCCATCGTTGTTTCCCACAACTGCTGGGGGTTCATCTCTCCAAGACCCTTGAACCTCTGCACGGAGGCATTTGGATACTTTTTAAGCATCTCCTCCTTCTCCTCATCGCTGTACACATAGTGTATTTCCTTTCCTCTCTGGATGCGGTAAAGGGGCGCCTGGGCAATGTACACGTGTCCTCTCTCTATGAGTTCGGGCATGTAGCGATAGAAGAAGGTGAGAAGAAGGGTGCGTATGTGGGCACCGTCCACATCTGCATCAGTCATTATTATTATCTTCCCGTACCTAAGTTTTGAGTAATCAAAATCCTCACGCACACCAGTGCCTATGGCCGAAATCAAGGCCCTTATCTCGTTGTTCTTGAAAACCTTGTCTATGCGCGCCTTCTCCACGTTGAGGATCTTCCCCCTCAGGGGCAGGATGGCCTGGAAGTGCCTGTCGCGGGCCTGCTTCGCTGAGCCTCCGGCGGAATCGCCCTCCACTATGAAGAGTTCCGCCTCTCCGGGATCCTCGGACGTGCAATCTGCCAACTTACCCGGAAGATCCAGAGACTCAAGATAACTCTTTCTCCTTGCAAGTTCCCTTGCCTTCCTGGCTGCAATTCTCGCCCTGGCCGCTGCTATGGCCTTTGTGACTATGTTCGTGGCCACATCGGGATGCTCCTCAAAGTAGGTGCTCAGAATCCTGTTGACTATGGAGAACACCACGCCCTTGACCTCGCTGTTTCCCAGTTTCGCCTTGGTCTGCCCCTCAAACTGGGGATTTGGATGCTTTACGTGTATAACGGCGGTGAGCCCTTCTCGCACATCTTCGCCTTGAAGGCTCATGTCCTTGAGCATGCCTCTCCCCTTGGCAAAATCGTTTATCGCCTTGGTTAAGGCGCTTCTGAATCCAGAAACATGGGTTCCTCCCTCAACGGTATTTATGGTGTTTACGAAGGCCAGGAGGTTCTCCGATGTGCTATCGTTGTACTGCAACGCGAATTCCACTATTATGCCATCCTGCTCATCCCTGCCATATATAACCTCCCTGTGAAGGGGATTATAGCCCCCATTCAGGAATTTGACGAATTCAGCGATTCCTCCATCGTAATGAAAAACATCACGCTTTCCTGTACGCTCGTCCTCAAGTTCTATCTCCACGCCCCTGTTCAGAAATGCCAGATCTCTCAATTTTTTCTTCACGATGCCGTACTTGAACTCTGTGGTTTCAAAGATTTCAGCATCGGGCTTGAATCTCACATAGGTGCCACGGGGATACTTGAAGTGCACCTCATGCCCTTCTTCAATCCACCTAACCTCGCCGTTCACAAACTCGCCCACAACATGCACATCACACTGGGGCTTGCCCCTAACATACCATTGAAAGTACACCTTCCCATCCCTTTTAACATACGCCTTCAACCACTCGGATAGGAAATTCACCACATGGATACCCACACCATGCAATCCTCCTGTGATACGATAGGCTTTTTTATCAAATTTTGCACCAGCATGAAGCACTGTCATAACGATCTCAAGGGCACTCTTCCCCTTCTCGGGATGTATGTCCACGGGAATGCCTCGGCCATCATCCTCAACGCTTACACTTCCATCCCTGTGGAGAATCACACTTATCCTCCTGCAGTATCCCGCAAGGGCCTCATCTATACTGTTGTCCACAACCTCGTAGATAAGGTGGTGCAGACCCCTCTCATCGGTGCTCCCTATGTACATCCCAGGTCTCTTTCGAACTGCCTGAGAGTCCTCCAAAATCTGAATTGCCTTTGCATCATACCTGCTCATTTTATCCACCACTGAAACTATGATTTCCATATGGCAACAAGGTATAAAATTCCTTTCCTGCGTGCAAAATCTTTTGATTTCACACCGAAAAATTGATATATCATCGTTATATACATAACATCGTTAGGTATGGTGATGCCCGTGGAGAGCCCAAGGGAGAAGATAAACAGGGAGATGCGCTCCGGGCTCTATGCCCTGCTCATCCTGAAAGCCATAGATGATTTGGGCGAGAGTTACGGGTACGAAATTGTAAAGCACATTGAAAACAAAAGCGAAGGAAAGATAAAAATAAAGGATGCAACAATTTACCCCATACTGAGATACTTCTCCAAGAAGGGCATTTTAGAATCCTTCTGGACAGAACCATCCCTGGGAATTCCCCGCAAATACTACAGGCTGACTCCACAGGGCAAAAAACTGCTCAAGGAACTTATGAAGGATTATAAAAAATTGAGGGAGCAGGCAGAAACCATACTTTATGGAGGTGAGAGAGAATGAATACCGTGGTCACGTTCATAAATGTGGTGTATTTAATTCTGGCACTTTTGGAATTGTTCATAGCACCGAGAATCGGGCCAAATCCTTATTTTGGATTGAAAATAGGGTACACATTTTCAAGCAGGAAGGTCTGGGAGAAGAGCAACCGCTTTGTGGGAATCTTGAGCCTCATACATGCCATCTCGCTCACTCCGTTCTCATTCCTGAGTTTCTCCTACTTCATCTATTATCTCTTTGCGTTTATCGTGCCCCTTATATTCATCGACATCGCAGGCGTGATATACGCAGCCCATAAACTTGAGGAATTGAATGTACCTGAGATAGAATCCACCGAACCAATTAAGCCCTTTGAAGCAGGACCCCTGTGGAAGCACCTCGGTCTCATTCTCTTTTTCATCCTGCTCTTCATAATGCTCGTAACCTACAATTCCCTACCTGAGACCATAGCGGTGCATTTTGATTTGAAGGGCAAACCGAATGGCTGGGCGAGCAAGGAAGATTTCTTCATATGGTACATTATTTTTGCACTTATTTACCTTGCATTCGTTTATCTCATAATATACCTGGGCAAGAGGTATCCTCTCATTGTGCATTCCGGGAAGATGAAAATCGGCAGGGATACAATATTCAAGAGTTCAATCCTTGCAATGAACCTCGTTCTCCTGATCTTAATTGTGGTCTACATCGGAATATACATAACAAATGTGAGGCATTCCAGCGCCATGATAAATCTAGTTACCATACTGGCCATTATCCTGGCATTTGCGCCCGTGGGCTACATAATTTACAGGTGGAGGAAATTCAAAAAGGAGGAAAATAAAATGAAAATGCTAAAATGCCCCAAATGTGGTTACGTGTTCAAGGCGCCAAAAATGGATAGGAAGAGCTTTGGCTACGGATACACGCTTCCTGGGCTCGGCGTGATAAAATGCCCGAAATGTGGATACACCGCTCCAAGGAAGGAGTTTGAGGAGGTGGAAGAATGAAAAAAGGTACGAGTTTGGTTGTGATAGGCGCGATTCTGATAATCGCAGCCATAGGGATATACGGGCTCACAACTGCAAACATAGGTCTGGAGGTGAAGCAGATCGGGCCCCATGAAGAGAAAATCAGTGAGTACAATCTAACCGCAGGTAACTACACGCTTATAATAAAAACAAGTGGGATGATACATTACTCCTTTTACAACTCCACAGGCATAATTGTTCAGGGAAATACAACAAGCGATGCGGTAAAAAACTTGAATCTTTCTGGGGGTGCATACACTCTTAAAATAGAGAACCTATCAAACAAGACCATTGCGGTAACATTGGGTCTGAAATCTCAGGGATCCCTGATGTCCCTGGGTCTGCAGGTACTTGGAAGTGGGGGTATCTGCCTCACAGGAATAATAATCGTATCTGTGGGAGTGTGGCTCATACTGAGAGAGAAGAGAAAGGGTGAAACCAATGTACCTTGAGGCCATAAATTTAACGAAAAAATACGGCAATTTCTACGCCCTGAAAAATCTGAATCTGAGGGTTGAGGGTGGAAAATGCATCGGGTACCTCGGTCCAAACGGTGCAGGCAAGACAACAACGCTAAAACTGTTCACCAATCTCCTGCGTCCCACGTCAGGAGAGGCAATAATAAACGGGTACAGCGTGCAGAGAAATATGAAAAAAGCGCTGAAAGACGTGGGCACACTCATTGAAACGCCGGGGTTCTACCCATATCTCACACCCATGGAGATTCTATCCATGCTCTGCGATATTCGCGGTGCAGACAGGGGAGAGATAAAGCATGCCCTTGAAACGGTCAAACTCTACCAGTGGAGAAACAAGCGTGTTGGCAAGTTCTCAAAGGGAATGAAACAGCGTCTGGCCATGGCCGCAGCCCTTGTCACCAATCCTTCCATACTCATACTTGACGAGCCCACAACAGGAATGGATCCCCAGGGGATGGCAGAAATAAGGAATATAATAAAATCACTGAAAAAGGAGGGAAAACTGATTCTCATGTCCTCCCATCTCTTGCCAGAAGTTACGGAGGTCTGTGATGAGGTGGCAATGATAAATCGTGGAACTTTGCGACTCTACGACTCAATTGATAGGGTGACAGAAAAATTCTCCTCAAACTCGGTGGTGGTTGAGTTGATGGAGCCGATTAAGAGCGCCCGGGAAATAGAAGATATACGAAATGTGAAGGCAGTGATGGTGATAACCCCTCAAAAATTGAGGATACACTTCACAGGCAATGCTACTGAGCAGTACGAGATACTCAAGGAGATGATTTCAAGGGGTTATAAGGTGATAAGTTACAGAAGCGAAACACTGGCGCTTGAGAAGGCCTATCTCAAATTGATAGGAGGGGAGAGAAATGAATGACCTGCTTCAGATGCTCACAATAACAAGGTATCAGTTTAAAAATTACATACGCTCAAAAAGGTTACTGACCCTATTCCTGATAACCCTTGCAATAGCCATCGTGTATTTGGTGGTTGTACAGATTTACATAAATCCACAATACATGGAGATAAAGGACTTCACAAAGAACTGGGTTTCTCCAATAACCTATCTCATCATCTTAGCAGCCCTGTTCTTCGGAGGAGACGCCATTGCGGGGGAGTACCAATCAAAAACCGGCTATTTTCTGCTTCCAAATCCCATAAGGCGGGAATCAATACTCTGGGGAAAGTACATCGCATCCTTCATGGCATCTGCAATAGTCATGCTAACCTACTGGACAATACTCATTGCAGATGTTTACTACTACTATGGAAAACTTCCTCAGGCAGTATGGTACTCTTTTGCCCTTTCATTCCTGTTCCTACTGAGCCTGCTGGCCCTCACCTACCTGTTTTCATCCATGCTGAAAACGGGCACTGTGGCCATAGTTCTTGTGGCAATCATCTATTTCTTCGTGTTCAGCATAGTGGATACAATCTCAATGCTAACCGGCCATGAGCCCTGGTACTCGATAACCTACGGGGCCTCAATACTGACCCTAGTTTTCCAGGGTAATTACATCGGAGATTATCCCACAAAACAGATAATCCAAGCAGGGCCCCATTTCACAGTTACGATATTCAACCCCACAATTACAGAGGGTATCGCAATCATGGTGGCATACTTCATAATCTCGGCGATCCTAGCAACGGTAATCTTTCACTACAGGGAAATGAAATGATTTACCCAATTCTCTTTATCTGATTTCTGTACATCTCCACCAGTTCCCTGGTTGTCGTGGCCTCCTCCGGACTCTTATCATCCCTCCATCTTCCCGTGAAGCGCGGAAATCTTATGGCCAGACCACTTCCTTTCTCAATTACATCCCTGGCACAGGTGTGCGTGGGACTGAGAGTTATCTCTGCACCTATAACCTCAAGCACCACCTTGGGTACGAACCAGTAATCTGCGTCCATCTCACTCCAAACTCGGGGATGTCTTTTTTCAATTTTCAACTCCTCAAATTTCTTAGGAAGATAGGCAAGTTGCTCATCTGTGAACCCACTTCCCAACTTGCATACAGTTTCAAACCTGTCCTTCTCTGGATTGTAGGCAGCCATGAGCAACGCACCATATGTGCCCTTTCTACGGCCCTTACCGGCGAAGGCACCAACCACCACAAGATCAACGGTATCCCCCATCTCAACCTTGTAATCCTTCTTGTACTTGATCCAGAGAAACTCCCTGGCCCCTGCACGGTATATACTTTCCTCCCCCACATTCTTCGCCACGAGCCCCTCACAGCCGTCCTCTATGGCGTGGTTGAAGAAATCCCTTATCTCAGAAATGTCGGAGGATACGATGCGATGGGCAAATTTAACACGCTCGGTGGGTTGAATCACGGTTTCAAGAATTTTTCTGCGCTCTGGATACGGTTTCTGGGTGAGATCCTCGCCATCAAGGTAGAGTATGTCAAAGAGAAAGAGCACAACGGGATAATCCTCCATGGCCTTCTCAATTCCGTATTTCCTTCCACGCCTGTGGGATACCACCTGAAATGGAAGCAATTCACCCGTGTTTATATCCACCGGCACGGCTTCTCCATCAAATATACCCTCCTCGCCCTTGAAGGCTTCCTTAAGTGCTTCCACAACATCCGGAAACTGCGAGGTGAGGTTCTCAAGCCTACGGGAGTAGAGCCATACTCTCTCGCCCACATGCCCCTGAATGCGCATACCATCGTATTTGTACTCAAAGGCGGCGCGGCCTCCCATCTTCGCAAGAATCTCCTCCAGGGAAGGTAAGCGCTCTGCAAGCATCGCGCGTATGGGTATGCCCAGTTGAATTTTTATGCTCTTAACTCCTTCAATACCCTCCTCAGCGAGTTTTCTGGCGATAAAGCCAAGATCTGGATGTATGTTGTAGGCCCTCTCAACAAAACTTCTCAGTTCCTTACTTCCGCCAAAGGCTATGGATAGGGCATCAAGAATGGTCATGTCAGCAATGCCCAGTCTCAACTTGCCCTCCACGGTGCGCACTATGTACCTCGCTTCAAGGGGACTCGCAAGGTTCAGAAGTTCGGCGAGAAGCTGGATCTTACGATCCTGGGATCCCTCACCCTCAGCCCTTGCTATTTTTTCAAAATTTTCATAGACCTTCTCAACGGTGAGTTTTTTCTCCTTTTCAAAGGAGAAGAGCGTTGTCTGTCTTTTTTTCTTTATGGCTTCCTGTGCCACAGAGCCCAGATCCCCGTACCTTCGAAGCATATCCTTCAGGGCATCTTCCCTTATTCCTGTGGACTTGGATATGGCCTTTATCGCAAGTTTTTCCGCAAGTCCCAGCTCCACGCCCAGATAATCGGCATAGAGCTTTCCCTGGGTCAGATATATGACCTTATCAATTATCTCGGGGGGTGTGGATTGGAAAAGCTGAACAAGATAATCAGTCATCTCGAGACGTTTTGTTGTGCCTTCCACCTTCTCGTAGGTCTCGGCTATGAGCCTGTATTCCATATTTGCATCTATATCTTCGTGATTTAAGAATTTATCGGAAAAATATTTACCTATTTGCGCCATACTTATCACCATGGGATTCGCCTGGAAATTCGGATTCTGGTTCTCATCGTGGGTGAGTATAATCGCCGTAGGTTATTTCTCTCCTTCCCTCCTCAACCTCGGGCCATTCAGATATCCTTTAATTGGGCTGGGCATCGTGCTCATACTCTACGGCCTGCTTCTCAACGCCATAGCTGGACGCACCCTGAAAAAATATGGCCATTTTGAAATAAGAAAGGGCATAAAAAAGCCAGATAAACTGGTTACCGTGGGTATTTACTCCTGCATGCGACACCCTGCCCAGTTCGGCTCAATATTCTTCGGTATAGGCATTTCACTCCTCACGACCAAAATCCTTGCAATTCTGTATGCGGGATGGATTTCATTCTTCGCCCTGTACTTCATACTCGCAATTGAAGAGCGGGAGACCATCGGGGAATTTGGTGAGGAGTACTGCGAATTTTTGAAGAGAAGAAAACCCTTCTCCTTCTCCCTCGAATGCCTGAAAAAAGGGATTGAGCATCTGAAAAAGAGGTGAGCAAGAGAGGCTCATATAACTGTGAGAATGATATAGAAGAGAAGGGCAAGAAGTATGTAAAGCACGTATCTTCTATCGTTTCCAGGCATCAGGGCACGCTGAAACCTCTGCGATGCGGCAATGGTAATATTTGCCAAAAACTGGTAAGCGATTACAAACACATCTCCATAATTCATCCTTCTGTCAGTTCTGAAGAGCCATTTTTGGGTGAGCAGCAGTATTGAAGAATGCCCCCTGGTAGGATACTCCTCATTTTTCAGTCCACCGCTCCAGGGTGCCACAACGCGGGACCTCCTCATTGGAATTCGCATAAGAATGTAAACTGAGAGAAATACTATCACAATGAACAGGAAGAGAAAAGTTGGAGAAAGCACGCCAAATCCCTTACCGGACACTATGAGATAGCCCTTGGGAATTCCAAACAATCCCCCCAGAAACCTATCCACAGGTACATCAGCTATGAGCTCTATTGCAGGAGATGCAGCTTTAAAAACAACCTGTGGGAGAAAGCCTATCAGAAGAAGAGTGAAAGAGCCAAGAGCAAAACCAATATCAGAGGGTTCCCACCTGATCCGCTGCCTCCTCTCAACCCCATGCACTATGAACTTGCTCATTGCAATGGTGCTTATTCCAGCGGTCAGGGCTATTAGAGCACCAACAGATACGGTGAGCACCCTGAGCCATAGATCAGAAAAATAGAAGGATTGAAACATGGATTCTATGGCGCTCCACTCTGCGATAAATCCGGGAAGCGGAGGAACTCCAGCCAGGGATATTGCAGCCAGATACCCGGCAATTGCTCCCATGGGCGTTAATTTGTACCTTCCTCCAAGAAACTCACCACCACTCCTCTCCAGTTTTCCTGCCACCAGGAAGAGAAGGGATTTTGCTATTGTATGCGCAAATGCAAAGAACAGCGCACTTAGAAGCATGAACGCAGCAACCAGATGCTGACCTCCCTGGAAAGTTATTATGAAGGAACCAACAAGAGCTATGAGAACGCCATCATTTTCCACCGTGCTGTAAGCGGGCAGTTTCTTCACATGATCACATATTGCAGCGTAGAACACCCCGATGAGGGCACTTAACCCCCCTAGAATCAGGAGAACCGCTCCGATCCAGAAATCTGGAATTGAAACACTCAAAAACCTGATAAGCCCGTACAGACCCATAAGGGTCATCACAGCACTCAACTGGGCAGACATATTTGCCGGGGCCCTTGAATGGGCCTCCGGAAGCCAGATATGTGCAGGTACTGCAGCCATCTTTATGATGAATCCAAGGGCCATCAGAAAATACACGGCATCCCATGTATTTGAGCCCCACGTTTCAAACACCACACTTCCCGCCTGGGAGGAGGCAATGGCAAAGGAGGATAGTAGGAAGATAAAACTCAATTCTCCAAAGGCAATGAACATATAAGCAGCCCTGCGAGAGTTTTTGTGGGAGTAAAGCGAGAGGAAAGATGCAACGGTCATACCCTCCCATCCAATAAGAAAAGTTATGGCATCTCTGGCAAGTAGGATGAGAAGCATCATGCCCGTTGTGAATGCGAAGGTGGATGCCAGCAATCCATCCTCAATCTCGTATTTTAGGGAGAAGAGGGATATTGTGAGCCATGCAAGGGACGATAGTAGGATGAAGTAAAACTGGATTGCTCCAACATCCATGCCGCAATAGAGGAGGAAAAGGGTAAAGGCGGATAAAGCTGCAACCATTCCATAGGATAATCTCCTAAATCTGATGCCAATAACCCCTGCCAGAAGATAAAGGAGCACGAGAATTAAAGAGTTCATTTTTTCCACCTCCCAGCAACACCCAGAAGCACCTTTAAAATTTCAATGGGCTGGGGCGGACAGCCCGATAATCTTGCACCCACAGGCACTATATCCTCAACCTTCTTACCAAGGGCCCCATTTGCGCATGCACCAACGGATACCACTATTTTCGGTTCCGGCATGAGTTCGTAGGCCTCTTTGAGCACGGGTACCATTCTTTCCGTGGGTGTTCCAAGAACGAGCATTATGTCGGCATGCTTTGGAGTTGGTGTGAAGAAGAATCCAAGACGGTGAATATCGTAATGGGGGGAAGTGAGGAGGGATACCTCCCGATTGCAGGCGGAACATGAGCCAACATCCATAACGAATAAATGAAGGGACCTTTTCAGAGCGATCTCAGAAAAAACTTCAATTTTCTCATCATTTTCCGCCATATCGCACAGACCACACTCAAGACAGGAAAACTCATTCATACGGAAGGGACACTTACCTGTATCCACAGGTCTGATGGATTTGGGAGCGTCAAAATCCCCATGGGGAAACCCTGTGGTCAAAACGCCCTTTTTCAATCCGCGAAGCATCCACATCAAGACCACCTCCCATGGGAATCGGCATCTGCAAAATAGGCACCGAAACTGTCAAGGGCAAATGGAAAATCTGTGAAAACATTCCCCACAATACCCAAGGAAAATGCGTGGTAGAGGGGAAGAGATGCAGGTCTTAACATGAATTCTCTAACAAAACCGTTCTCTACGCGCACGGCCATAAAGGCATCACCTGGAGGAGCCTCCACAACACCATAGTGGAATCCATCTCTTGGTTTGATCCTGCATTTACCCCACTCGGCGCTCTCCAGATAAGATAGTGATTCTTCAACCTCCTGCACCCGTACCATGAGCCGGGCAAGTGCATCTCCATCGCCTTCCAATTTGGGGTCATGCCATCCATAAACTTCTCTGAAAATTCCTATTTTTCTCGCATCCCTTGCAATTCCAGATGCGCGGGCGGGAATACCACCAAGATCATTTGTGAGAACAGCATCGCGATTCAAGGTGCACGTTGTATGAAGCCTATCCACAAATATGCGGGAATCAAGCAGTTCCTCACTTAAATCTGTGAATTCCCTATGAATGCTCTCAATTCTCCTGTGAAAATCCGAATATCCCCTTGGGCCATGCCTGAGAAATCCCATCCCATACCTGTGGCCCAGAACTTTATGATTTATGCGAAGAAGTTCCTCAGTCATTGCGGCCAGATGCGCGCTTGCAACCTTCTGAGAGGCATCACCTGCAAGTTTGTGCATAACCCATATGTGGTTGTGTACCCTTTCCAGTTCCATGGCTAGGGTCATATAATTCACACATCCCTCATCGGGCTCAGAGGATATTGCCGAAAAAAGAGATGCATAGGATACCGAGAATTGTCCTACGAATCTCTCCACATAAACGAGCGCCTCTGAAACTTTTTTACCCACTACCAATGCACCCAAATTCCTGTTTTTGAAGCCCAAATAGGGCACAAGCGCATTTATTCTCTCACCACAGGTGCTAATCTTGAACGCTCCTGCCTCTCCGAGACCCCCCGCGGCAGGCCCATAAATTAGAGTCTTGGAGCATGGAAGGGAATCGGAAAGGGAATAATTCCCCATGTATGCCCTGGCAATGGGTCTCCTTGAATACAATTCCTCAGGAACGGAGTTCCAGCCCGTAAAGCGGATCTCGCCTGTATCGTAACTCAACCAAACGTAAAGGTTCTGCTCAGTTCCTTCAAATATGGAGATAAGCACCCACTTTCCATCCACATCAACTGGATTCACCATTTCAAAATTCTCGCTCATAGCGACCACCCCACTATCCAGAAGTAGAGTATGAAAGAAAGGGCAATTATGCCCAGGGCCCCTGCAAAGGGTACCGCAGAATGTGCCAGATCGACCTCAATACCATCATCCTCCCTGTTGAAGATGATACGGAGAACATGGTAATTCAGGGAGAGGAAAGACAGAATTATGCCACTCAGAAGGGCAGCAAATGCGTATATGTGGGATGATAGCCCCATAACTATACCGAACTCTCCAAAAAACATAGGGAATGGAGGAGCACCCGTGACGGTCATAGCACCAACCACCGTTGAAAATGCAATTAGTGGCGATGTCCCGAGATTTTTTATGCTTCCAATCTCCTCATAACCCATTCTCTTCAGTACTCCCGCAATGAGGAACAGAACGGATTTCCCAAGGGCATGAGCAACGAAGAGGATGAGTACATAATCCATAACCCCTGGTGAGAGATAACTCAGGGCTATGCCAACTGTGGCAATGCCCATAACATCCATACTGGAATATGCAAACAATCTTTTGAGACGCACCTGAGATAGCATTAGAAATGCAGCAATCCAGAGTGTGAGTATACCTATTGCAAGGGTGAGGTAAAATAGAAAAATGGAATGCAGAGCATTGAAAATTCTATAATAGACGACCAATGCCGAGGGTAAGAGTGCACCTGAGAGCATGGCGCTCACAGGAGATGGGGCCGTGCCATGGGCATCCGGGAGCCAGGTATGTACTGGAAACAGCCCCGCCTTGGCTCCAAAGCCCAATAGGGCCAGAACACCAATGAGCTTAGCTGCACTGGTTACATGGGCATCAACCCAGATGAACCCTCCCGTGGCCCAGCCAAACAGGATAACCGAGAGAAGAGCCATTCCGAGACCTGCAGATGCTATCAGAATGTATCTCCAGGCACTCTCCACATGGCTCTTACCCCTCTCCACAAGTATCAGGGCGGCACTCACAATCGTGGAGGCCTCAAGCCAGAACCATGCGTAACCTATATTTGGCGAGGAAACTGCCAGAACCATTGTCAGGGCAAACAGGGCAAGTAGTGCCCAGTAATAATGCTCAGGAAGGTAAAATCTCCTGATATCCTTCAGACAAACCAATGAATGGAGCACGGCTAGAAGATAGGTGAGGGAGATCACAAGAATAATACCAAGGGATAGTGTGTCCAAATAAAAGTAGGGGCCCTGAATTGCACCATTTGAGAAAATGATCAGAGATATGACAAATACTAAAACTGCACCCACAACATTTGCAACCATTCCCACAATTTTCTTTGGGATGAGGGATAGGAGAACGGCCAAGGAGAGAGGAACGATTATTCCATAAACAAAATACCCGAACATCTGAACTCACCCCGAAAGCTCGTCAATTTCAAGGGGCCCATATTCCTTCTCAGCCCCGAGTATGACTGCCAGAAGCACAGCACCTATTATATCCAGGAGCACTCCCACCTCAAGCAGAAAACTCATGGGTGCGAGAATCAAACCCATATAGAGAAGCGCATTTTCCTCCACAATATAACCGGAAATCTGGGCTATGGCATTTCTACGCATAACTATTATGAGAAGCCCCAGAAGGAGAAGAACAAATGGTATGGCAGCATTCCATGTTCCCAGAGTTGTATAAATCGCCCTGTAAAACAGAAGTCCCGTCAGGGCAAGAATTATTCCCACAACAAGGGTGTGTTTTGCCTTTGTTTCAAGTTCCCTATGCTTCCACACGGGATCCCTCTTCAAATCCTTTATGAGTATTTCCGGTACAACGTAGCCCCGGAATATGAATGTCAGGGCAGAGAGGGCAATAATCGCGTAATCTCCAAGATAAACACCAAAGGCAAGAATCAGAAATCCGAGAAGTATGGACTGTGCCTGAAGATGCCTAATCAAACTGTGTATGAAATTTTCCGCTATTATCACAAACCCGTAGAGGAGTATGAGCACACCGATGAAATCAATAATTGAGGTGAAGAGAATCATTTTGGCACACCTCCCACGAGGAACAGGGATATGACTGCAAGAAGCGCCATCAGATAGGAGAAGGTGAGATAATCAATTATCTTAAAAAGACGAATCTTGGCAACGCTCATCTCCACAACAACCATCGCAAATATAACAATGAGCATCTTCACAAAAAGAAGGGCCGTTCCCCATAGGACGTTCCATGGAGTGAGGGAAAGGGGAATCAACCAAGGAATTGCAAAAACGTTGATGAACACGGAAAATAGAATGAACTGCTTCATATATGCTCCCCATGACTTGAGGGCATAAAGAGGACCCGTGTATTCCAGCCCAATTCCCTGTCCAATCATCCCGAACTCGCTCATTCCGTGGCTCTCAATTGGCAGTTTTCCGGTGTCAAAAAGAAGGAGGAGGAAGAATGCGGCTATGAGCAGTATATGCGTCGTTGAGAGCATCCAAGAGGGGCTGTTTCTCAAAACCTCGTTGGTCACAAAGGGATTATTTGCACCCGTTATGAGGGCCACACCAAAAAACACGGTGATTAGAACGGGCTCTGCAAAGGCACCAAAATTCACACCTCTCGTGGACCCTATGCCCGTGTAATACGACCCTGTTTTTTCAGCACCTATAACCGAGAAGAATGAGGCAAATCCAAATATGAAGGCTCCTCCCAAAAAGTCCACGGTGGGAGCAAACCATGAGGGTGTGCCAAATACTATGGGCACCACCCACGGAAGAATGAGGTAGGCGGTGAAGGCCAAAATGGGGGCAATTGTGAAGAGCGAGCCCGCATTCTCGGGTATGAGGGTCTCCTTTCTGAAAAACTTTGCCAGGTCATAGTATGGCTGAAATATGCTCATACCCTTTCTCGATTCAAATCTCGCCTCCACTCTTTTCATTATGCCTACCATCAGCGGAGAGAGCAGAAGAACCACAAACATCTGAACTGCTCCTATTATTATCTGGGGGATCATTGGCGTTCACCTCTTCTCACGAAAAGGCGTCATCAGCCATGCTGGCACTTGGGGTGGACGCCATCACCCGAGCACAGGTGCATCTGCTTCCCATATTTATAGGTTTGCATTGACCTGCAAAAATATTTAATATTAGCAATCATCTCAACGCCTGATGGTTACCGGAAAAATTATTCGAATCAACCTTGAGACTCAAAGTGTGAGGGAAGAAGAATTACCGGAAAACACGGTGAAAAAATACCTGGGGGGAAAGGCCCTGGGATACTACATCTTCGCAAGAGAGGTCCCTCCAAACATAGACCCTTTTTACAGGGAGAACAAGATCCTGTTTGTTCCAGGGCTTCTCAGCGGTCTGGCCCCGGGAGCGAGCAAGGTGGCTGTAATATCAAAATCTCCTGAAACAAATCTAATACACGACAGTTACGCCGGCGACAGATTCGGTCCATTTCTGCACCGCTGGGGCTACGCTGCCATGATAGTGGAGGGTAGAGCAAAGAGCCCTGTTTACATCACCGTGGGTGAAAAGGTACAGATCCTCCCGGCTGATTCCCTTCGGGGCAAGGGTGTGTACGAAGTATCTGATGAAATCTGGAAAAAACACGGGGATGGGGCCATTGCGGCCATTGGACCCGCAGGCGAGAACCTGGTAAGATTTGCCAACATAATGTTTGACACGGAGCGCTCGGCTGGAAGAGGAGGTCTTGGCGCAGTCATGGGTTCAAAGAATCTCAAGGCAGTTTTCATCAAACCAATAGGCGTTGAGAATATGAAAATTGAAATTCCAGAAAGGGATGAATGGAACAAAATCCGCACAGAACTTTACCAAAAACTGGATGAAAGTGCCTCTCCCTCGCTGAAAACATATGGGACGACAAACTCGCTTGTACTATCAGGCACAAGGGGGATGAGCCCTGCCTACAACTTTTCAAAGCCATACATTCCTGAGGAACTGGCAAAGAAGCTTGGTGGCGATGAGGCAAAGAAATACGAAATCGAGCCGGAGAGATTCGTGCACGGCAAATCCTGCCCTGTGAAATGCGCAAGATACATTGAGATCGAACACAACGGAAAAAAATTGCGGGTTAAACCGGAGTATGAAAGCATCGGCATGCTTGGTGCGGCCACGGGGGTTTTTGATTTTCCAGAGGTGGCATATCTAATTCACCTTGCCAACGATCTGGGCCTAGATGCCATCGCCGCTGGCAACACAATAGGATGGCTGTTTGAGCTCGTAGAAAGGGGCATTGTGGGAAACGATGAAATAGGCATCCCTGTTAAGGGATTTGGCGATGCCCAAGCGGAAGATAATCTGCTCCGCATGATCGCCTATCGCAAAGGATTCGGAGCAATCCTCGCAGAGGGGGTGAAGAGGGCAGAAGAAATTCTCAACAGAGGAAAGAGATACGCTGTTCATGTCAAGGGCTTGGAAGCTCCGGCATGGGATCCCCGCGGATTGCGCACCTACGCGCTCAGTTATGCAACCGCAGATGTGGGTGCGTCTCACCTCAGGGGCTGGCCATATCCACGCAGTTTACCCAATGACGGTCCTGCCAAGGAACTCGTTGCAAATCTAATTCAATCCAGGGATAAAGATGCACTCTTCGATACCCTGGGCCTATGCAAATTCGTACCCTGGGAAATGAAGGACATAGAAAAAATGCTCTCACCCCTCCAATTTTCGGGTGATTTGAAAAATGTGGGATGGAGAGCCGAGTGCATATCCAGAGTTTACGCCATTGCCTCGGGCTTGATTCCTGAAAAAGACGATACAATTCCAGCAAGATGGTGGGAAAAAGAGGAAGAGGGACCTGCAAGGGGAAATGCAGCATTCATAAACCATGAGGATTTCATAGAAGCACTCAGGGAATTCTACCGTCTAAGGGGCTGGGATGAAAATGGAGTGCCAAAAAGGGAGACACTGAAGATCCTTGGGATTGAGGAATTCTCATCATTTTTAAGGTGATAAAATGCTTCTGCTAATAGGTTTTAAAAGTGAAGAGATAGAAAAGATAAAAGGGGTTTTCGATGAGGTGATCACCATCTCAAGGGACATGGAAAACACAAAACTCGGAGAGATAATAGAGCAAGGGAAGGAAGGTAACGGAGAGGTTCTGGGACAGCAGAGAATAGTCATAATGCACAACATCCCAAAGGAAAAAATCGGTTCAACAATAAAGGAGATAAGGTCAGTAATTAAAGAGCACATAATATTTGCCACCTCCACACCCACCTCCCTCCAGTGGAAAATAGCAGACCTTGTGGAAGAACTCTTGGAGGAAGACAGATACTTCCACTCTAAATGATCTCAATATCCTTTCCTATCTCAACAACCATCCCATCATCTGCAGCTATGGTCCTTATTCCCGTTTCCTTCCATATCCAGTCGGCCTGAAAATCAGGGTTTTCCTCAATCATCTTTAGTCCAAAATGGGTCAGGATTGCAATTTCTGGCTTGATTGCCGCAACCAGTTTGGCAGCTTCCTTTGTGCTCAGGTGATACGGTATTTTTGCCCCCAGGGGCCTAGTAACCGGGAGTATCAAAACCCTTGCATTCCTATGTGCCCTAGAAAGAGAATCGTTGTAATCCGTATCAGCCAAATAGGAAACTATCCCATGGGAAGTTTCGATCTTAAAGCCTATGGTAGTTGGATCGTTGTGATACGATTTTGTGGCCCGAATCTTTATACCCCTGTACCTCACCACATTTCCGGGGGAGAGAGCAGCAACCTTTTCCACGAGCCCCATATGGTACTTGGAAATGGCCGGATCATAAATATCGTAGCCCTCAATCACACTCTTTGACCCCACAAGAAGTCCTTTTTTCTTGGTACCTCCATTGGTTATTGCCTCGATGAGTACCTCCGCGTCTGTGTAATGGTCAGTATGAGCGTGGGAGACTGCTATGATGTCCGTTTTCGTTGGATTGACCTTGAACCTGTGCATTTGAACAAGTGCACCGGGTCCGGGGTCAATGTGGATTTTTATACCATCATCTAAGTAAACCCCTCCAGTGGCTCGAATCTGATATATGGTGGTGAACCGCCCACCACCAGTTCCTAGAAAAGTTATCCTGGTCACTATGGAGGCTAATACTGTGATAGGATTTAATTTTTGGTGTGGACAAAAACATATTTAGGAGGTGAATGATTACGGAATATGAGCATTCTCATCCGTGATGCGTGGATTGTCACTCAGAATGAACGCAGAGATATAATTAAAGGAGATGTTTATGTTGAAGATAACAGAATCACCGATGTTGGAAAGGTCAACGTGGAGGCAGATATCATAATCGATGGAAAAAATAAGATAGTTATGCCCGGGCTGATAAACACTCACACCCACATTCCAATGACCGATCTCAGGGGCCTTGCCGACGATGTTGATCTTGAGGAATTTCTAAATAGGATGTGGACCCTGGAATCCAAGAGAACCAGAGAGGATTTTCGCCGTGGTGCTTCACTTGGCATAGATGAGATGCTTCGCACGGGAACAACAACCTTCGTGGACATGTACTCCGATGAAGATGTGGTGGCTGAAATTGCTATGAAAAAGGGAATACGTGCATTTCTGGGCTGGGCAGTTGTTGATGAGGATATCACCACCCAGAAGGGTTCACCTCTAAAAAACGCTGAAAATTTCGTACAGGAATATTCAAAGGAGGATTTGATAATTCCCATGGTTGCTCCCCATGGTGTGTACACTTGCTCTGAAGAGACCCTTCTTAAAGCAAAGGAAATTGCCGATAGGTACGACACTCTAATGACCATGCATGTTTCCGAGACGAGAAAGGAGGTTTATGAGCATCGCAAAAAGACAGGGTTCAGGCCTGTTGAGTACCTGGATAAAATTGATTTTCTATCCCCCAAGCTTATCGCGGTGCATCTTGTATGGCTCACCCTCAACGAAATAAGAATGCTTGCAAGAAACGGGGTTAAGGCATCCCACAATCCAACAAGCAACATGAAACTTGGAAATGGTGGTTCAATGCCCTTAGTGGAAATGATCAATGAAGGAATCACAATAACCCTAGGGACAGATAGCACTGTGAGCAACAACAACCTTGATATGTTTGAGGTTATGAAATTCGCCGCACTACTGCACAAGAATGAGAGATGGGATGCGAGCGTGACAAATGCTCAGATGATTCTTGATTTTGCCACTGTGAATGCTGCCAAGGCACTGGGCTTAAATGCAGGGAGCATAGAGGAAGGAAAACTAGCAGATATTGTTGTGCTAAATCCCAAGCCCAACGGATTGCCTTTAAGAAAGGATACCATTGTATCCAATATAGTTTACGCTCTCAACGGGCTCAATGTGGAATACACAATTGTGAATGGGAAAATGAGATATGGAAAAATTTAACATTTTTTCAATCTCACCGCCGCAACCTTCAATTCGGGAATCTTCGCCTCAGGATCAAGGGCATCAATTGTAAGGACATTGGCCGCGCTCTCGGAAGTGAGATTTCCGTATGCTCTATCATCCACAAGCATGGCTGGTGGAACTTCACAGCGCCCGATGCATTCCACCACTTCAAGTCTGAAAAGGCCATCCTCTGTGGTTTCCCCATCCTTTATGCCGTATTGCCTCTCTATTGCCTCTATTATTCTCTCTGAACCCTTCAAATTGCAAACTATGCCGTTGCAAACCCGTATAACATGCTTTGCGGGCCTGTCAAAATGAAAGAATGAATAGAAAGAGGCGGTATCGTATATCTCACCGGGCTTTTTTCCCGTTTCCTCGGCTAAAATATTCATGGCCTCCTTCGGTATATAGCCAAACTCGTCCTGGATCGCGTGGAGAATTGAAAGGAGATTTGAATCCCTTTGAGAATGCTTTTGAATGATTTCCCTGATAACATGCTCCATGGGATGATATGGGTATCTTTTTATTTATCTTTTACCGCAAGAATTTTCCTTAGCCTTTCAAGATCCTCAGATGTGTTCACATTGAAGAACGTCTCCTCGGGCATTTTTTCAGCAGGGACAAAATCCACATAGGGACAATTTTGCAGTCCGAGGGTTAGACTCTTGGCACCTTCCAGACATTTAATCGTGGAGCGAGCATAGTATGCATGAAGAGGTTCAAGATACCCCGTTGAACTCCACCTTGGAACGATGCTCTTTGGCTCCTTATTTTTCAAGATGAGTTCTACAGCCTCCCTCCGCACAAGGGGCATATCGCCGCCAAATAGAAGAAAGGAATCGTCCATCTTCAGGAGCGAGACGACAGATTCCAGAATCCACGAGGATTCATCATAAAGAACAGGGACATCCACCTTCAGGGGGATCTTTGAGTAAACGACCACATCAAGCCCGAAATTTTGCAGGTTCTCAACCACGAGGTCTATGAGCCTCTTACCTGAAATCACTTCCATCGTGTGCTTTCCGGGAAGTCGCCTTGAGAGACCAACGAGCACGTATGCGCGCACATGGTTGCAATACTCTCTCGCCTATTATTATTTTCCTTGCGTGAATATGCAATGACAAAACCTATTTATAGGGTGTTGCAAATCACATTTCAGATTTTCATGGGTAAGGAGATTGTGGAGAAGCCTCTCAAGGACCTCATAATCGAAATCTTGGGCAAGGATGGAAGGTCCATAAACGACCTTTCAAAGGAGTTGGAGAAGAGGGGAATAAGAAAGCACAGATTGATTCTAACAGGTTATCTCCAGGCCATGGCCGATTTTGGAATTCTGAAGGAGAGGTATATCAAGCCGGCAAAGGTTTACAGTGTGCAGCAGAATAATAAGAGAACAATCTACGAGATCGTTGGAAGCAAGGTAAAGGAGATAAACGAGGAGGAGGCACCGGATATTGCTCTTTACATCCTGTACAAACTTTTCAACAGGCCAATTTTTATGAGGGAGATTGAGAAATGCAATGTGGGCATACCCCAGTACAGGGAAAAAATTGTGGGTGCGGAAAGGAAAAGGGCGCTCGAAATCCTCCTATCTCAGGGGTTCCATGTGCCCAGAAACAATTCTGCGTACCTACCCACAAAGGATTTCAACAGCGAATTCATCCAGGTGCTGAGCGAATTGGTCATTGATGGATACGACCTGAAACACCTTGTCAATAGAGAAAGAAAGCAAACAAAATTGGATTACGATTGATCACTTTATTATTCCGTAACCTATAAGACGCCATCTGTTCATTATTCTTCTTCCTATCGCAATTCTCTGCCCCTCTTCTGCCACCGCCGGGTACTTTAGTCTTATTTCAATCTCATCTCCACGGGCACTTGTGACGAGCCCCACGGTGGCAAGGGTTCCTATGTTGAGCATGAGAAGTTCGTTGGTCTTTATCTTCTCGACCTTCCTCTCCTCCCTGGAACCCACCACACGCTCCAAGAGGTGCACATCCATTGTTATGTTTTCAAGTACCGGTGGCAATGTTCCCGGTTTACCGGCCATTCTTCCTATGAGTCCATCATTCTTGGTTATGGCGGGATCAAGTTTCGTACCTATGCCAACAAGTCCTCCCGGCTTGATCTCGTCCCATGCGCCACCCCCAGCCATGAGAGATACTATCTCCGTACGAATTGGCTCCCAGCCAACCTTGTTTCCCTTCATAACGTAGAAGCCGGGAAGGATCTCTATCTCATCGCCAACCCTAAACTTACCTTGGATGAGGGAACCCCCTATCACCCCGCCCACAAGGTCCTTGGGCCTTGTTCCGGGCTTGTTGACATCGAAACTTCTTGCAATGTAGAGCCTCGGGGGCTTGGTGGGGTCAAATTTTGGAGTTGGAATATGCTTCTCTATGGCCTCTATAAGCACATCAATATTTGCATCATGATGCGCGCTTACAGGTATTATGGGTGCATCCTCAGCAACAGTACCCTTAACAAATTCCTTTATTTCCCTATAATTCTCCCTCGCACGGGAGTCATCCACGAGATCGATCTTGTTCTGCACGATTATTATGTTCTTCACGCCCACAATGTCCAGGGCCATAAGATGCTCCTTGGTCTGCGGTTGTGGGCATTTCTGATTGGCCGCTATTACAAGAAGGGCTCCATTCATTATCGCAGCCCCACTCAGCATGGTTGCCATGAGCGTTTCATGGCCAGGCGCGTCCACGAAGGACACAACCCGAAGCAAATCTGCCCCATCTGGACACTTTTTAGGGGAGGAGACATAGCATTGAGGCGGCTCCACATCTCTGCATTTGTAAAAGGCAGCATCTGCATAGCCCAATTTTATTGTGATACCCCTGCGCATCTCCTCGCTGTGAGTATCCGTCCACTTACCAGTAATGGCTTTAGTCAGAGTGGTCTTGCCATGGTCCACATGCCCAACCATTCCGATATTGACCTCTGGCTGTCTGGGCATTCGGCTCATGCTTCACCTTCCTTTATGGCCTCTTCAATTGGCTTTGGGCCGTACTGCACGATCTTCATATTTATCTGCACAATATCCGCGGATACGGTATTGCCTCTTACCATCTTCTTCTTTCTCATACCTGGGCGAGTGGGATGGAACCCTATGCCTCCCTTTAAAAGCAGTTTCTTCCTGCGTGCTCCCTGGAGGTTCTTTCTCATTGGAAAGCCATCCTTGTCAGTACCTCCTGTGATCACGAGTTTGTAACCAGGCAAATCAACAAAAACCCCATCAATTTCCTGGCCAATACGCTTCCCTATCAGGGAATTGGCCTTTGTCCCGCTAATTTCCTTCTGATACGATTTTCCCGTCTTGGTGTCATTTATCACTACCTTGAAATTCGCCATTTAGCCTCACCTATCGTGCATAATGGGAACTTTTATTTTAAAGTTATTGTGAGGGAAGGCAAAGGTTATTATATTTGAAAAATTTTGAAGGAGTATGGCAGAGAAAACATGCGATGTGGTCGGGTGTGATGAGGAAGCCGTGAAAACGGTGGCACGCAAAAAGGCAGAAAAGGTATTCTCGCTGAAGGGAGGAAAGAGCACCAAGGTGCATCTGTGCAAGAAACATTACAAGGAATTCAAGAAGAAGACCAAGAAAGACAGGGAATTGGAGAGAATAGGATGGGTTTGAGCCTGAACCTTGACTTCTCAGGAATAGAGGAATTTGAGAAGATTTTCGCGGCTCTCAAAAATGATAGAGAACCGTCCGGGGAGGGGTGGAACTCTCTCTTCTCCACGCCGGGATACAGGGCTTTGATAGATAACGAATTTGACAGGGATTTTTTTAAAAATTATTTCACACTTGCATTTATGCCCTCTAAAATTGGAACGCTGGAGAAGAAGATGAGAGAAGAAGACATTGTTTCCCGTTTTTTGCAGCATTACGTGTATGTGAAAAATATGTACGAAGAACTCCCTCGGGTAACCAATGAGGTAAGAGCAACCATAAAATCCCATGAGTCCAAAATATTTGATATGACTGGAATGTACTTGCCAAAAAACATTATGGGCGAGTATGAGCCACCCATAGTATCCTTTGTTATATTCGGCTATGATGCTCGAGGCTACTTACCAATCGTAGTTGATTTGGTATTTGCAGAAGACATTGGCACATTTCTGATTTATATGATAGCCCACGAGATGCATCATTTTTACAGGAATAAGATTGCGAAGTTACATCTTCCATCTGTACAGGATAATGAATTTCCCGTAATCTGGTTGTTAAATCAGATGGAGGCAGAGGGTATTGCCGATTTGATTGATAAACCCCACCTTTTAAGTTTAGATGAGATTAAATCCAAATTTCTACACACCTGGAAAACGAAATTCAGTGAGAATTTAAAAAGATCGGATAATATCATAAGGATTGTGGATAGAATCCTGGGCAATCTCCCAGAGAGTTCGTTTGAAAGAAAAATCGTTTCCGATTTACTGAAATCCATTCCCATGTCCGGTCACATAATAGGGTATCATATGGCAACCACAATCTGGGAAGTGTATGGAGAGAATATAATTTCCTGCGTTGGAGATCCTCTCAAATTCATACTCCTTTATAATGAGGCAGCAGAATCATTGGGAAGATTCACTTTCTCATATAAATCAATTGATATTATTAGCACATTACTGGAGAGATACATTACCGTATGACAGAATAGGAAAATGCAGCACCACTTAATATTATTTTGGAAAGATTTGGGAGAAAAGAGAAATTGTAGAGTGCAAATCACTTTTTATACCTGAATATGTACCTTACGGGCACACGCAGCCTCTTTCCCGTCCAATAGGGGCAAGAGGTGCATCTGAATCCAATTATGACCCTGTGGCCATCAAGAGTGGAGTTTGAAATTTTAACCATCTTTGACCCGCAAACCGGGCAAATTTCAATGCTTTCAACCTCCTTATCCGTGAGCCTGTACCTTATCTCAATCCCAACATGACCGCTGTTGAGGGCTATAATCCTCATTCTTCTTCCACTCAACCTGTAATTTTTGTTTTTTCTTTCAAGATGCCTCATAACCTCCCTGTGAAGTTCCGCCTGTGACTCAACAACACCCCTCCTATGAAGAATTTTCAGTATGATTTTCTCAACTTCCTCCTCTTCGGGTATCTCATAGGTCATTGAAAGATTATAAATTTGAAGGTATATAAAACTTCATCTTAAAACAAACACGCCATCCTCTGTGATGTACATCCTCTTGGCCCTTGCATCGTAACTTGATCCGCGCATTTTTAGAATTTTAACATATCTTTCCTCACCTGCTGATGTTGACTTTTTTTCAAGTTGAATTACCCCTGAACTGAGGAGAATTTCGGCCCTCAAATCCATCTTGTCGGAGGCTGTTATGAGTGTGGTTGCCCCCGTACCCTGTAAAAAGGAGAAGAGCCTGTGGATACTGAGCAGCATCCTCGCCTCATCCACCGAGAAATTCTTGAATACCGTTAGAGAATCAAGAACTATCCTATCTATCTTACCCTTCTTCAACTCACCACCTATTTTTATTATGAGCCCCTCAACACTGAGCCCACCCTTCCCCATTTTTTCCTTCTCTTCGTAGGCAGACCTTATTTCACCCTTGGCAGTGATATCCTTTATTGTGGGTGCCTTTGAGTAAAGTGATTCCATGGGCACTGCGTCCATAACACGCAATCTGCTAAGATTCCATCCGAATCCAAGCATTATACGCTGCAGAACCACTGAGGGATGTCTATCAACCGAGACGAAGAGACAGTTTTCTCCATTGTTCAGACCTTCAAGGAGAAAGCGCGATGCAAGAACAGTCTTCCCCGTACCTGTGTCCCCTATGAGGAGATAGGTATTGCCTGGGAGAAGCCCCCCATCCAGCATTTTATCGAGACCTGCAACCCCGAACTTAACCCTCATTTCTTACCCCTCCTGGTGAATTTAACATAGAATTTGTCCTCAACAGAGAAACCATTCTTGGTGAGAACCAGAGGGATTCTATCTATGGCATACCCAACAGTGCTCTTCTCAATCGTCAACTCAAACTCCCTGTTGACAGAGTTTATGAAAAACACAGAGTCCATCATTGGCTTGGAGGAGATTAGTTTATCATAACTTTCGGCAGTGACCAAAATAGCACTTCTTGAACTCTCCTCAAGAAAATTCAGGAATGTATGAACACCGGAATCAGGATTTAGGCCCCTCATGTAAAAATATCTGAGCGAGGTTATGGAATCAACCACGATCCTGTCAAACTTCACACGGTCAAACACATTTTTCAGGGTGGCCCGGAGAGAGAGAACATCCGCCTCAAAAACCTTCCTTCCCTTTTCAGCATCCCTCATTTTTGAAGGCCTCGTTATGGGTGTTACCTCCCTAACGGGCTTCACCTCCGCCTTCCCGGAAACAATGGGTACTGCGTCAAAGATGTAAACCTCATCAAGGAACAGGTCAAAGTCCTCAAAATTCTTCTTGACCACCCATGTGGGTTGATCGAGGGATATGTAGAGCACATTCTCGCCCCTCCTAGCTCCGGCGGCAAGGTACTGCATCGCAAAGATCGTTTTCCCGGAACCGGGGGGCCCGTAAATCATGTTGAGAGATTCATCCCTTATTCCCGGTATGAACGTATCCAGGTTGTTCACTCCCAAGGGCACTGTTTTCATTCTGTTTTGCAAATTGAAAACAGATATTTAATAACTTCTCCACATCATTGCCGTGATAAAGCATGGCTATGCAGAAAATTCAAAATTTTGTACGAAGTTTTTTATACAAGCACCATTTAGTGTGACTGAGCCCCAGTGGGCTCTAAGGAAAAAGGAAGTGTAGAAAATGGAAGAATTAACCAAAATAAAGGACTTGAACCCAAATGCCAAGAGAGTGAATGTTTTGGCAAAGGTTCTTCATAAGGGAGAGCCTAAGGAGATAAACACCAAGTATGGAGAAACAAAGCATGTGACCGAAGCCATTGTGGGAGATGAGACAGGTACAATTATTATGTCTCTCTGGAACGAACAGGCGGACCTCGTGGATGAGGGAGAGACCATATACGTGGACAACGGATACATTTCACTTGTTCGAGGTCACATGCGCCTGAATGTTGGAAAGTATGGGAGCATAAAAAAGAGCGACGAGGAGATTGGAGAGGTAAATGAGAGTTTGGACATGAGTGCCGAAGAGCATGAGAGGCAGTTCAATAACAGAAGGTACAACAACCGTAGAAATTACAACAGATGGTAAA
This sequence comes from Candidatus Aciduliprofundum sp. HYA1, assembly GCF_056175085.1. Taxonomy (NCBI): domain Archaea; kingdom Methanobacteriati; phylum Thermoplasmatota; genus Candidatus Aciduliprofundum; species Candidatus Aciduliprofundum sp. HYA1. Next base: position 107,553 of record NZ_CM149694.1, read on the forward strand.
TCCATCTGCAAACCCTTTTATTTTACCTCTTCTTTATGTTTTTATGTTGCCTGTTATCGGGGTGATAGGTGGTTCATCCTGCAATGATGAGATCTGTGATCTCGCTTACAGGGTCGGTTTTCTTGTTGCCAAAAACAACTGTGTTCTGGCCTCCGGTGGGCTCAGAGGAGTAATGCTCCATGCCTCCAGAGGGGCAAAGGATGCAGGTGGACTGACCATGGGAATCTTACCCCATGGAAAGGAAGAGGCCAATGAGTACGTGGACATTGCAATACCCACCCACTACGGCCTTGCAAGAAATCACATTCTCGTCAGGGCAAGCGATGTGCTGATAGCCATTGACGGATACATAGGCACCCTGAGCGAAATTTCATTCGCACTAAACGAGGGAAAAACCGTTGTGGCCTTGAAATCCTGGAAAATTGATGAGAGCAAAATAACAAAGGGAAAATACATTGAGGCGAGAAGTCCTGAAGAAGCGGTTGAACTTGCCCTTAGGGAAATAAGGTAAAGTTTTTTTACAACCCCTCCTTTTGCCATTTCATGCCCGTTATAAGATTGCAGAGGGAGGAACTCAGAAGATTTGGAATAGATGAGGAGCGCTTACTAAAAGAGATTTCCATGCTCGGAGCGGATCTGAAGGATTACAATTCAGATGAAATAAGGGTGGAGTTCTTTCCAGATAGACCGGATCTTTACACCGTGGAAGGTGTGGTGCGTGCATTAAGGGGGTTCTGGGGCATTGAGAGGGGCGCTCCGAATTACTCTGTGAATCGCTCAGTTGTGAAATTGTTCGTTGAGGATAAAATGAGAAAGATAAGGCCCTACATAGTGGGTGCGGTGGTAAAAAATGTGCCTGTGGATGACCTTATGATCAAGAGCATGATGGATTTTCAGGAGAAATTGCATATCACCGTGGGAAGGAAGCGGAAAAAACTGGCCATAGGATTGCATGATTTTGATAAGGTTAAGCCTCCCTTCAGATATGTTGCAAAGGCAAAAGATTTCAAATTCAGGCCTCTGGGGTTCGAGAGGGAAATGACCCTTGAAGAGATTCTGAAAGAACATCCAAAGGGAATGGAGTACGCTCACATCCTTGATGGATTGGATGAATATCCAATAATCCTGGACTCAAAGGACAATGTACTTTCTTTTCCACCCATAATAAACGGAACACTCACCCAGATCACCGAGGAAACGAGGAACGTCTTCATAGACATAACGGGCACGGATATGAATACCCTGCTCTCGGTACTCAACATTATCACCTGCTCCTTTGCAGACAGGGGCGCATCCGTGGAGTCCATAGAGGTCGTGTACCCCGAGCATTCATTTTTCACGCCTAAAATAGGATACTCAAAAATGAAGGTCAGCAAGGATTACGCGAGAAAAATTCTGGGCATTGATCTGGAAGATGATCAAATAAAGGATGCGCTTGAGAGAATGAGGTACAATGTTGAGATTTCAGAAAACAACATTGAGGTTACAGTTCCTCCATACAGGATGGACATACTTCATCCAATTGACGTGGTTGAGGACATAGCCAAGGGGTACGGTTACACCAATTTTGGATTCTCCCTGCCAACAAAGGAGAAGATTGGAAGCAAAAGAAGCGAATTGAAGGAAAAGATAGGAAAAATTATGAATGGATTGGGTTTCTTCGAAGTCACAACCCTCACAATAACCTCCCCAAGGACACAGTACGATATGATGCTAATACCCCCTGAGAGTTTTGTGGAAATTGAAAACCCCATAACGGAGGAGGGCACAATCCTTAGAAGTTGGCTCATACCCTCTCTCATGGAGATACTAAGAAAGAACAGGCACAGGGATCTGCCCCAGAAAATATTTGAGATAGGATATGTGGTGAGGGAGAAAAAAGAACTGCACCTGGCCTTTCTTCACATAGACTCCGAGGCCAGTTTCACGCTGTCCAAATCATACACCGAGGCGATTCTGAGGGATCTGGGAATAGACGAGTACGAGATCAGAGAATACGGGCACAGAAGTTTCATAGATGGGAGGTGTGCATCAATACTTGTTGATGGAGAGGAAATGGGATTTTTTGGAGAACTTCATCCACAGGTTCTTGAAAACTTCCAACTCGGATACCCGGTCATTGCAATGGAGATAAATCTTTCAAAAATAAAATAAAAATTGTAAGAGGATTACTCCTCTGTGTTTTCCTCCTCTTCGGAGGTCTCTTCCTCTATTTCTTCCTCTTCGGGCTCTTCTTCGCTGATCTCTTCGGGCTCTTCCTCTGTTTCCTCTGTCTCTTCCTCACTGACCGCTGACTTGGCACCGCTCTTCTTGCCTGCAATGTACATCACTATTGCGATAATGAGCATTATGATGAACAGTGCAAGCCACACGTACTGCATTGTAACCGCATTGTTCTTCTCGTTCTTCAGATTCTTTATGGTTTCATTCGCATTATTGAGATTCTGGTTGAGCGTGTTCACCTTGTTCTGCAGGTTCTGTATCTCATTGCTCTGCTGGGATATCTGCTGATTGAGTTTGTTGATCTCCTGGGCTATCTCAAGGGTGTTGTTGTACTTACCTGCAACCTCAACGCCAAAGTAGAGTTTGGCACCGTTCTGTGCAGATACCTCGAATATGTAGTGGGCAGGAAGCATGAGATCCGGTGCAGTGTAATTGAACATCACAATGCCCATTGCATCAGTTGTGAGTGTTGCCTTATTCACACTGCCTGCAGGTGCAGAGAGTGTCACCTGCACACCGGAAAGTGGCTTGCCCTCAATGCCACCAACCAACTGCACTTTTATTGTACCTGTACCCTTGTACGGTATTATTCCTGTGGTAGAACCTCCTGCAAGGACCTTGAAGCAGTCAAACACCGCAAGTTTTGACATCTCGGAGGTCTTGCTGAGGAACGGTATATCGTACTCGTAGTTGAGGTTCATTGCATGGGTTGGAGAGGAGAGCATGAGAGACACTGCAACTATGCTATCCGCAATCGTGGGCTGTATTGTTATGTTGAACTGGGCAATACCCTGAGAGTTCGTAACGGCACTTGTGCTGTTCTTGTAGGTACCCAGGCTCCAACTTGCGGATACAGTAACACCTGCAAGAGGCCCGTTCATATCCACAACCTTAACGGTCATCATTGTGGTGTTGAGCGTATCGCTCAGATAGAACTCATTGACCATTATGCTGGATATACCCATTATTGGTGCTCTCTGGAGTATGAAGCTATCCTTCACACCGAAGAGGTACGGGAAGGTAAATCCGAGACCCGTGTATATTGCATTGAATCCATAGCCATAGGCATCCATCCATCCACTGACGTATATGGGTGCATCTGCCCTAAGCACGCTTGCATTCAGCGTGTATGAGAACTGACCATTGGCATCCGTGGTACCCCAGATAACACTCTGGCCGGCCCACCCTACATACGTACCGGCGTTGTTGGCCCAATCAGCACCCATACCGTAATCGGTACCGAACACGGCCATAAACACGGACGCATTTGCAAGAGGCTGGTTTGTCATAGCATTGTAAACGGTCATTGTAACCTGCACCTGATCGCCATTCTTGGCGGTGATCTTGTTGAGCTGCATATCCATTGCGTACATTCCGGTCCAGGCACCGATGTATGAATCGAATCCGGTGGCGTTACCAACATACACCTGGACACTGTCGTAGGCCATATAGGTATCCAGGGTGTAGGCCTTTATAATCACAGGTATGTTGGCATTCTCGGTTGCAGTAAGGGTGAAGGTCGCCTCACCATTGCTGTCTGTGGTCTTCTGGGTTGCATCCCACTGGACACCCCAGGCAGGATTCAACTTCTCCCCATACCAGTTGGGATCCGTTGCATTGGAGTAGTAGGCGGCCACAAGCACCTTATGATTGGCAACCGGATTGCCGTTGAGATCCACAACCTTGACTGTTATCTGGGTGCTCTGACCCTTGGTGATTCCATAACTGCTCACATGGGTTATTTCAACCTTGTACCAGTTGCTTCCATGGCTCTGGATCGGCATTAAGAGCGCGGCTGTCTGCAGATTCTGCAGGATTGTGTTGTTCACATTTATCTTCGCCTTTATTATATCAACCATGTTAATGTTTATCACATTTGTGGGTGCCGTGTAATTGAAGGTAACTATACCATTGCTGTTGGTGATACCATATCCTGGGCTTATTGAACCGGCAGTTTCCTCGGGCATAATTGTAACATTCACTCCAGAGAGTGGATGCCCGTAAAGATCCGTAACCTTTGCCGTTATGGTTGCGCTCGCACCAGGAGTGAGTATGGCCTTATTTGAACTCAATGAGAGTTTCGCCACATTCTTGGGCAGATAAACCATAACCTCGTGTGAGCCCGTGAAGTTATAACTGTGCCCATTCATCTTAACCGAGAACGAATAGGTCAGGGTCACGGGCATATTGTACTCTTGGAACTTAAGAGGCACACTGAACATAAATCCTCCGGATGCGCCTGTGGTTCCATTGGCCCACACTCCATTGGATGCGTGGATTGCCACATCAACGCCCTTTATTGGCAGGCCATTCGCATCGGTAACATAGAATGCACCATTTATGCTCTGCCCGGCATAGGCGATGCTTGGCACGTACATGTGCGGCACCACACCGGTAAGACCGGTTCCAGTCACATTGGTTGTTGGTCCAACAGGTGTCGTACTACCGCCACCGCCGGATGACTTGGGCGGATGCAGCACACCAAGGCTAAAGCCATTCCATATGGTACCGTAGGCAGCAACCCATCCCTGCCACATATCCTTCCTGTAGGCCATTATATTCTTCCTGTAGTACAGGGTATCGTATGGCAAATCGTGCACGAGTATGCCTTCCACTTCCTTGACCTTGTTGATTCTATCCTGGGTGTTCATATCAACCTCTATCTCCTTGAGCAACTTATCAACCTTGGGATTGCTGTATCCAGGAGTGTTATCTCCCACAGGTGCAGCGTTCCAACTGGCGAAGAAGTCAGGCAGGTAGGTCTCAGGGAATGCACCAACACCCCAGCCAAGGATGTACATATCAAAACTGACCTGCACGAATGCCTTGCTGACTATTGTATCGAAATCAGTTGGAATACTCTGTATGTTGAGTTTCACCTTCTGGAGGTTGTTCTGTATCATTATACCCGCTTCGGCCCTGATTGGATCGTAGTCCTTGGGAGGCGTGAGTATGGTCTCCTTTATCGGGCTTCCATCGGGCATGTGCCTCCAGCCATCTGATCCCACCTTGTAGCCCGCCTTATCGAGCACCTGCTGGGCGGCATTCAGGTCGAACGGTGGTGGAATTGCAGATGTGTTGACATAGGCACCGGATGTGATGGATATAGGAACAGTACCCTTGGTACCGTAACCCTGCATAAGGGTTGTCACAATGTAATCCTTATCAATACAGTAGGCAACTGCCTGCCTGAAGGCCAGATCGCTCATAGGAGCCTTCCTCATGTTGAAGGCGAGATAGAAGAATCCCTGATCATCAACAATCGTTGAACCTATATTTGGATCGGTCTTCAACTGGTTGTAATAACCTGGCGGTATGGACCAGTCAATGTACTGCACATCTCCCCTCTTCAGGGCGAGAACAGCAGTATCCAGGGTGTTGTAGATTCTGAATGTTATGGTCTTGATGTACTGAGGATACCAGGGCCACTCCTTACCTCTCCAGGGCGTGTACATACCCTTACCCCAGTAGTGAGTATACGTTTCAATCTTGATGTAGTTACCTGGCTTCCACTCGACGAACTTGAAGGGTCCTGTACCTATCGTGGCACCAGGAGCATTCCAACTGGTATCCAGGGTCATATCATTGCTTCCACCGGGACCTGCTGCAACAAGATGGTTCTTCCAGATATGCTCCGGTATAAGGGTGTTACCCAGAGTAACCTGATAGAACAGGGGATAAGGAGTATACAGGTGGAACACAACAGTGTACTTATCCTTGGCAACAACACCCACATAGGATGTACCGTTTCCATCCCAGCGAGGCCACTTGGCGGTTGGCCAAATGAGGCACTGCAGGCTTGTCTTGTACAGAGAGTTCCAGGCAAGGGTCTGGTAGCTGAAAACAACATCCTTTGCAGTGAGCGGCGTACCATCCTGGAATGTCACATTGTGTCTCAACTCCACTGTTATGTTCAATCCATCCGGCGTGGTTGCCATCGCACTCTTTGCAATCACGGGATAAGGAATCAGGTCAGGCGTGTAAGAGTACAAACTCTCAAATGCCCACCCAAGTGCATCTGACTTCCAAACAGTGTTCGTTGTTGGATCAAATATATCCAGGTTTGGAATATCATTCTGGAAAGCAACTATGAGATTACCGTTGGTATCTGCCCTTGTCTGTGGGACAGCGGCATTGGCTCCCCACGAAAGCACTGAAAAGCCACTGAGCACCATCACTGTTAGCACTACTGTCACTAACAACATTTTTTTCATACTTCTTTCGTTCATCTTTTCATCCTCCCTAATTTTCTACACTCCACCTATTGGATTATAGAGGAGTGCACTGGTCAGCCCCTCTATGGAAATTTTCCTATATAAATTTTTTGAAAATCTGGAATTTAAATGTTTCTCTGGGAAAGATTAAAACCCTTAAGCCCATGCATCTGAGATGAAATTCGTCCATGTCACAGATATTGCACTGCCCCACATCGGAGGCGTGGAATTGGTGGTTGCGAGGTACTCCTCAATGGAGAGAGAGGAAGGGCATGAAAGCCACGTGATAACGACAACCCTACCAGGAACTAGAAGATTTGAGAGAATCAACGGAGTTGCATACCACAGGCTATCAAAAATTGGAATGGCCACCGCAATTCTGCACAAGATAAAGAAGATAGGGCCAGATTTGATACACACCCACTCCTACATCGCCGCTCCCGCACTTTCATATCTTCACAGGATAAACTCTCACGTTCCCATAGTGAGACACATCCACGACGTGTACATAGGAAAATACGAAGAATATTCGGGCTGGGAGGGATCAAAACTCTACGAAAATTTTGAAAAATACATAATAAAACTACCCTACACCGCCTACATCACCCCGAGCAGGTACACAAAGAGCAAATTGGTGGAAATAGGAATAGAAAGGGAGAGAATCCACGTGGTGCATCCGGGAGTTGAAATAGATAAATTCGGAAGGAGCGACGGAAAATATGCGAGAAAGAAGCACAAAATCCCTGAAAACGCAAAAATAATAGGATTTGTGGGAAGGTTGAGCACCGGAAAGGGACCCCAGTACCTCATAGAGGCGGCCAAGGGTTTGAAAAACACATACATAGTTTTGGTGGGTCCCAATCCGAATCCAAGGACCTCGGGAATACTTGGCATAGAGGATGTGCTCCGCAAAATGGTGAAAAAATATGGGATGGAAAATCGTGTTATATTCGCCGGCAAGGTTCGGGATTTTGAAATACCCCTCTATTACGATTCCTTTGACATATTCTGCCTTCCCAGCATATCAGAGGGGTTTGGAATGAGCATAGCCGAGGCACTGGCTGCAGGCAAACCGGTTGTTTCTTTCAGAACAACGGCAATACCTGAGATAGTAAAACACGGGCACAACGGATTGCTGGCAGAGCCAAAAAACGTGGAGGATCTGAGGGAGAAACTGCAAACCCTCCTTGAAGATGAGGATCTCTACCAGAAATTGAAAAGTAACTCAAGGAGTTCCATTGAGCAGTACACCTGGGAAAACTCCTACAAAAAATTGATGGATGTGTATAAATTATACCTGTGATCCTTTCTTGTACTCCAAAGCCGCCTTGGCAAGTGCCAGGTGCAACGGCGAGGGCTTTAGAGGTCTTGATTTGAACTCCGGATGAAACTGCGATCCCATGAAGAAGGGGTGCCCTTTCAACTCAAATATCTCCATTCTAATTCCACTCTCATCCCTGCCACTGAAATGCAGTCCGTGCTTTTCAAATTCTTCAATGTAATCTGGATTTACCTCGTACCTGTGGCGATGCCTTTCGTATATTTCAGTTGTTCCATAGATTCTGTAGGCCATGCTTCCCCTTTCAATGATTATCTTCTGGGCACCCAGGCGCATGGTTCCTCCAAGTTTATCCACACCCCTCTGCTCGGGAAGCAAATCTATAACGGGATACTCTGTCCTTGCAAGTTCGGTGCTATTCGCATCTTCATAACCGAGAACATGTCTGGCAAATTCTATGGTGGCAAGCTGGAAACCAAAGCACACCCCCAGGAAAGGTATTCCGTTTTCTCTCGCATACTGGGCAGCCATGATCTTCCCCTCCGTACCCCTGGGTCCGAATCCTCCAGGTATGAGTACACCATCCACCCCATCAAGAAGCGTGGTGCCTTCATCCTCCAAATCCTCACTATCGATCCATTTTAGATTTATCTTCAAGCGCAGGAATGAGGCCACATGGGTGAAGGATTCCTTGTGGCTGATGTATGAATCCTTTAAATGAACGTACTTTCCAACAATTGCAATTGTTATCTCATCCTTGGGGTTGAAAAGCCTTTCAAGGTATTTTTTCCATTCCTTCCATCTCGGTGTTCGGCCCCTGATCTGCATCTTTCCAAGTATGTACTCACCAACACCCTGCTCCTCAAAAATCAGGGGAACCTCATATATGGAGCGTGCATCAGGGGCACTTATAACCGCCTCGTAGGGTACATCGCAGAATAGGGATATTTTTCTCCTCGTCTCCTCACTAAGTGGCTCTCTGGACCTTCCCACAATCATATCCGGCTGGATGCCCAGAGAACGCAACTCCTTCACGCTGTGCTGTGTGGGCTTGGTTTTCTGCTCACCAACCACACTCACCACCGGAACAAGGGTCGTGTGAACGAAGAACACATTCCTCTCTCCCTCCTCCATACGAAGTTGCCTCATGGCTTCAAGGAATGGCATGCTCTCAATATCTCCAACCGTGCCCCCCACCTCTATGAGCACAACATCTGCCATGGTCTGCATTGCTATTCTCTTTATTCTCCTCTTTATTTCCTCAGTTATGTGTGGGATTATTTGAACGGTGCTGCCAAGGTACTCGCCCTTCCGCTCCCTCTCAATGACGGTGAGATAGACCTTGCCCGTGGTGATATTGTGGTCCGATGTTAAATTTGTATCCAAAAAACGCTCGTAATTTCCAAGATCAAGATCAACCTCACCCCCATCATCCAGCACGAAAACCTCCCCGTGCTGATAGGGATTCATCGTACCCGCATCGTAGTTCAGGTAAGGATCTATTTTTATGGCCGTGACCTTCAAACCCCGCGCCTGAAGAATCTTGCCCAGAGAACTTGTTGTTATACCCTTACCAAGCCCAGATATCACTCCGCCCGTCACAACAATGTACTTCATGTAAATCCCAAATACCCTCGCCCTATGTTAATGTTGCGATTTGGCAGCAAAATATTTTATCCAATTCTTCATATACACATTCATGGACCTGCAAATCTACGAACTTAAGAAACTCAACCTTCGGGATGGAATAGTGATTGATGGCTTTCCCTCTGTTGGGCTTGTGAGTTCAATCGTGGCAAATTACGTGATTGATGCCCTTAATCTGGAGCAAATTGCAATCGTGGATAGCACATATTTCCCATCTGTGGCGCTTATTAGAGATGGAATTCCCCTGAGCCCGGTTAGGATTTACGGGGGAGAGGTCAAGGAAGACCTGAAAATAGCCGTCTTCATATCCGAGTTTCAAATACCAACCTCAATTCTCAAACCCCTGGCAACCCTGATGCTTGACTGGGCTGATGAGCAGAAAATATCCACCGTGATAACCCCAGAGGGGCTCATACAGGAGGAGAGAAAGGAGAATGTGGATGTCTATGCGGTTACAAGCACATCCTATGCACGTAAGAAACTGCCGGATAACGTTTTGAAGTTTGAAGAGGGCGTAATAACGGGCGTGACCGGCGTGCTTCTAACCGAGGGAAAGAAAAGGGGTACGGATGTCATTGCCCTGCTTGCAGAGGCACATCCCAATTATCCGGATGCCCGGGCAGCCGCAAAAATCGTAGAGGTTCTCAACGAGATAATGGGTGCAGTAAAGATAGATCCAAAACCCCTTTACGAGGAGGCTGAAAAAATAGAGAAGAACCTATCACACATAAGGGAGCAGGCAGAGAGGGTAAAGAAGGTGCCCAAGGACTACATTTACGCATAAATGCGTATTCTATTTTCCTTTATTTCCATCTTTCCACCGAACTGCTGAACAACCCAGGCGTTTGTGTGTATGTGTCCCGTTATTTCCCTGACCGCATACTCGGCTTCTCCGGCCAAGAATCCGAAGGGAATAAGATGGTCCCCCATGTTCACATCAACGGTGGCTTTTGATTGGATCTCCATATTCAATTTTTCAAGGGCTGAATGTGCAACCCTCTCCGCTGGAAGACCCCTTCTGCAAAGGTGATCTCCCGCAATGATCGTGTTTTTGTATTTTGCCAGAAGAACCAGACCGCATCCGGTGCTTGGTCCACTGGCTATATCTTCCACCATCTTGAAGCCCCTGAGTTCTCCTCTCATTCTTTCAACCACATGCATTGGCAAATTCCTCACATTCAAATGGGCCTCTTTTTCCACAAAAGCACCCCTTTCAAGAATATGCAGGGGCTTCAGTTGGGACGGTTCAACACGAACCTCTACAACTCCCCCTCCCCTGGGATAGTAGCCACGCTCCACCACATTGATCTCCACACTTGCACCCATCCTATCAATAATGGGTTGAAGGGCGAAGCGATAATAATCAATGGGTGGAGAGAAGGGCACGTCCGTGCCTCCCCTTAACCTAAGAACTGTGGGTGAATCTGCAAAAATTGCAGGTAATAGGGTTGTTTGGAGGATTAATGTGATGCTTCCAGCGGTGCCCACGTCCACCTCGTAGGTGCCTCCCCTTAATGCCCCTGGAGAGAATTTTATTCTTGTGGATCCAACCCTATCCCCCTCAACCATCGCATTGCTCATTCGGGCAAGCAATTTTATGCCCCAAAGATGCTGCGGTCTCAACCCCGGATTTCTTCTCTTGGCCCTTATGTTGAATATCTCAATTTCTTCACCCATTATGCTCGCCAGAGCCACAGAGGTGCGAAGTATCTGGCCGCCACCCTCTCCATAGGAACCATCAATCTTCATAGAATCACCTGAAAACCTTGTACCTTCTCCCACCTGCCTTCACGTACTTTCCCTCCATTCGCGCATCCCCGTACTTTTTGCGAAAGAACTCGAGAATCCACGAATCGCGTACTATTTCATCCTGCTCCTCCCTTATCCTCCTGTACACCCTTTTCAGATCCTCAGTATCTGCCAGTTTATCAAAAAGAGCATAATCAACCTTTCTTGATACTGGGCCAGAAAACGTTCTTTGTACAGGCATATGATTTCTAATGGCATAGGCAAGAACCGCGCCGGTAACAGCGCCAATAACATGGGCCCCATGGGCAACATTGTCGTTCACCCAGAAAAGGGTGGCCAAGAACTCCACTGCCATGAAGGCTAGAACCGCGTATTTCACCTTCACCCTTGGCATAAGAATTGGGCCAAGAAACATCGTGATTTCATCATTGGGGTAGAGAATCAGGAAGGCACCCATTATGCCAAATATGGCTCCGGAGGCACCGATGAGGAAGGAGTTTATGTGGTAAAAATAAAGGAATGAAGAATAACCAATGTTGGCAACTATTCCAGAAAGGAGAAATATGGATGTGAACCTGAAACTTCCAATTCTCCGTTCAAAGGGATATCCCACGAGGAAGAAGATGAGAATATTGAAAAATATGTGACCGGGGTTCAAACTGTGAACGTATATGGCGGTGAACGTTCCCAGATCAAAGATCCCGGATTTACAGGCAAATTCCATAAAATACGATAGAATCTTGCCAGTGGAATAGGCATAGAGTTCAATAAGGTAAACGAGAACAAAGGATATTGAGAGAAACATAACTGCATTTTTGCGGAATGCAAGAAGCGTGAACACGATTATTACCGCAAGGGTCAATATTTCCAGAAGCACGTGCCTTTATCTCATACCTGCTTATTATTCTTTCTCCCCGAGGTACTGCCTGAGCAATTTGATGGCGCACAGCTCGCCGCACATGGTGCACACCTGCGGGCTATGAGGATACCTTTCCTTGCGAATCTTTATGGCGTTCTCCTTGTCTATGCTCAGATTCAGCTGCTCATCCCATCTGAGTTTGCCTCTGGCAACGGACATACGATAGTCCCAATCGTATTCATCTTCAAATCTTGTTAAATTCACAGCATGCGCTGCGATTCTCGTTGCTATAACGCCCTGCTTGACCTCCTCCTCGTTGGGCAGCGCGAGATGCTCAGCCGGAGTAACGTAGCAGAGAAAGTCCGCGCCGGCCCTGGCGGCTATGGCACCCCCTATGGCTGCGGTTATGTGATCGTAGCCTGAGGCTATATCCGTGACGAGGGGGCCGAGAACATAGAAGGGCGCGTTATCCGTGGCTATCTTTGCCATGCGCACATTTGCCTCGATCTGATCTATTGGGATGTGCCCCGGGCCCTCAACCATGGCCTGCACTCCATGCTCCCGCGCCCTCTTAACCAATTTACCTATGGTGTAGAGTTCGTGAATCTGCAGAAAATCGGTTGCATCCGGCAGGCCTCCCGGGCGAAGGCCATCACCCAAACTTATTGTGGCATCGTATTCAGCGAGCAATTCCAGGAGGTAATCGTAATTCTCGTAAAATGGGTTCTCCCGTCCATGGTGAAGGATCCACGCCGCGTGGAATGTGCCTCCGCGGGATACCGTACCCACCACTCGAGGATGGGAGCGCATCTTTTCCACCGCTTCTCTGGTCACGCCAACATGAATCGTGAGAAAATCCACACCATCCTTAAGGTGGGTTTCAACGGCGCGAAACATATCGTCTTCGCTCATTTCCACTATGGCTTTTTTCTTCTCAAGCATCTCCCAGGCCGCCTGATATATTGGCACCGTGCCTATTACAATGGGCACGGCATCCATTATCTTTCTGCGAATCTCGTTGAGATTTCCTCCTGTGCTGAGGTCCATGATGGTATCCGCACCATACTTCTTCGCGATCCTTGCCTTGCGAATCTCGGCCTCAACATCCACAATGTCCATTGAGGTGCCTATATTGGCATTGACCTTCACACGCAATCCAGAGCCAACACCCACGGGCTCCACTTCGTGATTTGAATTTTTTAAAATCACAACATAACCCCTGGCAACATTTCTCCTCAATTTTTCTACATCCACTCCTTCCTTCTTCGCCACATATTTCATCTCATCCGTTATTATTCCATTCCTCGCATCCTTCATCTGCATGAATGTCACCGATAGTGCATAGTGGCCACATAGATAAGTGTTTCTCATCAAATTCGGGTAATCATATAACCACAGCGCTCCTTGCATTTTCCAAATCCAGCACGGCTGATGCACAATCCCTCAAATCCTCAACTTCCAAATCTTCCAGGTGCTCCAAAATTCCATTATAACCTCCAAAACTCAATTGTGGATCCAAACTTAAAAGGTGCATTAAGGAATATGCGCTTTCAGCCCTTTCAAGAATTTCAAGTTTTGCAACCCTCTTTGCAATTTCAAGATCCTCAGGGTATATGCGCAGGTTCTCAATGAATTTCGCGAATTTCTTTTTTATTCTCCCATAATTACTATCGTTGGCCCCGAGGTAGAGGAAAAATCCCCCACTTTCGTGCCACTCAAGGCGGGATTCAACCATATAGGCATCCCTGTGAAAGGTATGCCAGAATTTGGATGTTGGATAGTTTCCAAGGATAAAGGAAAGCAAGAATGTCCTTGGATCGTATCCTTCAAACGGAAAGGCGAAAACCATTTCAGCGTTTTCTATTCCTCTTTCAAGCACAATATCCCGCTCCCCGTGATTTATCCTCCTTCTCCGGGGAATTTCCCCTCCTCGCGGTACATCAAAATCAACCTCAACGGGTGAGGAAATCAAAAGCACTGCATTTGTGGATGCGTAGTATCTGGAGTGCCATTCTTTCAGTTCCTCTATTCCCAACCCATCCAAACTCTCCGGGGTTCCCATACTCTTTCTGAAATCCCATTCAAAAATCAGATTTTTCGCCCACTCATATGCGAGTTCCCATGGCGTGAAATCACTTTCCTTAACGATAGCGGGCACTATCCTGCTTTTCCTCTCCTCCTCCACCCTATCCCTTGGAAAGGATGGTTTGAAGACGAGGGATAGGAGAGTATCCAAAATTTCCTCCGCATTCTCGGAAAGAGAGTTGAAAAAGAACACGGTTCTATCCGGCAGGGTCTCCCCATTCAGCATAACTCCAAACCTTCCACTCTCCTCATCAGGTTCTGGATGCCTTTCATTTCCCAGAAATACAGCATGCTCAAGAAAATGTGATATGCCCTCCATGCCCATTGGCTCATGGCTCCAGCCCACATTCACACTTAGCAATGCCTTGAAAATTTGAGTTCGAGTATTTTTGACATGATAAATTTTCATAAGCCTTAAGATGAGGTGGTGCATAAAAATCTTTTTATCCTTGGGGACAATGTGCGACTATGTATCCCGATGTTCAGGGGCTCAGGCCCGATAAGAGGTACAAAATCACACGTGTGGGCGTAAAGAACGTGGTGAAGCCAATATTCGTCAGGAGAGATGGGCAAACCATAACCCTGGTTACCACCATTGATATATTCGTGGACCTGCCCCCTTCCAAAAAGGGCTCGGATATGTCCAGAAACATAGAGGTCATATCAGAAATCGTGGAGGAGAGCATTGCAAGGCCATGCACAGGCATAGAGAATCTGGCCAGCAGGATGGTGAAGAAGGTAAAGGAAAGGCATGAGTACGCCACATACGCCGAGGTTAATCTCCGGGCAGATTATTTTCTCGAGCGAAGCACTCCCCTGGGCAGGAAAACCATTGAGAGATACGGGCTCATTGGAAGGGCAACCATGGATTATGAGGGAATTAAAAAAATGATTGGTGTGGAGGTTGTTGGTATGACCGCATGCCCCTGCGCCATGGAAACCGTACGTGCAATTTTGAAGGAGAAATACGGAGAAAACATCCCTCAGAACATTCCTGTTCCAACGCACAATCAGAGAAACATTGCCACGGTTATGCTTGAGATTCCAGATGGCTATGAGATTGAGGCAAACGATCTCATAGATATAATAGAAGGCTCAATGTCCTCCCCCACATACGAGATTCTAAAGCGCAGAGATGAGGGGGAAGTCGTTCTGAAGGCCCATGAGAACCCCAGATTCGTGGAGGATGTGGTACGGGAAATCCTTCACAGAATTCTCAAAAAATACCGAGAGTTGCCAGATGAGACAATGATAATAGTGAGGAGCGAGAGTGAGGAGAGCATACACAAGCACAACGCCTTCGCAGAGCGCGTAACCACGCTGGGGGAGCTGAGGGAATGATTGGGATCATCGGAGGCAGCGGTTTGTACGAGGGAATTGGCGGGTTGGAAGGGAAGAAGAGAAAGGTTGGCACTCCCTACGGCGATGTGCCCGTTGTAAAGGGAGATAACTTCGTGTTCGTCTCACGCCATGGAAATCCACCCAAACCACCGCACATGGTGAATTACCATGCAAACATAATGGCATTCAAAAAATTGAATGTGGAAAAAATTCTAGCAATAAGTTCCGTTGGATCCCTGAGAGAGGATCTTCCGCCCGGGAGCCTCATGCTGCCAGATGATCTCCTGGATTTCACCACCAGCGTGTGGACCTACCACGATGAAAAACCCGTGCACATTAATATGTACGAGCCATTTTGCCCAGATTTGAGGGATGAAATTTCAAAAATAGAGGGCGTGAAAATTGGAGGTACATATGCCACGATGAAGGGCCCTCAGTTTGAAACGAGGGCCGAGGAAAGAATGCTCAAGATTTTAGGTGCTGATGTTGTTGGTATGACAGTGGCTCCGGAGGCAAAACTCGCCAAGGAATTGGAGATATGCTACCAGCCCCTCTGCGTTGTGGTTAATTATGTTGGAGGCGAAACCTCCCACGAGGAGACCCTAAAAAATATGGCCATCTATGAAGAGAAGATAGAGAGCATTCTCGAAAGAATTTTAAAATGACCTTTGCACGGTTACGAAAAAAATATTAATAATAATTATCATACACCCGTGGGTGCTATATATGAAAAAAGCGCTGGTAGTATTAATAATGATAGGGATTTTATTGCTAAGCAGTGTTTCAGTGATGGCCAGTGCGGCAAATACGCCATCCACACATCAGAAACTCTTCAAACCCATAGATGCGCCACTTGCGTTGCAGTGGCATTATCTCAATCCCCAGGATGCCAAGAGGATGATTGAGAGGGCAAAGCAGATAGAAAACTCCGAAAGTCTAAATGTGGTAAATGGGCATTTTACCGGGTTTAAACCCTCACCGCCAAGGGCCATTGATTCTGCAATTGGAAACTTGCCTGTGGTCACAGCTGTGGCTGCTCCGAGAAGTTTGCCAACCCATATTGATCTATCCAAGGATCCCAGATTCCCCGCTGTGGGTAATCAGGGTCAGCAGGGCTCCTGTGCAGCATGGGCTGTCACCTACTACAATGAAGGTTGGCTTCAGGCATACGTGCACAACTGGACCGATGCCCACACAGGATACGATAAGCATCATCTCATGAGCCCGGCATGGACCTACAACAAGGTCAATGGCGGTACCGATCAGGGTTCAGGCTTTATTACAAATATGATGGTTCTCTACAGAC
Organism: Candidatus Aciduliprofundum sp. HYA1; assembly: GCF_056175085.1. NCBI lineage: Archaea > Methanobacteriati > Thermoplasmatota > Candidatus Aciduliprofundum > Candidatus Aciduliprofundum sp. HYA1. Next base: position 124,256 of record NZ_CM149694.1, read on the forward strand.
TTGGTGGAGCATCCATGTACACCATGCCCTACAACGACCACGATTACACCTCCTGGGGAGACGAAGCGGCATGGAGGGAGGCCCCCCAGTACAGAATTGCCGATGGTTATATGATAGATGTTGAGAATGTAACAAACACATCCGCAGGAACACAGACACCACCCACACCCCAGCAGGTTGAGAACCTCACAAATACCATAAAGACCCTTCTATCAGAGGGATATCCTGTGAACTTTGGAATTTACGCTGATAAGTTAGATACCATCTTCAAAGAGGGGGGAAATTTCATCATTTCTTACAGTGAATATGATGACAATAATGCCCCTGATCATGCCCAGACCATAGTGGGTTACAACGATTCTATAACGGACAATGGAGATAAAGGTGCATTTAAAATCGTGAACTCCTGGGGCACCGGCTGGGGCGCAAGTGGATACTACTGGATAACCTACAAGGCCCTGTACAAGATACTTATGATGGGGCAGGGCTGGCCACAACTGTACTTTATGGTTCCAAGGCAGCACTACGAGCCAAAATTGCTGGCCGTATGGACCCTTGATCCAAACCATAGGGGTACGAGAATTACGCCCATAGATCTGGGAATTGGATCGCCCTCACATCCCATACAGATAGAAAATTCCGTGTTTGGAAACATAACCTCCTACAATGGAGGAGACCTCCCGTTCCCCACATTCCTGGCGGTGGACCTGACAGATTTCATGGGAAATGTGAGCATGAATTCCACCAACGAGTTCTTCCTTTACGCACACAAGTGGAGCAAGGAGATGGTCATAACTTCCTTCCACATAGAATATTACAAGAACGTGTATATTCCGGGAGAGCCATACGAAGTATCTCCCAACTCACCCGATGTACCCGCAACCCAGAGCAGTAGCCAGGCCGCAATAGTGAGAGCGTATCTAAGACCAATTCAATCCTTCCATACGATAAGAATAAACTCAAATGCAGATTTCACTCCAGCAAATGGAGTTATCGGTGGAAATGGAACACAGAGCAATCCCTACGTGATAGCCTGGTGGGATATAAACGCAAATGGATCAAAGTATGCGATATACATTGGAAACACAACAGCGTACTTCGTCATAGCCCATAGCTACATCCACAACGCATCCAGCGCAGGCATATACCTGTACAACACAACCAACGGATACATTATGGAGAATAAGTTGTACGATAATTACTATGGCATAAAGTTCACAAAATCCTACGAAAATACCCTTGCATCAAACCAGTTCATGAACAACACCCATCCAATGTACATATCCTACTCATCAAATCTGCAATACTACAAGCAGACCATTTATCCAAATAACACGGTGATGGGCAAACCCATGTACTACATTGCAGGTAAGGATATCACCTTGAAGAACCTGGATGTTGGATACATCGGAATCTACCAGTCAACAAACATAACCCTAACAAACATAACCCTGAACGGAACAGACGAAATATTCATTGAGGACTCCTCCCACGTGAGTCTCCTGCACAGCCTCATAAAAAATGCCAGGTGGGGCGTATCCATAAGGTACTCAAAGGATGTAACCATATTTGCAAATTACTTCAACTACAACGAGTATGGTGTGCAGGCCTACAAGACAAGTTACAGCGTGATAAATAACAACACATTCACAGGAAACTACTACGGAGTCAAACTTGTTTACTCCCACAACATAACCGTGTATCACAACAACTTTGTATCAAATGTACACCAGGCCTACGATAACCAGAACAATACCTGGTCACTTGCACCACCCATCGGTGGTAACTTCTGGAGCGATTACAACGGAACAGATGCAGATCACAACGGATTCGGAGACACTCCATATCCAATTCCGGGAGGAAGTGCCAAGGATTACTATCCACTTATGAGGGCCTGGGATAACGTGCCGCCCACGGTAACAATCAACAATCCACCCAATGGTAAGATCTTCGGAACCTCATCTGTAACCATATACTGGAACGGCACGGATAACATAGGAATAGCGTATTATGAGGTTAAAATTGACAGTGGCCAGTGGGTCAAGGTTTCAAATACAACAACCCATTACACGTTCCAGAACCTACAGGACGGAAAGCACACGGCCTATGTTGTGGCCTATGATTTCTCAGGCAACAACGCCACGGCAGAGGTGACATTTGACGTTGATACCACCCCGCCAACGATCACCATAGTCTCTCCAGCACAGAATTCCTACGTGAACACGAGCAACGTTATAGTGAAGTGGACCTACAAGGATCAGAATCAGGTAGGCTTTATGGTGGCTGTTGATAACAATCTGCCCCAGTCCGTGGGAAGTGCAACCCAGTTCACAGCCAATGGACTCAGGGACGGATCCCACAAGATAACTGTTATAGGAATCGATGCTGCAGGAAATAAGAACACCGCGGTGGTGAGTTTCACAATAGATACGATAAAGCCAACAGTGAAGTGGAATATGAGCATCTCAAACGGAGCCTGGATAAATCAAAAATCCCTGACACTGAAGTGGATTGCCAGCGATAATGTGGCGGTTAACTACACAGAGATTCTCCTGGATAATGGCAACTGGATAAATGTGGGAAATGTTATGTCCTACACCCTGACTAACCTGACAGATGGATCTCACACCGTGTTGCTGAGAGTTTACGATATGGCTGGGAATTACAACGAAACATCATTCAGTTTCAACGTTGATACCGTTGCACCAAATGTGACAATAACAAGCCCTGAGAACAACATGATCACCAACAGTTCCAGCGTAACTGTGCAGTGGAAGGGCTCTGACAATATAGGAATCTCATACTACGAGATAAAGGTGGACAATGGCCAGTGGAAGAAGGTGGGCAATGCAACTTCATACACGCTTAATCTGCAGGATGGGCAGCACACAATATACATCAAAGCAGTGGATAAGGCGGGCAACTACAAGGTTGCCGAAGTAAAGGTCACGGTGGACACACAACCTCCAACAGTTCAGATAACATCTCCATCGGCCAATTCCAACATAACTGCAAAGTACGTGGTGGTTTCTTGGAGTGGAAGTGACAACATAGGAATCGCATATTACGAAGTGAAGATTGACAATGGCACATGGACAAAGGTTGGGCTCAACACCAGTTACAACTTCACCTCCCTGAAAGAGGGTTCACATACAGTTTACGTGAAGGCCGTGGATAAGGCAGGCAACAGTCAAACTGCTTCGGTGACGTTCAACGTGAAGCCAGCATCCTCAGGACTCAACTTCGGAGGACTGACAGGAGTCACCATAGGAATATCCATACTGATCATAATCATAATAATAGTGATCATAGCCATCGCCGTGACGAGGAGCAAGGCAAAATCAAAGAGAGAAACAGAGACAAAAGAGGAAACGGAGGAAGAAACAGAGGAAAACGAGGAAGAAGCCACGGAGGAATAATCCTCTCCCTTTTTTTTCTAAAACTTTATTACCTTTTTTGTAATTTACCTTCTTGCTGGGGCCGTGGGGTAGCTTGGCATCCTTCCGGCTTCGGGAGGGAACCACCAGCGAGTTCCTCTACCTCCTGCAACCCTGGAAAAGCCGGAGACTCGAGTTCAAATCTCGGCGGCCCCACTGAACCAACATTTTTATAGCACCCCCATCTACCGGGATGTATGATACTGCTTCCAAATGGCTCTGCGACGAACAAGCCCGTGGTCGAGGGATGCAAACTCTGCGAGGAAGGAGCAAAGATGGTTCTATTCGTAACGGGCATCTGCCATGCTGGCTGCTTCTACTGCCCATTGAGCAGTGGGAAGATGAATCGCGATGTCATCTTTGCGGACGAGATGCCTGTGCGAAGCGATGATGATGTTTTGCTTGAAGCTCGCCTCATTGATGCTAAAGGCACCGGAATCACCGGCGGGGACCCCATGGAAGTTGTGGATCGCGTTGTGCATTACATTCATCTTCTCAAGGAGAATTTCGGCAAGGAGCATCACATACATCTCTACACAGCCTCTGGAAGTAGAGAAAAAATAGAAAAACTCGCATTCGCAGGTTTAAATGAGATACGCTTTCACCCCCCGCCGCAACTATGGAAAAAGATGCAGGGATCGATTTACGAGAAGCGCATTGACTGGGCCCTCGCCGCAGGCATGGATGTTGGCATTGAGGTGCCGGTTTTGCCGGATATGAAGGAAGGGCTTATAGAACTCTTGAGATTCGCAAACGATAAGGGCGTGTTCGTGAATCTCAACGAACTTGAGTTTTCGGAGACAAATTATCGGGAACTCAACGCGAGAGGGTATGAGCCAAAAAACGATGTCTCCTCCGCCGTAAAGGGAAGTGAAGAACTCGCCTATGAAATCGTGAAGATGGACTGGGACATCGTGGTGCATTACTGCTCCTCCTCATTCAAGGATGGCGTGCAGATGCGCCGCCGGCTGATGCGAAGGGCCAGGAACATAAAGAAAGAGTATGAGGAATTAACCGAGGATGCCACTCTCATACTGGGTATAATTGAAGGCGAAAATCTTGAGGAGATTTACCGCATTCTGCGTGAGGAATTTGAAATACCTGAGAACCTTATGGCGATAAATCACGAGAGAAATAGAGTGGAAATCTCGCCATACATTCTTGAGGAAATCGCCTCCGAGATCCCCTGGGATGCCTACGAGGTGGAGGAGTATCCCACATGGGATAGACTGCAAGTGGAGAAGATGAGATTGAATTGAGAAACCCTTATAATCCATAATCCCTATTTTCCCCCGTGAATCCCTACATAAAATTGATGCGTCCGATTAACTGCGTCATGGCTTCCGTGGCAATAATAATGGTGGCCATAATACTGAAGGGTATGGATTTTGTCAACTACTGGCGCGAAATCGGACTCGGCATGCTGGTGCTTTTCTTTTCAGTAGCCGGGGGTAATGCCTTGAACGATTACTACGACAGGGAAGTTGACCTGATCAACCATCCGGAAAGGCCAATACCTTCTGGCAAGATTTCACCCAAGAATGCCCTTTATTTTGGAACTTTTATGTTCATTCTCGCCCTGATTTTTTCCGCCCTTATCAATCTCTGGACCCTTTTGATAGCAGTTCTGGCCGAGATTTCCATGTACCTCTACGAATCCAAACTCAAGAACCTGGGGTTGAGCGGCAATGTCACCATAAGCATTCTGGTAGGGCTCATATTCATATTTGGAGGGGCCATTTTCAGGGACGTTCTGAGAATCACCATATTCGCACTGATGGCATTTTCCTCAAATCTCGGGCGGGAGATAGTGAAGGATGTGGAGGATATGGGGGGAGACATAAACAGATACACTCTTCCAAAAAAGGTTGGCAAAAGAACGGCTTCTTTCATGGCTCTTGTATTCTTCGTCCTTGCGGTGCTTCTCAGTCCTCTACCCTACATCTGCCTCGGTATGAGTTTGTATTACCTCATCACCGTGCTGATATCAGACGCAATTTTCATATATGCTGCGATCATCCAATTCAGGGAGCCGCATAAAGGGCAGAAAAACGCCAAGCTGGCAATGATAGTTGGACTGATAGCGTACATGATTGGAGGTTTGACGTAGGTGAGAATATGAATGTGCTCAATTACATAATGGACAGAATAGGCAAGAAGATGCACATGACCCTCATAGACCCTGCAGAGCAGAGTCCGGACGAGGCTGCAAGAATTGCCCACGAGGCCTACCAGGGCGGTACAGACGCAATAATGATAGGAGGGTCAACGCACATAAGGCCGGAGGACGTGGACAAAACGGTCATAAGGATAAAGGAAAAAGTGCCTCTACCTGTGATTCTCTTCCCAGGAGGAGCGCACATGATATCCAGGTACGCCGACGCAATATACTTCATGAGCCTCCTGAACTCAACGAGCATAGAATTTCTGGTAAGGCAACAGGTACTTGGAGCACCCATAATAAAGAAACTTGGCATAGAGCCAATTCCAATGGGATATATCATCGTGGAGCCGGGTATGACCGTGGGCCGTGTGGGAAGGGCAGAATTGATAAAAAGAGATCGCCCGGAGGATGCTGCTGCCTACGCCCTTGCTGCCCAGTACTTCGGTATGAAACTCGTGTATCTTGAGGCCGGTAGCGGCGCTCCAGAACCCGTTCCACCTTCAATGATAAAGGTTGTAAAGGAGAGCATAGAAATACCCCTGATAGTTGGGGGTGGAATAAGAAAAGAGGAGGATGCTAGAGAGATAGTCAGAGCCGGTGCAGACATAATAGTCACGGGCACCCTGGTTGAAGAGGTTGAAGATATAAAGGGCGCCATATCCAAAATAGTTCGGGCCATCAAACTCTGATGCTTCTCATAATCTTTTTGGTCTTCTTCACAGTGCCTGAAGTGGCGTAGGTGAGGAACCCGTGCTCCCATAAAAGGCGGAGAATTTTGTCCTTGTACCAGTGCCTGCACCTGAGGATCGCAAAATTCTCATCGTAATAAACGATTTTCGCCCTTTCATCTATTTTCCTTATCTCGTTTATGAACCTTCTGAGCCTCGGCTCATTCCTCAGAAGGATGTACCTCCTTCTCCCAACCCTATCCTTCACAACCACGGCACAAGTAGGAAAAGGATTTATATAATTTCTTCCCTTCTCTCGCTGGGCGGGGGTTCTCGAGCTTGGCCAAAGGGGCCGGACTTAAGATCCGGTGGCGCAGGCCTTCGTGGGTTCAAATCCCACCCCCCGCATATTATGCGCTGCAAGATATGTGGGAAAGATGCAGAGGTTTATGCATTCGGCATGCCCCTATGTCGTGAGGATTTCAACCGCCTCTTTGAGAGGAGAGTAGAGAAAGTTATGAAAAAATACAAAATAGGGGGAAAGATCGCCCTGGCGCTAAGCGGCGGGAAGGATAGCATGGTGCTCCTGCATTACTTCGCCAAGCACGATTATGATTTTTTCGGATACTTCATCAATCTTGGCATAGGCAAATACTCACAGAGAATGGAGAAACTCGTGCGAGAGGCCGCAAAAACGTATGGCGTGGATCTAATTGTGACAAATCTGCGGGAGGAATACGGATTTGGAATCTCAGATATCCATCGCAAGCCCTGCTCCGCCTGCGGCACTGTGAAGAGGTACCTTATGAACAAGGTGCCCAGGGAAAATGGAGCGGGCGTAGTGGCCACGGGCCACAATATGGACGACTTTCTTGATTTCTTCTTCAAGAACACCCTGGCGAAAAATTATGTGTGGAACAGGAACATGGTTCCATATCTCCCAGCGGAGCATCCCAAACTTCTGCCCAAGATTCGACCCCTGTACCTTTTGGGCGATAGGGAGATCGAGATTTACGCGAAGATGAATTCCGTGCCCTACTCTCCTGAGAAGTGCCCCTTGGCAAAGTTCTCCGGCTGGAAGGAAATATTTTACGATATAGAGGCGAAGAAGAAGAATTTCAGGTACCAGATGATTCTCAGCGTGTGGAACATGGCCGAATTTTTCCCCAGTGAGGAAAGAGAGATTAGAGAGTGCATTAAATGCGGCGAACCAACCAGTGGAGAGGTGTGTGCATTCTGCAAATTGCGGGCAAAATACGGCAATGATTATAAGATTTGAATGCATAATGCCATTATGCTTGCCGACTACATTGAGCTGTTTGGAGATATGCTAAAATTCAAGGGATTAACCCTAGATGATGTGGCCGAAAAAATGAAGAAAGAGAGAAAGAAAATACTTTATTTTGAGGATGTGAACGGCTACGATGCCGTGGCAAATCTCTGGAGTGAGAGGTGGAGATTTGAGGTAATGTTCAATATGAAGCTCATACCACTCATGCTTGAAAGCATTGAAAGCCCGAAAGATTATGAAATTGCAGATTTTGACATGCAAAGCGAGGATTTTTCGCTTCTGGACTTCCCCTTCCCAAAATATTACCCCAGGGATGGGGGGAGATACATAACATCGGGAATAGTCTTCTCAGAGCATAATGGAAAGAGAAACGCCTCATTCCACAGGATGATGATCCTGGATGAAAAAAGGGTAGCCATAAGGCTTGTGGAGAGGGATCTTTACAGGATGCACAGGGATGCCGTGGAGCACGGTGAGGAATTGAAGATAGCGGTGAGCATAGGAAACGAGCCCAATGTGCTTCTGGCAGCAGCCACATCGGTGGACTACGATACCGATGAGATGAAGATAGCATCTGCCATAAAAAGTATCGCCATGGGAAAGAGAGAGAGAATGATGCGATTGCCTGGAGGCATACTTGTGCCCTATAACTCCGAGATAGTGCTTGAAGGAAGGATAATAGATGAATATGTGGATGAGGGGCCCTTCGTGGACATCACAGGCACCTACGATATGGTGCGCAGGCAGCCCGTGGTGATCTTCGAGAGATTCTACCATCGTGGCGATCCAATCTTCCATTTACTGCTCTCCGGAGGGTACGAGCATTATAACCTCATGGGCATACCCCGCGAGCCCACAATATACAGGGAGATAAAAAATGCGGGTGTGGATGTTTTGGACGTTTATCTCACTCCCGGAGGATGCTCCTGGCTGCATGGGGTGGTGAAGATAAGGAAGAGGAGCGAGGATGATGGAAAAAGGGCAATAGAGGCCGCATTCAGAGGACACAGGAGTATGAAGCATGTGGTCATCGTGGACGAGGACATAGATATAAGAAATCCTGAGGATGTTGAGTTCGCCATAGCCACCAGGTTCCGGGGGGACAGGGATATGCTTCTCTTTGAGAATGTGCGGGGAAGTTCTCTGGATCCCAGCGCCTACGGAAAAAAGCACCTCACCACGAAAATTGGAGTGGATGCCACCATGCCCCTCACCGGCAGAGAGAAGTTCAAAAGGGTAAACGGGGATGCTTCGTGATAAGGTTTTTATTCTCGAAATCCATAACTTTTCCGATGGAGTTGTATGAAGTGGAATTTCCAGATAACACCAATATCCGAAATTATACGAATTTCGTATATTCCATGTTAGGCGAAACGGTTGCATTAAAACAAGATAATAATGAGGAGGTGATTAAGTAATGTATGAAAAAATCACAAAAATTCTCTCTAAAGAGAAAAGTAACATCCAAAATTTATTGAAGATTATTAAGAACATTGATAAGTATCAAAATGACCCCATAAGCAATTTGGATAAAATAAAACAAGAGGTGTTTAAAATTGAAAAAATGTTGAAGCAGAGCAAATTAGACGATTTTGTAAAAGAAAACATCAAACGAGATATTGTAGATGTTAAATCAAAAATTCCTGAGTGGAAGGAGAATGTAAAAAAGACTTTTGGGCAGAACTTGGAAAATGAACTGAGAAAAGTAGGTTTTGAGCTGAGAGGTCATTATCCTTTACTTAAAGTATCTTTCTACACACTTGAAGTAGATTTGGAGAACTTCAAAGTTTTAATATGGTATGGTCCACAGCAGGAAAAATTAGAGCTATGCAAATTAGTTCCTGAAGATATAGTTAAAAAATTAAAAAATATACACGATAAAATTACGCAAAGACATTTTAACGATGATGATTTTCTATCAAAAATATATGAAGCATATAAAGTTTCTTTGTATCGCCAAAATAAAAAGCTGGGTGAATCTATACCCATTTCAGACATTCTTCTTGAATATGCATTTCTGATTCAAGATAGAAAGTTTAGAACAAATCCAACAAAGAACAATTATAAGGAATATAGTCGTGTTTTCTTTAGTTACGACCTATATAGATTGAAAGAAAGAAGACTTAACAATGTGGAATTAAACCTTATCACCGCTACACGAGCATATACCAGAAGAAAATCTGATTTTCTTTGGATCCCGTCCAATGAAAAAGGTGATGGTAACTACATATCACACATCAAGTTTAGGGAGGTGAAAATATGAACGAAATGGAAACTCAAAATAAAATGCTGGATTCAAATATAGCAAGGAAGATTATAGAGATAGTAGGTGGCCAAGGTAATCCACCAGAGTATGGCTTCCAGTTTTTTACGGCAGGACTGGATATTTACCTGAATACCATAGATGAAGAATATCTTAGAAGTTTCATAAGAGATGGTGGTTCAGCGTTTAAAATGGTAGTTGGCATATATGGTGGTGGGAAAACACACTTTTTGTATAATATAAGAGAGAAAGCATGGAATTACAATTACATGACATCCCACATAATCCTGAGTCCTGAACAAACCCCGTTTCACAAATTAGAACAAGTATATAAAGCCATAGTGACAAACTTAGTTTATCCTCAGAAACCAGAGCAACTTTTGTCAGGGTATGATAGAGGTATAGAAGCTGTTGTAAAAAAGTGGTATGGAGAGAAATATCAAGAAGTTTCCGAAAGGTTGTCTGGTGATGCTGTATTAAAAGAACTACATACATATGCATCATCATTGGGACCTTATGAGAGCACAAGCTTTAGAAATGCTGTGAAGGAAGCATTTATAGCTTTATCTGAAAAACGTGAGGAAGATTTTACGTTAATAATGCAGTGGTTGAAAGGTGAAAATCCCACTAAAACTATGTTGAAAGACTTTAAAATTTTTGAAAAGATTGATAAAAGCACAGCCTTTAAAATGATTCGGTCACTTGTCCAATGGATACAAGAAATAGGGTATTCAGGACTTATTGTTTTAATGGACGAAGCTGAGCAAACACCAAGTATGTCTTCCAAACAAAAAAGTCTTCTTTTAAATAACTTGAGAGAGCTGATAGATGAATGTGGACATGCCAATTTCAAGAATACTATGTGGTTCTATGCGGTGCCAGATGAAAATTTTCTTGAAGGGCGATCACAAATTTATGAGGCTTTACGGCAGAGAGTTGCTACAATTTTTGATACAGAAATAAACCCAACCGGAGTTAAAATATATCTTGAAAATATCCCAATAAAACCCGTTGAACTTTTACAAGAGATCGGTGAAAAATTAGCCAGAATTTATGAAATAGCTTACAATGTAAAATTTGATGATGATGTACTTAAGGAAACAATAAAAAATATTGCCGAAGCTGCTTACAAAAGAAAGCTGGAAATAGGATATAAAAGGCTATTTGTCCAGAACATAATTAAAGCTTTTCATAAATTACGCAAAACGGGAAAGCCTGTTACACCAGAAGAAATAGGTATGTAGATGGGGATGTGATATGCAGTTGATAGAGCACAAAACTTACGGAAAAGGAAAAATACTGAGGGAAAGATATGGGGGATTTGAGCTATATGTGGCATTCGAAGATGGAATTAGGAGATGGGTAAGAAGGGATGAAGTTAGATTCTTATCTGAAGCTCCTATTTTGGTAAAGCATAAGCCAACGAAACGAGTACTTTCCGAAAAGCAATTTGAAGCAAGACAAATAATTGAGGCTTTAAGATTGGGTATTGTTCCTCACAAATACGTAGAGGAATTTACATTTGGACGGGAAAGAGAAGTAAATGAAGTTATAAAATGGCTTAATGACAAAGATAGCGGTGCTCTCATTGTTGTTGGCGAATACGGAGTTGGGAAAACACATTTATTAGAATATATTTACTCAGTTGCTTTGAAAGACAATTGGGCAGTTTCTGTGGTTGAGTTGGATCCAAATGAAGTATCTTTTCACAAGCCAAGAGTTGTCTATCAAAAGATAATCTCATCTTTCAAATTTAGACAAAAAAATGGTAATTTTAGAGAATTTTTAAGACAAATAGCCAATAGTTCTCGTTTTTATGAGGTAGAAAGTCATGAATATTTAAGCAGGGTTATTAAAAAAATAAGAAATGGTGCCGATGATGAGGATGTATGGGAGTGGATAGAAGGGAAGCCCACCTGGAATCAATATCCTCCCATGTATAACTACTCTACCTGCGCAAACATATATTGTTATTTGTTGTCTGGAATTGGATGGGCGGCTAAGAAGATAATTGGATTAAAAGGTTTTTTAATATTATTCGATGAAGCAGAAAATGTAGATTCATACTGGTACTCGTCATATCAAAACAATAAAGTGTGGAATTTCTTAAGAGGACTTATTTTTATGGCAGGTAATGACGAAAATCTCTTAAAAGAAGTTCGCAAAGGTGCATTCTATGAACATCCAACATACAAAGGATGGTGGGGACAATATACAGGTTTGCAGTATTGTGGATACAAACGATTACCCTTTATATGGAGGAATCCCTCTAGTGTAAAAATAATTTTTGGTTTTGCCCCCACATTGGCTATTTACAGAGAGACATTAAATAATATAGTCAAAATAGAATTGGAACATCTCAACAAGGAAGTGCTTTCAAAAGTTTGGGAATCAATTAATAACTTTTACAAAGTAGCATACCATTTTGAGCACAATAAGGATTTAAAGGATTTAAGCATACTACCCACAGACAAAACAAGAGAGTTCATAAAAGGTATAATTGAGATATTAGACCTCAAGCGCTATCATTCAGATAAAACGATGGAGGATTCCTGAAATGATTGATGTTCAAAGAGAATTAAAGAATAAATTAAGACGAACTTGGATAACTTTTTTTGGTAGGTTTGGGAAATTACTTCCCATTCAAGAAAAAGCAATCCCTATTATTCTAAATGGGAAAAATGCCATCATAGTGTCCTCTACAGCGAGCGGAAAGACAGAAGCAGTTGTAGCACCATTAATCGAAAGATTACTTAAAGAGAATTGGGGAGGTCTGTCAATACTTTATATTTCTCCAACTAGAGCATTAGTAAATGACATGTATTACCGATTAAAGGAACAATTAGAAGAACTCAACATATCATTATCGTTAAAAACAGGAGATAGGCCTCAATTTAATCCAAATAAACCTCCAAATTTTTTAATAACTACTCCTGAGTCTTTGGATTCATTGATGTGCAGATATTCCTCAAGTTTTAAGAATGTAAAAGCTGTCGTGTTAGATGAGATACATCTTCTTGATAATACCTACCGAGGAGATCAGCTCAGAATACTTTTAAAGAGATTAAAACACATTGTAGAAACAGATTTCAACATATACGCCCTATCTGCTACTATTGCTAATCCCGAAGATGTAGGTAGTAGGTATTTAACTGATTTCGAAATTATTGAGAACCCCGGAAAACGGGAAATTGAATATACGCTTGTTGGCTCTCTTAAAGAAGTTTTTGATCACGCAAGAGAGGAGAATTTAAAAAAGTTGCTAATTTTCTGTAATAAGAGAGCTACTGTGGAGAATATTGCAGAAGAATGTAGAAAACTATGGGGCAACCATAGAGTTGTTGTCCATCATGGAAGTTTAAGCAAGCAGGTTCGGGAGGAAGCAGAGAGTTTTATGAAAGAAACTCAATATGGGGTTTGTATTGCTACTATGACACTCGAGATCGGTATTGATATTGGAGACATAGATGCGGTTGTACTTGCTGAAGTTCCTTGGAGTGTTTCATCATTGCTTCAGCGAATTGGGAGGGGTAATAGGCGCACGCAAAAGTGCAGGGTTTTTGCTATATTTAATTCTGAGGAGGAGAAAACAATGTTTGAGAGGATGTTTAAGGTTGCGATTGAAGGATATGTAGAACCAATGGAATATTCACCTGATTTATCTGTAGTTGTTCAACAAATATTCTCATGTTTATATTCAAACCCAAGCGGATTAGATAGTAACTATTTCTTTGAACTTTTTGATGGGTTTTGTTCAGAAGACGATTTAAAAGACATATTGACACACTTGGCAAAAAAAGGATGGATAGAAAAAAGATATAACAAGTGGTATGCAACAACCAAATTGATGGATTTAGGTGAAAAAGGTAAAATACACTCAAATATACCATCTATCAAAACATTAAAAGTAGTTGATGTTAGTTCTGAACAAATCATTGGTGAGATACAATATCCTATTGATGATATTTTTGTGCTTGCTGGGAAAGTTTGGAAAGTGATTCACGTATCAGGTGATAAGATTTATGTAAAATCTGAAAAATCCAGAGCATCTACAGCAAAATTCAAAAGTCATACCGCAAAAGGTTATTTTTACTACTTCCTACCCAAAAGCATACGAGATAAAATGGAGGGCGTAAAATGAGCGTTGCAACCGCTTCGCCTAACAGCGGACATACGGCTTCGGCACTTCGTCCAAATCCTTCGCTGTCGCTCAGGACTTCAGATACCTGCCAACCGTTACCTTCAACTCCACCTTAAAAACCCTTCGCAACAAAAAATAAATACCGCGCATCCAAGGGGCAATTATGAAGGAAGCTTTCCTGAGCCATGGATTGGAGGATGTGCGTTTAAAGATCCCAGAGGGCAAGTACAGGGTTGTTCTGCTTGATTTCTGGGATTACACAGCCACTGTGCTTGAGGATTTTGACACGCTGAAGGAAGCAAGGGAGTATGCGAAGGAACTGGCAGTTCTGGCAGCTGGAGATCCCTACACAGAACTTGTTATATACAACGACAGGGGTCAGGTGATGCAGAGCGAAGCAGAAAAAGGCCCTTGAGGGAAAACTTATATATGGCATATCTTTTATACCCAACCCAACAAGGTGATGAAGATGAAGATGTCACATGGCCCAAGGGCAAGGTCGCGTAAAAAGATGAGGAAGAAGGTTAGGGAGAGAGGCATGCCTCCCATTCGAAGATACCTTGCTAAATATGAGATTGGGGAAAAGGCAGCCATAGTTATAGATCCCTCTGTGCATCATGGTTTTCCCCATCACAGGTTCCACGGTTATACGGGAGAGATTGTGGGCATGCAGGGTCGTGCCTATAAGGTTAGAATCAGGGATGGAGGAAAATACAAAACGCTCATCGTGCACCCCGTGCATCTCAGGAAGGTGAAGTGATGGCAAAATACCTCACCCTTTCTGAGGTGAAGAAACTACTTACTGAAGAAAACGAGAAGAGGGATTTAAATTCTCTTCAAAAATCTGCCCTGGCACATGCGGAAACCTTTGCAAAGTTGAGCCCTGAGGATGCTCGAAAACTTGTGGAAGAACTCATGCAATTGGATTTTGTTGATGAAAAGCATGCCGTCAAAATAGCGGATATACTGCCCGTTCATCCCGATCAGGTGAGGGTCCTTTACACAAAGGAGAAGATCGTTCTTCCTCCCGAAGATGTGAAGAAGATTTTGGACATTGTGGCCAAATACAGATAAGGGGGGTTTGATTTGGAAGATTATGCATACATTCTGGATTATTTACCACAGGGTAGGCCCGAGGAAAAGAGCTTCAAGCGCACTCCTCTGGCCATAGCCGTGGGAGAGAGTGAATTCAAATTATTCGAACTTATTCCCAAGCCCAACGTTTCAATAATAATTGGGGAGAGAGTGTATATAGGCAAGGATATGACGAAGAGAGAAAAAATTGAGCACGTGAAAAGACGCATTGCCTATGCCGAGTTAACCCACGCGGCGGAGAGCGAACTGCCCTACGTGCTTGAGGAAATTGTGAAGAACAGAGAGCAGGATTTCATAAGATTCTTCAACGAGGCACATCCAATCACCACACGCCTGCACATGCTTGAACTCCTTCCAGGGCTGGGAAAGAAGACAATGTGGGCCATCCTGGAGGAGAGAAAGAAGGGTCCATTCAAGGACTTTGAGGATCTGCGCAATCGCGTTAAACTGACGCACCATCCTGTAAAGCTCATAGTGAATCGCATTATATACGAACTGCAGCACAGGCACGAGAAGTACAAGATCTTCGTGGCAAAATGAATAGAGGTTTTATTACAAATCACAGAGGTCTAATCTTTCCCTTCTTTATGAATATTTTTCCATCAGGAGTTTCATAAAATAATATGTAATCACCCTCCTCTATTCCACCCAATTTTTCCTGAACTTTCTTTGGTATAGCTATTTGTTTTCTTACAGTAACTTTTGCTGTTGCAAAAAATTCTTTGGCCATACTTTCCTTACAATAAATTTAAGGATAAATAAAGGTTACAATGAAACAAGATTTAATGGAAAACTTTAAATAATGTTTAAAGAATTACCAGAAGGTGATTCTGTTGAAAGTGACCAGAATCCTTGCAATAGGAATGTTCGCCGCTCTATTTTTCGCCGGATTTTTTATGGCGTATGCAGCGGCAGAGGGTACAAGTTTTGAAGATGCAAAAGTGATAAGCGAGGGAACCTATACTGGAACAATAATCAAAGACTATTATTACCAAGTAAATGTACCTGCTCACAAGGCAATTCTTGTAACACTAACCGCAGGGGACAACTCGGATGTCTCTCTGACACTATACAATGCAGAGAAACAAGAATCTGGAGTGCTTGGAACCGCATCAGCCAGCAATGGTGAAAACGATAAAGCATTTTATGATGCCAAATCAAATACCACATACACCGTTTACATTAAACTGGAAAATATGAACTTATTTACTCCTTCTAATTATACAATTACTGTGAAATTTGTACCTTCAGATATGATGAGCGCAGCTATGGAAATCAGTAATGGCCAGAAAGTATCAGGTACCATTGAATATAACACAGAGGCTATCTGGTACAAGATCAACGTTCCAAAAGGAGAAATTTTAAACGTAAGTTTCTCAAGCAGTGGTGGAGAAATAATGGTTGACCTATATGATTCACAAGGAAACATAATAGATTCCTCTTCAGGAACTACAGGCTATGTTAATACAAAACTCCTTGGCAACTCTGGAACAATATATATAAGGGTTAGCTCAGCTGAGATTGGAAATAATGGAAATATTCAATTTACAATAACTCCCACAATGAAAAAGGGTAGTTCTACAGCAGAGGAAGTAGGCACAGCAATAGGTATGACCTGCATAATAGGGATTGTCATAGGAATCCTAGTGATAGTCCTGATTATAGTCCTGATAATAAAACTTGTAAGACGCAAAAAGTAAAAAAACCTCCCATACTCTCTTTTTTTTATCACTGCCTTTTAATACCCGAATGCAATGAAGACCCGTGCCAAGGTACAGTCAGAACTTCCTGGTAAATCCAAGGATTGCGGATTTCATCGTGCAAAGTGCAGACCTCGCTCCTGAGGATATCGTGCTGGAAATAGGCCCGGGCAGGGGCATTCTAACTGGGCGTTTACTCAAAAGGAGTAGGGTTGTTGCAGTAGAGATAGATCCAGAACTCTGCGATGCTCTGGCTCTCATGTTTTCAGATGAGGTAAAATCTGGAAGATTGCAGATTATCTGCGGAGATGCTATGAAGGTCAATTTTCCAGCATTCACAAAGGTCATTGCCAACATTCCATACCACATCTCATCACCGTTGATCTTCAAAATCCTAGATTATGAATTTGAAGAGGGAATAATAATGGTGCAGAAGGAGTTTGCAGAGCGCCTAGTTGCCAGGGAGGGTAGCAAAAAGTACGGCAGGCTCAGCGTTATGATGTACTACCACGGGAGGGCGGAGATTCTGAAGGTAGCGAAAAGGGGCAATTTCAGACCCGTACCCAGGGTTGATTCCGCAGTGGTGCGCATAAAAAAAGAGAACAGGTTCTGCGCAGATCCTGAAATTCTGGATTGCGTGGTTAAAAAAATATTTAGCCAGAGAAGAAAAAAGATAAAGAATATCCTGGGAGATGTGCCCTATGGAGAGATGAGGGCAGAAGAACTGAGCCCGGAGGCAATATGCGAGGTGGCAAATTATGCGCATAGGCTTTGTGATTAATCCCATAGCCGGGATGGGTGGAAAGGTCGCACTGAAGGGCACGGATGGCATGGTTGAGGAGGCAATAAGAAGGGGAGCAAAAAAGCTCGCACCGCTGAAGGCGGAATCATTTCTAAAAAATCTAAAAAGCGCTCCCGAGTTTCTGGTTCCATCGGGGGAGATGGGCGAATTTGCACTAAAAAAACGAGGATTCAGGTACAGGGTAATCTACAAAGCCCCAGAAAAAACCAGCGCTGAAGATACAAAAAATGCCGTAAGGATTTTTCTTGAGCAAAAAGTAGATCTCATAGTTTTCGTGGGAGGTGATGGCACAGCAAGGGATGTTGCAAGCGTTGCAGATAAAAAAGTTCCCATAATTGGAGTTCCCTCGGGAGTGAAGATGTACTCTTCAGTATTCGCAGTATCGGCACAGGATGCAGCTAGATTGGTTGATCTATTTGCAGAGGGCATGACAAAATTGAAAGACGCGGAAATTCTTGACATTGATGAGGACGCATACAGAAACGATGTCCTATCCATAAGATTATTCGGATACGCTAAGGTGCCCTATGCCCCGGAACTCGTGCAGAACAGCAAAAGCGAGTACTACGGAGAGGAGGAAGAGGAGGACAAAAAAAGCATAGCAGAATTCATCATTGAGAATCTGGAAAAGGACACTCTCTACCTGCTGGGTGCGGGCACCACTGTGGCAAAAATTGCAGAGGTCATGGGACTTGAGAAAACCCTTCTGGGTGTGGACGCTCTCTACAATGGAAAGATCATAGCAATGGATCTCGGAGAAATGGAGATCCTCAAACTTCTAGATAAATATCCAAGAGCAAAAATAATAATTACTCCCATTGGTGCACAGGGATTCATATTTGGCAGAGGCAATCAGCAGTTCAGCGAGAGAGTTCTTGAAAGAATAGGAAAGGAAAACATAATAATCATAGCCACCCCCACAAAAATGAAGGACATGAAGAAACTCAGAATGGACCTGGAAAATAAGTCAAAATTTACGGGCTACTACAAAGTTCTCGTGGGTTATGGAAAATATAAATTGGTAAAGGTGGAGTGATTATCCAGTACCCCGAATCTTCTGCCTGCTTATTTTTATTCCTCCAGGGGTGATCATAAGGTAGTTCTTGCCAATGCCTGCAACGTCCCCGCCAACGTCCTTGGCAATGCTCTTCAACTCGTTTATTATCCTGCGAAGCGTGAGATCATCGTTGGCTATGGAGGCATAATCCAGAATGAGGATATCTCCATTATAAACAAAATCAGATAGGTGCCTCAAATCCTCGTACCTGTAAATCTCAGCCACCCTGACCATTGGACCGGTGGTGGATATATCTATTCCAGTATCGTACTCATTCAAATCAATATACTTTCTCGGCTCTGGAGCCCCGAATCCCTCTGGTTTTAACTTTCTCTTTAGAAAACTCGGCATTTTAAACCACCTCTATATTAGGGTAAGAATTTCAAGTAATAAAAATTTTTCCGTAATTAATTTAACCTCGCGACAATCTCACCCTTCAGATGCGCCTTCTCAAAACCCAAAACCTTAAGGCGGTAGAATCTGCCAATCTCGGCATCTTTAACAACGATTGGAAGGTAATTCGCACTTCGGGCAAGGAAATTTCCCCTCTTGCCCCTTGACGGCACCACCACCTCCATTTCCCTACCAACATAGGATTTCATTCTCTCCTCCATATTTCTGAGATGCAAATCTGTTATCTTCTGACTCCACTCCTTCACCTTGTTCGTGCTCGGTCTCTTCCACCTGTAAGCGGGTGTTTTTGGTCTTGGAGAGAAGCGGGTTATGTTTAGGATATCCGGCCTGATTCTCTGGATCATATCAAGAGTGTGGGAGAATGTCTCATCGGTCTCTCCCGGAAAGCCCACAATCACATCCGTGGATATTGTGATTCCAGGGATCTCCCTGCGGAACTCCTCAATTATACTCTCAAAATCCTCCGCGGTGTAGCCCCTGTTCATCTTCCTCAAAATTTCATCATCTCCGCTCTGCACGGGAATGTGAAGGAATTTGTAAACCTTGGGAGATCTGTAAGAGTCAATCAATTCGTCCAGAATTTCAAGGGTCTCCCTGGGCTCCATCATCCCTATACGCACAAAGAATTTTCCCTCTATGGATGTTATCTCATTCACCAATTCCGCCAGGTTCGTGCCGGTATCCCTCCCGTAGGCGGCCGTGTCCTGGGCACTGAGGCGGATCTCAACGGCACCCCTATCAAGGGCCTCCTTGACCCTGGAGATTACCCATTCAAAGGATCTGCTCCTTATGTGTCCCCGGGCAATCTTGGTTATGCAGTAGGTGCATTTTCCAAGGCATCCGTTGGCTATGGGAATCGTGGCCACTGCATCCCATAGGAAAACCTCATCCATAGGGCTCCTGTGGGTTCCGAGTATCTCCCCCGCACGCTCAAATTCCCAGGTGGTTATCGGGATCACTCCATCCTCCAGAAGTTCCCTGCGGGCGGAGGGAAGGCATCCATAAACAACGATTTCCTTCCCGTATCCTTTTAACTCCTTTATTCTCCTCAGCATCCTGTTCTCGGTGTGCTCTATGACAACACAGGTGCCTATCACAATCCTGTCCGCATCCTCGGGCCTGGGCACGATCTCTCCCATGGCCTGAGCGAGCATATGTGTCTCCGCAATGTTCTGAGAGCAGCCATAGGCCTCAACGTACACCTTCACACTTCCCCATGGTGGGAGAGATAAAAAACTTCCTGTGGGAAGGTTTTTAATACTCATAACCGATATTGAGGTGTGATACTCCCCTGCAGAAAGGAAAGTGTGGATAGGATAGCCGAGTATGCAAGAAAGGATCCAGTTGTTATGCCCACGGACACCCTGTATGGGTTGTGCATGAGCATATATGGCAATGTGGAGAAGATTTACAATCTGAAGGGAAGAAGTTTTGAGAAGAAGATTCCCGTGGGAGTTGCCAGCATTGAGATGATGCGGGAGATCGCAGAACTGACCCCACAGGCGGAGAAACTGGTAAGGGCATTCATGCCAGGACCCTTAACCCTCGTTCTCAAGAACAGGGGTGTGGATTGGCTCGATGAGACGGTGGCCGTGCGCATACCTGCCCACACCCTCACCATATACCTCATGGAAAAGATAGGCCCGGTAACGCTAACAAGTGCCAATGTAAGCGGTGAGAGGGCACCCGAGAGCATAGAGGACACGATGAAATTGAACGTGAAGTATCGTGTGGATTGCGGAAAACTCATGGGCAAGCCGTCCACCATAGTGAGCCTGGTTGATGGGGTTAAGTTGATAAGGGAAGGTGCCATACCTTTTTCCTCAATACTCAAGGTTCTCGGTGAGGAAAATGGACATTAAAAAATATATTGAGGCTGGAAAGATAGGCAAGGAGGCCCGGGAGTACGGTAAGGAGTTGATAAGGGAGGGCATTTCGTATTATGAGGTGGCAGAAAAGGTGGAAAAATACATAAGGGATGCCGGGGCGAAGCCCGCATTTCCCGTGAACCTTTCTGTGAATTTTATGGCAGCCCACTACTCACCCGTAAAGGGAGACAATAAATATTTCAAAAAAGGAGATCTCGTCAAACTTGATCTTGGAGCGCACATAGACGGGTACATATCCGACACAGCAGTGACTGTGGAGGTGGGGAGCAATAGATGGGAGGATTTGATTGAAGCATCCGCTGAGGCCCTTAAGAATGCGATAAAGAGCATAAGGCCCGGAATAAGGGTCTCGGAGATTGGGAGGGTCATAGAGGAAACCATAGGTTTCTACGGATATAAACCCGTACACAACCTCACGGGCCATGGCTTGGACGTTTACGATTTGCACCATGGACTCAGCATACCAAACTACGACGATGGAAGCAGGGCAACCCTTAACCCTGGAATGGCCTTCGCCATAGAGCCCTTCGCCACCAACGGTCGTGGCTACGTGCGCAACGGTCCAGGAGGGAACATATACATATTCCAGAGAACTTCAAAATTGAAAGAGCCCTATGCAAGTATGTTTGAAGAGTTTCGCACACTGCCCTTTGCAGCGAGATGGTGCGAGAAATACGAGAATTACGAGGGCATTCTGAAAAAGGGTTCTTTCCTGGGCATACTTTATCACTTTCCAATTCTGCAGGAGAGAAAAAAGGCAATGGTTGCCCAGACAGAGCATACGATACTCCTCACATCTGATGAGGTAATAGTAACAACGAGATGATTCGGCAAAAAGGTTATAAACACCAAAGTTCATCGTTGGCACATGCTTGAAATACTCTCAAGGATAGGCATAAGAAATGAACCAGAGGATTATGGTGAGCCCGCAATAAAGGGCGCCACCCCTGTAAAATTCTCGGTCAAGAACTTTCATCCACTGGAGGAGGTAAGAGACCTGAAAATAGGATTTGTGGATGGAGGCAACAACGCGATTTACCTCGCTCCAGGTCAGTCCATACACCTTGTCCGCCTCTACTATTCCATATTTGAAAACGTGAAAAAAATTGAATTCGGAAGGTACACATTCATCGTTGATGTGAATTTCAGGATTGAAGAGGATAAGTATGTGGTAAAGATCTACGATGTTGAATCCTCGTCCCTCCTTCCCCAGGAGATTGTGCTCGGTGCCAATGAGATAGACGAGAGAGACAAGATAAAGGCAATAGGTGCCTACATAAGGAGGATTGGCGAGTGGATCCTGCTGGGCAGGATAATGGATAGATGCGATGTTCTCGTAAGAGACGGTTCACTTCAAACAGGGGCTACCAGGGAGTACGAGTACGCCAACAGGGTATTTAAAAACAAGACCATTGTTGGATTCTCAAAGACCTGCTCCCTCCTGACAACCCGGGGATACTCACTCATGGCTTCAATCCACCACCTATCAAAAAAGATGGGTATCCAGGCACCATGGTACTATCACCCCATAGCAATGGGCATAACAACCATAAAGGGTGATATGTTAGCAGTTAAACTGCATCCCTTCAGCGATTACGTTTTCCGTGTTGAGGTTTATCCAGAGGAGGACGCCCCTTCAGCCCTGGGAGCCCTTGTACCCATGGCAAACGATCCCACATTCCTCGGGTATCCCTACGGGCTCATTGATGCGGATGTGAACGCAAGAATTGAAGATGAGGAGGCTAAAATGTACTCACAGATCCTTTACAACCATGCGGACGAATTCACCCGTATGCAGGCAAACGCGCTCAACGCGCATGATATAATTAGCGAGGTGAAATGAATGGTTGGACAGATAATTGGAGGAAGTTATGGAGAGATATGGATCAGGCAAAAGCATGGAGAGAGAATAGAACTCGGAGATCTGCTCGTTGCGGACGATATCCTTCTTCAGGTTGTGGACCTTGAGTATGGAAGTCTGCTTGAGCACAGAGATCTGGCAAGAATGAGCGGCATGCAACTTGAGGGATACGGTTCCACTGAAATCCACGAGAAGGAGGTGAGAAACTACATTCTCGTGAGAGCCAAGCCCGTGTTTGACTTGGAGAAGAGAAGCATACCGAAGCACCTGCCAGAATTTTTCCATGTGCTGAGAAGGGCCTCTGAGGAGGATTTCAAGTTCCTGGAGATGCCTGAAAATCCACTCTATTTGGGAAGGATAAGAAGCGGTTCAAAGGTGCTTGATGTACCCGTTTATGTTGACGGAAAAAATGTGCTCACCCACCATATTCTGATTCCCGCAACCACTGGACGTGGAAAGAGCAATCTCGTCAAGGTCATTCTCTGGAACTTAATAGGCAAGGGCTACGCCGGCATACTGGTTCTGGACGCCCACAACGAGTACTACTCTTACACGAGCAAAGGTAAGAGGTACGGACTTAGGGAGCATCCGGAGGCGAGGGAGAATGTGGTGTACTACTCAATAAATCCACCGCTGGGTGAGAGAGCCCTGAGGATCAATATAAAACTGGTGAAACCGTGGCACCTGAAGGAGATTGTGGAGTTCACTCCTGCACAGGAGGACGCACTCTATCTGCTTTACCAGAGGGGAGGAAAGGAATGGATAGAACTTCTTTTTTCAGGGGAGAGGATAGAGGGGATGAGCGATACAACTAGGGCCGTTCTGCAGAGAAAGGTGAAAGTGGCCCTCGAAATAGATGTGAACGAGAATGGCGAGATGTACGAGAGGGGAAAGATATTCTCCATAAACGAGGGGGAGAGCACAATAAAGGACATATGCGACTATCTTGAGCAGGGAAAAATAGTCATTCTTGACACGTCCTCACTCTCGCAGAACCTCGAACTTCTTATATCCGGGATGATAATGAACGAAGTATTCGCAAGGTACAAGCGCTACAAGGAGGGAGGTGAGATAGAGGATAAACCCGTGATCTCCGTGATAATTGAGGAGGCGCCCCGTGTTTTGGGTGAGGGAAAGAGCAACATATTCGGCACCATCGCGAGGGAGGGTAGGAAATTCAAGATAGGCATTGTTGCAATCACACAGCTCTCCTCCGTGATACCCCGCGAGATCCTGGCAAATCTTAACACGAAGATCATTCTTGGTAATGAAATGGCCTCTGAGAGGAAAGCAATTATAGGTTCCGCAGCCCAAGACCTAAGCAAGGACGATAAGATGATAGCCTCGCTGGACAAGGGTGAGGCCATAGTGAGTAGCATATTCACAAAATTTGCAGTGCCAATAAAAATTGATAGATTCGAAGATATAGTCGACAGGGAGAGAAAAAGTGGAAACAGGAGAAACATCGTGTTCTTCGGATAAAGCGAAAATTTTAAAATGATGTATGGATTATGCCCCCTTGCCTTGGGGCTGTAGCTTAGCCAGGTTAGAGCGCCCGGCTCATAAAAGCCCCTTTGAAAAAGCGGCTTTGCCCGTAAAGGGGCATTGAGAAACCGGGCGGTCGCAGGTTCGAATCCTGCCAGCCCCACTGGGCCAGTAGCTTAGCTAGGTAGAGCGCGGGACTCTTAATCCCGTGGTCGGGGGTTCGAATCCCTCCTGGCCCGCTTTTTCCAGAGTATTGCAACGATAATTCCTGCAATTAATATTCCTGCCCATAGTGCCGTGTAGGGGAAAAAGAGAGGAGAGAATGAATTTATGGAGACGTAGAATGTGTCATTTCCTCTCAGGGATTCGGGCCTTATCAGGTATGTGCCATGAAATGAACCATACGTAACTTTAAAAACCATCTGGCTCTGGGAGTTTATCTCCGTGGGATAATGCAATAAGAACACGAATCCTGTGCCATTCTGCACTGTGCTGTAAGTCCTGTTGTTTATTTCAAGCACTATTTTTGCCCCCTTTGCAACGTAGCCATTGATGTAAAAAACTCCCTTGACCTTCACAATTTTTGTACAATTCACAGAAAAGGTCCTAGCCCATACAACATAGCCCCTCTCGTAGCCGTAAAGGTAAACGTGGTAGGCCCCATAGGTAAGGTTGAGCGTAAAATTTCCAGATGGGGAAAGAATTGTATGATTGTAAACCCCACTACCGGAGACAACGTATATTTCAACCATGGAGACATTAACATCGTATGAGATTTGCAGGTTGCCTTCCTTAAGGGAGTATTCCATCGTGCCATTCTCTCTCTCAATCACATAGGGATTAAAGAGCAGATCAAGGAATACGGGCCAGTAGGTATCCCTGGCAAAATCCAGGGTGCGGTAGGATTCCGCCACGCCAAATGTGGGAAAATATATGCCGATCCCGTGGGATTCATTCGCCCCAATTCCATTCACCGGATGGGGACAGTTCCAGACCTTGTAATAGGATATGTTGTCAAGCCATCGCATTGTGTCCTCCGCGAATTTATCAATCTTGTAATCATTTATCTCCCTGAGATTTTTCGCGAAACTGTAAAGATCCATATCCGAGTAAAGTTCATACCTCTCGGCGCTTCGGGAGGCATTCAGGATCTCGGCATAATAGTATGGGGTCACAGAAAGCATGCTCTTAAGGTCATCATTGAAAACATTGATGAACGATTCAAATCGGGTCATATTAACAGCAACCATCGTCGTTGAGAGGCCCTTTTTGGAGAAGTACTCCTCTGACCATCTGTACATCGCATCAACCACACTTCTGGCAGCTTGAGATGGTGTTTCGTTGCTCATATTCTCCAGAATCGTATCGTAGGGCCAGCCACTTGCAGGCTCGTCCTTTTCTGAGGCGACAACGTAATGTGTGAGATTCCTGAGAGCGTAAAAATTCTCCATGATCCCCATTCTACAGGCATCAAAACCTATCACATCCACCATTCTATTTCTTTCCCTCTCAACATAACCTATTGCATCCCTCATCTCCCCAAGGGTAAGCCAATCACCATGATCCTCACATACGCCACCGTAAAAATGGCCATGATCCCACAGATCAAGAAAATAATGCTTGGCAGGATAATGGTCCATTGTCCAGTTCAGAAAATATCGGAGTGTTTGGGGAGAACCCATGTCCACCTCCCCCAGTTTCTCCAGCACCTTTATCTGTCCGCGCTGAATGTAGTAAATGGCCGAATCCCCGTATTTTATGGAATCGTACAGAACCACAATATTCAGATTGGCATTTGAACCCACAGCCATCATCGCTCCAAGGTTATCAAGGGCAAATGAGTGCAGAGAGTTATCCGCATCCATATACACCATAAATGTCCAGTTGGGCAGGTTACTCTCCTGGGAATGGGAAAAATTTGGAGTGAAGGATAGTAGGACGAGAAGGAGCAATACCACGGCCAGGGTGCGAAACTTCATTGATTGCCATAAGTGAATTTCGATATTTATTACTTCCCACGTGGGGAAAATCATTTTATAGGTGAAATAATATCTACTTCAAGAGGGGACAAAAAATGGAAGGTTTTGAAAACCAAAATCAGGGTAGTGAACAGTACTATGCCCAGCCATCGCCACCGGAGGCACAGAGTATAAAGGACCTTGTTAGAATAACAGGAATCATAGCACTCATCTTCGGGATAATCAATCTCATATGGGGCATACCGGGACTCATCGTGCTAGTGGGCATTACGGGAATAATCTTTGGAATAGTGGATTTGCTAATATGGAGCAATTGCAAGAAAATAAACGAACTCGTGGATCAACGCAAATACAAGGAGGCAAAGGACAAGACGCTGATATGGATGATTCTGGGCTTCATATTTGGTGGCCTGATCCCCGGAATTCTGCTTCTCCTGGCTTACATAAAATACGACAATTTGATCCGGGCATCACAGCAAACAATTCCGCCGCCACCACAGTAATCCATTTTCCTTTTACTTATTTTTGAGTTATAGACGACACATTTTTAATAAAATGAGTTATGCTGTACCTGTGATAGAGAGAGCAATAAATGCGCTGAAAAAGGGCGGATTCGTCCTGATTTACGATGAGGATGGGCGTGAGGAGGAGACGGATATAGTCCTTGCATCCCAATTCATAACCCCCTCAAAGGTAAGATTCATGCGTCGTCAGGGTGGAGGCCTGATATGCACAACCCTACCCAAAGAGTACGCGGATATCCTGGGACTTCCATACCTCCATGAGATCTTTGAAAAAAGCGGATTTGAAATATTCAAGTATCTTAGCCCAAAGGTCAAATACGATAAGATGCCCTCCTTTTCCATAACAATCAACCACAGGGAAAACTTCACGGGCATTCCGGATAAGGATAGGGCAAAGACAATCAAGGAATTCGCCCTATTTCTGGAAAAACTCAAATTTATGGACAATCCAATGGAGGAGTTCGGTAAGGAGTTCATCTCACCCGGCCATGTGCATCTTTTAATCGCATCTAATTTGAAAGATAGGCACGGACATACTGAGCTATCAACCACTCTGATGCAGATGGCGGGCCTCATCCCCTCAGCAACCATAGTGGAAACCCTGGGGGATGATGACAATTCCCTAAACAAGGCACAGGCAAAAAAATTTGCAGAAGAACACAATATCCCGTTCATAGAGGGCAAAGAGATTCTGGAGGCCTGGGAGAAATGGTCAGAGTGATGGCTTCAGGAGTGTTCGATATCCTGCATCCGGGGCATGTGCTATTCCTGCAAGAGGCAAAGAAACTGGGAGATGAGCTCGTTGTCGTAGTTGCCAGGGACTCCACGGCTAAAAAGTTCAAGCACAAACCCATAATGCCAGAGGAGGTCCGCAGATTCCTTGTTGAGTCCCTGAAACCAGTGGATCGCGCAATTCTCGGGCATGAGGACGATATGTACAAGACCGTGGAGGAGATAAGACCGGATATAATCGTTCTTGGCTACGATCAAAATTTCAGTGAGAAGGAAATAGAGGAGGAATGCAGGAAGAGGGGACTCAATGTGAAAGTGGTTAGGCTGAAAAAATACGGAGATAGCGATTTGAACGGGACGAGAAAGATAATTTACAAGATAGTTGAGAGGAGTGACGAGCTTTATGCGAAAAATAGGAATAGTTGATACCACATTTGCCCGCTACGATATGGGCTCCGCAGCGGAGGATGAACTTCGCAAGATGGGAACGGGATTCAAGATAATAAGACGCACGGTTCCTGGGGTGAAGGATCTTCCCGTGGAGGCAAAGAAACTCATAGAGGAGGAGGGTTGCGACATAGTTATTGCACTCGGCATGCCTGGAGCAAAGCCAATTGACAAGCAGTGTGCCCACGAGGCCTCTCTTGGATTGATTTACGCTCAATTGCTCACGAATAAGCACATAATTGAGGTCTTCGTGCACGAGGATGAGGCCAAGGACGAAAGGGAACTTGCATGGCTAGCCGAGAGAAGGGCGAGGGAGCATGCCCAAAATGCTTACTGGATGCTCTTCAAACCAGAAAAATTGAGAAAGATGGCCGGCACGGGCCAGAGGCAGGGGTTTGAGGATGCAGGCCCGATTAAAGGTGCAAAATCTGGAATGAGACATTAGGAGGTGAAAAAATGGAGAAAATAAATCTGGGAATTGTTGTGAGTGAGTATAACTATGACATAACAATGATGATGCTTGAACGTGCCAAGGAGCACGCGGAGTTTCTGGGTGCTGAGGTGAAATATGTGTTGAAGGCCCCGGGAACATTTGACATCCCACTGCTCGTTAGAAAACTGCTTGAAAAGAAGGATGTAGATGCTGTCGTGACCTTGGGAGCAGTTATAGAGGGGGAGACAGAGCACGATGAAATAGTTATGCAGAACGCTGCAAGAAAAATAGAGGATCTAAGCGTGGAATTTGGCAAGCCCGTGACACTCGGAATATCCGGCCCGGGAGAATCCAGGCTCCAAGCGGAGGCACGCATAGAGAAGGCCAGGGATGCCGTGGAAGCAGCGGTGAAACTCGTCAAACGCCTAAGGGAAGTTGGGTGAGGGAATAACCTATCCTGATATTTGCAATATAACTCCTAAATAATTTGCTCCACTCATAATTGAGGTACAATAACCATAGTCAATATATGCAGCAAGAAATCAATATTCTAATCTTCCCTATGCAAATGATCCATCATAGTTCCGCTGTAGCAAGCCTGATTCACGATGATCATCATGGCGTATTTTTCTCTCTTTCCCTCTCTGATACTCATTTCACAATCCCTCTATGGTATGTAGTTATGTATGTTTCCACCTATTTCCACTATCCCAAACATAATGTTATATCCATTCAAAGGACGGCCATATATGTGAAATATGTCTCCAGAATCAATAACACCATTCCCATTTTTATCTTCTACATTAACTATGAATCCTCTTTCTTCATTTCCCGTCTTGTTTTCAAGGGATATCCAAACTCCACTACTCTTATTTGCTATCACTAAAAATCCACAATAACCCTTATCTCCAAATTTCGCATATGCAGGATATTCAAGATAAAGTTTAAGATATATTCCAATATCCGGATTTTCATGACTGGACATATTATCAAGATAAATTAATTTGCCTGTGGTGATTGGTTGACTATGACACCATGTAGATGCTTTCAATATAACAAAGTATGCGGCAATAATGAGCACTACAACAAGAGCAATATTGACTATCTTTAATATCTTCTATTTGCTTTTCAATATCCATTTATGCACACCCCCCATTCAACACTACAAAATACATAAAGATTAAAAAAGCAATAAAGTAAAGCAAAATTATCATTATTACAATCTGTATGTCCCGCTGTTCTTTTAAATCCTTTTTGTTCTTTCTCATAGATACACCTCCTTAATAAAGAGCTGTCGTACATGTCTGCAGATATATGCAGATATATTTCTCTATTCATATTCATATCATATTCATAATAATTATGAAGAGAGGAGATCTATAACTACCCATATTAGACCACCACCAATAATTATTGAGTTAGGCACTAAAAACATAATCAACATCATACGACGACCAAGAAAATATAAAAAAATTGAAAAGTATTGTATTGCAGGAAGGACAATTACTAGGGGCAAAAGATATTCTATTATAGTAGTAGCTGTAGAAGAATACGAAAAAAGAACTAATATGTATCCTGCAAGAGTAAAAATTATGGTCAATGCTGTAATTATTATCGCCGTAATTATCAAAATATAAGTTTGTTTTTTATTTGAATTCAATTGCGCATCCTTTCTAAGTATATATTCACTTTCGAAATGTATAAGCATTAGCGATATACTCCAAAATACAAAACAAAATAATAGATAACTTGGTGCAACCCCATACATTTTATAATTCCCAAATGCATAAGGTATGATCGCTATTAAAAAGGAAAAAATAAGTGCAGGAACAGTTAAAACAAATATATTTTTTGATTTGGACTTATAAATATATTTCATCGGGATCACACTCCTTATATTTCAACTGTGGTGTACTTCGTCCATCCTTATAAAAAAGTCCACCTAATTCACTGAGATAATTGTGTCTTGCAGCATAATATCCTTTATCAAATGCGTATTTCAATGGATGTGGCGAGTTTATTGAGCCCAATGATAATATAAATCCAGAATATTTTTCATCTTTCCATATATTCCATTCATTTAACATCACTATACAGTGTCCTTCATACAAAAATGCCCAGTGAGCATCTCCACCTACTTCCGTCCATGCTTCTTCATCCCATTTAGCTGCGGCAATTACAATTCGTCTGTCTCCTTCCAGATTATACATCATTGATTGACTATCACAGGTCTGTAGGACAATGGTCATAACCGCATATTTCCTAGGAATTCCATTGTTTCCACCAAAATGCAAATTTAGATACTCTCCTAAATTCTCATTATAAGAGTAGTCGCAATTAATCTCGGCCCTCTGGGATGATGGATTATTTTCTGCTTCTGAATCTGAAACTCCCGATCTCACCATAAAAAATCCTCTGGTTTCATTATAATAACCACCATGCGCGATAATGGTAATAAACAAAGAATCGTGCATCGTTATCTTACTTGCAATATCATCCAGTGCGTCTTTGATGTCAAATTTGCCTAACACATTCCACATCGCCTCACCATCAACAATGGCATCCGTGGTTGTATCATGACCCTTCCACCCTTCTCCAGAAACATACCACCTCGATGACATCAAATACACATCTGCGGGAGAGTAATGATAATCATTTACCAGTTTATCGTACATCGCTTTACCATCGTTCCAGAAGGCAGGTAAATAAGTGTCATAGTCGGCCTGATGGGGATCCAAATATCCTCCGCCAACAATTATCACCGCGTATCTGGCATTGTAATAATTTGGTTCCTGCCAACCACCTGCCGGCTCACCGTAATAAACTTCGTAATAATCACTCATTCCATCTCCATCCGTATCCTCGTTCCTTGGATTTAAAGCGTAGAGCCATTCATAATAATCGCCCAACCCATCTCCATCAGTATCCGGATTATTCGGATCCGATGTCACATGCTCGGTGTGCCGTTGCCCAGTAGCATCATACCATGTGACATCCCATCCCCCTTCCTCTATAGCATCATACAACCCATCTCCATCTGAATCTTTGCCACTCCCTGTTCCACTATCCGGTATGGGATACGGCGGATCTCCGTTGCCCAACACAGAATACTCAGGCTCCGATTCTATCTCAATATTCACTTCCTCACCCTCTCCGTCTATCACCAATCTATTTACTCTCTCCTTGCACCATTCCCAGTTGAGCCCGAATTCTTTGTACCCATCATTCCATCCAAGAAGGATATCCTCATCTCTCTCAAATACCATCCTTTTATTCACCGTACCATTGTAAAGCACGATCCTTCCGTGCCCATGCAAGTATGGTGCCCTCGTGTATCCCGTGCCGTTGTCTATTACCTCAAAGTTCCTTATGTGCACACCTTCATATCTCCAAATCACCCTGTACTCCACACTCTCGCTAAACCATAATCGCATACTCGGATACAGTGGAGCGTACCTCCTGAATGCGTCCCTTTGGGCGTACTGCAAATATCCCCTCACACTTAGGTTTCCATCATGCTCCATCAATATGGCCACACTATGCCAGCCTTTATGCTCATTGACCCTCAAATCATTCCTGAATTTCAAACTCACCCATTCTTTACCCTCTCTCACCTGCACATCGGGATAGATTCTTTCCACCAGAATATTTCCGTTTCTCGCATCCTTCATAACCGCATAATCCTCGCCTATCTCCATAACTATCCTTCCGTTGCTGAATTCCGTGCCCATAAAATGCCCTCGCTCACCTCTCATCTTCTCTGCATTGGCACTACCCATTACCCCCCCCCACCGTGCTCAGTAGAAGGAGAGAAACCATTCCCATAAGCATTACCCTCCTCAGCATACCAATCACCCATGCTATGTATCCAATTCATCTTACTTAAATGTTTTGCATGCGAGATTTGGCTCAAAGATTTGAAGATTAACTCATCACACCCAGCTCCGTTAACTTCTCAGGAAGATAAGTATCCGTGACATAGTCCAGACCATACTTTGCCAGGCTCTGCTGCTCCGCCTTCTTCTTTATCTTTAGCATTAATTTTATCTCCTCTGTCCAGAATGGTGTCTGGAACCTGGGATCCTTCAACTCGGATTCCAGAGCGGCCACGTCGCGATCGTTCAATTTGTCCGTTGGCAGATCATAATTCAATATATCACTGGCAGTTATGCCCACAAACTCCGCTGTAGGAGTGGCCAAATATTCGCTTATGTGCGCCGTTTTTATTGCACCGTAGGCAATGGATGCGAATATCCTGAAGGACCACGGGTCACCATCTGTGAAGATCACCACGGGCAATCCAAGTTCCTCGTTCATTCTCTTTAGCAATCTTCTCGTGCTCCTTGCGGGCTGTCCCTTTATGTGCACAAGGATTGCACGGGCCTTCTCGTCGAATCCATTTTCAACGAGACGGTCAAACATACCCCCCGTTTCTATGCCTATCACAAAATCGGCATCAAAGTCCACAAATCGCAACTTGTCCTTCTCCACGTTGTAGGGTATGAGATATCCACTATCGCCCACATCATCCCTGCAATTTATGCGCATGGGCTTTCCCTTACGATTTATCTCCTCAATGGTTATATTGCCAATTACACTCGCACCATCCTCCTCGGGGCGAAGTTTGAAATCCTCTCGCATGAAGCCTGTTATGACCTCAAGATCCTCCGCAAGTTTGTTACTCTCATCCTGGGAGTGGAATTTTGCGAGGTTCCAGCCCTCGGATATGTAGTACATCTCCCTCAGCGTGGAGGATTTCTTATCGCGAATCATCTCCTTTATGAATTCCATGACGTAGAGGGTGCGGAGAAGCATATAAGCTCCATCAAGTTTTTTGGCACTCCTGGTGATCTTTGAATCCCCGTACTTCCATACCCCGTAGCGGGAGTTGAACACTATATTGCTCCTGTTCCTGGCCGCCAGTTTCATCTTTGGAATCTCTCCCCTGGCAAGATCCTCATATATCTCCTCGGCAATGCGATAAAGCCTTTCCAGTGCCTCCTGACTACTCATCATCACTCACCTCTTCCTCAAGTTCATCCATTAGATCCTCTTCCTCCTCAACATCATTCTCTTCAACAATTTCCTCAATCTCGCTCAACTTTATATTCCAATCTCCAGGCAGGGGCTCGGCACCTATAACGATGTTTGGATTTATGCCATCCACATAGTAATTTGTCTCCCCGTACCTATCGGCATCCTCAAGAACGAAGTAGAGATGCCTGTATGATACGGGGGCGATATTCACATCCCATCTCACATAATCCTCCTCCGCAATTCCATCGGTATCCACAAGATTCCCCAAGGGATAATCCCCATAAAGGGTGAAGTGCAAAGCCCTAGAGGTGTAGTTGGCCACCTTAACATTCACCCTTGTTCTTCCATTTTCCTTCACCATCTCCTCATCAATCCAGACAACATCCATTATCTTCGATATCACAGGCTCCAGTTTTGGCACGGGCTTTTCTACAATTTCAGCACTCTTCCTGGCTATCTCAGGCAGGATCTTTGTGACGAGGAAGAACTTCTCGGTCATCTTGCTCTTGCGTTGCTTTTTCACATTGTAAAGCCTCAACTGCCTTCCAAGCGCCTTGAGGGCGAGCTCAATTTCCTCCCTTATCTCGGGCACCTCCGCAATGGCCTCCTTAGCCTCAGAGGTAAAGGGAACCCGTGTGGAGGCAACATGCACGAGAATAATGGCAGGTCCAACGGGAATACCCTGACCGCCCCGTTGCTCAAGCCCGTATCTTCGCCAGTCCACGCTGGCTATGGCCTTGGTTATAACATCGGCACCCTGCTGGTAGAGCAGAGGAACGCGGTTTGCAAATCTCAGTATTCTCACGGGCTGATCCTTGGGTAACTCGCCTCCATAAACCATACCCGCCTCCACAATGAAGGGATTTCCGCCGTATACCTTGGGCTCTCTTGTCACAGGCTGGGCGTAGAAACTCGGTCTGAGAGAGCCCAGAACATTTTTAAGGCCCTTTTTTATGAGAGTTTCGCCTATGGGTGAGAGGCAATCGGTGGGCGGAGCCATAAGTTTTACCCTGCGAAATGCCTCAAGAAGTCTCTTTGCCTCCTCTATGCTCAGCTCCTGGGGCCTCATATCCCCGTAAAGATAGGCTTTTTTGCATATCTCCTCCGCAACCCTTGGGCTCACCCTGCTGAATTCCGTTGTTAAAAATGAGGTCAGGCGATAGGCCTTGGTATGCCTGGCCATGTTGAGCAATTCTCCCAACTCGATTCCATGGGGATGCGGTTTTATCTCCCTGGTTGGAGGTGGCAACTTATCCGTGGCTCTCTT
Organism: Candidatus Aciduliprofundum sp. HYA1; assembly: GCF_056175085.1. NCBI lineage: Archaea > Methanobacteriati > Thermoplasmatota > Candidatus Aciduliprofundum > Candidatus Aciduliprofundum sp. HYA1. The sequence goes on from NZ_CM149694.1 coordinate 158,942, forward strand.
GAAAATAGTCCTCTTCCCATCCGGCTCCACGAAGGTTATCTGGGCGTGGGGGTTGACAATCGCCGTTTGCTGCAAATATTCATACACGCTCTGCTTTCCCCTAACGTACCTTGCCCTTATGACAACCTCTATCCTTGTTCCGTGCTCCCTATCCCACAGGAGGGGGCTCTCCTTTATTATGCGAGGGGCATTTTTCTTGGTATCTATGGATAGAATCACCTCGTAGGCGACCTCCTCATCCGAAATCTTGGAGACCACACGGGCTGGCTTGCCTGTGGTCAATTGCCCGTAGAGCACAACTGCGCTTATGCCTATACCCTGCTGCCCCCTTGATTGCCTTATGGCATGAAATCTTGAGCCGTAAAGGAGTTTGCCGAAAACGAGGGGTATGTTTCTGCGAATTATTCCAGGCCCGTTATCTTCCACAATAATTTTGTATTCATCCCTTCCCATCTGATCAATTTCCACATAAATATCGGGAAGAATTTGCGCTTCCTCGCAGGCATCCAGGGCGTTATCAACGGCCTCCTTCACGCTCACAACAAGAGCCTTGGTTAAGGAATCGAAGCCCAGAATCTGCTTGTTCTTCTCGAAAAATTCAGCAACGCTGATCTCTCTCTGCTTCCTCGCCATTTTGTGTGCAATACCCATAGCGCATCCCATTGCCAATATGCATACACCTTTAAATTCTTTCCCAAACGAACAAAAGGAGAGGTTTTGAAAGGGAACCTTGGTTCCCCTTCATAGTGGGCCCGCCCGGGTTCGAACCGGGGACCTTCGCCTTGTAAGGGCGACGTCATAACCGCTAGACCACGGGCCCCTATAAGGCAATAGGAAAAGCATTTATAATCTTTTCTGAGGGGCAATTTTAAAAAGGATGAGTACAATCACTGTACAATGCCCCTAAAACTGACAATACCCGAGAAGATACTGGTTCATCTTTACGCTTACAGAAAGTACGGGGAGAGGTACGAGTACCCCGTGGAGATGACCCAGCAGGGGATTGCAGAGGGCATAGGTATATCCGTGACCCACGTGCCCAGAAACATGAAAAAACTCATTGAGGAGGGGCTCGTCGAATCCAAGAAGGGGCATGTTAAGGGCAAGAAAAAGAGGGTCAGCATTTATTTTTTAACCTCCAGAGGAATCATAAGGGCCCAGGAGATCATAAAAAATTTAGAAGGAGAGAGAATTGAGGTTCAGGGAAAATACCTGAGCATAGGAGAGATAAAAGAAATAACCGGAAAAAGCACGATGGAGATAATAAGGGCCATTGAAAGGGGAGAGAAAATAAGACTGGGAATGGAAAAAAGGGTGGTATTCTTCGAGGAGGATTTTAAATACGAGAAATTTGTGGACAGAAGAGAAGAGCTCCAGATAATGGAGAAATGGTACGAAAATGGAAGGGTTCTGAGCATCGTGGGTCCGAGAGGCATAGGAAAAACAGCACTGGTCAAGAAATTCATAAACCTCGCAGATATATCCACCGGAATTGTGTGGCTCAAACTCTACGATGGTAGAACCTGGAGGTCCATAAGGGAGATATTCCAGCATCTCTTTGGAAGAGCCAATGTTCTGGACTGTCTCAGGGACTCGCCCATACTCCTAATTTTTGACAACTACCACATGGTGGACGATGATTTTGTGGAGGCCATGCGCGCACTGATAGGCGAGGACATAGGCGAGAGCAGAATAATCGTAACCATGCCCTCAGCCACGCCCTTCTACAACAGATTCTACTCATTGAGGGACATTCAGGAAGGAAAGGTTGTTGAGATAAATCTGGGAGCCCTTGATTATGAGGATGCCAGGAAGATACTTCCAGATGTGAAAGAGGATTCATTCAAACGCATATACCAGCTCACCAACGGAAACACCAGGCTCCTGGTTATGCTCGCAAGGGGCACATTGAGAGCAGGCAGCAGCGTGCCCCTGACTGCGGAGACAATACACCTGCTAAATTACCTCGCAAAGCAGAAAAATTGAAAAGTTTTAAATTCCACGGTTTAGATTTCTTCCTGTGAAAAAGAGAGAGAACCTTGTGAAACAACTTGCAAAAAAGGGCATATGCGCCATATGCAAAGGCACAAAGATGCTCTGTGGCAAGAGTGAGTGCCCGCTTCTGGTGAGATACTACTCCATGCTCAAAACAAAAAGGTATCTGAAAAAGGATATATACGGCTCCTCACCCCCGGGCGTGTTCGTTGGGAGGTACGGATATCCAAGGGTCAACGTTGGACCACTGGTACCACCAGAAATAGGAGAGACCGAATATATGGATATGCCCCAATTCTGGATAGATATGAGCGTTAGGGAATTTGCGGAAATGAGAACATCCCTTGTGAGGGGCATGAAAAAGATAAATGTGAACGAGGCTAGGGATCCATCCTACTTTCTCGTATCCTTGCAGGAACTCAGTATGGCCGATAGGCATGTGGATTCCGAAGTTTCATTTGAGAAAATCCCAAGGGGACGCGTGCTGGTGGGAAGCGAGGTACAGCCCTTCGGCCCTGCAGGAAAATTGAGGAAACTGGAGTACGAAAATGTGAGGGTTAATCCAAAATTGGAAAGGGTTTACTACGACGAGATTCCAGCGAAGGATGCAATCATAGAACTCTACAGGGAGGGTGTGAATATCTCCCTGATCCAGAGAGCGTTCAGCATGGGCACAATGGGCATAGAGAGAAAAATCGTGCCCACAAGGTGGAGCATAACGGCAGTGGACGATACACTCTCAAAGGAACTGGTAAAGAGGGTCAAAGAGTTCCCAATAATAGAGCAACCTCTTGTTTTCAAATCCCACAAAATGGGAAATCTCTTCCTCGTCATTTTCCTGCCCCGGGCCTGGAGTTACGAACTTGTGGAGGCGTGGTATCCCGGGACGCTCTGGAACCCCTACGGAAAAAGGACATTTATGGTATCAAGCCACGAATTCTATGGCGGCAGGAGGGAGTACGCCGAGATTGGGGGTTGCTACTACGCCGCACGTCTTGCGGTATCGGAGAAATTAGTGGAGATGAAAAGGCAGGCCGAGGTCATAGTTCTGCGGGAGGCACAGCCGGATTACATTATGCCTGTTGGAGTGTGGCATGTACGTGAAAATGTGAGAAATGCAATGCGAAGCGACCCAGTGAAATTCGATACGGAGATGGAAGCGGTGAATTACGCCCTATCCCAGTTCCACATACGGAGAGATGCATGGTTTAAGGGCTCAACCCTCCTGAGGAGATTTGCATATCAGAGGAGGCTTGAGGACTTTGAAGTACGTTGAGATCCATGTAAAGCATGCCCTTTCAAAATCAAAACTCAAAAACACGGATTATGCACTCAATCCATACAGGGGCTGTGAGCATAGATGCGTGTACTGCTACGCCCCCTACGTGCTCTACATACCCCTTGAGGAATGGAACACCACAGTTTACGTTAAGAGAAATCTACCCACAATCCTGGATAGAGAATTGAGGAGAAAAAGGGGACATATTGAGGTGGGCACTGTTACCGATGCCTATCAGCCGGCAGAGCGAAGGTACGAGATAACCAGAATGTCCCTTGAGGTTCTAAAAAAGCACAATGCCAAAATATCCATACTCACAAAATCCTCCCTTATCCTGAGAGATGAGGATATCCTGAAAAATATGAGCGCGGAAATAGGGGTGACCATAACGACTCCCGTTGAGGATATGCGCAGAAAAATCGAGCCCTACGCATCGCCTGTGGACGAGCGAATCCAGGTTCTTGAGGAGTTTGCGGGAAAGAACATCACCTACGCATTCATAGGACCAATATTTCCCAGGTTCCTGCTTCCCCACCTAAGGGAGTTACTGGGCCATCTTAGAAAAATAGGTATTGATTATGTTATCTTTGACAGATTCAGAATGAGGAAGGGAATGCATGTACCTGATTTTTTAACGAATGGGGAGGAGAATTTGAAAATAAAAATAAACAGAATCGCAAAAACCTCGGGCCTGAGATACTATTTCGGGTGGTGATCATCGATCGTACTGATCCTCAACCCGCACCGTATCCTCTGGATGGGGCGTGGAATACTCGTATAGGAGCATGTTCTCCGTTGCAACTATTCTGTGCTTCTTCCCCGGAGGTATGCGCAGAACATCTCCCTCACGCACAACATGCTTTTCTCCCTCTATTTCTATGTACCCACTTCCATACTTTATGTGCATCGTCTCATCCTTCCTTGGATGGTAGTGCAGGGATGTACTGTACCCCCTGCGAAGGTAGAGTTCCTTCACCATGTACTTATCCGTGAGAATGATCACTTTCTCATAGCCCCAGGGCTTGTCTTCACGGTTCTTGTACTCGGAACGCACCCTTTCCAGGTCCTTCAGGCTATCCACGCTCTGCCAGAAAACATTGTCCTCCCGGAAAACGTAGGCACGGCGCATCTCGGCAAGAAGAGGGAAAACCGTGCGCTCAACAGCCTTATCCGTGTACTCCCTCTCAAAATAGGGGTAGGCCTCCCTCTTTATGTAGTACAGTCCAGCGTTTATGTAATAATCAAGAAGGGGTTTTTCCCTGAAGGATAGGATCAGATCTTCCTTGAAATCTATAACTCCATAGGGAGAGCGCATTCTAGTAACCGCTATGGTGAGCAGTGCATTTTCATTGCGTCTTGCACCCTCAATCATCCCCCTTATGTTGAAATCGGCCACCACGTCTCCGTTCCTGACCACGGAATCCTCATCTATGTTTGAAAACGCATTTGCAAGGGCCCATAAAGTGCCGCGGGGCTCATCTTCCACGAGGTAATGAATGCGTATGCCTTTCCACTCATCACCGTACCTCTCCCTTATTCTCTCCCAGAGATATCCAACAAGGAGATAGATTTCGTTCACGCCCGCATACTTCAGATCAAGAATCTGCTTATCCAGAATCGTGTAATTTTCCTTTATCTCCACCAGCGGCTTTGGCACGTAATCGGTTATGGGCTTCAGTCTCTTCCCGTATCCTCCAGCAAGTATCACACCTACAACCATACTATCGCCTCATGTATCCCTTTATCGTGCTCCATGCATATTTTCCAAGGTTAAAAACATTGTTGAAATTTGAGGTCTCCGCATGGAGGTAGAGCATGCAACTTCTCTTGCACGCATACATTGTTTCCCTAGCCCTTTTCGCCTCATCTGAAAGGAGTATGCTCTCCAGATCCTCCTCAAGCAAATTCCCAACCTTCCAGCCAATCACACTGCACGGATAAACTATATCCCCGTTTGCCTCTATCATCACGGAAAATGACTTGCAGGTATAGGTTCTCAACAGGCTATCTATGAAGGCATCGCTCGTAACAATCGTGCTTCCAAACTCCCTTTTCAGTTTAACCAGTTCATCATGTATTTCCCTCTTGTCGGGGCTCAAATTCTCTGCTCCTGGAAGGTAAACGGCTGGCATGAGAAGTATCCTTGCACCTGCCTCATGGGCCTTCTCAACCTTCCAGCGCATTGCCTTCACATCGTTCCTCGTAACCACGGTCTGCACCGTTATTTTTATGCGGGAGGTGTACTTGGGAAGTTCGTCAAAGAGGTAAAGATTGTTATGGCCCTCATCAATTGATATGTGGAGAAAATCAAGGTACTTGGCAAACTTCTCAAGGGGCAATTTGTGGAGCAGTGTGCCATTGGTGGTCATGAACAGGTAAAATGAGCGGTCATGGGCGTACTTCACTATGTCCAGAATGTCCCTGCGCAATGTGGGCTCTCCTCCCTCAAGGCTCAAAACCGTGACCGTGCTATCGGCAAGTCTGTCAATTATCCTGAAAACATCCTTGGTGGGCAAATCGGGGGTTCTATCGCGCCAAACGTTGCAGAATGGGCACTGCATATTGCACCTGTGGGTCACCTTGAAGGACCCGTACACGGGTCTGTCGTAATCAAGATAGGATTTCAGGAACCATTTTACTGCCCTTAAATTGCGATTCACCCTGGGAGATAATTTTTAATGTATAAGGTATTTTTCCTCTATGCGCATTGTAAGTTTTGACTGTTACGGTACCATAATTGATTGGGAGAGGGGAATATTGGATGCCATAAGAAAGGTCTTTCCGGACCAGCATCTCAGCGATGAGGAAATCCTGAATATGTACGCTGAAATAGAGTCAAAACTGGAAAAACGCTACAGGCCGTACAAAGAGATACTGAGGGATGTGATGATTGAATTTGCAAATTCGCTGGGCAGAGAGATTTCTCCCGAGGAGGAACTTTCCCTGGTAAAGAGTTTACCTCAATGGCCTGCATTTGAGGACTCAAGGGATGCACTGAGAAGAATAAAGAACCTGGCAAAAATAGCCATAATATCCAACGTGGACAATGATCTCATCGCAAGGACCGTTGAGAATGTGGGCGTGAAATTTGATTTTATCATAACAGCAGAGATGGTGGGCGCCTACAAGCCCTCACCAAGGGTTTTTGAATATGCCCTCAGGGTCTTCAACGTTCCCCGGGATGAATGGCTCCATGCGGCACAGAGCGCCTACCACGACATTGCTCCATGCAGAAAACTGGGAATAAAAACGGCACACATAAGGCGCAGAGGATACGGAGCCACGCCAAGGGCAAGAGTTGGCGGAGATCTCACCTTCAACAATCTCTCAGATCTGGCCGATTTCTTGGAGCATCTCAAATAAGTTTATGTACGAGTAATTTTTTAGGTAGGTGGTGATGGGTTTGAAAGAAAAGGTCAGGGACATTATGTCAAGAAATCCAGTATGTGTCAAGGCACCTGGAACCAAGAAGGATGTGCTTCGCACCCTTGTCAAGCACAACATAACGGGCGTGCCCGTGGTGAACGAGGAGGGAAAACTTCTGGGCATAGTTTCCCGCAGGGACATATTTGAGAATCCGGGGGAGGAGCAGGTTGCACTTCTTATGAGGAGGGACGTGCCCACCGTCAGCGAGGATGATACCATTGAATACGCTGCATCTGTAATGCTGAGATACGGAAGAAGGCACATAGTTGTTGTTGATGAGGAGAGAAATGTGATAGGGATACTCACCCCACAGGACTTCCTAAGCGTTGTTGAAGAGCGCAGGATATCAGAACCCGTGGAGAAATACGTCACCAAGCCATGTTTCCCCCTTCACAAATGCACCCCACTACCCGTTGTGTTCTGCGCCATGAGCCTTTCCTCACTTCCCGCCTTCCCCGTGGTGGATGATGATGGAAAACTCATAGGAATAGTCACCGACAGGGATCTGTTTGAGAAGGCCGAGGTTGATAAGAGCGTGGCCATCTCGGAACTGGGACTCGGGGATGACGAGGATTCCTGGAACTGGGAAGGATTGAGAAATGTGATCAAACTCTTCTACATGGAGGAGAAGGTTAACCTCCCAAAGATTCCTGTTGAGGAGGTCATGATCAAGAACCCGGTATCCATATTCTCAAAATCTCCCGTGTGGGAGGCAGCAAGAATAATGCGCAAAAACAATTTCTCACAGCTGCCCGTTAGAAACACGCACGATGATCTGATCGCCATGATCTTCGACAGTGATCTGGTTGCATCCCTCGTGGGTGTGGATTATGAATGATGTGCGGGTTAGCATAATGGAAATTGCCAAGCGCAGGGGTTTTTACTGGAAGGCCTACGAGATATATGGGGGATTAAGTGGATTTTACGATTATGGACCCCTGGGAGCACTCATCAAGGAGAACCTGCTCCGCCTGTGGAGAGAGGAATTCGTCATCAAGGACGGTTTGCTCATGCTTGATGGTCCAAACATAGGGCCGGAACTGATGTACATAGCCTCCGGTCACGCGGAGAAGTTCACGGATTATATGGTTACCTGCAAGAAATGCGGCCATTCATTCAGAGCGGACGAACTGCTGAAAGGCATCGTTGAAAACCCGGAAAAACTTGATGAGAAGGGTCTTAAGAGAGCAATAAAGGAGAACAACGTGCGCTGCCCCGATTGCGGTGGAGAACTCACAGATCCCGAGAGATTTCATCTGATGTTCCCCACCAAGGTTGGGCTTGATAAAAACGCCTTTTTACGTCCGGAAACCGCCCAGGGCATATTTGTGAATTTTTCAATAATGTACCGTCTCAACAGGGAGAAACTGCCCTTTGGAGTTGCCCAGATCGGAAAGGGATTCAGGAACGAAATAAGTCCACGCCAAGGGCTCCTGAGATTGAGAGAGTTCAACATGGCAGAAATTGAACTTTTTGTGGATCCATACGAGACCACATTGCCAGGGGAGATAGAGGATGTGGAGCTTTCACTTCTCACCAGAGATGGGGAAAATTTGAGGGTCAAGGTTAAGGAGGCAATTGAAAGACGAATAATGAGTCCATACATAGCGTACTATATGGGAAAGATTTTGAAGTTCCTCGAAAAACTGGGAGTGGATCTCAAGCGCGTTAGATTCAGGCAGCACTTCAAGGAGGAACTTGCCCATTATGCCCGGGATACCTGGGATTGCGAAATTCTCCTCTCCTCCGGATGGACCGAGGTAATAGGTATTGCCGATCGCGGAGATTACGATTTGCGCAGGCATATGACCTATTCGGGAAGGGATTTGACCGCCCTGCGCAGGTTCAAAGAGCCAAAAAAGATAAAAATAAAAAAACTCAGGCCCAGAATGGAGATCCTTGGACCCATGTTCAAGGGCGATGCAAAGAAAATCGCTGAGATCATTGAAGAAATGGAGTTCGTTGATGGAAATATAGAAGTGGATCTCAACGGAAGAAGGGTGAAAATACCCAAGGATGCCTATGAGGTCGTGACCGTGGATGAGACTATAGGTGGGGAGAGGTTCATTCCCAACGTAATCGAGCCATCATTCGGAATTGACAGGCTCATCTACTCCCTGCTTGAGCATGCTTACTACGAGAGAGAGGATTCCGGATACAAGGTGCTGAAACTTAAACCCAGAATCGCACCGCTCAAGGTTGGGATCTTTCCACTTATGGCAAAGGATAATCTGGACAATGTGGCAAGGGAGATACTTGCAATTTTGAGAAACAGGGGCATAAACTCTTACTACGACGATTCGGGCTCCATAGGACGCAGATACGCCCGCGCGGACGAAATAGGAGTGCCCTTCTGCATAACGGTGGATTATCAAACACTGAAGGACAGGACCGTGACGATCAGGGAAAGGGATAGTGCGGAGCAGAAGAGAATTTCCATGGAAAAATTGCCAGAGATCATAAGGGGCCTTGTTGAAGAGCAGGTGAAATTCTCGGAGATATGAATTTATAAATATTTCCTCCCCTTTTCAAATTTATGGAAGATTTTGCCAGGGTTCTGGCCTCACTTCTCCGAGACATGGAGTGCAGTGAGGATTCAGCCATAGCGTTCTCAGGAGGACTGGACAGTGGCGTGCTGGCATACATCTTGAGAGAATGCAAACCTAACCTCTATACCGTTGGAGTTGAAGGTTCCAGGGACTTTGAAAACGCAAAAACTGCTGCGAATGCCCTTAAGATGCCCCTTAAACTGATTGAAATTGATGAGTACAATCTCATCGAGGGCATATTATTTCTGAAGAGAATTGAGCCAGGTATAAGTGCCGTGGAAGTTTCGTTCGAACTGCCACTTTACTTCGTATGCGCAAATGCAGATGAACGCATTATTTACACCGGTCAGGGAAGTGACGAGTTGTTTGGAGGTTACCACAAATACCTGAATAACAGGGAACTTATGAAGGAGGATATAAAAAAATTGCTGGAAAAAACCAAACCAAGGGAGATGAGGCTGGCCACGTTGCTGGGCAAGGAACTCGTAACTCCGTATCTGGATCCAAAAATCATGGAGTTTTCGGAAAACATACCAATGGATATGAAAATAAAAAATAACAGGAGAAAGTGGATACTCAGAGAGGCTGCAAAAATCCTCGGTGTGCCTAAGGAGATTGTGGAAAGGGAGAAGAAGGCGGCGCAGTACGGTTCAGGAATATGGAAAATGATGAAGAAAATGGCAAAAGAAAGGGGTAAGAGTGTGGAGGAGTTCGTGAAATCCCTATAATTCCACACCCATCTTTTTGCTCAGATTCTCAATTATATCCTTGACCATTGCCTCCATATCATACTCGGGCTTCCAGTTCCATTCCTCCCTGGCGGGAGAATCGTCCAGACTTCTCGGCCAGGAATCTGCAATCTTCTGCCTGTAATCAGGCCTGTATTCCACCTCAAAATCGGGGATGTACTTTCTTATCTCTTCCACGAGATCTCTGGGGGCAAAGCTCATGGCCTGGACGTTGAAATCCGTGCGATGCTTTAGATTCTCGCTCGGAGCCTCCGCCAGCATTGTGATGGCTCTGATTGCATCGGGCATGTACATCATTGGAAGCACGGTATCCTCACGGAGAAAGCACACGTACTTCTCTCCTCTCAAGGCATAATGGAATATTTCCACGGCGTAATCCGTGGTTCCCCCACCGGGCATGGCGTTCCAGCTTATTATCCCAGGATAGCGCACTCCGCGAACATCAAGTCCGTACTTCTCCCAGTAGTAGAGGCCAAGAAGTTCTCCTGTGACCTTGCTTATACCGTACATTGTCCTTGGCCTGAGAACGGTGTCGTTGGGCGTGTTATCCTTCGGTGTTTCGGGTCCGAAGGCGGCTATGGAGCTTGGAACCATTATGCGCTCCAAGGAATGCTCTCTGCCCGCCTCAAGAATGTTGTACAGGCCAATTATATTGACCCTGAAGGCCAGTTGAGGATTCCTCTCGCCCTTGGCAGATAGAATGGCTGCAAGATGGTAAATAGTGTCAATATCCTCTTCCTCTATGACCTTGTCAAGCATCTTTCTATCCATTATGTCAAGTTTCACAAAGGGGGCAAGATCTTCCAGATTTTCGGGTTCCCTTATATCCGCCACAATAACATTCTCCCTGCCGTACTTCTTCCTGAGAAATGGAACCAGCGAGGAACCTATTTGCCCTAAGCCACCGGTCACGAGAATCCTTCTCATTTTTATTCACCAATGGGGTATAGATCAATTAGAATTAAACATTTCGTCTTTTCCACAGGGCAAGCAAGAATACTGAAAATAAGACAATGGCAGCAGGAATGATGTAAAACTTCCACTCACCTTTCCCACTTTCTCTGTTTGTACCCACATTCCACACAACCGGATTCTTAAGAGGCCTGTAATCCGTGTTGTTTTCATCAATGACCCAGGGATAATCAACAATTCCATCCCCATTCTTATCGTTTGTATCATTTCTCTCGGCCCACCATTCATAGTAGTTGCCATACCTGGAATTGTTCCAGTAATTGAGCATCCTTGATGAGTTGTAATTCTTTGAGTAAGCAATGGAAAAGAATGTGTGAAAGTCAATATTCATCCGAATGGGCATAGGGAACGGAGTATATGGACGATAAAAGGAGTGCAACAATAAGGAGGAAGGCAAATTTTTTCATATAAAGGGAAAATGAAGAAAAAGTATATTAACTTATATCAGCCCAAGTTTCTTTCCAGCCTTTTCGTAGGCGTTGAGGGCGTGATCAAGGTCTTCCTTGGTGTGCCCTGCACTCACCTGATTCCTTATTCTTTCCAGTCCCCTCGGAACCATTGGGAACACTATGGGCAATGCAAAGACGCCATCCTCGAAGAGCATGTGAGCCAGCTCTTTGGCCTTCTTTGAATCTCTCACCATAACGGGCACAATGGGTGTCTGGCTCTTCCACGTGTCAAAACCCAGACTCTCAAGTTCCTTCTTGAAATAATTGCGGTTATCCCAGAGACGCTGCACGCGGTCCTTCTCCTGCATCACAATTTCCAGGGATTTTATGTTCGCCGCGGTAACCGCAGGGGGGTAAGCGGCGCTGAGAAGCCAAGTGCGTGCGGTATTGTAAACATATTCCATCAAATAATCCTCTCCTGCCAGCATGCCGCCCATGGAGCCAAGGGCTTTGGAGAATGTACCCATCTGGAAATCAATCTTCTTCTGCACGCCGAAATGGTGCCCTATGCCACGACCCTCGCCCAGGACGCCCTCGCCATGGGAGTCGTCCACATAGGTCATGGCACCATACTCGTCCGCAAGCTTAACAATTTCATCCATTGGCGCAATGTCTCCATCCATGCTGAAAACACCATCCGTCACAACGAGGATATGCTCGTATTTATCGTGCACCTGCCTCAATTTATCCTCCAGGTCTCCCATGTCAAGGTGCTTGTAGATAACCTTGTCCGCCCTGGATAGGCGTATGCCATCAATTATGCTCCCGTGATTGAGTTCGTCGCTCACAACCACATCGCCCTTACCAACTATCTTTGCCAGAGTGCCAGCATTGGTGGCGAATCCCGTCTGAAATGCAAGGCCGGCCTTGGTCTCCTTGAACTCCGCTATTTTCCTGTGCAGTTTCTCCTGCAGATCCGTGTAGCCGGCAATGCTCCAATCACTTCCAGCACCCCAGCCGTACTTCTCTATGGCTTCCTTGGCTGCTTCCTTGAGCCTTGGATCATTGGCCAGATCAAGATAATTGTTTGAGGCGAGCATCACGGCCTCCTTTCCCTCAACGACCACCTTGTGCGTGGAAGGTCCAAAAAGGCGCAGAAGTTCCCAGGTCTCACCACGCTCTTTCATCTCCTCCAGCATTTTTTTGAGATGCAAGGTTTTCTCACTCATAATATCACCCGTGATGAAAAAGGCAACAAGAAATAAAAACCTTCTCCCCATGCTCAAATATGCCATGCTTCATCTTTGATGTGGATGATACCCTGGTGGAATATGTGGATTTTGATATGGAGGAGTGGTACAATTTCATAGCGAGACCCGTGGCTGCGAGATATAGAATTCCATTATCCTTCGATACGTGGAAGAAAATAATTGAGGGCAAGGTGAGCAGGAGATACAGCGAAAATTACGATGTAGAGGCTTCAACCTTTTGGAGAGAGGTGGACGAAAGGAACCTGGAGTACAGAAAAAAGATGCTTGCTGAGGGGAGATTGAAAGCCTATCCAGATACGGATGTTTTGAAATCCCTGCAGGGCAAAAAATGCGCCTGGAGCGTTTCAAGCGAAGAGTGCATAAAATTTGTGCTTTCCACATTCAATCTCCTTGAGCACTTCGATTTCATCATCGGAAAGGATTACGAGAACTATACCCACATAGACGAGTTAAAGCCCTCCCCAAGATTCATAGAAATAATAAAAGAGAAACTGCATTGTGAGAAATGCATAGTTATAGGGGATGGAGAAAAAGAAATGCTGGCCGCCAAGAGGGCTGGATGTGTGGCTGTACACATAAGCAGGAATGGAAGAAAATGCAGGTACGCGGATTTCACGATCACTTCTCTAAGAGAATTGCTGAATAAAAACTTTTTATAGTGCCTTATCTTCCCATTCTTATGGTTCGCTGGCTATGGATCCTCAGCTGGATACTACTGACGATTGGTGTGGTGTTCTACTTCTCATGGTCCTTCCTGTACGATGCCTGGACGGATCTGGGAGTGTATTCCCTCAGCGTGTCCCTCATAGTGTTTGGAATACTGGGTGCACTTCTGGCAAGGGTTGAAGATCAGTAGGGTTTTGCAACGTAAACCATTTTATTCGTTTCTCTTCCACAAACTATGCATTTTCCCGGCTCGTGGTTCTGCAGAGATATGCCTATTATCTTCTTCTCCGTTTCATCCTCTATTTTGTGTCCGCATTCCTCGGAGCCACACCAGTAGACCATGGATACTTCCCCACTCTCCTTTATTTCCTCAATACTTTCTGCCCTCTTTATCCTGCCCATCATCTCCTTTTCAGCCCTATCCCGCATATCCCTCTGGATGCTCTGCAGAAGTTCTGAAATTTTATCAATATATTCTTCCCTCATCACGCTCAATTTTTCCCGGGTATCTCTTCTAACAAGAACAACCTGATTCCTCTCAATATCCTTGGGACCGATTTCAAGGCGCAGGGGCACACCCTTCAGTTCCCAGTCGTAGAACTTGTAGCCGGGAGTGTAATTATCCCTATCGTCAAGATGCACACGGAAAAATCCACGCAACTCCTCCTCTATTTTCCTGGCCTCTTCAAGCACATCCTCCTTTTTCTTTGTGACTATGGGGACAATAACCACTTGTATCGGGGCGATCTCTGGAGGCAGAATAAGGCCACGATCATCCCCGTGGATACCCACTATCGCGCCTATAAGTCTCTCACTCATCCCAAAGGTGGTCTGATGCACGAAATCGTGGGTTCCGTCCTCCTTCAGGTACTCTATCCCGTAGGCCCTTGAGAAGTTCTGAAAATACTGATGTATGGTTGCAACCTGCAATGTACGCCCCGAGGGCATAATGGTTTCTGCCCCAATGGAATATGCCGCCCCAGGAAACTTGTCCCAATCGGTTTTGCGAACAAGCAAATATGGAAGGGCAAGTTTCTCCGCTATTTTTTTCCATATCTCAATATTGTCCCTTATCTGCTCCTCCGATTCCTCAGCAGTGGCATGGGCGGTATGGGATTCAAAGAAATGCACCTCCCGAACACGTATGAATGTCCTCGTCTGTTTTGTCTCGTACCTGAAAACGTTCACAATCTGAAATATGCGGAGCGGTAAATCCGCATGGCTGCGAATCCAGAGGGAGAACATGGGGTACATTGCCGTCTCACTTGTTGGCCTGACAACGAGTTTCACATCCAGGGGTGTTAGGCCTCCATGGGTGACCCAGTAAACCTCGTTTTCAAAGCCCGCAATGTGGTCTGCCTCCTTCTTGAACTCGGTTTCGGGAATTAAGAGAGGAAAGTAAACCTCCTGATGCTTATGCTCGGTGAAGATCCTGCGAAAGTACTCATCTATATTCCTCATAAGCTGCCAGCCGTAGGGGAGCCACACATGCATACCCTTCACGGGATATCTCTTATCCACAAGTCCCGAGGCCTCTATGACCTCGTTGTACCACTCACTGAAATTCTCCTTTGGAAACTCCATATGGCGAGAAAAGTATGGGTTTATTTAAAAATTCTCATTAAAAACATTCAAATAGGAGCAGAGGTAGTATGAACCATGGCCTCCAAGAAATTCGCCTCTTTACTCCTCATTCTCATATTTCTCGCTGCAGGCATAGGAGCATCCATCTTTCGTCCAGAAAACATGCAGGAATACGGGCATTCCCCCTTAAGAAATGCGGAGGTTATTGCAAATATAAGCACAATATTCGCCTTAAAATTGTTCAACGAATTGGAAGGAAAAAACATAGTTTTTTCGCCCCTGAGCATATGGATAACCCTTGCCATGGCCTACGAGGGAGCAATGGGAGAAACTGCCAATGAGATGCGAAAGGTTCTGGGCTACCCCGAAAATAAAACGATATTGCACGAGAGCATAGAATATATCCTTAACAACCTGTGCAATAATACCCAATACACGCTCAAAATTGCAAATTCAATATGGCCTAGCATTCAGTATCCCATAAACGAGAGTTACATCTCGCTCATAAGGGAGTACTACGATGCCCATGAGCAGAAGTTGAATTACAAATATGCCGAAGATGCGAGGGAAATAATAAATTCATGGGTGGAAAATTACACTGATGGAAAGATAAAAGAGTTGATTCCCAGGAATGGTTTGAATCCTTTAACCGTGCTCGTCCTAGCGAATGCCATATACCTCAAAGCAATGTGGATGCAAGAATTCGATCCCAATATGACATACGATGATTACTTCTACACCCAAGATGGCAGGGTTGAGGTGCCAATGATGCACACCCAGGGAAATTTTGAGTATGCTGAGGATAAAAACTTTCAGATTCTGAAAATGCCATACAGGGGCCACAGGCTTTCAATGCTCATCATTCTGCCAAAAAGCAAGAGTGCGGATATTCATTTAAGCGCTGAGAAAATAAAGGAATGGAGAGAGAAAATGTCTGTGCACAGAGTTAAGGTTACTCTCCCAAGATTCAAACTCACCTCACACTTCAATTTAAAGAAAATACTTCAAAGAATGGGGCTCAGAAGCGCTTTCACGAAAAATGCAAATTTTCAGGGCATAGGGAATGATATCTACCTAAGCAATGTATTTCACAAGGCATATATAATGGTGGGAGAGAATGGCACAGAGGCGGCTGCCGCCACAGGAGTTATTGCAGAAGCAAGCGCGGTTATTCCCCATGGATACATCTTCAATGCCGATCATCCCTTCGTGTTCATAATTCAAGATGATATTACTGGAGCAATACTATTCATGGGCGAGGTTGTAAATCCATCATCTTAAATCCTTCAAATCCACCGTGAACTCCCCGAGTTTGAGATTCTTAACCTCCTCCTCACTCAACTTCCTTTTCTCCATTTTATCGCTTATTATCGCGCTGTTGCCCAGGGGATCCTGGATGATAAGTGTGGCCTCCATTCTCCCATGCCTTATGTATCCTATCTTTCTTAGAAGTTCGAGAATTGCCCCCTCCTTCTCGGGCGTGTCGTGCAGGAGCTGCACGAGGATATCCACAAAGCGATTTAAAAGCCCCTCCACATTTGTTATAAAAGCCTCCGACAGTGGCCCGGGTTCCAGTTTTGCGCCAATTTCAGGTATTATTACCGTTCCAGATGTTGAGCGAACCACTTTTATGTAAAGATCTTTCTCATCCTTTATCTTCACCTTGTACTCCATGGGCTCGTGAACTTCAAGCATCATCACATCCGCATGACGAAATCCGCAACTCTTACACACTATGGTTGTTTGAAGGCATTTACCAAAATGAGGCAGCTCAAGTTCTTCCGCCCTGTAAAGGAGGGTTTTCTTTCCGCATATGGGACAGGGAGAATCTAGAATCGTTTCAACCATAGGGCAAGTTCACCCCTTACCACATATTCTGCATTTTTCATATCTTCCACGCCTGAGCATCCTGAAAGGAATATTGCTATGCGCATCTCTTTCACTATTCTCTCCAATACTTTAACCACATCCTCATGGGATTTCATGGCGGGCTTGAGAAGGATCCTTGCAATACCAACCACGCTGGCACCAAGGGCGAGGGCCCTGGCAGCATCAAGCCCGTTTCTTATGCCCCCGCTTCCTATCAATGGCATATCCAGATCTCTCAAAATGTGAAGAGAATATGGTGCTGGCAGTCCCCAGTCCCAGAACAACTCGCCCTCGGCACCACCACGATAGTACTCCACAGCTGCAAAACTTGTACCACTCACCCCGCTAACATCTATCGCCTTAAATCCTGCATTTTTGAAGAATTTGCCCGCACTTCTGCTTATCCCGGCTCCAGTTTCCTTGGCTATGAGCGGATACTTCCTTGCGAGGTTTTTCATTTTCTCCTTTAAGCCTGAA
The DNA here is from genome assembly GCF_056175085.1 of Candidatus Aciduliprofundum sp. HYA1. Lineage (NCBI taxonomy): Archaea > Methanobacteriati > Thermoplasmatota > Candidatus Aciduliprofundum > Candidatus Aciduliprofundum sp. HYA1. The sequence continues at coordinate 176,168 of NZ_CM149694.1, forward strand.
ACCTTCGTATCACCCTCAGGCTGAATGGCCTCTTGCAGGTAGTTGAAATGAATATCCAGGGCATGGGCATCTATCATTTCCATGGCCTTTCTTATCTCCTCCTCTCCGTAGCCAAGGGCAAATTGCGGAGCCCCCAGATTCCCTATGCGAAGAGGAACATCGTACTGGGCAACTATGGAATATGTGTCCTCCAGCTCTTTATTCTCTATGGCCGCCCTCTGGGAACCTACAGCCATTCCTATGCCGAGTTCCTCAGCCGCCTTGGCAAGGTTCTCGTTTATCACCTTTGCGATCCTATGGCCCCCGGTCATGGCATCTATTATTATTGGATAATTCAATTTCCTGCCCAAAAAATTCACATCTAAGCGAATATCTTCCATATCCACCCTCGGTATGGTTTCATGCTTGAGCAGGATATCGTCCCAGTAATTGTGATGCGCCACGATGCTCTTCTCGGAGCATATTTTTATGTGCTCCAGTTTGCGATTCTCTATCATTCAACCACCGTTCCCACAAATTCCTCCTCATTTAAAACTTTGCCTATCCTCTCAGGATGGAAACCGTTGAGAACATAGACCCTGCTCACCTTTGCAATCTCCCGCATAATGGATATTTTGTAGGCCATTCCCCCCGTTACATCGGCCACCCTTATGCCGGTGCGGGGATTCACGCCTCTTTTCAAAATTCTGATGAGTTCTGCATCTGGCAGGGATGGATCCTTGGTGAAGATGCCATCCACGTCCGTTAGGAATATGACCTTTTCAGGCCTGAATTCTCGGGCAAGTTGAAGCATTAGATAATCTCCGGAGCATATGTTTATGCCCTGCGAAGAATCAAGGATTATATCCCCGTAGGTGACAGGCACAAGTCCAAGGGACAGGTAGGATTCAAATATCTCCATATTCATTTCCCTGCCAAATATGTGAAAGGCGTGGGGCGGTATGGATACTGCAGGTATGCCTTGATCATGAAGCACGTTCAGAATCCTCATATCAAGTTCAATCATATCGGCGCCTATTTTTGCAAATCCCAACCTCTTTTCATCCTCAAACCCATCTGTTATTCGATACTTCTTTGCAAGAACGTGCCCGAATGAGCCACCACCATGCACGATAATCAGATTTTCCCTGGGCAATTCTTCAACTATCCTGCGCACAGTTTCTTCCCTAAATTTCTTGTACTCATGCTTGTCTGTAATGACACTGCCTCCCATCTTAACCAGGAGCATAAATGGAAAAAGAACTGGGGATAAATAATACTTTCCCGGTCAGGTCCCGAGAGATATGAGGAAAAGAATCACGAGGAGGGCCCCTAGGGTTATATAGAGACGATGCATCATACTCCTCGCCCTTGCCCTCTCATAGTAGCGGCGCGGCTCAATTTTAAGGGCAATTATGGCAAGAAGACCCCCCGCCATGAGACCTACTATGTTTTCCAAACTTAAAATCAGGGGTTTGGGTGCCTGATCAAGGTAAAGGGCAAGTGCAATTCCAGATACCACAAGCGGTGGAACAAGGGCCGCGGCCACTGCTATCCCTGCAATGCTCTCAGATAACCCCTTGGCATATGCGAACACGGCTGCGAAGCCCAGCAGGATGGCCATGAGAATATAGATGGGATTTGTATCGAACCTGAGCAGGATTTCGGAGGTAAGAGAGAGGGGCATAAAGAGGGATATGAGCAGAGTTGCCAGAAAGGATGTGAATATGACCAAGAGGAGCATGATTCCCATATTGAGCAAACTTAGCCAGGCATCCCTGCTCCTGCCAACAGATGTGTTTATGACGAAGCTGTAAATTGGACCCAGGAGTGGGGAGAGGAGCATGGCTCCTATTATTATGGGAACATTGTTCATAAACAACCCTATTAGAGCGATTATGCCTGCAATGACCGTGAGTGAGGTCTTTCCCAAATCTATTTTTGTGTACTTCCTTGAAGATGCAAGCAACTGCTCCACGGTGGCCCGCTCTTCACCCCTTACTCTCCTCTCCTTTCTTTTCAGAGATGAGGATATAACAAAATCGGGAGATGAAACCTCTATTAAGCTCTCCTTGTGCCTTAAATCCACCGAATCCTGCAACTTGGGTATGAGTTCATCAAGCAGTGCATCATTCACGTATATGTCAATCCTAATAAGGTCATTCTCCAACGGCTCAACATTGTAAATCAAATCTCCGGCAGCATCCCTCACCTTATCTATTTCCGATTTCTGGGCTATTACCGTTACCCGCTTCACCTTTGAATATGGGCTAGAGAGATATTAAGATTTGTGCCATAACTAATGAGAATCAATATACTCTACAATTGACTGCTGGTATTTATCACTAACATCACCAATAGGAATGGGTTCTTTTAGTCTATATAATATTCCGGTTTTGCCCACAATCCACACTCCCAACGATTCTTCTCTCTTGGCTTTGTCTTCAATTACATCTGCATATTTAAGATACATAAGAGGTGAAAAAGCAACAACTACGATCTCACAGTAATCTTGATAATCCCTTGCCTGACTAAAAGCTTTATCTATTCCGTATCTTGATGATTCGCTTTTGAGTTCAACTCCAAAAATTAATACTTTTTTACGCAAACCTCTCCTTTTATATCCTGCTACATCCATCTTCCTAGATCGGGATTTTCCAACTTTAGGTAGAGGTACTTCCTGAGATACCTTATATCCCATCTTATTTAATTCTCTAACTATTGGAATTGCCATATCCTTTTCACTTGTAGGTTCATCTAATATATCAAGAAATTTCTTTTTGTCATACTTCTCTAAAACACCTAGCAATTCCTCCAAAGAGAAATACCTTGTATCAGACATTAGATTTACCAGTTCACCAGCCTTCTTCTTAGACAACAACTTTGTTAATATTTTTTCCATATCTGCCTTTTTCAGTTTATTAAGCAATCTATTTTTTAAATCAATTCCCAACTTCTCAAGATTTTCGCTATATATTTTCATGGAAACCACCAATTAAACTTTATGAAAACACAATTATAAAAATTTTTCACCCTAACATAAATTAAAAGATTTTCTGCGGGAAAATAATTTATAGAATTCGGAAATATCCATCATTCAGGTGATTGGATGGATTTAGATGGCATAATGACATGGGCCGAAAAGAATGTAAAGGCAGAGTATATAGAAATAAGAGGTGAAGAATTATCAAAATTGAGCATTGAGTTGAAGGATGGTGTTTTTCCAACCTTCACATCCCTAAAATCCTCGGGCTTTGGAGTTAGAGTTCTCGCAAACGGTGCCTGGGGATTCTCATCCACAAATAAATTTGAGCATCTGAAGGATGCAATTGAGAATGCCTATCGTATGGCAAAGGCATCTGCTCTTGGCAGACACGAAAAAATCAAACTGGCCGATATTGAGATTGTGCAGGATGAAGTCAAGTCAAAGATGAAAATCAAGCCAAGCGATGTGGATATTGAGGAGAAAGTCAAGAGAATGAAGGATTTGGAGAAACGCATAAAAGAAGCTCCCGAGGTTGCATCCACCCATATCCGATATCAGGATGCTTCGGGAATGAAGATTCTCTACACCTCGGAGGGAACGAGAATTGTTTGGGATATGGACTATGTGTGGCAGTACGTATGGGCCACTGGAAAAAACGAGAAGGGAATGGCAGCCGCCAGAGACGAGGTGGGCAGTGTTGACAGGGGCTGGGAACTTTTTGAGGAGGAGCACAACGAGGGGATTGCAAAAAGGATACTCAAAAAATTGAGGGGCCAACTAAACGGCGTGCCTGCAAAGCGTGGAGAATTCCCCGTGGTGGCGGGACCCATAATAGTGGGAATAATAGCCCACGAGGCCCTTGGACATCTTGCAGAGGCGGATCTCACGATAAACTCTCCCTTCAGGGATCTGATAGGGAAAAGGATAGCCCCTGAATTTGTAAGTATGAGCGATAGAATCGTGGAAAATGGGTTTGGAAACAACGTGTACGATGATGAGGGCACAAGGGTCAGGGATGTTCACATAATAAAGAATGGTGTGCTCAACGAGATCATGCTTAATCGTGAATATGCCGCAAAATTCGGAATGAAGCCAAATGGCCATGCAAGGGCTGAAAATTACTCTGTACCCCCAATAATCAGAATGAGAAACACCATTTTTGAGAGGGGAGATATGAGCCTTGAAGAACTTCTAGAAGGCATAAAATTCGGATACTACCTCGTGGATTTCCGCGGCGGCCAGGCAGAGCTGAATTCCTCATTTCAGGTGGGTGTACAGGAGGGCTATGTGATCCGCAACGGAGAGATTGCAGAGAGCATAAGGGACACATCAATAAGCGGCATAGCCATAGAGGCATTGAAGCAGATAACCGGTGTTGGAAAGGATTTCGGGCTTGAGATGGGACGCTGCGGAAAGGGTCAAACCGCCTATGTGAGCAGCGGAGGCCCGCATATGAGATTTGATCGCGGTATAGTGGTAGGTGGTCAGCAATGAATCTCATAAGATATGGTGAGAAATTCTTTGATGAGATTGAAATTGCAACATACAGGAAGAGGGAAACCTCCGTGGACGTTGAACTCAATCAGGTATCCCTATCATCCACGAGCGATAGAACCATAACAGTGATTCGGGGAGTTAAGGATAAAAGGGTGGGCATATACATAGTGGATAGCGAGGATGAAAACGAGATAAAGAGAGGCATAGAGATGGCTGCAAAGAACGCCAGAATGAACGAACCCGATGGAAGGTGGGTTAGCCTGCCCGGGGAGCAAAAATACGCCAGCGTGAAAATTGAGGTCAGCGATGACCTAAAAAATATGAGTCCCGACATTCTGGTAGATATGGCCAATGAAACAATAAAGGAGATAAAAATGAGGGATGAAAATGCCATGGTTGCGGGAGGTGCCGCCGGAAGTTTTTGGTCCGAAAATAGGATAGTGAACTCACATGGGGTGGATGTGCTTCAGGAATTCGGTGGCACGTTCTTCTACCTCTACGCCATAGGTAGGAAAGATGGTACGGTCACCCCGGGAATCATGGAGTTTGATGTTCGAAGGGATACAAATATTTCCACTGATGCTGTGGTGAATTCCATACTTGAGAGACTTAAATACGCCTACAGGGTTGTGAAGACCGAAAATGGGGAGAGCGATGTTATGCTTGAGCCCCTGGCACTTGCAGAACTTATATACTTCGCCCTTTTGCCAGCACTAAACGGTGAAAAGAAGGTAAAGGGCACATCCCCCATAGCAAATAGGGTTGGCGAGAAAATTTTGCATGAGAGGATAAACATTGTGGATGACCCATGGCACCCTCTAAGCATATCTCCAATCATAGCGGATGATGAGGGTGTGGCCGCGAGAAAAAATGTGATATTTCAAAACGGCGTCTTCAGGGGCTTCCTCTGGGACAATTACTGGGGAAATGTCAGCGGCGAGGGGAGCACCGGGAATGGAATAAGAAGTCTGGCAACTGGAGGGATAAGCATAGGTGCCCACAACCTCGTAATAGAGAAGGGAAAGAAACCCAGGGAGAATTTGATCTCCGAGATGAAAAATGGTCTGATTGTATCGGGGTTCCAGGGTGCGCATTCAAGCAATCCAGATACTGGGGATTTCAGCGTGGTGGCAAATCCCGCATTCAGGGTTGAAGATGGGGAAATTGTCGGTTCTACGGTGTTCATGATGTCAGGTAACATTTACACCCTTCTGAAGAACGTGAAGGATATTTCCAGCACCCAGAAAAACATAGTGATGATGGGCAATGGAACAATGCCAGATATCGTGTTTGAGAATGTGAAAATCGCACCGGTGAGCAAATGATGGGGAAACTCATTCCAGTAATCCTGACATCGGTGATCTTTCTATCCATCTTCGCCACCATCGGCCAGGGAGAGTATCCCAATTTCAAAATAAATTCCCCAAAGATAACGGATAAGTTCGTGGACTACGACATTTCAGAGGTATACTCCCACATAAACGAAAAAAATGTGACCATAACCATGGTCGTATGGGGAATGATCAATGTTGTCCCCGAAAGGGGATGGTTGAAGGAATACGATGTGAATATCACCGACAATTTTGGAAACTACGTCCACTGCTTCCTTGCCACCGAAAATGGCTCAAAGGCAATGGGTTACATAATGGTGAACAGAGAGCCGCATATTGTGGATTACACAATAAACACCTCCGCCCTTACATGGATCATTCCAAAGGGTTACTTCCAGAACCTGACAGGCAATCTAACCATAAATGCCTACGCGGGAATTGCCGACCTCTCAAAGGAAAAATTCATATTCCTGGACCACGCAGAGTACCCAGCACCGCCCCAAAAGGAGGAGGGCATACCCCTTGAACTCTATCTTTTAACGGGAGCAACCATATTTGCCGTCATCGTGGCTATTGCCCTTGCAATAAAGAGGTTCAAAAAATAAAAATTTTTAATCCTTCGACGCATTCTCCAACCATGCTTAAAATAAACGGGGAAAACCTGACCGTTGAGGATGTTGTAAGGGTTGCCAGATTTGGAGAGAGAGTTGGAATTTCTGAATCCTCCATTCAAAGGGTTAAGCATTCAAGGGAAATTGTGGAAAGAATTCTGGAAGAAGAGCGTGTTGTGTACGGGATAAACACAGGGCTTGGAGAACTGGTGAATGTGAGAATTCCCAAGGAAGATCTGAAAAATCTGCAGATAAACCTCATAAGAAGCCATTCTTCAGGTGTGGGTGATCCTCTTCCCGAGGAGATAGTCAGGGCTGCAATGCTCATAAGAGCCAACAGCCTTTTGAAAGGATTCTCAGGAGTTAGAGTGGAGATCATTGAAACTCTTATTGCCATGTTAAATTCAGGAGTTACCCCAATTGTTCCCAAATTCGGAAGCGTTGGTGCAAGCGGGGATCTTGCGCCCCTGGCCCATGTTGCCCTGGTAATGATAGGTGAAGGGTATGCAAAGTACAAGGGAGAGATTATGGACGGAAAGAAGGCCATGGAAAAAGCAGGAATAAAAACCGTTGAAATTCAAGAGAGGGAGGGGCTCGCACTTCTGAACGGAACCGCAATGATGGCAGCCCATGCTGCAATTGCAGTTTACGACTCCTACAATATAATGAAGAACGCCCTTATAAGCGCTGCCATGAGTTTTGAGGCACTTAAGGCCACAGATAGGGCTCTGGATGAAAGGATAATGAGAGCAAGACCCCATCCTGGGCAGATCAGGGTAGCCGAGATACTTCGGGAGATTCTTAAGGATAGCGAGATCGTGGCGAGGGCAAGGATAGAAAAGGTCCAGGATGCCTATACCCTGCGCTGCACGCCCCAGGTTTATGGAGCCATTCTGGATACCCTCAACCACGTGAGGGATGTGGTGGAGAGGGAGATAAATTCAGCCACAGACAATCCGCTCATATTCGACGAGCCCATTTCTGGAGGAAATTTCCACGGTGAGCCCATTGCCCTGGCCATGGATTTTCTTGCAATAGCCCTAACGGATCTGGGCAATATGATTGAGAGACGCATCGCTAGGCTTGTGGACTCAAAGTTGAGCCACCTCCCCCCGTTCCTCATCGAGAACAGCGGCACAAACTCAGGGCTGATGATCCCACAGTACACCGCAGCCGCCCTGTGCAACCGCAATAAAATTCTTTCGTATCCCGCAAGCGCAGATACCATACCGACCAGTGCCAATCAGGAGGACCATGTGAGCATGGGAATGAACTCTGCCATAAAATTGAGGGAAATTGTGGAAAACGTGAAGTACATAGTTGCCATTGAATACCTCTGCGCAAATCAGGCCCTCCACATTGGAGGCTTTTCCGCTACCGCCATCCAGAGGGCAATGGGTGCACTTGGAGTTGAGAAATTTGAAACGGATACGGTATATTCCCCAATAATAGAAGGAATAAAAAGAAAAATTGACAGTGAGGAAATTGTGAAAAGTGTGGAAGGAAAAATCAACTTATCTCTCTGAGCCTCTTTTCTATTTCCTTCACATCGAGGTAGGTAACAGCCAGGGGAATCTCTTCAATTGTCGCCAGTTTAACGGCAAGTTCATCAACCTTTCCAGGTCTCACGTAGACAACAGCACTTGGCTTTAGAGGATGAGCACGAATTGCAATCATCGGGGATCGCCCGTAATGTACACCAGTGAATATGAGAGCCCTATCAATGCTCCATCCGTAAACCCTGAGATAGTCAAATGAATTGTAATGGAGTATGGCCTTCAAACTGTCCAGGATGGTGTATCCATAAATGGGGCGCTTCGCCTCAAGTTCAGAATTCACAATTTCAGCATCAATTATATTCATAAAATTGCCCACGCTTATCTCGTAGGGAAATTCACGCATGTCTATTATCGCCTCCTCCCCATAGGTGCTTGAGAGTTCCTTTATCTTCACTCCTCCCCTTGATTCATCAATTTCAATAAGGGCATTGACAAACTTGCGAACCATCACAACACCCGGGGATTTGCGGCGACCGGATTCATAATCGCTTATCACCGAGGAGGATATCCCGAGATACTTTGCCAGTTCCTGCTGGGATATTTCAAACATCTCCCTCCACTTACGCATGGTTGCCCCGGGTCTGGAAGAGAGGACTATCTCCCCGGCAATTTTCTCTCGAAGGTCCATAATAATCCATGCACCTATGTAATTTAAATCTTCTTCACGGAAAGGATAAATAATAGCATATGCATGCACATGCAAATGAATGGCCTGAAAAATCTGTACTCTGATCTGCGAACAATTCTCAGGGGCAATATTGGGGTTCTGTTCACCACATGGATATTGCTCAACTTCGGTCACAGTCTGGTCATGAGATTCAACGGAATCTACTTCTCCGCATTGGGAGCAAGCAACGTTATCCTCGGACTCATGGGCGCTCTCACCTTCGGTATGATGGCCCTGCTCCAGATTCCGGGAGGGTATCTGGCAGATGCCTTTGGAAGGAGAAAGGTGATCGTGATATTCACGAGTATAATGGCATTTTCAACGCTCATATTTGCCCTGGCACCCTCCTGGCAATGGATCGTGGTGGGGCTCATTATTTCAAATGTGGCCCTTCTTTACCAGCCCGCACTTTTCTCAATGATGATGGATTCCCTACCCTCCCATCGCCGAGCGGAGGGTTTTGCCATCACGAATATATCCATGATACCCGGCATATTTGGTCCAATAATAGGAGGGGCATTGATCTACACCTACGGCACGGTGCCGGGCATGAGAATTGGATACATCGTGCTGTTCATCCTCTCCATAATGGCAGCCCTGCTTCGAATAAAACTTAAGGAGACAATAAAACCGAAGAAGAGCAGGGAGAAATTCATTGAGAGTTTCAGGATCCTTAAGAACCTGGGAAGGGGTGCAAGGGGAGTTTTGCTCATAAATATGATCACATCCGCCGCTGGAGGCATGGTCGGATACTTCGTTGTGAAATACGCCTACGGATACACCTCCTCTCTCATCTACGGCATAGCAATGGCCATGATCACGGTTATCGTCGTGCTCGTTGGCATACCCATTGGAAAGAGAGCCGATTCCCGTGGTAAAGAGAGGTTCTACATGCTGGGTGAATTAATGGCAGCGGCGGCACTCTTAGTCTTCATAGTTCCCTCCACGGTTGCCCTGTTCACCTACGCAATCCTCATAGGTCTATCCCAGGCGTTCAGCCAGCCAGCAAGCAACGGACTGATAGCGGATTATGTGAACATAGAAAATCGGGGAAGGTACACAGGCGTTTTCCTTTTCCTATCATACATATCCGCCATGGTTTTAAGCGCCATGGGAGGCTACATATACCAGATAACCCCGTGGTTGTTGTTCGCATTATCTGGCGTGCTCTATCTCCTTGGAGGAATCCTGGCATTTCTTCTGCTCGTGAAAAATAGATAGCCGTTTAGAAAATTAGATATAGGAATGAGGGTTTACTATCTGGTAATGATAACAGGTAGGGAGAGGTGCAAGACCGGAATCGAAGGTTTGGATAATGTGCTCAACGGGGGAATTCCGAGGGGCAATACCATCCTTGTAACCGGATCCTGCGGGACGGGAAAAACCACCTTGAGTTTGGAGTTCCTTGTTAGGGGCGCGCTTATGGGTGAACGCTCAATGTACATATCAGTCACAGAGGTACCGGAAAAACTGATTGAAAATATGCGCACCTACGAATTCTTTGACATGCGTCTCATTGAAGAGAAGAAACTCATATTCGTGGACCTCCAGGAGATATACGTCAAACTCGGCCTTGAGAAACTTGAATTTACCCTCGAGGATGTGAACATTCTCGCATCCCAGATTGTGAAAATGGTGAAGGAACTTGGAATAAAGAGACTGGTCATAGATAGCATAACCTCAATATGCTATCGTCTCACATCCAAGGAGCAGATAAGAGAGTTCATACTCCAGCTTGGCAAGGACCTATCTGATATGGGATGCACCACGCTCCTTGTATCGGAACTTCTTCCATCCTCCGCCGGCTATTCCCAGTACGGGGTTGAGGAGGCAATTGCGGATGGTATAATATTCATGGGCAACCTTGAGAGGCGCGGAGATCTGCTTCGAACGATACAGGTAATAAAGATGAGGGGTACAACCCATTCCCGCGCAAAATACGTGCTCGATCTAACCCCCATAGGAATACTTCTTGCCCCCCTCTTGAAAGGAGGCAGCGTGGAGGTGCGTTGAAATGAGCATTACTTCAAGCATAGTTGACAAACTTGACGAACTCCCACCGGCGTCATCCCTAGCCCTTTACGTTAGCGTTAACACGTATTTTGACGCTCTTCGCGCCATAGTTGATATATTTGCCACAAAGCACGATCTATACGTGTTTTACATATCCTCCACCATGCCCTCCAAGAACATTGTAGGGCTCCTTGAAATTCTGGGTGTTGATACATCCCGCATATTCTTCGTTGATACCATATCCCACCTGATGGCCAATGCCGGTGAGATGAGCGATAGGTTCCTATACATTGAAAGCCCAACAATGCTTGAAAATGTTATGCTAAAGATAGATTACCTGCACAGGAAATACGGGGACAAGAAGGCAATCGTCGTGCTCGACTCTGTAAATTCCATGGCAATACACAACGATTTGAAGATTCTGAGCGAGTTCCTGCACATATTCGTAACATCCCTGAGAAGCTGGGAATCCTACATGGTCATAATATCCATGAAGGAGCAGAATACCCAGGATATCGTGAGCATGATGAATCTGATCTGTGATGATGCCTTTGATGCTGGAGGGGAGGGAAGATGAGCGTATATGAGACCACAAGCATAGGGATAAGCACCCTTGACCGGGCCCTTATGGGTGGTGTTCCCAGGGGATACACAATCCTGCTCTACGGCTCCCCAGGATCCGGCACGGAACTCTTTGCCAAGCAGTTCGCAGCCTCTGGCGCTTCCAAGGAAAACGTGATTTACTTCACAACCATTGAGAGAGATGAGGACATAATTGCAACGATGAAGGAATTTGGCTGGGATACGAACATAAAGATCATAAACATTGGGGTGGAGTACTATCACAAGGTTCTGGAAAAAGAACTGGTCATAAGCAAGTACCGAGAGGAGGGAATTCCCATAAACGAGATCTTCAAACCTGCAAGAAAGAGGGAGGAGAAGGAGGTGAATTTCCTAACCAAGGTAACCTACGAGATTTCAAAACTCAAACCTCCATTTCGCATAGTCATAGACTCCCTAGATTTCTTCCTCAACAGGTACGAGAAGACCAAGGTAATATCCTCACTTAGAACCATAAAGGCCCACGCCCAGTACTACGGAGGTGTTGTTCTAATAACCATGCTCACCCCTGGAAACAAGGGCTCAGTGCACGGAGGAATTGAGGAGATCGTGGATGTGATACTTGAGATGGAGATGAAGAGGAGCGACGAAGGATTTGAAAAGTACCTGCTTATCAAGAAGGTGCGCAACCATCCAGAGAAGGTGGGAATATTCAAATACGATGTGAATGAGCAGGGAATAGTGCTCCTGAAGTGAGGAAATGGAGAGAAGTGGATTTGCCAATCTGCCCCTCCATCCGGGCCACGCACCCAGATGGCTTTTTGGCAGAATGGTTCGCCTGTCTGGAGAGATAGTTAGGATCATTGCCCATGAATATGGCACAGGGGAGGTACTGCGCAGATTTGCAGATCCCTACTGGTTCCAGGCATTCTCCTGCGTGATAGGATTTGACTGGCACTCTTCTGGCACAACAACGGTAACCATGGGCGCCTTAAAGCAGGCGTTAAGTGTGGAGGACGGCCTCGTGGTGGTGGGTGGCAAGGGCCGAATATCAAGAAGCACACCGCTGGAAATTGAGAATCTGGGATATGAGATGGGACTTTCATCCCAGAAAATTGAAGAGATAAAGTACGCAAGCAAGATGGCAGCCAAGGTTGACAACACCGTGCTTCAGGATGGATATCCACTTTACCATCACACAATGATTCTGGACGAGCATGGAAACTGGGTGGTTATACAGCAGGGCATGAATCCAGAGAGGAGGTACGCAAGGCGCTATCACTGGCTATATGGAATTAAGAGTTATGTGAACGAACCTCGCACGGGAATAATTGCAGATTCAATAGAATCTCGGGTGCTTGATATGAGCGCAAGGGTGAGCGAGGAGGCCAGAAAAATATCCGTGGACGTGGTACGCGATAATCCAAAAAAGATGAGGAACATGATTGCGGATGTGAGCGCCAAGGGACAAAAAACGTTGGACGAATTCTCCAATGTAAAGGTGCTAACAATGCCCTGGCACATAAATTGGAATGCCCTGTTTAAAGCATACGAAATTCAACCCAGAAATTACGAAGAACTCATCGGAATGAAGGGTATAGGTCCATCCACGGTTCGTGCCCTTGCCTACATAGCGGAAATAATATACGGTGCGGAAGTTTCATGGAAAGATCCGGTAAAATACTCCTTTGCCCTTGGAGGAAAGGATGGTGTGCCAAAGCCCGTGGACAGGAAGGCATACGATAAGAGCATAGAAATCTTGCAGATGAGCATAGAGGAGGCATCCCTGGGCAGGAAGGAGAAATTGGAGATGCTGCAAAGGTTGAGGAGGTTTGTTCCACCTTAGGCGAAAATTATAATTAACCGAGCGGAAATACCCTCAACAATGACAAATATTTCTGATGAGGAGATAAGGGAGCTTAAACTGAAAGCCAATGAAATCCGCACCTGGAGCATAAAGATGATATATGCTGCTCAATCCGGGCATCCCGGCGGGGCATTAAGCGCTGCAGATATTCTTGCCGTGCTGTATTTTCACGAGATGCGCGTTGACCCCAAGAATCCAGAGTGGCCAGAGAGGGATAGATTCGTGCTGAGTAAAGGGCATGCCTCCGCAGCATACTATGCTGCACTTGCAATGCGTGGATTCTTTCCCACAGATGAACTTCTTAAATTCCGAAGGGTGGATTCCTTCCTGCAGGGGCATCCTTCGCTCATGGTTCCCGGCGTGGACATGTGCACCGGCTCTCTGGGCCAGGGGCTGAGCGCCGCAATCGGCATGGCACTCGCTGCAAAACTTGATGAAAAGGAGTACAGAGTTTACACAATTCTGGGGGATGGTGAGATAGAGGAGGGCAATGTATGGGAGGCGGCAATGACGGCGGCTACGCGCAAGCTGGATAATCTCGTGGCCATAGTGGATCGCAATAAAATTCAACTGGATGATTTTACAGATACCATGGTTGCCCTTGATCCCCTTGAAGAAAAGTGGCGTGGATTTGGCTGGCGAGTGATATCCATCAACGGTCATGATGTTGTTCAGATAATCCGCGCTCTGGAAGAGGCTAGAAAAACGAAGGGAAGGCCGACGGTAATCATAGCGCATACCGTGAAGGGCAAGGGAGTTAGTTATATGGAGAACACCGCCAAGTATCATGGCAAGCCTCCGCAGAGTGAGGAAGAATATAAATTGGCATTGAAAGAACTTGAGGAAGAGAGGCGATCAATATGAACTGGGAGTATGAGTCTCCAAGAAAGGCATACGGGAGCACGCTCGTTGAATTGGGGAGAGAGCGTGAGGATATTGTGGTTATGGATGCTGATCTGAGCACATCAACCAAGACTGCAATGTTCGGTAAGGAGTTCCCAGAGAGATTTTTCAATCTTGGCTTACAGGAGCAGAATATGATGGGCATTGCCGCCGGTCTCGCGCGGAGTGGTAAGACGGTTTTTGCATCATCTTTTGCAGTCTTCGCAACAGGACGCGCTTATGACCAGATAAGGCAGAGCATTGCCTACCCAAAACTCAATGTGAAGATTGTGGCAACGCATGGCGGAGTGACAGTGGGGGAGGACGGAGCATCTCACCAGATGATTGAAGATATTGGATTAATGAGGGGCCTTCCCAACATGCGTGTAATTGTGCCCGTGGATTCAAACGAAGTGCGCAGCGTGATAAGATTCGTTGCCTCGGAACCAGGACCATTCTATGTTCGCTTAACAAGGACGGCATTGCCTAATCTAACCGAAGGAGAGTTTGAGTTTGGAAAGGCTCGAGTGATGAGAGATGGAGATGATGCCACGATAATCGCCACGGGTATTGAGGTATCATACTCTCTTCTGGCAGCAGAGATTCTCAAAAAGGAGGGGCTGGACGTGCGGGTCATCAACATAAGCACCATCAAGCCGATAGATGTTGATATGATAGTGAAGGCAGCGAGAGAAACTGGAATGATAATGACTGTGGAGGACCACAATATTTACAATGGTCTTGGCTCGGCGGTTGCAGAGGTGCTCGTGGAGAATTACCCTGTACCTATGAGAAGACACGGAATGAAGGATGTATTCGGTAGAAGTGGGAAGTGGAACGCTCTCCTCGAATATTACGGAATGGACGATAAAGGGATAGCGAAGGAGATGCTCTCTTTCATTAAGGAGGTGAAAAAATGAAGATATTCATAGACACTGCAAGTTTGAAAGAGATAAAGGAAGCGATTTCTTGGGGTATAGTGGATGGAATAACCACTAATCCATCGCTCATTCGCAAGGCGGTGGAGACTGAGGCAAAGGGTATGAAACTGGAAGATTACATTGCAGAAATTTTGAGGGTTGCCGGAGAGGACAGGCCGGTGAGTCTCGAAGTGATGAGTGTTAAAGCCAAAGATATGATTCGTGAGGCCGAGATTCTTTACAATAAATTCAACGATATTGCGGGCAATGTTGTGATAAAGGTCCCAATAAACACATATGCGGGGTATTATGAGGGGTTGAAAACCATAAAGGCACTGAGCGAGAGAGGAATCCCTGTTAACTGCACTCTCATAATGACCCCCGAGCAGGCATTGTTGGCTGCCAAGGCTGGTGCGAGGTATGTGAGCCCATTTGCAGGCAGAATAGATGATTACATTCGTACCACAAAACTTGGGCTTGTGGCTGGCAGGGATTTTCAGAAGGGCGATTACTATCCCTGGGATGGAAAGGGCGTTGACGACAACGGTATAAAAAGCGGCTCCGATCTCGTTGAAAAAACGGTAATCATACTGGAAAATTACGATTATGAAACGGAGGTCATTGCTTCCAGCATCCGCAATGCAAGGCAGGTGCGGGAGGCTGCGATCAGCGGCGCTGACATTGCAACAATTCCATTTGCCGTTCTGGAGAGCATGCTTCTACATCCCAAGACGGAAGAGGGAGTGAAGAAGTTCAGTGAGGATGCAGAGAAGGCGGGCTACAAAGAGGTTTTCAAATAAATTTTAGGTTTTATCCCTTTTTAGATTTATATTGAACATTCTGAGCACAAAATTTATTTCTTCTCTACCAAATTCTCCGAGGAGATAAAGAATTCCAACATATATCATAGCAAACAGTATGAAGGAGCCAACCACAGAGTACCACGATAGAAGGGGCACATGAATTTTTATGATAAATATAACAAGTGCCGCTACACCTCCCGCAAGGATATGCAGGAGTATATGCCTCTCATATTTCACTCCCAGGATTTTATAGGCCTTGTACCTCAAAAATACAAATCCTATTAGAAAGGATAGAAGCGTTGCCAGAGCTGCCCCTGTGCTTCTCAACCCAAAAAGAGGAACACCCATTATGGATTTTGGAATGAACAGAGTATTTAGAACGACATTCACCGATGCCTGAATAATGCCAACCTTCATAACCTCGTGGGGCCGGTTTGCAGAGGTGAGTAGGGATCCGTAGGGTCTATTTATGACTCCAAGATACGCGTATATGATCAGAATTATGAGTGGGGTGGAATATGGAATAAGAGATGAGCGGAATATATTCAAAATCTCGGGGGCCATGGCTACGGTGAACATAACAAATGGTGCTGAGATCAGGGAGAGATAGCGCTCTGCCTTTGAAGTGACCTTGAAGAACTGATAATGGTTTCTGCTCTCATAATAGGAAGATTGGGCTGGATAAAGGAAAAATGATACAGATCCTCCGAAATATGTGACAAAAAGGGCAATCTTCTGCACGGAGAAATAGCCTCCCACCTCTGCACTATTCCAGAAGAACTGAAGCATTGTTCTGTCTGTATAGGCCTGGATCGTGCCAACAACTCCCAGCAGGGCGAGTGGTATGGCAAAGAGAACGTACTCTCTAACCAAAGAGTAACTGGGTCTTTTTACAGATATACCATCGCCAACGGCCCAACCAATATATATGAGAAGTTTAAAAAACACCCCCATCAGATATGCATAGGTGAATAGCACACCAATGTATCCTATAGGAATCATAGGGTTAATCTTGTAATACACGGCAAATATTATTATCAAAATATCCTGCACCAGCACCTGCACGAATAAAGGCACAACGGATTTTCTCGCATCAAGTTTGGTCTGGTAAGTTGTTCTAAAAATATTGGCCAATGAGGAAAGAAGCATGCCGAGAATGGCTATGTAGACAGCCTTCTCGAGATAAGGAGATTCGAATTTATAACCGAAAAAATTACCAACAACGTAAAATCCACCGAAGGATACAACCAAGAATATTAGTCCGAGAAATCCCTTTATGAGGATATATGCCCCCATACACTCCTCTTTCTCCTTTTTCTGGGTGACCTTCTTCACATGGGCAGAATCCACTCCCAGGGAGGAGATGACACTTAATATTCCGGCAATTCCAAGGGCTGAGCCATAAATACCCCAGGCATACTGACCCACAAATCTAAGGGCAAAGAATAGGGTAACATAACCCAGAACTCCCCCAAAAATGTTGTATGATAATAGAAAAAGCGATTTCCTTGCGATTCCAGTATGCTCGGTCATATCTCCGCCCCTTTCAGGGCATCCTTACAGGGGCAGTTTCTCTCTACGGGAATCTTAGGTATGCCCTCTTCCAGCATTTTTTTCACCTTTTCCTCGTTCTCCTTCATCACATGCATCACCTCCTCAGTTGTCACCGGTTTCTCAGCCCAAACATCGTAATCGGTTATCGTGGATATGTTCACATAGCACATTTCCAGTTCCCTGGCGAGTTGCACCTCAGGAACGAGGGTCATACCTATTATGTCCGCAAACTGCCTGAACATCCTGCTTTCGGCCCTTGTGGAGAATCTCGGTCCCTCAATGCACACGTATGTCCCTTTATCATGCACAGGATAGCCGAGGTTCTTTGCCACGTCAATGAATATTTTCCGCAACTCTGGGCAGAATGGATCCGCCATACTTATGTGCACAACCTTTGGGCCATCGTAGAATGTGTACTCCCGCTTCTTTGTGAAATCTATGTACTGGTCCGTTATGACTATGTCTCCAGGTTTATAATCCTCCCGGAGAGAGCCCACGGCGCTTATGCCAATTATTCTCTCAACGCCTAAAGAATGTAAAGCATAGATGTTAGCCCGGTAGTTAACCCTGTGCGGTGGAATGAAATGGCCCTTTCCGTGTCTTGGCAAAAAGGCAACCTCCACGCCATTTATCTCACCAATCTCAACATTTCCTGAAGGTAAGCCATAGGGTGTGTGGACTTTCACGCCCTTCTTTGGAATGAAAACCCCGTATACTCCAGAACCACCGATTATACCAATCTTAGGCATGGTATCACCCAGAAGAGTATGTGCTCAAAAGATAAAAAAATAATGCATTTAATCAAGATTTATGGGACTTTGCAGAGCCATCGCCCTCCAGAAGTTTCTTTTTGAGGAGGGGAACCCACAGGGTTTCTATGATCACCGTCACGAGCACTGTTATCACAGTTGCACTGAGGATGATCTCGCCCCAGTGGATCATCTGGGGATTGTTGTACCTCAATCCAAGTGCCAGAGGCAAACCCGCAAGGGCAGAGGGTACCACGCCCCTTGGTCCCTCAAGGGCTATGAACAATGTTTTCTTCCACTTCCACTTAGGTAGTATAAGCAGGGTGGCCAAAGGTCTTGCCACAAAGATTATTATAAGTGCCAGTATCGTGCCGTAAAGGAGAACGCTCGGAGTTATTACGCTTAACTTCAAACTTGCTCCAAGGAGTATGAAGATGAATATGGTACCAAGCATGGCAAGCACGTCGTTGAAATGCATGTGCCATCTTATGGCATGGGATATCTCAGGACTGGTGTCATGGAAGAAGTCGTCGTAATTCCCAAGCAGTATTCCAATAACAGTGGCCACGAGAAATCCAGAGGCATTCAGAACCTCACCCAGAACAAATCCACCGAAGGCCAGGGTTATGGCCAAGATCTCCACATAGGGAGATTTTCTCAATTTTACCTTCTTTATACCCTCATATCCGGCATAGGCAATTACAACACCGAGAAATATGGACATTCCAACCTGATAGAGGAAATAAAGGATTGCGGCGGGGTAAAGAGTGACGTATGTGGCAAGTTGCTCAACAATATGGGCGCTTGGAGCCTGGGGCATAACAAAAACCAGGGCCACGGAGGTCAGCACTATGCCCAGGGGATCGTTAAATATGGATTCAGTAACTATCACCGTCTCTATATTCCTGTCAACATGATGCTGCTTGAAAAGTGGAATCAGCGTTGCAGGGTCAGTTGCAGAGATTATGGCCCCGAAAAGAAAACCAACGGCAAAGGGCAGGTGGAAGATCATAGAGAAGGCAAAGGCAGCAATTAAGGCAGTTATCAGAAGACCAAGGGTATCAAGTATGGCTATGGTGGTGAAGTTCTTAACAAGAAGTGAACGCCAGAGATGGTATCCCTCTGCAAATAAGATCATAAACAGGCCAAAAACCCTGGCATACTCGAACATGGCCAGTGCCAATTTTCTGTCAATCAGACCGAACACCGGTCCGGCAAGTATGCCGAAGATTATGAGAATAGGGATGTATGAAATATGGGTTCTCCTACTTATGAGCAGGGCAATAATCCCAAGTATCAGCACAACCAGAACCACGTAGGCAACCACATCCACCGTGGAATGCAACACCAGTGATATATTGAAATTCATCTTTCATCACCTAATTTAGGGTGATAACATTTACATATATACGTATTACTGAGGCATAGGCACTTATATGGCCATTTTCTCCTCCATCTCCCTTATCCTCTCCCTCTCCACTGCCTCTATGTGCTTCTCATCACCCCTCTTTCCCTTGATTCTATGGGATAGTTCCTTTATCGTTTCTTCTGGCCCGTAGCATATGAGTTCATCACCGGGCATGAGTTGAACCTCACCTCTTGGAGCACCTATGTACCTCTCCTCACCCCCAACCTTCCTTATTATCCCGAGAACGAGCACGCCCTCCTCGTTCAATCTCAAATCCTTCAATTTCTTTTTTGCAAGCCAAGAGTTTCTTCTTATCTTGAACCTACCGATGGTGTAGCCCTTGGATAAGCCCAAGAGGAGCTCGTAATCGTAGGCGTGGAGCTTTGTGAATTTTCTCAGGGCCCTTTTTATTATGTACCTCAATCCCCTGTCAATCAGTTTGGACCTCGCAAAGAGGAACAGCAAGATCAAGCCTATTGCAAGGTAAATCAGGCTATCCACCGTTTCCTGGGCATTCTTCCCAACAAAGCTCAGGAAGAGCATGGCCATTGCAGATGCTATTCCAGCACTGCCCACAAACATCAATATGCGAATTATTTTCCTTCTCACAGGATGGGACATAACGTACTCAGACTCACTGGTGGTGAATCCCACACCCGTGTAGGCGCTCTGTGCCTGAAATGTGGCCACCTCCCTGGATAACCCCGTCATCTCCAGGGCAACGGCTCCGATTCTAACGAAGATTATTGAGAAGAGAATCACGATGAGCAGGGATATGAGGGCTATCAACCTGAATCACCCAGTACATATAGGAGGGAGAATAATTAAATTTTGCTGAAAGTTTATTAAGGTTTAAGATGATATGCTTCTATGCGCATAATTATAGGCATAACCGGGGCCTCGGGAGCCATCGTGGGAATAAGGCTTCTGCAAAATCTCAACGCTGAGAGGTACCTGATAATCTCAGAGAATGCAGAAAAGATAATAGAATACGAGACCCCATACTCCTTGGAGTATGTGAAATCCCTTGCCAATAGGGTTTACGATAATTCCAGTATGAACGAGGATATAGCCTCAGGAACCACAAAATTTGACGCTCTTATCATCGCTCCCTGCTCAACAAATACCCTATCAAAGATCGCCACGGGCATAGCTGATAACCTGATAACACGTGTTGCATCCGTTGCTCTGAAGGAGGGAAGAAAAATCGTGCTGGTTCCCCGGGAAACCCCTCTGAGCCCGATAGTTCTTGAAAATATGCTCAAACTCTCAAAATTGGGCGTTGTTATCCTTCCCCCCGTGCCTGCATTCTACCTCAGGCCAAGAGATGTGGAGGATGTGGTGAACTACATCGTTGGCAAGATCCTTGATTCTCTGGGAGTTGAGCATGGGCTCTACGAGCCCTACTCTCCTCAGTAATCCAACTTGTCTTTCATCTCCTCATACATTTTCCAGGTTAGCACGGGCCTTCTGTTGGCCAGAACATCATCCACACGCCCTATGGCCGCATTATGAGGCGATTCCTCAAGAACCTTCGGATTTTCCTCGGATTCCCTGGCTATGCGTATGAGAACATCCGCAAATCTATCAAGATTCTCCTTCGTCTCCGTCTCCGTGGGCTCGATCATAAGGGCCTCGTTCACTATGAGGGGAAAGTATACTGTGGGGGCATGTATGCCAAAATCAAGGAGTCTTTTTGCAACATCAAGGGCCCGGGCCTTCTTGGGCCTGACAACGAATTCGTGCTTCCTCAAACTCTTGTGAGGGAGAATGTAATGCTCTTTTATGCGTTCCTTGAGATAGTTGGAGTTCACAACCGCGCGGATCGCCGCATTCTTTAGCCCCTCCCCACCCAGGCGCTTTATGTATGCCCATGCCTTGACAATGACTCCGAAGTTTCCGTAGAAGGAACGAACCTTACCTATGCTATGCTTCACGTTGTAATCAAGATAGTATCTGGAACCATCATAGCGCACAATGGGAACGGGCAGAAAATCCACAAGATCTCCCTTCACACCCACTGGTCCACTTCCAGGACCGCCACCGCCATGGGGCGTGCTGAACGTTTTATGCAGATTGAGATGCACTATGTCAAAGCCCATAATGCCCGGAGAGGTTATGCCCATTATTGCATTGAGATTTGCACCATCGTAATACAGCAGGGCTCCATTCTTGTGCATTATCCTTGCTATTTCCAGAATTTCTTCCTCAAATATACCCAGGGTGTTCGGGTTCGTGACCATGAACGCTGCTGTGGTATCATCTGTAGCCGCTTCCAACGCTTCAATATCCACCATGCCCTTTTCGTTTGAAGGAATCTCGATAACATTGAATCCTGCCATGGCGGCACTTGCGGGGTTTGTGCCGTGGGCCGAATCTGGAATCAAGACATTTCTTCTTTTCTCCAACTCCCCGTGCAGTTCATGATAGGCACGCACAATGAGCATGCCTGTGAACTCGCCGTGGGCTCCCGCGGCTGGCTGCAGGGTGAACCCATCCATATCCGTTATCTTTTTAAGCATCTCCTGCAACTCGTACATTATCTGCAATGCTCCCTGAACGGTGCTCTCATGCTGATAGGGATGCAAATAAGAGAACCATTTTGCAATCTCCTCGTTCAGGCGGGGATTGTACTTCATTGTGCAGGATCCCAGGGGGTATGTGTTTATATCCACCCCGTAGTTCATCTGTGAGAGCCTCGTGTAGTGCCTGACAACCTCATACTCCGGTATGTCTGGAATCTCCAATTTCTCTCTTCTCAAATTTTCAGGCACATTCACCTCTATGCTCCCATGCTCTCTACCCTGCATCTCAAACAATAGCGGCTCGTTGTACCTTGCCTGCCTGTACATTCAGAGCACCTCCTTTAAGGCGTGTACAAATTTATTCATATCCTCCTCCGTGTGCATCTCGGTAGTCGCAAGAAGCATCGCATTGCCAATGCCCCGGAAGCATCCGTCGTTTATGGGGTACCCTCCATGCACACCCCTTTCAAGCAATTTCTCGTTGATCCTGTGGGGATTATCTGGGAGATCCAGCAGGAACTCGTTGAAATGGGAGGCATTGAAATGGGGAGCAGAGAATCCCGCATTCTTCAACTTATCCATCAATTTTCTCGCGTTATCCATATTTTTCTTTGCCAGGGCTCTGAGACCATTTGAGCCCAGATAGGCAAGGTAGAGGGTGCTGAGCAGGGCGCATAGGGCCTCATTGGAACATATATTGCTCGTGGCCTTTCCCCTGCGAATGTGCTGCTCCCTTGTCTGAAGGGTCATGGTGAAGGCCCTTCTACCATCCTTATCCCTTGTCATACCTATCAACCTTCCAGGCATCTTGCGCACATATTTCATCTTCGTGGCAAATATGCCCAGTAGCGGACCTCCAAAACTTATGGGATTGCCAAGAATCTGACCCTCACCTACCACTATATCCGCACCGTACTCTCCAGGAGGTTTGAGAATGCCCAAACTTATGGGGTTCACACCCACTATGAATATCCTGGCTCCAATGATCTCCTTAACCCCGGGGGCATTCTCATCTATGACCCCGAAGAAATTGGGGTTCTCAACATAAACGGCAGATACATCATCGCCCATCATCTCACCCAGGGAATCAAGATCAACCATTCCCCTTTCGTTTAGCGGGTACTTTCTTATCTTCATTCCCAGACCCGCTATGTAATTTTTCAGGACGCTCTCCTTCTCCCAGTGCAGGTTCTCTGGAACGAGAATCTCCCTCTTGCGATTTATCCTGTAGGCCATCCTTGCTGCCTCACCTAAGGATGTGGAGGCATCGTACATTGATGAGTTGGCAACATCCATGCCTGTCAGTTCAGCCATCAAACTCTGGTACTCGAAGAGAACCTGAAGCATTCCCTGAGACACTTCAGCCTGGTATGGGGTGTAGGACGTTAAGAACTCTCCCCTTGAAGCAAGAGCCAGTATAACGGGTGGAATGTAATGAAAATACACGCCTGCACCGAGAAAATTGGGCATGTGGAAGAAATCCCTGTTCTTCTCGGCAAGTTTCTTTGCGTACCTGTAAAGTTCATACTCTTCCATACCCTCTATGTCTATGCCCTCCTTTCTGGCCTCCTCCGGTATGTCCTCAAAGAGGGCCTCCCAGGAATCAAGGCCCATATATTTAAGCATATCCTCAATATCCCTGTCCATGGGATGGGAATTGCCTACCTCACCATAAATATTTCTTTTTGTGGGGCAAAGGTAAAATAAGAGGGTTCAATAAATCCTTCGTGACCCTTGAAGGAATGAAAAGAGTTCTGAGAAATCGAGACTTCCTGAAACTCTGGATAGGACAGGTGGTTTCAAACATTGGAGATGAAGTCGCCTTTATAGGTCTTGCGGCTCTGATAGTTTTCAAGTGGAATGGTACCGCCACGGATGTTTCCCTGTTCTTCATATTTGCCTCTCTCCCCGTTCTCATTTTCGGGCCCATTGCAGGCGTTTTCGTAGATAGGTGGAAGAGAAAGAGCACCATGATCTGGGCAGATATAATTCGCAGTGTTATAGCCCTGGCCTTCATATTCTCCACCCAACTGTGGCATCTCCTCGTGCTAATATTCCTTCTCTCCACGGTGTCCAGATTCTTCTATCCCGCAAGGAATGCACTCATACCAAATATTGTGAAGGAGGAGAAACTCATTGAGGCAAATTCCCTATCCCAGATGACCTACATGCTTGCGGTTGTCATAGGCCCCGGCCTGGGAGCAGCCCTGGTTGCTTTGCTTGGATACACAACCACATTCATATTCGACTCCGCATCCTATCTATTCTCAGCCCTGATGATATTTCTCATAGGCCATAGGGAGAGGATTGAAAAGGCAGGAAAGAAGGCCCTCAACGAGATGGCTGAGGGGTTCAGATACATGGCAAAAAATAGAGTTGTTAGACTTCTCGTCACCCTGTTCGGGCTCATAATGCTTGTTGTTGGTGGGCTCAATGTGATTTACACCCTCTACATAAGGGATGTTCTGCACATGAACATCGTGGGCCTTGGAATTTTGGAAACCTCCTTTGGCATCGGAGCGGTCATCGGCTCCGTCCTCGTTGGATTCATAGCAGGAAAAATGAAGAACGTGCACATAATAGGCCTGGGAGTAATCCTCATAGGATTTCTGATATCCATTATGGCTGTGCTTCCATTTTTCCTCATGGCCGTGCTGGTTGCCTTTGGAATCGGGGCAATGAACTCCCTGCTCTCAAGCCCCACCAACGCCATACTTCAGAAGGCCATTGAGGACAAGTACAGGGGTAAGGTCTTCGGCGCTCAGGGTGCCATAATTCAGGGCGCGGCCCTGATCTCAATGGGCATGATGGGCCTCCTGATCTCAATTTTCGGAATAATCCACATTCTAATCTTCTCCGGAATATATGTTGCGCTCATAGGAACCTATCTACTTCTGAACAGAAGGGCTGAGAAACTCATGGATATCGTGGATTGAAAAACTCAATCTTTGTGTCCCTGAGCGTTGGCCTGAGTCTTCTTGCAATATCTATCTCGTGCATATCCACATCCACGATTCCTATGCTCTCCTCAAAATATGGCGCCTTGTAGAGCATTTTCCCCCTGGGAGAGTAGAGCATCGAGCCGCCCCAGAACTCCATGGTGCGCTGCAATCCAGCCCAGTTCACATAGGCGAAGAAGATAGTGTTCTCTATGGCCCTTGCCGGAATTATGGCCTCAAACATGGCCCTGGAGGTTATGGGACTCGCCGATATGTTCACTATCATATCTGCTCCCTTGAGCGCCTGAATCTTCGCAATTTCGGGAAAGAAAGCATCATAGCAAATCTGAACGCCCAATTTTCCAAACTCCGTCTCGATCACCAAGGGATCTGAGCCGGATTTGAAGTAAAGTTTCTCCTCAAAGGGCCCGAAATTTGGAAGGTAAATCTTCCTGGCTACATCCACAGTACCATTGTGTACAATGGCCGCAGAATTGTACATATGCACATCCCTTTCAGGGAATCCAAAGATTATGATTTTATCCTCCGAAATTTCCCTGATTTTTGAGAAGATCTCGTCATCCACACTCAGGGCACTTTCAAAGATCCTGTCGCGTAGGAGGTATCCCGTTAGGTACAGTTCTGGAAATATGTAAATGTCGGCCCTGTGGGAGTTTACAATTTTCAGCAATCTATCAGCATTTCTACGCACATCAAATTCCGGCCTCATCTGGGCCAGGAGAATTCTCATCCCATCATCTCCCTGATCTTGGCCTCAAATTTCTCCTTGTTCACCACATACCTGTAATGCCTGCCCTCTGCAATCTTACCCTTGGAATCCCATGCTTCAACCTCAAATTCCAGTTTTGGTCCTTCTACCTTTATCAGTTTTGCCCTTGCTTTCACACGATCTCCAAGAGGTGTGGCCTTCATGTGCTTTATGCAAATTCCAGTGCCCACTGTAGTATGGGCATCATCAAGATACCTTGCCACGCATCTTAAAGCCGCAATCTCCAGGGTTTGGACAAGCGATGGGGTGGAGAAGACGAGCACACTCAAGCCAATTTGCCTTGCGGTAAGTTCCTCCGTGACCTCAATTTCGTACTCATATTCCACATTCTCGGGGATTTCCATAGAGGGGCATGGATTTGAAGATTAAAAACATTTAACAGCAAAAGTATTATTTATTCGCCCTCCATTTTCCAATTATGCCAACAATAGTTGAGAAAATTCTCCAGGCGCACAGTGAGGAAAAGGTTGAGCCGGGGAAAATCGTGTGGATTGATCTGGATATCATAACCGCAAGGGAATTTGGTGGTCCAAACGTGGTGAAGCACCTTCGCAAACATTTCTCCGGAAATTATGTGGCAAAGCCAGAGAGCACATTTTTCACCTTCGATCTGAGCGTGCCTGCCAAAACCCTGAAATATGCCCTCGCCCAGGACATTTGCAGGAAGTTCGCCAAGGAGGCGGGCATAAGGGTATTTGACATAAACCAGGGGATCGGAACTCATGTGCTCATAGACAGGGGAGTTGTGAAACCAGGAATGACCGCTGTGGGCACAGATTCACATTACAACATCCTGGGAGCTGTGGGCGTGTTCGGCCAGGGAATGGGTGACAAGGATATTGCCTTTGCATTCAAAACGGGCAAAACATGGTTTGAGGTGCCGAGCACAATGAAAATCGTGGTTGAGGGAAAATACTCCTGGCCAGCAGTGGCAAGGGATCTCACCTTCGCTGTTATGCGAGAACTCGGTCCGGCGGGTGCCCTGGGAAGGGCAATAGAATATTACGGGGAGGCAATAGATGCACTGAGCATTGATGGTCGCATAACCCTGGCATCCCAGACAACGGAAATTGGAGGAATAGTGGGATTCACGCCCATGGATGCAAAACTGAAGGCATTTTACGATGCAAAAGGCATGGATTTCAAGCCCATCAAGGCCGATAAGGATGCAGAGTACGTGGAGGAGGTGCACATAGATGTTGATGGTCTTGAACCGCTCATGGCCGCACCCCCAAATCCCTGCAACGTGCATCCTGTGAGTGAGTTTGAAGGTATGGAGATTGATGGTGCGTTCATAGGCTCATGCACCAATGGCAGGTATGAGGATCTCGTGGCAGCCGCAAAGGTTCTGAAGGGAAAGAAGGTGAAGGTCCCCCTCACCATAACTCCAACCACAAGGGAAATCTGGCTCAGATTGATGAGGGAGGGAATATGGGAGATATTTGCAGAAGCGGGAGCAGTGCTCACAAATCCGGGATGCGGTGGATGTGCAGAGGGCATGGCCGGGCTCATTGGAGAGGAAACGTATCTCAGTACCACAAATCGTAATTACCCTGGAAAGCAGGGGCCTGGCAAATTGTACCTCGTATCTCCTGTCATAGCGGCAGCCAGCGCCGTGACTGGAAAGGTCACAATACCGAAATAAAAAATCAGAGACCAACCCATTCACAGGGTTTATAGGCCTTGGAAACCACATGGGTAACCGTTGAGATTACTCCCTCCATCTTCAATTTTCTATCTGTGAACTCCTGCAACTCCTTCATGCTCAAAAACAGGCATTCACACAACAAGTCGTACTCTCCAAGTATCCTGTAGAGGGTTATCAACCTGTTCTCCTTCATAAGTTCCTGGGCAAGTTCGTCAATATGCCTCTTATCCACCTTTATGTACACGAAGGCCTTTATGCTGTTCTCCACAGCATGGCAATCAACAAGGGCCGCATAACCCTTGATTATTCCCTTCTCCTCCAAAATCTTTATTCTTCTTCTCACGGTTGCCTCGCTAACTCCCAGATGCTTGGCAAGTTCAAGATTCGATATCCTGGCATTCTCCCTCAGGGCACAGAGAATTGATAGATCAAGATCATCCACAGGCACCAAGGTTCTATCAAGCGATTTCCATCTTGCTATCAAATTGCATCTTAATGGCTCCATAATACCACCTTTCGTTAACATAATAACGCTTTTCGTATTTAAATTTTTCAATTCCTTAACGCAAATTTATGATTTTTAAATTTTTGATCTCAACAACCTTGATTTTTCCGGGGGGAAGCAAACGGAGGGCCTCATCCACGGGAATGCCAAATTCAGAGGATACCTGCTTGGCAAAATCGTTCTTCTTCAAATCTCCCGGCTCTATTACCGCACATCTCTCGCTCCTTGCAGAGATTGCTGATACAGGACCGCACATGACCATTTTAACTCCCTGATGCTCAATCTCGCCCACAGCCAGGCGCAGTGGAACCTTGTGAATGTAATTTCTCCTGCCATGTACAACCCAGGCACCACGGGCAACGTACTCCCCGCTCTCTCCCATCTTGCTAACCTGGGAGGGATAAACCCAGTACGCGCTGAGATTTCCAAATCCGGCGTTCCAGGCCTTTGACATGCTAACAGCAAACTGGGCCGCCTCGTAAAGGGTCTTTTCCCCTATCTCCTTTCCCTCGGATTTGATCACCACACTTGGGGCACCGTGGATATCAGCATGCATGTAGAGATCCCTATCACCCAGATGCTTTTTCACTACCTCCTCATTGGTCTTGGCATCCCTTCCTGCTATAACCAGGATGCCCTCTGAACTTATGAACCACCTGTACTTCTCAAACCAGAACCTGCGCCTAGACTTCCTTATCTCCTTCTTTTTCTTCTCCTCCTTTTTTTTGGCACTCTTGAGTTCCTCCTTAGCCTTTTCAAGGGCCTGCTGGGCCCCCTTTATCTTTTCCCTCATCTTCTTTGCCCTCTCATAGTACAGGCTCGCATTTTCACCTACACTTTTATCTACGCGAAGTTCAACGGGAACGCCCTCAATCTCAAGCACCATGGTCTTTCCCCTTGCCCCATAGGAAATCTCCGCCCCCTTGGCCTCACTCAGGGCACGCTCAACCTCCCCAAAATGAGCGTATATCAACTCTCCAATCTTCCTGTTCTTCTCCTCTTCACGTGCGAATTTTTCGATGGATTCCTCTATCTCCCTTATCCTGCGCTTTATCCTCAGAACCTCAGGACTATCAACAGCATGCTCGCTCTTAAGATACTTCACAAGGGCTTCGTTGAAGGTATCAAATCTCGCCATGGGGGAGGGGTACATCTTCAGAGGGATGGGTGAGAAGAAATCCTCGTAGAGAAATCCCCCCTCAAAATTAAAGAGTCCCCTTATTGCCCTTTTAAGATTCTCACACTCCTCCCTTTCAAGGGTTTTTGCGCTCTTCTCCACACCGGCACGCAGGCATGCCTCCTCGGCGTACCTTCCAAGGTTGAATTTTCTCGCCACTGTTCTGACAACATCGTACTTTGAATTCTCAATCTCCTCGCACAGGAGATCGAGATCCTGAAGGGGATGAAGTGCCTGTGGTGGAGGCGTATAATTCTCATCCCGCATGATCCTGCGATGTCTCCACTCCCTCTCCACAAAGGCCCTTTCAATTATTCCATCCTTCACAACAACAACGTTTCCCTCCCCAAAGAGTTCCAGAATCAGTTGATAACCGTCCTGGGTTTCAAAAACAACTATCCTGTCAAAATTCAACTGGTAAAATCGGAGTATCTTCTTGCCCGAAAAACGTTTGCGCAGGAACATTACGAACATGCTTGGCTCCAGGGGCGTCTCCCTGGCCTGAAAAAATATCCAGCCCCGGAGATTTACATAGAGCGGGCGGGTCTCGCCCTTGTAGATTTTGAAAAGAAACTCCCTCTCCCCGATCTGATATATTTTTTTGAAAAATCCACCCTCTATCACATCCCTGTTTTCTTTGAGCCACGCGTGAATATCAAGGGACAGCATCGCATCCTTCATAATCCCCCATTTCACCATGAAATAAAGATTTTTGGCACAAAAATTATTTACAGAGAGGCATTAACTCATACGTGCTTGATGTTGCGATTGTGGGTGCTGGGCCCATAGGGCTGTTCATTGCGGGGCAACTATCTTCCCTGGGCTACGAAGTTGCGATTTTTGAAGAGCATCCCGAAATAGGTAATCCTTCCCACTGTTCGGGCCTGTTTTCAACCCACATATTTGAAATCGTACCAAAAATGGGTGTTCTGCATGCCGCAAAGAGAGCTACAATCCACGCCCCAAATGGAAAAACCCTGAAAATAGGAAAGGATGATGTGAAGGCTTACGTGGTGAATAGGGTTGAATTTGACAGGGGAATGGCAAGAATGGCCGCTGATAAGGGAGCAGAAATTCATCTGCGGGAGAGGGTGAGGGGAGTTAAGCATCCAAGAATATGGACTCAAAGAGGAGAGTACAGGGCAAGGATAATCGTGGGAGCAGATGGGATAAACAGCGTCGTGAGGAAGAGCATGAACATAAAAAGTCCAAAAATTTTAGGCGCCTCACAGGTAATCGCCCATTATCCCGTGGATGATCTGGAGAATGTGCACATATTTCTGGGTTCCTCCATTGCCCCGGGATTTTTTGCCTGGATCATACCCCTGTTTGACGATCTCGTTAAAATAGGTCTTGCAAGTTATGGAAATTCCTGGATTTACCTCAAGAGATTCCTGAAGAAATTGAGGGTGCAGGCCCTATCCATCTCAGGAGGGGGTATCCCCATAGGCACCGTGGAAAGGACCTACGATAATGGTATGATCATCGTGGGCGATGCTGCCGGTCATGTGAAGGCCACCAGCGGTGGTGGAGTTTACCCTGGGCTTATGGCTTCAAAATGTGCAATAGAGGTGATCTCCAGGGCACTAGAAATCGGAGATTACGGAGAGACAGGACTTAGAGAGTACGAGGTATGCTGGAAGAGGAGCATAGGAAGGGAACTGAAAAAAGCGGCATACCTGCACAGGATATACCGAAAGATAAGAGACGAGGATTTCAACGCGATTGTGAATGATTTGAACGATGATAAGATAATAGAGGTGATTAACGAAGAGGGTGATATTGACTATCCCTCGCGGGTTGTTATGAAGGTGCTCAGAAAAAAACCCTCCCTGCTCAAGTACCTCAGTATTCCTGCAAGACCCTATCGTAAACCGATTTGAGGGTTGCATCATCCACATGGGTGTAAATCTGCGTGGTGGCAACACTGCTGTGCCCGAGGAACTGCTGTATGAACCTTATGTCCACACCCCTGCGAAGCATTGTGGTTGCAAGCGTGTGGCGAAGAACATGCGGGGTGACCTCCTTCCTTATACCCGCCTTCTTGGCGTATCTTTTAACAATCCTGAACACCTGAGTGCGGGATATCCTCTCACTCTTGCGCGAGGAGAAGAGGTAAACCATATCATCATCCCGGGTGAGGAGATAATCCTGAAGTGCCTCGATCACATGGGGACTGACAACAACTATCCTGTCCTTATCACCCTTTCCAGAGCGAACGTATATTATGCGCCCATCAAAATCAACATCCTCAAATTTCAAATTGCAAAGTTCACTGACCCTGAGCCCGGAATAGGCGAGAAGCGAGATTATGGCGTAATCCCTGGGATTTTCCCTGGAGGCTTCAATCAATCTCTTTGCCTCCTCCTCACTCAGGTACTTGGGCATCTGCCTTGGCCTCTTGGGAGCGGTGAGTTTACTGGCCGTGTCCAGATCCCTGTACTTGAAATAGGCCCTTATGGCCTTTACCGCCAGATAGAGGGAATTCTTGCTGTAATGCTTTCTTGTGGATAGGTACATCTTGTACCTGTTCAAATCTCCAAGAGTTATTTCCTCGGCCCTCTTTCCAATATGGAGAAGCATATCACGCACAAAATGCACATACTCCTTAACCGTGTTCTCGCTCCTCTTCTCTCCCCTCAGGTACTGGGCAAATTTTTTGACCTCGTTGTCAACATAGTCTCCAAATTTGTCAGACATTAGTCATACTAAGAAGGCATGGTATTTAAAACTTTTGCAAATAATTTCATCGCACGGTGAGAATCAATCCAAAAATTAGATATAAAAAGAAGCACTAATAAAAGTGAGATGGAGAAACTCATAGCCCAGGCACAGGTTTACTACATCGTTGGATACGGCAGGGATAGATCAGTATATGATGATAAGAAGTGGATACTGGGCAGGATTTACCTGACAAACAGGAGGATTCTCTTCAAAAAACTTGACAGGTTCATTGAGGTCAAGTACGACGAAATAGTATCCCTTGCCGAGAGGGATAAATACCCCCGCATATCGCCACCCATGGGCTGGTCAAGGGCAAATATTCTTGAAATAAAGCACTACGAATTTGGAGATAAAAGGCACATACTGACATCACTCATATCTGCAAGTTTTGATGTTACTCTGAAACTCAGGGCCATACTCACAAAGATGATAGGAGAGAAAATTGTGGAGATCACAGAAAAACATAAGAAAATTCTACTTCTCCTCTACACAGGAATGAAGGACAACCTTCTGATCAGCTATCTTCTGGACATGGAAATTGGGGAGATTGAAAAAATAATAGAGGACCTTAAATTCATGGGGTTCATATCCTCCGATCTGCTGCTCACAGCAGAGGGAACAAAGATTGTGAAAGAGATCAAAGAGGGAGAAAAATTATAAATCAATAACCGCATTGGGAAGTATGATGCTTGAAATAGATGGCTGGAAAGTTGGATTCAAATTCTCCGCCTCGCATTTCATTCCCTCACATCACAAATGCTCCCGCATACACGGGCATGATTACGGGGTGAGGATAAGAATATTCGGAGAGCCAGAGGGCGGAATTCTATACGACTTTGTGGACTTGAAGAGAGAGGTACGGAGCATATGCGATGAACTGGATCACAGGCTTCTTCTCCCCAGAGATACCAGGTACATAGGGCACAAAATAATTGGGGATACCGTTGAAGTCTCGTTTGAAGGGAAAAAATATGCATTTCCGAGGGATGAAATTGCCTTTCTGGACATACCCCTGGTAACAGCCGAAGAACTCGCCATATACTTCTCAAAAATAATATCTCGAAGGATAAATTTTCCAGGAAATGTGAAGGGCATTGAGGTGTGCGTTGATGAAGGGCCGGGCCAGGGTGCATGTCACTATATGGAGGTGAACCCATGAGGGCCGTTGTTTTGCTCTCAGGGGGTTTGGATTCATCAACGGTGCTTGCAATGGCCCTTGATATGGGGTACGAAGTGCATGCTCTATCCTTTGACTATGGGCAGAGGCATTCAAGGGAACTGGAGAGTGCAAGGAAAATTGCAGAATATTACAGGGTTCCCCACAAAATTCTCAAGATTGACCTCAGGCAGATAGGGGGAAGTGCCCTAACGGATGACATTGAAGTCCCATCAAGGAATGTGGAGGATATTGAGAAGGAAATTCCAATAACATATGTGCCCGCACGAAATACAATTTTACTTTCCTATGCCCTCGCCTATGCAGAGGTGATAGATGCCGATGCCATATTCTACGGGGCAAACGCCATCGATTATTCAGGATACCCCGATTGCAGACCCGAGTACGTGGAGGCCTTTGAAAGGTGTGCAAATCTTGGTACGAAGAGAGGTGTGGAGGGAAAGCCCATAAAAATAATAGCCCCTATAATCCACATGACCAAGGCGGAAATAATAAAGAAGGGCATGGAACTTGGAGTGCCCTACCAACTAACGTGGTCCTGCTACAGAGGAGGAGAGAAGGCCTGCGGAAGATGCGATTCCTGCCTTCTGCGCCTGAAGGGTTTTATGGAGGCAGGCTACGAGGATCCACTTGAGTACGAACATTATCCTGAATTCTACCTTGAATATCTAAGGAGGAAAAAATGATACTTGGAAGATGCTATATCTGCGGTGCACCTGCAACGCATGTGTGCAAAATGTGCGGAAGACCCGTTTGTGAGGATCACTATGTGGCAAGTTTAGGACTCTGCATCAACTGTGCCAGGGGCAAATCTTTCAAGAAATGATCTAACCTTTCTTAAGGCCTTGCCCCTGTGAGATACCCTGTTCTTTTCCTCCGTGCTCATTTCCGCAAATGTTTTATCAGATGCCTCCGGGACGAATATGGGGTCGTATCCAAATCCATTGGTGCCACGGGGTTCTTTGGCAATATTACCATGACAGAGACCCACAAATTTGAAATTCTCACCGGCAATGTGCATCCCTATAACGGTCTTGAATGTGGCCCTTCTGTCTTCAAAGCCTTCCATCAATTTTAGAATACCCTCATTTCCAAGTGTGTGAAAAACGTAAGCGGAATAAACTCCGGGAAAATCATTGAGGGCATGTATAAACAATCCGGAATCGTCAATTATGAAATCCCCCTCTATTTCATCGGCAAGGTAATTCAGGGCAAAATCAATTACATCCTCAAGGCTATCGGCCTGAATCTCCGGGTACTCCATATTGATCATTTCAAGCGAGGGAATTATCTTTTTCATCTCCTGATACTTGTGCACATTGTGGGTTATTATTTTAAACATACCTTCGCCTCCCTTTAATCCCCTCCACCTGCCTCAAGATCTCAGTACCCATCAACCCGCGATAACGGGAAAAGAAATCCTTCAGAAGATTTTTGTGGACAAAATGCGCGGCTTTGAAGGTCTCTTCAAACATCTCAAGATCAACAGCCATATCCTCCAGGGTCGCATTTTGCTCGGCCATACTCCAGTCTATGATCACGATATCTTCACCTGAAAGTATCATATTCCCTGTGGTGAAATCCCCATGGGAGAATCCCGCAGTGTGGATCATCGCGGCGGTTTCCGCTATTTTAAAGATTATTTTCCTTGCATCCTCTTGGGGCATATCGTTGAGCACATCTGCTAAGGTTGCACCATCTATTTCTTCCATAACAATTTCGTAATCGTCCAGATCATAAATCACAGGGCTCCTCACACCGTGCCTCTTCAACTCGTGCATCATCCTTGCCTCTTTTCTTGTACGCAATTTCCTTATTCTCCCATCCAGGGCTGCTATACGATACCCCTTGGACGGCCTTGTTTTTCTCACAACCCTACGGTCAAAGAATTTCTCACGGGAGATTATAGCCTCTGCCCCGGGTGCCTCTACGTATTCCCTCCTATGCCTCCTGACTTCCCAGGGGATCTGCACCGCATCCGTGCGGAATTTCTGGATTACCTGAGTTTCCTCAACATTCATGGAAACCCCATGCTTCAAAAAAAGCAAACCCAAGTAGGCGATCATTGCCCCATTATCTGTACAAAACTCTCCGGGAGGTACGTAGAGATGGGCACCGCGCTCTTCAGCCATAACCCTCAGCATATCCTGAAGACGCTTGTTCCTTGCCACTCCACCGGCTAGGAGAATTTCATCCTTTCTAAGATGCGTGAGTGCCCTCTCCGTTACCTCTGTGAGCATGGCGAAGACCGTTTCTTGCACACTGTATGCAATATCCTCTTTTCTTTCCTCACCCAGTTTGTTAATTGCAGCGGTCAGAATGCCTGAGAAGGCCATGTCCATACCCTTAACAGAATAGGGCAGCGGGATGTACTTCTCCCCCTGAAGGGCAAGTTTTTCCAATCTGGGGCCACCGGGAAAGGGCACACCCATTTCCCTCGCAAGTTTGTCAAGCATATTTCCAACGCCAATATCCAGGGTTTCTCCAAACACCCTGTACCTGCCGGAGGCGTAGGATATAACCTGGGTGTTTCCACCGGATACGTAGAGCATAACAGGATCCTCTGCACCTGTGGTGAACCTTCCTATCTCCAGATGTGCTATGCAGTGATTCACACCCACCAAGGGCACCTTCAACTTCAAACTCATCACACGGGCTGCAGTGGCCACTGTGCGCAGGCAGGGACCAAGCCCCGGACCCTGAGAGAATGCCACACCATCTATATCCTCAGGAGATATGCCTGCAACATTCAGAGCTTCCTCAAGAATTTTTGGAAGGTACTGCACATGGTGGTTCGCTGCCTCTCTGGGATGAATTCCACCCTCAGGAGGTCTGTACATGTGGGATACGTTGGCGAGAACCCTATCCTCTGTGACAATACCCACACCCACTGTATGTGCCGTGCCCTCAATCCCAAGGACTATCAAAAATATCACCTTATATGCCCGAGGGTAAACGAACCAAGGGTTATACCACTCTTGCTGGCCGTAACCTCTATCCAGTTCCTGCTCTGCACTTCGGTTATGCCATGCACCGTGAGATATATCTTATGTGCCTCTATCTTGAACTCAATCATACCATCCATGGTGTATCCAACCATCTGAATCTCATTCTCACTGTGCAATCCCTTCTCAAGAAGGTAGAGTGAAACGGCATTGTCCCTCTTTCTCTTTGTTGTGAATGGCTGTAAAAACCGAAGGAGTGCTTGAGGATCAAGGTAAGCCATCACCGTGGACAGACTGCGAAATGCAAGCCTGTAGTACTTGCTCTTCTCCTTTATCTTCTTCACAATATCATCCACAGCACGCATTATACCATCCACATCGTTCTGGGAATCCAGATATACGACTCCCTCTATTTCAGTGGTGTCCCCTATGCTCTTGGAATACGCATCTATGTAATACACGAGTCCCAATTTCTCGTACTGCTCGTAGGTTGGAAGAACGTAACTCATATCCTCACGAATCCCCTCAACCGTGATATCCGTGAGAATCCATATGGCAGGAATACCCTTACGAAGGCCCTCCGCTATAAAGGAATACACAAGAACCTCCTTGCTGCTGTAGGGAGGTCCATAAATTAGAACGTTGGAGCCCATGGGAAATCCTCCATAGAGGAGATCATCTAGACGCCTTGTACCTGTGCGAACCTTTCTTTCCCGAATTTCTATCTTAACCTCCTCCTCGGCAAGGGCAACTTCCTCCTCGGCAAGACCCTTTAATTTTGCCTCTATCTCCTTCTCCTTCATGCGCAGGTACTTCTCCTTGGCCCTCAACTCCTCCTCTTTCCTCTGAATTTCTTCTTGCAGATCCTCCAACCTGCGCTTTAACATTATCTCATCCATATTCCCTATCTCTTTCTTTATCATCTGCAGCTGCTTTAGTTGTGCCTCAATTTTCTTCTCCCTGTAAAGAAGATCCTCTTCCCTTCTTATCAGTTCTTCCTCCTTGTACTTAAGCATCTCCTGAAGTTTCTTCATCTCGTCCTCCTTTATCTTGATCTCCGCCTTCAGATCCTCAAGTTGCTTGTCCTTCTCAGCCAGTTCCCTGGAAAGCTCATCTATCTTCTTCACAAGTTCCTCAACATTACCCTCCTTGATGATCTTTTTAAGATCCTCTACTTCCTCAGGAGATAGGGCAATGACGGGAGTTCTCTCCAACTCGAGCATTTTCCTCTTCTTTTCGGTCTCAAGTCTTATTATCTCCTCCCTGAGTTCAATTTCCTTCTTCTTCAGTTCCCTTATATCCTCAGGCAGGGGTTTCAAGGCCTCTCTTTTCAGTTCTTCAATCTCATTCCGGAGGGCCTCAATCTCTCTCTCCAACTCCTCCCTCTTAGCAAATTCCACATCCAGCAGGCTCTTCAGTTTTATATTTTCCTCAATGAGTTTATCAACATCCACATTGCCAGTTGAGGCTTTTTTTGCCTCCTCCACCCTGGCTTTAACTTCCTGGGCCTCTTCACCACGGCCCTTCTCCTCCATAAAACCAAAGAAGCTTTCCTCATCACCCTCAAGCCATTTATCAAGCATATTGCGATCCTCTTCAATAACCTTAAGATCGTCACCCAGCAACCAGCTTTTCAAAAGAATTTCGTTCTTCAATTCCTCGTACTCCTTCCTAGTATACTTCCTGCCGCAGGATTTGCAGGTGAGGGTTTTTTCGTCTATTATTCCCCCGCAGTGGGGACAGATAACTTCAATTTTCTCGGTCATTCTCATCCGATTAGGGACATCCTGACCACATTATTTCCCCTGAGAATCACCGTGCCCAACCTGCGGGTCATCTCCTCCGTCTTTTCCTCCGTGTCCATGAGGACCATGTTCATGTAATCATCGAAACCCACAAGTTTGCCCTCAAGCACCCTGTTGTCCTTCAAAAGCAGGGATATCCTCTTGTTCATGAAATTTTCAAGCATTTTCAAAGGCATTGTCATTTTCAATCACCTCCTACCCAATGAGCACCCCCATATAAATTTTTTTAGGTGTAGTTGTATAGATCCTCCTCATCCTCATCCACATTCTCCATAAGGACCTGCAAGAGACTGCGAATGAGTTCCTTCATCTCACTGACCTCCCTCCTCAAAGCCTTTACCTCATTTTCAAGTTTGGCAACGTCTTCAGCCCTAGGCTCTGGCTCCTTAATTGAATCCATAAATTGCCAATATGTAATCCCCTATTTAAATTCTCCTACGCATATTCTGTAAAGCACCATATCAACGTAAACCCGGTCGTGTGTGTGAAAATGGAACATCCTTGGTATGGGAAACTTGTAAACCCTTTTGTGGGTTATCCTTCCCCCAAATTCCTCAATTTTCTCCTCTATGAAACCCGCAGTTACGGCATTGTGCAGAGTATAAACCACACGGGCAACTTCCATGGCCTTTCTGAGAAATGGGAGATCTGCATGCTTTCTCTGCGAGCCAAATGGGGGGTTCTGTATAACGGTGTGAACATGCATATCAAAATTTTCAACATCATCATTAAAAATTTGAAAATTGCATTTGAATTTTTCAGCATTTTTCTCCAGAATCACAACCGCTTCCGGATCAATTTCCACAGCATACACATCTCCTCCCAGAAGACAGGCGCCTATGGAAAATATGCCGGTACCCGCACCAAAATCCGCAATTTCCCTTCCCTCAATATCACCAAGAGAATGGGCAAGAAAAAGAATATCAGATGCTATGGAAGCCGGAGTGAAATACTGCTCAAAAAAGGGCTTGGGGTTTCTGTATTTATCCACGCCCTCAAGCAGAATTTCCAGTTTTTTCTTCTTCATTGAGTTGCCACTGCCCTTACAAGACGATGTGCAAGTTCAGAGGCATGGGTCGCCGATATTCCCCTGTTTTTCAGTTCCTCAGCAACCTTCTTCATTGCCCTGCGCCACTTCCACGTTGATTTGCTGTACCTTGCCTCCACGAGAATTCTCACAATTTCCTTATCAACCTCTATGCCGTATTTCTCCCTCAACTTCAGTTGCCAGAGCG
This sequence comes from Candidatus Aciduliprofundum sp. HYA1, assembly GCF_056175085.1. Classification (NCBI taxonomy): domain Archaea; kingdom Methanobacteriati; phylum Thermoplasmatota; genus Candidatus Aciduliprofundum; species Candidatus Aciduliprofundum sp. HYA1. The sequence continues at coordinate 215,025 of NZ_CM149694.1, forward strand.
GGATGAGCACGTAGGGCACGTACACCCTATCCACGTAAGTTTGGCCTGCAACCCTGTACCTTCTACCCATCAACTTTCCAATACCCTATTGAGATAAATAATTTTTGCCATTGCACCAAAATGCATATTTACTCCCTCGCAATTGTCGAAGGGTGTACATATATTACCCTGGAAATAGGTTTCCTTCGCTCTCCGTGACGGGAAAATTCTGCGCACTGCACTGCAAGCACTGCAACGGGAAGTACCTTGAGCATATGGTACCCGTGGAAACTCCAGAGAAACTGCTGAAATTTGTTAAGGATAAAGAAAAAAGTATTAACGGTTTCCTTCTGAGCGGGGGCTCCATGCCCAACGGAAAGGTACCCCTGAGAAGGTTCAAGGATGCGGTGAGGTGGATTGTGGAAAACACTGATCTTCTGGTTAACGTGCACACCGGAATAATTGACAGGGAGGATATGAACTACCTTGAAGAGATGGCTCCACACCACATATCCTTTGACGTTGTGGGATCAACTGAAGCAATAAGAAAAGTTCTGGGATTGAATAGGAGCGAGGATGATTATTTCCGTGCACTTGAAATGCTCGATGATTCCCCCCTCAATTACTCCCCCCACATAATAATAGGGCTCAATTTTGGGAAGGTGGAATGGGAATACGGCACCGTGGATTTCATTGCAGATTTGAAAAGGTTCTCAAATCTCGTGCTTATAGTTCTCATTCCCACGAAGGGCACACCCATGGAGAACGTGGAGGTAAAAGAGGAGGACGCAATTGATGTGCTCAGATATGCGGCAAAAAAGATCAATCCCAGGAGAGTGGTGCTGGGATGCATGCGTCCAAGAAAATTCGTGAATCTGGAACGGGAGGCGGTTGACCTGAATTTCAAGGGAATAGTTATTCCCTCCCTCAAAACAATGAGGTACATGAGGGATAAGGGCATAGAGGTAAGGCCCATGGAAACATGCTGCGTTTTCCCCTAAGTCGGGAAAATATAAATATGTGAAAGGATATTAAGACCGAGGTGATTTCCATGGAAGATGACTCAATAATGAGTGCTTATTACAACAATCAGATTGTGACCGCGCTTATTGGGGTGAAGGTTGACACAAAGAGTATTGAGGATTTTGCAAACGAGGCAAGGGAATTTACCAACGTGGAAGATGTTTTTCTCGTCACCGGGGAGTATGATATTATCGTTAAGGTGAAATTCCCCTCCTACGGAGAGTTGAAGGATTTCATTGTGAACAAACTCTCCAAACTTGATGGTGTTATGAAGACCGAAACCATGATGGTTGTGAACACCTACAAGGAGAGAGGAATAAAATTTGAATGAGGTGATAAATATGAGCGAAAAAGACAAACTTTACCAGGAGATAGTTGGTATGCTGGAGGAGTTGAGTGAAGATACCTCGCTCCCAAGAAATATAAGGAAGGGTATTTCAAATGCCAAGGATATTCTTACCAAGAATGGCCAGGCATTGGATGTACGTATTGCAAGCGCCATATTCGCCCTTGATGAGATTGCAAATGATCCCAACATACCCGTTCACGGTAGAACTATGGTTTATATGATAATGGGCAAACTGGAAACCCTATCCAAGGAGATATCGTCCTGATCGGGAGTCAAATTATGGATCTGAATACCTTCCTTCACATTTTCATACCCCTATTTGCCGTTATAGACCCCTTCGCAGCCCTCCCTCTTTACATGTCCCTGACAGCCGGGCTTAGCGAGGGGCAGAAGAGGAGAATAGTAAAGGAGGCCTCCATCACAGCCATAGTTCTTCTCATATTCTTTGAGTACCTGGGCATATACATCCTCGATTTTATGGGAATATCCATTGAAGCCCTCATGATTGCGGGAGGTCTTCTGATGCTCATGGTGAGTATTGAGATGGTGAAGGAGGGAGACAAACCAAGAAGCACAAACAAGAAAACTGCACTCCATGAGGAGACAGGAGATGTGGGCATCGTGCCCCTGGGAACCCCCATGCTCGCCGGTCCCGGTGCCATATCCCTCGTGATCATTCTTATGGGAAAGTATCCAGGAGAGAGCATATCAATTGCGGTATCCATAATAGCCATAATCCTCCTGACAGCATTGATATTTCTGGGTGCAAATTACATTTCAAGAATAATGGGGGAGAAGGGCGCCAGGGCCTTCACCCGCGTTATGGGTCTCCTGGTTGCTGCCTTCGCAGTCCAGTACATACTCGACGGAATATCTCAGTACTTCGGAATATAGCCCAGGGGGAGCGATGGACTCTCATTTCTTCGAGCCCACCGGTTTCCTGGGCATGTGGAATATGAGAAAAAATAATTTATCATTTGCGCTATGAGGGGCCCATGGATAAGGTGAATATTGAAACTGCAAAACTTCCAATATGCAATCACTGCCTGGGAAGGATATACGCCCTGCTTGGGCACGGGTTGAGCAACGAAGAGAGGGGGAAGGCCATAAGGGTTATGTTTGCAATGGAAAACAACGTGGATGTTGAAACATTGATTCCCGAAAACTGTGAGGTTTGCAATAACATATTTTCCCGGCTCGAAGATTATGCCCACTACATTGCCCAAATACTCAAGGATTATGAGTATGATACCTTTATGATAGGCTCCAGATTTTCAGGAGAGACCATAGCCAGGGATGAGGAGTACAGGATGAAATTCGGGAGCGTGGGCGAGCCCATAAACAGAGAATTCAACCGGGAACTGGGAAAAATTGTTATGTCCCTTACCGGTAAGGAGGCCACCACCAAAAGTCCGGATATAACTGTCATAGTGGACACTGAATACGATGATGTGCGCCTTGAAATAAAACCTCTTCTCATCTATGGAAGATACAGAAAACTGGTGCGTGGCATACCACAGACAAAATGGCCCTCTGGAAAATATAAGGAGAGCGTGGAGGAGATAATAGCCGCGCCCATTATGAAAATCACCGGAGGTTCTGGTCATGCTCTCCATGGAATGGGAAGGGAAGACATTGATGCGAGAATGCTTGGAAATGGCAGACCCTTCATAGTTGAAATAAAGGCACCCAGAAGGAGAAGGGTGGATCTGCAAAAAATACAGGAAGAGATCAACTCCAGCGGAAAGGTAGAGGTTATGGATTTGAGATTTGCCACGAAGGATGAGATTCAGAAAATAAAGAGAGCCGCGCCCAGAAAAAGGTACAGGGTTGGAATCAAGGTGGATGCGAATGAGGGGGATATGGAAAGGACGCTGGCATCTCTAGTGGGCAAAATCTCACAGCGTACCCCAACAAGGGTAAAGCATCGGAGGGCTGACAAGGTTAGAATCAGAGAGGTCTACGAGATAAAACTTGTGGAAGGAGAGGGAGATACATGGGTTGTGGAGGTGCTTGCCCAGAGCGGTACGTACATAAAGGAACTTATGCACGGTGATGGAGGAAGAACAACTCCAAGCCTGGCGGAGAAACTTGGCAAAAAGGTGGAGGTCCTGTGGCTGGATGTTATAGAAATCCTAGATTGAGAGAATTTCCTCCGGGCTGTTTATCAAACTGTCAATGTAGGCATTGATACCTGTGAGTTCCCTCTCAATTGGCATATCAGCCAGTTTGGATATGAAAAGCAGGGAGGTGAGGTGAACCCTGAAGGGCAGGGTCCACTCTCCCTTTCCCGTGGATTTAAGACCCGAGGCGATGGAGTTTAATTCTTCCTTGGCACGGGTGCCTATCCATCCTATTTTTTCGTAGTAATCCAGTACCCTCTCCAGGCCCTGATGATCAACGTGCTGCATCATGTACGCAAGCCATTTCATCGCCAGCACGTGCTTTCTTGGATCATCCCCTATCCTTTCAAGTATCATTTTTCACCTCCTCACCAGAGATTTATGTACTTCGTTGTGTACGTGGATGGGGTTTCAAATTCCACCAGATTCGGCACTCCGTGCTTTGGTATGAGTTTTATCATCACGCTGGTCTGGGGAGCCAGGTAAAGCCCCACAGCCGATGCATTTATCAGTATCTTTATCACATCTCCGGAGGTTATAACCCTATCCCTCTCCCAGTTGGATGGTGGCATATCCCTCGCTATCTGCACTCCGAATGTTCCGTTTGTGAGATCCGTGAAATTCTGGGCGTTTGGATCATAGGTCAGGGTGGCATCTGTGTACCCATCGGTTATTTCCACGAGCACGCTGTAGAGCGAGATCGGAGGACTTCCTGCCATGAGCCCAACCTTGATTTCCAGATAAGTTATTGTTGGACTGTATCCCGAGCCGTAGGTGGCATTTACCTCACTACTTGCCGTGGCTGCCTGTGGGAGTATCAGTTTCACCTCTCCAGTATTGTAGTTTATTGTCCCGCTCACATTGCCAACCACTGGCACGAGGTTTCCTGTACCATCGTCCTTAACAACAAAGGTCCCATTGGTAATAACCACGCTGTGGGGATTCACCGGCACATGTTTCAGGGTTCCTGTGAACACCGTGTCTCCAGAGGATATGTTACCCAGAGTTTCGTTTGTGTACATCACATCACTTCTTATGCCCTGAATGGTGATCACCTTGAAACCCGTGGCGACATCCTGTACGGCTATGTCCCCTGTTTCCATGGCCTGTTGCTGGAGCATATATGCCGTCTGTATCAGCACTGTTGCCGCCACCGCGGCCACTATGATCATTGCGATGAATATTATGAGTGTGCCCACGCCCATTTCGCCCTTTTCTCTCCTATACACCTTCTTCATTTTGACATTCTCCTAAGAGGGCCCTGTGCCCGCAGGTGATAGCATGGAGACATTCTCATTTTTGAGAACGATTAATGATAATTTGACCTGATTTTAAATACCTTTTCTCATGATTATCTATTATGGAACAAAATCACGAAAAAACTTTATCAAACCAGCCATTCTCCTCTTTATGAGATCCCCACTTCATACCCTGAAGGAAATATCATCCTTCATAGCCTCACTGATAGCACTGACAATAATAATCACAATTTTCGCTTACATGCTCTACAGTTTGTTTTACCTTGTTCCGTACATACACGATACCTATTTTGCCATTCCAATTTATGTGGTTATACCATTTCCAGTATGGCCCACCCCCGTGTTGATTTTCTATCTAAAGGGTTTCTTTGGTTATGCATGGTACATCTTTCTGGCATCTGCAATATCGGCATCGGTCATACTCATGCTCTTCTACGGGATAGTACCATATTACAGAAGTTTTGTAAAAAATCCTTCTGCTTACAGAAGAAACCCATTCCAGGAACTCTCGGAACTGTACGCATTGAACATATTCTTCAGCATGCTCGTTGTTTACATCTTCCTCATGTTCGGATACACACCCCACACACCGGGAATCGGGAAGATGCCTATATGGCAGCAAATGCTGAGTTTGCTCCATGCCTCTGTGTACGAAGAACTTATCGTCCGAACCGCGTTCCTGGGCATACCTGTGTATCTCTTTTACATTATCAAGGGAAAAAGGGTGTCCCCAATACGCATATTTGGTGGTTATGGAAAAATCACCACCGTTGAAGCCGTATTCATCGTGCTCTCCGCAATAGTTTTTGCAGCGGCCCACGTGTCGGCATGGGGATTTTGGAAAATGGTTCCAACATTTGTGGGTGGCCTTGTCTTGGGTTATCTCTACATTCGCTATGGTATATACGCATCCATAATGCTGCACTTCATGACCGATTTCATAAGCATACCGATGGGACTGGAAAAGGGATTCTCCTACCTTTTCGGATTCCTGATGCTGGCCATGGCAATTCTGGGTTTGATTTTCTTCGTATCCTACACTATCAGAACAATAAACTACTTCTCCAGGAAAAAATCTGGGAAGGGCAAGCAGCAGGATAATAAAAGGGGTACAAACGTTTCATGGACCAACCTAGTATGTCCAAACTGCGGAGGTAGAGTATTCCAGTACGTTGATAAAAACACTGTTAGATGCGTCATTTGCGGCACTGAAATAAAGGTGGGAGATGATAATCCAGATGAGCCAAACTACTTCAACTGAGCTTTCTCGTGTCAGGGGCAATCATATCCACTATCTCCCTTAAATTCTCGCCCCTCATTATTATCTTTATATTTCCAAGAGGCACATTGCCCACGGAAAAATTCACCTTTCCAACAGTGGCCGCCTGCTTGCTTATTGAAAAAACGATCTCATCATCGTATAGATTGCTCAGAAAAACACTGCGAGCCGCATCCCTTATTCTCATCTCCTTCAGAATCTTTCCCAGGGTATCAACACTGTGAGATATACCCCTGATCTCTCCCGCGAGGATTTCCAATTTGGCATCTGGAAATATATTCAATATGGCATTTTTAATCTTCTCCACATCCTCCGTTGGGTGCAGTTCCGCCTCAATCAGGATCTCTAAACCCATATGGCATGGCGCCTCCTCATATTCTCCTCACTCTGGCCAAGTTTCTTCATAAGCGCTGCTATGAGCGAATCAAAGAATACAACGGATGCATCTTCAAAGAGAGTACCCATGGGAGCAAGTTCACCCCTTGTTTTACTGTATTTGATTATGAATGTGAGATCTGCATTCTCCGCAAGGGGGGAGGACCCATCGGATGTTACAGCAATCACCCTAGCGTTGATCCTCTTTACAATACTCTCCACGAGGAGCGTTGATTGTGTGCGCCCGGTATTGGATACGAGCACAACCACATCTCCAGGATTGACCACGGGAGTTATGGTCTCACCAATGAAATAAGCAACAAGCCCCAACTGCACCAGGCGCATGGCGAAGAACTTGCCCACGAGACCCGAACGGCCGGAGCCGTAAACAAAGATCTGCTTTGCGGAGGATATCATCTCCACGGCCCTGTTTACCAGGGAAATATCAACGGCATCCAACGACTCATTTATGCTCTCAATTATGTACCTGTAAGCCTCATGGAACATGCGCATCACTTCTTCTTTGCAAGCCTTCTGGCAAGAACACGTTCCATTATAACGCGCATGTATGCGGCATCATGCTCAAGAAGCGGGGAGGAAGAGATAACTGTAATGTTATATTCATTGTTGAGCAAGACATTGGCAAGGGTTTCGAATTTGAGGTCTCCCTTCTTTATGGGAACTATGGCCGTCTCATTGCCATTCTCATAAAAAACTCCTGCAAAATGCACATAGTACTCATCCTTCCAGAAGGGTGCAAGTTTATCAAATACCTCCTCGAATTTTTTCTGATCCTTTAGTGAACCATTTGTTCTGGCATGTATGTGGGCAAAATTGGCAACGGGCAAAACTCCCTTGACCTTCTTTGAAAGTGAAATTACCTCCTCCAAACTTCCAAAAACCACCTGCTTACCAGAGGTTTCAAATCCCAGTTTTGGCTTGAGTTTGAGTTCCCTGTACCTTGCCTTTATCTTCTTCACATTGGCCACAACGTTCTTCATCGCCTGAGCCTTGCTGAGATCCCCGTACAGACCGATGTGATTGACAACGTATTTTGCCCCCATCTCGTTGGCAAGCAACCCTCCCCAAATTATGTAATCCATCGATTTCTCAGTCAGTTCTGTGTTTGAAACAAGGTCCATATAATAGGGGGTGTGCAAACTCAACTGCACATCTAGTTCCCTGGCCAAATTCCCAAGTTTTTTCAACTCTCCATAACTTGTGGCGAGGTTCCAGAAGAGTTCAAGAAGAATATCGTCCTCCTCCAGTTGCGTATCTATACCGATGGGCTGATAGTTGCCCTCCTCATCAGGACGTAGAACCTCCACAATAAGGGCATTTTCAATCTCCCTGGGCTTCAAACCCACCTCATCATAAACGCTTCTCTCCTGAACATTGACACGCAAAAATTGAATCTCCATGGCATGGAGACCCATCCTGTGGGTATCCTCTATGGCATCCTTCAACGTGCGTCCCTTGCACGATAACGGTATTCCGGCAAGACCAAAACGATACATCTGTGCGTATATTGCATTGAAAGTAATAATCTTTTCGCAAAACGAATAAAAAATTAGTGGAGACCAACTATACGGCCATCATCGGTGAGATCAATATTTTCCGCAGCCGGCTTTGTGGGAAGACCGGGCATGGTGTTTATATCGCCGAGTAGCGGAACCACGAACCTCGCTCCGGAGGAGATCTTCAAAGCACGAACATGCACCTCAAAATTCTCGGGTGTCCCCAGCAATTTTGGATTATCACTTAAAGAATACTGTGTCTTCGCCATGCACACGTAGAAATCGTTGAATCCAAGTTTATCAATCAGTTTAAGATCCTTCTTCGCCTGTTGTTCCCATACCACACCGCTGGCACCATATATCTCGGTGGCTATGGCCTCAACCTTTTCCCTTATGGGCTCATCAAGTTTGTATGTGAACCGCGGCTTCCTGGGCTCTATGCCCTCAAGATGCTTGGCAATCTCAATTCCGCCCTCCCCACCCTTGGCAAACACCTCGCTGAGTGCAAATTTGACGTCCATATCCTCCACTATTTCCTGCAACCTGCTCAACTCGCGTTCCGTATCCTGCGGGAAGTGGTTTATGGCAACAACGGGCTCGAATCCAAGTTTCCGCACAATCTCTATGTGCCTCTGAAGGTTGGATGCACCCCTCTCCAGGGCCTCCACATTCTCCTCATCAAGGTGCTTCTTCTTCACCCCGCCATGGTACTTCAGCGCCTTAACCGTGGTAACGAGCACGGCACCACTGATATCAAAATCACCCATCCTCGCAACAATGTTCACAAATTTCTCGGCACCAAGATCAGAGCCAAATCCGGCCTCCGTTACAAGGTAATCTGAATAGCGCATACCAATCTCATCGGCCAGGAGCGAATTATGCCCGTGGGCAATATTGGCAAAGGGACCCGCATGCACAACCGCAGGTGTGCCCTCCGATGTCTGTACAAGATTTGGAAGCAGGGCATCTCTAAGCACGGCGGCCATTGCTCCCACCACATTGAAATCCCGAGCGAACACTGGACTTTTATCGTTTTTGAATCCCACAAGGATGTTGGATAATCTCTCCTTCAAATCCCTGTAATTCTTGGCAATTGCGATTATGGCGGATATCTCACTTGCAGAGGTTATCTCAAAATGGTTTTCCATAACAGCCCCGCCATTGGAACCAAGGCCTTCAACTATGCCCCGCAACTCCCTGGCATTCAGGTCCATAACCTTGCTCCAGAGAATTTTCTTCCTGTCAAGGCATGGCTCAACATTGTGGAATATTGCATTGTTGATCACCGTGGAAAGAAGGTTGTGGGCTATTTGAATGGCATGAAAATCACCGGTGAAGTGCAAATTTATATCTTCACTGGGCGCAACGGTGCTTTTTCCACCTCCTGTGCCACCTCCCTTTATACCGAAAACGGGTCCAAGGGAAGGTTCTCTCAGGGTTACAATACTACTCTTTCCCATCCTCCAGAATGCCATGCTGGTGCCTATGGACGTTGTTGTTTTACCCTCTCCGTGGGGAGTGGGATTTATGGCAGTTACCAGAATCACCTTGGCCCTCCTTTCCCTCCTCCAGATCTCCTCAAGAGGGATCTTTGCCTTGTAATTTCCGTAGTGGATGAGGTTCTCTATCTCTACCTTTGAGGCAACTTCATCTATGGGCAACATGGTTGAGAAAGATTATTCCTCTTATTTAAATCCTGTGCCACAATTCTGTGGATTTCCAAAACATATTTTAAAGTGCAATCCCTTAGGGAGGGCAATGAAAATAATCAAGATAGGAGGCTCTGCACTGACGGATAAGAGAAATGGAGATGACCACGTTGTAGAGGTTGCAGAGAGGGTGGCAAGGGAACTCATTCCCGATGAAAGGTACGTGATTGTGCACGGCGTTGGATACGTGGGTCATAAACTGGCCAAGGAGTACAAACTTTTCAAGGGATTGCAGGGCAACCATATCCAGTGGGCTCATCTACGCTCTGAGGTGTCAAAAATAACAAAGGTCATTGTGGAAACTCTCGTTGCGAACGGACATCCTGCTGTGGAAGTATCCATAACCGATGTGGCGAGGGCCAGGGATGGAGAATTCATTCATTTCAACTTAAATTGCCTTAAAAGATTCGTTGAACTGGGATTCATTCCCGTGCTGAGGGGGGATGGGGTGATTGACGAATCATCGGGCTTAACAGTGGTTTCAGGAGATAAAATCGTCACGGAACTTGCCCTGCGCCTGGGGGCAGATGAAATAATATACGGCACGGATGTGGATGGCCTACTTGACGAGAATGGGAATGTTATTGAAAGAATAAGAAAGGACGAGGCCCACTCCCTCTCACTATGGGACACAGGCGATTTCTCCGGTGGAATGAAAAACAAACTTCTTGAGGCACTGAGAGTTAAAAATACAAAAATAAGGATAATAAACCTCAGAAGGGATGGGACTCTGAAACTTGCCCTTGAGGGTGGAGATGTGGGTACCCTCATAATCCCATAGCCCTTTCACCCATGGTTTTTCCATCCCATTTTTCCACGAGAGCACGCACCTCTTCTGCCACATCCTCTCCCTTCAATGCGCGGACAATGAGTTCGGCTATGCGCACCATATCCTCCCTGCCATACCCCTTCCAAGTGAGTTCTGCGGTTCCGATTCTTCCAACGGCATCCACTATGATACCATTTTTCTCAAGTACTCCACTCATCTCGGGAGGAGTTAAATTGAATTTATCAAGGGCATTTTCTCCAAGAAGTATTTGGTGGGAGTCTGTGAAATCCATGGGAAAGCGTATTTCAAGTCCCAATGAGTGAAGCATGCTTGCCAGAATTCTTGAATTCTCCCTCACCCTATCTCCATACTCCTTCGCCACAGGCTTGAATTCCTCAAGTGCAAGGGCAAGTGCCGCAACCCGATTGGTATGAAAATTGTCCTGCGTACGCCATGTCATATTTTTCTCAATTTTTTCGCCAAGATCTGCATCATTGGTAAGTATTATACCACCCTGGGGCCCGGGGAAGGATTTGTGGGTTGAGCCGTAAACCACATCGCACCTCTCTATGCCCTTTTGAAAACCGCTGGGTAAAAGTCCAAGAACATGGGAGGCATCGTAAACTACCCTCGCTCCCACATCCTCAGCCGCATCAAGGATCTCATCCAAATTGTAGGGAAAGAGAATGTAACTCGCCCCCAAGATGATGAGTCTGGGCTTTTCTTTTCTTATATCCTCCGTATTCACATATTTAAGATCCTTCAAATTCAACTGCACGAATTTCAGGCCAAACATATCTGGCATGTAGGGTTGAGAGTAACCATCGTAACCACCCTGTTCGGGAGGTATGGCCATTATCTTATCTCCCCTCTCCACAATGGATATGAGCACACTCATGGCTGCTATGTGCCCCGATATGGGCTTTACACTGGCGTATTTGAATCCAAATACCCTCTTTGCCATATCCGATGCATAATTCACCATATCCTCCTGATATTTCGTTCCCCCGTAGGCGTTATGCACCACGCTGCCATGCACCTCCATATCGAAAACCATGGAATAGCGGGATGCCATGTCGGATGCCAGAGCCCTGCGGACCCTGGGGGATAGGTAATTTTCAGATGCCTGCATGTTCAGCACATTTTTCCTGTACTCGTTATGCAACTCCACCATTTCTTCAGGGTTCATCTTCCATCACCTCCAAGAATTTCTCAAGGTCTTTAAGTTTGCATTGGTATATGCGCCCATGGTATTCCATTTTTGCCTTTAGCCCGGAGCCGGTGAGTATAAGTGCAATTCTTTTACCCCTTATTTTCAGGTGCTTGACGGCAGCCAGAGCAGTGGCGGATGCTGGCTGCACGAATATTCCCTCATGCGCAAGATCCCTTTGAGCATTGATGATGTCCTCATCCGAAACAGATATGCAGGTGCCCCCGTACCTTTTGAGCAACCTCAATACCTCGTTTCCGCTTGGAGGATATGGATTCGAAATGGCATGGGCGATTGTTCTTGGCTCATCAAATCTTTCAACCCGACTACCATTATGGAACGCCCTGCATATTGGTGCACACCCCTCCGCCTGAACCGCCACGGGTACTGGAATTGCATCCACAATGCCACTGTTTCTCAACTCCTCAAAGCCCTTCATCACTCCCCGAATTAAGCCCCCAGAACTTGTGAGAATCACCACATAATCTACATCTATCTCCTCTCCGATCTCAAAGGCTATGCTCTTGTACCCCTCAACCCTGAATGGATCATCGGAATTCATAAAGTATATACCCATCTTTTTCCCGACCCTCAGAGATTCAAAGTATAGGTCTCCATAATTTCCATCCACCAGAAGCATTTTTGATCCATAGACTCCTATCTGAGATATTTTCTCCCGGGATATGGTTGGGGATAAAAGGACATAGGTTTCAAGCCCTGCCCTGGCACCGTAGGCGGATACGCTTGCGGCCATGTTCCCTGTGGAGACAACCCCTACTTTCTTGAATCCTAGGGAGATGGCGCGATTGAGTGCAACGAACGTGCCCCGATCTTTGAAACTCCAGGTTGGGTTCTGCGCTTCATTTTTCAAATAAATCTCGTTTCCCAGTTTTCGGGATATTCCTTGGGAGAGTAGCAGAGGTGTGTCTCCCTCCCCCATACTGTAATCCCTATTCAGCCGCACATAAGGATAGAAATCCCTGAACCTCTCCCATACACTCCCGCCCTCTCGAATAGATCCCTTCGTAAAATCCAGTTGAAGAGGCCCACCGCACCTGGGGCATCTCTGAATGGAGGAGGAAATATTGTATCTCTCTCCACATTCTGTACAAACAAGCATGTGCCTGTATCTCATTCAGAGCATATAAATCTGCCTTCAAACCCCAATATCAACCTCACTTGTTATCAAGTTTTTAAATCCGTATAAACGGACGATTATGCGGATAACACCTCCTTGACCCGGATTTTTGATTACCCATAGCAATTCAGTCGCGGCAGCGAAATTGGAGGCATGGGGCTTGAATCCATCATAAACGCTCCTGGGACTCCAGGCATCGGGACTGCCAATGGATGCTTCCTGAGGCCAGGGGGTTGCATTGAATCCTGAATTGTTTTTCATAAGGAAGGAGTAGTACATAGTCCGATTTCCAGAGCCTCTAACGGCAAATACCACGTCCTTGGGAACGAGCCCATGGGGCATGTGCCCTGTGGCATTGAGGGAGAGCAGGATCCTAAGGGCCGATGAATTACCACAGGGAAATTTGGTGATTCTATCAATCGATACCCTCAAGGTGAGGTATCCAGAACCATTGTTAAGCACCGTTGTGGCGCTAAAACTCCCTGTGTTGCTCCCTGGAGTAAGGGTGTAATGTGAATGCCCCTCCTCTGTAACATAAACCCTGCTCCCCAACCCAGGGTGATAGATGAGGGCAATTATCAGAACGAGCAGGAGAAACACAATAATACTCTTTATGCGTTTTTGCATGCACCTCCATGGCCCAAATCGTATTTAGAAATTTACAAAAATTATTTAAAGGAAAGGCCATTTACCTTCGCAAAGGTGATTACCCATGGCAAGCAGAAGAGCGGAAAGGGCCGCTGCCAGGAGAATTCGTGATAAATGGAGATCAAAGGTATGGTACACAATAATAGCGCCAGAGACGTTCAGTTCAAAGGAGATCGGTATGACTCCAGCCAACGATCCGGAAAAGGTCATTGGCAGAATTGCAGAATCAACCCTGTACGATCTCACGGGCGACTTTAAGAAAATGCACGTTAAACTCTACTTCAAGATCAACAGGATTCAGGGTACAAACGCATATACCAGGTTCATAGGCCACGATATGACCAACGATTACATACGCCGTATGGTGAGGAGGAGGCGTAGCAGGATTGATGCCATATTCCCCGTTCTCACTGCAGATGGTTACAAGATAAGGGTCAAGGTAATCGCCGTTCCCGATAGGAGGATTAAGAGTTCAATAAAGAGTGAGTTGAGGAAGAAAATTTCCGAGTATCTTTTTGCAAAGGCCACGGAACTGACATTTTCCGAATACGTGAAGTACCTCCTCAGCGATGAGGTCAAAAGGGATCTTTCCAAGGCCCTGAAACCCATTTACCCTGTTCGCAGAATTGAGGTCCGCAAAACGGAAGTTCTGCACTTCCCCGAAGAGAAGGTCATTGAACTGGAGCGTGAGGAGGAAAAGAAGGAAATTGAAGTTGAGGCCCCCGAGGAAATCAAGGGAGAGGTTGAGGAAGAGGTTTCTTAAACGCCGGGGTGGCTCAGCCTGGTGGAGCGTCGGACTCATAGGGTATTGAATCTCCACCTCCAAGCCTGAGAAATCCGAAGGTCCCGGGTTCAAACCCCGGCCCCGGCACTCAGAGCATGTATATTATTCCCCTCCATCCGAAACTGGCAACCATTAGGGCTATTAAAAACAGAATAAATCCGGAGAGGAGAATGAACAAACTCTCCCTCCAGGATACGTTGTAAATCTTGTCTGGATCCTCAATATCCTCAACATCAACCTCGGCGGATTTAAATATCCTCTTTGTTCTGAACCTGAGAAGGTTTATGGTCGGGCTCGTTGAAAAGGCCCCAACAAGCATCACTGCCAGTCCAACAATCATAACGAGATAGGGTGTGATTATCAGGCCTATTACAGTGAGAATCGAATACTTCACCAGGGATTTCACAAACTCGTTCCAGTTCATCGCTTCATCATGCTCCTATGAAATTTAATTCTTTGGAAGTGGAGAAATCAGTCCGGGATTATCCTGACCTTCACTCCCGCATCTTCAAGTATTTTTCGTGAATCATCCCCAATATTCTTAACCTCAACCACGTCAACACCACGTTCTATTAAGGATAAGGCCGCCTTAACCCCACGCTTCTTGGACAGTCCGAACCCAGGATTTTTCATACGTTCAATCTTCTCTCTCCTTTTCTCCAGAACACGAAATATATCAAAATAGGGGGCCGAGCCAAAAACCCTTGCAAAGGAACCATCCTCATTCACCGGCCTTGCCACCAGTATCTCGGATTTTTCTGGCTCAATGTGCACGATAACATGGTCCACAATATCCAGGGCTCTTACCCTTTTTTCCACATCGTCTGCAATTTTGTGGGCCCTATCCACATCAAGCCCCTCCGGAACGAGAATAACAAGTTCAACCATCAAAAACGGGCCAGAGTGCCTGGCCTTCACCTCCTTCACCCCCTTAACCCTGGGAACGGACAGGGCCGCATTTTTTATTCTCTCAACATCCTCCCTGCTCACTCCAGCATCCATAAGGGCAAGGGCAGAGTCGCGAAAATTCTCGTATCCAGCGTAAAACACGAATATGGAAAGGATTATTCCAACCGCACCTTCCACATAGGGAATGGAGAAAATTGAAGATACAAATCCGAATAGAACGAGAAAAGCGGAGAAAATATCCATTTTTGTCTCGGTGGCATTGGCCATTAGTGCCTGGGATCTCGTTCTCTTTGCAGCCTTGAACTGGTACCTGTAAAGAAAATAGGATGTGATTATGGCAACTGCTATCATAGAAATTCCAAGCCAATCGTTGGTCACCCTTGAAACTCCTGAGAGCAGTCTGTTCAAACTCTCGGATAATATCTCAAATCCAAGGAAGAATATGAACAAACTTGCAAATAGAGCCGCAAGATTTTCGGCCTTGTAATAGCCAAATGGGAAACTCTCGCTCTCCGGCTTTTGGGCTATTTTAAGTCCAAACCAGGCAGCCATTATGGGAACAATGTCAGAAAAACTGTGGAAGGAGTCGGCAAGTATAACAACCGAGTTGGTGAGCATGGCTACGGCAAGTTTTCCCAGAGCAAGAAAAAAGGTAACTATCGTCACATTCCGGGCCACCCTCTCACCATCAACAAGTTCGTTCAAGGAAATCACCTGATTCTAAGCATAGGATACAATTACTTATAACTTTTCAAAACTCAATCCCTGACAAACACCAGAGGGGCCAAGAGAAGCACGAAAAACCCTACCAGAGCAAGGGCGGAGCCCACACCAAATAGATCCGCAAAAAATCCCATGAGCACGGACAGGGATGCTGCTATTATGGTCTTTGTCTGTGATTCAACGCTGAGGCCAGAAGCCATAACCCTGCTCTTTATACGCTCTGCAATGTATCCGACGTTCATGGGCCTGCGCAGGTTTTGAAGAACGTAGATGAGCAAAAACAGGAGTATGGAGAGGACAAGCAGATTCCAGTGGTAGAATATTCCTGCAAGAAGTATGGTCACCGCACCAAGTATCAGAGTTGAGTTTATGGCCCTTGCCAGATTTCCAACCCGCTTTACTATTCTGTAGGCATTGCGGGAAGCGTAGGAATTCATAAGATAGATGAAGAAATAAACAACACCGATTACCACCGCAGTTCTCTTATCCTGTCCGAGGTACATAAAAATTGGAAGGGACAGGGCAAATACCTTCAAAACTGCCTGCAGATAGTCCTTTACAGCCTCGTAAGAGCCAGAGAACAATGAGGAATTCAAAATGGCTCTAAGGGCAACCCTATCCTTCAACATATTTTTGAAATCGGAGATTGTTCTCCTGAACTGCCTCACAACCCTTCCCTTGCCAAGTTCCCTCGTTATCTCGCCATCCAAAATCCTCGGGTATGTGGCTAGATTTATGAAGTTGAGAACATATGGGATTATTGTTATTATGAATATGTCCCTGTAATTTCCAGTGTAAAATACAATGAACCCTGCCAGCAGGGCGTTGAGAGCCGAGCCGAGTTGAGAGAACGAGCGGGTGGCACCATAGTACTCAACCTTCCTATCAGATATGCCCCTTATTTTCAGATACTCCAAAATCATCGCCTTATGCGTACCTGTTCTGTAGGCATCACCCAGGGCATAGAGGACCATGGCAAGAGCGAACAGCCAGAAACTGGAGAAGAGGAAGAATATGGAGAAGGATATCATGTAGGAGAGCATACTCATAAGCATTGATCTGCGACGACCCATGGCATCTGCATACACCCCCGTGGGGATTTCGAGAATGTACACCGATACCTGCTTTATGGCTATCAAAACACCTATTTCTGTGAAATCAAGCCCCGCACCAAGAAAAAACAGAAGTATGAAGGGCTCAAATAACCTCAGGTTCTTCAAGAATCCGTAGACGGCAAACTTGTAGAACATCCTGTCCTTGGGTATCAATGCATGACAATGCAAATGCAGTTATTTAATCTTTACCTCAGAGCCAGAGGTAAAAATCAACCACCCTTCGGATGTCATCATGCGCCCTTCTCTTTTTCAGTAAATTTCTCAAACTCTTGTTCTCTCCAAGTTTTCCAGCAAGCACTATCGCCAGACCCCTGTTTTCCTTCACATAGGTATGGGATCTGTACCTCACGGATGCCCATCTCCCCTCAAGTTCGAACATCTCGGCAAGGAGAGCATCAATATCCTTTCTCAGCTTTTCAATCCTCTCGTTCTTGGATTCCCTCTCCCACCGCTCTGTGAGCGCCATAAGCACAACTTCCTCCTCCGGAAGATTGTAAACGGAGGATACCTCCCTTATTATCTCAGAGGCCCTTTTATCGATCCTGAACCTTTTCCTTTTTAATTTTCCCGCTCGAAATGTAATCTCCATTTCCTCTCATCTCCTCAAGAAGGTTTCTGTTCTCAATATCAAGTTCATCAATCCAGATGGACATTCTCTCCTGATCCCTCAGGGCTTTCTCACAGAACTCGGTGAGTTCTGCTATTTCATTCTTCATTTTCCTTATTCTGTCCTCTATCTCTCTTTTTCTCCTCAAAAGCGCTTCCTCGTCGTTCATATCAAGATACCTCTTCAGAGAGGCCACCCTCTCATAGAGAAACCTGTTCAAATCATCCTCCCGCATATTGCGAATCTTCTCAAACACATCCTTTGGAACCTCTACCTCCATAGGGACCACCTTTTAAAAGGAGCCATCAGCCCCGTCGGGCGATTGTGGTGGGCCCCATCACCGGGTTTCACCAATAAATGATGGTATAAATAATTAACCCAAAAACGTGAAAATAAAATACGATGAGAGCATTGAGAGCCCATGAAACCTGGAGAGAACTCGCCGGAAGATATTTACGTTTTCATAGAGGTACCCAAGGGGAGCAATATAAAGTGTGAGTACGATTTTGAGATGAACGTGATAAAGGTGGATAGAGTGCTTCACACCGCATCATTTTACCCCTTCAACTACGGGTTCATACCTGAAACCCTTGAAGAGGATAATGACCCCATTGATTGCCTGATCATATCCTACGATTCATTTCCCCACGGGGTAATCGTCAAGGCAGTACCCATAGGAATGCTTGTAACCGAGGACGAGCACGGACCAGACAGAAAGATTCTGGCGGTTCCGCATCCCGATGTGGACCCAAGGAGTGCGGAGGTTAAGAGCATAGAGGACCTCTCCCCAAGCATACTTGAGCAGATTCAGCACTTTTTTGAACATTACAAGGAACTTGAGAAGAACAAGTGGGTTCGCATAATAGGATTTGAGGGGGTTGACGAGGCAAAGAGAGCCATAATGAAAGCCATTGAGAGAAGAGGGAAAAAATAAATATTCAAACATCCCTATCCAACCCGTGGCCAAAATAAAGATATGCCCCGTTTGTGGAAGCACGAGAATTCACTACGTAGCAGGAATGGTCACCGGGGAGAAGTTCAAATGTGAGAATTGCGGGTATATTGGCTCACTTGTTGTGGAGATTGAAGAGGATGAATACGAAGATTGGCTCAGGGAGATGAGGAAGGATGGAAGTAGAGATAAAGGCAAGAATTGATGATCTCGAATCTCTTGAAAGAGAGATTTTGAATATGGGTGCGAGATTGGCGAGAGTTGTGGAGGAGGAGGACCTGTACTTCAATCATCCCTGCAGGGATTTTAGCAAGACGGATGAGGCACTGCGCATAAGAAACGATGGCACGCTAACCTACAAGGGACCAAAAGTGGATAAGGAAACGAAGAGCAGAGAGGAGATCAATCTGAAAATTGGGGATGCGCGGGAGGCGAGGTATCTGCTTGAAAAACTAGGATTCAGATTTGTTGCCTCTGTTAGGAAGAGAAGGAAATATTATTCTTTGGGAGAACTAACCGTATGCGTGGATGATGTGGAGAATCTGGGCAATTTTGTGGAGATTGAATGCATAGGTGAGTATGACCCGTGCAGGGATAGGGTCCTAGCCCTTGCCAGACAACTGAAAATAGAGGTGTTCATCACGAAATCGTATCTGGAAATGCTCCTTGAAAAAGAAAGATGAGGTGAAGAGTATGAAAAAAAGAATTTTTACCATTTTCCTGCTGATCTTGGCACTCTCCCTGATTACCAATGCAGGGGCTTCACCCCAGGGACACGGATACCTCTGGTCTCTTAACTTCGGGAAGGATCTGGAAGGTGAGAATTTCACGGGAGTTGCGATGGGAGCAAGGGTTCTGGGCATATATATAGAGTATCCGAAGATGCACGGGAATATGTACAACTGCTCGTTCTCCGGGATGTTCTATTCAAACTCGTACCTGAACGGAAAATTGGATATGGCTCGGATATCACAGAATATGGTGTGGGAAAATTTAACTGTTCAAAGATGGATTAACTACGAGGGATACTTTCTTCTTGAGAGATACAATACAACGCACGAGGGCAAAACCCAGAATTTTTACGGTATAAAGGAGGTAGGCATCCACCTCTACACAAAGCACCCAGAGAAGGTTCGGGGCGAGATCATTTATACCCTACCGTTCGCAGGGAGAGTTGTGCAGAGAAACGACTACTCCTTGAAATACGATATATATCTGAAGATAAATTACTCAAAGCCCCTTCCCTATATACCCCTTGAGCAGGAAGAGAACGTAAGTTATTACACCACCGCAAATTTCCATGGAAAGATTATTGCGAGCGGTGTTGGATATTCAAAGACTAACAATATAACCACAAATTTGAATAAAACTATAAATAAAGAGATATCCGGAAGCATCGAGATGAAAGTACATATGGAGGCACGGGGCAGTATCATCAGAAGATCAGGAATAATAGAACTCCTTCCCATGGAGATTGGCATGAGGAGTGCGGGCATTCTCTACCACTCAAATGATACATTTTACGATGCAATAACCTTTGCAACGATGCTCCAAAACAGGGGCATTATGGATAATGATTCCTACAAAAATATAACTCTCTCAAAATACACATTCGGAATGAAAGAGTACGCATCCAAGAGTGCATCCAGGGAGGAAATACTGAATTTGAGGGAGAATGGCCCTGAAAGGGGGAATTTGAGTATCTCTGAGCTCTATATAGCCACAGGAATACCCGTTTTCCTATCCATACTGCTCATAGCATTCGGGTTCAAAGCCAGGAGGAGTCATAGAGGAACCACATAGATGCTTTCCCCATCCTTCAACGCCTCCATTACCTTCTTCCCGTTGGCCGTGCTCTTTCGCAAATTTATGTAGCCCTCGCGGGACACGGTGACATCAAAGAGCCTCTGCCCATCTGCGAATACGGAGACCTTGGAATGGGCAAGGTGCTCTCCCACATGCAGCCGGATTGTCTTTTTCTTCATCTCCACCTCAACTTCGATTCTCTCCTCCCTTATCCTCTCTTTCCCAAGGGGCTCAACATCGAGGGATATGCCAAGGAGTTCCTCTATATCAGCGATCCTCTTGCCCCTCTTTCCTATGACCGATGATATGGCTGAGGGAGGTACATATATCTTGGCTCGATTATCGCTAACAACCTTCGCCTTCACCCTCAATCCTGGGAAGAGTTTGCGCATCTCCTCCTCTATGCCCCTGGCAGCAAGTTTGTATATTCCCTTTTCCTCCTCCTTCACGGGAACGACAACTATCTGCTCCCCGAAGGAGTAAACCTCGTAAAGGAGTTTCTCCTCCTCAAGATCCCTCACCTCTATGACAGGTCTGGCAAGGTCCTCCTCATGCATACCGCTGGGCACTTTAACGGTGTACCTAAGGGTGAGGACCTGAGCAATGGCACCCTTTTCTATGTGGATTATGGTATCTACGATCTGGGGAATCACTCCAAGTTCAACACGCCCTATGAAACGCTGCAATGCGTCTATGGCACGGGTAGCGTGCACAACGCCCACCATACCCACTCCAGCAAGGCGCAAATCTGTGAACACCTTGAAATCCGAGGTGGTGCGCATCTCGTCAAATATCGTGTAATCTGGACGAACGAGGAGAAGGATGTCTCCCGTCTTCTCCATGCTTCCCTCAAGGGATGTGTACTGGGTTATCTCATCCTTCAAAATCAGATCACGGGGCTTCTCCATGGTCTTGACTATCCTGTTTAGGGAGGCATAGTACTCCGCAATGGCCTGAACAAATGTGCTCTTTCCAGCGCCTGGAGAGCCGGAAACCAGTATGCCCTCGGCCCGCTCCTCAATTCTCCTCCTCAACTTCTCACCTATGTTGTAATCCTCAAGACTCAACTTCACAATCGGGCGAACTGCTGTGATCTCCATGGCATCCGAAAAGGGGGCACGGGTTATGGCTATGCGATATTCCTTCAACTGCACGACGGTGGCCCCCTTCATATCCATCTCAATGAAGGACCTCTCATCCCTTCTGGCCCTTTCAATTATGTCGTAGGCGATCTCCTCAACCTCCTCCGGGCTTATGCTCTCCCTTATCTTCACCAGCTTGAACTCTCCCGGCTTTCCACGCTTGGCAAAGGCACCCACATCCGCCTTTATGTGCACGCTCATGGTATCCGGGGTGAAGAAATCCTCAATTCTTATTTTTATCTCCTTCCTCTGTTCCAAATAGATAACGGGTATGCCCTTGACCTCAGCAATGTGCCTTTGCACAGAATCTCCAGTAACAAGGGTCGCACCATTTTGGAAGGCACACTCCCTGATCATATTGTCCATCTCCCCCTCCTTTGCCCGGCGGATCTGCCAATCCTCGGGTCGGGAGCCACAGAATACGAGGTTTATGCCTCTTTGCTCGCAGATCTCACGGATCTTCTTCAATTCGCTCAGGGCGGAAAAACCAATGCTCATACCCCTGTTGGCCTGATGCTCCACCTCAGCCACTATGGCCTCTGGAATGATTATCTCCTCCACCTCCTCATTCTGCAGGAACTCAACGAATCTCCCATCAACTATTACGCTTGTGTCTGGAACGAATTTCATAGGTTTGAAAAGTTGTGCTATTATTTAAACAATTTCTAAGAAAATACTTTATATCTGCGGGAACATCACGGGGAGAATGCAAAAATCCATTGCTATCATCGTCCTGCTCCTTGTTCTATTGGTACCTCTGGCCCAGGCCCATGATGTGTCTGTAGATGCAAAGATAAGCGACAGGTACAACGGAACAATTGAGATCGTGCAGTACCTGAATGAGAGCACAAAGAAAAAATATGATCTGGACTCATCGGGAAACTTGAGCGGCATTGAGTTGAGCAACCTCTTGAAGGATAATCTTCTGCAATTAAACCTCACACCAGCAGGGGATTATTATTACCTCATAGGAAACCTCACCCTGGACGGTAGGCACCCTCTGGCCAATGTTCACGAAATAGCGGTGAACTACTCAAAGCCAATGCCTGTGAACGGAAAATCAAGAATCATCACAAGCATAACCTTCCACTTCTACCTTAACGGGACAAGTGATCATAAATTTGTTTTGAAACTGCCCCACTGCCAGGGATACTTCAAAATGACCCTCCCAAAAAACGATAGCGTGCTGAGAAGCAATCTTGTTGATGCCCATATGAGGAACAACGTCATTTCCGGGAAATTCAGGAATAGGGTTATCATTGAATTCAGAGAAACGAAATATTTCTGGATGGGGATATTTGCAGATTCCCTGGTTGTTATTGGCATTGGTATTTTCGTTCTGGCCGCATACAAGTTCAGGGGTGGAAGGAGCAAGGGCATAAAGCTCCTGATAAGAAGCACCCTTCGAAATTTAGTATCCCTTTTCATAGTTCTCACCATACTTTTTTACATCCTTTGGGTTGCAGGTCCACCCCTATCGGTCAGGGTAGGAGGAATATCAACCATAGTTACGAGATTCCAAATCATACAGTACTATCATCTCGATCGCCCGTGGTACGATCAGTACCTGAACTGGTGGCATCTTCTACTAACCGGGGGGATAACCAAGGGTGTTGAATGGGGACTGAAGGGACTATCCCTGCAAAAAGCCCTTGTGATCTCACTTGGCATATTCATTCTCACGGCTCTCTTCTCGTACCTGATTTCAATATATCTGGCCGTGAGGAAAAAGGGTTCAAGAAGTTTGGATCTCTACGCCGCCCTGTTTCTGGCCCTTTACTCCATACCAACCTTTTATGCAACCTATCAGTTCCTGCACCTCTTTGAGAATTATCCCCTGATTTACACCACACTGGTTGCACCCAGGGGATGGTTTGAGGAGTTCTTTCAGATTCTCTTCGCATCCTCCATCCTCACCCTGCTCACACTGGCGAGGCCCTATCTGATAGCAAGGGCCCTCGCAGTGAAGGAATACAGGGAACCCTATGTGAACACATTCAGAGCGGTTGGATTCGATCCAAGGAAGATAAGAAAATTTGTTAGAAGAAGCACGGAGATCCCAACAATTACTGATTCTGTGCTGAATTTTGGGTGGATACTCACCGCACAGGTGTTTCTGGAGGTTATATTCAAGATCAAGGGAATGGGGTATTTACTCTTCAAGGGCACTGTGAACGGAAATCCATTCCAACTTCAGATTTCAATCATCTACTTTTCCCTTGTTATGATTGCAGCATCAATATTCTCAGACATCGTTATCTACTATCTGGATCCGAGGGTGAGAAGATGAAGGGAAAAGGGTTGAAACTGAGCAGAACGGGTAAAATCGCCCTTGGAATACTCACAGTTTACATCATAATAGCATTGATCGTGCCCGCCTTACCCCTTCGCAATCCAACAGGATTCCACGCACCTCCTCAAGACATCTTCGTTCCCCAGATCGTGAATCAGTTCAACCTATCAGCATCCATAGACAACTTCACAATATACGGATACGACATATTTGCATTGAGTAAAAACGGACTCTTCATACATTACGATATGGTTCAGCACAGGATTGTGAGAACTTTCAACATCAATTCCTCCCATTTGTCGGAGATAAAAATACTCCATGTTGGAGAGTACGGTATGCCCATATTTCACACGGAGAATGCGGTTTACCTCTACTCACCAACGCAGGAAAAACTGTACAGAATTGATGTGGGAAATACCTGCAACGTTTATCCCATCCAGATACCTTTCTCTCAATACACGGGGTTTATCGCGGTGAATGCCACGGGAATGTACGCCTATTCATACAATCCCTACGAAAATGGAAGGCCATCATTAGTGTGGAATTTCTCCCTTGAAAAAAGGGTTCTGGGGATACATTATTCCTACAAAAATTTCTACATATCCACCCAGGATCGCTTGATAGCCCTCAACGATCACGGAAAGATTATCTGGAGCATTGATGGGAATTTCACCTCCAATCCCATATATATTCCCGTTTATGGAAACAACAGGATATACGTGGCATCAGGAACCCTCATAATGGGAATTTTTATGGCCAATGGAACTCCCTCCACAGATATAAGCATGGCAGTAAAGATCACACACCTGCACTACTACGGACAATCCCTATACGCCTATTCTCCACAGGGCATAGTGGGAAAGGTCAACACCCTAAGCGATAAGGGTTTTCTGTGGAAAATAGGCAATATAAGGGAGTACTCACTCTCACCATTTGTGGATGGTATGGGTGCAATTCTCAAGGATGGAAGGCTCATCTTTGTTCTCACCGGAGACGGGACGGTGCAATGGGGCACAAAGGGGAATTTCACAAAAATAGCACTGGGAGAGCAGGACCTAGTGCCGTACCTGTTTGCATTGCTGAACAACGAAAAATCCATCGTGCAGTACAGTTATTCTGGAAAACTCATAACACCGCTTCCTCCGAGTAAAAAGTACCTGCTGGGCACGGATTCCGCTGGAAGAGATGTACTCTCCCAGTTACTCTGGGGATTCAGAAATGAGATTTACATAGCATTTGTTAGCGGGCTCGCTGTGCTGATTCTTGGAACACTATGGGGACTAACGGCCGGTTATTTCTCCGGACTACCTGACGATTTGCTTCTTCTCCTATCCGATTCTTTCCTGTTCATACCCGCAATAGGATACGCAGCCCTCATGATTTACCTTTTCGGAATACAGCATCACATAATGGCCACAATCACAGCATCCATCCTTGCACTATCTCCACTTGAGGCCAGGGCTGTGAGAAACTACACAAAGGTGATAAAGGAAAAACCATTCGTTGAAAGTGCCAAGGTTTCCGGGGCCGGATTCTGGAGAATAATGTTCAAACACATACTCCCGGAAGTAAAGGGAATTTCAATGGTCTACGCATTGAGCGCCACGACAATGGCACTCTTGCTGGAAGTTGGCATATCATTTTTAGGATTTGGAAATTACGCAATACCCACATGGGGCTGGATGATAACCAATGCCTACTTCACAGGATACCTGGATAAATGGTGGCTCGTGGCACCTCCCCTTATTGCCCTATGGCTCCTGGTTTACTCCCTGTATTTACTCTCCCAGGAAATGTACACCACTGAGTACGTGAGATCCATAGAGAGCAGAACGCTCGATGAAGAATGAAAATTATTTATCACCCTTGCCATATCCCCAAGCATGGAGAGAAAGGACTACATAAAGCGCCTTCAACTGGTGGAGGAACTGAGGAGCATGGGTGTGGAGCCCTATCCCCAGAGCACGCCCATAACCAATTACATTGAGGAGATCGTGAGAGACCCGGATAGATTTATGGGCAAGGAGGTTGCCGTTGCCGGAAGGTTGTACGCCCTGAGGTTTCACGGCAAACTTGCATTTGGAGATTTACGCGATAATGGAACGAAGATTCAGGGCTTCTTCCGCCAGGATGTTCTGGGAGAGGAGCAGTACAGATTCCTGAAGAAATATGTTGATCGGGGGGATTTTCTGTGGGTAAAGGGGGAGGTGATGAGAACAAAGAGGGGCGAGTTAAGCGTTCTGGCAAAGGAGATAAAGATAGCCTCCAAGGCCCTCTACGACCTGCCCCACGAGTGGTTTGGCATAGGGGATGTGGAGAAGAGGTACAGGCAGAGGTATCTGGATCTTATGTTCAACCGGCAGGCCTTTGAGACATTCAGAAGGAGGAGCGAGATTGAGAAGGAGATTCGCAAGTTCCTCTGGGACAGGGGATTTCTGGAGATGGAGACTCCCATCCTTCAGCCCGTTTACGGAGGGGCCAATGCAAAGCCATTCAAGACGCATGTGAATGCCATAGACAGGGATTACTACCTCCGCATATCCGATGAGTTGTATCTGAAACGCCTGATAGTTGGCGGGTACAACAGGGTGTTTGAAATAGGCAAGGATTTTCGCAACGAGGATATAGACACGACCCATAATCCGGAATTCACCATGATCGAGATCTACCAAGCCTACGTGGACTACAAAGATATGATGGATCTCACAGAGGAGATGATAAAGCATGTTGCAGAGCAGATGGGCGTGGAGAGGGTCAAATTTGGAGAGCATGAGATTGATCTGACTAGACCTTTCCGTCGGGAGAGGATGCTTGATATGCTCGCCGGAAGGGGAATTGATGATAACACGAGCGATGAGGAGATAAAGGCATTGCTTGAGAAATACAAAATAAAGATGCCCCAGTACAACCGAGGCCTAGCCCTGGGCAAGTTGTTTGAGAGGGTGTGCGAAGAAGATCTCATTGAACCCGTTTTCGTCATAGATCATCCCAAGGAAACCACTCCCCTGTGCAAGTTGCATCGTGGGGATAAGAGACTCATTGAGAGATTTGAACTCTACATTGGAGGTGTGGAACTTGCAAATGGATATACCGAGCTCAACGATCCTCAACTGCAGGAGCATTTCTTCAGGGAGGAGGTGGAGCGTCGCACACTGGGAGATGAGGAGGCACACCAGTACGATGAGGATTTCATAGAGGCTCTCCGGTGGGGAATGCCACCCATGGGCGGCGTGGGCATAGGCATAGACCGCCTCACAATGATTCTCACGGGAAATACGAGCATAAAGGAGGTCATACTCTTTCCCATACTGGCTCCAAAAAAGGACTAGGAGAGAAATTCAAAAACTCTCCTAACATAACCGTCCCTGTCAATCTGGATGCTCCTCACATGGGCGGCATCGGTTACCCATAGTTCAATATCCTTCCCGGATCTTTCCACAAACTCCCTTATCTCCTCAACCCTAACAAGGGGATCATTTTTCCCGGCCACTATGAGAACCTTCGCCTTGAGATCTTTCGCAAACAGGAACGGGTTCGTGTTTTTGAAATTCGCTCCGGATATTAGAATGGCAAAGGGCTTTACAAGGGCATACAGGGATTCCGGCAGGTTGGCAAAGTACTTGAGTCCCCTTGCACCTGTTCTATCCGTATATATGTACGGGCTATCGGCCACCACCTTCTCCACACTCTCCAATGTGGCCGCTTTTAGGGCGAGAAATCCGCCCATTGAGTATCCCACAACATAGATGTGCCCACATCTTTTCCTTGCATAATTTATGGCTGTAACCACATCTTCAAATTCCTTATCCCCTATGGTTGTGTGCTTTCCATCGCTTTCCCCGTGGGCACGGAAGTCAAAGGTGAGCACAGAATATCCACCCTTCCAGAGTTCCTCCATCATTGGTCTCATGTAAACCCTGTCCCACCTGCTGACGCTGTAGCCATGCAGGAGGACCACGCATCTTTCATCCCCCTTTATGAACCATCCCTTCAGTTTGAGTCCATCTGAAGTTCTGAGTTCTATGTCCTCGTACTGGGCACCAAAATCCTTGGGAGTCCAGGAATCCCTGAACCTGGCTGGAGTGACCAATTTGTATCCCACGAAGGCTGCGAAAAGCAGGAAAATAAACACAATAAAAATTAAAATGGAGATTATAACCCATATCATTTTTCACAGCTCCTCGGTGGCCTCTATGGCATCTTCCATTGATGGTTCGTTCTTCCCCCTGTCCAGATGTTTCATTGCCCATATGAGCGGAAGGGCTATTATGACAAATAAGGCTCCAACGGGGAA
Source organism: Candidatus Aciduliprofundum sp. HYA1 (assembly GCF_056175085.1). Lineage (NCBI taxonomy): Archaea > Methanobacteriati > Thermoplasmatota > Candidatus Aciduliprofundum > Candidatus Aciduliprofundum sp. HYA1. The sequence goes on from NZ_CM149694.1 coordinate 243,028, forward strand.
CAGAACCTTGTAATTCCCTCCCGCTAGGTGCACTATGGCACCACCGACCACACCTGCTATAAGTATGGGGAATGACTTTGTGGCCTCGAAGAATCCATAGTACCTGCCGTTGAAGAACTCCTTTTCGTACCTGTTCAGGAGATCTCCAATCACAGGCCAGGATGTTGCCATGAGCATACCCCAGCCAATACCTGCAATACCCATGGCCTCGGTTATCTCCACACTTGTGGTTACAAACCAGCCCCAGATAAAGGGTACCAGGAACACAATCCCACCAATCACTATGGACTTTCTCCTGCCTATCCTGTCGTAAAGTGATCCCCCAATGAGGGCACCCACAAGAACGGTTATGTTGAAAAGGGCCATTATTGCCGCTCCCAGAGTGAGAACCTTCTGGGTGTGGAGAATTGATTCAAGTATCCCGTAGAGAAACACAGCAATGAACTCAAAACTGAGCCACCAGAGAATCTGGGCAGAGTAGAACTTCACAAAATCCCTGTCGGCGAGTATGGCCCTGAGATACTCCCCCAAACTCTCCTCGGGGGCCTCCTCTGGATAGGCGGGTTCCTTAACGCGGAAGTATACTATCAATCCAGATACCACCAGGAAGAAGCCCACTATGGCAAAGGGGATCCAGAGGTAATGGGCCATCATCATAGCATCAATGCTGGTATCTGCCTTTGGAATCTTACTGAGGGCAAGGGAGGAGATTATTGCAACCAGCCCAAAGAGGAGCAGATTACCACCCCACTCAAAGAAGGTTATCACACCGCTGGACTTACCACGCTGGCCACTGGGAACAACATCGGGCATAAGGGAGCGGTACTGGGCCACGAAGAAGTACATAAAGAAGTAGAACACGGCAAGAAGAAGGGCGAACAGAAGGAGTGGGGATGATGCGATGAATGAGAAGTACACAGCGAAGATCGAGAGTGTGGACGCTATGGCTCCCCACAGGATGAATGTGGTTCTCCTTCCCCTTCCGGAGCGGTAGGTGTCGCTGTAATATCCCATAAGAATAGGCACAACTATTCCCATCAATCCCTGCAATGCCAGTATTGAACCTATGACAAAGGGATCCGTGGTATAGCTCTGCAAAAGCTTGAAGGATAATGCCTTGTTTATTGCCCAACCGGTGCTCATGCTGAATCCAACGAAGGCAATGGCCAAAATCACTTTAAATGATACACCTCTTTTCTTAGGAGTCATTGTAGAGATAATTTCCTTTGTGCTTAAATATTTTGTTATTCCTGGGAAATCTTAATTAGGTTGTGCGAATTAAGATGAATATGGTGACTGAAGCCCTAGTGTATGAGGAGAAACTTGTATCAAAACTCAACGCGGTCATGTTCATCATCATAGGTGCCTTTTTCATGTACCTGATGTATTACTCATTCACCCAGCACCTCCTGGGTTCAATAATCCTGACCCTGGTTGTTCTTGCTATCATAGGGTTCATAGGAGCCAATTTTTCAGTTATGAGCATAAAGATTCTGCCAGATTGCCTCGTTGTCTCCTTCGGCATATTCAAAAAGATATTTGAATGGAAATACATAGAGAATTGCCGGGAGGATGACAGGCATGGAATGAGATACGGAGGATGGGGCATAAGATACGCAAGGATAAACGGTATGCCTGTGGTAGCATACATAGTGGAAAACAAGCCCCGTGTTGTTATCACGCTCAGAGAGTCAAGATACCGAGAGTTCGTATTTTCAACCTCAAATCCGGAGAGAGTTATGGCCCTGCTTAGACAGAAAATTGAAAACTGGAAAAAATGAGCCAACATTTTATATTGAGAATGCCATTCACACCCATGCAACCCTGGGAGAGGATCAGGGGTGAGAAAAGCGATCTCCTGTCAAATAAAAAAATTGCACTATGCATAACAGGCAGCATTGCCGCAGTTGAGACCGTAAAACTTGCAAGGGAACTGCTGAGGCACGGGGCTGATGTGTACCCCTACATGACCAAAAACGCCCTCAAATTCGTTGGAGAGGATGCCTTGCTCTTTGCCACAGGGCATCACCCCATCACAGAACTCTCAGGATTGGATGAGCATCTTTACGATTTTGATTCAATTCTCGTTGCCCCAGCCACGGCAGACATAATCTCGAAGGCGGCATGTGGCATATCGGATGATGCCGTGAGCACGCTCATACTTGCAAATTTGAATAAAAATCCAATATTTGTTCCATCAATGTCCCAGAGCATGTACGAAAATCCAATTTTGCAGGCAAATATGGAAAAACTACGAGAGTATGCAACCTTCATAGAACCGAAATTTGAGGAGGATAAGGCCAAAATGCCGGATCTGGAGAGAATAGTCGCAGAGGTGATTCACTCTCTTCATAAAGAACTCAGAGGAAAGAGAATCATGGTGATTGGGGGTGCTGGCTACGAAAAATTTGACAATTTCAGGATAATAACCAACCTTGCCACCGGGAGAATGGGGATCGAAATAGCCCGATATGCGTATTATTACGGAGCGGATGTCACCCTTCTTCTCGGCCTCCATTCAGTCCAGGTACCCTCCTACATGAATTTCAGGGGATTCGGCTCTATTTCAGACCTTCTGAATATGATTGATGAGATGATCAACTACGATGCCATAGTGGTGCCTGCCGCCCTACCGGATTTCAAACCAGAAAGGAGGGAGGGAAAGATAAAGAGCCTTGAAGAATTCAGCAGGGTTGATTTTGAGGAAAATCCAAAATTCTTGAGAGAACTCAGAAGGAGATTTGAAGGTTTCCTCGTAGGTTTCAAGGCGGAAAGTGAAATAGGCCGTGAAGAACTCATAAAAAGGGCGAGGCAGAGAATGAAGGAATACTCCCTGGATATGGTCATTGCAAACCTTCTGGAGGATGTTAAGGAAGACCGCACAAAGGCAATTGTGATCTTCAGCGACGAGGACATGGAAGAATTTGAGGGGCCCAAGGAAAGGCTTGCAAAGAGAATAGTTGAACTTATGGCGGAATCCATATGATAAGGGCATTCTCCCCAGGAAGCATTACGCTTTTTTTCGAGATTCGAGACGAAAAAAAGGATCCTCTCAGGAGAGGTTCAAGGGGAGTGGGTGTGTGCATATCAAAGGGCATGGTAACCAAGGTGAGTAAAGGCGATAAACTGGAGATTTACCTGAACGGTAGAGAGATCAAAAATTCAATACAGGAAGATATTGCAAAAATTTATGGGTTTTCAGGAAAGATAGAGAGTTTCACCGATTTGCCCGTTTCCCAGGGATTCGGTATGAGTGCGGCTGCAGCCCTGAGCACGGCGCTGGCCATTGAGAGAATGAAGAACGGAACCTATATGCACGCAGCCCAGGTGGCCCACATGATAGAGATTGAAAGACAAAGTGGGCTGGGAGATGTGGCATCCCAGTACGAGGGGGGCTTCACCGCGCGCATAAGGGGGGGTATCCAGCCCTACGGCATTGTGGACCGGATTTTCTTCCCTGATACTCCCATGACCATAGTTATCCTTGACGAGGGCATAGAAACAAAGGGAGTAATAGGGGAGGAAGAGATGAGGAGGCGAATAAAAAAGGAGGGACGCAAGGCCATGGAGAAATTCTTAAGGGCCCCCTCTCTAAAAAATGCCATAAAAATTGCAAGAGAATTTGCCCTGAACACCGGGCTCATAAATGAGGAGGGAAGGAACCTCCTACAGGAGTGCGAGGGTGCCACCATGGCCATGATCGGTAATTCGGCTGTGATATTTGGAGATTGCAAGGAAAATTTGATTGAGGAGTATCCATCATACCGCGTGAAATTGGGAGACAGGGCAGGAATTCTCAGTTCTCCACAATCTCCTCGTTAACAAATTTTACAATCCTCCCCACATCCTTATCAAGGGTATCCACATTCAACTTCATAAACACGTACACCACATTTGTAGACGGGGTTAAAGATACATGCTTCACATCCCTTGGATTTGAAAGAGAATCCACCAGTTTTCTCAGTTTATCAAGATCCTCCTTTTTCTCAAATAGTGCCTTGAACTTCACGCGCTCATTTTCATGCCCTATGTAAACTTCCTCCTTTCTTAGCACAGGCTCGTTTTCTATACGTGGGGCAAGGTGATAGTAACCTTCCTGAATCAGATGCGCCTCTCTCCTTATCTTGGTGTATGGATATATGACAATGTATATCCTGTCATGCCTGGTGGTTATCTTGGCCAAGGGATAGTAAAATGCGCTCTGCCTGGGCACGAGGGTTACCGTAAAATCGAATTCCTCAATATTATCCCTCTGAACCTTGAAATAGGCCCTGTACCCAACATATCCACCGAGCCAGGTGAAATTTTTGTCCTTTGGATCTGTAATCTCTGTTATTATCCTTATTGATTTTTCCATAAGCGCTATGTTTTTCTTTCTGCCCCTGTAGAATTGCATGGATGCCACAGCGGCAAGGATCATTATTATGAAAATCAGGAGCATGCTCGTATAGGTATCCATTTTTCATTCCTCCACGATCAATTTTCCAAATTTTTTCAACTTCTCAAACCCCCTGGGCTCCGTTTCTTGCATGGAAATTTTGATTATATCAATACCCTTAAACTTCTGAAAAATCTTATACAAGGTCTCTTTCTGGGTATCCATCTTCACCTTCAATTGGGGAATATCCAATTCCAACTCTATAACCTTGTTGACTACAATAAGATTCAGAGGGATTTTGAACTTGTTTAAACTTTCCTTGGCCCTCTCTGTCTCGTAGAGTGATAGCATCTCAGGACTCATCACTCCAACCACTGAGGTACGGGCATCATCTGTCAATATTTTTAGAACAAAATCAACCTCCCCTCTGTATTTTTCCAATTCCTTCAGAACAGCATCGTCTCTCTCCCGAGAGGGGAGTCTGTATTCCTTTCCCTCAATCACGAATTTTCGTTCTCCCTGAATTTTCTCTATGGCCAAACGCTTATCCAGAATTTTTTTCCTTATGTCTATTAACTTCTCGCTCCAAATCTTGGCTATTTGGGGAAGGGCTAATACTCTCAGAGTCAATCCAGTTGGTGGGGTATCAAAAATGATAATATCCCACTCATCTCCCTTCAAGAGAATATCCCTTATGGCTTCCAAGGTGGCGTATTCCTCAATGCCGGGAGAGTAACTTAGCACCTCAAAGTACTTTTCAAGATTTATTACCGTGAGATAACGATACATATACTTCATACTGTCCTCAAGATGCTTCAGATAAGATTTGATTACCCTCTCCATATCCAACTCCATGGCAAATAGGTTCTTCCCTATCTCCTTGGGCTTATCGTTAAGGGGAAGCATGAACACATCCCCAAGGTTGTGGGCAGGATCAAGGGAAACTATGAGTACCCTGTAACCGAGAGAGGAAAGGTAGGCTGCCACCGCGGAGGAGCAGGTGGTCTTGCCCACACCACCCTTACCTATGAAGAAAAGAACGCGAAATCCTTTCTTGGGTTTGAAATACTCTCTCATATAAACACCTCATTCAATATCCATCAGCCCGGCCATCTCCCCCAAAATATCATCCATATCAACCGCCCTTCTCTGCATAACGTATATCTCACGAACCATGTGGGGCATTATGCGCATTACCAGAGTGGTGGGTGGTGATGGAATGCCCACAAAGGACCCCATCAGAAGAATTGCAAATACATTCTCAAGTTCCCTCTCTTCAAACTCTATGAACTCCGTGGACTGCGCCTTGAAAGAACCAAGAAAACCCTCAAAGAAGTACTTGATTTTTTTTAGCATATTATCCCCCATGGTCAAAAAAAGATAAAAAGGTTAGGAAGGAGCCACACCGAACTCCTCTGCAGGTTTCTTCCAGGACAGGTAGAACTCGTAGGCAAGCACGAAGTTCAAAAGCAATCCGATGACCGTTATTATACCCACCGCAATCTCCGTGCCAAGATTGGTCATGTGGGGCACCACAACAACAAGGTACCACAACAGTGCGGCCGTAACGGTGATCCAAAGGAACAGGGCAGGTATGAGGACGGCCCAAGTCCAGTTACCTGCACGCTGAATCTTGGCGACCCACAGTGCCGCAGTCATCATGGCAATTGATGCAAGCATCTGATTCATACCTGCAAATGCAGGCCACAGCACCTTGTAGGATGCACCCCATGCCAAGTATACCCCGAAGGCGGATATGATGAAGGATGCAACCCACTTGTTGGTTATTGCCTTGTACCATCCCGCAGAGGTATCCTTTGTGACCATGCTGAATAGTTCCTGCCAGGAGAATCTCCCAAGTCTCGTTGCAGTATCCAGAGATGTGAGGGCAAACGCAGATACCCACAGTACAACAAAGGTCTTTGCTATTGTTAGATTCAATCCGAAGAAATCATGGGCCCCCTGGGCGTAGGAGGCTATGAAGGTTCCAAGACCGCCAACACTGATATACTTGGCACCCCACTGGGCCGCTGTGAGGCCCGTAAGTTGAAGTCCATAAACTCCAATTGAGGCAATCACCAGTGTGGCAAGGAAACCCTCCGTGAACATACCACCGTATCCAACCATGAGGCCATGAATCTCATTGTCCAACTGTTTGGAAGAGGTGCCCGATCCAACTAGAGAGTGAAAACCGCTCAAAGCACCACATGCTATTACCAGTGGAATCGTTGGCCAGAATGGAGAGGGCAGGCCTCCCACAACGTTGGCAGACCACATGGTATAGGCGGGCACGCTCACCGTTTTGAAAAGCCCTATGAAGGCAATTGCTCCCATCGCCAGGCCGAACCACAGAAGGTAGGAGTTTATGTAATCCCTGGGCTGCAGCAATATCCAAACAGGCAGAGAGGATGCTATTATTATGTACACCCACATTATGATTACCCAGTACCTGTAGGCCTGCATGTACGCGGCTGTTCCAAACTTGGTCTGACCCTGGACAAATATCAGAGGATAATTGTAGCCAATCCACACCACCAGACCCAGGAGAAAGAGACCTATGGCAGTGCTGACATAGAAATTCAACTTCACCCTGTACATCAACCATCCGAGGAACACCGCAACAACAAGAAGAAGCATCGTCGCAGTGGCTGCCTGAGGCACTGTGGTGAGAAGTTTTGATACAACCGCAACGAAAGCTGCCACCACCAGCATCAGTGTGAACCATATGTACATCTGGAAGGATACACCCGTGCCATGGCCCATTAACTTTCCAGATACCCACTGTATTGATTTTCCATCGTAGCGCACCGAGGCCATGAGGGAAAGGTAGTCGTGTACTGCACCAATGAAAACATTTCCAAACCAGACCCAGAGAAGACCTGGAAGCCAGCCCCAGGCCATTGCCATCGCGGGTCCAACAATGGGACCTGCACCCGCTATGCTGGCAAAATGGTGCCCGTATAAAACCATGGGATGTGCGGGCACATAGTCCACACCATCGTATTTCGTATGTGCAGGCGTCGGTCTGTTGGGATCAGCTCTTACAACCTTTTTCTGCAAACTCTTACCATAGGTGTAGTAAAGAACAATGTATATCACTACAGCAATTAATACAAGTACTGCCGAGTTCATTTTCAGTCCTCCCTCAATGATATATATGAACAATCCCGTATTTATGATTTTCGAAATAATAATATAAAAAATTTTGCACCCTGGCATTTTTATGCGCCCTTATTTATCCACCATTCCAAAAAGAAAAAATTTATCTTTATTCCCAGATTAGGGTGAACCAATGGATTTAAGGAAGGTTATTGTTGAGGAATTGCTCAAACATGAGATTCTTGTTGAGCCAGAAGTTGTGGAGTACATAATAGAGAATGGTGGAGTTGACTACCTGCCCTCATTCCTATCAAAATACGGGAATTCCACCTTTGTGAGCCTTTCCTCCATATTCCCTCCGAAAGTGGAGGTTGTAGAGGAGGTAAAATCAGAGGAAAAGATCGTGGAGAAGCCAGCGGAAAAAAGCACATTCACAAGGCCTGAGGCCTACGAGTATGACTGGGATTTTAAAATTCTAATAGATCCCGGATACACCCAGAGTTCCGGAAAGGTTGACGATTTCAGATCTCTTTTCCTGGACAGGTACAAGAGACTATCCAAGTATGTTAGAAGGAATTTCCTCATGCGGGGAGCCACGGACATAACAAATATAAGCGGGGGAGAGGTGAGAATAATAGGACTCGTGGACGAGTTGAGAAGGACCTCAAGGGGATCTCTCAGTTTTTACCTTGAAGACCCCACCGGAAAGGTGAAATGCATATACCAGGGGGAGGATTTTCTGCTAAACGATGAAGTTGTTGGCGTGGTGGGAACCTACCGTGAGGATGGAAATTTCGTGTATGTAAAGGAAATAGTCAGACCTGGATTTAGAAAACCCCAGAAGAATAGAAGAATTGAGGAACCCATAGGCGCCGTTATAATATCGGACGTTCACATAGGTAGTAAAATGTTTCTACGCAAGAACTGGGAAAAATTCATCACCTGGCTAAAGAGCGGGAGAGATGGGGCAGAGACAGTAAAATACCTGATAATCGGCGGAGATCTCGTGGACGGAATAGGAATATACCCGAATCAGGAGGAGGAACTTGAAATAATTGACATTTACAAGCAATATGAGGCCCTGGCAAATTACCTTGCAGATTTGCCTGATTACATAAAGGTCATTATGATCCCTGGAAACCATGATCTTGTGCGAAACACCGAGCCCCAGCCACCGCTTCCCCATGATATCCAGTCTCTTTTCAATGGAAATGTTGAGTTCCTAAGCAACCCATCCGTCTTCTCAATTCATGGATACACCTTCCTGATTTATCACGGAGCAACCCTAAACGACCTTGTGGAACTCATACCGGGGGCCAGTTATGAAAATATTGCACCAATAATGAGTCATATACTGGAGATGAGGCATCTTGGACCGAGTTACGGAGGCAAAGTACCCATAGCCCCACTCCCCAGGGATTTCCTGGCCATAGACCTCGTACCGGATGTTTTCATAACTGGACATGTGCACGCCTTCACCTACAGCAATTACAAGGGCGTGCATATGATAAACGCATCATGCTGGCAGGCACAGACAAAGTACCAGAAGATGATGAACTTCAACCCAGTGCCGGGAAAGGTCGCTCTGCTGAATTTCCATACGGATGAGGTCAAAATATTATCCTTTTGATATCCATGGGTGAAGCCTTATTCACCAATTCGTAGGGGGTCATCAATCTTCTGAAAATTATGAATCTTGCCCTCTCTCCAATCTGATTATCCACAATCCCCAGTATCTTCCTTGGATTTTCAGTTGCCATCTTCAATATCTCCTCGGGAGATGCATGGCCGTAAACCCTGGATAATTTGTATGCAATTTCCATTTCCCGGAACATTGAGGGTAGGGAGAACATCCCATTATCGGTGCCCAATGCAAGGATGATTCCATATTTCAATAAACGCGGTATGTTTGGGATCTTACCGAAGAAAAGATTTGATCTGGGAGTGATAACAACAGGCACTCCTCTTTCCCCCACCTTCTGTAAATCCTCATCACTTGCCTCAAGCATGTGCACGATGAAACTTGGATTAAGGGAGAGAACGAAATCTATGTCCTCCCTTACCCTCTCGGAAACATGTATTGCGAATAATTTTCCCTCTTTTCTTGCATCCATGACCATTTTGATTATAAAATCCCTATCATAATCACTTATGCTGCTGAGTCCCACGCCCAGGGCCTCAGGGTTGATACTTCTCGCAAATATTATTGGCTTTATTTTAAATCCTCCAGAGGCCTTCAAAAGAAGTTCAACCCCCTCATCCCCACCTTCACGAAAATCCACAAAATGGGATATGCCCTCTCTCTGCATATATTTCATTGCCCTTCTCATGCCCCGATACACCTTCTTCCTGTTCCTCAGAACCTTGTACTTATACCCTCCGGGGCCAACAATTTCCGCAATACCTCCTATGGGCTCCTCCTGGGCGCAGAAATCCCCAATATGGGTATGCATATTTATGAAGGTAGGTATAACAGTGCCACGGATATCGTAATCCCTCTCCCTTCTAAAATCCTCAACGTATCCATCCTTGATCACCACCGTTCCCTTCTCAAACCTTCCCTGCCAAAGAATGTTTCCGTAAACTCTCACGGTTCCAAATCACCTTGTTATTAAAAAGTTTTTCACTAACCCATATATTGCAAAATGAATAAAAATAGGGTTCCAACGAGCATCGTCAACAGGCCCACGACGGTTCCAAACCTGAACCACTCTCTATCAGATACAGGATAACCGTACCTCTTTGACAGTGATACGGAAACCACACCTGCGGATGAACCAATGGGCGTGATGTTTCCGCCCAACCCGACTCCCATGGCAAGGGCCCACCAGAGAAGTCCGGTGTGATACGTGCTAGCCATACTTCCTACCACCGGTATGAGCGCTGCTGTAATTGGAATGTTATCCACCACGGAGGATGTCAGCCCGGAAACCCAGAGAATGATTATGGAGGCAATGAGAGGGTTGCTGGAGATGGAGGACAGGGCATCTGCCATTTCTGAAAGCAACCCGGTTTCGCTCAACCCACCCACAAGCATAAATAGGGATATGAAAAATATGAGAGTTGGCCATTCAACAGATTCAAAGGCCTTCTTTGGGTCTTCCATGGTGATTAAAAGGGCCATGGTACCACCAACCATCGCAACCAGGGCTGGAGATACCAGTGTGTAATCCTGAAGCCCAAAAAATAGGATCATAAAGCCAAGAAGTATGAGAAGATATTTCATGGTTTTCGGGTCCTTAATGTAACTTTCAGGATCGAGCTTCATAAGGTCCTCTATGTGCCGGGCCTTGGTATTTATCCATTTAGCGTAGAGATATCGGGAAATGATAAGGGATAGAAAGAGGGCACATAGGATTGGAGGGAAGAGATGCACAAAAAAAGCGTTGAAGGAATATTTGGATGCGGAGGCTATCAAGATGTTTGGAGGATCTCCTATCATCGTGGCCACTCCTCCCACATTCGAGAATATGGCCTCTCCAAGTATTATTGGTACCGGGTCAATTTCGAGCAATTCGGCAACCTCAACAGTGAGAGGTATCATAAGAAGGATCGTGGTGACATTATCTATAACCATTGAAACAAAGGTTGTTATGAGGGTTAAATAGAGAAAGATGAGCCATACCCTGCCACGGGATAGTTGTATGGCTTTTATTCCAACGTACTTGAAGAATCCAGTGTTTGCCAGTTGCCCCACGTAGGTCATCATCCCAAAAAGGAGAAGGATCACACCCCAGTCCACATATTCAAGTGCCTTCTCAAAATTCATAAAATGGAGTGTGTATCCTGCCGTTAGCATTAGGAACACTCCGAAAAGTGCGGCAACAGTTCTATCAACCTTACCGCTGAATATTAAAATGTAACTGAATATGAAGATCAATAGTGCAACAATCTGCACTATGCCCGTTTGAACCACCTCTTCTTCAGAGCACTGACAAAAATCACTGGAATTGGAGAGTGGGTGGCCACAATCTGAGCCATGTGCCCGATGTGCCTGCGGAAAATGCGTCTGTGGCCCACGCCCATCACAACAAGATCGCTGGTGGCAAAATGCCTCATTAGCATATCCCTGTCCTTGAAACTCTCAATGGAGCGCTTTACACTCACATCCAGATACTTTGCTCTCCACACCACACTATCCAATTTTCTTGAGGCATCTTCATTTCCCTCCCTTATGTAGAGGGCTTCAAGCCTTGCCCTGTAAGAGGATGCAAGCAGGATTGCATAGTTCTCAGCCCTCTTTGAAATGCCCGTGCCATCGGTGAGAAGAAGGATGTTTTTTATCTCATATCTTCGGCACTCTTCCGCAAGGGTTAGAACGGGAATTGTGCTTATTCTAAGCACGTTCCTTATTGTTGAGCCCATCCTGTGTGCAGAGGCGGTCGATTTTCTGCAGTACACGCGCATGGCTATTATATCCAAATCATGAATTTTTGCGTATTTCACAATCTCCCTTGAGGGTAATCCCTCAAGAATATGGGTGTGTATGAGATGTATGCCCTCCTCTTCCAGGAGGGACTCCGCATGCTGAATAGCCCTTCTGGCGCTCTCCTTCATCTCCCTGTAAAGGATATCGGTCATCTGCACGCCCCTCTCATAGGTGTTAACAACACTTATCACATGGAAATCCGCAAATGGAAATGTCCGCGCCACGTACCTTATAACATGGTCCTCAAGCCCATAACCATCCGTAGGAATCAGAATTTTCTTGATCATCGGGGATGTTATCTTCATCAAAGTATTTATCTTTAAGCCCTTCCAAAAAATAATAAATACCCAGGTCAATTACCCACCATGAAGGATTACTTCACCATGGACGACTTCAATTTCAGGGGCAAGGTTGTTCTCGTGAGGGTTGATGTGAACTCTCCCATGGACCCGGCCACAAACACAATACTGGATTATTCAAGATTTGAAGCCCATAGGCAGACACTGGCAGAACTGAAGGATGCCAAGGTTGTAATTCTAGCCCACCAGAGCAGGCCGGGAAAGATGGATTTCACCCCCCTGAAGGCCCACGCGGATGTGTTCACAAAAATATTGAACAGAAGGGTGAAATTTGTCCCGGATCTATTTGGCGAGTACGCCTTGAAAGAGATTGAAAATATGAAAAATGGAGATTACCTGCTCCTGCAAAACACGAGATTTTACTCGGAAGAGTACTGCCTGAAAAAGGGATTTGAACATACGCACATAGTGAAGGAACTATCTTCCATGGCAGATTATTTCATAAACGATGCGTTTGCAGCCGCCCATAGGGCCCAAACGAGTTTGATAGGCTTTGCTTCCAAGATGCCCATGATTGCGGGGCGTCTGATGGATAGGGAGATAAAGATGCTGCGCAAATTCATAGAACTGAATGAGCATCCAAAGGTGGCGGTACTTGGAGGCGCAAAGGTTGACGATTCGATAAAGGTTGCAAAGAATTTTCTTGAAAGGGATATCGTGGACTTTGTTCTCACTGGTGGTGTCGTGGCATCCATTTTTCTAATAGCAAGCGGGGTGGATGTTGGTCCAGGCACATGGGATTTCATAAAGAGGGAGTATGAAAATTACCAGGAACTTATAGACCTGGCAAAGAATCTTCTTGATAGATTCCCAGAAAGAATAAAAATTCCCGTGGATGTTGTTGTAAACAAAAACGGAAAGAGAAAGGGCATGCCCGTGAGCATGCTCCCCAGCGAGTACCCAATATTTGACATAGGACTGGATACCGCCACAGAGTACGAGAGCATGATAAGGGAGGCAAAGGGAACCGTGCTCAACGGTCCCATGGGAGTGTTCGAATTGTCCGAATTCTTTGTGGGCACCGTCATGGTAATGAGAGGCATAGCAGAAAGCAAGGGATTCAAGGTTGCCGGAGGAGGACATACCATTGCAGCCCTAGAAAAATATGGACTGAAAAATTACTTTGATCATGTGAGCACGGGAGGAGGCTCACTCATAAGCTTCCTATCTGGAGAGAGGATGCCAGTCATAGAGGCCCTGAAGGAGTCATACTCAAGATTCACATCAAAGTAATCCCCTCTTCTTAAAATAGTAAAGCATGAAAATCGCAACAAGAAACATCAGGGCGAGGGAATAAAAATAACCATACTCCCACTGGATCTCCGGCATATTTCTGAAGTTCATTCCATAAATCCCGGTGATCAGGGTGAGAGGCATCATTATAGTGGCTATTATGGTGAGAATCTTCATCACCTCATTCATCTTCATGGTCACCGTGTTCTGCATAAGTTGTATGGCCACAGTGGCACCGTCAACCAGGTATTCTATGCCATCTATGAGTTCGTTCACATCCCGCAGAATCTGGGATGCATCTTCATTTCCCTTTTCCACAGCCCACTCAAGTACATTTCTCATACGGATGTAATCTTTATGGATGGCAAAAAGGGTCTTCTTTACCTTTAAAATCTCCTGAAGGGTGGATGATGAGTACTCATGCAGGGATTTGTTCTGCAACGCTTCAACCTTGTTTTCCAGACGCTCCATGGTTCTGTATTCATACTGTATCAAACTCCATACCACGTCCAGAGGAGTGTCCCTCTTCACCAGATAACCCTTTATTTCATCAAGAGTATCCTTGCCGGTCTTCAATGTTAACAGATCTTCACCATCCCCCCAGCTTAAATACACCATATGGGGCTTGTATTCATTTTCAAATCCGTGAAGTCTCAGAACAAGGACGTACTTACCAGAATCTTCCCTGAATTTGGGTCTCTGCTGAACCCGCTCCTCCACAATGTGTATCCTCATCAAAAAAAGAAGGTTTTAGATGTATTTAACCTTTATCTCCTGCCGAGATTGAGGAAATTTTTAAAGATCTCCTCACCGTACTGGGTATGCTGAACCTCCGGATGAAACTGCACCCCGTATATAGGCTTCGTTCTATGCTTTATGGCCTGATACCTGCAGTTCTTTGAATGGGCAAGTCCCACAAGATTGGGGCCGAGTTCCTTTATCTCGTCGTTATGGCTCTCCCAAGCAATGAAACTCTCTGGGATTCCCTGAAACAGGTCGTCTGGCTCGTCCACTATTATCTCCGTCTTGCCGTATTCGGGATACTCTGCAGTTGAACTCCTACCTCCAAAATGCTCTGCTATTAGTTGAGCACCCACACATATTCCAAGAATAGGAACGTCCAGATGATCAAGATATAGGCCCTGATTTCCAAGTTTTTGTTTCTCGTAAGCTATGCTCGGAGCGCCCCCTGAAAGAACCAAGGCATCTGCATCCTGCAACTCCTCCAGCGGAGTTGTGTTTGGAACTATGACCGCATCCACATCCAGGTATTTCAGCACTCTCCATTCCCTGTGGGTCCACTGACCACCGTTGTCAATGACATACACCCTCATAATGCCTCACTTTGAAATTTCCATGTTTAGAGCAGTTGAAATCTCCTTGTAGCGATTCCTTATGGTCACTTCAGTCACACCTGCAACCTCTGCAATTTCCTTCTGAGTCCTGGGCTCGTTGAGCATATTGGCCGCTATGTAGATGGCCGCAGCCGCCACTCCCGTGGGCCCCTTTCCGGAGGTTATGCCAACATCTGTTGCCTTCTGCACAATCTCCTCGGCCTTATTGACCACGTTCTTATCCAAGCGCAACTTGCTGCAGAACTGCGTGATGTAGGAATTCGCCGTTGTGGGCTTGAGATTCAAATTCAATTCCTTGGTGAGGTGCCTGTAAGCGCGACCTATCTTCTTCTTATTCAGTTCACTTGCCTTGGCCACCTCGTCAAGGGTGCGAGGCATCCCCACCTTGCGGCATGCGGCATAGATGCTGGCTGCCACGATACTCTCTATGCTCCTTCCCCTGATGAGATTCTTTTCAACGGCCTTGCGGTATATTATGGCCGCAGTCTCACGCACATCCTTTGGTAGGCCCATCTTGCTTGACACATTGTTCAATTCCTGAAGTGCCACGGATAGGTTTCTCTCGGCGGCGTTGCTCACCCTTATGCGCTGATGCCACTTTCTAACCCTGTAGATCTGGGCCCGATTCTTGTGAGGTATTCTCTTTCCGTAGGAATCCTTATTGCTCCAGGATATCTCTGTGGCAAGGCCCTTGTCGTGGCTCAGAAATGTGAGAGGTGCCCCTGTCCTGGCGCGTTTCTCATCCTGCTCCGCATCAAAGGCCCTCCACTCTGGCCCCTGGTCAATAAAGGAATCCTCAATCACAGCACCACAATCACCACAAACAAGTTCACCACGTTCATAATCCCATATAAGATGGGTGGAACCGCACTCTGGACATTGCTTTATGTATTCTTCCTTAGGTCTCCTTGCCATCATATCACCCATATAAATACTCTGTGCCTATGCGTAGCGGGCGTCCTATATAAAACTTTCGAAAGAAATTTTTATTTCCTTTCAGATTCCCAACATTAATACAAAAATCCAGGCAAAAGAGGGTCTATCTGTTGGTACACTCAACCTCCGTTTCTATATCTATTATGTGCTCCAAAACACACTCCAGTTTGGACAGATTATCCAGGAGTTCCTTCATCTTGTAGTTAAACTCATCATCTTTACTCTTGGCTACAATAGATTCCGCCATATGTTTTAGAGGCCTTATTTCCTTTTCCAGAAGAGTTTTCGGCTGTTTTAAAAAAGTTTCCAGGAAGTATAGAACAGGGTGGATCATCTTCATCCATCCCCTCTTTAGATAAGAAAAAAGATGAATTCAGAAAATTTATATTCTCATAGCCGCCTCAAAACCCTCGTGCACAGCAGAATAAATGTTCCGAACGCTCTTTGCATCTCCAAGAATGACCGTGGGAATATTTTCCAGCGAGAATGGCACAAATGGACGAGAGCCAAATGCAGCCACCAGAGCATCAGCTTCAAGCACAAACTGCTCGCCATCTCGCTCAACTATTATCCTCCCATCCCGTGATACATCCACTATCTTGGTTGAGATGAGAATTTTCACTCCCTTTTCCTTGAGTTCGTGGAGGAGATATCTACGAGAAAGGGTCTCCATACCCATCGCAATCTCTGGAAGCATCTCAATTATCGTTACCTCATTATCCTCAGCTAGAAGATTTGCGGTCTCACAGCCCACGAGGCCACCACCCCCAACCGCAATTCTCTTTCCGTGGAACTTCACATCGCCACGCAGAACATCATCGTAGAGATACACAAAATTGCGAACGGGCGGGCAGGGTACGATCGGGCGAGAGCCTGTTGCAATGAGAACCACATCAGGAGCGAGAGAAAGAACATCCTGCTTCAACGCGCGCTTGTGGTACATTTTTATTTCGTATTTTTTCAGTTCCTCACGGTAATACTCAATCATCCATTTTATCTTCTCCTTACCCGGCGGCATTGCTGCAAGGTTCAGCGTGCCTCCAAATTCATCGTAGAAGAGATGAACCTCGTGCCCGCGCATTGCCGCAATTCTCGCAGCTTCCAGTCCTGCAGGGCCACCACCAACAATCACCACTCTTTTTCTTTCCCTGGCGGGTTCTATCTCTATTTCCATTCCAACCTGCGGATTGGCACCGCATCTTATCCTCGTATCCTCATCGTGCCGGGCCTTTATGCACTCGCTGCAACCTATGCATTTTCTTATTTCTTTTTCTCTTCCCTCCTTGACCTTCACGAGCCAGTCAGGATCCGCAATTAATGTGCGGCCCAGAACAATCATATCCGCCTTTGTGCGAAGCACATCCACAGCCACCTGCGGCTCCCTTATCATGCCAACCGCGGCCACAGGCACCCTGAGGGGACGAATCCTTTCTGCAAGATAAGCGCGCCACGCCTGCTGGAACGGCATCGGCTCAAGGCGCAATTCCTTCGGGCCCAATCCTATGTCCGCCTGAATCATGTCATAATGGTCCTGCAGAACCTTCGCAATTCTGCTCCCCTCTTCAAGGGTTATGCCTCCTTCCTTGAAATCATCCACCGCTAGGCGTATGGTCACGGGAAAATCACCACCGCAACGCTTTGCTATTTCCTTTCTTATTTCTATGGCGAATTTCTCGGGGGTGCGCCAGTCATCATCACGATTGTTCGTGAGCGGGGATAAAAATTGATTCACTATGAGTCCGTGGGCACCCTGCACCTCAACCATATCAAATCCCGCCTTGCAGGCAATTTCGGCTGCCGTGCCGTAATGCTCTATTATTCCCCATATTTTCTCCTCGCTCAGAAAATCCACGCCCCTCTTTTTCCAGCCCTCGTGGGTGAGCTCAACAGAGATTCGAGATTCATATTTCTTCAACCTTTTGGCGATTTCGTGCCAGTCCTCGTAAAACTCCCAGGAATCTATGCGTGGCTCGTAGGCCCCGTGCTTTCCCTCCGGGAAGGAGATGCAGGAGTTTTCCACGATTATTAATCCAACCTCGCCACGGGCACGGCGCTCGTAATGCCTGATGAACAAATCAGTTAGATGACCATCATCGCGGGCGAAATTGGTGGATATGGGCGGAAATATGGCCCTGTTTGGAACCTCAACCTTTCCTATTTTAATCGGAGTGAAGATTTCATCGTACATGTCTTTCGGCATGCCGAAAAAGTATTTCAAATTATCTTTAAATCCTTTTCGGAAAAGGTTTATGTGGAGCGCATGAATTTCCCACATATGATTATTGCAATTCCCAGCACGGGATCTGAAGGTCTGGACAGCGAGGTGAGCATGCATTTCGGACGCACCCCCTACTACACATTCGTGCACGTGGAGAATGGAGAGATAAAAAATGTGAAATCCGTGGCCACACCCTTCGAGGAACACGGGCCAGGAGATATTCCCTTATTCATAAAGGAAAATGGTGGAGAGATAGTGATAGCATACGGAATGGGCCAGCGTGCGGTGGATTTTTTCAATCAACTAGGAATCAGGGTAATTCTGGGTGCCTACGGCCGCGTGGGCGATGTTGTGCAAGCGTTCATCGAAGGAAAGATTGAAGTGGAGAAAAACTGGAAGGAGAAGGGGGATTTTGGCCACCAACATTAAGATCTTGAGAGAAGACCCTGCCTTGCCACCTTTATGGCGTTTGGTATGGCCCTCTTGAAGATGAAGCCCTTCTGGAGAACTAGGTCCTTGAGGAGATACACGGGTCTGAGATAGAAGGATATGTAGGCCCACTGCAGCATCCTGCTTATTTGCGCCGTGGTGAAGTGTTTCAACTTCATAATTGGATCAAGGGTTGTGTACTTGCGCCAATTAAATGTGAGAATCCACTTGTTGGCCAGCCCAAGGTTCCAGAGCCTCGTTCCGGGATAGGGCGTTGCCACCGTGAATTGGGCATAATCCACACCAACCTTCTTTGAGAATTTTATTGTCTTTTTCACATCCTCCTTGGTTTCATAGGGAAATCCAATTATGAATGCCCCAAGAGCGTGAAGTTTATGCTTCTTTGCCTTTCTCACAGCAGCCAGGGATTGCTCAGGAGTTATCCTTTTGCCTATGAAATCCAGCGTCTTTTGGGATCCAGACTCTATGCCAAAATAAACGGTGTGGCATCCTCCCCTCTTAAGCGCTTCTGCCACCTCATCGGTGAACAGATCAACGCGGGAGGATGCGGTCCAGGATATATCCAGACCTTCCTCAATTATTCTCTTGGTGATCCTTATGGCCCTGGGCCTGTTCAAGGTGAATGTGTCGTCCAGAAACTCTATTTCTCTTATTCCGTACTCATATCTCAGGATTTTGAGTTCCTCTATTACCCTGGCATCACTGTGGCCACGCCATCTCTTACCGAATTGCAAAGAGGAGGAGCAAAATGCACAGTTAAAAGGACATCCCCTGCTGGTCATAACAGTGCCGAACCTCACACCATCCGCCTGATACTTGTCCATGGGAAGCAAATCGTAGGATGGCATGGGTATCGTGTCCACATCCCTTATCAATGGCCGGGGAAGGTTATTCTTCACCTTGCCGCCCATATTCAAACTCAAGCCGGGGATGCTGGAAACATCCCTTTTACACGCAATGGAATCAACGAGTTCCTTGAATGTTATCTCACCCTCACCACGCACAATGTAATCTATGCAGGGACATTCCTTAATTGTCATTTCAGGCACGAAGGTAACATGGGGCCCACCCATAACGACCTTAACGTTTTCGTTGTGCTCCTTTGCCATCCTCGCCACAATGTAGGCATCTGGAATCATTGAGGTGGTGGCAGTTATACCCACAATATCCGGGTCGTAACTCTTCAGAATTCTTTTCACATCATCGTAACTGTAATCCTCGGCCAGGGAATCCACTATCCTAACATCATGCTCATCACGAACCATTGAAGCCAGGTAGGCCAGTCCCAGTGGTGGCCCGGTGGTGCCAACGATGGCCTTGATTGCACTAATGGTGGGCGGAGAGATCAGAAGAATCCTCATAAATATCGCCTCACTTGGCCAGTTCCATATTCTTTGCAGCGTATTCTATCTTCAGATCGTCCATTTTAAGATCGTACTTCTGGGCAAGTTTGCTCCATTCCTCCTCCATCAGCACACACCCGGGATCTGGGGCGAGTATGTCTCCATAATACGCATATGCTCTTGCACGGCATCCCCCGCACACGTACCTGAACGGGCAGGTATGGCAAGCGTAGTTTTCAGCATCCCTGTCCCTGAGTTTGTTGAATACCTCGCTATTCCTCCACACATTTGCAAATCCATCCTTCAGAACATTGCCCACCTTAATTGGAAGGAACACGCATGGTTGTATGTCCCCATTGTGCTCTATTGAGCAGTAAATGCGGCCAGCACCGCATCCACCTATGAATTCGGTGAGAGCCTTTGCAGCACCACCAAATTCAGCGGGTAGTTCCATCTCGGCAAAGTGGGTTGGGGAAACCTTGGAGCCACCTTCACTTTCCATGGCAGTGAGGGAGATACGGGAGTACGCTGGACACGTGGAGAATATTTGCAGATCCCCCTTCTGCCATTCCTGATAAAGGTAATTCATAAGTTCCTCCCTCTCCTGGGGGGTTAAATCCTCACGTATTATGTTCTTTCCCCTCCCCGTGGGTATGAAATTGAAAACGATGACCCTGTCCACCTTCAACTCTCTGGCCAGTTTGATTATCTCTGGGATGCTGTCAAGATTCTCATGCGTCGCAGTTGTTGCTATTCCAACCTCCAGTCCGGCAGCCTTGGCATTCTTTATCCCGCGAATCGTCGCCTTGAAAGCCCCCTTCACCCCTCTGAACTCATCGTGTATTTCAGGAGTGGGCCCATCAAGGCTTATTTCTGCATACCTTATTCCCACCTCTTTCAGCTTCTGGGCCATCTTCTCTGAAATCAAGGTGCCATTGGTGGCTATGGAAAGATAAAAGCCCTTTGAGGCAGCGTATCTCGCCACTTTTAGAAAATCCTTATTTGTCAAGGGCTCTCCACCGGAGAATGATATGGCTGCCACACCAGCCTCATCAAGCTGGTCCACAACCTGCAACTTCTCCTCGAGGGTCAACTCATCCGGTGCGGGATACGGAGTGGCATTTGCATAGCAGTGCTTGCATTTGAGATTGCACTGCTTTGTGAAGTTCCACACCACCATAAACGGGGCTATCAGCCTCTGCGGTTTTGTGATCCCATATTCTGCAACGCTTCTTATTATGACCGCAAAACCCTTACGCATATAGGGATCCTTTAAGAAATCCTTTATTGCTTCGGGTTTTGCCCCAAATTTTTCAGCACCCTTTTCAAGGGCCTCACCCACAATTTTAGCGTGCATCCTATCCCTTACGCCGCGGGGTTTTTCTACCCCCGCATAGATGGCAAATGAGTGCTCCAATTTTTTTACCTCTGTCATCTCCTTCAGTATGAACTTGGTGAATTTATGATCCATCACCCTGTGCAGGTAGTCGATTATCTCTCCTTCATCCATATAGTTTCCCATTTTCACACCTCCTTTTCAAGTTTTCCCAGATAATCCAGCGCCTCCTCCAGATGATTTATAAACTCATCATACCTCTCCTTCCCCATGCTTTCGAGGGAGTTCCTTATGTCCGATAGCATTCCTATCAGTTTCCTTCTTTCCATGTGAATGATTCCTATAAGATCCACCATTGCTGAGTAATTGTAACAGCGATCCCCCTTGCTTCTCTCCACGAGCCCATAGCGCAGCAGTTTGTTTAGTTCATTGACCACCGAGGAATAGGCCCTGTTCAACTTGCCGGCAATTTCCCTGGCACCCATTGGCTTCTGGTATAGAGCGAGGAGTGCGTATATGGACGCCTCCATATTTGTGAATCCCCAGTGAATCAACAGGTTGCGAAGTGTCTTGTATGCCTTTGTTTTTGTCAAATCTCTCATAGTTATGATAATTATCATAACAAATATAAACATTTCCATACGAGCCCGTGCAATAGAGGGTTTCTGACAAGCAAAGAATTAAATAAGATGATGGGTTCCAGTATTTCAAAAAAAATTGAAATAATAAAGGAGTGATGTGCATGTTTAGAAAAATACTGTTTCCGACAGACTTTAGCGAAGGAGCAAGAAGGGCCATTGAAAGATTTGAGAAGGAGAACGAAGTGCCCGTGAAGGAGTGCATATACCTGCATGTCATAGACGAGGGAGTTGTGGAGGAATTGCTCAATGGATACTCCTTTCTCTACAAGAGAGAGGAAAACGAAATAAGGGATGTTTTGCATAAAATCAAGGAAGAAACGCTTAAGAAAATGGAGGAGCACAGGGAGAAAATAAAAAACATGCTCAATGCGGAAAGCATAAAGATTGTGGTGCGTGTTGGCATACCATACGAGGAGATTGTGAGGGTGGCAGATGAGGAGAATGTATCGCTCATCCTCCTCCCATCCCACGGCAAACTCGGATACTCCCACGAACTCTTCGGCTCAACGACAATGCGTGTGCTCAAAAAAACAAAGAAACCTGTGCTGGTGATAAAAACCCACAGGGGCGAGTGAGATGGACTATCTTCGCCTGAAAAATCACCTTGACAAGTTTCTTCCGGTTTATGTCACCATCTCAATGATTCTTGGCTTCATCATCGGAATGCATATGGACGTGAAAAAATACAGAGAGGTTTTTCACTGGCTCAATCTGGCAGTTGTCATATCCATGATTTACCCGATGATGGTTAACCTGCGCCTCGGAGAATTGAAAAATTCGATGAAGCAGGGCAAGCAACTCGCCATAGGACTCACCATGGGTTTGATCATAGCCCCTGTTCTTATGTGGTTTCTCATATACCTTGTTTCCCTGGCATATCCCCTGAATCCGCAACTCGCCCTGGGTCTGATGCTCGCCATGGTGGTTCCCTGCTCGTCAATGAGCATCGCATACACCGGCTTATCTGAGGGTAACCTTGAACTGGCAACGATAATCGTGGCTTTCAGTTTCATTCTGGCAATAATAACAGTGCCTGGATGGCTCTGGATTTACGCATCCTCCTCGCACATCTCCGTGCCAACGATGCTCCTGATAATAACGATAATTGAGGTGGTATTCGTGCCGATGTTCTTCGGAATAATAACGAGGGCCTACCTATTGAAATCCCGTGGAACCGAGGGATTTCTGAAACTAAAACCCCTGTTTCCTTCCATTTCCCTCATTGGAATGTACCTCATAGTTTTCCTCATATTCATGGAGAAGGCAAAACTAATAGCAAAGAAGCCAGAGATGGTTCTCGTTGCCCTGATTCCCCTGATACTATACTACCTCATTTCCCTTGGCCTCCTGACCTATTTGAACAGGGCACTGGGAATAAGGTACGAGGATCATATGGCCATAACATTCCCCTCCGTGGGGAAGAACGAGGGTACGGCGATGGCAATTGCGGTAAGCGCAGGTGTTGGTTTGATGGCCATAGCACCTGCCGTGACCCCCATCATTCAGATACCCTTCCTGGTGGGCTACGTGAAAATGTGGAAAAGGATCGCGGAATTCTGGAAAAAGAAAAAACACTAACCTCTTTTTTTTATTTAAGAAAAATTTTAATACAAAGCCCCCATGCTTCAAAAAAAATTGAATTAGGTGCACCTAAAAGGTGATTAAAATGTTCAGAAAAATACTGTTTCCGACGGACTTTAGCGAAGTGTCAGAAAATGCTCTGAGATACGTGAAGAAATTGAAAGAGGCAGGCACGGAAGAGGTTATCGTACTGCACGTAATAGACGAAAGGGACATGGAGGCCATGGTTGAAGGGTGCCTATTCAAACACGAGAATGTGAAGGAATGCGAGGAAGAGACAGAAAAGAGAGCAATCAGCAGAGCAAGGGAAAGAATGCAGCCCGCAGTGAAGGCGCTTGAAGAGGCGGGCCTGAATGTTAAAACGGTGGTAAAAATAGGCAACCCTTCAAAGGAGATTGTGCATTTGGCGGAAAAAGAAGAGGTATCCCTCATAGTGATGGGAACCCACGGATACAGTGCACTTAGGGAGGCCTTTGTTGGGAGCGTGGCTGAAAATGTGATCCACTATTCCTGCATTCCAGTTCTTCTGGTAAGGAGGAAGTAAAATGGCGCTTGAGAGATTCATAAGAATAACCAGATGGATGGTTAGCCACATAGCCCTTCCAGTGGGCATAGCGATGATTCTCGGCATAGTTGCGGGGTACTTCACTCCTCCCGCTCTGGCAAAGAAATTGGAATTCACCATTATAATAGGGCTTTTCTGGATGCTGTACCCTATGATGATTGACCTGAAACTTGGAGAGTTGAAGGAAATATTCAAAAGACCAAAGAGGATCGGCACCTCGCTTCTTCTCAACTTCTTCGTATCACCACTCATCATCGGGTCCTTCGTGATTCTTCTCCTATCCTCCAATCCCCGGGTTGGCGCGGGACTTCTTCTCGTGGGTATAAGCCCCTGTTCGGCCATGAATACTGCAGCCACGGCATTCGTGGGTGGTAATGTGGAACTCACGCTGGGAATAATATCCATAAGTTATCTCCTCACAATAGTGGCAGTGCCCCTGTGGGCAACCGCGTTCATGGGCAGAAGCGTGCCAGTACCCCTGGCATTCATGATGCGCCAGATTGCCCTGGTCATTCTCATACCCATGTTCCTCGGCTGGATTACCCGGATTGCGCTGAAAAGAAAAATGGGCGAGGAGAAATACCTGAAAATCGTGCCCTCCTTTGAAGGGTTCTCCTTTCTGGGCGTGCTGTTTATGATATTCTTCCTGTTCGTGATAAACGGCAGAAATATCATAACGTACTGGCACGTGCTCGCATTCGTTGTGGTGATTTCCATAGTGTTCTTCGCAGTGATGATGCTTATAGCCATTTTAGTTCCCAGACTGTTCAGATTCAACTATTCGGACAGTGCGTCTCTAACGGTGACATCCGTGGCAAAGAACGAGTCCATCGCCATGGCCCTGGCATTCATGCTCTACGGCCCCACGGCAGCGATGAGCGTTGCAATCGGAGGCGTTCTCGTACAGGTGCCCTTCATGGTCTCATACATACAGTTCATATCCAAGCGCTTGAAAAACTTCTATGGGAAGAAGAATGCCACTCCCACTTAACCTCTCTCACCCTTTTTTACCGTGCAAAAATGCACAAAGTTAAAATAATCTCAATCATTTTGTATTACAATGCCAAAAAATGTTCCCCAATGGCTAAAGGAGTCGCTTGATAAAAAGGGAGGGTTGGAGAGTGTACTGAAAAACATACCTTCAAGGGAAAATCTAAACAAAAAAGCAAAACTGCATGCGGCCCTTGGAGATCCCATTCGCCTCAAAATTCTATGCTTTCTTGGTGAGCAGAGATCCTGCGTGTGTCTGATAAAGGATGTTGTGAACCTAACCTACTCCAAATTATCATACCATCTATCCATAATGAAGAGGGCAAACCTGATATCAGGAAGGAAGGAGGGAAACTACGTAATATACTCACTCACAAAACTGGGCAAAAAATATTACAGGGAGATATGTAAGGAACTATGAACTTTCAACCTTCTCCATCCGATTTTGCTGTTTTGCCATTTCCTCCTGATACTCCTTGGCTGTTTCTATCAACTGGTTTGCAAACTTATCCCGAAGCATTTCCTTAACCTTGATGAATATTTTGTACTCCTTGGCCGCCTTCTGGGCAACCTCTGGAGGGGGAAACTCTATGGCACCAACAGGACACAGATTGGCGCAGGTCTGGCACCCAACAAGGCAATTATAGGGTTTCACAACAATGGGCTTTCCACTTACCAGATCGTAGGCATAAACTCCCCTGCCACACACCACGGCGCATAATCCACATCCTATGCACACAGCGGGGTCTATCTTGGGATACCATCTTATTTCCTTACGCGGAACTCCAAACCAGTAATCGAATTTTTTATCACCCATTTTTACCACCATGGGGGATAATGCATTGAAAGTATTTCAATTTTTTTTGAAATATTGCATCAATTTTAAAATTTTGATGGCATGAGGATCCGTGATAAAGAACAAAGAATTGTTGATTGAGCATGGGAACAGAGATGTGAGGGAAATTCTGCTCTCCCTTGCAGATTCACTGCTTGAAGAGATCAGAGCAGATAAAATCGTAGAGGAGAACGTAAGAATCGAGGGCAACTCACTCTTCATCATGGAAAAAGAAATACCTCTGAATTTTCGGCGTATTTTTATCGTTGGGTTTGGCAAAGCCGCGGTGCCAATGGCCCGTGCCATGGAGAAAATTCTGGGAGAGAGAATTTGCGCAGGAATTATAAACAGCCCGTATGGTGCAAAATTGGAAAAAATCAAGGTGAATGTGGCATCTCACCCCCTCCCAGATACGGGGACTATCAAAGCCTCCAGGGAAATAGTGAATCTTGTCAAGAGCGCTGGTGAGAATGACCTCGTGATCGTGCTTGTTTCAGGAGGGGCCTCCTCTCTCTTTGAAATTCCAAGGGATGGGATGAGTTTGGAAGAGGAGAATGAAATTGTTAAGGGTGCAATGTTGAGTGGAATGGACATAATTGAACTAAACAAACTTCGCACCTCCCTATCAAGCGTGAAGGGTGGAAAATTCCTGAAATTCGTGGACCCTGCAAAGTGTATCTCCATAATAATATCCGATGTTGTCGGTTCCCCAGAATTTGTGGGTTCAGGCCCCACATATGGAGAGTATGGTGATTGTGAGAACCTTGTTATTGCGGATAACAGGTATGCACTGGTAAAGGCAAAGAATATTGCGGAAAAAATGGACTTGAAGGCAAGAATCTCCAACATAATTCTCAGAGGAGAGCCCAGGGAAATGGCAAAGATCATCGCAAAAGACATGGGTGATGGAATAACAATCTGGGGCGGAGAGACCGTGGTGAAGGTCACGGCCAAAGGTAAAGGCGGTAGAAATCAGGAACTGGTCCTCTATCTGGCAAGGGAGATAGATGGAGAAAATGCAGGATTCATCTGCATGGGCACAGATGGCATTGATGGTCCAACAGATGCCGCCGGGGGCATAGTTGATGGGAGCACATTAAAAAGAATCAAAAATATGGGTGTGAACCAAGAGGAGATGCTTTTGGAGCACAACTCCTACGAGATTCTAAAAAAATTGGCTGATCTGATAGTAACCGGCCACACGGGAACGAATCTGGCAGACATATGCCTGGGCTACAGGGCCTGATCACATATCCTTTATTTTCTCCCAGATGCTCCTTGCCCGCTCGTCCAGTATCTCGTTCAGCAAAAGGGAGAGTAGAGCCTCGTCACTTGGGGCCTTTTTTCTTTTCAATCCTTTCATTTTCTTATGGGTATTATGCAGAGAAATTTAAATTCTTTTGCACTTTCATTTCTGTACCAGTGGGGCACATCGGGCTCTATGTACAGAAAATTTCCTGGGTGAACCTTTACCTCCTTCTCTCCCGCACCTATTATGCCCTCGCCCTCAAGCACAAATATCTCGTGCTCCCAGGGATGCTGATGCTTTGGAATTATTCCTCCCGGACCCATGGTAAATAACCTCAACGCGTAATTCTCGGCTCCCTGCTCCTCTCTTATGAGCCATTGAATCCACACATCCTTTGTTTCTGTGCCGTCCATTCCAACCATGTGCACTTTTTCCTTCTTCACATCATCAATATGAGAGATGTACATGCTAACCACGCAATTGTAAATGCCAGATATATTATAAACATTTTGAGGACAATACTCTAAATAGTTTATTCAAATTACCCCCTGTGAGAGAGGAAAACAGCAAACTCAGATGCTTCTCACCGGCGTGGTTTTCGGCGGTTATGGGAACCGGCGTGTTCGCAACTTCAACCTATTTTCTGGCAGATGGAAACGAAGCGATGGTTCTTCTATCAAAGATTATAGTTAGCATAAACGTACTTATGTTTATAGCCATACTGATTCCCTGGGTGGCCAGATGGATCATATATCCAAAAGATGCCCTTGCAGATTTTCAGCATCCACTTAGGTCAAATTTCTACGTGACCTTTGGGGTGGGAATGCTTGTTCTATCCACAAATTTCTTCATCATTGAAAAAATGCCGGAGATAGGGCTTGCATTCTGGATTGCAGGTACCATTGAGGTCATCCTGGACAATTTCCTCTACATGTTCTTCGTGTTTTTCAACAGAAGCATAAAACTTGAGCACATAAACCCTTCAATATTCATAAAAACAACAGGCCTATTTCTCGTCCTGGGTGCAGGGAGGGCAGCAATACCCTACCTCTCAGATTTGAGTTTGCAGTCCATAAACATAATTTTTGACTTCACGTTTGGAGTGGCATTCTTCATGTACATAGGGCTCCAGACAATATGGCTATTGAGATACATAATCTCAGCCCCGCTCCAATCAGCAACGATGCCAATGTTCTGGATCAACCTTGGACCAATTGGAGCGGCCATAACTGCACTTCTATCGCCCCCAATATCAACAGAATTTCAGAGCATAGGAGTTTTCTTCGCCTCTCTGTTCTGGGGCTACGGGGTTTGGTGGTTCGTGCTCTCATTGACAACCACAATATACTATGCAAAGAGAATTTCTCTGCCCTATAAGAGCGCGTGGTGGGCCTTCACATTCCCCCTTGGCGCCTTCATAGTTGCATCCTATTACTACCAGCAGTACAAGAACTACTCTCTGCTCATATACTTCAACTGGTTCATGTACATCATCCTGGCTATATTCTGGGTGCTCACATTCATATTCACCCTGCATCGCATAATCACAGGGAAGATAGATGACTGTGAATCCCTTAAAGTTTAGAAAAACTTAAAATGTAAAAGCCATAACCTCAGCCATGGAGTTCCCAGAAATTGAAACTGCAGAATACGAATATCCAAATACACGGGAGGCGGTGGAGTACGTTTATCCGGAGTTAAGTGCTGTGTGTCCTCAAACGGGATTACCTGATTACTACATTCTTCGCATAGTGTACGAACCGGATAAAAAACTGCCCGAATTGAAATCCCTGAAAATGTATCTTCTGGCATACCGTAACTACGGGATATGGCACGAGCATCTTGCAAACAAAATTCTTGAAGATTTCAAAAAAGCCGTGGAGCCGAGATGGGTTTATGTGGAACTCTACGTGAACAACCGCGGTGGAATATATACCACGGTGCGAAGATTCTGGAGCAGGGAAAATGGGGACGATATATTGGAGGCAATAAGGAGAGGGAAGGAGCACCCACATCTGAGATTTTAAAAAAATAAAAATTCAGGGAAGTTTGGGAACTCCCAATTCTTCCGCAATCGCGTTCATCTCGTCAAGTACCTTCTTGTATATTGGAACTCCAATCTTCAATCTCGTTTCGTAGGTCAAGAAACCTTTCTCGCCATGAACCCATATGCGCTCGAATTTTGGATGCTTCTTTGCGTTGCGAAGTTCATCAAGATACTTCTTCATATTTTTCTTGAACTCATCGGCATCCCCGAAGGCACCAGGGTCTATGGCCATAAAGAAGTGCCCCACATCGCTGTGCTTATCGCTTGTGCCCCCAACATGCTTGCTCCAGGTTGCACCGTTGAGGATGCCTGCAAATATATCCACTATGGCTCCCAGTCCATAGCCCTTGTGTCCACCGCTCAACTCGCCGAGCCCTCCTAGGGGCAAGATGGTGCCACGGGGACTCAGAATCTCGTTTGGATCGTGTATTATCTCTCCGGTCTCGGTGCTTATGGCCCACTCTCCTGGCACGGGCTTGTTCTTCCTGCGGTACACCTCAACCTTACCGCTGGGCACAACGCTTGTGGCCATATCAAGGAGGAAGGGATTCTCGCCATCCACAGGTGCAGCCACGGCAATAGGACTTGTGCCCATAAACTTCTCCATTGCACCCGTATGCGCAACCAAAGGGCGAGAGGTTGTCATGCTCACCCCAATGAGTCCCTCCCTCGCTGCCATGAGAGGATAGTATCCTGCTATTCCGTAGTGGTTGCTGTTCTTGACACCTACAATGCCCACTCCAACCTTCTTGGCCTTCTCAATGGCTAGTTTCATGGCCCTGTGGGCCACCACCTGACCAAGGCATTCATCACCGTCAAGCACGGCAAATACAGGGCTCTCCTTAACAATCTTTATATTTGGATGCACGTTCACCGCTCCAACCCTTATACCATCAACGTACCTCTTCAACCTCTGAACACCATGGCTCTCAATGCCGCGCATATCGGCCATTATGAGATTATCGGCCACGATCTTAGCATCCTCCTCGGGCACATCAAGGCGCTTGAAAATTTCCACAACGAAATCAAAGAGTTTATCCCTTGGAATCCTCACATAGTTTTCATCAACAACCGTTTTTTCGAACATAGTAGAGGAATATTCAAACCCCTATATACGAATTTCCATATCAAAGGGAGGCAAAGAGACCCAGGGAGGCAATCAAAACCACAACACCTGCTATTAAAACTCCCACAAAAATTGCCAACATGGATTTCTTCACATCAAACTTGAAAAGGTAGGCTATGAGACTCCCAGTCCACGCCCCCGTTCCCGGGAGCGGTACGGCAACGAAGAATATGAGGGCAAGGTACTCCCAGCGGCGGACCTTTCTATCCGCCTTTCTGTAGGTTCTCTCAAAGATCCAGTCCAATGCACGGGCTATTTTTTCACTCTTTCTCAGGTACCCTTCAATCCCCTCCAGGAAGAGGAGAATGAGGGGCACGGGTATCATATTCCCAATTATGGAAATTATGAAAACGAACAGAGGAGAGAGGCCCCAGTAAATTCCAAGGGGGATAGCGCCCCGAAGTTCAGCAAAGGGTAGCATGGATATCAAAAAGATGTAGAGGTAGGGGCTCATCTACCCACCAGTGATGGATAAAAGTGCTTCTTTCCCCTGCGTTCCTTGAGTTGGTCCCATTCATTGAGAATCCTTACGGCCTCGTTTGCCACCTTTGCCACGGGCTCCTGAGGGACGACCTCAAATTCATCGGTTATGCGATTCGCAAACACGATGGCAACACTTCCAGCGCGAAGGCCATATATGTTTGCCACAGTGAATATTGAGGCGGCCTCCATCTCAAAGTTCAGAACATTCGCTCTGCGCAGATCATCGATTATGCTCCTTGAGAAGGATTGCTCGTATCCCTTAAATCCGGGCCTGCTCTGCCCAAGATAGAATGAATCTGTGCTGGCAGTTATTCCCACATGGTACCTGAAACCAAGGCTCTCTGCCGCCTCTATCAGGGCGAGGAGAACCTCATAATCCGCACTGGCAGGATACTCGGCACGCACATATTCTTTGCTTGTACCCTCAAGACGAACTGCGGAGGATGATATGATTATGTCCCCCACATCTATATTTGGCTGAATTGCCCCCGTGGAGCCCACACGAATGAATGTATCCGCTCCAATTCTTGCAAGTTCTTCAAGGGCTATGATTGCTGAAGGAGAACCTATGCCCGTGGAGGTTGCCGAGATATCCACGCCCTTATACCTTCCGGTATGGGTTTTAAATTCCCTATGGTATGCTACCTCTCTCCTCTCATCCCAGAGGGAGGAGATCACATCCACACGCTCCGGATCTCCCGGAAGAAGAACGTACCTTGCCACATCTCCGGGCCTGCATTGGATATGGTACTGCATACCCCTGCTATCCTGGGGATTGTTGGACGAGGAGAGACGCATGGTGAACCATAAGTTGTGCCAATACAAATATTTTTCAACAAAATTTTTTAGCACGTGCAGCATACGGGACCCCATGGCAAAGATAGTGATGAGACATATTGAGGGAATGAGATTCGTGGGAGAGACGGATACCCATAGCATAGTCCTGGAATCCGAATATCTTGGTGAGCAGAAGGGGCCTGCACCCATGGAGGCCTTTCTGATGAGCCTTGGGGGCTGCACGGGCATGGACGTGGTGGCAATTTTGAGGAAGATGAGAAACGAGCCAAGAAGATTTGAGATTGAGATTGAGAGCGAGAGGGCCCAGGAGCATCCCAAGGTTTACACAAAGGTTCACATAAAGTACATATTCTGGGGCGTGGACTACGAGAAGGCAAAGAAGGCTGTGGAACTCTCGCAGAATCGCTACTGCCCTGTCAGTGCGATGCTGAAAAGAAGCGGTTGCGAGGTTACCTACGAAATAATCCTGAAGGACTGATCCATAAGAATAAGCAGGGCCCGGGCCAGGGCCACCCTGGTAAACCCTCCCGCGCGGAGAAATGCTCTAGAGAGAAGAGAAATCATATCCACGCCTCTCTCTTCCGAAATTTCGATGTTCATAGCCACGGCCATCATATCTCTCTCATTCCAATCCCTTAAAAAGGATTGCACATCAAAATCCATTTAGATTTTAATTTTTGAAAATGATACCCCTCAGCCCGCCCGTCTCTCATCATCATCAGTTAAGGCTGAACTCATCATCGGGGCATATTGGTATGTTTTTCATCCTTAATTAGATTTTTGCGTCGGGAGTATTTAAAGTAAAATATGATTTTTGAAATAAAACTGAATTTTTAAAATACAATCAATAAAACCTATTTCGTGCAAAATGGGTTTTTAACGATATTTCCTTTCAATTTTTTTCCATAAAAATTTTTTATAATTTTCTCTTATTTTGCGTCAGGAGTATTTAAAGAAGATGCATTATCTCCGTCCTGACAAAATTCACCCATGAGAATATTTTTATAGAATGCGTGTATTTCTATATCTGTAAATTCGGTTTAAAATCAACCATGTGGTGTGGAAACCTCCAAAAGCGTGCATACTCGGGTATATTTTTCTTTTCGTTTAAAATCAACCATGTGGTGTGGAAACTCGAAAAATGCGCATTCCTTCGCAGTCCTCTTTATTCTCTCGTTTAAACTCAACCTCAAGGTGTGTGGAAAGCACGAACATTTAAATACGGCGGAGAAATCTTATGAGTATGGGGGATGGGAATTTGAAGGATCGCGTGGAGTATTTGACATCTCTCCGGCTTCTCACCAGCGATAAATATGGAATATGGGGCTGGGATCCACTGCTGCTCATTCTCGGGCTCATCCTTATTGCCCTTGGTGTTGGGAATCCCTATT
Organism: Candidatus Aciduliprofundum sp. HYA1; assembly: GCF_056175085.1. NCBI lineage: Archaea > Methanobacteriati > Thermoplasmatota > Candidatus Aciduliprofundum > Candidatus Aciduliprofundum sp. HYA1. The sequence continues at coordinate 275,870 of NZ_CM149694.1, forward strand.
TCCCCGGGCTCTGGCGCCTCGGAATGATAATCCTAGGCGCGGCGATGATCATCGCAGCCTCCATAAGGATTGACAAAAGATTCGCCCAATTCAAGAGGGAAATTTTTGAAGAGATAGAGAGATGCGAGAAGATTTAAAATAGGGATGCCATATGCTCCCATGCTCACATTCGTAGGTCTCGGACTGGGAGGCGTGGAGGACATAACTCTCCGGGGAAAGAGGGCAATTGAGGATGCGGATTTGGTATTTGCAGAGTTCTACACCTCAAAACTCATAAATGCGGGGATTGAGGACCTTGAAAGGTTCTACGGAAAGAGAATAACGCTCCTTGGCAGAAACGAGGTTGAGAATGGAGAAATAATTATGAAGGAGGCTAAAAATAAGAAGGTTGTTCTTCTCGTTGCAGGAGATCCCATGATTGCCACCACCCATGTGGCTCTAAGAATAATGGCACAGGAGAGGGGTATAGAAACGAGGATTGTGCATAACGCATCAATAATATCGGCCGCTCCCGGGCTCCTGGGATTGCAGAATTACAAGTTCGGGCGCACGGTATCCATTCCATTCCCCCAGGAGAATTTCTTTCCAACCAGCGTTTACGATCACATAAAGGAGAACATCAGAATGGGACTGCACACCCTCGTGCTCTTGGACATAAATCCTAGGCCAATGAGTGCAAATGAGGCCATGCAGATCCTCCTTGAAATGGAAAAAATGAGGGGAGAGGGAGTAATCTTGGAAGATACGATAATCGCAGTCGTTGCTCGTGCAGGTTCCGAGGATGCGTTTGTTCGAGCGGGGAAAATTAAGGATCTCGTAAAGGAGGATTTTGGTCCCCCACTGCACACCCTCGTAATTCCGGGAAAACTTCACTTTGCAGAAACAGAGGCTCTAATAAAACTGGCAGGTGCCCCCGAGGAAATACTCGATTAGGGGCAAATTTATATCCTTTCCCCACATTCTTATTTTATGCTCAAGAACAGGATCGACTTCAACCTTGCCAAACTGGAGAGGTACGAGGACATCGTGACCCGCAGGGCCAGCGACATGCGGGGATTCTATCAGGATTCGGAGGCCCTTGAAGATATGATAAAGAGCGAAGACCCAGTTATCTACGAGGTATATGCCGTTCCCCACGAGAATGAGGGGGAGTTGAGTTACGCCATAACAGTTCTTCATCCTGGAAAGGTGGGGAAAGAGTACTTTATGACCAAGGGCCATTATCACAGCAAAAGGGATAGGGCAGAACTTTACATTGCCCTGAAGGGCAGAGGCCTGCTCCTGATGCAGAGGGATGATGAGGTGCAGTGGTTTGAAATGGAGAGGGGCGATGTAATATACGTGCCCCCATTCTACGCCCACAGAAGCATAAATACGGGCAAAGAGGATTTTGCATTTTTAGCCATATATCCAGGAGATGCGGGACATGATTACGGGAGCATTGCAGAGAGGGGATTTGCCAAAATCGTGGTCGAGGGAAAAAAAGGATACGAGATCCTCGATAATCCACGCTGGTAACTGGAAATTCTTTTATATTATGTGGACTTTACTTTATAAAAGGACCGGGATGGGATAAGCATGAAATTATTGAAGGAGTTTAATACAAATCCCCAGAGTGATATGGGCACAGTGGATTACACAGCGCCGGAAGATGAGTACCTGAGGCAACTTGTGGAGAAAATTAGGGTAAACATAAAGATCATCGGTTGTGGAGGTGGAGGAAGCAACACCATAAACAGGATGATGGAAGAGGGCATCTATGGAGCAGAACTCATAGCGGCAAATACCGATGCCCAGCACCTTCTGCACATACGCGCCAACAGGAAGGTGCTTCTTGGAAGGAGAAGAACCCGTGGCCTGGGTGCAGGGTCAAACCCCCTCGTGGGAGAGGATGCTGCCAGGGAGGCAAATGAGGAACTTGAAAGAATAATTCAGGATGCGGAGATTGTTTTTGTGACCGCGGGCCTCGGCGGAGGGACCGGCACGGGAAGCGCACCCTACGTGGCAAAACTTGCCAAGGAGGCAGGAGCACTGGTGCTTTCAGTTGTTACCCTTCCCTTCAAGGCCGAGGGAAAACTGAGAATGGAGAACGCAATGTGGGGTCTTGAGAGGCTCCGCAGGTACTCCGATACGACCATCGTGATACCCAACGATAAACTTCTGGAACTGGTGCCAAGATTGCCACTCAACGAGGCCTTCAAGGTTGCAGACACCGTGCTCATGATCACCATAAAGGGCATAACTGAGATTCTCACAAAGCCAGGTCTGGTGAACGTGGATTACGCAGATCTCAGAACAGTGCTTGGATCTGGAGGCGTGGCCATGGTGGGCATAGGTGAGAGCGATAGCACCCAGGATCGTGTTAAGGAGGCCGTGGAAGAGGCCATAAACTCTCCGCTCATAGATGCGGACATAAGCGATGCCACTGGTGCGCTTGTTCGCATTGTTGGTGATGAGCACATGAGCGTGAGCGAGGCTCAGATGGCCGTGGATCTGGTGCAGAAGAAGATAAACCCAATGGCCAAGATCATATGGGGTGCCAGCGTGGATCCCGAGATGGATAACATGGTACAGGTTCTCGTTGTGCTATCCGGTGTGAAATCCCCCTACTTCATTGAAAAGGGCGGCTCTCTCAAGGCGGCAAAGAGCCTTGCTGGAGAGACCTTGGATGCGGATATTGACGTGATCGATTAGTGAGAGCAATGAAGAAAACAGACCTGCAAAACGCTGAGGAAAAATTCCAGTTCTACAAGGCCAGAAGAGATGAATTCAACACACTTGCAAAGGAGGCCAGGGAGGAGAGGGATCTCATAAACGAGGAGAGGAAGAAAATCAAAGAAGAACTGCAGAGGGAAAGGGATGCAAGGGACTCCATCGTGGCACTTATGAAGGAGCACAAGGCGAAGAAGAACGAGTACAGGGAGAAGATCTTAGCACTCAAAAAATACATGCGCGAACTTCGCAGAAGTTCTGGAAACACTGTGGAGGCAGAGTATGTGCGCATTGAGGAGGAGATTGCAAGGCTCGAGAGGGAACTTCAAATTAAACCCCACAAGGTTCAGGAGGAGAACAAGTTAATTGAAAAACTGAGGGAACTGACCAAGAGAAAGGAAGAACTGAGAAGGGAAATTGAAGAAAAGAACAGAGTTCTGGGCGAGGTAAATGACCTTGAAGGGGAACTCGCCAATCTGAAGATTCTGGAAGATGAAGAGAGAAGCACGCTCTCAAGATTGTACGAGGAACAGCAGGAGCACCACCGCAGGGTCATCGAATTGAAGGAGAAGTTGAAATATCTCACCGAGAAAATGAACGAGAAGCACGAGGAGTATCTGAAATACAGGGAAAAGGCCGATACCTACCATCAGAAGGCCCAGGAAATGCTCCAGAAAATCATTGAGATAAAGGGTGAGTACAGAAAAAAGAAGGAGGAGGAAAAATCAATTTTACAGCAACTGAGTGAGGAGGCAAAGAGCAAGACGGAGATGAAGGACGAGGATGTTGACAAGTTCATTGAAGCCCTGAAGAAAAAGAAGAAGATCTCCTATCCGTAGAGAAGGAAAACATAAAAAATCACAAGAAGCGCAAACAATACAAGCCCGATGAAGATAGAGAGCCTAGCCATATCCCTGTCAGAGCCAAACACTATGGGTATTGGCCCTATGAATATCACCCCGCCAAACTTTGTTTTTCCTTTATTCTCCACATATCCATTTTCTGATTCTTCCGGATGTATTATGGCCCCCCTATCCAGGGATTCAAAGGGCGATAGAAATAGGAGAAATATCCCGAGCATTATGAGGAGGATCCCCACAAGTGAATAAAACCCGGAACCATAGACCACGGGAAAAAACAATAGCAGGGCAACATGGGCCTCTCCAGAAGCGATTGCATAGAGGAGAAGCCCCACTCCCATAAGAATTGAAAGCAGTGAGGCTCTGCGAAGCATCATCACTCACCCCAACCTATAACCGCATTGCCTGCAAAACTTATCTTCACTGCTGACCTCCGCACCGCAGTTGGGGCAGGTGTATATGAATACAAGTTTTGCACCGCAGTTCCAGCAGTACCTGTCCTCTGGCTGAACTATTGCCCCACAGTTTGGACAGTGCAGTTCCTCACTTTTTTCCGGCTCTTCCTTGATAAGCGGCTCAACCTTGAGATCCACATTGTGGGGTCTTTCGACCTGTGGCTTTTCCATATTGGGCTCTATTTCCCCAGTATCTATTATCCTGTTTCCCTTCACTGCCAAGCGAAGTGCCTCATTATAATCGCCAAGGTCAAAGGCCCTCTTTGCCCTTTGCACGTAGAGCTTTGCGTACTCCTTCAACTGCCCCTCTTCCATCCTTAGAATTTTCTCCTCAACAACGCCTATCTCAAATTTGGATTGCAGGTAATTGGGAGGAAGTTTTTTAACAAAATCCTTGACCTGGGGGGGCATTTCTTCCTGCCTTGGTTCCCTCTCAATCTTCTTTATTATCTCCAGTTCCCTCTCAACCTGGGGGCTCGTGCCATCCTCCACAAAGTTTTCCTCCTTCATTCTCAGAAGAATTCTCTTGGCGTTGTTTGCAATCTCAAGGGACTCAAGATACCTCTGTGATTCGTAGGCCCTTTCCGCCTTTGAAAGCATGCTCTCCACAGGTTCAACCCTGTAACCGCGATCCTTCATAACCCTGGCCATGGACCTTACAATGTGAATCTGGTTGTAGGCATTATCCTCCACATTGCTCTCGTTCATTCTCATTATTTTCTCATTGGCCCTCTTCTTTAAGAGCATGAGAGCATAAGCTATACCCACAATGAAGAAAACGATGAACAGTACGAAGAATATCAAGGATGATGTCACCTCAAGGGCCATTGGTTTCCTATCCCCGTACTGGTATAAAAAGATTTTGAGGTATGCACCCAAAAACCCATGGAAAGTGCTTTATATACGTAGTTTATAAAGGTGGCCATATGATCTTCTCTAAACGCATACAGAAAATGGCCCCCTCAAGCACCCTGTCCCTGGTGGAACTGGCAAACAAGTTCAGAGAGAAGGGCTACAACATAATTTCCATGGCCGTGGGAGAACCTGATTTTACAACCCCTTCATCGGTTATTGAGGCTGCCTACGAGGCAATGAAAAACGGAAAAACCCATTACACCCCTCCAACCGGAATCTCAGAACTTAGGGAGGCCATTGCAGAGAAGTACCGCATGGAAAATGGTGTGAATGTTGATGCAAACAATGTGATTGTCACACCTGCAAAACTCGGGATTTTCATGGCAGTATCCACCTTCATAGATCCCGGGGATGAGGTTCTCATTCCCGATCCCGGCTGGGTCTCATACAGAGAAATGGTTAATTTTGCCCGTGGAAAACCCGTGGGTGTTAGACTTGTGGAAGAAAAGCATTTCACAATGGATATTGATGACCTTGTTAGCAAGATAAATTTCAAAACGAAGGTGCTCATAATAAACTCGCCCTCAAATCCCACCGGCTCGATTCTGACCTACGAGGATCTGAAGGCCATAAGAGATGTTGTTGTGGATTTTGATCTGATCCTCATAAGTGACGAAATATACGAGAAAATAATCTACGAGGGAGAGCACATCTCCCCCGGTGTGTTTGAAGATCTACTCAATTACACAGTAATCATCAACGGATTCTCCAAGAGCCACGCAATGACCGGGTGGAGAATAGGATACCTCATTGCTCCCCACAGCTTCATTCCGCAACTGGAGAAGATGCAGCAGCACACAATATCCTGCGCGCCGAGTATGGCCCAGTACGCTGCCTTGCAGGCCCTGAGGGAAAAGGAGGCCGTGCACAAAATGGTCGAAGAGTTCCGCAGGAGAAGGGATTTTGTCTACGAAGAACTCTCAAAAATAGAGGGTTTGCATGTCAAGAGACCCAAGGGCACCTTCTACATATTCCCAAGATACGATTTTGATTTGCCCTCCAAGGTATTTGCCGAGGAATTGATGGTCAAGAAACAGGTGGCAATTACCCCTGGTTCTGCGTTTGGGCCCCACGGTGAAGGATACTTCCGTCTCTCATTTGCCACATCAATGGAGAATCTAAAAGAGGGAATCAAGAGATTGAGGGAGTTCATAGAGGAACTGTGAGGAAAAGTATTAATTTTTATTCCCCCATGCTTGCACCATGACCATATTCCCACCGGACATACTGGCAGGCATACTGATCCTCGTGTCCCTCATACTTCTCTTGGTGGCCCTGTTGGCTTACAGGAGGTACAGGCTAAAGGCAGCGATTATATCCGCGGTGATATTCGCAATATTCCTTCTCAAGGGTATGATTTACGAGGCAAACATCTACTATTCCCTGAACCTGAACGTGCCTGAAATTTTCATGGGTCTTGATGTGATAATCCTCATATCCCTTTACTTTGCCCTTGCCCTCAGGGGCTGAAATTATGGATGATCTGAGCACGAGAAGGAAGATATACGAGGAAATCGTGCTAAATCCCGGACTGCATTTCAGAGAACTGCAGAGAAGGCTGGATATGCCTGTTGGGATGCTGGAATACCATCTCAACGTGCTCCTGAAAGACGAACTCATAGTATCCAGGGAGGACGGCAGATACATAAGGTTCTTCGCAAACACGTATATGAGCCACCAGGAAAGGAAAATAATGGGATTTCTGAGAAATGAAATAGTGAGAAAAATCATAATCTTTCTACTTGAAAATGGAAGGGTGAAGCAAAGGGATATTGCCAATTTTGTTGGAATAAGCCCCTCCACCCTATCGTATCACCTCAACAAACTTGTGAAGGGAGGTATCCTGCTGAGGGAGATTGAGGGAAGGGAGAGTTACTATTCTTTAAAGGATCCAAAAATGATGGCGAGAACGATAATAAAATACCGAAAATCCTTTCTTGATTCGCTTGTGGATAATTTTGTTAAACTCTGGGAAAAAAAGGAGAAAGATGTTTAGTGGCTCCTTGCTCTCCACGCAGCCACCACAATTATTGCCACTATCACAATTCCAACACCCATCCACAGCATGGGATTGCTGATACTCTGAGGGGTTGTTCCACTGGTTGAAGTTTCTTCAGAAACGGGCTCGCTTTCCACATCAAGGGTGTGCTCTGAAAAATGGGGTACGTAGAGCATAAGGGTCATTGTGCCATTGCCCTCCATCATGCAGTATTTTGCCTCATATCCACCGTTGAATAGCTCCTGCGGTGTTGTCTCATTTATGATCCTTCCATCAAATTTAACCACCAATCTGTGATGCGCCGTGAGATTCAAAGTTCCATTTTCAATGTTTATCAGTATAACCCTGCTTCCATTTACACCCTGCGCAGATATATCTATGCGTATATGGTTTCTCTCCATCATTGCCAATTTCGCTTCAAGTCCAGATGTGTAGTTCACAAACTCTGCAGAATGGGCATTTATGTACATTTCACCTCCAACCTTTCCTCTCTCAAACTCCCTCATAAGCATTTTCTTCATTTTCCCGGGAATGTTCAAATTTCTGGGCTCCATAAAGAGCACGCTGGTAGTGCTATGTCTCCCTCCATGGGAATCCATGTGGGTTCCTGTGGTCACAGTAACCATATTTTCATCCACGCTCACATTTCCATTGGCCACAAAAATGTAAGCCGATACCTTTCCACTGAGCACCACTGTTGAATTATCCAGTGTTGCATTTATTCCGGGAGCCAGAGTATAGGTTATGACATCACTTCCATGGGTGAGTATGTGCAAAATACCAACAGGGGTATCCAGCGCCTGAATCAATCTCCACCCACCATTCAAATTCCTCTTACTCCAGTTCAAATGCTCCCACGCCCCGAAGTAAAAGAACTTTGCACCCGAAATCCTTATTTTTCCCATTCCACCATTCTTATACTCTATGGAGGTGAACACAGTAACATTATTCACAGAATAGTCACTTATCTCCCCCGTTTTGGGATTCACCGTGAAATTGACATACTTTCCAACCACCATACCATTGTCGTACTGAAACTCACCAATCAACCCATGGTGCATTCTCTGCCTCTCCATGCCTGCACTGCCTCCATTATGGTCATCATGGCCTGCACCACTACCGCTGTGACCGGCTGCAGCCACCGCTCCAGCCATTGCCGGTACCACTACAAGAGCCGCAATTATCAGTATCCACATCCTCTTCATTTTTCATCACCTAATTGAAGATTTGAGCAAGGATATAAACCATTTATGGTACAATCCTCGAATAGTGGTACAAAATTCGAACATTCGATATTTGTACCAAAATTCATTTAAATGGGGCCTGCATTTCATTAACCGTGAAAAAAACCATAACCATTGTTCTGGGAATACTTCTACTTTCCGCAACGCTCATAACCATAGATGTCAGTGGGTCTCAGAATCCAGGTACGAGAATAATTTTTGATAATAAAAATGCGACCCTTTCCATATCCATAAACAACACCCAGCACTTTTATCTAAAATTCACCAGGATATTCATATCAACAACCCCCTCCTTCTCACCCCATTCCATGGAATTTGAGAGAATTGAAAATATGAACATTGAGAAAATGAGTTCCCACAACGCCATAATGGGAAACTACACGAGAATAACCATGTGGAAGGTATTTGAAATTAAGGGCAGATCTCATCACCACGGCACTCCAATAAGGGTGAACCTGACCCTGAACTTCTATCTTGCAGAAAAAACCTACAGGAAGAATGGAGTTAACATAACGAGGAATATGATAAGATACAGCACAATAATAAAGACCAGCACGAAGAACGCCTATATTTTTCTGGAAGAGCATATGAACTATGCGGAAAATCACAAAAACGGCTCAACATCAAGGGTGTTTGAATGCAATAAAACCGCAAGACACTGGAAAACGATGAGCCCAACGAAGCACGTTATGGAGCATCGCTTTGGTTCTGACCATATGGGTATGATCGGATTTGGAAGAAAGAACGTGACCTTCAGGTACATGTGGGAGTACGGAGACAACATAAACACACTGTACTCCTACGATGGTTCAAACTTCATTCTGTACTTCATATTTCAGGATAAAAACGGAACCATAGTGCAGGATCCATACATCACCCTCCCAGAACCCATATCCCTCAACACCACAAGCATAGTAAACGGCATCAAGCACACTGTGAACTACCTCATGGACCATGCCCTCTCTCTGGGCATAGGAATAATCCTCGCCGTGGTCATAGTCTTTTCCGCCCCCCTGTTGAAACGTCGTTTGTAGTTTTAAAAACTACAAAATTTTTAAAATGTATGGATTATCTATCGATTCGGGGATTACTATGTATGTGATACAACCATCAAATCTCAAAAAGGGACTTCCAAAGGAGACAAAGAGCATATGTCCCGTGTGCGGGAAGGTGATACCCGCAACCATATACGAAGAGGACGGTAAGATATGGTACAAAAAGACCTGCCCAGAGCACGGTGAGTTCAAGGATATTTACTACGGAGACGCAGAGGTTTGGTACTGGATGGAGAAGTGGGGGACCATACTTGATGGTGTGGGCCCAAAGAATGTGAATATAATAAATGGATACTCTGACCATCATTACTCATTCACCGCCCTGGCAAATTTGGACCTCACAAACAGGTGCAACCTTCGCTGTCCCATATGCTTCGCCAATGCCAACGCCGCTGGCTACGTTTACGAGCCGGATTTTGATACCGTGGTGCGAATGATGGAGTACCTGAGGCAGGAGAGACCTGTGCCAACTCCTGCAATTCAATTTGCCGGTGGAGAGCCCACCATATATCCGAGGTTCTTTGATGTTATCCGCAAGGCCAAGGAGCTGGGATTCGCCCAGATTCAGGTGGCCACAAATGGAATACTCATAGCCAACGATCCAACATTTGCCCAGAAGATGGCCGATGCTGGAATGCACACCGTGTATCTGCAGTTTGACGGTTTCAAGGAGAGTACGTACATCACGGCCAGAGGTCTGAATCTACTGCCCACAAAGATGAAGGCCATTGAAAATCTTCGCAAGGTCAAGCCGAAACCACTGGCAACCGTGCTGGTGCCTACCGTGGTAAAGGGTGTGAACGATGATGAGGTGGGTAAAATAGTGGAATATGGACTGCAGAATCTTGATGTTATTCGCGCCGTGAATTTCCAGCCTGTATCACTCTCAGGGAGAATTCCCCAGGGTGAGTTGCTAAAGATGCGCTACACAACAGGTGATCTCATAAGGGATCTTCACGAGCAGACTGATTTCATAGAAAAGACCGATTTCTTCCCGATACCCGTGGCAGCACTCTTCGCTGAAATCGCTTCCCAGATATTCAAGGATCCCAAACCTTCGTTCACAACGCATCCCGCCTGCGGTGCCGCCACCTATGTGTTCCACGACTACGAGAAGAAAAAGAACATTCCGATAACCAGATTCATTGATGTGGCCGGACTCATTGAGGAAATTACCCCTCTGGTGTTCAACGAAACCTTTGAGAAGAAGAGCAAACTTGGAAGCATACTCACGCTTTACAAGATTCTCAAAAAACATTACGACAAAGAGTACGCCCCAAGTGGATTCAAACTCAAGGAGATTGTAGGTGTGTTTGAGCAGGGAACCAAGGATTCCCTTGGAAAATTGCACTGGGACTCCATGTTTATAGGTGCCATGCACTTCCAGGATGCATACAACTACGATATACACCGCACAATCAGGTGCGTAATCCACTACGTTACCCCCGAGCCAAGCATAATACCCTTCTGCTCCTACAACACAGGCCCAGTGTTCAGAGAGAAGATAGAGAAGAAGTACTCCATAAGCCTTGAAGAGTACAGAAAGAGGCACGGCAACGTGGTGGGCGTTGAGGGATAAACATGATAAAGGTGAACCCTTCCGTGTGCAATTACTGCGGCGCATGCGTTGGCTCATGCCCTGTAAACTGCATGTTCCTTGATGAGACGATAGTCCGGATAGATGAGGATAAGTGCATAAAGTGCGGATTCTGCATACGCGCATGCCCCGTAGGCGCAATTGACGCAGAGTGGTGGTCAGAATGAAGAGGTACGAGTACGATGTTCTTGTCATAGGAGCAGGTCCGGGAGGTTCGATGGCCGCAAGGTACGCTGCACGCCATGGATTGAAAGTTTTACTCGTGGAAAAGAGACCCGAAATAGGGGTACCTGTGCGCTGTGCGGAGGGAATCTCCCGCGCATGGATGGACGAGGTGGAGATAGAACCCCAGGATAAGTGGATAGATGCCTACATGGATGGGGCAAAGATATACTCGCCGGATGAGAAGAGCGTCGTGGAACTCACAGCCGAGCAGGCGGGCAACGAGGTTGGATTCGTGCTCAACCGCGAGTACTTTGACAAGTACCTTGCATCCCTGGCAGCAAAGGAGGGTGCAGAGATATGGATGAAGAGCCCGGCTGTGGAGATAATCAAGGAAGATGGCTATGTTAAAGGTGCAGTAATCCGCAAATTCGGAGAGAGGGTTGAGGTTCGAGCCAAGATAGTCATAGCGGCCGATGGCTTCGAATCCCAAGTGGCCCGATGGGCAGGACTCAACACGGTGCTTCGCGAGAGAGATATTGTATCCTGCATACAGTACAGAATGACAAACATAGACATAGAGGAAAACTACACGCATTTCTTCATAGGTTCCTGCGCTCCGGGAGGGTACGTATGGATCTTCCCAAAGGGCAAGAAGGAGGCAAACGTTGGAATAGGAGTGGCACTGAACAAGTTGAAGCACAGGGGAGAGGTCAAAAGGTACATGGACGAGTTCATTGAAAAACACGATTATCTCAGAAAGGGTAGCATAATACAGATTGTGACCGGAGCCGTATCAACATGCCCTGTACCAAAGAAGATAGTTGACAACGGAATAATGCTCGTGGGCGATGCCGCCCGCCTCATAGACCCAATAACCGGTGGTGGCATAGCAAATGCCTGCATCTCGGGGAAGTACGCTGGAGAGATTGCAGCAAAGTGCATAGATAATCCGAGCAGGGAATGCCTTGAGGAGTACCAGAACATGGTGCAGGAGAGATGGGGAAGAAAGCACCTGCGCAACTGGTTTGTAAAGGAGAAACTTGCCGCGCTGAGCGACGACACTCTCAACAAACTCATGGACGTGATTTCCAAGGAGAAGATAACAAAAATTTCAGTGAGAGGGATCCTTGAGGCAGTGCAGAAAAAGTACCCCGAACTCATTGAAGAGTTCGAAGACCTTCTCTAAATTTTTATACATTTGCACCTCCAAGTTCCTCCAACTGCTCCGCACTTCTTGCCTCCTTTTCACTCAGTTCCCTCACACCGTGTTTCTTTCTGATCCAAGCAACCAGCACATAGGATGCCAGAATGGGTGGAAGTATGTAGTAAACTATGTAGTTCATAAGTCCAACAACGTACCACTCCAGGTACCCAAGATGGCCTCCAAGCATAGATAACCACTGCATCCTGAGGTAATCCTTGCCGGATAGGGCATAATTGAGGGCATTCACATTGAATATTATGAGCAGTATGTCCAGATAATTCGTGTACACGTTGGCAAGTGTGCTCATACTTCTGGTGACCTTGAACCCGGGGATACGCCTGGTTGTAAACGGAGGAAACATGTTGCTTCCCATGAGCCCGAAGTGATCCGTCAGGATATGGGACCAGAAACCGAGCATTATGATCCAGAAGGCGGTCCAGCCCATGGGAGTGAAACCATAGAGCATGAAGCCAATGGGTGCAAACATTACACCGAGGGTTATGCTGTGGGCCCATCTCCTGTGCCAGGGAATGAAATCTGCACGCACCCGGTTTTTGCCCTCTGGGAAGAATGAGAAATCAGGCCCGGAAAGAATATCCACATGGGTCACCGCATCGTAATTGTAATCCAGATCCGCCTTGAATTCCGCCTCCGCATGGGCCTTCTCGGGAGGCAGGTAGGAGGTGATGTAGGGTCTCTTTTCAAATCCAGATATTATTGGTCCTATGTCACATACGACCTTCTTATTCTTCGTGTCAAAATGCACCGTGTACTGTCTCCACTGGTCGGAAGAGATTTTAATTGTGTGGAGCATGACATTAACCTCTCTCTGCTCTTCTGCAGCCTGATCTATGGCATGTGCAAGGGTATCTGCAACCCTCTGTGGATCCAGGTTCCACTCGTCCATATCCACCTCGTAATCGTGCCTCTGCAGGTACTTGGCAAACCTGAAATCAATGGTATCCGGCAATATTCCAAAAATCCCACCTAAGATCAGTACCAGTGCCTTGTGCACCACAATCTCGTTGGCGATCACATTGTTTCCATAGAACATATTTGCAATTACCACAACGAAGGTTGCCGTGGTTAATCCTGCCAGAAAATGGGCAAATCCCTTCATTTTACCACAACCCAAAGAGCCCTCCAAGGGCTATTCCACTCATATTCAACCATATTGGCACGAGTATCACAGCAAGGCAGTGAGAGCGACGGGAGTTGAATAGCACGGGAATCAAACCTATGGCTGTTGCGACGGACATTATCAATAACCCCTGCCAGGATGTCATAAAGAACACTATGGAGACCACTATGCCGAGAACAACGAGATTTAGTACCTTGGGATTTATCTTGTATATCCTCTTTGCCAGAAACCTTGAGGCAAATATTACCACGAAGAAGGCGTAAAGTCCGGCAATCGCTATACCCATATCCACAAGGTAGAACTGCTGCACGCTCTCTGGAGTGAAGAAGAGATTTATTCCCATGGCAAGAGCACCGCGACGAATGTGAAGAACGGGAAGGAAGAATAGGGATATTGCTCCCACATAATAAACAACGCGAGAGGCGCCCATGGATACGAGAAAACTCTTGTCCCCCTTCTGGGCAAAACCATGGCTCGCCATATAACCTCCAACACCGGCAGTCACGGCAGGCAGAAACGCTGCAAACAGACCTCCTGAGGAACCTGCCACCGCACCGTGCAAGAGTTCAACGGGTTTGGCATCCACACTCTTTGGTATGTTCTGTTCTGGAATCTCGTATTTTGATATCAAATTCAGAATTATTGAGGACGTGGCGAATAATCCTATGAGGGGTGCCATCAAACTCTGAAAAGCATGATTTGCGGGGACTATTGTTTTGCTGAAAGAGATTATGCCCAGAATGGATGACAGGAAAAAGGTGAGATAACCCGCCATTATGGTTTTCCAACCCTCCTTCAAACCATGGAGTGGGTTCTTGTGCCTTCCGAAATCCTTGGGAAACTCGGAGAGGAGCATGTATGCTATCACAGCCCCTATTATCCAGTGGAGGTGGTTTGAAACTATGTTCCATACTATTGAGAGAGGTCCCATCAAAAGGGGCACGAAGAACACTATTGCAAGGAGCCCTGTCAAGGCACCTGTGGCTATCAGAACCACTGCCTCATGTCCACGGCCCTCCTTCAAATACCTTAGGGAGGGCATCAATACGAACATGGTTGAATCATCTGGGGCGCTGAAATATATTGAGGGTATGGTGAAGACAAAGGCATAGGTCACAAGCATACCTATGAGCATCAGGACCATGAGCATGGAGTTAAGAACAAAGGATGCACTGAAATAGAAGAGAAGGAAGAATCCAATCACATTGTAAACATGCAGGCCAGGCAGCATGGATAGTGCAGAACCTATGAGCGCTCCCAAGAGCACGAATGCTATGCACAAAAGTAGGAATGTTATGGTCAACTTATCACCTCCACAACATCGTTTGTAAAGGGTCTAACCTTTATTTCGGGCTGACCGTTATAGTAGGTCACTATCCCTTTGACGAGAATATGCTGCCCGTAATCTATGTTCCTGAGCATTGCCCTGTTTTCCACGTAAATCACATAACTCCCATTCTCGTTCCAAAGGGTTATACTCACAGAGTATGAAAATGCACGATAATCCACAACAACTCCCTCAATTTCCCTGAAGGAGAATTTGTTCATCGGGCCATTTTTCTCATAATTCTTCTTCTCTATGACCTTGTACTGGGGTGCCGCAATGAGTTCCCATTTTGGCTCACTCACAAAATCGCTTTTCCTTGTAACTGAAATCTCCCATATGCCACGATAGTTCACAAATCTACCCTGAATCTCCACATGATCTCCGGGAGCATAGTACTTGATGCCGTAGCGAACATAGACCCTCACAATGGACCCGTTGGATTCAACGTAAATCGTGCTGTTTTCCAAGTTTCTGGAAACAACGGTGGCCCAGGGAATATGCACGTAGGTACCATTGTATTTCTCTGGAGACCCAACAAGCTGGGATATGCTCAATGTTCTGTAGGTATCCGTGGGTGCCTTTGGCTGGTACCACTGAAGGGCCCCGTAGATGCGTACGTATCCCGAAGCAAGCGCGCTTAAATTCAGCACATTAAGGGAGTAGTAGGCCCTTGGAATTACCACATCAAATTCATCATCGAGGGAGCATATAAATCCAAAACTGAATTCTCTAACGCTTGTTATATTTCCAGCCACATTCGCACTCTCCCCAGTGCTGTACTCCCAGGGTGCAGCAGATGTTATGTTTTTAATTGATATCTCCCTGGATTTGGGTTTCTCAATGATTAGATAGTCCACATCGTTGAGGATCAGAGAATTTGAACTGTACATGTAGGTGCCCTTTATATCAACCACATCACCCATGGCTGGGATTTTCCCCTCTTCCACCATTCTTTTAATCACATTTCCATAAAGTTTCACGGTTATTGTTCCCGTACCATCATCCACCTTGAACCTGAAGGACGTTACCTTATAATCGTTCTCGTAAACCCAGGGATATCCCACAATCTTCCCATGTATCCTTATGAAATTGTAATTATCTGTTAGCCCCAGATCCTTGATCTTGGTAACGGGTATTTCCCCTCCAAAATATGCAAGAACACCGTAGGCAGATGCCAGTATTATCAGGGACAGGGCAATTACATAAATAGTTTTGATTTTGACCCTGTGTTTTACATTTGCAGTGCAGTGGGGACAAATTTCAGAATCATCGGGTATCTCTCTACCACAACTCGGGCACTTCATCCAATCACCCTTATATCCTTGATGCTTCCGGGAATGAGTTCCCACGAGCCGCTCATAAAACTGCCGTACCACTCCAGGGAGCCCACAACCTCTATTCTCTTACCATTCAGTTCCTTAATGTCCATGGAGGAAAATTTTGCCACAGAGTAAGGGATGTACAGGTCCATATACCCTGTTCCATCAGTTATATTAAGAATGTAACTCTTTGCCGATGTTTCAAACACCTTTTCCACCGTAACGTTTAATTTTACCCTCACAAACCTTCCATCAGGATACTGTATTGAATTTATATCCCCAATGCTCATGCTCACCGGCTTGGGCTTTATTATTGTTATTTCCTCAGGAGAGTTCAGTATCATATACACGTTGCTCCCCCTTATGTAAACCTCTCCAATTATATTCACATAATCCCCGTACCCAGGGATCTTCCCTGCCCTGGCAAGTTTCTCAACGGTGGGACTGTAAACATGTACACTCATCACCCCCGTGCCATCATCCACATCTATGTAGAGCGTGGATGAGCCCTCTTTATAGGTTATCAATGAGGGAGGAGATGAAACTATGCCCTTGATCTCCACCGTACCGTAATTGTAGGTCTGGGTTATATCCTTTATTTGAACGTATTGTACAGGCATGTTCTGTGCAAATATGAGCAGAAATATTATACCGATCACGGCGAAGGCGAGAGAGCCGTACTTGGCATAATAATACCCGGTATGCTTGGGGATCTTGGTTCCGCAATAGGGGCATACCTCTAATGATCCAACGTATCTGCCGCAATTAGGACAGTATCTATCCTCCATACAAGCACCTCTTCAAATTTTGATTTCAGGGGCATGTTTAAAACCTTGCCCGTATTGGTTTCCTTCACAATATCGGAGGAATACCTCGGAAGAATCTCGTAATAGGACGTGTAGGGAGAGGTCTTGTCGTACTGAGCCACAACGCCGATTACGGTGAGATTCTCTCCCACAGATATATTTGATATATCAATTCCAGCGGCCCTCGCGTATATCTCTATGCTTCCGTTTCCATCATCAAGATAGAAGTAACCCGATGCCGCACTCACGCTTGTCACTGTACCATGGACCTCAACGAGCATCCCCTCAATTTTCTCGGCATTTGTCCAGTTCTTGAAGTATCCTGTGGATACATTCAAAGGCGCGGGAACCTGACCCTTGCCCATATACCTTATGTAATTGAGAGAGGTGATCTTTATTTCCGCCTCTCCATTGTACTGGGCTATTGTTCCACGCACCTGAACCCTGGAACCTTCAGTCAAATTGAGTTTCGTGTAATTCAGGCCATATCCGAATACAAGAACACCCCCTGTAGAGTCCTCAACGTACATCTTCAGAATAGGTTTCCCGCTGCTTGAGGATACGTAGGAGAATACGTTGGGAGCTGCAATCACGGTGGCATTGACTATCACCTGCTCCCCAAGATGAACCAGAACTCCATCGGAATCCACCTCGTGCACGTAGGAAAGATTCACATACTTGGCCGAGGAGTGCAAAACCACAACCCTATCCTGAGTTCCTGTCCTTATCAGTATCTCGTAGGTACCATTGTGCTCTGTAACCTTGCCGTATATCTTTATGGTGTCTCCCACCCCCACATAGGGAACGCTCACACCCTTCTGGGCGTACACCGCAATATCCTTGGAATTGGATGTTGAATTGCTGACCCAGAAGAGGTAAGAGTACTTCACACTTACAACGGTAGCATTTGGAATCTCAACCAATGTTCCGTTGTAAGCGCTTGAATTTTCCAGAATGCTTTCTATATCCACCACCTTGTAGGAAACTGTGTTTTTTACAATAACCGTATCATTCGTGTTGTTTCTGATCTTGAATTCCCATGTATGGTTGTACTGACTCACCATCCCCCAGATTTCCACGGTGGCATTGATGTAGGGAGTACCATTTACCACGCCGCCCCTCTCAACGTACACACTCATATCCACAGGATTTGATGTGGAGTTGCTCACCCAGAACAGCCAGCTGGCCACCACACTCTTAACCTTAGCGTATGGCACGTGAACCAGCGTGTTGTTGTAATCTTCCGGATTTTTAAGTATCTGGGTTATGTTGACCTCCCTGTAACTCTGGGGCCTTGCCGACACATAATCGTACGATTTGGGCCTTATTTTTATCTCCCACTCTCCCCTGTAGGATGTGAACTGCCCGTAAACATCGGCATAATAGCCCTCCTTAACATTACCCATATTGGAGCCGTTAAATCCCACCACCTTTACCTCCGAACCGTTCCAGAATAGCCCGAATAGGGTGAAGTGGGAAGTTGAATTTTCATAGAGCCAGGAAATTATTCCCCAGGAATGTACGTTGGTGCCGTTGTAAGCGATGGGATTTGCAAGTAAATCTTCCACGGATACGTCCCTGTACGTGGGTTTGCTGAGAACCAAAACCCGGTCAGTGGTTGCATTTCTTATTTTTATTTCCCAGGAACCACGATAAACAACCAGATTTCCCCATATCTCCACCCTGGCACCGTTGAAAATCATACCTTTCACAACACCGCCACGCTGAACGTAAACATGAAGGGAGGAAGTGGAGTTTGTTGCATTACCAACATCAAAACTCCAGGATGCGAAGGAGGAGGTGACATATGCATAGGGTATGTGTATTGCAGAGTTGTTGTACTTCTCAGGATCTTGAATTAGTGCACCAATGCTCACATTCTGATAGGAAGAGCTGACGTAACGGGAGAAGTCGGAGGTTGAATTTCTCACGTATATTTCCATATAACTAACGTTGAGCCTGTAGGAATGGTAGTAGGTTAGAAAACCCTGCACCTCAAAAACATCCCCAATCGCGGGGGACCCCGTGGAATTAGCATTGAAGGATACATAAACGGTCAAATTACCTATGGAATAACGATATGATGCATAAACTGCACTGACCTTCCCCACAATATGCACAAAGGAGTTGTTGTACCCCTTCCATTCGGAGGGGTTTATTGTGGCATAGGTGTTGTGCCCCCCATGGGAGAGGATCTTCACATAATCCCTTCCATTATTTTCAACCTTCAACTCCAACTCGTTGCGATACACGGTGAATCTCGCCCTTACCTCAAGATAATCACCGTACTGCATCCTCTGGGGTTTGGGAGCACCTGGCTCCACATAAACCCTTATTCCCCTGTAACCGGAGGAGTTCACCAGGAAGAAACTGTAATTTCTGCCGTAGGCAAATATGCCGTACACGTTCACCTCCCTGCCTATATACTCAGAAACATTTCCAAGCAACTGGTTCACGGAGGTCTTTATCACCCTGGTGGGCATCCTAATTATGGAAATGTTCTTGCGTGCATAGGAGTATGCCCCATCGTTGTCATACACAATGAGGGTAACGGTATAATTTCCCGGAGCGGTGTATGTGTGCTGCACAATCTTACCTGCAGATTTTGAGCCATCTCCAAAATCCCAGATATAGGACATTATGAAACCATCATCCACGGAATTTGCAGCCGAAAACTGCACAGGGGCTCCCACGTATCCCTTGGAGGGAGCAGTTATTATGGCCACGGGAGGGTTGTTGGTCATACCCCTCTCAGTTGAGGCGTAGTATATTGCAGGTACACCTATGGCAATTACAAGCAGGGAGAGGATCACCATTGCCTTTATTTTGACAGTATCCACCATTCTTCACCTCATGCATTTTTACATATTAAAACCTTAAGGCCGAACCCAGGAAACCTTGAAATAAAAGACCTTATCATCTTTCATATAAGAGAGAAGCAGTATTTTTCTTACCCCGTGGGCAACTCTAACGGCCCGACTTATTTTTTGTATTTCCTCGCTTCGGGATATAACGTGTACAAGGTACTTTGAATGCTCCTCCATGCTCTTCTCGTACACCCTGAAATGGGTGCCATACTTGAAACCTGATTTCACTATTAGACCATTCTCTCTTAGATCCCTATAGACCCGGTAAATGCGGGTTTTCACCCGCGGCTTTTTATCACACAAACCCTTTTCCCACAGGTACATGGCCTCAAGAACGCTGAGATGACCCCACTCACCCTCGCTCCTCCCAAAGGTGGTGGATTCAATAAAATGCGGAGAGTAAAGAATGGCCCTCTTACCAAGAAGTTCAACCTCCAAATTATCTTTGGGAAGGTTGAAATACTCTCCACGGGGCTCGGCTCGATCCACTAGATAATACGTTACCTCCCCATCTGTATCCACCACCGCAAGCATTAGCGGGAATTCCTTGGATAAGAAATCCTCTGGGCGAAAATAGTCCATATCACACATTGGATAAAAATTCATTGAGTAGTTCTTTCTTCCCCTGAAATGGGTGTCTCTAACTTCCAGCACATAGCCCCTATCTCGAAGGTCCCTGTAAACCAGGTAAAAAATATCGAAATTCCTTAACTTACCAGATGCTTCCCTCAATACTGAGGAAAAATCGCATTTGATTATATCTCTCTCACAAAGATAAGCAAATTCAACCCATGAAAGGAGCAGGCATTTTCCATTTCTTCTTCCAAAACCGCGAGAGTGGAGTTTGTCTGCAATCTTACCGCAAACTTCCGGGTTCATAATGCCCCTTCCACTATGCTGGAAAACACATTTTCCACATTCTCTCCTGTCTTGGCACTCGTGAGAAAATAGGGATAGCCAAATGCATCCGACATATCCTCAAGTTCGTCCTTCCAGAACTCTGCACGGTACTTCAAATCGTTTTTATTGGCCACAAATATCTTCTGGGCCTTGTGACCATTAAGAAATTCTGCAATTTGACCCATGGTTTCAAGGGTTTCCCTCCGTGTGAGATCACCCACAATTATTATGGCCTTGGCCCCGGATAGAATGGGTTTTATGTTCTGCTCGTAAACACTAACATCCCAGATGAGAAGAGTGACATCTCCCACCTTCCTGCGGCATGTTTTTGATTGGAGGGTTTCCTCAATCTCGCTCTCAAATGCGTCGTACACGAATCTCCTTATGAGCGAGGTTTTACCCACCGACTTGTCACCGAGTACGCAGACCTTCCAGATTTTTGGTGCTCTCATCCACCTTTCAATGGCATTAGGTATTTAAAATTTTTGAACCTCGGTCAATCCAGATCTTGGCCTATCTATGCCCTCACGCACCTTCACGCACATGCCCTTCCTGAAATTTCTCATCTCCCAGCAGTTCATTATCGTCCTTCCCACAGCAAGCAGGGTGTCACTTTCATCCACCACAAGCACCTCATCACCGGGCCTTATTTCAGGATCACATCCAACAACGAACTTTGCAAATACGTTCCTTCCCTGCCTGTTGAACTCTGCAGAGTCCCCATTGACTATGATCCTCATTCTGGGAGACTCAAAGGCCCCGTGTAATCTGAGTGCACCATGCATTTTGAGCGTGAATAATCCATCCTCCGCCCGGAGGGATACCACATGCTCCCCATCAACAATCACATTTCTTATCTTCCCCGTGTTCTTTGACTTCATTATTTTGATCTTACCCGAGAAAAGTGCATCTGCCGCACCCCTACCGAACTGAAAATCTGCAATGGCTTTTATTTTTCTTATTTCAAACTCTCCGTAACTCAAAGTTTCATAATCTTCCGGCAAGTTCGTTTTCTCATCCCACGGGAACTCGCTCTGGGCAAAGGGATAGGTGTCCTCAAGTTCCAAGGGTACCTCACCGAATGGAGTTTTCACAGCTGCATCCTTTGGAATTGCGCTTAAATTTGCGCTCCAAGGGCGCGGGAGTTCAATCACCATACTGCGGGGAGCGAAATTCCTGAGCCTTCTCTTAACTCCAAGAACAAAGGGCCTCTGCATGCTCTCCCTTCCCATGTAAAAAAATGCACCCTTTCTCGATTTTGGTTCAAATTTTTCCAGAAATCTTCTGTACCTCAGAATTTTCCTGTAGGCCTTGAGGAGCATGGGATGCTCCCTTGCCCTGCCTTCCGCGTATTCCCACATGCGCTCCTCGTGGATGGCCTGCTTTATGCGCTTTATCTCCTCAACACTTATGTAAAGGTTGTGCTCTGAAAGAACCTTTATTCTTTCCCTCTTCGGCATGCTCTTTATCTCCCCCAGATCGTACCTGTCAAGCACAGGTGAGAAATAGGGAGGATACTTCAGATCCTTGAGATGAACGGTACCATGGGGGAACAGAAGCCGGTCATCCCTGGCATATTTTATGTATGCGGCGGAATCGAAGAAATCCACGCCCAGGAGGGCGGCGAGGGGAAAGAACATTGGATGTCCTGCCCCGAAGAGATGAACGGGTTTTGATGGGCCCAAATATTTCTTCGCTATGATTATGGCCTCGGCCACCTCACTGTACCTGTACTCCTCCATCAGGGGCACGACACCACCGATGGGGTAATAATCAAAATTCAACCTGTTCATCAATCTTGCGGCATATTTGCGCAAATTCGGGTAAATGGAGCCCTGGATGGGCCCGGCCAGAAGCATGTCTCCCCTGTACCTCAGCGCCTCCTTTCCACGCCTTGCGGTCTCCTCTATGGCAACTTTCACCTCCTCCTCGGTGTAATGGGGCTCTGTGAAAACATCGAGCATTGTACCTATATCCGAGCCAATGTCCCTTTGAAACTCCACAATCTCACGATTGGTTACCTCCACATCCCCGTAAACATGCTGCTGAAACGTGCCGCTATCTGTCATTATGAGCCCGGGAAAGTCAAGCATCCTGTGCAACCCCACTTCCAACGCCCTCTCCCTCAGGCGCGGGGTCTTCCAGATTATGTAAGAATTCGTGATTATAGCCTGGATGCCGAACCTATCCATCATATCCCTTGGAGAGATCACAATCTTGTTTGGATTCACAACAGGCATTAATGCTGGCGTTTCCACGTTGCGAAATTTGCATATCCTGGCAAGGCCATCTCTGTCCCTAAGTTCCATATTCAGGTCATGGGTTGTGTGTATTTAAAAACACACTCTTCATTTTTCCAGATAATTTCTCAAATCCTCTGTTCTTTTCCATATCTCGTCCACCTTCTTGGTGACTGAATTTATCTTCTCTATCTCACCCACAATTCTCTCTCTCACAGATGGAGGTAGCTCTGTCTCCGCAATCCCCATAAGAACTGCCAGGGGATTTCTTATCCCATCAACCAATATGGTCAGGTCCTCCATATTCCTTTCAATCTCCCTCTGCATCCTCTCCTTCTCCATTTCCAATCTTATGCTTCTTATCACATAACCCAGATCGTAGGCAATTGTACGAAACAGCTCAATTTCACCAGAATTTGGCTCTTGATTCAGGGCTATGATTAGATGTCCGAAACTCCTGCCACCATATTCAACGGAAAACTTCAGGGCATTCTTTTCAAACTCCAAATTCCAATTTTTAGGGCATTCCAGATTGCATTCACTAACCATATCCATCGAATGCTCATCATCGTGAATTGAAATGCAGACACCATCAACGAATTCAACATCCCCTATTTCCCGGCACACATCCCGGATCAGGTAATGCTCATTCCTTTCCTTTAAAAATAAACTGTTGACCGAGTTTATCATCTTGAGAATTCTGTTGTATCTCCTCAAATTTTCAATGAGTTTTTCACGCATATCATAGATTTGATTCACATCCTTCGCAAAATGGATTATGCGTTTTTCACCCCCAACCATATCGTAAAGTGCAACGGTGACCAGGTACTTTCCACCAATTGTATCCATGACCATCTCACTGATTCCTGAATAATCTTTGCTCTCCATCATCTTTACAAACGGGCATCCCTCCGGTGGCTCATTGCTCTGATGAAAAATTTCATAGCACTTCCTTCCAACAATATCCTCCTTTGGCATATGGAGAAGATCAATTGTGGCTTTATTAACATCCAGAATCGTCTGATCTTCGGATAGAATAATCACGGAATCTGGAACTGCATTGAAAAGATTTACCCACTCTTCCTTAAGTCTCTTCTCCCTCTCGTACGCTTCCACCAGAGGAGTTATGTTTTCAACGATGCCCTCGTAATACACCTCATCACCATCACGAATGCGTATGGCAAATTCCATGATGTGAATCCTTTTTCCATCCCTGGATATCCAGCAGGATTGCCCCTTATAGTACCCATTTTTTTCAATGCTTTTTTTGAATTCGTCCCTTGAATAACCGGGACAGAAATGACCACCATCTCCAAGGTTCATTCTCAGAAGTTCATCAACACTCCCATAGCCCAGAAGATTGGCCAAATATTTGTTTGCATAAACAACCTTGCCATCTGGAGTTGTTCTGTATGCACCCACATTCGCAACCTCAAAAATCTTCTCGTAATTCAATCTGCGGGATTGCATTAATAGAATGTATTTTCAAAAAGATATTTAAAACCTTTCCTCTAAGATTCTGGGAAGATCCTTAACGCTCTTTATCACCACATCCGCCCCATTCTCCTTTAATTTTTCCTCGCTCTCAAGACCCGTGAGTACGCCTATGGTGAATATTCCAACCTCCCGCCCGGATTGCATATCGGGCCAGTAATCTGCAACCAGCACGGTTTCCTCCCTTCCCGCATTGAATCTTTTCATGGCCTCCCTTATGAGTTCAGTCCTGCGGCGACCATCCCCGTAGTTGTTTAAACGGGTGAGAACGAGGTCCACATAATCCGCCATTTCGAACCTGCGAAGTTCAGCCCACACCTCCTCCGGGGGCACCATCCTGCCCGTGGTTATAACAACCTTGAGACCCATATTCTTCAGGGTTTTCAGCACATCCAGGGCACCATCAATGGGTTCATCCTTCTGGCAAACTATGTCGTTGTAATGGGAGAGAAAATAATCCCAGAACTCCCTGGGCTCAACGGGAACATGCCTGTTCAGCGTATCCCTGGCGTAATCCTCTATGAAGGTATCCCAGTCAATGGGCTTTGAATTAAAATGCTCCAGGGCCATATTGAATATCCTGTAAAATCTGGGCAGAGTGTTCACGAGGGTCTGGTCAAGGTCGAATATCACCAGTTTGAGCATACCAGGGTATGCCAATGCCAATATATAAGTTTCCAATGCGAAAATTTATAAACCCCTTAAACTTTCGCCCAAGCATGTATTTAATCGTTGAGCAGGAAGATGTTATACGCATTCCTCCACCCATGCTGGGAGAGGACCTTGATAAGGTCGTGGAGGAACTTGCGAGGGAGAAGATAGAGGGCAATGTTTACTCATTTCCCCGTGAGGAGGTATCTGATCCTGCGGAGAGAAAGTACATCATAGTGCTGATTTTATCACTCGAAAAGGTGGGAGAGGGCATAATAGTTCCCGGAGATGGGGCCGTGTATCAGAAGGTGAGGTTCAGGGCCCTGGCGTTCCATCCCGAGTTGCAGGAAGTCGTTATTGGAGATGTTGTGGATGTTCTCAAATTCGGTGCATTCATAAGATTCGGCCCAATTGACGGACTCTTGCACATAAGCCAGATCATGGACGATGTTATTGACGTTGATCTTGATAATAAGAGATTTGTGGGCAAGGAGAGCAAGAGGAACTTGAAGGTGAAGGATAAGGTCCTAGCAAGAGTGGTGGCACTAAGCATAAACGATGCAAATCCGAGACAGAGCAAGATTGGCTTAACGATGCGCCAGCCAGGGCTTGGCAAACTCGAATGGATTGAGGAGCAGGTGAAGGAGGGTAAGAAATGAAGTTGGAGCTGAAGGCATGCAGAAAGTGCCGCACCATAACAACCGAGGACGTGTGCCCAAAATGCGGTGGAGAAACCACAACAGAGTGGCACGGATACGTGTTCATACTTGACAAAAATAAATCACAGATTGCCCAGGCAATGGGTGCGGATAATGGAGAGTACGCCCTACGAGTTAGATAAGCCCCTGATTCTACCAGAACATCTCAGGGGAGAGCTGCAGAGGATTCATGGCATTCTTATTGATGAGAATAAGGTCAAAAATATAGGGGGAATGATCATCTGCGTGGGCGATGTGGTTACCCATACCCTCCTCAAAATGGGAATAAAACCAAAAATTGCCATTGTGGATTACAGGACAAAGAGGGGAGAAATGGTATTTGAGGATGTTAGAAATTTTGGAGAAGAGGTGCTTCAAGTTGAAAATCCCGCAGGCACAATCACCCCGGAACTCTGGAGCGCCGTGAAGAAAGCCATGGTCTCAGATAAGCACGTGAAGATCGTGGTTCATGGGGAGGAGGATCTTGCAGTCATACCCGTCGTGTTTTTTGCACC
The DNA here is from genome assembly GCF_056175085.1 of Candidatus Aciduliprofundum sp. HYA1. Lineage (NCBI taxonomy): Archaea > Methanobacteriati > Thermoplasmatota > Candidatus Aciduliprofundum > Candidatus Aciduliprofundum sp. HYA1. The sequence continues at coordinate 302,034 of NZ_CM149694.1, forward strand.
TCTCGGCGCTAATGTTATATATGGAATGCCCAATACGGGTTTAGTCCTGCTAAAGATAACTCCTGAGGAGAAAGATAAAGTTAAGGAACTGATAAAGAAAATGGAGGTATGAGTATGGAACTGAAAATACTGGAAAAGAAGGAGAATCCTCTGCTTCACAGGATAGAGATAAGATTCGAGGTCTCTCACCCAAAGAGCAAAACACCCACAAGAGATGAGGTTAGGAACCTCCTTGCTGCAAATCTCAACGCCGATAAGAGCAGGGTGATTCTCAACGATATGCACACTCCATTTGGCTCACCTGTTACAAGGGGCTTTGCAAAGATATACGACTCTGTTGAAGATGCGAAAAAGATTGAGCCCGATTACATTCTGATCAGAAACAAATTGATTGAGAAGAAAGAGGAGGAATGAAAATGCAGAAAAGAGAATTGTATGAAATAAAGGATGGAAAACTCGTGAGAAAGCGCCGTTACTGTCCAAAATGCGGTCCCGGAGTTTTTATGGCTGACCACGGAGATCGCTACTCCTGCGGCAAATGTGGCTACACTGAATTCAAGAAGAAGTAAGGGGCCCGTGGGGTAGCTTGGATATCCTGGGGGCCTCCGGAAAAGCCCCTTTTGAAAAGGTGCTTTACCCCCGAAAGTGGCTTTGCAGATAGCCCCGGACCCGGGTTCGAATCCCGGCGGGCCCGCTGGAGTGCTTCAAGATCATCGTTGCTGTCCCGCATCATCAAAACTTATTTTTAGGGAATGGATATAAAGGCCTATGAATATTCTCCAAATGTTCAGAGACGAGGCAAACAGGCTGCTAAAAAATGTGGGTATTGAACTTGAAGTTGAGGAGGCAAAGGAAGATTTCGGAGATTTCACACTTCCATGCTTCACCTTGGCAAGGAAATTTCGCAAAAATCCAGCCCAGATAGCCAGAGAAATAGTGGAAAAAATGGGAAAGAGTGAGTATTTTGAGAGGATAGAGGCAGTTGGTCCCTACATAAATTTCTGGATTGATCCAAAAAAACTCTCGGAGATCACCCTAAAATCAATAATTGAGGGAGATATCTTCAAGTTTGAGCCCAGGGGAAAAATAATCGTTGAACATACGAGTGCAAATCCAACGGGACCTCTGCACGTGGGCCGCACGAGAAATTCCATAATTGGAGACACCATGGCCAGGATCCTGCGCAGGTACGGATACGATGTTGAGGTTCAGTACTTTGTGAACGATGTGGGTAAGCAGGTTGCCACGCTCCTGTGGGGAATCAAAAATCTCAGCGTGGAAACCTCGGGAAAAAGGGGCGATTACAAATACGTGTCCTATTATCAGGAGGCCTACAGGAAATTGGAAAAAGAGGAAAGCATAGAAGAGGAGATTCAGGAGATAATCTGGAAATACGAGAGGGGGGATGAAGAGTTAAGAATTTTGGCAAAAGAATATGTGGGCTCCATTCTATCGGGAATTGAAGAAAGTTTGAACAGGATAAACGTGCACTTCGATCGATTTGTTTGGGAATCCTCCCTGATTGAAAAAGCGAGAGAGGTGGCAGAAAGATTAAAAGGAAGGATAAAGGAGGAAAACGGGGCCTTTTACGTGGACCTGAAGGAACTGGGTATTGAGGGAAAGGAGAAACTTTTCCTCTTCAGAAGCGATGGCACCACACTTTATCCCCTCAGAGATATAGCGTACCACCTCTACAAGGCCCAAATTGCCAGAGAGAACATTGACGTGCTGGGAGAAGACCACAAACTGCATTTTGAAGCCATAAAGAAAATAGTTGAACTTCTCAACAGGGAAATATCGCTTAGGGCACTCTTCTATTCATTCGTGAAACTTCCAGAGGGTAAAATGAGTACCCGAAAAGGAAGGGTAATATATTTAGATGACCTCGTTGATGAGGCGGAGAGAAGGGTTTTGGAACTCTTGAAAAATAGAGAGTACGGAGAATTGGAGAGGAAAAACATAGCAAAGAGCATAGCGGTTGGAGCCATAAGGTTCCACATCCTCAACGTTCAGGAAGAAAAACCAATGACCTTCAAATGGGAAGATGCACTAAACTTTGAGGGAGAGAGCGGCCCCTTTGTACAGTACACCCACGCCAGGGCTGCAAGCATACTTCGCAAGGCGGAATGGGGTGGTGAGTACAATCCCTCTCTGGTATCCCATACCCAGGAAATCAAACTCCTGAAACTCATGGCCAGGTACAGCGATGTGATAAGCAGGGCGGCCGAGAATCTTAGCCCCTACATTGTGGCAAAATACGGCTACGCTCTTGCATCCCAGTTCAATCAGTTCTACAGAGACTGCCCGGTTCTTAAGGAATCGGAGGATATAAAAAATTACAGGCTTGCCCTGGTGGCAGGTTTCAAAAAATTAATAAAAGAGGTGCTCGGGCTTCTTGGGATTGAAGCCCCTGAAAAAATGTAAAAAGGTGTTTATTTCTTTGCTTTCTCTTTCTTTGTTCTCTTTGTGAATTTGCCCTTGCCGGCCTTCTTCTTCTGTGCTATCCAGCCAATGTATCCGAGTACTATGATGATCACTATTATTCCTATTATTATGGCGGGGGTCTTCCAGGGAGCCTGGGCAATATCCACATTTATGACCTTCTTGTTGTCACTTGTGTAACTCGCCGGCTCATCGGGACAGTAGACCTTCACGGTAACAGAGTAGTTATTGGCTCCCGAGAATGCGTAGGTTATGTTGTCTATTGCATAACTCCCGGCGCTGAGATTATAGAACGTCTTGTTTGCCACTTCCTTACCGTTCACTATGAGGGCAATGTAATACACCTTTGCAACCTTGTTTCCATTGTTTGTGACATTCACAACGAAGGTGAGCTGGCTTCCCTCAACCCTGTCTCCCTTAACCTGAACGTCTGTAACGGAAAGATCGGGTCTGACTGGTGCAACCCTGAAGGTCTTGTTGTAAACCTTGTAATTTCCTGCAGCATCGGTTATGTTGAGTATTATGTAATAGGTTCCAAACTGCTTGAACTGGAGGGTCAGTTTGGGAGAGTTGAGCGTACCGTTTATTATCTTGTAAACACCCGCAGTGGCATTCACAACCTTGAAATTCTTATCCTTTATTGTCCACTGATAGGATACAATCGTTCCATTGTCCGGATCGTAACTGCCTGAGGCATCAAATGTGACGTTCTCTCCCTCCTTTATCTCAGTAACCTCCTTACCGTTGGATGTGATGTTCACCTTGGGCACGGGAGGGGTTATGTCCTTAACTATCACATGGAACTTTATCGTCAAGGTATGATTTACAGCATCTGTGAAACTCACTGTTATTGTGTATGGGCCATTTCTGGTCGGTTTCTGGAACGCATAGGTCTTGTTAAGGCCACTGCTCTTAACTCCATTGAAATTCCAGAGCACATTTATCGGCAAATCAACCCTATTCTTTCCATCATAGGTATCGTAACTCTTTGTGGCATCATATATTATCTCCTGGGTCTGATTGAATGTCAGAGTAACAGGAATCGTGGCTGTGTCATTTGTTATACTAACCGTACCGTTCTTGCCGTAAACACTGTACTTTATCGTGTTCATCGTGGGCATACTTAGCTTTGCAACCATCTTACCGGATGGATATTCTATGACCATATTCACAGTTGGATAGTAATCGTCCGCCAGTATCGTGATATTGGTCTCGTTGGTGTTCTGACCAATATCTTCAACCATCAATTTTAGTGTGTGCTTGCCCGTGGTAAGGGTCTTAGAAACATTGTAAACTCCCATGCCTGATTTATACACCATTCCATCGAATACCCATGTATAGGTTGTATTCTCTGGATTGAACATATTCCACACTCTATCGTACACCACGCGGGAGGCATTGAACCACACCGATTTACCTGCAGGAACCACTATTGTGTAGTTATCTGCACTCTGATTTACCACATAGTTGGTGTTCTTCATTCCATTCCATCCAAACTTGAAACTGAGCGGGCTTATGCGCATTGCAGGGCTCTTCCTCTCCTTCAGATCCATTTTCACAGGTGTCTTTTCCACATTGGCAACTGTTATTGTGCCCACATAACCAGTCACATTCGCTCCTGAAACCTTAGTGCTCCTCTCCAGATAATTGGGGAGGTTTATCTTGTAGGTGTAAACCAACTTTGCGCCAAGATAAGTGGTTTTCTTTGCAAATAGTGTGAGTTCAATCATTCCATTCTTCAGGAGTGATTTCTTGGAAACATCGTTGTTCACGTAATTTGCATTTATTGTGAGCATATTTCCATTCCAGGATGCCGTGTAGGTTGAAAGTTGATATATATTGCCATTGAGAGTTATGAGATTTGTCGTGTACTTGGCCACGTTATTCTCAAAGTAATTCCTTGCAAAGTTCATATCCTTACCCAGGAACTTCATCTGATAGTAGAGCACTCCCGTATTGTTGAATGGAAGTGAAGGTATTATCGTTTCATTGGTTATCATCATACTGTACTGCACATCTATTGTTGTGAGATCATCAGACAGAGAGATTGTGTAATTCACATCATTCTCAACGGGCTGGAGGGATATCTTCTTTGGCTGGCTCAGAGCGAGTTGATTGGCCATATAGGTATTTATTCCATACCCGTCGGCAGTTATTACAACCTTGTAATTGGATGGGGAGACGAGATAGAAGCTGAATGGTCCTCCAGGGAACTGGAGTATCGTGTACTCACCAGAGGTCTCATTGATTATCGTGACGTGAACTGTTGTTGTCACCGGCATTCCAGTGCTGGCATCCTCAACAATACCCCAGATCTTCTGGGCATTGCCCACGTTTATTGTCATATTCATATTTCCATTCACATTGAGTTCCCTGTAATAGGCCTTGGTCACCCCACCATCGAGATATGATATCTTCAAGGTCACCTTGCCCGTGGGCAGGCTGAATAGCCCATAGGAGCCTATCTGCTTCTCCGCTATTTCGGAACCATGGAAGTATACAGATACTGTTGCAGGTATGACCTCTCCATTCTTCACAACGGTGAGGTTTAGCACATTTGAAAGCGCATACCTGTCAACGGTCAAACTTCCAAAACTGTTACCATCAAGGGTGGTTAATCCACTGGCTCCGAATTTGACAACTGCAAATGCACTATCGTAGAAATATCCACCCTTTACCTGCCCATTTGTTTTCAGGGCGTAATTTCCGTAGGGCACATTCTCAAACTTCACTATACCATTTGAAGAGGATTCTGTGGAAGATATGTACTTACCATTAATATCAAACAGTGAAACGGTCACTCCAGAAAGAAAATCACTACCTCCAGTATTAACATCCTTATATATCAGTACAAAACTCAATTCACCGGTTTGTGGCTCAAGAGCGTTCACTGTCCCTGCAAATACCAGGGCGCTAAACAGCAATAACGCAATCGCTGCGATCACTTCTCCTTTTTTCCAATTTTTGGTGTTCATAGGGTTTTCCCTCCATCTTTCTTTTTGGTGTGGGGTAAAATCACTTTCTATTTATATACTTTTCTGAGAAATCAAAAATCTCCCGAGAAAAATTAAATAAATGAAAAAAATCCACAAGCATGGATGTTTTGCTCTACATCCTCTTCGTTTTCCTTGGGATTGCCCTTGGCATATTAACGGGCCTCACCCCCGGGTTTCACGTGAACAACGTTGCAATAATAGCCCTTTCCATATATGCCACAACACGGATAGATGCATTTCTTCTGGCAAATATGATCGTGGCGAATATGATAACCCACACCTTCGTGGATTTCATACCATCCACATTTTTAGGTGCCCCAAGCGAGGATACCTCGCTCTCCGTGCTACCGATGCACAGATTACTTCTTCAGGGTCAGGGGTATCGTGCGGTGTACATATCCACATTCGGCTCGTTGCTGGCCACGTTATTTGCGATGCCCATAATTCCACTCTTCAAGATCGCTCTCATAGACCTCGCTCTCTCAAATTACCTCACTTACTACACTCCCGTAATACTTGTGGCAATAATCCTCGGGATTCTGTATATGGAGAGCAAAAAGGGATTGAAGTACCTGTTGTTTGCTTCATTCATCTTCCTTCTATCAGGAATGTTTGGATACCTGGCTTTAAACATACCCCTAAACAACAATTACATGCCATTTAGATTTGTACCTAACGAACTGTTTCCGGTTTTCACGGGATTATTTGGCATACCCGTCCTGATACTCTCACAGCACACCACTGTGCCAGAGCAGAAGATTGAGAAGGTGCAGGTGCTGAAGAACCATTATTTCTCATCTCTAATCGGTACGATCACAGGTTCCCTGGTTGGTTTTTTACCCGGAGTCACTTCGGGAGTTGCTGCTGTCCTATCAAGATTATTTGTGAAGAACGATGATACAGAAGATTTTATCTTCGCACTGGGAAGCGTGAACACATCAAATTACATATTCAATTTACTCGCACTTTTTCTCATCCTGAAACCCAGAAGTGGGGCTGTGAGTGCAATCTCCCAGATGATCACCGTGAACCTATGGAAATTCACAATCCTTCCTCCCAGAGATTTTGTGATTATCCTTCTAACTGTGGTTATTGCTTCAATTGCCTCCTTCTTCATAACCCTGAGAATAGGAAAATCCGTTGCACTTAAAATTGGAAATCTTGGGGCAAGGTACGGGCTTATATCGAGAGCGATGATCCTCACACTGGGCGTGCTTATTTTCATATTTTCGGGCACGATCGGGTTGCTCCTCGCGGTGGTGGCAACACTAATTGGGCTACTTCCTCCAAAACTGGGCACAATGCGTGTTCATCTAATGGGGGTGATCATTCTACCCGCACTTCTGGCATACCTGTGAGATTTGGGCGATAATTTTATATCCCACCAATAACATTACTGTGGAGGGATTAAAATGGCAAAGAAAGAAGAGGTCAACTGGTATGAGAAACTTGAAAGCGAACTAGAGAAGAAGAGAGAGGAGGTTATAAAAACAATTTCCACCGAGAAGGAGACGAAGAAGGAACTGAATATGAATCTCATTGAAGATTTCTGGAGAATATGGCTCCAGTTCAACAAGATAAATGTTCATTTCAGAATGGACCCCCCACACTCAGAATGGGGTCAGTTTATAGTTTTCCCTGATAAATGGAACCTCCGCGAGGATTTTGATTTTTCCTCGGTTACGGAGATAAGTCTGGTGGATTTGACAAGGGATCAGAACAGAACGGGAGATTCTCTGAAAATAGTGTATTACGGCACAGAGGAGGGTGAGAGGATCAAGATGATCTTTGAATTCTTCGAAGGAGAGGAGTACTACAAATACTCGGGCCTGAAAAGGATTTACAGCCAGTACATACTTTACGATGATAGCGTGAAAAAGGCAAGCCTGGATAAGATCAGGGAGATCCTATTGAAGGTAATTCCCAGATGGTACGAGTCCCACCTCAAGGGGGACAGGAGCATAATAATCGATTTCATAAAGAAGGAATACACGAAGGGCGAGACCTTTGCCGTCTAATCTCCACCAAATTCCCTTTCTATCTGTTTTTTGATCTCCTGTCGCAGGGTTATTTCCTGCTCCCACTCTTCCAGGGAATCCAGGGCTTCCTTGAGTTCTCTTAGGCAATCTATGCATATCCACTTATCTCCTATCTTTTTCATGGGCAAATTCTTGTAGCCTATTCTTCCACACAAAAAGCACACATGCATCTCTGGGATCTTGCTCTCCACATAAAGGTCAAGTTTCATGCTCTCAATAACATTTCTCAAAATGTCCTCCTTGATTTCACTCACCTCCTGTGCTCTGGGTTGACGAGCAGATACCTTTCCCCGACCCTTAACAGAGGCAGATTATGCAGTTTTGCAAGCCCCTTTAAAATATCCACCGCTCTCCTGTAGTTTTCCCTTGTGTTTTTCATACCCAAATAGTACATTATGTCCATGGGACTCAAACGGGCCACCCCGCTCTCTGCACCCATATGATTTTCCCACCGGATTTTCAATTTTCTTGCCACATCAACATCTCCTTCAAAATCTTTAAGCACTTCAAAATCCGCATTTTCGGGTATTTTTGGCGTGGGAGTGAGTCCAAAATAAAGGGCGGCTATCCTTTTCAATTCCCTCTCCTCCATGGGATCACCTCAGAACACATCAGCCTCCGAGAGAACCGTTATTCCATTATCCCCTATCTCATACTCCTTAACCTCGCGGGAATGCTGAGTCCTGCGCATCTTCAAAATCCTTATGGTGAGTTTTAAACGATGGGATTCTTCAAGGAATGAAAGAAGAATTACGCCATCAACAACGTATTCCACAATGCCATCCCTGCTTACCATTGGGTTTGTTGGATCCACCTCAGTTGTGAAGAGTGCGGTTGCTCCGCTTTCCTTTATGCTCTTGCTCAACTTAAATACTATTTTTCTCTTTTCATCCACGGTCTCGTACATCATGGTGATCAAACTTATTGAATCCACAACAATGCGTGAGGCCCTGCGGGTTCTTATCAGTTCAGGTATATCACCCTCCAGACGCTCAACACTGCTCTTCGCATCCTCGGGCTCAAGTTTTATGATTAGCAAATTTCCATTTTCAACATGGGTGGCAAAATCCCATCCAAAACCTCTTGCACTTTCCAATATGCTCTCCTCATCTTCCTCCAAACTGAGAAATATGCACCTCTCTCCGTTTTTCAGACCCTCCCATATGAACTGCATGGCCAGGGTACTTTTTCCAGTTCCAAAGGCACCTATGACCGCTATGCTGTGCCCCCTGGGAATGCCCCCGTTGAGCATGTCGTCCAGACCATCAACTCCAGTTTTCACCCTCTCCATTTCAATCACCCAATTTTCTCGGTGTTAACAACAACAAATCCATTCCTCCTATTTAAAGTGGTGTTGAACCGGGCAATTCTCTCCTCCTCAAGATGTGCCATCAACCCCTCAAATTTGAGAACGTACATGTAACGGTACCTCTTTGAGTACTTACCTGAGCCGTGCCATTCAAACACAAACACACCATCCACCGCATCAAAGAGCAGGTTCTCCTTCATCCTATCAATGACTCCAAGGGTGAGAAGGAGGTAGATCACCGTGTTCCATCTTTTTGCAACCCGACGAATTCCCCTTATTATGTCAACAAGATTGTTGAAATCTATGCGGGGTGTGGTAACGAGATCCGTCAGGGAGTCAACAATTACAATATTTCCATCGGATTCCTCCATGCATTTCACGAATTCCCTGAGCAATTCACCCTTTCTCCTTAAGAACTCCTCCGTGCTTTCAGATATCCACTTTCTGGGCACGACGCTGTTACGGAAGTATTCCACAGAGAGATCCCTGAATTTGAGTTTATCCCTGAACGCCTCGTGAAGGTCCTCATCAAATGTTATCTCAACGGAGCGAAGAATCTCCTCCGAACTCTTTGAGAAGGATATGTAAAGAGTACCCTGAGGCACGTATATGTCTGGCGCCTCAATTATGAAAAACCTTCTGCGCTCCTCATACTTCCTAGCCAAGGAGAGTTTCGCAGCGGATGTGTACGCAAATTCAACATTTCCCGAACCGGGTTCACCTGCAAGAATTACCACAGAACCCACGGGTACCCCGCCCTTCACGATTTCATCAAAGGCCGCCACAGATGTAGGAATTCTCATCTGTCAAATCATAGCAATTTTAAATTTAAAACTTTGCACGATTTTTCAAGAAATTCTTAAATACCAATTTTCAATGCTTAAATTATGGGAAGAATAAAAACGGGAATCCTTGGCCTGGACCCCCTCCTAGGTGGGGGGCTGATGAACAAGTCTTCAACTGTGGTCATAGGTTCAACGGGTGCTGGAAAGACCACATTTGCAACCCAATTCATACTTCGCGGGCTGATGGAGGGGCAGGACTGCATATTCATAAGTTTGGATGAAAACAAGGAGCAGATAATCAGAGACGCACTGAATATGGGGTGGGAGGATATAAAGTACTTCATCGAGGAGGAAAAACTGATATTTGTGGACGCTTCAGGCAAGGAGTTCAAGGCATTCATCAGAAAGGAACTTCCCGATTTTGTATCCACCTGGCTCGGGGCAAATACAAGAATAGCAATAGACCCGCTCACACCCGTGGTATGGGCCACGCCCTCCCGATATGAGCAAAGGGAGCTCCTGGGATTCATGCTCAAGGAGATGAGGAAGATAGGTACAATAGTTGCCACTCTGGAAGAGCACGGGCCCTCAAACCTCTCGGCACCTGAAACAGCAATACCCATGTACCTTGCCGATTCAATAATCCACTTAAGGTACAGGTACATTGAAAACAATACCCGGAGAGACCTGAAAATAATAAAACTGAGGGGTAGCAGGCACAGCGAGGAGGTATTTCCATACAAAATCGTACGCGGGTTCGGGCTGGTTGTGATGCGTGGAACCTACAAGATAAAGAGCACCCGCGTCACGGTGGAGGAACTGGAAAAAAGAGTCATGGAAAAACTGAAAAATGCCTCGCCCATCGTGAAAAACAGAATTAAAAAGGTTATGCAGAGCATTGAGGATGGGGATCTCGAGGACATAAACATAGATGAACTGGCAGACATCATTGTGGAGGAATACTCTTGAAGATTTCCTCTCAACTTCAAAAACTTATCAGGGAGGAGGAGATTGAGCGCGGGTACCACATATTTTCAAACAGGCACAGAAGAGAAATATTCAGAGAACTGAGCCGTGCCCCGTGTCAGACCTCCTCCTCGCTCATGAGAAAATTGGGGTACGATGTGCAGGATGTTGAATGGCATCTGAAAAGGCTTATGCGTGATGGGTTTGTGGATTTGAAGATTTACAAGAAGAAATTATTTTGCCCCTCGGATCTGATCTTGGAGGAGGATGTACCACTATTTTATCTTCTCAACACAAGGAGTGGCTGGATCATAGTACGCTCCCTGGTGGATAGATGCAGGGATATGCCCTACCTTTCAAAACACGCCAGCCGTGCCACAGCTTACAGGGTCTTGGATACCTTGAAATCTCTGGACCTTGTGGAGGTGAGCAAGGGCACAAGAAAAATGATATGCCTCAATGAGAGATTCTACGAAAAGATGGAAATGTACTCCGTGCAGGGCTCCGAGTTCAAGAAGAACTTCATAAAGAGAGTTGAAATAAGGGGCTACAGCGCCGAAATAGTTGGGAGTTATGATTACGAGATCATAATAAGGCTATCGGGGATGGAAAACTTCACATTGGGAATTTTCATATCTCCCTTGAAAACGATTCTGGGGGTAAAAAAATGAGAGAGGATATGAAGAGAAGAGCGGGAGAGTACGCCGTGAAATACATCAAGGACGGGCAGGTTGTGGGACTGGGCACCGGAAGTACGGTGAAATACACAATTTTGGAACTTGGAAAGATGGTGAAAGAGGGGCTGGATATAATCGGCATACCTACCTCAAGGGCAACGGAGCAACTTGCAGAGAGTGTTGGAATAAAACTCGGAAGCATTGACGAGTATCAGGAAATAGACATAACGGTGGATGGAGCTGACGAGGTTGATCCGAACTTGAACCTTATAAAGGGTGGTGGGGGAGCGCTCCTGCGCGAGAAGATCATCGCACACGCATCAAAATATGAGGTCATTGTGGTGGACGAGAGCAAGGTGAAAAGGGCGCTCGGTGAGTTTCCACTTCCAATTGAAATTATCAAGTTCGGGCACAGAAGGACCATGAACGTGCTCTCCTCACTTGGCTGCGAGCCATCCCTGAGGATGCAGGGCAAAGATCCATTCATCACGGACAACGGGAATTACATTGTTGACTGCAAATTTGATAGAATAGAAAACCCGAAAATTATGGGGGAAGAAATAGATGAAATTCCGGGCGTGGTGGAGATAGGACTGTTTGTAGGCATGGCCAACGAAATTGTCGTGGGAAAAAAAGATGGGGTTGAAATTATGAGAAGGCCCTGAGATCCCTTATCAATTTCTCTATCTCATTTATCCTCGCCCTGAGATCCTTTTCAATCTCCTCCAGGATCGTAGGAAAAGGTTTTGCAAGCCTGTAACCATGAACAGGTCTGCCCTTGCCCTCCTTCTTTATATCCCTTTTAGTGACCCAGCCCCTCTTGGTCAGCCATTGCATTGCAATACTAACTTCCGGCTGTCTGAGGCCCGTATTTTTCTCAATCTGCACAGAGGTGACCTCATCCCTCCGGTACATGTAGGCGAGGGTTCTTGCCACATTTCGGGATAATCCAGCCTTCTGCAACAGTGATGCCAGCTTTTCGTCGTTTTGCGTCATCTCCTCCCGAACCATATCTATCACCTAACCATATATTAAAGTGTTCCTATATAAGGTTTTCTATGTTCCATTAAATATTTATAATTTTCGGAAGCCAAAATAATTAATTGGGGCATGCATTATTGAAAATATGCAACTGCTTATGCACGCTTGCTGTGCCCCCTGCCTGGCCGCCCCCTACAAACATTTGAAGGATGAGTATGAAATCACCGTATTCTGGTACAATCCAAATATTCAGCCATACAGGGAGTACCTGCGCAGATTGAAAGCATTGAAAGAATACGCACAAAAAATCGGAGCAAATGTGATCTACGATTACTCATATCCACTTGAAGATTGGCTTTACAGGGCAAGTTTACTCAGCAAAAGGAGCAACGTGCTCAGGTGCAAGTACTGCTACGCCCAACGCCTTTACAAAACTGCAATTAAGGCAAGGGAACTGGGTTTTGATGCATTCACAACAACCCTCCTCCTGGCCCCCTATCAGAAGCACGAATTGATAAGGGAAATGGGGAAGAGCGTAGAAAGAAGCACGGGGATGAAATTTCTCTACATTGATATGCGTCCCTGGTTTGAGGAAGGAGAAGAACTGGCAAGGAGGGCGGGAATATACCGCCAGGGTTACTGCGGGTGCATATTCAGCGAGGCAGATAGATACTGGAGGGATGCTCCGTGAGAACCCGCAGAGAGAGAATTGCCGAACTCCTGCAGGATGGAGATTTGAGCCCCTCTGAAATCGCAAGATTGATGGATATTCCCGTAAATGAAGTGATTGAGGACCTGAGGCACATTGCAAAATCTCCAAAATACGGCAGGATGCTTATCCTGCCTGCAAGGTGCAATAAATGCGGTTACGTCTTCAGGGCAGAGATAAAGATACCCAAGAAATGCCCGAAATGCAGGAGCACTTGGATTGAAGAGCCGAGATTTTTGCTAAAAGTTTAAATAATTTGAATTCATTGTTTTTCGGAGGAGAGGCGAAATGAGGGGCATGTCAATACTTGTGGGATTAGTGCTGGGGGTTTTGATAATCTCCATTGTTCCGGGCACAGTGTACAGTGTACATGGCAATTTTTCACCCCAGAAACTCTGGGAATACAAACCGAAAATTGATACAACCTACGATACCACAATGGAAATTCAGAAAACTACAATTAGTTCCTCAATACACTACGATGTGAACGGTGACGGTGTGCCGGATGTCCTTGTAGAAATCCATAATTACACTGCAAAAACATACTCAATAGTGCTCTTAAGTGGTGCAGATGGTACCGTGCTTTATAAGAATGAATTCACGGATATCGCTTCCACCCACTACGGAAATAAAATAGGAATTGAGGCAAAGTATTACGGAATAACCCATGTGGACTCATCAGGAAATGTCGTATCTGCGTATCAATATATGATCTTCACCAACTACAGTGATACACGAAGAATCTCCATTTACAAATTAAACGAGGACCTGAGCAATTCCTCATACGGTTACATAGAAATCCCCTCAACAATATCCACACCCTACGGTTCTGTGACGGTAAATATGTACAGCGCCCAGATAAACATTATGAATTACAATTACACAAACGGGGAGGGACTTCTATTCATGGGGTTCTACACAGGTAATTTATTTGGATACTTTGCAATGGAGGTACAGGCTATCATGCTTGATTACAATCTAAACGTTGTTTGGGAGAAAAAGGAAGTGGCACTCTCAAGATACAGCGCATTTTACCCAATTGGTATTGAACCAACAGACCTGAACGGCTGGGGCCTCAATGATGGAAAGATCGCATATCAGGGTGCTGATGTTATAATGGTTAACGAGTCCTCTGGAAACACGGTGATCAGTGGAATGGAGGCAACAGATGGACAAATTCTATGGAACGTGACCTTGCCAGGAGCCGTGGTTCTCGGATCCCCAATTGGAGATCTTGGACCCTACATAAATTTCATGGATTACAATGGAGACCACAATGTGGATATGGAGGTGATTACCTACGATTACAACGCAAACTTAACCTATGTGTACTTCATAAATTCCAGCGGAAGTATCGTGGCCAGGTACAATGCAGGAATGGGATTCAGACAGATAATGAATGCTCTACCTTCCTATTCCAATTTAACAGTTATGAGAAGAACTCAGGATCTCAACAACGACACCTATGGAGATGCGGTTTTCGTTGTAGATAATAAAATGCTCGTTGCATTTGACATAGAGCACAATACCACAATTTACCAGAAAACGCTTTCATCGGAATACATTTACGTGCCATCTCTCTCGGAGAGCGATATAAATGGAGATTCCACCTCCGAAATATACCTGTACGGATTGAACTTCACCACCAAGTCCTACTGGGAGAGGGTTAATCTGAGTGCCATAAATGGCGCGAGTGGAAGTATCCTCTGGAGCAATACCTACGACAGTGTTGTTGGTCTCGCAGGCACCGCATTTTATCTCATTGAGGTGAGCGATCTCAACGGCGATGGGTTCGGCAACGAGGTGATCATAAAGGGTTACTACAACGATGGAAGTGGCGTGTACGTGAACGCAACGATAATTTCCCTGAAAAACGGAAGTGCTCTCCACACGATAAGGGTAAACAGCACCGTGGGAAACATGGATTACTCCAACTGGACAACGGCATGCATACTTCCAGGGGACGTGAATGGGGACGGAACAAATGATGTGGAGATAATCATGTACTACCACACCAAGAATAACTCCGTGCCCATGGATGATAGTTTCATAAGATTCTACGATGGCATGAGCGGAACTCTTCTCTGGAGGGGAGAGGTCTACGAGGACCACACACTCACCAAGACCACGAGGATGATGTGGAACCCGCGGATTTTTGGTAATGAACTCAGGGCCAGCAATGAGGGTAACACAATACTAATAACCACAGGAGATAGCGTACAGGCCTATGAGATCAGTTCAGCAGTGCCAGAAATAAACCCTGGAATACTAGTACCCTTGCTTGCAGTTGCTGTGATTCTGTACCTGCGGAGAAAATGATTTTTCCCTTTTCCAATTTTCCAAAAAAATTATATTTACCCTCCCTTCTCATAATCCGGGCACCAGGGCCCCCGGCGGAGAGCGATGTGTCATCGCACAATGATGCTTGGGCCAGAGGGTGCCCTATAATCCCCCGGCAGGGTCAGGCACCTTGAAAAATGATAGGTGCTGTTAATGTCGGGGGATACCTCATTTCTTAAACATATCCGCAAGGAAGATCAGTATGGGAAATATTTCAAGCCTTCCGAACCACATCTCAAGAATTAGGGTTATCTTCTCAACCCATGGCATGAAGGGAGAGGTTATGCCCACTGTGAGACCAACATTACCCTCGGCGCTGGCAACTTCAAATATTGAGTTTGTGAGACTGTTCCCATAGGCCATCAGAACAAGAGCCCCGAGGAGAAGCAGGAAGAGATAGGTTGTGGTGTAAATGGACACGTCCCTGACCTCCGTAGGCTCAAATACCTTCTTTCCTATTTTGAATGGAATTATCGCACTTCTTGGTGCAAGGCGAACGCGTATGTACCAAACTATGCCGTACATCAAAACGACCACGCGTATCAGTTTCAAAGCTGATGCGGTTGAACCGTAGGCGCCTCCAAAGATCATCGATAGGATGAGAAATGTCTTGTCAAAATCGGAGAGTTTAGACAGGTCCGAGATGCTGAACCCCGTGCCTGTGAGTGCCGAGGTCACATGGAAAAATGTTTGAAGCGTGGCCTCGCTCCAGTTCTCACCAAACCAGCAGAGATGAAGGAGCATTATTGTTGAAAAGAGGAAAATTATGATGATCATCGCCTTAACCTCTATGGAGAAAAACTCGCGGATCTTGCCCTTGAAGAGATTTATGTGCGATACAAAGGATATGCCTCCCGTGGCCATGGCAAAGATCATGGCAATGGCAACATAGGGGGAATATGCTGCAATGCTGTTATTGGTTACGGCAAAACCACCCGTTGCAAGGGCGGTCATTGAAATGTTTATGGCATCAAAAAGTGGAACCTTTAGAAGATAGAATATCACGGCAAAAAGTGCAGTGTAAAATACGTATATGCCCCAGATCTTCCTGACCGTGCCCACCACCGTTGGCTCCGTCTTATCACTTCTCCCCTCCGCAAAGTAGAGTGATTGCACCACGCGACTCGTGCGGTACATAACGGAGAGGAAGAGCGCTATAACCCCCACTCCCCCAATCCATTCTGTCAGGGAGCGCCAGAGAAGGATGCTGCGGGGGAGGGACTGCACATCCACAAACATGGTCAATCCCGTGGCGGTGAAGCCCGACATGCTCTCAAACCAGGCATCCAGGGGATTCAGATAACCGGATAGTATGAAGGGTATGGCCCCGAAAAAGGACATGAGGAGCCAGCCCACAGCCGCAATCTTGAAGGATTCTCTCAGAGTCAATTTTTCAGGAGGGGGGTTGTTCATAAAGGGGACCCAGAGAAATATTATCCAGGTGGCGGGAAAGAGGAAGGACAGGGCTATCACAGCGCTTCTATCCACAATTAGCGCGTAAATCGCATCTATTATCATAAAGATGGATATGTACGTCAGGAGTTTCAGTGAGAAGTAGATGATCTTGTTCATCTATCTACCCCAGCACTATCTCGCGCACCTTCCTTTCCACACCCTTCTTCGTAACGATGGCGAGTTCGTCTCCCTCCTGAATGGTCTCCTCTCCGCGGGGCACGATGATCTGACCCTTGCGCAAAATCGTGGCTATTATGCTTCCCCAGGGCATGTGTATCTCGCTCAATTTCCTGCCAACTATGGGGGAGAGTTTGTCAACACGCACGTGGAGAAGTTCCACATCTCCACCAAAGGTGAGCACAGAGGTGAAGCCTTTTATACCCGCGTACATTGCCTTGGCTGCCACTTCAGTTGTGCTTATAACAACATCCACGCCGAGGCTTTCGTATAGAACCTTATTGCTCGGATTCGTTGTTCTCGCTATGACCTTGCCCACGTTGTAGGTGTGCTTTGCCAGCTGGCACGCAACGAAATTCACCTGGTCGTTACCTGTGCAGGCCACCAGCACGTCCGCCTTGTTTATGCCCGCATCCTCAAGGTAAGAGGCCTCGCTCCCATCCCCCTTAATAACGAGAATGTCGTAATTTTCCGCCATGTGCCTGGCCTTTTCCTCATCCTTCTCAATTAGCGCGATATTGTGACCCTCTTCCACAAGGATGCTTACCAGATACTCACCAATTCTCCCGCCACCTATGACAATAATGTACATAGGAAGGTTATCTATGTGGAGAATTTAAACATTTTCTCAATTTCCCCCATTTTTCTTGAATTGCTTGAATAAAAAACATGCTTTGTCATGGCACGCCTGTGCATAATTTTCCAGAATTTTTCGATATTTGTTCCAAAATCTTTAAATATGGCATTCCTCTTAATAGAAAATGGGCATAAAAGCCCAGGAGGACTGAACATGAAGAAGATGTATAATAAGAAGGAAGAGGGCGTGAGCCCGGTTATAGCAACCATCCTGATGGTGGCTATAACGGTAGTGCTTGCAGCGACGGTATGGCTGATGGTTTCGGGGTACATGGGTGGAACAACCAATACACCCCTGACAATGAGTTTGACTTACAATGCACAGCAGAGCAATTCCACAATCGCAGTGTTTGATGTCACGCTTTCACAGCCAAGCCAGGTAAATCCTACAAATGTGAAGATAACTATCAAGAATGGAACAGGAGTGACAGGAAGTGGAACTCTTCAATCAAATACCACGGGATATTCGGCCACTATAACGCTTGGTACGGGTAGTAATAAAATTGGGTATACTGTGAAGATGGTTGACCTAAATGGCAACGGCAAACTTGATACAGGGGATCAGATCGTAATAGATGGTGGCTCAAATAGCGTGTCAGGGCTCACTATATACATATACGTAACAGGCTACAGCGGCAACGCACAGGCAACTGTGCCTTCCTAAACCACCAAAAATCTCCTTTTTTATTTTTGTTATCTTTAGTGATTGCTCATGAGACCGGAGTGTGGAGTTTCGCCCGTGATCGGCACGATATTGATGGTTGCAATAACCGTGGTATTAGTGGCTTCCATATATCTGATGGTTTTCAGCAATATGATAAACACTCCCTATGCAACCGCCCAGTTCGTGGCCACGCTAACCGTGGATCCGCAGCATTCCAACGAGCGCAACATAAATCTGACCATTGAGATGAGTTCGCCCGAGAGAATAGCAATAAATATGGCCAAGATATCAATAATGCACAACGGCGTTCCAACAGGCCTGAAATACGTGGGGGACAACACCTGGAGCAATTACTCTGCAGGAGCGACATGGTACTATGAGGCAAAGATTATAGATGTGAACAAAAATGACAAACTTGATAGCGGAGACCAGCTCTATGTGAGAATAGTTAAGGTTTCTCCATCAGCCAGCGCACCGGTATTCCACGCCGGAGACGAAATAATTTTGAGTTTAGAAGGCTACAACGGAAACGCAAAAGCGTACCTTAGTTTTTGATTATCCCTCAAATTCTGGCTCCTCCGCCGGCGGGCTCGTGGAGTTCTGAATTCTGAAATATCACGTCCAGAACCCGGTTTCCTACCTGGTGCCGGCATACTTCTTAATTTTTCTATAACCCCGATCCCCCAAACATCGTATCCCTCGACTGGATTGTAAAGTTCCAAATACTGAAAACCTTTAAAAATGAGTTTTGCATATGAAACACCGAAGGTGAGAAATATGCCAGATGCTGTGCTTGAGAAACTAAACGAGATTGAGGAGATGATAAGGGAACTGAACACGAAAATCGACAATTTTCTGGGTTATGAAGAACTCACAGAGGAGGAGAAAAAGGAGATAGAAGAGCTCAGGAAGGAGATAAAAAACGGAAACTATGTGAGTTTTGATGAGTTATTCGGTGAGCATTAATGTATGAAATCATATTTTCCAGAAAGGCAGCAAAATTCATATTGGAATTGCCTGAGGACTATAAAAATAAAATAAAAAACACCCTTATGGCACTGAGGCAAAACCCCTACGCTCATCCCTACAAAAAGATAAGGGGAGAGAGCAATATTTATAGAATACGCGTTGGGAAGTATCGCATTTTATACGAAATAAATAAAACCAACAGACAGATAATTATCCTGAAGATAGATAAACGGGAAAGAATATATGAGAGTGATTGATTTTCACCTCTCATTTCCTCGCAATTATCTTTATCACGTCCCCATCCCTAAGTTCGTAATCGTGGCCCAGTATTCTCTTGGTTCGCCCATCCACGGCGCGTATGAAATTCTCACCCAGATCCGTGTGCACCCTGTAGGCGAGGTCCCGTGCCGTTGAGCCCTGGGGCATTAGGAACACATCTGGCAGGACGTTCCCATCCTTGTCGGTCCATTTGTTCTCATCCTCAACGGGGTAAACGGATATCATTCGCAGAACATTGAAAACCGTGTGCTCGATGACACGCTGCACCCCGGTACCTCCGAATTTTTGCATAAAATCCCGGATCTTCTCAAGGGCCTTTATCTGCGCATCGCTCAGTTTGGCCTCTCTGGCAATCTCAAAATCCGCAGCGCCGGGCAAATACTCAACAAGCCCCGCCTTGGCGGCACGTCTCAATGCCAGTTCGTAATCCGCAGACACGGGTATGGCCTCATAGCCCATATCCCTGCACCTCTCAATGAACTTGTGCAGGTAATCCTCCGGGGCAATATCCGCCTTGTTTGCAGCAATGACTATGGGCTTCGCTATTCTCCTTATCTCAAACGCTAAATTAAGAATATCCTCCTGGCTCCACATGCTGGGCTTCTCATCAAGATCAAGGTGCGATAAGGCAAGATGCACATCCTTCTCCCCAATGTTCAATCCTGATAATCTCTCTGCAAGTGCAACCTCTATCTTCACCTTCTCCGCTTCCAATCTTCTGGCAATGCGAATCCAGCCCCGGGAGATTATATCCGCTATCCAGAAGGCAATCTCCCTATCCAGAAATTCCACGTCCCCGTAGGGATCTCCCTTACCCGGAGAAACGGGATTTCCCTCGGCATCCGTGGAGCCCGAGGCATCAACCACATGGATAAGCGCGTCGGCGTGCCTCAAATCGTCCAGAAACTTGTTGCCAAGGCCACGCCCCTCGTGGGCTCCTGGTACGAGGCCCGCAACATCTATGAGTTCAACAGGAATGAACCTCGTGCCCTCAATGCACAGGGACTTTTTCGGAGCGCAAGGCCTGCCTATCTCCACGTGGGGGCAGGGCCTGCGAACGTGGGCAAAGGCGCGATTGGCCTCAATTGTGGTGAACGGATAGTTTCCAATCTCAACAGTGTGCATGGTGGCAGCGGCGAAGAAGGTGCTCTTCCCCACATTGGGCTTGCCCACGAGCCCTATCTCTACCATGTAACCAGAACCTTCTTTATGCCCTTCTTCTTGGGACAGTCTATTTCCCCTTCAACCTTGGTGATCTTGACCTTGGTCCCCTCTCTTAGGCCCAGGGGATGGCACAGTTCGTAGAACTCACAGCCGTACTCCTTGCAGTTCACCGGCTTGAAGGTTATGCTCTCACCCTCAACCACGCTTTTGGCCTCAACCGCAAGGGGCACGGGTATCTCCTCAACCTCAACCGTTACAACCTTGCCCTCATCGTGGACCTTGCAGTCGTGCTCCTTATCGCGGATCTTGGTTATCCTGTACCACTTGCCCTCATCTAGGTTGAAGCACACGTTCTTCAACTTGCAACTCCTGCACTCCAGCAACGGGCCAAGATACTGAAATTCGAGACCCTCCTTTGCCAGATCCTTACCTATCAGAGTAATCATTCCTATCACCTCCCTATTACTCCGGTTATTCTGGCCAGATTTCTGGCCGCCTCCTTAGTCAGACCCCTCGTCCCCAGAATTGTATATCTGTTTCTCATCCTGTGAGCTTTAGTTAGTGCTTCAATTATGTCCTCCTCCTCAACCCCCAGTTCCCGGGCAGTTACGGGTGCACCTATGGCCTTGAGCGCATTCCTAACCCGCATCCAGTCCCCCCCATGCAGGTACATCATCATTACCGTGCCCACACCCACCATCTCGCCGTGCAGCGCCTTTCCCGGAGCTATCTTCTCCAGGGCATGGGCAAATAGATGCTCACTGCCGCTTGCAGGTCTGGAAGAGTGAGCCATGCTCATGGCCATACCCGAGGCCATTATGGACTTCACCACTATCCAGGCACTTTCCTCCAGGTTGGGTTTTATTGTATCGGCACTTTCAAGTATGAACTCGGCAGAGTACTTGGCCATCCCGTAGGCCGTGCTGCTGAACTCCTCGTTGCGCAGTTTGTGTGCCAGTTCCCAGTCCTTTATGGCCGTTATGTTGCCTATCACGTCCGCAGCACCCGCGGCAAGATACCTGTAGGGTGCCTGAATCAGAATCTCCGTATCTGCAACTATACCCATGGGCTCCTGGGCATCCATGGACACCGTTGTTCCGTTCTCCCTTATTGATGCCCTGGGACTTGCAATCCCATCATGGGTGGCTATGGTGGGAACGCTTATGAAATGCATTCCCAGATCATAGGAGGCCTTCTTCGCCAGATCTATCTTGCTTCCTCCCCCCACACCTACCAGAAAATTCACATCCTGGGCATGAAGCTTGAGCCTTTCAAGGTTCTCAACGCTGGCCCTATCGGTAATGTGCACCTCCACATTGAAGCCAGAATCCTCAAGAAGTTCTTTAACACGCTTGCCGGCCACATCATAACTGGTGGAGCCCGTTACAATAAGAGCATTTTCCCCAAAACCGAACCTCCTGCACATTGGCCCAATCTGCTCCAGGACCCTATGACCCGCGTATATTTCCCTGGGCAGTTGAGTCCACTTTGATTTTTCAAAGCTCATTTACTCACCTTAAACTCTTTTCGCATATTAAAATTGCGATAAATTCCAAAGATTAATAAGGAATGAGAACTATTTGTTTTCGGGGGTAATCAAAATGGTAGAAACTCTGGTCAAGAAGGCTGCGGAAATTGAGAAAAAGGCAGCGAGCAGTTATGTGGATGGCCTCGGTCTCATAAGGGGACAGGGGCTCAAATACACGAAGGTTGAGGAGATCGTGGGAAGAATTGCCATTGACACAATAATACACAAGCACCTAATGCAGGCGATCGTGGATGCGCAGAAGGAACTTGCAAAACTGGGAACGGGCGAGCCAATCAAGGAGATAAAGGACATTGAACTAAATGGGGAGCAGAGAGCCCTTGTCAAGCGCTTTGCGGAGATGCACCTTGAAATTGAGAAGGACATGATAGGCATGTACGAGAAGATGGCGGAAAAGATGAACCATCCCCTTTTGAAGCAACTTGCCCTGGGACTTGTGGAGAACGAGAAGGAGCACCACAAATTGCTTGGTGAGCTGATTGCCAAATACAAATAATCATTTTTCCCATTTTTTGATATATTCCTCATAGCCCAGATGCTTGAGCAGGGCCATGGCCCTCCTCCTATCTCCGCGTTTGTAGTAAACGTAACCAAGGTTCAGTTCCGCCTCCCTGAATCCCCTATCCAACAGCCAGGCACGCTTGAAGTGCTCCTCGGCCAATTCATACTTCCTCGCACGTAAATACCTCAACCCCAGGGCATTGTGGGCGTACTTATCATCAATGCCCTTCAAATCCTTCCATCTGGACTCCTCAAAGAGCAGATGCGCAAAGCCCTCTGGTACATCTTGTCCCCGCGTTGTTTTTTCTTCGGTGAGCATAACTCTCTTTACAGCCTCCTCTCCCAAAATATCAAGTTCCTTGGGGCTCAACTCATCCATATTCTCCGGTATCTCCATACCTGCAATCTCCAGCAATCTTTTGGTGTTGAGATGCAGAACATCCTTGAAATTTTTTAACTCCCGTCCGTGGATTCCATCACGGATTCTCATAATGCCCTCACAAGCCCCGGATATGTTTCCATTTTCAATTTCCTTTTTCACACTATCAAAAAGGGATGCGAGATTTCTATCCTCCGCAAGTGCTGTTTTTTGTGCCTCTTCCAGGGCAGAGAGTTCTTTGGCAAGGATGGTCTTAATTCTCTCATACTCCTTAACTTCCCGCGTTCTACCCTCCAGTTTATCAAGGAGTTCCCTTGCCTCCTGATTTCCGGGCTCAATATCAAGAACCTCCTGCAGAATCTCACGGGCATCCTTCTTCATGCTCCTCCGTATGTATATTCTGGCAAGGAGGATGAGCCCACGGGAGTCTCTTCTGAGTCTCAGGTACTCCATAACCGAGTTCCTGGCCTCCTCGTACCTCTTCAGATCAAAATAGAGATGGGCCTTGTTGAGATGGGCATCTGCAAAATTCCTATCAATTTTAAGTGCTGCGTTGTAACTGCGCATCGCTTCATCGTACTTGCCCATGTACTTCAGCGCAACACCTCTGTTGTTCCATAGTGCAGGCAGATCCCTCCTTATCTCAAGGGCCTTCTCGTAACATAGCAAGGCCTCACTGTACTTCTTCATTGAGAGCATCACGTTTCCCCTGTTGATCCAGCAGGCCAGATTCCGGGAATTGAAACGCACGCATTGTGAGTAGGCCTCTCCAGCCTCCTGCAGATCACCCTCGTTCTCAAGAATCTGTCCTAGGATTAGCCACGCCTCATCGTCCTTTACGTTGTCCTCAAGTATGGAGGTGAGAAGGGATATGGCCTCTTCACTCCTCCCAAGGGCCGCCAAAATCCTTGCCTTGAGTTTCCTTCCCTCCGTTGTGGACTTTATACGGAGTGCATTTTCCACATATTCCAGCGCCTTATCGTAGTTTCCCTTCTCCAGAAAATCGCGGGCCCACTGCAAAAGAGATGCCAGCTCCCCAGCACTTGGAAGATAGCGCCCCTCCCTGGCCTCTTTGCCCCTCTCCTCCCTCGTTAGTTCTTCCTCTAGGCCAAACTCAACGATGAGCCTCTCAAAATCGTTCCAGTCCATGAAGGTCAGATCTTCCCTGCTCCTAAGATCATCCACACCCTCAAACACGCCAGTTGTTATGAGCATCCACCTGATCTCAACGGTTTCAAGATCAATTAAATCCAGCACATCTTTCCTCGTGACCTTGGGTCTTTTCAGAAATATAACCACGTAGTGCAAACTCTTGCCGGGCACGGGCATATAGGCGTCAAAAACAACGGTATCATCACGATAGACGCTGTTGCGAATCTTGAATCCCATTTCCACAACCAGCCGATTGCAGAGTTTGAAAAATTCGTCCATGCCCATATTCTCAATTTTCTCTCTCATTGGAGCACCTCCCCAGGAAAGCCAAGGCGCTTCAACCTTCCAATGAGAGTTCTTTTCTCCCCCTCGAGCCCTTCCTCATCGTAGATTTTCAGAAGAAGAAGGTAAGCGTCAAGATTATATTTATCCTTCTCCACCACCTTTTTCAGGATTTCGGAGGCCTCGTGATATTTTTTCAATTTAAACAGGGAGAGGGCGAGATTGTACATGGCTTCCATGCTATCGGGCTCGCTCTCAATGACCCTCTCGTATATCTTCACTGCATCCCCGTACTCCCCCAAATCAAAAAATGCATCGGCGAGGTCCTTCCACCCATTGCCATCATCTTTTATAATTTCCTCGTAGATCAGGAAGGCCGCATCCCTATCCCCCATCTCCAAGAGAAGACGTGCCTTGTGAATCTTGTACCTGTCCCCGTATTTTCTTATGAGGGCATCAACCAATTTGAGCGCCCCCTTCAAATTCCCACGTTCCCTCTCAATGAGGTAAAGAAGATAATCTCCCTCCTCGCCACCGGCCATCTTGGCAAATCTTTCAGCAAGATGAAGATAATACTCCTGATCAATTTCAAAATTTTCAAGGTAGAAGGAGAATTTTCTGTGAAATAGAAGGGCAGCCCTGGCGAGAAGTGCATTATCCTGTTTGCTTCCCTTAAGCGCCTCCCTCGCCATGCTGTTCAGTTTTTCAACGCCCATATCCGTGGGCATGCCCCTTTCAATTTCCATGCGGAGATCTTCCTCGTAGGCGCTGCACAGAAGGGATTTCCTGAGCAAGAAGGGATGCTCTTCCATAATTTTCAGTGAGCATTCCCTGCAAACGGGACGCTCGGATTCCCGCCCACATATTATGCAATTCACACTGCAATATAGCACGTTATGAAATAAAAATTTTCTTATCGGAAGATTTTTGTATTCCCCATCGCATGCTTTTTTATGAGAATCCTCGCCCTGCAGTGCAGAGAATTTGAACTGCTCAAAAGGCACCTTGCTGGACACGATGTGAGATGTCCCGAGGATGCGGATGACGAGTTTCTTGGGGAAGTGGAGATCGTGCTCGCCCACAGTTGGAGAAAATTGGCTGCGATCCTTCCAAAATTGAAAAATCTGCGGATGATCCAATCCTTCAGCGCAGGTGTGGACCATTTTGATTTTTCAAAGATTCCGGAGAATGTGATGGTCTGCACAAACTCTGGCTCAAACTCTTGGGGTGTGGCAGAGCATGCCCTATCTCTCATATTTGCGGCCTTAAAACACACGATTTACAGACACAACGAGATGCTTAGAGGCAATTTCCCGCAGATGCTTGAGAGCAGATTGCTTCGCGGAAAGACGGTGGGACTCGTTGGATTGGGACACATAGCCAGGGATCTTGCCTCCATGCTCAGGTGCTTTCACACGAACCTGATGGGTGTGAATAGAAGTGGAAGATGCAAATTCTGTGAAAATTTCATTTTCGTGGGCTCAATCGAGCAGATCGATTTTCTCCTCGCCAACTCGGACATTGTTGTTCTGGCATTGCCCCTCACGAGGGATACGAGGGGACTTATCGATGGAAAAAAATTGAGAATGATGAAGGATGATGCCATTCTTGTGAATGTGGCCAGGGGAAGGATAGTTGTTGAGAGAGATCTGTATGAGCATCTTAAGGAGCATCCACAATTCACGGCAGCAATAGATGCTTGGTGGCACTACGGCGATGCATTCAGGCAGGACTACCCCTTTGAAAAATTACCGAATGTGATACTCAGCCCCCACTGCGCGGGTTCATACGAGGGTTTCTGGAGAGAACTAACCATCTCCGCTGCAGAGAACATAAAGAGATTCATCGAGGGAAGTCCTGAGAATGTGGTGAGAAGGGAAGATTACCTAGATTAACTCTCCCTCCGCAATCAGGGCAGCACCAAGCGCTCCGGATTCATCGGACCTGGCCCTCTCAAATATGATATCATCCGGCGTGATGAAACTCAGCAGGTTGCGCAGCTCTTCCCTCATGGAGCTTTCAAATAGGTCATAGGCCCTGGCAGCGCTTCCACCAATAACCACAATTTCAGGATCAATTAGTTGAATTGCCGCTGCAATTCCCCTTGCCAGTGTCCTCCCGTATTCTTCCATGAACCTCAATCCCTCCCTCTCTCCCATTCTTGCCATTTTTTCCATGTAAGGGAGATCGTTGTACCTTCCGCCCAGAACGGTTTCCATACATCCTCGCCTTCCACAGAAGCATTTCCTCCCTGAAAATCCCTTCAAATGACCGATCTCCATTGCGCTTCCCCTGCCCACATAGGGGGATGCCCTGTAAACAAGACCTGCCCCCACACCAGTGCCAAGAGCCACAAGCAGTAGAGGATCGTATTTTCCTCCGCGCAGAAAGTACTCCCCGTAGGCCATGGCCGTGCAGTCGTTCATCACGACGCCTGGAAGACGATCCTGCAGAAACTTTCCGTTGAGTTCTGGTATATTGGGTGATTTAACGCACACGCCATCTCTCAAATAGCAGGGCACACCGATGCCAACCCTCAACTCTCCCGCCTGTGAGATTATGGATTTGAGCGTGTTTAGCACCTCCCCGTTCCTCGTGCCGATCTTCCACCTCTCCAAAATTTTGCCATCCTCAACCCTTGCAGCGAGGATTTTCGTACCTCCCACATCAATGCCCAGGGCCATAACACACCATGCTCCACAAAGTAAATTAACTTGATGGGAAAAAATTAATAGCCCTGGAACAATATGGGGCTGGAGGGGATTGAAAATGACCGTGGCAAAGATAGTGTCCCATTTGCACTCCTACCCTCCGAGCTACGGCCCGGAATGGGGCAGCGGAGGAATATTCGGCCTGAAATACCACAGGAAGATGCTCTACTACACGCTTTCGTTTGACGCAGAAGCCCATTTTGTGAAGGATTACGATGAGCAGATTTACAATTTTCAGATGGTGGGCAAGGCTCCAACCTCTGGGGGAGATACATATAACGCCGTTGAAACGGTTGATGAGTACCTGTACTTTGGTGGTTGGGTTCACGCACCTGCAAGTTTTCAAAATGGACGCATAGATTTCAAAAACAAGTACTCCCACGTGCACGAGTACAACATTGACGATGATTATCTCAAACTCATCTGGAAGGATTCCATACACCACAGCGAAAAATGGGCAGGAGAGGTAAGCGACATAATATACGATCCCTACAACGACAGGCTGCTCATAGCCAGAGAGGATGGTCACGAGAATCTGGGCATTTACGCAATAGACCGCTCTTCCGGAGAGACAGAGAGGTTAACCAGCACCCCTGCCCTAAAGGGGGATGTAATGCACGATGAGGTGTTCTTCGGCTCTGCGGATAATTTCAAGACAGGGCTTCTTAAAATTCTTAAACTGGATCTGCTGGAGGATAAATGGGAGGAGTACGACGTGAAAAACGTAAAGGCCGTTGATGGTGAGGATCTCATAATACCTTCCCTGGGGGACGTGGCAAGCCTGTACAATCGCATATTCGCATTCACGCGGGGTGGCGTGCTCATAGGAAACCCCTCCAACGGAGAGGGTTTCAAATACGCAAGGCTCCTCGATTTCTTCACATTCAGGGCCCCAATGAGATCAAACGCCCTTTACATGAATGGAGGAATATTGATAGCGTATAACGCGCAGCACGATGCAATATACCACGCAAAAAATGTAGAGGAAAGGATAAAATACACATTCACGAACACGATTGTTGCGCCAACCCTTCTTCTTTACATCTCTCCCCCAATGGTGAAAATCGTGGGAGCATTTGGAGCGAGGATAACAAGCATGGAAAATCTTGGGGATAAGATACTGATCGGAACAAACACCGCACCGAATCTAGGGGCAGAGGATGCACTTCCCTACGATTCCGGACACAGGGGATTCTCCATGCTCAGCCACGATTCTCTTCAGAGAGACCCACCTGCAGTGAGTGTATCCATCCCGATTGCAATCCCCTCCCTTGCCAAAAAGAAAACAAAACACAGCGTGTTTGGAGGCATACCCCTTGATGGATACAGGGAGCCCAGAATGATAATATACGCATCCAAGAGCAACGAGTTGAAGGTGTACGAATACGACCTGGCTCTGCCCCTGAATGAGGCGCACGAGGATAAATTCAACCTCACCGCAGGAAAGAATGTGATTGCCCTATCTTCCTTCTCCGGGATTGTGTCCTTCAAATTGAGAAGAGAGGATTACCAGGGAAAAATAAGAATTGAGTTGAAATGATCATTGATAAACATTCCAGAGTTGTGAGAAATAGTCCTCGTACTGCTGGGCCACCGCCTTGCTCTCTATGAGTGCGTCGGCTTCGTGATTGTAATCAAGGGCGCTTGTGCTCCAGTTCGTTGAGCCCACGATAACTATGTAATCATCTATTATCACAAGTTTATCATGTGTGGTTTGATTGCTCCAGTCAAATTTCACCTTTATTCCGTGGGATTCAAAATAACCTCTCCAGTCCTTGGCCCACTCAACCATCTGCGGATTCTCAAAGCCATAGCCCTTACCATCGTCCAGGATTATCTTCACATCCACTCCTCTTTTCTCCGCAGCAACGAGGGCCCTGCCCAGGGCGGATACCTTGTGGGTGTCCTTATCCGGATTGCCGTACCATTTCATCTCGTACATCACTATATGAATGCTCACATTGGCCTGATTTATCTTGTTTATCACTATGGGATAGTACTGCCTGTCCTCAATGGGTATTATTTTCGTATTGTTTCCCTCAATGACCGTGTAATGCAATCCCTGCACATTCTCACGCTGAACTAGCATCTCGGCGGACATGAAACCCGCGATGAACGCAAGGGTCACAGCAATAACAAGAATGGCACGATTGTTCATAGCGCCATAAATCTACTTATTTTATTTAATCTTATTCCACCACGAGTCCGTACTGACCAGAATAATTGATGTACACAAATTTTCCCTCAAGTGTTACCTTTCCACCTCCAATCCTTCTATCCGCCAAAACCTTCAGGGTGTAACCCCCATTTACCAAGTATCCATAGTAAAAATAGGAGACCACCGTGCCATGGATCCATACCTTCTCACCCTCATAATCCTTCAAATCTCCTATGCTCACGCAGGGACCGGTGTAGTTGAGGGTTATATTATCCTCGTAAATTATCCCGTGGGAGTAAGTTCCATGAACATAAATGTCCCTCTCTCCAAAATAACCCGACTGAGTGTATATCTTAGTGAAATTGAACCCGTCCGAAACCTCAATATAACGGGATATCCACATAACATTCAATTCTCCACTAACCCTCACCCTCATGCCCACGAAAAACTCTGGATTTAAGAGCAGTTCCCTAATATTCAGATTCAGGTACCTGTCCAGGATCTTCAAGTCATCCTGGCTCTTGACCAGAATCTCCACCATGCCCCTGTACTTCGAGACCACTCCCCTCAAAACCACACGCTCTCCTGGATAAAGGGTGGAATGAAATAGGAGATACGCTTCTGTGCTGTTTTTGAAGGTCTTATCGTAAATTTTTAAGATCTCTCCCCTATGTGTTTGCCTTATATTTCCCACAATGCCCGAGATCTCAACAAAATTTCCCACGTTATTGCCAATATCGGATACGCTCACCCTCTTGGGTGTTATCAGGGACATATAGGCAAAGAGTGATGCAAGGAAAATCATTACTGCCAGTGCTATCGCCAGCACGATCTTCTCGTCCCTGCCCAGCTCCACGCCCATGAATCTCCGTTTTTGTATTTAAATATTGGTACCTGCAAAAACAATTAAATCCCGAATACCATTACACACCATGGAAATTTGCAGGGGCTCACAATGTCTGAATGTTGAACTTGTTGCCTACTCCCTGCCTCGAGAGGGAGGTGTGGACAAATTAATAGCGGAAAGCGCCGCCATATCCCACGCTCCAGAATTCAGGACCCTGAATGAAGAAAGGGTAAGGCACCTTATAAATCTCCTGAAAAAACTGGGGCACGAGAGCGTTTTTGAGCACGCCTGCTTCACCTTCCGGGTGGAGGGCATATCCCGCGTTTGCTCTCACCAGCTTGTGAGGCATCGCCTGGCCAGTTATACCCAGCAGAGCCAGAGATACGTGAGTTTGAAAAACCCAAAATTCATCGTTCCGGAGAGCATATTTGGAAGTGAGTTTGAGGAAGAGTACCTTGAGCTCCTGGAAAGGGCTGCCAGTCTATACAGGAGGATGGTGAAGAGTAAGAGGGTCAGAAAAGAGGATGCCAGATTTATCCTCCCCCAGGGCATTGAGACGAAGATAATCATAACCATGAACGCCCGGGAATTGAGGCATTTCATAGAGTTGAGGTGCGATCCAAGTGCCCAGTGGGAGATACGTGCCATGGCAAAGGAAATGCTAAAACTGGCCCACGAGAGGGCCCCTATTCTTTTTGATGACCTCTATGAGAGATTTATCCTGGACAGATCTGACCAGCAATTATAAAATATGAGGATTTCATGGCTCACGCAAGGTGATTTAAATGGTGGATCAGGAAGCATTGAGAAAAGGTCAATCCCAGCTTGAAAGGATAAGGCAGGCCAAGGAGACAGAAAAGCGTATAGCGGAGAAGATGAAGAAGATAAAGCACAAGTTGATGGTACTCAGCGGCAAAGGTGGAGTGGGCAAGACAACGGTGGCTGTTAATCTAGCAGTTACCCTGGCTTTGAAGGGCTACAAGGTCGGACTTCTGGATGCCGACATTCATGGTCCAAATGTGCCAAAGATGCTCGGGGTGCAGAATGCCAAACTCACGGTTAACGATGATGGCATGCTCGTGCCCGTGGAGCCTGTACCAAATCTCAAGGCCATATCCCTCCAGATGGCACTACCCCAGGACGATGCTCCAATAATATGGAGAGGTCCGTTGAAGCACAAGGCCATACAGCAGTTATTGGATGAGGTTGCATGGGGAGATCTTGATTTTCTCATAATTGATATGCCACCCGGCACGGGAGATGAATCCCTGAGCATATCTCAGCTCATACCTGATATGGACGGTGTGCTTATAGTGGCCACGCCCCAGGAGGTCGCTTTGCTCGATGCCACAAAGGCCATAAACTTTGCAAGGCAGATGCAGAAGAGGGTTGTGGGAATAATCGAGAACATGACCGGAGAGATCTTCGGGCAGGGTGGAGGAAAGAAGGCTGCAGAGAAGTACAACGTGCCCTTCATTGGAAGCATACCCATGGATGCACGCATCGTCAAATGCGGTGATACGGGCGAACCCTTCGTTATGAAGTATCCGGATTCTGAGGCAGCAAAGGCGTTCCACGACGCGGTTGATAAACTCCTCGAGGTTCTCGGGGAGAAATAACCCCCTTTCTTTTGCAAAGTATTTTTACAGATCATAGCAGTTTAAAGACCAAAAATTTATAATGTGAAAATCAATATCACTTTTAGGGATGAACATGCGGCTAAAAATGAACATTAAGGATTTGAAAGAGATTACGAACCTTCTTCTCACGCTGGTATCCGAGGCGAAATTCGAGGTAAATCCCAGCGGGATCAGCGTGAAGGCTGTGGATCCTGCCCACGTTGCAATGATCGTACTGAATGTGAACAAGGACGCCTTTCTGGAGTTTGATACGGAAGAGGAAGAACTGGGGGTGGACCTTGATAAGGTCAGGGACATTCTAAAACTCGCATCATCAGGGGATGTGGTTGAGATTTCGAAGGATGGCAGCAAACTCACCTTCCTCATGGGAAATCTCACGAGAAGTATGCCCCTCATCGATACAAGTGCACTAACCGTTCCCAAGGTTCCAAATCTCGTGCTTCCCGCGAAGGTCGTGCTTCCAATCAAGGAGTTTGAGCACGGAATAAAGGCCGCAGAGAGCATATCTGATAACATAACCCTGCGCATCACACCAACCGAGTTTGAGATGTACACCCAGGGCGATCAGGACGAGGCCCGATTGAACATACCAAAGGACATGCTAAAGGAACTATCATGCGACGAGCCTGTGAAGAGCATGTATCCCGTGGATTACCTCGTTAAACTTGTGAAGGCCATGGACTCTGCCAACGATCTCACCATCTACATGGGCACGGATTATCCAATAAAAATAGAGTTTGATATAACTGGCGGTGCGGGTAAGGGTGAGTACCTGCTTGCCCCGAGAATTGAGGGAGAGTAAAATTATTACTTCTTTCCAAATCTCTTTTTGAAAAGGAATTTTAGGTTTCTCAGTCCATCGTTCCATGTGTTGAGTTTAACCTCGCCCTTGCGTTCGCGGTACTCAATGGGTACCTCCTCACATTTGAATCTCTTCCAAGCCTCTATTTTTATCTCTTCGCTGAAGGGCATACCATCGCTCGTTAGATTAAGATCCTTCAATATTTTGCGGCGAAAAATCCACATCCCGCTCTGTGAGTCCCTAATCTTCACTCCAAATAAAAGACGCGTGGTGAGAGTGAGAACCCAGTTTCCAAATTTGTGGGTCAGGGACATTGCACCCCTCTGCATCCTGCTGAACCTCTCGCAGGATATGAAATCCAGATTGTTCTTGATCAGATAATCCACCAGTTCGGGTATGCGCTCTGCCGGATAGGTATCGTCCCCGTCCAGGGTCACTATTATGTCCCCCTTGGCCTCTGCAAATCCCGTCTTGTAGGCACGACCATAGCCCTTGCGGTTCTCCACTATGACCCTTGCACCCTTTTCCCTGGCTATTTCCCTTGTTCTATCTTTAGAGTTTCCATCCACAATTATTATCTCCCACTCGTACCTGGGATCCCTTGGAATCTTATCAAGCACGTGTCCAATGCTCTCTTCCTCGTTTAGGGTTGGTATGATCACGCTAACCTTCATCTCCTATCACCGTACCTCTCTCCATACAATTTGCATGCCAGATAACCCATCAGGGCAAAACCAAGGCGTATAAGCCCCCATAGCGATAACTGGGAGGGGTTGAACATCCTTTCGGGCTTGTACCTGTTCCACAGGTTCCCATGCTTCATTGTCAACTGCTTTCTTCCGTACCCGTTCCAGAACGCCTGCTTGGCAAATGAGTAAAAGGAGTCTCGGGTGCGATGATACACAATGGCCCGGGGATTGTAAACGATGTTTCCTCCAGAATCAATGGCCCTTATGTTCAGGTCAATATCCTCGGCAGTCATGAACCATGGGTCAAATCCGCCAATCCTCTCAAAAAGCTCCTTGCGATAGGCGAGATTGCAGCTGGGAAAGGTCACGTCAAATCCCCTATAATACAGTTCCACCCGTTCAAGTTTCTCCCAGGGGCCGTAACCGATGTACATCGTCCTTCCTGCAACTATATCCGCCCCCTCCCTGAAACTCTTCCTTATCTCCGAGAGCCAGAACGGGTTGACTATATCATCTCCATCGGTGAAGGCCACATAATCGGCCTGCGCCATTTTAACCCCGTAATTGCGCCCCTCACCTCGGGTTCCCCCCTTGACATAAAGGTGGATGAAATCGTACTCTTCCTGATACCTCTTTATTATATCCACAGTCCTGTCCTCACTGTGGGCGTCAACTATAACAATTTCAAAGGGGGGCTCCTGAATTATGAGAGAATCGAGCAAATCGGATATGTGCCTCTCCTCGTTTCTGACGGTTATAACGATGCTTATGAACACGGGTCCCATATCCCATTCATATTTAATAAATTTCCTCCCCAAATATTTAATCCTCAAATCCCATTAACCCCCGTGCCCATAAAACTCGTTGTGTTTGATCTGGACGATACAATAGTCATAAACACCGTTCCATTCTCCCAGATAAGGGAGAGAATATTCAGAAAGATAGGAATCGAGAAGGGTCCAAAACATCTTTACGAGTTTCTTCGCGATATGGGAGAGGAGTATGTGAAAATTCTGGAAGAGGAGGAAATATGGAGAGCAAGACAGGCGAAGATCCATCCCTCGCTTCCCGAGATTTTAAAGTACCTGGATTCAAGAGGGATAAAGAAAGTGGTGCTCACGAGAAACTCGCGCAGGGCCGCAGAGATTGCACTTGGAGATTATGCATCCAAGTTTGACTGCGTGATAACCCGGGACGATGGATTTGAGCCAAAGCCAAGCCCGGATGCCCTGCTGCATCTTCTCAAAAAATTCAACGTGTGTGGTAAGGAGTGCCTTGTTGTTGGAGATTACGAGTACGATATGAGATCCGGGAAGGATGCGGGATGCATCACGGTGTGCATAGGGGACTGGGATGCAGATTATAAAATAAAGGACCTTGCAGAGATCTTAAAAATTTTAGAGGAGAGAGTTTGAGAATCACTTGCCCCCGAGAAATCTGAACTCTCTGGCAAATATTTTCCAGTTCATGGCCAGGT
The DNA here is from genome assembly GCF_056175085.1 of Candidatus Aciduliprofundum sp. HYA1. NCBI lineage: Archaea > Methanobacteriati > Thermoplasmatota > Candidatus Aciduliprofundum > Candidatus Aciduliprofundum sp. HYA1. The sequence continues at coordinate 336,806 of NZ_CM149694.1, forward strand.
GTATTATTATCAGGGTCATCATTATTAGCCCGTAGTTGGCACGAAGTTTGAGAAAGTCCAGGTGTGTCATTCCTAGAAACATGCCATGCTTTGCAGTTATAATCGTTCCGATCGTTATGAATATCACTCCGAGAAAAGCGATGAAGAGAACCAAAGAGTACGCTGCCTTCAACCTCAACTTCCTTCTCATCTTCGGATTGTTTTTTGCCTTTTCAAACACTTCCATCATGGGATCCATTCAGATACCTCCTATCAAGCGTAATGGAGCATTTTATATAATGCTTGGCACTTCAAGGTTAATCAATCACGATCTTTCCATCCCTCTCCATCCTCAGCATGGCCAGGCGAACCACGGCCTCAAGAGATTCATAATCAAGCCCCGCCAGATCGGGTCTCCATTTCACCTCCTCGTAAATCTGCTCTATCAACCTCTCTATGTATGAATTCTCAATCTTCAGTACCATAGGGCCACCAGGAAAATATAAGATTTAAATGTTTGCAACGATGCATTCTCCGAAATTTTCACGTATTCTATTGCATATGCTGTGAAGAAATTTGGAATCATGGGGTCTGAGCTCTGAGAATTTAGGGTCCAGCGTACCACCATCCGTGGAGTATTGCTGGATAACGTATCTCTTCGCACCACGGATCCAGGAAGATATGCTCTCAAAATCCCTCTCAGATAGAACAGGAACAGCGGTGGTTCTAAACTCGTAATCCCTGGCCTCCCCCATTATCAATCTGATGCTCTCATTTATCTTATCCATATCCACAGGCCTGCCTGCAAGCTCACTGTACCTCTCCCTTGGAGCCTTTATGTCCATGGCCACATAATCAACATAGGGCATTAATTTTCTGAGAATCTCAGGATTTGTGCCATTGGTATCAAGTTTTACAGGCACAATTTTGGATAGTTCTCTCACAAACTCTGGCAGATCCGGATGTATGGTTGGCTCTCCACCGGTTATGCAAACTCCATCTATCCATTCCCTGAGCTCTCTTATTCTATCCAGAACATTTTCAGGCGAAATGCTCGTCTCAAGGGCTTCTGTGACAAGGGTGTAATTGTGGCAGAAGGGACAGCGAAAATTGCAGCCGTAGGTGAATACCGTTGCCACCATCTTGCCACGCCAGTCCACAAATGATTCGGGCATGAATCCCCCAATCAGCATGGAAATCACATCAGTATCAGCTGCACCTTTTCCTTCCTTTCAACCTCTTCACTCTCCACCTGAGGAGCTGTAACGCTCTGAGCTATATCCCTGTAAACCTTCCAGCGCCCTTCCATGGCGTTGAGGTTGAAATCAAGACGCATTCTGAATTCCTCCCTCTTACCGTTGTTCCACGCATTCACTGGCCTGAAATAACCCACCACCCGTGAATAAACTTCAGTTTGCCTTCCACAGTACGGACATTCAAAATGCTCTCCGGGAATATAACCATGCTCCGGACATATTGAAAATGTGGGCGTTATCGTGAAATATGGAATCTTCGTGTTGGTTGCAATCTTACGTGCAAGAGCCTTTGCACTTTCTTCACTTACCCTTTCTCCAATGTACGTGTGAAAAACAGTGCCACCTGTGTAAAGGGTCTGAAGCACTTCCTGATGTGCCAGGGCCTCTATTATGCTCACTTTATAATCTGCAGGTAGCCAGGTTGAATTTGTGAGATACGGCTCCTCCTCTCCCGATGTGTATATATCCGGATGTATCTCCCTATCCAGTCTGGCAAGGCGATACGATGCTCCCTCTGCAGGTGTGGCTTCAAGATTGTAAAGATTTCCCGTTTCCTCCTGATAAATTTTTAGGACCTCGCGCATGAATTTCAGGGTTTTTATGGCAAATATCAACCCATCTTTCTCGTAAATTCCGTATCCGAACAGATTCACAAGTGCCTCATGCATGCCTATTAGCCCTATTGTTGAGAAATGGTTGTTAAAGTGACCAAGGTAAATCTTGGTGAAGGGCAGCAGTCCCCTGCGCATGTTTTCGTTCACAATTTTTCTCTTTATCTCCAGACTGTCTCTCGCAAGATCCATGTAGTGTCTCAGCAATTCAAAAAACTCATCTTCATCACGAGCCTCGTATCCAAGACGATTCAAGTTTATTGTAACCACTCCAATTGATCCCGTCAATTCTCCAGAGCCAAAAAGCCCGTTTCCCCGAGCACGAAGTTCGTTCATATCCAGCTGCAAACGGCAGCACATTGCCCGTATGCTCCTTGGATCCAGATCACTTCCTATATAATTCTGGAAATAAGGAGTACCATATTTTGCAGTCATTTTGAATAAAAGAGATGCGATCTCCCCATCCCAGTCAAATTCAGGTAAAAGATTGTACGTCGGTATTGGAAATGTGAATATTCGCCCGTTGGCATCACCTTCCATCATTATCTCCATAAATGCCCGATTCAGCATATCCATCTCTTCCTGATAATCGGAATATGTTGTGCTGAGCTCTTCACCTCCAACTATGGCATGCTCCCTGCCAAGGTCCTCGGGAGGGACCAGGTCAAATGTGAAGTTCGTGAATGGTGTCTGAGAACCCCACCTTGATGGAATGTTGAGTCCATAGATGAGACGCTGCATATTCTGCTTAACCTCTCTATAATTCAATTTATCATGGCGTATGAACGGAGCAAGATAGGTATCAACGCTGCTGAATGCCTGTGCCCCTGCAAACTCCATCTGCATGGTGCCCAGAAAATTTATGATCTGCGCCACTGCCGTGTCCAGATGCCTCGGTGGCCGGGCATTGATCTTTCCAGGAACCCCACCGAATCCCCTGAGCAGGAGATCCTTCAGGTACCACCCCGCACAGTACGGAATGATACCAAAGGATAAATCATGTATATGGAAATACCCCTTCCTGTGTGCCTCTGCAATCCTGCTATCATACACATGCTCCAAAGTATACTCGCTCATAACCTCCCCAGCAACATGGAGCATGAGCCCTGAGTAGGAGTACCCCGTGTTGCTGTTCTCCTTCACCTTCCAGTCACTCTGCGTTAAATATCCCTCAACAACATCCTTCACCTGCATAAAATAATGCATACCCCTGCAATATAAATTAATTTTTTTGAACAGAGATGATAAGAAACATGGTAAAATAAACTTTAAAAAAATCAAGTTTACTTTAATTCTTCAGGACTGCTGGATGTTGCGGATTATAGCTTCGTGCTGATCTACCTGCTATGCGGTAAGATATTTTTTCCGTGGAAAAAGGGAAATTACCTATTGTTCGGAGATGATTTTATACACCTGCCTGTGAAAATGAGAAATGTGATTCCTCAAACTCTCATGGGTCGGAAGGTGAAGGTCAGCACGAGGGATGCCCTTTACACTGGGAGAATTTCGGACCTTGATGAAGAGGCACTTTTTGTGGAGGAAGATGGAGAGAAGTACATCATTCCCTGGGATACGGTACTGTTCATAGCGGAGAATAGGAAGGAGTACAAGGACGAGGAGCTGCGGAGGGAGCTGAGGCACGTCAAACTCGTTTATGCTGCAACGTGCCTGGCGATCATGGCCTGCGGTGCTCTGATTGGACTCGTGGTGAGGTGGTTATCTTGAAATACATGGAGAAGTTTTCCAGTGCAAAGGTGCTTGTAGAGCTTGATGATTCCACGCTTATATATGGAAAGATAGAGGAGGAAGATTCTGGATTCATACTCATTGAGAACTCACTTGAAGTCACTCCAGATGGAAAGACATACTCACACGGAAGAACTGTATTGAGGAAGGATAAAATAAAGAGCGTTGAGAATTCCGAACCCGAGGAGGTCCGTGAGATTGCCGTTGAGAGAAGGACGTATGATTACTTCACTCTAATTATCGGAGCTTTCTTTGGGGCGGCAATTCTTTTGTTTTGGTTTGGGCTTGGGTAGGTTGATTTGGTGATTTAACAAATCTTCGGGATAAACCTTTAAATATTTATTTAAAGTATCTAAACAAGGTGATATGAATGGGAGAAAATAAGGTAAAATGCCCGATATGTGGTGCAGAGATAAATGCTGAACCATTGAAGACTTGGAAATTTGGCAGGTGGAACGTATCCAGGTTTCAATGTCCAGAGTGTGGAAGTAAATTCAATTTGTATGTGGATTCAATGGGTGAAAAGAAAAGCTGGTATGTTAGAGCATAAACATCATTTCGACAAAAAATATATATTCACCCATTCACTAATCTTTTTCTATGAACCCTCCTATTTTAAGAGATGTTTCAGCTGAGATTAAGGAGTTGCTGGAGAAGGAGTTGGGCAAAAAGGAACCCAAGGATGTTTTCAGAAAATTGTTTTGCAGCATATTGAATTTTGATTATGCAAATCAGATATTTTCAATAGAGGGTGTGGATGAATTACTTGATGAGCCACTTGTCGCCATTGCCAAGACCACTCCCCCACTAGGAGAGGGTTTTTACATATTTTACGGCTCAATGGAGAGGATAAGAAAAACAGCTAGAAGAAAAATTGTAAAGAAAATCACAGAGGAGTTATCTCCCTTTGAGGAGGCTTCTTTTATCCTAATATTAGAAGATAGGAAATTAAAGATTTGGGAAATTATAACTTACGCTTCATTATTTGGTAAGTTGCAACTCAAGATATTCAGAGTAGGTCCTGGAGAATCACACAGAACAATATCAGAGAATCTCTCAAAGCTTAATCTAGAGTCTCCGAATATCACCAGAACTGAAGTTGCAGGATTGATTGAAGAGGTTTTCAATGTAGAGCCTGTAACTAAGGAATTCTATGAGAAGTACAAGGAAGTGATCGATCATCTTATTGATTATTTGAAAAGTAAGTATCGCAAAGATTTGGAAATGCATGCTCCAGCAGGAGTTGATATAAACTTGTTTGTGCATAGAAGTGCCAAGAGTTTTGCTCACACTCTTCTAAACAGGTTGATATTTACCATTTTCCTTCAGAAGAAAGGATGGATTGGTGGGAAAAAAGATTTTCTTGCCTGGCTCTATGAGAATTATGGGAAATATTCTTCTGATTTCTATGGAGAGTACCTGAGGCCCTTGTTCTTGGAGGTCATGAATAGGCCCAAAAATGAGAAAGAAGAAATTGTGGAAAACTTGTCCCTGCCTCCAGAAGTTAAAGAGATTTATAAGGAAATAATGTACTTTAATGGTGGCCTTTTCAATCATCTTAGGGAGTTTGGGGTTGATATCGATGAGATTATAACATCATTTGAAGATGATAATGGCAGACAGATTATAGGGGAAATAATGGAGTTCTTACACAGTTATAATTTCACAATAACGGAGGAGTCTCCATTTGAGGTGGAAGTTGCAGTTGATCCTGCAATGCTAGGCTATATCTACGAATCCCTAATTGCAGAGCAGGAGAGAGGTTCTGCAGGTATATTCTACACTCCTAGGGAAGAAGTTGATTTTATGTGCAGGATGGCTCTATTCAATCACTTGTCCAAGCGATTTGATAAAGGGATTGTTATGGATATTCTATTTAGAGAGCTGGATGGAAATCTTAGGGTTCCTCACCAAATACTAGACGAACTTGAAAAAATTAAAATTATAGATCCTGCAAGCGGATCTGGGGCTTTCTTGGTTGGGATGTTCAATGTGATCAGGGAAATTTATGAAAAAGCGGGAATCCGGGTGGATTTTGAGAGAAAGAGAAGGATAATTCTTGAAAATTTGCACGGGGTTGATGTGAAGGAGTGGGCAGTTAGAGTGGCTGAGTTAAGGTTGTGGCTTGCTCTTATTGAAGATGAAGACAATCCTCCGAATTTTGTTCCATTACTGCCTAATCTAACTCCAAATTTGCGGGTTGGTGACTCTTTAGTTTCTGAGGGAATTAAGATAGGCGATTTTGTGGTGGGAGGAGTTCGCATAGAAGGTACGCCTGTGGCCCTGGAGCTCAAGGATAAATTTTTTGTGAATTTGAAAAAGTATAGTGGGGAAATAGAGAAAATAAAGAAAGAAGTGTTCACTGGCAGCAAGGGTGTTGTTGAGTTGGAAAATAAACTTGTTGATATATTTATAAAAGCACTGAAAGAATATGGACTTCAAAGCTATATAGATAGTGACCAAATAAAGGATGTGGAGATAAAGAAAATTATTGATGCATACAATGAGGGAAAGGAGATAAAGATCCCGTTTTTCTGGAATATTGATTTTGCGGATGTTATGAGAAGCGGCGGTTTTGATATTGTTATTGCCAATCCACCCTATGTCAGGCAGGAGAATATATATCCCGAGTTCTTTGATCCAGATGAACTGGAGCTTCTATCTGTGGACAGGGATAAATTGAAAGACGCTTACAAAAAAGCGGTGATTGAAAATACTGCAAAGATTGTGGATACTAAGATAAGTAAGCGCTCAGACATATATGCGTATTTCTTTATGAAAGGTATTGATATACTGAAAGGGGGCGGTACGCTTGTGTTTATCACATCCAATTCTTGGCTTGATGTGGATTATGGTGCCTGGATGCAGGAGGAGTTCTTGAAGAAGACGCACCTTAAGTTCGTGATTGACTATCCTCACAGGACTTTTGAGGAGGCGGATGTAAACACGATAATCACCGTGATGGAGAGAAAGGGAGACATTATGCTTGATTCCAACGCAAAGGTCAAGTTCACAAAATTGAAGAAGAGCATTGGAGAGTTGAAGTATGAGGATTTTGCCGAGATTCTTGGAGATATTAGAGATGGCACCGAGGTGAAGGTATTTGGAGCAACGGTTGTTTCCGTTGATGGCAGAGCCGCAAGGTATCGGGTGGTGGATGAGGTCAATCTGGCAAAGTTGGGCGGTGCCACTGAGACAAGAACAGAACAAAAGCGAGATAAGATAATAATTCCCGGATACGAGGGTGCCAAATGGGGTGGGATATTGATAAGAGCACCGCCCATATTTTATACAATACTTAAAAAGGGCGAAGGAAAACTTGTGAGGCTTGGGGAGATTGCTGAGGTTAGATTTGGAATTAAAACTGGTGCCAATGAGTTCTTTTACCTTGAGCCAATAAAGAACCCTGATGAGTGGCCCGTGTGCGAGATTTGCGGAAGGGTGCACAGGCCAGATGAAGGGCTCGTGGCTGTGAAGAACAAGGCGGGGTGGGAAGGATACATTGAGGAGGAGTTTTTGAGGCCTGTGGTGAAGAGCCCGCAGGAGATAAAAACATACAAGATAAGGCTTGAAGATTTGAAGTATGAGGTGTTTTTGTGCAATCTATCCAAGAAAGAGTTGAAAAATCAAGATAAAAAGCATGCTTTGAAGTATATTGAATGGGGTGAGAAGAGGAAATATCATAATAATGCATCCATAACTGGGCGGAAATTATGGTGGGAAGTCCCTAAGGAAATGGGCGACACATTTTGGGGTAAAGAACTAAGACAACGTATTGCAGTATTCTTTTCAGATGAAAAATTATTTGCAGATTGTAGATTGTATGTTTCTTCAACCAGTATCAAATTGAAAGGTATTCTAAATTCTAGTCTTTCTTACTTTATTGATGAAATGTTAGCACGCCAGTTAGGCGGAGGCGGTGGACCAAGAAGTATCATGGTATACGAACTCAAGAATCAAATATTGTTAAATCCCAAAATTTTAGATAATTATATTCGGTCCCACAAACTAAAGAATGCACTTAATTTAATTGCCAACCGCGAAATCAAGTCCATCTTCGAAGAACTCGGCCTGCCGAAGCCAAACAAAGATTTCAGCAACATCAAGCCCGAGGATGTTACGCTGGAGGGTGTGATGCCCGATAGAAGAGAACTGGACAGGATAATTTTTGAAGCACTCGGCCTGACTGAGGAGGAGCAGCTGGAGGTTTACCGCGCCGTGGTGAGTTTGGTGAAAGAGCGGCTGGTGAAGGCCAAGAAGTTTGGGAGGTGGAAGAAATGAGTGGAGAGGTTGATGCAGGACCATTTATTGATATAAATGAAATATCGTTGGATAAATACTTGGAAGAACTAAGAAGATCCTACCCCATCTATGGAGAAATTCTCAAGTGGCTAACTATGGATGCAAAGTATTTGCCATATGGAACTCTAATGGAGGTCTCTCTATTTTACAGGTATGTTGAAGCTTTATTTCATAATGCATTCCAGGCCTATTTGTCGTTTGCTTTGTTGAGTGGCCACAACAAGTATGTGCTTTCTGCGTTTTATGAAGATCACGAGTCGGAATCCCCTGAAGATATAGCAAAGGGATTTATAGACTATTTATTGGAGTCTATGGATAAAGAACCTGCTGGTGATTGTGACGAATACACGAATATTGCAACAGGGGAGCAAATAACAGTGTGTGTGATAAGGGTTATACCTTTACCATTGTCTGTATATGAGAGAAAATTGATTTATAAGAATTTAAATGATAAAATAGAGAAAATATTCAACAATCATAAAAATTGCATTGCTGTTGTGGAACCCATAACTTATCATCTATTTAAGAAAGACATAGTGTCTCTGAGAGACAGGTATGAGAACATTTATAGCGTTGAAGAATTCTTACATGATTTTGTTGGACTAAGTGATGACGAAATAAAAAATATAAACAATGATTGGAGTTCAAAAATTAAAGAAGAGGTTAAAAAAAGGTTATATCAGCGGTTTGATTTTTTAAGATTGTATGATCATGCTGTGAGGATAAACAATATAAATCGTTTAATTAAAGATTTGGATGCATGTAGATCTTTTGAAACAACATCAATTCTCATAATTCGGCAAAGTATAGAAGAAATGCTTCGGGTGTTATATTCATGGTATAAAAACGCAGATGCTCCGGAGTCTTTTACAGCAGGCTCTTTATTAAGAAGCATAGAGGCCCCTATTAAGGATTCCTTTGGAGAGAATATTTACAATGACTTAAACTATATCATAGATAAAGCCAATAAGCTAATTCACAACTCAAGTTTGGTGTGGGATGAATACGACAAAATAAAGATGATTGAAAAAACAAAACTCATATACAAATTAGTTAAGAAAGAGGTGTCTCTTGGTGAGAATTGAAGAGCAGATAGTTGAGGCGTATGTTCGCTACATAAAAGGCAGATTCACCATCTCACATATAAAATGCAAACGCAATAAGAAGATTGATTTATTTGCTGTGGATTTAGATGGGAGTATATTATGAAAACTCATTAGAAAGAAGGTGAAAAAATGCCCGTTAGCCCGATCCAGAAATTCAACGAATATGGCTTGATAGACAACCAAGAGGTCCAGCTGCTGAGCGTATTGAAAGAGGTTATGACCTCTGGATATTATGGAGAGATAGACATAACGGTGGGCTTTCTATTTTTAAGTGGACTTCATAGTATTGTGGATGAGATGGATGAATTTTTCCAAAATGGCGGGAAGATGAGGATTGTTATGGGAAGCATCACAAACAAAGAGACCTATGAGGTTCTGGCATCAATGTATCATTCTCTGGAGGACTTAAAAGAGGAATTAAGCAGGAGAACTTTCTCAAATTCTGGTGTGGAGAAAGAGATGGACACCTACGCCAAGACTTTGGGAGTTATGGAGCAAAATGCAAAAAATGAGGAATATATAAAAAAGTTAAGGGAGTGGATTGAGGGTGGAAATCTAGAAGTAAGGGTTTATACAAAGGAGTTTATGCATGCCAAGGCCTATCTTTTCAAGCCTAAGGAGAGTGCAGTATCGCCTATAGGATCTGTTGGCTCTTCAAATTTCTCTCTGGCAGGTCTGTGGGGAAATACAGAACTTAATTCAATTGTAACATCAACTCATTTTGCCAATCTGGAGAAATGGTTTGAGAAGATATGGAATGCATCGGAGGATTTCAATCCTAAATTACTTGAAATAATTGCTTCCTGTTGGGCATCCCAAACGCCGGGTAATTTTCCCAAACCGTACTTTGCTCTTATGCGCGGATTGATGGAGTTGTACCCTCAGGTGGATAAGGGAGAGAAGGGGCTATTAATGCCTACGGCCCTGGAGAAGTTATACGATTTCCAGAAAGATGCGGTAAAAAGGGCAATATCTACAATAAACAGGTATGGTGGAGTGCTAATAAGTGATGTCGTGGGTTTAGGAAAAAGTTACATAGGCTTGGCTCTTTTAGAGCATTTTTCCCTAATGGAGATGTTTGAGACTGGGCGCTCTAAAATTGCAATAATTGCACCACCCAAGTTGGTGCCTATGTGGGAAGGCTATCTTAGAATGTTTAAATTAAATGGGAAGGTATTCTCTGCCGGGTTATTGCTCTCTGGAGTTATTAGGGAAGGGAGTAAAATTAGGTTATCCCCAAAGGTGGCTGAGATGCAAGAGTATCTGAATTCTGTGGGCATTGTTCTTGTTGATGAGGCTCACAAGTTCTCTAATCCAAACTCAAATTCTTATGGTAATTTGCAGGTTCTTCTCTCTAATAAAAAGGTTATACTTTTAACGGCCACGCCCTATAGAAAAAGTTTTAGAGATATTGTGCACCAAATACAGCTCTTCATGCCTGGAGAGCACCACAAATTTCCAATATCTCCCACAAAATGGAGTCAAGTGATAAAAATGGTTGAAAATGGACTATTGGACCCATCATACATATTGAGGGAGATTATGGTGAGAAGGACGAGGAGGGACATAATAAAGTATTATGGGAAGTCTAAAGAGGAGAATTGCATATACAAAGGAAAAGAAAAAGAGTGCTTCCCTAAAAGGGTCCTTAAAACTGTAGGATACAATATATCTTCAATATATTCAATAAAGGGTATTGAAGATAGTGTATTAAAGGAAATAGTAAGGTATTCGGATGGTACTTATTTTAATAGCAAATCTCCTGGAGATTACAAAAATATCTACGAGCTCCTTGTTGCAGGTATAAGAACTATGCTCTATACTCGCTATGATTTATACAGATATGTGAAGGAGAATGTTAAAAACAAGGTAGAATATCAGAATCTCAAGCATGCAGGAATCAATTTAAGGGGTATAATGAAAACCCATTATCTTAAGCGTCTAGAAAGCTCATCTCATGCATTTTACATTTCCCTTAAAAAGAGTTTGGCCATAACAGAAAGTTTCCTTAAATTCGTGGAGAGAGGATATCTTCCCATAGGAGAGGAGTTTGATGATGTCCTTTATGTGGATGATGATAATCCCAGACCACTCACTGATGAGGAAATTGAAAAAATAGTTGAGGAATTTGGAAAAGATGAGACATCGCCTTTGAGAAAATATAAAATTGGAAACTTCAAGGTTGTGGAGCTTAAACAGAACTTAAAATTTGATATAGAAAAAATGAGGGGCATGTTATACATCGTTGAGCGTGTGCATAAGAACGTGATTCAAGAACCTTGGAAAGATGAAAAACTAAGAACTTTGGCTAATGTTATAGATCAGATCCTCTATAAGGAGAAAGAAAGAAAAATCCTCGTTTTTAGTGAGTTTGAAGATACGGTAAAATGGATTTACAATGGACTTAAAAAAATGATTGAAGAGGGTAAAGTTGAACATCCTGAATTGTGGAGGGATAAATTAGACTATGCGTCTTCGGGTAAAAATGTTGAGTATATTGCCTCTAGATTTTCACCCAAATCAATGTCAAAGACCTCAGTGATGGCACATCAAATCTCTGAGGAAGAAGAATTGGATATTCTAATAACTACCGATGTTATGAGTGAAGGTATGAATCTTCAGGATGCAAATTATGTTGTAAACTATGATATACACTGGACTCCCTATAAGTTAATACAGAGAATAGGGAGAATTGATAGAATTGGGAGTAAGCATGAGGTCATTAATGTTATTAACTTTTTACCAGAAACAGGTCTTGAGAAAAATTTAAAGTTGATAGATAAGGTTAAGGCTCGAGCGGAAGAGTTTGCAACGGCCCTGGGAGAGGATGGTAAAATAGTTACAGAAGAAGATAAGGTGAATTTATCAGCGATGGAGGCAATCTATGGAGGTAAAGTGGAGGATATTGAAAAACTTGCAGAGAAGAGTGTTATTTCAATAACAACATCTGCAGAAACCGCACTTGAGAAATTTATAGACGAGCATCCTAATGACTACGAAAATCTAAAAAATATCATGAGTATAAGAAGTGCTGTGGGGGTAGAATCACCAAAAACTATCGCATTTATAGTATGTTCTGATGGCATTACACCTCAATATTATACTTATGAATATTTTGATGGAGAATGGAAAAGAGAGTACATATCTCTTGATTATTTTATACGAGATGATATAAGTTATGATACACCACCCCTCCAGGAGTGTGATATGGATATGTACAGAGAAGTTCTAAATATCGCACTAAAAGATTATAAAGATATGTTAAGAAGCAAAGAGGGGGTAAAAGGAAAGAAGGTAAATATCAAAAGTAAGAATGTTAAGGATTTTATAGGAAGGCTAAAAAGGATATCAAGATCCATTAATAAACCTAAATCTACCCGAGAACTAGCTGCAATTTACTATGATGTTTTAAATTGGGGATATAAAAACATAACTCCATTTAGAAAATCAATTAATGACATAGCTAAAAAAGGATCTTGGAGGAGAATGAAAGATGAAGAATTTTTGGAGGATGTAAAATATCTTTTGGATATGTACTCTATATTCTCTAGGAAAAATGATGCAGAAAAGGTGCTAACTGAAAAGGGTGAAAACTATCTAAAACCGCACATCACGGCAGCTTTAATAGTTAAAGGAAAAAGCAAAAAATAAAGCATGGGATTGATTCCTGGACGCTTTGAAACCAACATACGGAGGTATTAAATTAATGATTTTGTGGAGAAGCCTATTCATGTTTGTTTCCAGATTCATTATTTGAAAAACCCCTACTCTCTCTGTAACTTACCATCCTAAACGGTAGGGAAAGATTTAAATCTATGACCGTCATCATTATGACCATGGTCATAATAAAGAGAGATCATGATATTAAAAACATAGAAACCCTGGGGAGATGGGTATACATCTGCGGTCGGAGAAAGACGGGAAAGACTTTCTTGGTGAGGCATTTTATGCACTATGACAGGTACTTTTTTGTGAATAGAGACCGCACCGTGTTCACTGAAGATGGGAGAAAGCTCAGTTATGAAACTTTCTTTGAGATAGTACGGGAGAGCATTGGGCATGATAGAATAGTTATTGATGAAATGCACCGACTTCCGGATGAGTTTTTTGATTACCTGCATTCCACAGGTAAGCAGGGTGAACTTATAGCCATATCTTCCACACTCTGGTTATCGGAGAGGCTTTTGGGGTCTGGCTCACCGCTTCTTGGTTTATTTTCCATGTACATCCTTGGGTTAGCCAATGAATGTGATGTCATCGCATCTCTGGATGGTAACCCCGCCGATATACTCAAGGCGGCAATATATCTAAGGGAGCCCATACTGGCAATGAATTACAGGGCGCCAATAGAGAGATACCTGGCCACCTATCTCCATGGAAACAGGCTGACTGTGAATGAGATAATTGGTGAGATATTCTCCGAAGAGGGAAGACGTATCTCACAGGTTTATGAAGGCATACTTCGAGCCATTGCCTCTGGAAAGCGTAAAAGCGGAGAGATATCCTCGTTTCTCTTTTCCAGAAAACTTATACCAAAGGACAATCCGGGTGCAATACAGAGACATCTTGATGTTCTGGTACGGCTGGGATTGATAGAGAAAATTGAGACCTTAAAGAGAGGATTCTACTATGTGCATTCCTCTCCACTTTTTAACCTGCACTTCTACCTTGATGAGAAGTACGGTTATGTTGAGACAGATGTACCCGTGGGATACGTGTATGATGTTGTGAAGGAGAGTATTCCTAGAGACATGGAAAAATTCATCTGGGACTTGCTTGCCAAGAGGCTTGGGCTGAAGAAGGTTAAGATTGAGAACCCGGAGATAGATATTGCCCTCAAACGATTCAACAGGGTGGTGCTTGTTGGGGAGGTCAAGTGGCGGAAAAATATAACTGATGGTCAAATCAGAAAGATTGGAGATACTCTTATGAAGTTTGATGCAAAAAGAGTGATCGTGGTTCCGGACAAGGCAGGTCTAAGTGAGCCAGAGGGCGCAGTTTTGCTGGATGCAAGGGACATCATCTCACTTTGCAATGAAAAATCTGAACTTCTAAGAGAGCTTTTGTGAAAATTATTTACTGCTCTCATTTCTACGGGTGCTGTAGAGACAGTTTGGCAAGATATATCAGCCTGCTATAATCATACAGTAGAGTGTGGTCGTGATGGCCAAGTAGGTCAAATCACTCACTCAACTGAGCAAATCTGTGGAAAAATGCTCAGTATAGTGAGCAAATTTTAACTCCCTCTTCAAGGGCATAAGCACCTGCATCAGCGGTTGCAATCTGACCTCGTGCTATCGTGAAGGTCACGTAATACGGATCACAATCTCTCCGACTTCTACTAACCTCTTTTCCCTGTTAATGCTCATTTACCCCCAACTTGTATGTCAAATCTATTTGACACCACTATTAGCCCCATTAGTCCCATCGTTAGCCCCATGCCAATTTTTGTTAGCCCCATTTTAGCCCCATGCCTCAAAACGATGGGGCTAATCCAGTTCTACACGGGCTCCGTTTGTAAGTTTTGACCATCTTTAGCCCCATCGTTAGCCCTGTTTTAGCCCCATGCCATTTTTCTTTAGCCCTATTTGGGGTTCAAATTGACATCCTTTAGCCCCATTTAGCCCTACCCCCTAAAATCGTGGGGCTAATATGGGACTACACAGGCTCTGCTTGCATCTTTAGCCCTACCGTTAGCCCCATGCCAATTTTTGTTAGCCCCATCGTTAGCCCCGTTTAGCCCCATCGTTAGCCCCATTTAGCCCCGTTTAGCCCCATTAGCCCCATGTTTTTAATGGGGCTAATAATACATGATAATAGGGGGCTAATAGGGCTAATATAGGGCTAATAACATAAGGTATCATGGGGTATCATCAGGCCGAATTAACCCGAATTAAGCCGAATGAAGCCTCAAATGGGGGCAAAAAGTGGGGTTATGGGTCATAACTCCTCGGTTGGTTGTGCTCGGTCGGGGGTCATCTCATAAGGTCAGGTGGGTAATCATCAAGTCGCATTAAGTTGCGTGAATTCTCTCACGCTTCAAAATGCAGGGGTGCAAATTGGGGCTAATGGGACAAATGTGGGGCTAATAGGGGACAAATCAAATACAGAAAACGTTTTATATGTCCACGATAAAAACCCACTGTGAGAAGGGAGATATGGGTTGTAGTTGCGCTCATCGTGCTTGCAAACATACTCAAAACCTCCCCCATATACCTGGTCCTCTACCTCATTGCCATGGCCATAGCCTCCTGGAGACTCTGGAGAGATCTACCAAAATTCTTCGTCCTGGCCTTCTCAATAGGATTCCTGGCAGAGATCATCGGAACGAGAACCTGCATACCATTTGGATGCTACCGGTACGTGAATTTACAGCCCCAGATCCTGGGTGTGGGACTGTTTGTCCCCTTTGCCTGGAGCATATTCGGGTTCTTCACCTATCTGGCAGCAGGATACTTCACAAACAACAGATGGAAAAGAGTTCTGCTGGCATCCATTCTTATGGTGCTTCTGGACCTTGCAGTGGATCCTCTTATGACCTCCTGGAAGGCATGGGTCTGGAGCACCCACACTGCAATAAACTGGTTCGGCATACCCTGGACCAACTATGCGGGGTGGTTCATAGTCTCATTTTTCATATTTTCCTCCTACCATCTACTCCAGAGAGGCCATGTGGAAAGAGAGATGCTCGTAATTGGACCTCCCACCTACATCCTAGAAATGCTCACCTTCCTGATCTACTCCCCAACCGCGGCAAGGTACCCCGTGCTGATCTCAACCGTTTTTGGCATTGCTTTCATATCCTCCCTGTTCATACTATTTAGGGCAAAGATCTTATACCCAGAATTCCACAGATTTAAATATAATTAAAAGGATAACTCCTGGTATGAAAGGTTCATTGAAAAGTTACAAAAGATCCATAATGGCCATCTCTCTGATCAACCTTCTTCTCGGAGTGTTCATAGCGGGCTTTGGATTCAACGCAATATTCGAAGATATAGCCGTACCAAAGAATGTTGTTTCTGCATTCATATTCGGAATGAAGCTCGCCTATGGCAGCGGCCTGGCCTTTGAATTTCTGTTCCTCCTCATCGGCATGTTCTTCGTGTGGAAGTTCTACAGGCACGGACAGGGGGACATTGGTGCCATGGCATCTTTCACCGCTTCTGCGCTTCTGCACATATTCACGGTATCCTACGCATACACTGTTGTGCTCGCCTACGAGGCTGGAAACATTCTGCGTCCGGTAAAACTCATAGGAGATCTGGTGCTGTGGAGCGGGGCAGGTTTGCTCTACATGCTGTTTATAACCCTGGACATCGTTCTCCTTGGAGCTGCGCACACAAAAATAAAGAGAGGTGAGGCTCACAAATAATTCAATCAGCGAACAATCAAGAGACCATCCTTCTCCATTTTCAAAAATGCAAGGTATAATACCGTCTGAAGCGCCTCCTTATCCACACCAAAAAGGTCCGGCCTTTCCTTTACTTCGTGCTCATAAAGGTAATCAACAAGCTCGTCAATATACTCATCATCTATCTCAACACCCATAATTCTCACCGTATGAACAGCGGTGACAAGGTATTTAAGAGTTCCTGTGTCGTTTCTGCGACTCCTTCAATCCCCTGTCTATAGCATTTATGGCAGCGGCCACTATAATGCCGGTTATGAGCATTCCGGTTATTGGGAGAATGAACACCGCTATTATCTTTCCGAGTATGGTGTGGGGCACAATATCCCCGTAGCCCAGGGTCAGGGCCGACACAAAGGCAAAGTATATGCCATTTCCAATTCCTATGCCCTCAATGTAGCCAAGCAGAATACCCATCAGAAATATGAAAAGAAGCAGGGTTGATATTATGTTTCTCACCACGTATATGACCTTCAGAAATATCCTGAAAAATACCTTGAACCTTATTATGTTCGGAATCTCCTCATTCTCCACATCATTCATTTTCACCACTCACCTTTTTGGAAGCCACAGGGTCAGCACACCACCTATAATGAGGGACAGCATCATAAACATCATGGCCGAGCGCATGGCCTCTGCAAGTGCCACGTTTATTATATGATTGATCTGGGGCATGTATTCGGGAGGTATGGTTATCTCTCCCTGCTTTATCTTGAGAACCCACTCAATAACCATGTGCCTGTCCACATTTGGAAACTTCGTCTGTATCATTCTGGTTATGGAGTTGATCATACCCAGTATGAGCACTGCCCCTATGAACGCTGTTCCAAGACTCATCCCAAGCTGTTTCTGGGAATTGAACACGCCCGAGGCCTCGGCCTCCTGATCCTCCTTTGCTCCGGACATCGCAAGATTCGTGATCTGGGAAAATATCAGCCCCAAACCAGTTCCGTAAAAGAGCATGCCTGGGGCCAAATCCCATCCCGTTGCACTCACCGAAAACTCCTGCATGAAGAGAAAAAGCCCTATGAATGCCATAACTATGCCCAGCTGGATTATGGACCTGGGCGAGAGGTACTTCATTAGCCTCTGGCCTGACACGGAGAATATAAACATCATCAAGGACAGGGGAATCAGGGCAATGCCCGTTTCCATGGCGTTGTACCCAGTTACAGTTTGAAGGAAAACAGGGATGGTGAACATTATGCCAGCCAGGGTTATCTGGAAGAATATGCTCACAAGGTTCCCCACAGTGAAAACCCTTGATTTGAAGAGGTTCATATTCACCAGGGGCGCCTTGAACTCCCTCACCAACTTCCTCTCGTACCACACAAATACCACGAGTATGAGCACACCAAGCGCAAGTATACCCACAACAGGAGAATCTCCCAGGGGATCTATGAGAAGCACCGAGAGGGTCACGAGAAACAGACCTGTGGCCGATAGAATAGCCCCCACAATATCAAATTTCAGTTTCTTCGTGGGAGGATAATCACGCAGTATGCCTATCTTAGCGATCATGCCCGCCACTATGAATGCCTCCATTCCAAACCCCATCCTCCAGGTTATGTAGGTGGTGAAAAATCCTCCAATTATGGGACCAAAGGCCGCAGCAGCTCCTGCAATTCCGCCCCAAACTCCAAAGGCATAGGCCCTGTCTCTGCCAGAATACTCCTTGGTTAGATACGTAACCGTCACGGGCATCATCAGGGCCCCTCCTATGCCCTCAAGAATTGACCAGCCTATCAGAAGAACGGGTAAATTGGGCGCCAGTGTAGCCGTTGTTGTGCCCACCCCGTATATGATCAATCCCACTGTGAAGGTCTTTTTCGTGCCCCAGAAATCCGCAATTCTGGCCCCAATGATCATAAACGCCGCCATAACAAGAGCGTAAAGGGCAATGGCGAGCTGTATCCCATCCACGGTAGTGTTCAGATCACGGACAAGGGCAGATATGGAGACGTTCATCATCGTTGTATCAATGGTCATAATGAACATGGCAAAACTCATCATTGTGAGGACTCCCCATCTGCCCCGTGTTTTGTGCGCTTCCTTCATTGTGAAAAAAGTATGAGTGTGGAGTATAAATAATTTCCACAGGCCGGAAGAAGGTAAATTTTAATACCCTCAAACAGATAGCCCATTATGATAAATCCCAGAGAAATGCGCAGGCTAATGCGTCAACTTAAGGCCAAGGAAGTTGATGCCTACGAGGTCATAATCAAGGCCAGGGACGGAGATTACGTTATTGAAGATCCCCAGGTAATGTACATGGAAATTCAGGGTCAGAAGATGCTCCAGGTTGTTGGAGAGATGAAGAAGATTGAAGTGGAGGAGAAGAAGGAAGAACTTCCATACACCGACGAGGACGTGCAGCTTGTAATGCAGCAAACGGGATGCAGCGAGGAAGAGGCCAGGAAGGCACTTGAAGAGGCAAATGGCGAGCCTGCGGAGGCGATCATATCAATAATGAGCAGGAAGTGAGAGAGGAGATCCTACGAAGAATCAAACCCGACAGGGATGAGGAGAAGAGGTTGTGGAGCACGGTAGATGAGCTGCTCTCCAGAGCCAACGAAGAACTTGCAAAGCGGGGCTTTGGGAAGGATGCCATTCTCGTGGGCTCGGTGGCCAAGGGCACCTACCTCAAGAATCCAGACATAGACATATTTCTGAGACTTCCGCCCGATACCGATAGAAAAACCCTGAAAATGGTGGGCATTGAGGTGGGCAGGACAATAATACCCGACGGCTTTGCCAAGTACGCAGAGCATCCCTACTGGCGCGGCACTTACAACGGATTCGAAGTGGACATAGTGCCCTGCTACAAAATCAACGATCCGAAAGAGAAGATCAGTGCGGTGGACAGAACCCCATTTCACACGGAGTACATAAAATCCCACATAAAGGACTGGCAGAAGGATGAAGTACGTCTCTTGAAGGCCTTTCTCAAGGGCATAGGTGCCTACGGTGCAGAGGCAAAAATACAGGGATTTTCAGGATACCTGGCAGAACTGCTCATTTTGAAGTACGGGGACTTTATGAACACCCTGAAAAATGTGGCGAAATGGAGAATGAGAGTTTACCTTTATCTTGAAGAAAGAGGCGCCAGATTCAGAGCGCCTGTTGTGTTCATAGATCCTGTGGATCCTGAGAGAAACGCCGCCTCTGCAGTCAGCGAGGAGAGGAAAAGTCTATTCATCTATGCTGCAAAATCCTATATGGAAAATCCCAAACTCGAATTTTTCTTTCCAAAACCTCTCAGGCCAATGGATTGGCAGGAAATAAGGGATGCCATTTCAAAAAGAGGGACAAATTTCATCGTTATCAGGGCTCCAAGACCGGATATCATAGAGGACAATCTTTATCCCCAGATAGAGAGAAGTATGGATTCCTTTCTGAAAATCCTCTCAGATTTTGATGTTGTTTCACATTTTTACATTGTACAAAAGGATCATGTGTATTTCATCATTGAGGTGGCCAGGGATCGCCTGCCCAGAGTTAGAGTGCATGAGGGTCCCCCCGTATGGCACGAAAACTCGGATAATTTCATAAAAAGATGGAGAGGCAGAGCACTCAGGGGCCCCTACATAGGAGGTAACAGGTGGTATGCGGATATTGAGAGAGATGCGTGCACAGTGAGCGAGGTCTTTTTCAAAAATATACAAAAATACAAATTGGGAAAGGAATTTGAAAAAATAAAAAAGGAACTTGTTTTGGGCACCATTTATGATTTTATGGGTGAAATTGATGCGCAAGCCCTGACCAATTTTTTCATGGCTGCTTTCCCATGGGAACGGTAATTTCAACCTTTGAATAGTGATCCTGTGGCTCAGGGGAATTCACATAATTCACGTCCCATGCCTCCACGGTGATTTTTCCGTTATTGGTTATGTTGTACGTGACATAGTATCCATTTATCCGTTTGGCAAGGTGCCCGTTTATCTTGACCTGATCAACCCCCACATTATCCGATACGAAGGCCCGAACACTTATTTTATTACCCCACTTCAATTTATCTATGTTTTTATCGTACACACCGTGAGAATAGGTGTAGATCACAACCCATGCAGTGCCATTGTAAACCTCCACATTTCTTATCTGGGGTGGAGATACATCGTTTAGTGGAGGATTAAGGGCCACAGTCCATCCAAGGAACCAGATAAGGAGGAACATCGTTATTGCATAGAACCAGGTTTTCTTGTCCTTGAACTCAGCATGCAGCTTTCCAAGTATGGGCTTTAGAATCAGAAGGAAACCGAATCCCAAAATGGCTCCAAGATAAACACTCACATAGACCTGAAGGTACCCGGATATGAGGCCAAGAATCAGGGCAACGGAGAATATGAAAATTATGCCCTTGGCCTTCTTAATCTCACTTACCAAGAACTCGCGCTCGTCAAACTCGGGCTCTTGAAATATTTCCTTTTCCTCCTCTTCAGGAGTCTTTCTTCTCTTTGCCATATCACATCATCCCATCTACCAAATCGTTTATGGCCCTTTCGGGGTCCTTGGCCTTAACTATGCCGGATGCAACCAGAACCCCCTTTGCTCCAAGCTCTATGGCCTTTTTCACATCGTTTCCGTTCTTTATGCCCGCACCCACAAGCACGGGTATATCGCGAACAGATTTTACAGCCTCTATTGTCTCAACTATTGCCTCTGGCCTGGCTGTGGACACAGATACATCTCCACCGATCAATTCCGGGGGCTCCATGGCCACAAAATCAGGATTTAAGAATGCAATTGCTCCAGAAACTCGGGCATTGTTTGTGCATACAACAGAAACCATATCCAGTTCCCTTGCCCTGTGGATCAGATAATCTATATCCGCAATGGTGAGCCTTCGCTCGGAATGGTTGATCAGCAGACCATCAGCACCACTTTCCCTGGCAATTTCCATATTTATCCTGCCAGTGTGGGCTCCATAAGCCACGGGATCAACGTGCTGGAGCATAACGGGTATGCTCACCTCCTCCCGAATCCTTGGGAGATCAAGAGGATTCACGGCGATGGCAATACTCGCACCCCTCTCCTCAGCAACCCTATTAAGGATCCTTGCGAGATTCAGGGCCCTTTCTCCAGAGCCAGATTGATACAATTTGAAATTCACAATTATCAAGGGCAGTTTCCACATACTTGGCTGTAAGGATGCCTTTTAAATAAATTTTTCTGGAACTCCGGAGGTTTTTGTTTTGTATTTGCAGAATTAAGAAGAGAAGAGCCGGAATACATGCAGGAAAAGCCTCTATGGATAGTCACTACCCATTTGAATTATATAAAAATCTTTTGGATCGTGCTCTGTCTCATAAATTAAGTAGAAGACATGAAAGAGTATTTCGTAGAAAAAAGTGCATCACCCTCAAACCTTGAAAAACGCCCCGGTGTACCATACCCATTAATAGTCTCCCGAATACTTCTTCGGGAGTAATAAATCGCCTACTTCTTCCAGAACATTCTTTATCTTGCCCAGCGTCTTACTGTCCATGTGCACCACTCTGCCATACTCATCTCTCTTACCTTTGTATTTTTTGAGTATCTCAAGATCAAATGTCGCTTCATAATACACACGATCTCTCAATCCATACCTCTCCATCCGCCACGAAACACCTTCTGGAAATTTGCCTTCAATCTATCAAACCCTCTCATTCCAGAGAGCTTCGCTGTGGCCTTTGCAAAATTTCACAAAATATTCAACTCTATGGAGATATATTGAATTTCTTATACTTCCTCAAGTAATTTTAAAAATTCTTCTTTTGTAACTCCTGCCTCTCTGATGATCTTCAATAACAAACCCCTGCCTATCTTCTCTCCTCGGTGTACAGGAACAACGAGCACTTTTCCCTCTTTATTCTTCAATATTACATGCGATCCCTTTTGCCTTTTCACTTCAAACCCTAATTTACACAATACTTTGATTACTCTCTCTGCATCCACTAACTGCAATTTTGGGCTCATGCGTGTACCCTCTGTATCCCCACAAATTCATTTTTTACTTCTATATCTCCCACTTCTTCCAAATATAACTCAATTGCCTCTTTTATCCGATTCAACAACTCATCTATGCTCTTTGCCTGCGTGAAACACCCGGGCAATTCCACTACTTCCCCCACATAATATCCATCTTCGTCTCTCTCTATTATTATTGTGTACTCCCTCATCTCCATATTTATCTCATGTTTCTCGTTTTACTTAATGCTTTCCCTTTTATTCCACCCCGCCGCAAAACCCCTTCTGGAAATTTTCCTTCAATCTATCAAATACTTTAAACCTCTTTTTCATCCCCCATCATCCCTTCTCCCCCACCATTATTTATGTAACATAGTACTCAGAAAAGAAAAGTTTATATACTTCCTTGTTATATATGACAATTGTCAGACATATGTCTGATAAGTGATGGAAATGAGCGAGAAAGATCTGGAGGAGATAATAGAAGAACTGGACGCCATGATCGCGGAGCTTGAGGAGATAATGGGGGATGAGGTGCTGCTGGAAGCTCAGAACATGGCCATGGCGCCTGCATAATCACACTGACCCACCTTCACCCTTTTTTATTTTTTGATTTCCTTCAATATTTCCCGGGGATCCTTGTCTGTGAGATACGAGATTTCATCCTCGCTCAGATGCAGAATGCTCGTGTAAAGCCTTCTGATTTCCTCATCCATATCGTACAGGACGGAAAAATCCTGGATAACATTATCAAGAATCTCGTTTTTGGAGGTGTGGTATATCCTTCCCAGTTTCATGCCCAGGCTATCGCGAATACCTCGAACCTTCTTGCTCCTTGACATTTGAGATAGCCAGGAAGGAAACTGGTACCTGCGGGCATGGTGCTTGTACTTCTCCTCCTTGCCCACGCTAACGGCTGCAATCATATCCATTGCGTAGGCCCACAGGGCGTACTGCTGCCTTCTTTTGACCCTACCGAGGTAAATATCCGCCCTGGAAAGGTATTCGTAGGCCCTCACAAGATCCTCGAGCTTTGTGTACTCAAGAGGCATGTTCTCCTCAATCCAGAAGAGAACGTAATCGGGAGTTTCGTCAAGATTCATGAGGGCATTCTTGGCCTCCCAGAAATACTCCGTGTGAAGCACTACCAGGGTTGATTTATAGATTTCGTTCTTGACATCCCTGTATCCCACTGCCCCAAGATCATCCTCCGTCAGAATCTTCTTTCCCTGGGCAACCGCCTGGAGATCGTTTATGGCCGCGCGCAGGTCTCCTCCCGACCTTCCCGCAATGTAGGCGAGGGCAGCGTCCTGGCATTTTATACCCTCGGCCATGCATATCCTCTTCAGAACCTTCATTATCTGGGCCCGGGTTAGGGCCTTGAACCTGATAACGTAGGCCAGGGATTTGAGCGCTTTACCCCAGGTTCCGCTGAAGAGGGAGTAATAATCGTTGCCAATGAGGATTATGGGCTGCCTTGTGTTCTTTATTGTCTCAACTATTGCCTTCTTACCACCACGATCTCCATCCTTAACCCCCTCATACAGATTATCCGCCTCGTCAAATATGATGAGCTTTCTGCCCCCTTTTTTTGTGGATATGAACTCTCCATCATCGGTGAATGTCTCGTAAACCGCCCCGCGAAGGGCTATCTCCTTTATCTTCTGCTCATTGCGTATATCAGAAGCGTTGAGTTCTATTACTCCCCAATCCATCTCCTCGGCGAGAACCTTCGCAACCGTGGTCTTACCACATCCTGGCTTTCCAACCAGAACGAGGGCCTTGTACCTGGGCCTGCCCCTCTCCCAGTCCTGGGCCCATTTCAAAATTTCATTTATTGCCTTGTTGTTTCCCACAATGTCCCGAAAACGTCGGGGTCTGTACTTCTCAACCCAGGGAATGTCCATGGAATTAGCATGCGCAAATTCCTATTTAATACTTACAAAAAAAGAAAGAGGGTTTAAAGAATTCACTCTTCAGGAGACGGAAACTCCAGGTCCTCCTCACCCTTCAAAATTGCTTCAACTTCCCTCTCAATATCTCTTTCCAAACCATACTCTTCCCTTTTCTTGTGAGGTACCATTTCCATTACCTCCTCAGTGCATATATGAGAATATGAAAATATAAATCTTGCGGTACAATTATGTCCAGAAATAATCACAATTCTTACAAACACTTAAATAAGAGTAAAACCATGCTTTTGCCGTATGGACTTCTTCACCCTGGGCATAATACTGATAGTGTTCGGCTCCATGCTCGTTCTGGCAGAGCTGGCAATACCCGGGTTTTTCATCGCCGTACCTGGCACGGTGCTTGTTATCCTTGGGCTCGTGTACCTCTTCCTGGGAAACATCGGTGTTGTGCCAGCCGTGGTTATAACCCTTGCAACGGCCGTTGTTGCAACTCTCGGGGTTATGCTGTTTTACAGGGTTCTTGCAAAACCGCAACTTCCCACAACGAGTACCATCGACCAGATGGTTGGTAAGAGGGGAATAGTCATAGCAAAGATTGAGCCCAACAGCCTGAAGGGAAAGGTTAGGATAGACAGCGATGTGTGGAGCGCCACGGCAGACAGGGAAATTGATGTGGGAAAGAAGGTTGAGGTCATTAAGGGTGAGGGGGTTCATCTGGTGGTGAGAGAGATAAAATGAGGTGAAAAATATGGATGGTGTATTGATAGGAGTGGCCATATTCATTGCCATAATAATAATCTACCTGCTAACCTCAGCAATAAGGATAATAAGGCCCTATGAGAGAACCATATACATATTCCTTGGCAGGTTCAGGGGAGTGCTCAACCCGGGCCTGAATTTTGTCTGGCCATTTTCGCAGGTAATAAGGATGGATATGAGAACCCAGACATGGGACGTGCCCAAGCAGGAGGTCATAACGAGGGATAACTCGCCCACAGCGGTGGATGCGGTCATTTACATCCGCGTGGTGGATGCAAAGAAGGCATTCTTCGAGGTGCAGGATTACAAACTCGCCACTATAAACCTTGCAAGAACCACCCTGAGAAGCGTCATAGGTAACATGAACCTTGATGAGATTCTCTACAACAGAGAGCACATAAACACCCACCTGCGGGATATACTCGACGAAGCCACAGATAAGTGGGGAGTTAAGGTTGAGGCAGTGGAAATAAAGGAGGTTGATCCGGCAGCCCGTGTGAAGCAGGCCATGGAGGCCCAGACAGCCGCAGAGAGGGAAAGAAGGGCGGCAATACTCAAGGCGGACGGTATAAAGCGCAGCCAGATTCTCGAGGCTGAGGGTAAGAAGAGGGCGAGAATCTTGGAGGCAGAGGGTAAGAGGCAGGCACAGATTCTGGAGGCCCAGGGTCTCAGGCTCGCAACCATACTCCAGGCGCAGGGCGAGGCCCAGAGGTACCGCATAATATCGCTCGGTTCTGCAGCACTCACATCCAAGGCCCTGAGCGTGATCTCTCTTGATACCCTGACAAAGGTGGCAAACGGCCAGGCTACAAAGATAATATTCCCGTTCGAAATATCAAAACTCATAGAGAGCACTGCAAGGTACCTGGCTGGAGAGCAGAAGGAGGAGCAGATCTCACCCCTATCCTACAGGGACATTGAGAGGATTGTGGGCAGTGCGAAGGACATACTTGGACCCATACCCTCCTACGAGGAAATAGCCAGCGATCTGAAAAAGCAGAAGGAGAAGGAAGAGGAGGAGAAAAAACTGGATCTAAGCGAGGACGATGAGAAAAGGCTCTTCCAGCAGGATGAGGAGTGATTTGAAATCTTTTTATACCTTTTTCACATCACTTTTTATATAAGACTCTGGCTGGTGTGAAAAAATGGCAGTAAAAATCTCCGCAGAATCGCTTAGGAAGGGCAAGGAGGTTGATATAACCTCACATGGAAACGCACCACGGAATTTTAGAATTTCAATAAGGTACAACGAGACCTTTCAGAGGTTTGAGGTGTTCAGACACTATTTCAGGACTAAAAAGAACGAGGTTGAATATCACAGCAAGAATCTAAAAGACATCGTGGATTATATAAAATCAATGTACGGCGTGGAGTTTGAAGTTGATTAAAACCAGGAGTCCAGGGTTTTTACGCCTTTCAAATCTATTTTTACCTCCTCGTTTATGCGCACCCGCTCTATGTACTCCTCCAAGGTTTCCTCATCTGCAAGGCGAGCACGCTTGATTTCGTACTCGCACTCTGCACAGTAAAGAGCAAATGGATCGTGAAGTTTCTTGCCACAAATAAGACACCTGTTCTCCATCTGAGGAAGATATGGTGCCAATAAATAAAGATTTTTGGGTATTTAAACTACCCAGCATCCACCAGGCTTATGCGCCTGAAAACCCGTATTTTTCGCAATTTGGGTGCGCTTCTGTAGTGAACCTTCAACTCTCCGCTCCTTCCCTGAATCGTCACGTTGCCTATGCTCTCCTCATGTATGCCCGCATTGCTCACTATCTTCACCAGTTCCCACTCACTCAGCTCGTCTTTCAGTTCAAATTTGAATTTGACCATTCCAAATATGTCGCTCTTTTCCCTGTAATCTGTGCGCTCCTTTATCTTGCCCGCCTGCCTTATCTCGATCCTTGGTATTTTCTTGCCTATGAAATCCTCTATTCTGCGGAAATACTCCATCTCTTCCCTGCTCACGAAGGTTATGGCCTTACCTCTGGCATCCAGCCTTCCCGTGCGGCCTATACGATGCACGTAATCCTTTGGGTACTGGGGCACATCGTAGTTCACAACATGGGTTATACCATGCACATCAATGCCCCTGGCAGCCACATCGGTGGAGATCAGTATATTTATCTTCCCCTGCTTGAAGGCGTCCATTGTCCTGCTACGCGATGCCTGGCGCATATCCCCATGCAGTGCAAAGGCCCTGAAACCGTACTTCTGCAGAATCTCAGCCACGCTCTTCGTCTTTCTCTTGGTGTTACAGAAAACCAGATACTTTCCACCCTCGTTGATTATGAGTGAGGATAGTTTGGCTATCTTGTTTATCTCCCCCACCTCAACGTAGTACTGGGATACGTTCTCCGTTGTTATCTCATCGGCCGATAAGATTATCTTCTCGGGACTGCTCATATAATGTCTGGCAAGGTTTATGATCTCCTGGGGCATGGTCGCTGAGAAGAGCATCATCTGCTTCTCCCTGGGGACCTTGCTCAAAATCCAGCGAATGTCCTCTATGAATCCCATATCAAGCATTCTGTCAGCCTCGTCGAGCACAAAAATCTTTATCCTGCTAAGATCAAGATATCCCCTGCGCATTAGGTCCATTACCCTTCCGGGGGTACCTATGACCACGGAGGCATGCTTGAGGCCCCTTATCTGATTTTCCATGCTCACTCCACCATAAATGACAACCGTGCTCTTTCCGTGACCCTTGGCCAGAATCCTTGCCACCCTATCAACCTGCTGGGCAAGTTCCCTTGTGGGCACGAGCACTATTGCTTCCAATCCCTTGTTCAACTTCTCAAACATGGGTATGAGAAAGGCCAGGGTCTTTCCCGAGCCCGTCTTGGACTGCACTATCAAATCCCTTCCATCAATTGCAGGGCCTATGACGCGTTCCTGCACCTCTGTTGGCTCCTTAAAACCATTAAGTTCAAGGACCCTCTTTGTTCCAATGGAAATATCCATCTCGTCAAATTTCATACTTATCATCTCCTTTTAGCACTGGACAGCTGAAAAAACATTGTGTGCTTTTCACCTGCCCCATTCCTTTCAGATGGGTACCCATATGGGTTCTGGTATTTAAAAGGTTGGAATTTTAGGGCACCAGAACCGCCGCAGCCACCACGGTGGTCCACTCACCGGGCTTCTCAACCACCGCTGTGGCCGTTGTGTTTGAGGTGAGCAAAATCTTGTCGTTGAGTTTCCAGACCTCGTTTACCTCATCCCACTCCAAGTGGCTCTGCAATCCAAGAGTGGAGGCGAGCATCTCAGCGGCAAGGTCCTCGGCGTAATCTCCCGCGGTCTTGGCCGTTTCTCCAAAACTGTGGTGCTCACTCAAATATCCATAGCGACTCCTGTCCTTTGGAACAGCAAGGCCCACCGAGGCTGAGATCATACGATTTAACTCGTTGCTTGAATTTTTTGCCATAACAACGAAAACAATCTGCCCGGGCTTCAGGAGTTTCACACCCTCTTCCCTGGAAATTATCTCCGCGTTAGGAGGGAAAATTGAGCTCACTTCCACGAGATTGAACTGGGCTATCCCGGCATCCCTAAGCGCGCGCTCAAAGGATCCGAGTTTGCTCTTGTGCCTGCCCACACCCCTTGTGAAGAATACCTTTGTTGGTACGAATCCGATCATCTTCCCCGCCTCGTTGCCATGGCCGTCACGAGAGATTCATCGTCCACATAAACCTCTTCCCTCAACTCCACGGATCCGCGCACAAGGGGTTTAACCTCATCAATGGCCTCCACCCTTATGAGAGTGGAACGGTAGAAATCTGCATCAATGCTCCTGTTTCCCGTGAGTTCTGCTATACGCCTGTAAATTATGTAATCCTCGGCGGCCAGCTCCAGATTCCCACGCATGGGGTACACGTTGAAATCCCTCAGCATATCTGTCAGGACGAAATTCATGCTTAACAGCCTTCTCTCTATCTCGTGCCACTTTTTCAGGGAGGCTTCAAGATGTGTGAGTCCAAAATAGCCCGCGGAGCCCTTACCTTTCAGTCCGGAGGCTGCCCTGGATAGGAAGAGAGTTATGCCCTCAATGGTCTCCACGGGATCGGTGATGAAGACATCAAATTTTCCACGGAGATCCTCATCTATGTCGTTGCGAACATCAAACTTTCTCGCCTCAACGGGAAATTCATACTCTCTTGCATTCTCGTTTATGAAATCTATGAGCCTATCATCTATCTCCAAAACCACGATTCTTCTCGGCAGGCCGGTAAGGGCCATACCGAGGCTTATGAGATCATCATCGCCCACAACGAGAATGTCCGCATTCTCAAGATCTCCGCGCTCGTAAATGAACGCTATGCGGCGCATCACATCCTCTTCCTTTATGTATCCCTGATCGTAATCGGCCGTTGGTCTGGGCCTCCTGGATGCTATTTTCTTGTATTCATCCAGAACTCCAAAGGGATCATCAATTATTCCCCGGCCCTCACATCCCGGGCATCGGGTCTCATAATCCTTGAGATTCAAACCTTCACGCTCTTCAACGCCCCGGGGAGTAAGATGAAGCATACCATCTCTACTCTCAACTAATCCCTCATCCATAAGGGTCTTCAGCGTCTCCACGAATTCGTTCAGATCCGCATCCACGAGTTTAATTAACTCCCACGGGCTCCTTTCCCTTCTTAGGTACCTCAATATTTGATTCTTCGTTCTCAAATTCCACACCTCTCTCCATACGCACAAGGTCAACACGGCTAGGGTTGAGCTTCTCCTTTATGTACTCATAGGCCAGATCCGCCTGCCGGGGGTCGCCGCAGGTGTAAATGTCCAGAGTTACGAGGCCGTACTCGGGCCAAGTGTGAAAACTCAGATGGGATTCCGCTATCAAAACAATCCCGCTGGCACCCTCGGGGCGAAATTGATAATAATCAGAAGAAATCTTACTCAACTTTGCAAATTTAACTGCACCTTCAAAAATCTCCTTCATCCTTTCAACCCTAGCCAGGAGCGCTGGATCCACACCATACATGTCCGCTATGATGTGAATCCCGACAGCCATCTTCATCACCTTCCATCTTTTTTCACCTCCATGGAGTGTAAGCGATGGTGCTTAATAGCATTTCCTATTTGAAGGTTACGCCAAGAAGGGGCACCTACGGTTCCCCTCTCTACACCCCTCCCTAAGAAGGATGTACACGAGGAATAAATTTTATATAACTCACCACCCCATGTGAGGTAAAGCCATTTTTAAAGGGCTTGGTGGCCATTTCTGGTTGCAGGAGGTTATAGGAACCCGCTGGTGGTTCCTATGGTTCGTGAAGGTTGTAAAACGCTCTCTGCACCACTTCATTCATCGCCGGATGGATGTGCATCGCCCGATACATGGCTCCCGCCTGTTCGCGAGTGTACATCAAATTAATGATTTCCTGAATCAGTATCGAGGCCTGGGGTCCAACGATGGTGGCACCCAAAATCTGATAGGTATCGCGATCCACAATCACCTTCACAAAGTAATCCTTCAGGCGCATGGCCTCGCCCATCGCCGTGTTCTCGTACTTGTACTCTCCTATCAGAATATCGTGCTTCTTCCTCGCCTCCTCTTCTTTCATCCCCACGCCAGCAACCTGGGGATGCGTGAAGATCGCGTGCGGGACAGCATGGTAATCAACCTTCACATTCGCGTTGCGGAATGCGTTGTAATACACGATTTCACTCTCATAATTTGCAACATGCTTGAAGAGATGCTTACCGTTTGCATCTCCGCAGGCCCAGATGTTGTCTCCAGCTTTGAGATGCTCATCCGTCACAATCCATCCCTTTTCAGTTTTCACGCCCGTCTTCTCAAATCTCGTCTCCTTCCAGGGCGCACGGCCCGTGGCAACCATTATCTCCTCCGCCTTAATTTCTATGGTTTCACCATCTTTATTTTCCGCAACCACAATTTTTTTACCCATGCCCCTGCGAACCTCCTTCGCCTTATAGCCCAGGTGGAAGTTCATCATGGAAGATAATTCCCTGCGCACCAAGGCCCGAGCTTCAGGTTCCTCGGTCATTATTATATCTGGTAGCATCTCTATGACGTGCACCTCCGTGCCGAACCGTGCCATGAAATGCCCCAGTTCTAGAGCGACATAACCTCCGCCTATAATTGCGATGCTCTTCGGCAATTTTTTAAGGGAGTAGAAGAACTCCCGGTTCGTTATATATCCTGTTTCCTTCAATCCATCTATGGGCGGAATGAAGGGCTTTGATCCATTGCAGAGGAGCAGCATATCCCCGTATATCTCTTTGCCTCCAACATCAATCTCGTGATCCCCCACGAAAACTCCGGTGGTTTCATAGTAATCCAGGCGGGGATGACTGCGCAAACTTTGAGCGATCATCTTGCTCTCCCTATCCACCTCATCCTGCACGCGGCGCAGCAGAGAATCACCATCCATGCTGCGAATCCTTGCATCTATGAAGAATTCCTTCGCGCGATTTATATCCGCCACGAGCTCAGCGGGATAGGCGAGCATCTTGCTTGGAATGCAGCCCCTGGTGAGACATATGCCCCCAGCTTTATCATTCTCTATCACAGCCACTTTTAATCTTGGATTGTTTAGCAGCGCGGAAACGATGTTCATCGCGCTTCCCGTGCCAAATGCCACGATGTCGTACTCTTTCATATTTGGGAAAAAATAATGGTGGGTATTTAATTTTACTGCACGAAAATGTGTAATGAAATCACATACGCAAAAATATATATTTGCGAAAAACAATATCCTCCATATGCCAGCAAGTAGGATAAAGGTCATTTCGGACATTGGGGACCTGGTCTCGGTTTTTCACGCTTGTGATTCTGAGGTAAAGAAGCAGGTGTTTATGGAGATCACAAAGAAATGGTGCACCTTGGAGGAGATCGAGGAAAAATACGGAGAAGAGGGCGTTGAGGCCCTTAAGTATCTTGAAAAAATCAAACTGGTGGAGACCCAGTGGGTCACGGGCACCGAGGGTGTGAAAAAGGCGTACCACACCTATTACGATTTATTTCAGATAAACCTCTCGCTCCCTATTCTCGAAGCCGCCGAGGTCATATGGGTAGTCACCATGGGAGATGATGAGTTCAAAAAATGGGAAAAGAAAATCATAGAAACAATAGGTCCTGAAAAGAGCATGTTCCTGGGGGATCTCGTTGAAAAGCTGGGAATAAGCCAGATAATGCTTCGTGGACTCATAAGGAGGAGCACCAAGATAGACATTAGGGGTATGCGTGTGGAGGTTCTGTGATGATCTTTGAATACTTCCACGGGTGGGACGAGGAGAAACTCGGACTTGTGGGAGGCATATTCTTCGTGCTTCTGGGA
This sequence comes from Candidatus Aciduliprofundum sp. HYA1, assembly GCF_056175085.1. Classification (NCBI taxonomy): domain Archaea; kingdom Methanobacteriati; phylum Thermoplasmatota; genus Candidatus Aciduliprofundum; species Candidatus Aciduliprofundum sp. HYA1. The sequence continues at coordinate 369,145 of NZ_CM149694.1, forward strand.
CTGTTCGCATACCTGATTTACATCCTGAAGCCACCAGTTGAAATCATCATTCTGGCAATATTGATTGTCGTGTTCTCAGCGCTAACATCCCTGTTTTTCCAACTGCCAAGGATCAGGGGAATCAGGCCGGGTGTAAGCACATTCGTTGGAGGAATAACCCTCGGACTTTCAATAATATTCTGGGGATATCTTCTATTTCTAATTCCCCCCGAGGGCTGGACAAGGATGGGCGAGATTGCCGGGCTAACGATGGGGCTTCTAATCTCAGCATTTTTCGGGTTTGGATTTCTGATTCTTGCATTGACACCTCCAGAGAGCAAACCACTCGTGCCAGATAAAAAAGGCAAAGCGGTAAAGAGGGGAGTGAAAGAATTTAAGGAAGATGATGATTTTATCGATCGCCTATGATAACGGTGTTGAGAATAGGACACAGGCCCCAGAGAGATAAAAGAATAACCACCCATGTTGCCCTGGTGGCCAGGGCATTTGGCGCAGATGAGATCATAATAACAACCCTGGACAGGAAGGTTGAAGAGACCGTCAGGGACGTTACAGACAGGTTCGGTGGAAATTTCAGAATTCGTTCTGGTGTGCCCATGAAAAGGGTACTGCGCGATTTTGAGGGAATTATCGTGCACCTCACAATGTACGGGATTCCTGTGGATGATGCTGTGAGGAGAATTCCCAAAAAAGGGAATATGCTGATAATCGTGGGTGCAGAGAAGGTCCCCCGGGAAGTTTACGATATTGCGGATTTCAACGTTGCGGTTGGTAACCAGCCCCACAGCGAGGTGGCCGCCCTTGCAATATTTCTTGACAGGTACTTTGAGGGAAGGGAACTGCAGAGAGAGTTCTCCAATGCAAAGGTGAAGATCGTGCCCCAGGAGAGGGGCAAAAAGGCAATTCGCCTGGAATGATATTTTATCTTTTTTGATAGCCAGAAGGAACAATTTAAATATTTGCAAGAGAAAGAATGCATGCCATTAAGAATCACGCTGACCCCACCCATTACTTTTTTCCTTTGAAAAAATTTATTAATTGTGGCTCACTTTTCCATCTGTGGATAGAATAATGTGCGGCTGCGGGAGCATCGATTCCATGCTAAATGGAGGTTTTGAAAGGGGATGCATCACGGAAATATACGGGGAGGCGGGAAGCGGAAAGACCAACATATGTCTCTCAACGGCCATAAACACTGCCCGCCAGGGATACTACGTGATATACATAGACACCGAGGGTGTGTCCATGGAGAGGTTTGAGCAACTGGGTGGAGATGAGGAACTTTCAAAAAAAATTCTTTTTTACAAGGTTTACAAATTCTCCCAGCAGGGAGAGATTATTGAGAGAGCCATAAACCTCGTGGAGAAGAGAAACGATATTGCCCTCCTCATAGTTGATTCCATGACCGAATTTTACAGGGCTGAGCGGGGGGTGGAGGAGGACCTCTCATCCAGGAAGAGAAGCAGTCTCGCATGGCAGTTGAGCATATTGAACAGTGTGGCGAGAAGGAAAAATCTGGCCGTGCTCATAACAAACCAGGTGTATATGGACACCACAACCAGGGAGATAAAACCCATTGGAGGACATACCCTGCACCACAATGCAAAGACAATAATATTTCTGAAAAAGATCGGCAACGGATTCAGAGAGGCCGTGCTCGTAAAGCACCGTTCCCTGCCGGAGGGGCTCGTGGCAAGATTCGTCATAAAGGGTGATGGCCTCTATCCCGTGGATGAAAAGGAATAAATACTCCCTGTGCAATTTCTTGATGGGTAAAAATGGGTGTAAACCTATCGGATATTGTTGTGGCGCACGAGATTTCGCTGAGGGATCTCAAGGGAAGGGTTGTAGCCATAGATGCCTACAATTCCCTATATCAATTTTTAAGCATAATAAGACAGCCCGATGGCACACCACTCCGAGATTCCATGGGCAGGGTGACATCCCACCTATCCGGTTTGCTTTACAGAACTGCCAACTACATGGCTGAGGGAATCAAGCCCGTATATGTTTTTGATGGCAGGCCTCCAGAACTTAAAATGAGAACTCTCCAGGAAAGAATGCACGTAAGAACCCGTGCTCTGCAAGAGTGGGAGGAGGCCCTGGAGAGGGGCGATCTGGAAGAGGCCAGAACAAGGGCACAGCAGGCCTCATTTCTCACCAAGGATATGGTTGATGAGGCAAAAAAATTGCTGGACCATATGGGCGTTCCTTGGGTTCAGGCACCCAGCGAGGGGGAGGCGCAGGCGGCTTTTATGGCCCAGCGGGGTGATGCATACGCCTCCGCATCCCAGGACTTTGACTCACTTCTCTTCGGTACCCCGCGCCTCGTGCGTAACATGGCCACAACGGGAAAGAGAAAGTTGCCCAGAAAAAGGGTTTATGTGGAGGTAAAGCCCGAAATGCTCGTTCTAAACGAGACCCTGAAGAATTTGGAAATTACAAGGGAGCAACTTGTGGATATAGGTATCCTGGTTGGCACCGATTTCAATCCGGGAGTTAAGGGAATAGGTCCAAAAACGGCACTGAAACTCATAAAGAAGTTCGGATCGCTGGAGAGGGTTATGGAGGAGAAGGGCATTGTGATTGAAAATTACGAGGAAATACGCAGGATTTTCCTGGAACCACCCGTAACAAGGGACTACGGATTGGAGTGGAGAGAGATGGATGAGCAGAAATTGATTGAATTCCTGTGTGAGGAGCACGATTTCAGCAGGGAGCGAGTTATGGGAGCGATTGAAAAGATAAAAATGTTCAAAAAGTACAGAGAGCAGAGAAGTCTGGACGCTTGGTTTTAGACCTTTCTCTGCGGAAAAATTTTATAGGTTGGAAGATATTACTGAATTGGTGATGAAAAATGGCAATTGGATTTGTGTTGATAAGCACCGCGCCCGGTAAGGAACACGAAGTTTACAATGAACTCAAGAAAATCCCCGAGATCATAGAGCTTCACCCACTCTTCGGAGAGTTTGATCTCATAGCCAAACTCGAAACAAAGGACTTTAACGAGTTGGGAGAGATTGTGGTAGAAAAAATAAGGATGATAGAGGGAGTCATAGACACAAAGACTCTAACGGGCATAAAGTTCTGAGGTGATTCAATGCCCTTCATTTGGACAGTGATCAGCAATGCTGGAGCTTGGACTATATTCCTAGAGATCATTCTATCCCTCCTTGCTCTGACCTTCCTTGTATTGGGGGCACTGACTGCATACTTCGGAAGCGGGAAGAGCAGGGCTGCAGGCATAACCCTCTTCATAGTGGGCATCATAATACCCATAATAATGTACTTTGTAAAATGGAGATGCCAGGCAGGATACTTCACAAACAACATACTGATTCCAGGGCTCCTCTACATCGGTGGAGCGCTGATAGGCATAATTATAGGATTCCTGGTGTTTCTGGGAATAATAATGAAGACCTAAATTTTTTATATTCTTTTTCCATCTCTTTTTATGGGAGTTTGCGTTCTTCTGGGAAGTAAGAGTGATCTGGAAAAAGCAGAGAAGGCCTTTGGCATTTTTAGAGAATTTCGTGTGGATTTTGATGTGCGCATAGCCTCAGCCCACAGAACACCGGATAGGGTGAAGGAGATCGTGGAGAGCTCAGAACATGATGTCTTCCTCGTCTTTGCAGGCCTCTCCGCAGCCCTGCCGGGTGCCGTGGCCGCACTCACCACAAAGCCGGTCATAGGCGTACCGCTCTCGGGCAGGGTACCCTTTGACTCCCTCCTGAGCATGGTTCAGATGCCAAAGGGTGTGCCCGTTGCTGTGGTGGGTGTAGACAATGTGGTAAACGGAGCGCTCATGTGCATTCAAATCTTGGGTGTGAGGGATGAGGATATGCGCAAAAAAATTGAGGACTACAGGAAAAAGATGAGAGAGAAGGTTGCCAAGGATGATGAGGAGGTTCGTAAATATGTTCAGGGCAGATAAATTCGTGGAGGAGAAGGTGGAAGAGCTCAAAAAAACAATAAAGGGAAGGGCAATAATCGCCTGCTCAGGCGGGGTGGATAGCACCACTGCAGCTGTGCTCACGCATATGGCCATAGGAGATGCCCTTCTGGCCGTATTTGTTGATACGGGGTTCATGCGTGAAAATGAGGCAAAAAACATAGAGGCGCTGTTTTCCAAATTGAATTTCAATTACAGGATAGTTGATGCATCCAGAGAGTTCATAGATGCCCTGCGAGATGTTGAAGATCCTGAGAGGAAAAGAAAAATAATAGGGGCAAAATTCATAGAGGTTTTTGAAAGGGAGGCAAAAAATTTCGGGGCAGAGTATCTCATCCAGGGCACCATTGCACCTGACTGGATTGAAAGTGGTGGAGGGTTGCGGGATACCATAAAATCCCATCACAACGTTGGAGGACTGCCGGAGAGGATGAACCTCAAACTTGTGGAACCTTTACGCGATCTCTACAAGGATGAGGTTCGAGAGATTGCAGAGTACCTGAACCTTGACATTAAAGAGAGACAGCCGTTTCCAGGACCCGGACTTGCAATACGCATAATTGGTCCCGTGGATGAGGAAAAGTTGAAAATCGTGCGAAGGGCAAACGCCATTGTTGAGGAAGAGGTTGAAAGCCACTATCCCTTTGAGATGCGGCCTTGGCAGTACTTTGCCGTTCTTCTTCCCATTCGCTCCGTGGGCGTGCACGGGGATAAGCGTGCCTACGGATACACTGTGGCAGTGCGCATGGTTGATAGCCTTGATGGGATGAGCGCCGCCTATTTCCGCGCTGAGCATAATTTATTGGACAGGATCGCCACAAGAATCACAACGGAGATAAAAGAAGTAAATCGTGTTGTTTACGACATAACAAACAAACCTCCTGCCACTATTGAGTGGGAATAGAGTTGAGAAAATCAACAGCCACATCCACCTTTTCCTTTATCTCTTCCCTGCGCTTTATTTTGATTATGAGGAACATGGGCGTGAGTTTCATCCCCCTTGGGGGCTTTATGCCCTCCACCTGCTTTTCGTGAAATATGCTTATCTTCACCTCAGGTCTGAATGTGGCCAGCATGGTATAACCCCTGTACTCAAATTTGAGGGCATCTTCATAATCCCTGGCCTTGAAGATATGTCTTATCTCTTCACGAATTCTCCTCTTCTGCGTTCCCTTGGAGATTATAAGGTAAACCATCCAAGCAATGAGAAATATGGCAAAGAGGATGATTAGGTATAGATAGAGCAGAGCGTCCATGGGGTTAGAAGGGAGAATTTTTATAAGATTGTTTCCATGCATAGATGCCCACTAGCCATGCACCCTCCGACCCATGAGGAGGGAACCACACGGTGGGCTAAATTTTTATACCACCATTCCCTTATTTCTCCAATGATTCCATACAGCATAGATTTCAACGCACTATCCAGAAAAATAAGGAATATGGGTTTCTCCAAGATCCTATTGCAATTGCCGGAGGGAATGCAGATATACGCGCAGGAAATAGCGGATACGCTTGGTGATTTTGAAGTGTTTATATCCGCGAATCCATGCTACGGAGCATGCGATGTGGAAACATACGAGGGAATGCTCACCGTGCAATTTGGACACAGCAGGATACCTAACATAAATTATCCAGAAAATGTTATTTTTGTTGAATCTTTCTCCAGTGTTTCCTTTGAAAATGTGCTTGATTCCTTTGCCCGAAGCACATCCTGCAAAAAAATAGGATTGGTGGCTTCAATTCAGCATGTAAGGGCAATTGAAACTGCAAAGAAATTCCTTGAAGATCGTGGTTTTATGGTTAAAGTTGGCCGCGGGGATTCCCGCATAACCTATCCAGGACAGGTTTTGGGCTGCAATTTCTCAGCGGCCAGAGAGGTTGGTGATGTGGATTGTTTTGTGTTTCTTGGCACAGGAGAATTCCACGGAATAGGCGTGAAAATTGCAACAGGAAAGGATGTTTACGTCCTTGATCCATACTCGGAAAGGGTGACAGAAATCGACGCTGATAGGTTCATAAGGCAGAGGTATGCAGCCATAGCGAGGGCGAGAGATGCAGAGAACTTCGGAATAATTCTGAGCACAAAGATTGGTCAGAGGAGGTGGAAACTTGCAAAAATGGTTGCTAAAGAGATTGAGAGTTCGGGAAGGAGGGCCTATTTCATAATGACAAACAACATTGTGCCCGAGCAGTTTTACTACAAGGTGGATGCCTATGTGAACACAGCATGCCCAAGAATCACCTACGACGATTTTTCAAGATTCAACAAAGTAATATTGACCCCCATGGAGGCTTTAATGGCCATTGGAAAGAGAAGTATGGAAAACATACCCTTTGACGAGATTGTGGAGGTGGATTGATGAAGGTTGAGGAGCAGGAGGATAGGGTGATATTCAGATTCAATGCATTCAAAAAACTGGTGGTGGATAAAAGGAGGGGTGATATTGAGTACTGGGACGGAAAAATATCAAGGGAGGAGATCCGTGGCTACTGGAAAAATCATCACCCGAAGGGGAGAAAAATCGTGCATTACGTTATGCTCCTCACTCCCACAAGGATACACAAGATAACTCCAGAAACTGAGGATGAGGATGCAGTGGATGAAATTCTAAAATTTTTGGAAGAGCACATACCTCTGGAGGTGGATAAATGAGGGAAGAACTCAAAAAAATTGCCGATTTCTCGTATTTGAAAGCCCTGGGGCCCGGATCTAGGGTAAATATAGAATGGGTTCGCAGGGTTATGAGGGATTTGAACATAGTTGATGAGAGCATTGAAAAATTATATCAATTAAACGCACCCATAAGCAGGGAGGTCTGGTACTACATATTCCTGAGATTTTACGAGGAGAGAAAACTGCACCATTTTCTCAACGTACTAAATGATATTCTGAATTTGGGTAGTTTGTCCATGTTCAAGGAGGACCTCCAGAAATTGGGAGTGTACTACGAGGAGGGTTCCTTCAAAAAGAAAATTTTCAAAATTGTGGTTCTCGTCTCAGGCAGGGGTACAAATCTTCAGGCAATAATAGATGCAGTGAGGAGCGGAGAGTTGCATGTGGATATCGTGGCTGTCATATCCAACAAGAAAAATGCCTACGCACTGAAACGTGCAGAGGAAAATGGAATAGAGGCCATAGCACTTCCACCAAAGAAGGGAGAGAAAAGGGAGAGTTACGATAGAAGACTTGCAGAAATAATTGACAATTTCACACCGGATCTCATCGTTCTGGCAGGATTTCTGAGAATTCTGAGCCCCTGGTTTGTTAGAAAATACAAAAACAGGATAATAAACATACATCCAGCCCTGCTTCCAAGTTTCGGCGGTTTATACGGGGAGAGGGTACACAGGGCAGTCATAGATTACGGATGCAAGGTCTCCGGTTGCACCGTGCATTTTGTGGACGAGGAGGTTGATCATGGCCCCATAATAGTTCAGAAGTGTGTTGAGGTGAAGGACGACGATACTCCTGAATCCTTGGCAGAGAGGGTTCTTGAAAGGGAGCACGAGGCCCTTGTTGAGGCAATAAAATTAATTTCCACAAATTCAATAAAAATTGAGGGAAGGAGAGTGATAAGAACCTAAGATATTTCCTTGAATTTGCGTATATTGTCCTCCACATTTCCTCTAAATATGGCGCTTGCGGCCACGAGTATATCCGCTCCAGCATCTATTATCCTCTTTGCATTGTGCTGCTTTACACCACCGTCCACTGCTATTCTAACTTCAAGACCCTCAGAATCTATGTATTCCCTGGCCTCTCTTATTTTATCAAGAGTGTCCTCTATGAAACTCTGGCCGGAGAAGCCGGGGTGCACGCTCATTATGAGAATGTACTCCACCCGATCCATATAATCCTTCACCCTTTCAAAGGGCGTTTCCGGATTTATGGCAATGCCTGCCTCCGCCCCGTAATTGTGTATTTTACGCAGAACATTCTTTATGGAGATCTTGATCTCCCTGTGAACGGTTATTATATCACTTCCCGCATTTACAAAATCCTTAATGTATTTGTCCGGACGCTCGATCATCAGATGCGCATCAAAGGGCAGTTTTGTACATTTTCTTATGCTCTTTATCACCACAGGCCCAAATGTTATGTTTGGTACAAAATGCCCGTCCATAACATCCAGATGCAGCATATCGGCTCCACCCTTCTCACAGAACTTGATCTCATCGCACAATCTTGAAAAATCTGCTGACAGTATTGAAGGTGATATCCTTACCATGCTTGCCCATAACCCATTCCCCTATATCTTATTTCCCATATTTTCAAGAGATTCCCATGTGCCATCATAATACGTTTTTGATGATTCCACAACTCTACGGGCGGCCAGGTTCCCATATTTCACCGCATCAAGAATGTCGTATCCCCTGTAAAGGGCTGCATAAAATCCTGCCCTAAAGGTATCTCCTGCCCCCGTGGTATCAACAACCCTTGCAGGAGATGTGGGTACATGAACCCATCCATTCTGGGGTGTGTAAAAACTTGCTCCCCGGGAACCTTCAGTTCTAACAATAATCTTTTCTTCCAAAAGAGATGGAGCATACTCCCTCGCCCTCTGATATTCCTGAAGGTTGCAGAAAAACATGTCGGAGAGACGCAACATATTTTCAAAGATTTCTCGTGTGTAAATGTAGTGTATTTCCTGAGATGGGTCAAATGCAATTTTCTTGCCAAGATCCCTGGCCTCTCTTGCAATTTTCATATAAAATTCTGGATTGCCCGTGGAAAAGTGCAGATATTCATATTTTTCAAGGGGTAAATCAATATTCATTTTGTGCAGTTCCTTCCACAATCCCTGATACACGTATGCCATCTGCTCCTGACCGTTGGTTATTATCCAGCATGTTGGGGTGCGATCATCCCTCACAAGATGACCCTCTATATCCTCCTCAAAATCGGGGCCTACAACCGAGAATATCTCCGCAGGTACGTTTAAGGCACGAAGTCCTTTATATGCATTATAGGCGGTGCCACCGATCCTTGCAAAATGGGAATGCACTTCCCTGCTCTCGCCCACATTTCCAAAATCTTCAACACTCAGGAAGATGTCCATGTTCACGTGGCCGAAGTAAAGAAGGAAGGACATAAACTCACTATACCCTTATTTTATTTAACCTCTTTCAAAATTTCCTTGATTCGCTCCCATTCACCCAGCACCCCTATGTAAAATAAATGTGAGCGTGCTTTGGTATCACTTGAACCGAAGTTGGGTACGAAGGGATACTTTTGAGAGAGTATCCTGGCTATTTTCCCCTCGTATGATTTCGGTAAAGAATATGCAATAACCTCCTCCACACGAGAATATTGAAGGAAATAATCAATGTGCCATTTCAGTTTCTTCTCCTTCCTCATGTGTCTCTCAATTCTACTTCTCAAATTTCTCTGGGCGGATCCCACATAAACGTAGTATCCAGGGGAAAAAAGCACGTTGCCCAGTGCCCCCACTTCAATTTCCCTTCTCTCCAAATTATTTATGAGGAGGAGATAAACTCCACTATCCGGTAATTTTTCCATCTCTGATCTCGAGTATTCTGGTGGCATATTCCTTCAACCGCATATCATGGGTTGCTATAATAACCGTTTTACCCTCTTCGTTTAGTTTCTTGAAGAGTTTTATGATCTCCATCCCTGTTTCCGTATCAAGTTCTCCTGTGGGCTCGTCTGCAAGAATTATTGGGGGATCGTTGGCCATGGCAACCGCTATCGCAACGCGCTGTTGCTCTCCACCGCTCATCTCATCTGGATAATGGTTCTCGCGCTCCAACATACCAACCTCTTCCAGAAGTTTCTCCGCTCTCTTTTTCCTCTCCGCCTTGCCCATTCCCTTAAACTGCATTGGAAGCATAACGTTCTCAAGGGCAGTCAATGTGGGCACGAGATTGAAGAATTGAAATACCATTCCCACCTCCTTTCTTCTATACTCTGTTAATTGCTTATCGTTGAAAAGGGCTATGTTTCTGCCCTCCACCAATATCTTACCAGCCGTTGGTCTGTCAATTCCACCAAGAAGATGGAGAAATGTAGTTTTACCTGATCCGCTTGGACCTATCAGAAGGGCAAACTCACCCCTATCAATTTTCAGGCTTACATCCCTTATTGCAATAACCTCAATTTCACCTCTTCTGTAAACCTTTATCAAATGTTCCACTTCAATCATCACATCTCACCTCCCAATCCTCTTATAACCTCGCTGGGCTTCGTTCTGGCAAAAATGTAGGATAGGACATACTGAGAAAGAATATATGCCACAACCAGAATCGCCGTGTAGAGGGCAAATGCCGAACCTATAACAAACACGGGTGGCGTGGTGCCTGAGAGCATGACCAAGGAAGACATAGCATAGGCGAGAATTATGCCAACTGTCACACCAATGGAGAGGGATATGACAATTACCGTTAGCCCCTCTGTCATAAGCATTGCCGCTATCTGGCTGTTTCTTGCACCACGAACCTTGTAAAGGGCAATCTCACCGCGCCTATTCAACAGGGAAGAGTACTGAACTATGAATATTGACGCTGCCCCAAGTATTACAAGATAGATGAGCAGGGTGTTTATGAGGGAGATTTGCTGCTCTTCCATCTCATCCCTTGGTGGCTTAACATTGTAATTGTATCCGCTATCGTTCAACTCACTTTCCAGAGCGCCAAGATTTTTTGCTCTCACAATAACAATATGGGGCATTCCCCTAGGGTTTTTGAGATCAAAAAGAAGATCAGCATCGCCTATGCCTGGAAATGAGTACATTATCGCCTCCACGGGATACGCCTTCAATCCGCTCTTTGAATCTATCTGTATTATGTCACCCACCTGTATATTGTTACTTCTCGCATAGGATGTGGTTACAACAATCCCCATATGATTTAATCTTCCATCTTTCAGAAACAGATTGCCGTTGTATATTGTTTTTATATATTTTTCCATATCCACCCCATAGTCGGGCACACCGAATTCTCCGTATCCCGATATGTTGGTTCTGTAAACGATCACGTAGCTGGCCACATTTTTGCTATTGTTCAATATTTTCCAGGGAATTTTTAGATTATCCACAACAATTTCCAGATCTCCTCCAACATCCGCCTCTCTCTCAATCTCACCAAGCTGATTTGCGCTTTCCATGGCCACCGCAAGGAAAGAGGAAAGAGTAAGAATAAATGCCAGTATGAATGCGAGATATGCCGCCCTCTTGGGGCTTCTCTCTATGCCTCTTTCTGCCAGTTCACCTGAGGTTTTGAATAATTTTGCAATCCATGAGGCAACGAATCTGTAAATCCTTGTGGTGCCCATGGTGAGCAGGCGACTCATCGTCAATGGAAGTACTATGAGAACCACGGGAAAGAAGAAGATTATCGTGCTTAGAAGAATGTAGGCGATGATAACCAGAATGTTAAATCCACCACTTATGTTCACACTCCTTGAAAGCCATATCACAAGGGCGAGATAGACCCAGAAAAGTGCGGAGATTATCAGATCCTTCATACCTCCCGTGTACTCTGTTTTCTTAAACGCCTGGCTGTAATGGGATATCAGGTTTATTATGGGTTCTTTTTTTATCTTCTTCCAGGGAGAGTAAAGGGCTACCAAAAATAAAAGATTGGCTATGATTATTGATGCAATAAGATTCCATACGTTCCAGTCTAGGAAGAAATATGGTATTTTAAAAAACACCACGTTGGATAGAGAGGCAAGGGCTTCCCCCAGGGCATAACCAACTGCACCCCCTATCAGAGAGTACACCACCGCCTCAATGAATATGAACTTGCTCAAACTCCTACCCGTAAAGCCCCTTATTTTCAATATACCAAACTCTCTCCTTCTTTCCAAAAATTCTATCTCTATACCCACCTTGCTCAGATATATACCCATTATGATAACGGGCAGGGAAAAGAATATGGCCTCTAAAAGGTAGGATGGCCCGAAGGTTCCGTAAAAGCTCTCTTGGTTTTCCGTTATAGAAAGGTTATCATCGTAAAGTATGAAATTAATCTCGTTTCCAACGGCCATAATTTTTCTGTATGCTTCATTGTAATCTGCAGAATTCAGCAGATATTTTGGATCAAGTGCCACACCCAAGTATCCATTAATCTCAACGCCCGATCTGTTCAAATATTGCATTTCCTCCTCACTCACAAAAATGCCCCTGCCTACCCCATTACCTGCTTCTTCAAAATTTCCAAGGGGTATCTTTACATTTGCAACGCCCACTATTGTATAGTTCTCCCTCAATATTCCCCCGGGCGTGTAAAACAAAATACTCAGATTTTCACCAAGGCTCAGGTTTAACATCTTAGAATAATAGGCTCCTACAAGCACCTCCTTAGAATTTTTTGGAGTTGTGCCGTTGAGCAGGGTGAGTTTGTATCCCTTCATGTAGAGCACAGGTATCGATGGTGCGGTATAATTTCCCCCATACCTCCCAAAGGCCATTATGGAAAAAACCACACTTCTAACGTGGGTAAGGTTTTCAATCTGATTGTAGGCCCTCATCATATTACTAAAATTACCGCTAACACCCCTTGCGATCGCGTAAGGATTTTTCTCAATCTCATAATAAAATTGCATCTTGGCCATGTTATTCCCAAGAGTGTAGGAGGTGAAAATTATGGCTATGGCCAGAATTATTCCAACCGTAGTGGTTATAAGTCTTCTCTTGGATACGGGAATCATCAATTTCTTGTAGGGTAAATGAATATAAAAAATTTTTGAATTAATAAGATAAAAATCTCTGCGCGTTTTCCTTCATAAGAAGAACAACACGGCTATCCTCCCGCTCATCCTCATATCTATAACCTGTAATATCTGCCATCCTCTTTGCAAATTCCCTTATCTCCTCGTGTCTCGGCATGTTCTCTATGGTGAGCCTCTCCCTGGAGTAGCCCACGAACACGTAGGCCTTTGGCTCAATGAAATCCGGCTCGGCCAGCAAATCAAGTTTGGCATACTCTTCCTCATATCCCATATTCCACCCCTTTACCAGGGTGTGCCTTATGACCTTGCGGGTGTTGAGAGAGGGTAAAAGTTCCAGAGTTCTCCTGAGCCTTTCCCATCCATTTCTTATCAGGGGAACCAGCAATTTCTTGTATATTTCCTCGTTGGGAGCCGCCACGGTCACGTAGAGTTGTGTGGGCAGGGGATCTAAATTTTCAAGTACCTCGGGCATAGTACCGTTGGTAACGAGGAATGTGGTGAATCCCCTCTTGTGGTACTCCTCAATGAGTTCCCCCAATCTCGGGTAAAGGGTGGGTTCCCCTGTAAGGGATATGGCCACATGCCTTGGTTCCATTGCTTCCTTCCACTTCCCAAGATCAACCCTTGGATCCCCCTTGTACCCCGTGAGCAATCTTCTCTGCTGCCTTATGCTCTCCTCAACTATGAACTCTGGCTCGTCCACATCCTTCATATAAACCTCGCTGAATCCCTGAAATCTCCAGCAGAAGAGGCAGTTCTGGGTGCAGTTGTTCACCGCCGGGGTCATCTGAAGGCATCTGTGGGTTCTTATGCCGTAGAAGGTTTGCTTGTAGCACGGCCTGTTGTGAAGCAGGGATTCGCGAAGCCAGTGACATAGTTTAACGGCGCTGTGCTTTCCCACGATGGCGTAGCCCTGCTTGCGTAGAATTCTCTCAATCTCTGGATCCATACGAAACCCTAAGGAAGATATCATATAAAAATACTCCAGGGGCATTTTTATATCGTGAAAGCCATTATGCATCATGGATCCCGTTGCTGAGATAAGGGAAATATGGAAGGAGCAGAGAGACACCATAGATTCACGCTTAAAGGAGTTCAAAAAATTGTGGGAAGATGGCTCGGAGGAGGAAATATTTGCAGAACTAGCCTTTTGCCTTCTAACCCCTCAGTCAAAGGCCACCATTTGCTGGAGAGCCATTGAAAATCTGCGTGACTCTGGAGTTCTGTGGTTTGGAAATGCGGAAAGTATCACAGATTATCTTAAAGGCGTACGTTTCAAATACACAAAGGCCCAGAACATTGTCAGGGCAAGGGACTTCTTCACCATAAATGGGGAACTCAAAATAAGGGAAACACTGTCCCAATTCTCAGATCCACAGGATATGAGAGATTTTTTGGTCAGAAATGTCAGGGGTATGGGCTACAAGGAGGCAAGCCATTTTCTAAGAAATGTGGGGCTCGGAGAGGGTCTCGCCATCCTTGACAGACACATTCTAAAAAACCTGCTCTGGCTGGGAGTGATAGATGAGATTCCAAAGGGGCTGACGAAAAGAAGGTATCTGGAAATAGAGGAGAGGATGAAAGAGTTCTCAAGGGCCATGGGCATACCAATGGCTCATCTAGACCTGGTGCTCTGGTACAGACAGACGGGTTTCGTGTTCAAATGATTAAACCTCCACAGGCAAATTTAACTTCTCCACGAGTTCCTTGTAACGATTTCTTATGGTAACCTCCGTCACGCCGGCAACATCGGCAACTTCCCTCTGGGTTCTGCGCTCTCCCATGAGGATGGCCGCTATGTAAATTGCAGCCGCCGCCACACCAGTTGGACCGCGGCCGGAGATTATATCCCTCTCCCTGGCCATCTTGATAATTTCGTAGGCCTTGGATTTAACCTCACCACTCAACTTCAATTTTGAACAGAAACGATCTATATAGTCCTCAGGTTTTGTGGGATATATGTTGAGTTTCAATGTTCTGCTCATTATCCTGTAAACCCTACCTATCTCCCTCTTCTTTATTCTTGTGACCGTGGATATTTCTTCAAGGGTGCGGGGTATTCCCAGCATCCTGCAGGCAGCGTATATGCTGGCCGCTACCACCCCCTCAATGCTGCGCCCACGGATCATATTCTCCTTAACAGCCTTGCGATATATTACAGCGGCAGTTTCACGCACGTCCTTTGGCAATCCCAAATTGGATGCCATTCTCTCAAGTTCCTGCAATGCCTGGCTCAAATTCCTCTCTGCCGAGTTGCTCACCCGTATCCTCTTCTGCCACTTGCGAAGCCTGTAAAGCTGAGCCCTGCTTCTCGTGGGAATGCTCTTGCCATAGGAATCCTTATTTTTCCACGAAATCTCAGTGCTCAGGCCCTTATCGTGAATCGTGTAGGTCATTGGCGCACCCGTTCTTGACCTGGAATCCCTCTGCTCAGAATCAAAGGCCCTCCACTCTGGCCCCTGATCGATATAGGCCTCATCAATAACGAGTCCACAATCCATACATACCAGTTCCCCACGCTCATAATCCCTAACAAGGTGCGTGGAGCCGCATTCAGGGCACCGAGTTATCTCATCAATCCACTTCTTCTTATCTTTTTCTGCCACCTCTATCACCTCTTATTACAATCTCCCCAACCTTCCTTCCCCATTTTCTTTCAATTTTTACCTTTATGTAAGGTCGCTCAACGGGGCCAAATACCCTAACCACATGGCCCACATACTTACCTGAAGGCGTGTAGACCTTGTACCTACCTCCTCGCAAAGGGGCCCGGGCTATTAGGTAATCGCCCCTAATGCAGACCACATCTCCCTTAATTCTGCTCATAAAAATGAAATGCACATCACACTATTTAAACTTTTCGTAAACATTAAAAATTTTTCTGTGTAAAATTTTTATAGATTTCGCTGCAGAGCCCCGTGGGTTTAGAAAATTTTAATAATACCTTTGAGAATACTGAATGGGTGAGAGGCTGTGGCCCTACAGTTTGGAAATAAGGAATCAAAGGTGTATCGTCGTTCCGAAAAATTGTACGAAAAGGGTTTGAAACTCATAAACAAAGGTGACCCTGAGGGGAAGGAGTATCTGCTCAAGGCCCTTCAAAATATAAGGGAAAATAAGGGATTGGTTAAGTTAAAAAATGATGAGTTCTCAAAACTTCTTGTAAATATAGGGCTCACATTTCAAAAAGCAGGAGATATAAAAAATGCGGCAGATGCATTCAAGATGGCCATAAATATGGATAGGGAGAACGTGGATGCCTACACTAATTATGCAATGATCCGCGCTCTGCAGAAGGACTACAAAAAGGCCATATTTCTCGTGGAAAAAGCCCTTCAGATTGACTTGCAGAACAGGAACGCCTGGGAGACAAAGGCAGAGATCTATCAGTTGAAGGGCGATATAGATGAGGCCCTGGATATATACAAAAAACTCATAAATCTATACCCGGAGGAATTGAAATACTATGAAAAATACCTTGAATACAGGCCCAAGGATATAGAAATTCTCTTCAAGATGGGCGTGCAATTGTACAAAATTCAGAGTTATGCCGAATGTGTAAGGGTTATGAAGGATGTTGTCAACATAAATGCAGAGTACCAGCAGGCGTGGGTTTACCTTGGCGCCGCGTATGCGAAGATGGACAGGATGGTTGATGCAATAAACGCACTCAAAAAGGCGATAAGCATAGATCCAAATGATAAACGCTCCTGGATAAACCTGTCCATACTGCACAAGAAGAGGGGTGAGTACGAGGAGGCCCTAAGGTGCATAAGAGAGGCCATTAAGATAGATCCCAATGATAAGAAATCATGGTACCTCGAATCTTCCATTCTCCACCTTATGGAGAGGGATGCGGAGGCTCTCAAGGCGGTCAACAGGGCCCTCGAGCACGACAAAAGGTATCTGGATGCCCTTGCCCTTAAAAGGGAACTGGCAAAAAAATTGAAGAATCACGCCGATCTGGCAGATGCCTGCGTTGGTCTCCTGGATTTGGGAAATAACGATCTGGACATTATGTATGATCTTGCATACGCGTATTTCAAACTTGATAAACTTGACAGGGCCTTCGAAATCGCGCAAAATATACTGAAGGAATTTCCAAAACATCTTCCAAGTTTGAAATTGCAAAGAGATATTCTTAAGAAGGAGGAGCAGTGGGATCGGGTTATCTCCGTTTGTGAGGAGATTCTGAAAATTGAGCCAAATGATGTTGAATCCCTTGTGAATGAAGCAATTGCATACAGGAATCTGGGAAAACTGGAGAGTTCTCTGAATTTTATAATCAGAGCAACCGAAATTGAGGGGGCAAACATAGAGTTGTGGAAATTGAGGAAGGAGATTGCAAAGGAACTCAACAAGCCCCAGGAGATTATAACCGCATCAACCCAGATCATATCCATGGGTGGAGATTTTGAGACCTACAGGGATCTTGCACGGGCCTACTACACTTCAAGCAGGTACGATGAGGCCAAGAAGACCCTTGAAAAAGGATTGAAGATGAAGGAGGATGATGACGAGGGTTGGAACCTCCTTGGAATGATATACTACAAACTGGGAGATCTTGAGAACGCGAGATACTCATTCAAGAAGGCCACAGAGATCAATCCCAACGAGAAGAAATACTGGAAAAACCTCGCCTGGACAATGGAAAAACTTGATAAATTTGATGAGGCCGTGGAATACTATGATGAGGCGCTTAAACTTGATCCAAATGATATGCGACTTTGGTACGAGCGTGGGCTCTGTTTGAAAAAAATAAAGAGATATGAGGATGCTCTGGAGAGTTTTGATTCGGCCCTGAAGATCAACGAGAATTTCACAAAGGCCATGTTTGAGAAGGGAGATGTTCTTCTACAGATGAAAAGATACGAAGATGCCATTAAAATTTTCAATACCCTTGTGAAGATAGAGCCAACAAACTCAAAATACATATACAAAAGGGCCTATGCAAGATTCAGAAAGAAGGAATATGAGGCAGCATTAAAGGATGTGAATCTTGCCCTCAACTATGAGAGAAGGGAGCGGTACATGGAGTTGAAGAAGGATATTTGCAAAGCACAGAAGGACTTTGATTGCGTGATTGAAACTGCCAAGGAAATTATAACAATGAACAAGAAAAACCTCGCCGCCTGGAGAGACCTTGCCTACGCGTACGATCATGTGGGGAAAATAGACAGTGCAATTGCCACCTACCGGGAGGCCCTGGAAATATACCCCGATAATGAGGTTCTCCTCTACGAGTTGAAGGATCTGCTAATGAAGCATGAGAGATATGCTGATGCCGTTGAAATATGTAAAAACATACTAAGCGTATCACCTGAAGATTACAAAAACCTTATGGACCTGGGCAAGGCGCTTATAAATCTCAAAAAGTATGAAGATGCGAAGGAGTACCTTCTTCGTTCTGCACAATTAAACAAGAATTCTAGAGTTCTGGAGCTTCTTGGCGATGCAAATTATAATTTGAAAAAATACGATGAGGCCATAGAAAACTACATTGAGGCCATAAATCTTGAGGAGAGGCCAGAATTGTACCATAAATTGGCAAAGGCGTACTATAGAAATGGAGACATTGATGAGGCCATAAACTCCATACAGAAGGCGATCCAGCTGGGTAAAGAGGCAAGGTTCTATCTTCTGGCATCCCGTATCTATCTGGGAATTGATAACCTTGACATGGCCTATGAGCATGCCAAGAAGGCCTTTGAGATTGAGGACAGTGAAGACACAAGAATTAACCTTGCAAACATTCTGCTGGAGATGGAGAAGTACGATGAAATAATCAAACTTTTAAAACCACTGGCCAAGGAAAACAACATAAATGCCCTGCGGGTTTTGGGAAGGGCCCTAGAGGCAGATGGTCGATTTGAGGATGCCCTGAAGACCTATCAGAGGGTTGTTAATATTGACAAGAGGGACAAAAACTCCTGGCTCGGTATAGCGAGATGCTCCCTTGCCCTAAAGGATTATGAAAATGCAATAAAGGCCTACGAGCGCGCCCATCTCCTCGATCCAAAGGACCCAGAAACCTACAAGTCCCTGGCATTCGCGTACCAGAGTGCGGGTGATTACAAAAAGGCCCTTGAGTACCTGAATAAGGGCATTGAGATAGCCCCTGACGATGCCCATATGTGGACCTCAAGGGGATTTGTTCTCATAAAAATGGATGATCTTGAGAGAGCCTTAAAATCCTTTGAAAAGGCTCTTGAGATAAATCCCGAGTTGAGCTCAGCACAGGAGGGTAAAATGGAGTGTGAGAGAATAATAGAGAACAGAGAACTTGAAAAATACGCTAGAAAAATTCTGCTTCACGAATATAGAACGGGAAAGAGGGTTACAAAGAAGGAGGCTTTCAAGGATCTAAACGTTCCACTTGCCATGGTATCCAAGGTGTTTGACTACATAAAATTGGAGGAGCCTCTGAACATCGATAAACTCACAGAGAAGGAGATGGAAGACTTAGAGAGAAAAACCTATACACTGGCAAAAAAATTGAAAAGAATAAAGGATCTGACCCTTGCCGAAATTGTGGCAAATACAAATATGGATGTGAAATCCTCCAAGAGGCTGTTAAGGTACATAGAGCAATGCTTCAAGAAGGACCTGAATCGCAAACCCACGAAGGAAGATGAGATTCTGCTGCGCAAGGTTTTGGATATGGATCTTAAAAACAAATCAGTATTGAACCTAATGATAAACCTAGAAATCGGCCTATGCCGCGCCAAATTCCTGCGTAATTTACTCCTAGAACTGGAGGAGGATACGGAAACTCCAGTGGATGAACATCCGGATAGGGAGGAAAAAGAGCCCGTGGAAAAAGTGGAGAGAATCGAGGAGGATGGGGAGGAATTTCTATGACCTATTATTACTCAAAACCCAAATTCAAAATCTATCCTGACGAGTTTAGGGATATTCTCCTTGCCCTGGGCATCTTAACCCTATCCTTCTGGATTTTGATGTCTAGGGGGGCTTTCCTTAATGGAAACTATGGCGTGTTGTTTTTAACCTTAATAACCGCTTTCCTTTCTGTGCTCATTGCTTTCTTTCTCCATGAGATGGCACATAAATACGTGGCCATAAAATATGGCTATCCGGCAGCATTCAAAGCTTGGAAAACGGGGCTTCTAATAGCTTTTTTCAGCAGTTTCATAGGATTTCTCTTTGCCGCTCCAGGAGCCGTTTACATATATGGATTCCCCTCTGTGAAAGAGAACGGAAAAATTTCCGCTGCAGGTCCAGCAACAAATTTAATTGCAGGTTTCTCCCTATTTGCTGGAGCCCTATTGATTCAAAATTCCCTTATAACACAAATTCTGCTCCAAATAGCGTACCTGAATTTCTTTCTCGCATTCTTCAACCTTCTGCCCATAGGACCCATGGATGGACTAAAAATATTGAGATGGAATGTTCCCGTGTACGTGTTTCTCTTCGTACTCTCCATTGCAGGAATTGGCTTCTTTTATCTTCCCTTCTTCATCCACTGAGAGAGACCCCATGATTTCCTCTGGAGATCATTTTACCAATTTTGGCTTTCTTATTTCGGCAGGCACCATTCTTCCCCGTATATTCACCTGCACCTCTGTGCCCACCTTTATGTAGGGTCTCCTCACATAGCCCAGACCAATACCCACATTCAGAATGGGGGACATGGTTCCACTTGTTAGGTATCCTATCTTCTCACCATCCTTGTAGATCTCATAACCATGCCTGGGGATTCCCTTCCCCCTTAGTAATATGCCCCGGAACAGGTCGTATTTTTTCTCTTCATTCATCTTGACTAATCTCTCCTTGCCCATGAAGTCGTGATCCCAATCTATGATCCATGATATTCCCGCTTCCAGGGGAGTTCTGGGCTCGTGGAGTGGATGGAAATCCTGGCCACTCAGCAGAAATCCCTTTTCCATGCGAAGAGTGTCCCTTGCACCAAGCCCACAGGGCTTAATGCCATACTCCTCACCAGCATCAAGTATCTTGTACCATACTTCCTCGGCATTCTCATTCGGTACCACAATTTCAAAACCATCCTCCCCCGTGTAGCCGGTTCTTGATATGAACGCCTTTTTTCCGGCCAACTCGTTATCCTTGATATTCACACCCTTCAAATCTATATAGGCAGCCTCGAAGAACCCTATACTGCTCAGATCGTAATCCGTTAATTTCTGTAAAGTATTCTGGGCGTTCCTACCCTGTACAGCCATACATGAAAGCTCTTGGGTGAAATTCTTTATCTCAACATCATACCCTCCGGCCATGGAGTACATGAAATGATATATCTGCTCTGCAGTGGCTGCATTTGGCACGAGGAGATACCTATCATTGCCAAGTTTTGTAACTATGGTATCATCTATCAGTACACCCCGGTGATTCATAAAGGCCGTGTATGTGGCCTTCATAACCTTAACCTTTGAGAAATCTGTTGGAAGTATGTAACTCAGAAACTCTGTGGCATCTGGCCCTTCAACAAGGATATCTCCCATATGTGAAACATCGAAAATTCCAACACTTTCGCGTACGGCTCTATGCTCCTCTATAATGCTTGTGTACCAAAGGGGCATGTGATATCCCCCAAACACTGTCATTTTCGCACCCATCTTTACGTGCACATCATGCAAGGCTGTGTATTTCATCATAATCACCGGGGGGATAAAGGTTTGATAAGAATTAAAACTTATCCTCCAGTGGAAATGATGGGGGGTCTCAGAGTTCAAAGAAAAGTTTGTAGATTCGATAATCCTCCGTGAGTTCAGGATGGAAAATCAGAGAAATGAAGCGATCCTGCCTGGCCATGGCTATTTTATCCCCTATCTTTGCAAGTATCTCACAATCCCCCCAGCAACGCTCGATAACGGGAGCGCGAATGAACACTGCGTGATAGGAGCCCAGACCCTTAATTTCAAGATCCGTTTCAAAACTTTCCCTCTGCCTGCCGAAGAAATTCCTTCTAACGGCAATATCCATAAGAGCAAGGGTTTTAACACGGGAATCATCAATAACCTCCCTGGCCATAAGAATAGATCCGGCGCAGGTGCCTATGACGGCCAGATCCTCTTTTTCCGTCTTTTTCTTTATCTCATCGTATATTCCACTTCGAATCATAAGCCTTGAAATTGTGGTGCTCTCCCCCCCAGGTATGATGAGATAATCCAGACCTGAGATTTGCTCCCTTTTTCTCACATAATCCACTTCACCCTTCATATCCAAATAATCAAGTGCCCTCTTAACACCTTCAACATGCTCGCTGACATCTCCCTGAATTGCAAGCACACCGATACGCATAGTGAAGCATGGGAATGGTGTATAAAAAATTTGCAATAATCGTTCTGAAATTCAGAATAACTGCACCTGTTATATTTGGTGATGTATATGGGTAATTGGTGATGGGTATGGAAGAAATGGTTGAGGCCCTTGAAAGGATAGAGAGGAAATTGATAGCAAGTTCCTATGTTTACGGAGCATTGAATTACGCATCTTGGACAATAATGCTCGGAATATATCTCGCTTTGGAGACCATAATATATTCCTGCTGCCCAACGACAGGATATTTTGGGTACATTATAGGCGTATTCTGGGCACTGGCCATTGTGTTCATATTTTACATAAACACGATAGTTTGGAAGAAGATGAAACATCTGAGGGAAAATCATAGGAAAGGGATGTGGAGCGTTATGCTCATAGGATGGGTTATTGGCGGAGTAATATGGACCATTATACCTATTCTCTGGAATCCAAGGTCTTACATACTCGGATTTCTGATATTCATAATCTGTGGAAACATGGGCATATCAATAGCAATAAGGGATTATCGCCCCCTAATGCCCGTGTTCACATCCGCTCTGGCCGCTCCCCTGTTATTCTGGGTAAATGCAGGTTCAGGATACTTGGGCTGGTCTCTGGCGGCAGGATTCGTTCTGGTTGGATATGCCCTCTCCACTCTTCTTTATCTCTTTGGCGCTTTCACTCTGGTGGGTGAACAGTGATGCTGAGGGATATTGCAAAGAATTCAGTGGTGGGAAATCCCATAAGATTATCAATTCTCATTTATCTTTTGCCCCGCAGAAGAGCGCTTTTTAAGGAACTCCTGAATGCTATTGGGACAACTCCCGGCAATCTGGACTCTCATCTCAAAACCCTTGAGAAGAACGGACTGATCATAATGAGGAAGGTCATTGTGGATAGACCCAGAACAGCCGTATGGATAACGGATAAAGGTGTGAAGGAGACGAGGGAATACATAAGATTGCTGAGGGAGCATCTGGAGGGAAATGTTAAATATTAAAAAGCCGTTAAATACCTGTGGGAAGCGAAGAGGACAAGATGGTCCGCGTGCCCAAGGATATGTATATGGCCATTCATGAGATAATAAAGAAGTATCCGCATTATGGATGGAAGGGCCCATCCGAATTTGTGAGAGATGCCATAAGGAGGTACGTGAAGGAGATAAGAGAGCGTGAAATTATAATGAGAAGGGCCATGGGCACGATGCCCACGAGGATCGAATCGATTCTTTCCAATTTTATGGATGAGGATGATGCGAGGCAACTTGCAGATGAAATAGAAAAACTTGAAACTGAGGATCCTGAGGAGTATGTGGAAAAGGTGGTTGATATTCTAAAATCCCGTCTGGGCTATACTTTGGCAGAACTTCTTGCTCAAACTCTGCTGGAGGGAGGGGAGGATGAGGATTAGCACAGGTATTGAAGAGCTTGACAGACTCATGGGCGGGGGTTTTATTGATGGGAGTTTCAATCTCGTTGTGGGCTCTCAGGGGGCTGGAAAGACGCTCTTTGCTGTGAACTACCTCCTGCATCATGCACAGGAGAGGGATGTACTCTACGTATCCCTGGAGGAATCCTGGAAGAACATTGTGAGTAACATGCCAAGAGGGATGAGGCACAGGTACGCAAATGTGCGGGAAAATGTGCACTATCTCGATTTCAGTGCCGTAAGGCCCGTGCTTGGTAAGAGGGCCCTTGATGTGAAGCTCCTTGGGGAGGTCATAACCACAAGCATGAACGTTCATAATGCAAAAATTGTGGCCTTAGACGGGATATCGCCCCTGCTTCCATACTATGGAGGCGTGGAGGAACTCCGTGCTGCCATTTTTGAGTTATCTCAGAGGATAAGGAGGCTCGGAGGCACAATGCTTTTTACTGCAGAGAGGAACATATCTGACACGGGCAGTGTGGAGGAGTATGTTGCAGACAGTGTTATCCTGCTTCGCTACGATGGAACAAAAAGAAGGGTTCAGATAATGAAGGTTCGCGGTAGCAATTTCGTGCATGGCCTTCATGGATTTGATATCGCGGAAACGGGGTTGAGAGTTTATCCGAATTTTTTGCCCAGGGAGAGGCAGGTAAAGTTACGGAAGATAAACTTTGGAATAAGGGGTATGGAGAATATTCTTGGAGAGGTCTATTCAGGAAGTGTAATTCTCGTAACAGGTCCTCCAGGAACAGGAAAAACTGTTATGGCGTATCAATTTCTAAGCGAATCGGCCAGGGAGAAGGGTAAATGCGTGTTTGTATCGTTCAAGGACACTGAAAGCATGATATTGAAGCATGCTAGAGAATTCGGATTTGACCTCTCACAATGCAGTATTTTGGAGAAGAACCCGGTTAACGTGGATGCCTACAAGTTTATGTGGGAAATTTACCGGCAATCAAAATCAGCAACGAGGGTGGTGATAGATGGAATAAACAATGTGGGGGAAAGTGAAGAATCCCAGAAAATAGAGCACGAGATTGTGAAAAACTTCAAGACCAGAGGCATAACCACGCTGGTCACATATACAACTCCACGCATAATATCCTCCTACAATCTCGGTACATCCAAGGTTTTGTACCTCTCTGATATAATAATTGATCTGCGCTATGCGGAGATAGGCTCAGAGTTGAGAAAATTCATGGTGGTGGTTAAGAGTATGGGGATGAATTACGAGAAGGGCATAATTGAGTACGACATCGGACCTAAGGGCATAAAGATTCTGGGCAAGGCGGAATTTATGGAGGGGGTCATAAGCGGAATTCCGAGACATCTTGAGATGAAGAAGCGTGTTGAGAAGTTTTTCAAGTAAGTTTATACGCTAATTTTTAATATTTATCCGCAATCCTATGCCCATGCTCAGAACACACACACTCAAGGAAGCATCTCAACTTGATGGCGAGGAGGTCAAGGTCTGTGGGTGGATTCACGATATACGCGTGCTTGGGCGCATAGCATTTATAATACTTCGTGATAGAAGCGGGTTCGCCCAGCTCACCTTGATCCGTGGGATCGTAGGAAAGGAGAAATTTAAGGAGTACACAAAACTCACAAGAGAAACGGTCATATGTGCCCGTGGAAAGGTGCAGCGCACTGAACAGGCAAAACTGGGTTTTGAAATCTTGCCCGAGGAGATTGAAGTTTTGAGCGTTGCAGAAACACCACTCCCCCTCGGTGTTGCCGATAAGGTGTCCGCAGATATGGAAACCAGAATAGAAAATAGATTTCTGGACCTGCGAAAGCCGGAGGTTCTCTCTGTATTCAAGGTTAGAAGTGCAATTCTTCAGGGAATACGTGATACCCTCATATCCAAGAATTTTCTGGAGGTGCACACTCCAAAGATTGTGGCCACGGCCACAGAGGGGGGCACGGAACTCTTTCCCGTGCGATATTTTGAGAAGGATGCGTACCTTAACCAGAGTCCTCAGCTTTACAAACAGATTTTGATGGCTGCGGGATTTGACCACGTTTTTGAAATTGCTCCAGCGTTCAGGGCCGAGGAGCACAACACAACGAGGCATCTTAATGAGTTCATATCCATAGATGCAGAGATGAGTTTTGCAAACCATGAGGATGCTATGAGGGTGCTGGAAGAGAGCGTTGCAAATGGAATAAGGTACGCCATTGAGAGGGAGAGAGAGGCTCTGGAGCTCCTTGGTATGGAATGGAGGGTGCCAGAGTTGCCCTTCAAGAGGATAACCTACGAGGAGGCATTAAGCATAATAAACAGAAATATGGAGATGGAATGGGGCGAGGACTTCTCCACTGAGGCGCTTAAGGTTCTCGGAGAGGAAATAAAAGATTTTTACTTCATAACCCGCTGGCCCCTTGAGATTAAACCCTTCTATGTGATGCCCCAGGATGAAAAATATTCACTTGCCTTTGATTTGATGTACCGTGAGAAGGAGTTAAGTTCAGGGGCGCAGAGAAATCATAGATACGACTCCCTCGTGGAAATTATGAAGCGCAAGGGACTCAACCCGGAAAACTTTGACTTCTACCTTAAGGCATTTCGTTATGGCATGCCTCCCCATGCGGGCTGGGGGCTTGGACTGGAGCGATTGGTGATGATAGTAACGGGAGTTAAAAACATAAGGGAATGTGTGATATTTCCCAGAGATCGCACCAGGCTCGTGCCATGATTTTTCCATTTTCCCACTCTAATCTTTTATATTTTTAAAAACACGGAGATTTTTATCGTAATTCTTTAGATTATCCAGGAAGAGAGTATACAATTCAGCAAGAGGAGCATACAGATGAAGATCCGCAAGTGGAAGGAGCTCACCGGGCTTCTGGAAGGCGAAAGGAATAAATAAGAAGGAGGTGATGAATATATGGGATGGAAAAGTTTGAAATGGAAAATAACCACTATATTCGGGATATTTGGGGCTATACTGGTGATATAGGCGGTTGGTTTGGGGCAATATATAGCGTCGGCTCTGACGGCCTCATTCACAGAAAAAATGTGGATATGGTGGGCGACGGGTGGAGTGATTTTGACATTCCTGATGATAGTGAATTATGCTATATACAAGAGAGGAGAGAGAAAAAGAAGGAGGGTAGCCTCATGAAAAAAGGAGAAGTTATACTGATTTTGGTTCACTTAATCGGAATAGCTTTTTTCTTTGGAATGGCAGCATATACTTGGATGCTAGCACATCCATAGATGCCATATGAGAGCCATCATCTACGCCAGGGTGAGTACGGAAGAGCAGAAGAGAAAAGGATACATACAGCATAGAGGCACAGATAGAGGCGTGCAGGAAATATGCCCTTTTCAATCCCAGCATGGTCTGATTCTAACAAATTGGCAAAAAAAGAAGGATACAGAGTTTCTATTAATTAATTTCAATCCCAGCATGGTCTGATTCTAACCAAGGAATATAATGTAAGGATTATATTTTAAATTTCTGCCGTAGAACAGGATTATATTGCAGTATGTATTAAAACACCCAGATCGGATTTTGTAACAGATCCTCGGTAATGGGTTCCATTTATAAAGATTCGTTGCAAAAGTGAAGCGCCCCGGCCGGGATTTGAACCCGGGTCGCGGGCTATTTGCAGCCCTTTGGGAGTAAAGCACCTTTTCCAAAGGGGCTTCGACAGGCCCGCATGATGGGCCGCTACACTACCGGGGCAGCAAGGGGCAAAATGAAAAAGAATATATATACTTTTTCAATACATGCGGGATAGAGATGAAATACAAATCAATGTTTATTACCCTTGTTGGCGTTGCAATTATGTTTACTACAATATTTTACGGGTTAACTTTGTGTCAGCCCAACGGGACGGATTATAATTATTTAAAACTCAAAGTATCCTCAACCTCTGGAAGGGTATATGGTGTGGATGTCTCCCACTGGCAGGGAGACGTTGATTGGCAGGAAGTTTACAACGATGGATACCGCTTTGCATTTGTGAAGGCCACGCAGGGCACGAGTTATGTGGATAGCGAGTTTACCACGAATATGGAAAATGGCCATGCAGCGGGGTTATATATGGGAGCCTATCATTTTGCAGAGCCCAACACGCCCATAGAAAGCGAGGCGGATCAGGAGGCGGATCATTTTGTAAATACAATTTCTCCATATCTTAAGGATGGATATCTTGTGCCTGTTCTTGATTTGGAAGACAATAGCAATGATTTGACATGGTCCCAGCTTACGGATTGGGCCAACGCCTTCTGTAGCCGGGTTTACAACGAGACCGGAATAAGGCCTCTTGTATATACAAGTTCTTCATGGGCAGAGAATCTGGGGCAATCTATAACCCAGTGGGACCTGTGGATTGCAGAATACACGGGAGATTCCAGTGAAGAGCCCAATACGGGAGTATGGCCATCCTGGAGTTTCTGGCAGTATACAGATAGTGGGAGTGTGAGTGGAATATCTGGAAATGTGGATGAAGATGTTTTCAATGGAAATTTGGAAACTCTTGAGGATGAATACGTTATCCACAAAGTCTCACCACAACCTCTTTATGACCATCAGGCGGCCTATGGTTATGCCTATAAGTGGTGGTCATCTTCAAACCCGCATTATGCATCCTATTCAAATTCAAGTGATGAAAGTGCCAATTTTGTATCTCAGGCCCTCATTGCAGGAGGTCTGTCTCTCTGGAGGGGTGATGACGGTTCTGGAGGCGGATTGGATTCCAGCAGTTATGGGGCACTTCCGTCATGTGAAGCACTTCACAACAATCTAATTGAGTATCAGGATGTGGATTATACCTATGTAACATCTCAAAATTTCTCAGTGCCAGGGGATCTGGAGGTTGGAGATGTTATTATTTTTGGAAATGAGAGCGGGGATCACTGGAGCCATGCGGCAATTGTGGTTTACAGAAGCGGAAATGATGTTGGAATAGCCATGCATGATCCTAATGTCTGGAACGCCTCTTTATCTTCGTACTTTCCATCAACCTACAGCAGAATTAATTATTATCACATAGAAGACGGGGCGAAGAGGGTAATACAGCCCTTCAAGGTCACCGCGTATGCTTTAAATGTTCGAGTGGGTCCAGGCACATCTTATCAGATTTTAGGTACGATTAAGGAAGGTCAGGTGTATGTGGCCTATAATTATTATGTGGACTCGAGCGGGCGCCGGTGGTGGGAATTTTTCTATGATGACAGGGTGGGATGGTGTGCATCTTGGTACACTGAAAATGTATCCTACGGCGTTTTTAGGGTGAATGTTGCTACCTACCTGCATGTGCGAGGAGGACCAGGAACGGGCTATGAGATTTTGGGGGAAGTTTACGATGGAATGCTATTTGCAAGGATCGGCCAGGATTACAACGGGACTGAGGGAATAACATGGTACGAGTTCTGGTGGTCTTCCACACAATCTTGGTGTGCATCTCAGTACACGGAACAGATATCTACCCAGGTTCCCGAATTTTCCGCATTTCCTCTTGTATTGATATTTTTGATCTTACTCTTTTTCAGGAGAAAATGTAGGTAGACGCAATATTTTTATAATCTCCCCTAATTTCCACTTGAGGGCCGGTAGATCAGACCGGAAGATCGCCACATTCGCAATGTGGAGGCCGCGGGTTCAAATCCCGCCCGGTCCATTCCGCTTCGCTCCATGGACACGGGCTTACTCGCATCAGATATGCTCGTCCCGCCCGATCCACTAAGCCCCTTTAAAAAAGGTGCTTTACCCCCAAAGAATTTGTATTTTTCCCATTTATAAATTAATTCCTTGTGAGTTATATTATGGGGAGAATCCCAAACCTATATATCCCACACTTCCATGCCCCATTATGATATCGCCAAAGGAAGTTCATAAGGTTTTAGGAGAGAGAATTCTCACCGACGGTCTAGACATGGTTCTGGACATTGACAAGAGCCACGGGATGTGGCTTTACGATGCGAGACACAGCAAATATTACCTGGATTTCTTCGGGTTTTTCGCAACCAGCGCGCTGGGGATGAACCATCCCGGAATGTTCGATCCCGAGTTCCTGAAAAAACTGCAGAGAACTGCAATAAACAAGATAACAAATAGTGATATTTACACCGTGGAATATGCGGAATTCGTTGACACCCTTTCCAAGTATGCCACGCCCCCCTATTTCAGATACTTCTTCTTCGTCTCTGGCGGTGCCCTTGCCGTTGAGAATGCCCTGAAGGTTGCCTTTGATTGGAGGGTTAGGAAGAATATCGCAAATGGAAAGGAGGACAATACACAGCGTTTGAAGGTTATACATCTCAAGGAGGCTTTCCATGGCAGAAGCGGATACACTCTCGCACTTACAAACACCTTTGACCCAAACAAGACCAAGTACTTCCCAAAATTTGAGTGGCCCAAGGTAACGAATCCTAAGATAACCTTCCCTCTGGAAGGGGAGAACTTAGAGAAGGTGAAGGAGCTGGAGAAGAAGAGCCTGGAGGAGATAAAGGAGGCCATTGACAAATATCAGGAGGATATTGCAGCCTTCATAATTGAGCCCATTCAAGGAGAGGGGGGTGACAATCACTTCAGAAAGGAGTATTTCAAGGCCGTTGAGAATATTCTCAAGGAGAACGACATAATGTTCATAGTTGACGAGGTACAAACTGGCGTTGGCGCCACGGGCAAATGGTGGGCCCACGAGCATTTTGATGTTCAGCCAGACATAATGGCATTCGGTAAGAAGATGAAGGTCTGCGGAATTATGGTGGGCCAAAAGGTCGATGAGATAGAGGATAACGTTTTCCACGTGCCCAGCAGAATAAACTCCACCTGGGGCGGAAACATAGTGGATATGGTGAAGGCCAAGAGGATAATAGAGATCATCCATGATGATGGACTTGTGGATAACGCAGCAAGGATGGGTGAAAAGATGCTCAAGATGCTCCACGAACTCCAAGAGAAGTACCCGGATAAGGTGAGCAATGTGCGTGGCCGTGGAATATTCGATGCCTTTGATCTCGCCACCACAGAGATGCGCGATAAATTCTTCAGCGATGCATACAGGAATGGCCTGCTCGTTCTCAAGAGCGGAGCACGCGGAATAAGGTTCCGCCCACCGTTGATAATTACAGAGGATGAAATTAACATAGCCCACGACATAATGGACCGCACTCTGCGGTTCCTTTGAATTATCTTTCCAAATTTTCCACCACACTTCCATATTTTTTTAGGTATCTTGAGAGAATTATTGGAGAGATTATCGTTGTTACTATGCTGACCAGAGCAAGAAGCGAGAATATGTTGTGATTTATTATTCCCAATTCAAGTCCATAGGTGGCTATTATTAGTTCCATAAGGCCCCGGGAATTGAGGGCAATGCCAATACCCAGAGCACTTTTATGTGGTATATTCGACAATCTGGCCCCCGTGTATGCACCAAGAGTTTTGCTGCCAACAGCCACCAAGATAAATAGCACACTCATAACGATAAAATATACCCAATTTGTACCCGATAGAATGTAAAAATTCATCCCGGTGTATACAAAGAATATTGGGGCAAAAAATCCAAATGTAACCGCGGAGAACGTAATTTTAACCTTTCTGTATACCCTCTCACCCACAACATGCTCTCCAATAAGCACACCGCCGTAAAATGCTCCAAGAATGAATGATATGCCGAGGGCCTCAGCAGCAATGGCCAGAGCCATTCCAAAAAGCACGATGACCGCAAACTCCGCCTCCCTACTTCTGAACTTGCGAATGTAGTGCTGCACATACCTTGCCAAAAACCCATATCTCCACTGGAAAATCTTGGATATGAGCCATATAAATGCAAGGAACAAGATTATTTTTAACACAATTTCAACGATATTCAAAGCGTTCAGATTATGGGTGCCAAGTGAAAACACGAGTCCAAGGAGAAACATGCTGAAAAGATCATCGTATATTGCCGAGGTTATCACTGTCCTTCCAAACCTGGTGTTTGTCTTTTTCAAGTCGCCCAAAACCCTCAAGGCCACGGGAAGTGCCGTTAGTGAAAAGGCCGCACCTATGAATATGCCAACCTCAAGAGAGTAATTTAGTAGTAGAGCCATTATAATTCCAGAAAAGAATGCAATGTTGTTACCCATAAAAGAGATGGGCAATGCTTTGTTTGTGGACTTTTTTATGTGGGTTATGGAGAATTCCAGCCCGGATGTAAACACCAAGAAAAACAGACCGATGTCAACGAGAATTCTAAATTCCCCAATATCTGGAGATGTCCAATTCAAAACCATTGGCCCGAGGATTATTCCAACAAGCACCTCTCCAATAACCGCAGGAATAGTTATCCTCTCAAACAACTCACCCACTATCCTTGAAAATGCCAGGATTACAAGTATAATAAGTATAAACTCCAGCCCCATAAATGCATATCAATCACATCAAATAATAACATTTCGGGTCGCACGAAATCCAATGATTGTTTCTTTTCCAATTACATAGTTGCCTTGACCGTGGAAAACATAACCTCTCATTCTTTCCAGGTAAAACCGCTTTCTTTTTAGAAAAGGAGTTCAGTGATTTGGTTTGGGGGTAAAAGAGCATCAATGATGTGAACAAGCCTCGCTCTGCGAGGCGCAGGCACCTTTTTTAAAGGGGCTTAATGCGGGTGCCGGGATTCGAACCCGGGTCAGAGGCTTGGGAAGCCCCCGTCCTAACCACTAGACTACACCCGCTTAAGAGGGTAATATGGAAAAGTGGATATTAAATTAACGATGATTGCACGGAAAAGCAATTAAATCTCCACACCATGCTCCTATGTGGATAAGAGGATATACGCCATACAGGTGGCCACGTACACGGCACTTATGCTCTCCATAACCTACACTCCCCGCCTGGCAGCCAGTGCAGGAGCAAGTGCCTTTGAAATAGCCCTGATATTCTCACTCTACAACCTCGCCTATTTTCTATCCTCCATGATTTTTGGGCGTCTTGCCGATTTGCACGGGAGAAAGATATTCATCTCTACGGGATTTCTCATAGCATCTCTGGCCTTTGTTTCCCAGTACTTCTACTGGAACTACTGCTCTCTCCTTATTTTGCGTGTGATGGCCGGTTTTTCTGCGGGCATATTTCCAGCAGCCACCATTTCTCTGGCCCATGATATAAGGATGAAGATGGGCAAACTCTCAGCCTTCGGTGCCGCAGGATGGGCCCTCGGCTCATATCTGGCCGGCATAATATCCTTGTTTTTCGGGCTTAAGGCAACCTATATCTTCTCATCCATTGTTTTCATAATTGCATATTTCATCACCTTGGGCCTTAAGGACTCGGGTGTGCGTGTGGAGCACGTACCTCGCATACCTCTGGAGGTCATAAGGAGAAACTGGCATATTTACCTGTCCTACATATTTCGTCACTCTGCTGCAACCATGATCTGGGCGTTCTGGCCCCTCTTCGTTGCATCCATGGGTGGAAATTCCTTCTGGCAGGCGGCCACAATGGGTGTAAATTCCACCGCACAGTTCTTCATCATGTATTTTTACGCAGACACAAAAAAGAGCACGCATCTTATATTATGGGGTCTTGCTCTATCATCCCTGACCTTTTTCCTGTATGCCATGATAACCAATGTTTGGGAGATGCTTCCCGTGCAGGTGCTTCTCGCAGCATCCTGGGCATTTCTATATGTGGGCTCTTTGAATTATCTCACATCTCGCAATCCGGAGAAGGCAACGGCCACAGGGCTTCTCAACTCGTCCATCGGTATATCCGCCTTTATCGGGCCACTCCTTGGTGGTGCATTTATGAGTTTTGTGAGCAATTACAGGTACCTTATGCTATTCTCCTCAACAGTTGCCCTGTTTGGAATAATAATTTTCAAAATTGGAGAGAAGGGTTAGAGCACGAATTTCACTGCACCTCCGTCTATCTGTATCGTTGCACCCGTGATGAATCCTGCACGTTCTGAGGCGAGGAAGGAGGCAAGATATGCAACCTCCTCTGGCTCTCCAAACCTTCCCGCGGGTACCTCCTTAATCCATGCGTTCAGTGCCTCCTCGTAGGTTATTCCGTCCCTCTCCGCCCTGGCCCAGGATAGTTCCTTCATACGCTCTGTGAAAATGGGGCCTGGGGCTATGTTGTTTATCGTAATTCCATATTTCGCCCACTGGATGGCGAGGGTTTTTGCCATACCCACCACAGCCAGGCGTATTGAGTTTGAGAGAATGAGATTATCTATTGGCTGTTTTACGCTCATTGAGGTGATGTTTATTATTCTTCCGTACTTCTGCCTCTTCATGTAGGGAGCCACCTCTCTTATGAATCTCATTGCACTCATAAATGTGAGGTTGAAGGCATTGTACCAGTCATCATCGCTCAGATCTTCA
This sequence comes from Candidatus Aciduliprofundum sp. HYA1, assembly GCF_056175085.1. Classification (NCBI taxonomy): domain Archaea; kingdom Methanobacteriati; phylum Thermoplasmatota; genus Candidatus Aciduliprofundum; species Candidatus Aciduliprofundum sp. HYA1. The sequence goes on from NZ_CM149694.1 coordinate 402,826, forward strand.
AAATATCCTGCGGGTGGTCCTCCCGTGTTGTTTACCAAGATATGCACGGTGCCAAACTCCTCCACTGTTTCCTTAACGACCCTCTCTATGTCCTCCATTTTTCTCACATCTCCGGGGATTGCGAGAACACGGTTCATAATGCTTCTATCCCCATTCTGCACAATCTCTGTGGTTATCTCCTTCATTGCGTTCATCAAATTTTCCTCATTTCTTGATACCAGAACAATCCTTGCTCCATTTTTTGCAAATTCTTTGGCAATGGCCTTACCCATTCCCTTGCTGGAGCCACAAACTATGGCAACCTTATCCTTCACTCACTCACCTCCTTTAAAAAGAGTTTTAAATTCTCCTCCAAACCGTACTCCTGGATGAAGTCCAGGGCATCGCCCACATCGTTTATTCTTTCCAGATCATCGTGCATATCGTTTCCTACCGAGATGGGTATTTTGTAGTTTTTCATCTCTTCAAATATTGGGTATGCGAGCCTGTAATAGGTCTCTCCAAGTTTTGTGTAATTGTAATTCGTGTTCAGTTCCACACCTATGTTATCCGATTCAAGAACCCTCAGAAATGCTCCGATATCTGTGGATCCGAAATTTCTGCTCAGATCGTTGTGGGCCAGAATAACGGGAGCGTCTATGTCCTTGCGAAGGTCCAGAAGCATCCAGAGTGGATAACCATCCCAGAGAGAGTCCTGCACGTATTCAAAGAGCACAAGGTCAAAATCCTCAAAATTTGGAAGGGCATCAATATCCGTTCTGGGAGAGAAATCAATTTCGATGCCTATGTAAATGTCAATATTCCCCCCATATTTTTTCTGCAAACCACGTATATCTTCAACGTACATTTTCAGATATTTTTTGGGTATTGAATGTGTTTTCTTTGTGCTGTAGTTATCCGTGAAGGCTATTTTTTCCATTTTTTTCTTTATGGCCTCTCTCACTATGATCTCAGGCGTGTACAGACCGTCGCTCCACGTGCTGTGTATGTGGAAGTTCATCATTCAGCCATATATGGGCAAATTGTTAAAATAACTTTTCTATGGGCACAAAATCTTTATACGGGTAGAATGCCTTACCTGCCACCATGGAAGGGATTGACTTGAACAAGTACAGTCTGGAGGATCTGATCCTTTTGGGTATAAAGAGCGAAGAGGTTGCAAAGGAAGTTTATGAGAATGTGGCAAAGCAGGCAAAGAACCCTTTTCTGAAGAATAAACTCAAGGCCCTGGCGGAGGAGGAAGAGAGGCATCGGGCCATCCTGGTTGAACTGTACAAGGACCTTTTCAACGGCAAGGAGCCCGAGCCACCGGAGAACCCGGATTTCATACCGGAGTTTCCTGAAATAAGAATATTCAGGGAGATTGGAGAAACCACGGATATGCGTAAGATTCTTGAGGGTGCCATGCAGGCAGAGTTAAGTGCCAAGGAGTACTACGAGGGCATAGCCGAAATTGTGGATGATGCGCGCATAAAGAGAATAATGCGTTACATGGGAAAGATTGAAGAGGGCCACTACAAGATTCTAAAGCAGCAGTACGAGGAAATTGTGGAGTTTGAAAGCGTTATGTACGACGAGGAGTTCATGCGCCTGGATTCAAGGTTCTGATCATCGCTCCACTTCCCAATCCTCCAGTTTTATCACGGAGGACAGGGTGTTACCTCTCTTTATTTCCTCTCTTATTCTATTTTCATGCTCCATAACATCAATGGCGCGATTTGCAATTTCCACAGCATTCTCCTTTGGCACAACAACTATGCCGCTCTCATCCCCAACTATCCAATCCCCGGGGCGTATTCTAATGCCGTTGATCATAAGTTCCACGTTGATCTCTCCAAATCCCTTGGGCTCTCCCGCATTTGGTACGATATGCCTTGCGAATACGGGATAGTCCATCCTTTTTATTTCATCGGCATCCCTTGCCGCACCGAATATGACCACTCCCTCAATGCCCTTCACCTTGCAACTCCAGGTGGCCAGTTCGCCCCAAACTGCCGTGTTCCCATCTCCCGCATCTATGACTATCACATCTCCCTTATTTGCGTGATCAATGGCCTCCACAGCCTTTGCCCAGTCTCCATCCATCGTTTTAACTGTCACTGCCCGACCCACGATCTTGCTCCCACCCAATTTAATCAGGTCTCCTAAGGCATTCTTGCGATGCATTGCATCGCTCAAGTTTGGTGTGGATACCTTCATAAAGGCATCCCTCAACTCCTCCAAACCGTATTTTTTGTATAACTCACTCTCTATTTTCACTCCCTTTGTTATGGCCTCCTTTATTTTCCTCGCGGCCTCCTCCACATCCGGGGCCTTTATTATGGCACCTCCGACTATTACAATTTCCGCCCCGTTTTTCACCACATCCGCCGCGGTCTCGCTGTTTATCCCTCCCGCAGCCGCAACGGGTATGCTAACAGCAGAAGCCACATTCTTCAGAATCTCAAGAGGATTCTTGCCGAGCATCTGCTGATCAACGCCCACATGCACGCAGAGATAATCCACGCCCAACTTCTCCACTTCTTTTGCCCTCTTTACGGGATCAGGGTGATTTATCAAATCAACCATTATACTTGCTCCGTACTTCCTGGCGGCCTTCACTGCATCCTCAATTGTGGGATCATCGGCCACGGCCAGAACGGTTATTATATTTGCTCCGCTCTTGGCTGCCATTTCAACCTCCACACGACCAACATCCATGGTTTTGAGGTCGGCCACAACGGGCTTTTTGAATCTTCTCTTCAATTCTCGCACGGCCTGCATACCGGCGCTCTTAATAAGTGGTGTTCCCGCCTCCAGCCAGTCGGCTCCACCTCGCACGGCTTCCTCCGCTGCTTTCAGGGCTCTCTCAAGGATCATAAAATCCAGGGCAACCTGCAGTATTGGCATAATTTGCAAATGCTCTGAAAAGTTAAATAACTTGCCCTCCATTATGGAACGATGTTCATAGTTCTTGAGGGTATAGATGGAAGCGGTAAGAGCACAATTGCAAGGAAACTTGCGACCTATTTGAAAGAAGAGGGGCATGAAGTTTACCTTACCGAAGAGCCAACCCGCACGTGGATGGGCAGGGACGTGCGCCGTGCCATAGAGGAGGAGAAAAATCCGTTATCGCAGGCCCTACTCTTCTTCGCAGATCGTGCCGAGCACGTGGAGGATGTGAAAAAGCATCTGGAAAGGGGTGAGGTGGTGATCTCCGACCGCTATGTGTATTCCACCTATGCCTATCAGGGGGCCCAGATGGAATCGCTCATGCCCCTGAAAAATGCGCTTGAATGGCTGGAAAGGGTTTACGAGCCCATGCGCCTCGATCCTGATCTGGTTATTCTTCTGACCATTGAGCCAAGGCGCGGACTTGATTTTGTCAACACCCGAGATTTCCGGGAGAAGTTTGAGCGTGAGGAGTTCTTGATGCGTGTTCAGGAAATATACCTTGAGATGGCCGGGAAATATGGTTTCAGAGTGGTGGACAGCAACAGGGCAATTGAAGAGGTTTTTGAAGATGTTAAAGCCAAGGTAAAAGCCATCCTAACTACTTGAATTTTCAATTTATTCTGGAGATTTCGGTTGTCATATCCAACGGTTTCGCGTAGTATGGCTCGCTTGTTATTATTATATCTGCGTGTCTTGCATATGTGGCCACATTTTCAAGGGTTATGCCACCACTGACAGCAATCCTCGCCTTCGAATTCAATTTTTTTATTTTATCTCTCAGTCTTCTCACTTGTTCCGGAGTGAAGTGATCAAGGAGGATTATATCTGCCACGTTTGCGTATTTCAACGCTTCCTCCTCGTTTCTTGGTTCGATCTCTATGGGTCTCAAACTAGTTCTCCGTGGGATATCCTGAACGATGTTCAGGTGGTTCTGAGTGATCAGAATAGAATCGCTAAGCGAGTTTCTGTGCACAGTGCCTCCTCCATCTCTAATGGCCTGCATCTCACAGTTTCTAAGTCCCGGATGAGTTTTCCTAGTGGTGGCTATCACAACATTTCGATTTTCTGCTCTTGCCTTTTCTAAGAACTCTCCAGTGGCCTTGGCTATGCTGCAGGTTATGGATAGCAGAGTTTGTACTGTGCGCCAAACTCTGAACAAGTCCTTTAGAGGCCCCACAAACTTGCATATCTCAGCATCTTTCTCAAAATTAGTGCCAGAAGGAATGCACTCTCCATCAAGTCCAAATTTTTGAAGCCATTCCTCAACTTGGGATGTGCATCCAGCTATTCCCACTTCGCGGGATGTTATCTTCATCACTCCCCTTCCTCTTATATTGAGGAAATCGGAAGTTTCATCGTTGAATGGACAGTCTTCCCGGAGATAGTCTTCAAATTTCATCTTATCACCCTCACCCCTGAGGCTTTGAATACGAGGTACACATCTGCGCCTTCCTTTATATCAAGAAGTTCCGCAGAGTTCGGTGTTATGATGACCTTAAACTGCGTTCCATAAACATCAACGATGACTCTTACAACGTGACCTCTGGTTATTACACTCTCCACCCTGCCTGTTAGTTGATTGCGGGCCGAACTTTTTATTCTCTCTCTTGTGATGATTATGTTTTCTGGTCTTATTGCCACGCTAACCTCCTCTCCTGCGTTTACTGGGTCGGAGGTGAGTATGTGAACATCTCCACATTTCAGCACGGATTCATCTGTGCCCGAATTCTCACATATACATCTGAGTATGTTCGTACCCACAAAATCAGCCACGAAATCAGATGAAGGATTGCTAAAAATCTCCTCGGGAGTTCCCACCTGAATTACTCGTCCTTGGCTGAAAACCGCCACGCGGGTTGCCAGTGAAAACACATCTTCAAAGTCGTGGCTCACGTGAATCACAGTAGTCTCGTATTCTCTAATTGCGTCTTTTACCATACTCCTCAGACTCTCTCGGGTTTTAGTATCAAGAGCCGAGAATGGCTCATCCATAAGCAGCACATCTGGCTTCACAATTAGTGCCCGGGCTATGGCAACTCTCTGTTGCTCTCCCCCGCTGAGCGTCTCTGGATATCTGGAAAGAAGATGTGATATTTTCAGTATCTTGCTCACTTGCTCAACCCTTTCCTCAATTTTGGCTCTGTCTTTTACTCTCCTTTTTAGACCGTAGGATATGTTATCTAGTACGCTCATATGGGGAAAGAGCATGTAGTCCTGATACACGACGCTGAGGTTTCTATCCTCCGGGGGCAGTGAGGTTATGTCTTTTCCCCTTAGGATTATCCTTCCCTCACTTGGCCTGTAAAACCCTGCTATGGTTTCTAAAAGAATGGTCTTTCCGCTTCCGGTGGGCCCTATTAGGATCAGGTACTCCCCCTGCCTGATGTTTAGTGATACCCTATCCAGCTTGAACTCTCCGAGGTCAATGCTGAGGTTTTCCACGTGCAGGAACATTTTTCACACTCTCCAACCTCTCAAACGCGTATATAGCTATGAACGAAACAGTAATCAGAACTATACCGCTGGTTATGGCCATACCTATGTTTCCGTAGGATATATTCAGATACAGGGTAACGGATAGCACCTCGGTGTTCATATAACTTCCCCCCGCAAGAATCAGCACGGCGCCAAAGGCCCCCACACATCTTGCAAAGGAGATTATGGTTGATGCCAGCAAACCACTCTTTGCCATGGGCAGGGTAACATTTTTGAAGGTTTCAAACTCCCCGTAACCCAAGCTTCTTGATACAAATTCAAATCTGGGATTTATTGATTCAAATGTGGAGTAGACTATCCGTGTGGCGAATGGCAGTGCTGTGAATACCTGGGCCACCACTATCCCCAGCCGTGTGAATACTAGGTGTATTCCTAAGAATGATAGGGCACTGCCCACTGCAGTTTTGCCAAAAAGCAGAAGTAAGGCCAAACCAAGCACAAGTTCAGGAAAGGCCATTGGTAGGTCAATTATGGATTTCACAATGCTCTTTCCAAGGAAGTTGTATCTTGAAAGTGCATACCCCATGGGTACAGCGGTCATCATCACGATTACTGTGGATATTGACGATGTTAGCAAGGTTAGTTTCAGGGAATATATCATCTCTTGTGAGACCATGGAACTGATTATTTTCCTAGGATTTGGTACTATGAACAGGGATAAAATGGCGATGATGAGTGCAAAGGTAAACATAAGTGAGAGAAGAATGCAAAGGTGTCTGAACCTCAACTGCATGGCTTGAACCCCCACTTTTCCCAGATCTCCTTGTGCTTTATTATGAAATTATTGAATTCTTCTGCGGCGGTGAGATGGCCATCCTTTTTTGCATAGATGGTTACGGCGGTGGGAATGGTTTTTATTATGTTCTCCTTGCTCGGAATGTGAATGACCTTTATCTTGCCGTGAGCCTGGGCCCAGGTTGTCATATCCTCCCAGATTATTGCGGCATCTGCTTGGCCCATGGCAATGTATATTAGAAGTTGATTCACGGTGGGTGTGTATGTAACAACGTTTTTCTCCACGGCACTCCATAGATTGTTCTTTTCTAGGATTTTCTTTGCGACTTTTCCTATGGCACAGGCGTTGGGGTCACCTAGCACCACCTTCACACCCGGTCTGGCGAGGTCTTGAAGTGATGTTATGTTCTTTGGATTTCCCGCAGGTACCGCTATTACAGGTATGTGATAGGTTATGTTTTGCACAGTGCTTTTGATTATGTATCCTTTATTCATCGCATCTTCCGTGTACTTGTAGGCTCCTGGAATGAAAACATCACACCCTGTTGTTACAAGTTCACCGAATATCTCAGCACTTCCTCCGTAATGCACCTGCACACTAATACCGGTCTGGTTCTCAAACATTGATATGAGTTCATTCATGGGTTTCATCAATCCCGCTCCGGAATCCACCACCAGAACAGTTTTGGCTGATTTTCCATTAAGAATGTAAATCCCACCAATTATGGAACCAATCACTACCAGTCCCACGACCAAGGTAATGATTTTCTTCATCACATCACCTCGTGATGTCTATATGAGCATAACGTATAAAAATTTTGAGGGAAATAATTTATCGGAGATGGCAATAATTAACATATGGACCTTTACTCCTACTTCTACTCTCTCGTGAAGCAGATTCCCCGCGGAATGGTGAGCACATATGGCTCGCTCGCAAGGGCTTTGGGGGATATAAGGGCGGCCAGGGCGTGTGGAGTTATGCTTTCGCAGAATCCCGATCCTCCACGCATACCATGCCACCGGGTAGTTATGAGTGATGGCAGCATAGGAGGATTCACGCACCCAGAGGGAATAAGGAAAAAGATTGAGAGATTGCGAGAAGAGGGCGTTGAAGTTAGAAATGGAAAAATAGTGAATTTTGATGCTATTCTTTTTGAGGATTTTCGCACAGATTACTCCCTTCGCAAATTGAGGGAAGAGCAGGAAAGGATGCGAAGGGAGGTGCGCATTGAAGATGATCTCTCCCCTGAACTCGTGGGTGGGGTAGACGTATCATATCAGGGTAGGGACGCCTATGCTGCCCTGGTTATAATGTCGGGGGTAGAGGTGAAGAGGGTGATCAAAAGGAAATTTCAGGTTGAATTTCCCTACATTCCCACCTATCTGGCATTCAGAGAGGAACCTATCATATCCTCTCTACTGGGGGAGGTGGATGAGGAGATCTTGCTCCTGGTGGATGGCAATGGTATAATGCATCCTCTCTTTTTTGGCCTTGCCTCCCATGTGGGTGTTAAGAATGATATTCCCACAATAGGGGTGGCAAAAAGTCCCTTGGTGGGAAGGGTTGTTGGGGAAAGAGTGCTCATCAATGACAGGCATGTGGGCTTCTTCATAAAGAGCGGAAGAAAGAGGGGCATATACATCTCGCCCGGCCACAGGGTATCCTTGGAAACCTCTCTGAAAATCGTGAAGAATTATTTGAGGTACAAGAATCCGGAGCCGCTGAGGCTCGCTCACATTTATGCCAATGAGTTCAGGCGTGAAATTTCAGGAAGTAAAGAGCTATAATATGTTTAGATATTTTAATATGATACAAGTTGTAAAAAAATCATATATTTCTTTCTTTTATCTAATATCTAAGTATGGTGAGTATTCTGGGAAATACAAGGGCTGAATTTATCGAGGAGATAGGTATATCCGTATCTCTTACGGTCATTGTGTTTATTTTATCTGAATGGACTGGTTTACTGACAGAATACCCAAATGGAGACCTTATTGCTGTGAGTATACTTTTATTTATTATTTTTGAGGGGATTTATAAGAGTTATCCGATGGGGTGTTGTATATCATGCGCTAATATTTCCTTATTTTTTACATTTTCCAGCATTGGTGGGAATAATTATTGGGGGATTAATTATTATTAATCATCATAGAGATATGTATAGCCTTTTAACTGCAACGGTGCTGTTTTTTCCTCTCGTAAGCATTCTTATTGGAGTGGTGTATTTTGCTGTGATGTATGCTAAAAGGGAAGAAATAAAGAGCAAATCGCCTCCTGGAATTCGTTTTCAAATACTACAACTAAAAATGAGTTTGTATGAGCGATTAACATTAATCTTTCCAGACAGATACATAAAGTACTTGGAGAGGGGAGATAAGAAATACCTTGAAGGGGAAGATTAATGCGCAGATGGGCGATTATTGCTGGAATTCTCTCCCTTTTCATTTTTCTCTTTCTGTATATTTTCATTTCAGAACTGTGGAGTTATGTGCTGGGGTTCAATGTTCTTTTGCTCATGGCATCTATAATCTGGTATGAAGTTCCGGGACTAAAAAATTGGCTCTGAAGGGAAAAAGGATCAACTATGAAGAAATAGATAAAATTATGGATAAATGGGAGTTAGGGGAGTGGAGATATATACCGCAAAATCTGAGATGTTCAATGCATTTGAGGTGGGAGCAAAGGGGAGATACATATTTCTCACAGAGAAACTAATTAAAAACCTTGATAGAGAAGAATTGGCAAGCATAGTGGTACATGAACTGGCACATATAAAATTAAGCCATGTGCTTAAAAAGATTCTTTTATTTGATATTATCATAGGGCTGGATTTGAATTTCACACAGATTCTTTCGCTGTATGATTCACAGAAAGATACAGAAATTTATGCAGGCTTAATACTGTTTTCAGGAATTATTTTTTATATGCTGATAAGCAGGTATATCTGTAGATATTTTGAGTATTAGACTGACTGTTATGCAATAAAGTTTGTGGGGGAGGAGAATTTAATTTCAGCATTGAAAAAGATAAATTCTATTATTCACCCCCAGGAAATTTTTGGTGAGAAAATTGTGAATAATATGATGAAGAGAATTTAGAATATAGAGAAGTGTAGTGGATATGGAAAGTGAAGGATATATCTCGGTATCAATAAATGAGTGTTTTTTATCATATATTCTTGATTTAGTAGTTCTCTTATCATTGGCCACATTGATTTCTGGAGCGTTTAATGCGGAACCAGTGATATATAAAATATGTGTATATTATTTGTACGGGCATCATGCAATTCTTAAAGAATTAACCTCTAAAGATGGCTTGATTTTCATTGGCATTTACATAGTATTTTAGCAATTTATTTCACTTTTGAATCCTATTTTGGAGTGAGTATAGGGAAATATATACTCGGAATGAGAACTGCAATGATAAAAGGAAACAATAGAAATAGGACTCTGAGAAGTATAACAAAAGAGCTTATAATGGATTATGCGGAGTGGATATAAATGGGGTGGTTTTATAGTTGCTCTTTATATTTTTATCATTCAATGTTTAAAGAATTTATAATAGCTCTCATTAGTGATGAGTTCATATTTTAACTTTCTGAGAAAGTCTATATATATTATTTATCGGTTATGGTAATAGGTGCCTGGATGTTTTAAGAAATGTGATAATTATCCCTTGTCATCGTGTTTAATTCACGAGTTTGATACAACAAGTTCCAATTTTTCAAAAAGGAGTATATAAATAATTAATAGGATCAGAATTAGAATAGATGCATATATAAATCCGTTATTTGGATTTATTTGTACAATTCCCTCTTTATAGTAATAGTGTATATATAATGGTGAAAGTATATATCCTATATACCCATATAATCCATATATTTTTGAACCCAATTGAGCATAAGATTGTATTAAAGAGAGTACTCCTATAGGTAAGAGGAAAAGAATGATCATAGATGATACATAATTTACAGAAGGTTTACCTGATAATGAAATAAGCATCATAATTGCAGAGTAAACAAGTTCGCTAATAATTAATGGGATTAATAAATTTTGTTTGTTTAATATTATTAAAAATATTTCAGTTCCAATAGTAAATGGTAATAGGCCTATGAGTATGGTAATAATTCTTCCAATGCTCACATATCTCCAACTTTTTAAAATTGAGAGTTCAAATACCAAAACTCGAGAGTTCTTGAAAAATACAGATGATATTAAAAAAAGGTAGAGAGGTATAATTAACAACTGCATAAGATCTATAAATATTATAGGGGACTTCTTAAAAAAGCTTAATGAAAAATATTCTGAAACAAATATACCTATTAATAATAATTCAAAAAGTGGATGTTTAAACATCTCTCTGCTATACCATTTTATAATATAATTAAATTTTTGCATAAAATGCTCTCACCCCTGCTTTTTTATATCCTAATATTTTCCCATCATCCATTAACTTCTGGAGTAAATTTTTATTACATTTGCATATTATTATATTTCCAAATCTTCCAAGGATATTTTTAAGTTCTTTTATATATGTCTCTTTAGAAAATACTTCATAATATTCCTCTTTAAATAACTCTTTTAAATTACCATACCACTTTAATTTTCCCCTTTCCAAAATAATTATATGCTCTGTTAGAAGCTCAACATCCTCAGGAATGTGAGATGTAAGTATATACATTTTAAAATTCTTTACAAGAATAGTGGATACTTTTCTATAAGTGTGAATATCCAAATGCACAAAAGGTTCATCTAAAACAGGAATTCTTCTCTTATCTACCAGTGAGTTAAATAGCCAGATTAATTGTTCTTGACCTGCAGAGAGATGAGAGAGCGAATGATTCTCAAAGTCTTCAATTCCAAGATAATTAGCCAAATTTTTTGCGTACTCTGTATCTCCTATAATTTTTCCTATAGTTATTATAAATGTTTTAACTTTCATCCCGTATGTCAATTTTACTTTTTCAAAGCATGGTGTATAATATTCTAAGATTTTATTCCTATTTCTAAAGGGATTTATATTATCTAAAGACACATATCCCTTTGATGGTTTTTGAAAACCCATAAGTATGCTTAATAATGTGGTTTTTCCACTTCCATTTTGGCCTATTATACCAATTTTATTGGCTTTAATATTAAGTGATATACCTTGTAGCGCCTTTACATTTCCAGGATAGATGTAGGTAAGATTTTCAAGGGTTATTTCTGGCAATATTATTCACCTCTCCTAACATACACTATGGCAATAATAAAAGAACCTATAATTAATGCTATGTTGAGTGGAAACGCATGTGCAAATCCGTATTTAAACCAACCACTCCAGTCTTGGTTTGGGACACTATTTCCTCCAATAATATGAATCATAAGCATGATCTGGCTATCTGAGCTGTAATTTTCTATCTCAGGATATATATCCTTAAGAAGTTTATGAATTTGGCTGGTGTTAAATCCTGCTCCAAAATACATGGCTACATACTGTTTTCCATATTTAACATATCCACCATATAAGGAAAGAGGATAAAAGACAGGATATCCATAAAATTTGTTTACAAATGTATGATAACCTTTATTGTTTATGGTGAGAGTATGATCTAAAATTGTAACATTTGAACCAGAAGGAAACAAGATTGAAATTATTGGATTGGATTTTGAGACATAGATATAAGCCTTGTTAATCATTTTAGCATATCCCATGCCGGAAGTTGTTACATATCCCTTGAATACTTCATAGGATATAGAATAATTATTCTTATTTATGATTGTGATGTTCATTATAATTCTGAGATATATATTAAGATATTTTCCAGTAGTATTGTTTTTTTCCAGGAATACTCCCGTAGTCAGTTTGTATTCTAAACTGCTTTTTCCAGGTTCTATGGCTCCTTTATATTTAGCATTCTGATATTCGGGGCTGAAGTAATAACTACTCATTGGAATTATATTTATGAGTATTCCAAGTGTCAATATTAATACTACTCCAATGACCCATATTTTTATTTTCATAGCATTACACCTCTAATTTAGCTAGCTACATTATAAATAAAAAAATAAAAAAATTATGCATCAAATTCTACGTCTATGGGTGGAAAGGGCAATGACTCCATGTGTAAATCTACGCCATATATACCCCTGTACCAAGAGTAAGATCCATCATCGGGATGATAAACCACATTGTTGTACATAGTACCACTAAGCCCATTGAAAGGGCTGTCCAAGCTGAACTCACCTGAAAAATCCAAAGCTGTGGAAGAGGTAGATGACTGCGTGCCTTTCCAGTTTCCTCCATCTGGCCATGTACCACCCGAGTCTAATGTCAAAAAAGTATCCTGGTTATTTAAAATAAACTTCCCAGTGTTACCATTAATTCCAAATGTCCATTCTGATTTTACCCAAGCTACTACAAATCCGAATATGTTAGTTCCTTTTGCATAAACCGTAGCAGTATTGCCGTATATATTTGGTTTATATGTGGAATACATTCCATGTGCATTAGGTAGCATGGCAATCAAAGTTAGAGACAAAAGTACTATCGTAAATTCCCAAAGGTATTTTACTCTCTTTTTTTTCTCTTTCTATTTTCACACCTCCTACCTTGTTAGGCAAAAAGTAAATGGTATTAATGTATATATACTTTTCTCTATAAAGTACTTTATTACATAGATTATATATAGAAAGAAGGTTAAGTTAATGTAATAGAAAAAGAGTATATTATAAAGAAGTAAAAAGTGTTAAAGTAAAGATACGACAAGTCATTTTTTGTATAATAATCACCATAAGGAGATGATAACGAAAATAGAGTTGATGAGTTTGGTATATACCCCTAGCATTTTTATATTCTTGGCGTACTTGAGGTTATAGCATTTATATATCTCCTTTATCGTTTTAAAAGTGGAAAAATAGACAGAAAAATGTTCATTTCAAAATTATTCTTGGTTGGGGTGACTGCCTTGTTGATATTGAGCTACTGAGGGTGGTGGTATCATACCATCCTCTCTGAATTAAGTAGACGTTATTTACTTTAGTAATTACATATTTAATTGCTTGGTCATGGGAGGAATGATGTATATCCGATGTTAAAAATAACTCAAAATCATAATAATTCTGTAGATTATTTGGAATTCGTGTAACCCAGTGCGTGATACTTCCAGTTATAGCACTAGTTTATTTGTTCTCCCGCTGGAAGAAGGCAAGAGTATGGGATGAGATAGTTGAAGGCAAGAAGATTAGAATTTTGAGATTGGTATCATCAGTCACTTTTTTCAGCGGTCTTGCAGGTTTATAGATCTCGAATAAAATTCCTTGGGAAACTTTACTTTTGAAGTTATACTCCTATGTGACTGTAGCTTGGAGACTCTGTTTTATGTTTTTGCGGTATTTCAAAAAAGCGGAAATTACCTTCATAATTCATTTATATTGTCTTGCATTGCACAATTAATGAAAGAAATATCGGTTGGGATGATAAAGGTCAAAAAATCTAAGTTTTACGCACATTTATATGAGATTGATAATATGGATGAGGTAAATGATATACTAAAAATGCATAGAAGAATGTATAAAAAAGCCTCACATCATTGTTGGGCAGCTATAGTTAATAATGATGAGAAGTATAAGGATGATGGAGAAGTAGGACATCCTGGGAAAGTTTTACTTGGCATTTTAAAAAAGTACGATGCTAGAAATCATGCTCTTGTAGTGTCAAGAATATTTGGGGGCATAAAACTGGGGGTTGGAGGTGTGGCCCGGGCATTTAGGGATGCTGGGGAGAGTGTGATGCAGTACTACGATGAAAAAAAGAAATAGTATGATGCAGATTTACCCCCATGGAAAGGAAGTATCTCTATTCTGGGCTTGTATCTCCAGTAATCGGTTTTCTCTTCATAGGCATAGCAATATACCTTAACTCATCATGGTGGCGCATAACAGATAATGCCATAAGTGATCTGGGAAACATATATCATTCCTGGGTTAACTACCCATGGGTTCTCAGCACGGGGCTCATAATAGCGGGTCTGGGGATGACCTACTTTTCCTACGGGCTGCAGAGGGAATTTGAGGGTGTTGCAAGGTGGGGAATTTATGTTTATCTCCTCGGTATGATATTTCTCACCCTCATAGGCGTTTTTCCCGAGGGCACACCACCCCACTGGTACGTTAGTTGGGCATTTTTCTTAACGGCGTCCTTCGGCATACTGGTGGCTGGCGTGGGATTCCTCCTGAGATACAGCCGCAAAATGGGCATATTCTCCATAGCCCTGTACGTGATTTTATGGATTCTTGCAGTTTGGGCACTGAGAACCTTCAAGGGGGTGGCCATAGCGGAGTTCATAGGCGCAATAACCCTGTTCATATGGTCCTACACCATCATTTTCTGGAATATGAGGAGAGAAAAATTGTAAATAGATGCAAGCGATACTCGCCTATGCATCAGAAGAGCATATTTGAAAATCTCAAGGAGGAAGTTGATGTCATTCTGATTTACAACAGAGGAGAACCCGTTGAGGACCTGAATTTCTTCTATGTCACAGGGCTCGTGGAAGGAGGAATATTTGAGGGCTCCTACGCCGTGGTCACACCCACGGGCGTGAAGGTTCTCACATCACTTCTTGAAGAGACCAGCGCAAGGAAGGGAAGCAATGAGGTTTACATATTCAGAACAGGTAAGGAGCGTGAGGAGCTTCTGCGCAAGATTGTTGGAGATGCCAGGAAAGTAGGATTGAATTTTGATGCTCTCTCCGTCAGGGATTTTGAAGGGATAAAGGAAGTTCTGGGTGAGAGAGAATACATAAACGTATCCGAAGCCATAATGGATGCCAGGAAGGTAAAGAGTGAGGAGGAGATAAGGATAATGAGGGAAGCGGCCAAGATTGCAAGCGAGGTTGCCGATTCCATACCTGATTTCTTACATGAGGGTATGCGCGAGTACGAACTTGCCGCCAAGATCGTTTACGAGATGCTAAGACGAGGTGCCGAGGACGTTGCCTTCACCACAATAGCCGCCTTCGGGGAAAATGCAGCGGAGCCACATTACACGGCCGGGGCAAGAAAACTGAGGCGGGGGGATTTTGTGCTTTGTGATTTTGGAGCAAGGTACCATCGCTACAACTCGGACATAACACGCACCTTCGTTTTTGGTCGAGCATCTGAGATGCAGAAGGATATATACTACACGGTGCTTGAGGCCCAGAGAATGGGCATTGAGATGATAAGGGAAGGGGTGAACGGTAAAGAGGTGGATGCCAAGGTCCACGAGTTCATAGATTCTACCAAGTACAGGGAGAGGATGACCCACTCCACAGGTCATGGTCTGGGTCTTGCCGTTCATGACCATGTGGGACTCTCACGCATGCTTGATGTGCCCCTTAAGGATGGAATGGTTGTGACTGTTGAGCCGGGAATATACATCCCCGGATTCGGTGGGGTTCGGATAGAGGACGATGTGGTTGTTCGCAGAGACGGGCACGAGGTTCTCACCTCAGCGAAGAAGGAAGAGTTAATTGAGGTATCCTGAATTTCTTCGGCGAAACTTATAATACCGAGAGGGAAATATCAAAATATGAAATACGTCAGTGAATTTGAGGATGGGGAGAATGTAAACACGATCCTCGTTGTGCGCAAGAAATTTGGAATTAGAGATTACCGTTCAAAATTTGGTAAGTACTTTGTTCTTGAAGCGGGAGATAAAACGGGAAACGTGCTCATAAAATACTGGGGAAATGATGATGCTCTAACTGAGAGATTGTACGGGGAGATAAAGGAGGGGGATGTTGTTGAACTTAGGGGCACGTATCAGAAGGACACGCAACCCTCCATATCTGTGGATGCCGAATACGATTACATACGCAAGATCGATAATTATGATGTTACGAGATTCGTTCCCTCACTGGACAATGTGGAGGAGATAATGAAGGATATATTTGCATATGTGGAGAAAGTTGAAAGCCCCCACCTTTCCAGGCTCCTGGATTCTTTCTTTTCCGATGAGCAGTTTGTTGAGAGATTTAAAGAGGCTCCATGGTCATCCTATGAAATATACGCTTACATGGGAGGACTGGCAGAGCACACTCTGAATGTTACAAGGATATGCGAGGGGCTCGCAGATATTTACAAGGTTGATAGAGATTTTATGCTCACCGCGGCGCTTCTCCACGACATTGGAAAAATTGAAGCATATGAGATAGATACAACCATAAGGCAGAGGGATAGTGCAAAACTTCTGGGGCACACGGTTATTGGATTTAACCTTGTGGAATCTAAAATAAGGGAGATTGTGGATTTTCCAGGAGAGTTGAGGGATAAACTTCTTCATGCCATAATATCCCACCACTCTCCCATAGTGGATAACGTGCCCCAGAGGATAAGGACCAAGGAAGCCTACATACTTTTTTACGCGGATATGATAGATCTTTCCCTCAAGGAATTTGAAGGAGGTGATGAAGAGTGGCAGTACTCCCGCAGAATGGGTCGGGAGATATACATTGGATAGGCGGAAAAATTGTGCTTGAATACGATAGCGATGAGATGGCTAGGGCCATATTTGAGAGCATAAGGGTTGACAATTATCATTATGTGCACTGCTCTTTAAATGGAAGGATGATATCCTGCGAAGCCCGCTCTCCCAGCGCATCAAAACTTCTGCATACACTGGATGATTTACTCGCATGCATTATCGTCGCCGAAGAGGCCTATCGCAAGGTATGATCTTTTGTGTATATGGAAAAGCGCTGATATACACACATTATGGGTTGTGGGGTTGCTGCAGTGAGCGGACGTATTCAGTAAAACTTAAAAGGTTAAAGGGTTTGTAAAAAACTGTAAATTGTTTGCTTTTAAAATCCGGGTCTCCGGTCATTATTATGACCTTTCCTTTTTCTTTAGCAATATTTGCAAGTTCAAGCCCATTTGCAAAAGAAATGTGATAATCTATTATGTACACATCATAATCATTTTTTTGGATTTTACTAAGTCCCTCTTCAAAATTATAGGCTCCATCAACATCTTCTATCCCTACTCTTTTTAGCGAAATTTTAATAAGTTTTATCAATTCCCTACTATCATCAATCACCAGCACTCTCATTGAATGTAAAATTTGCACATTCATATTTAAAGATTGTAGTGAGCATGCTCATTTTACCCCAAGTTTGCTTTGAGTTTTTCCTGTTTTGCTGTGAGCCATATGGGATTAGAGTATGCTCACAAACCCTTAATATAAAGACCCGTGTAAAATAAAATGGTGATCAAAATGAACTGGAAGATGGTATTGGGATTGGTGATAGTGGCTGGTCTCATTGGTGTCGGAATGCTGGGAATGCACACCCAGATTCACACAAACACTGTTACCGTAGGAAGCACGGGAGGTAATGCAAACACCTACGGCCCACATCCACCAGATGATGATGCTTGGAGCATAGTGTATTCCACATCTGTAGGTCCGCATCCACCAGATGATGATGCGTGGTGATTATAGATTTATGATGGCCACAACCTTTTTCTCCCCATTTGCAATTTTTTCATAATCTTCCACATAGAAGATCCCATATTTCTTGAGAT
The DNA here is from genome assembly GCF_056175085.1 of Candidatus Aciduliprofundum sp. HYA1. NCBI lineage: Archaea > Methanobacteriati > Thermoplasmatota > Candidatus Aciduliprofundum > Candidatus Aciduliprofundum sp. HYA1. Next base: position 420,538 of record NZ_CM149694.1, read on the forward strand.
ACTTCATTGCCCATTTGGAGAATTCTATTATGAGATCCTCTCTTCCAATCTGTGCTGCTAAATTTATGGCTCTATCAAAGAATTCCTTACCCCTTTCTTTGTCTCCAAGATAGGCATAGAAAACCCCCAATGAATTATATACGTAGGACTGGTTCTCTAAATCGTTTAATTTTTCAAAAATATTCAGAGCTTTATCAAGGTATCCTCTAACTTCAAAGAACTTCTCCTTGTACATGTTCCAGTTTGCCATTGAAATATAGGTGTGGGCCAGGGTCCATTTATCTCCTATATCTTCTGAGAGTCGCATTGCCTTTCTGAAATATTTTTCTGCACGGTCATCGTAAAGATTGTAGTAAACCAACCCTATGTTTTTAGTTACCTTTGCAAGGCCGGAGAGATCACCGGAGGATTCAAAGCACTCTGCAGATTTTTCAAAAAATATTATGGCATTTTCATAATTCTTATTAGACCTCTCTATAATTCCAAGACCATTGTACGCGTATCCCAAGCTTTCCAGATCTGATGTTTGCTCTGCAAATTTAATTGCCTCAAACATATATTCTTTTGCATCCTCCGTGTTTCCACTTTTCATACTGATTATTCCAAGAACATAATATGCATAGGCCATGATCTTTTTATCTCCTATTTTTGTGATTTTCTTTAACACATCTTTAACAATCTTTGAAGCCTCGGAGTATTTTCCCTTTTTACCAAGAATGTCTGCGATTTTTAAAGAGACTCTTGCGTTGAATTCAACATCCCCCTTCTTGGAAAGTGACCTTGCCTTTTTATAGTTTTCCAAAGCATCATTCCACTTACCAACGATCTCATAGGTATCCCCAATTATACCGTAAAGTTGCCATTCCTGCTCCTTGGTTAGGTCATCGTATCGGTTTAAAATATCCTGGGCAAGTTTCCTTATCTCTCCCCCTCTTTTAAAGAGATATTCTTCGTAATTTTCGTGGAGAAGCATTGTTGCTCTCATAATATTTCCTGCATGTGCATAATGATAAACGGCCTCGAGAACATCCTCTTCTTCGTAGTACTTTGCCGCCATAAGGTGATAGGTTTTTCTCTTTTTTTCTGTTAGATGCTCGTACACAAAGTTTCTAATGCTTCTGTGTATTGAAAGCATCTCATATTCCAACTCCACAAGTATATTTTTGTTTATCAGAGAGTAGATTGTGGGATATTCAATGTTGTTTTGAAGGAGCATACTCAGTTTGAACTCCTTTCTTAAAACGGAAACGAAACTCAAAGCGTCCGCTTCTTCCTTACTCAAACTCTTAAGAATGCCCTCAAACATGAATTTTCTTATCATTCCATAATTTCCATTTCCCAATATTTTGAGTATAAGTGGATTTGCCCCGTATTTTGATACAATTTCAATGGCATCCTCCTTTGAGAATCCTTTTTGAATGAGCATATTTAATGCATTTCTCTCATCCAACTCTCCCAGTTTTATCTCTTCAACATACTCAATCTTTGATATGGGCACGACATCCTCTATCTTGGTTCCACTCAATATCACCCTAAAATCTTTACTTGAATTAACCATCTCCACAATCTTCCTTATAAAATTCTTTGAATTATCATCACAGTTTTCAATATTATCAAATATGAAAATTTCGTTTTTTATAGATTCCTTGATTAATAGTAATATGTTATTCCACTCATATTTTCTGTCTTCTGAGAATGGCAATTGTTTTATATATCTCTCCATCTGTGGAGCCCCTATTTTTGATAAAAATTTTGAGATCTTATACGCTATATTTTCCACCCCGCTCCAACTTTCAATTTTTATAAACAAAACATCTCTATCCTTAAGATACTCTTTAACGAATTTTAGTAAAAGTGTGGTTTTACCAATACCTGAAATTCCGGCCATAAGGAGTATTTTCTTATCTGAATTTATCCAATTTCTTAAATTTTTTAATTCCTCACTTCTTCCATAGAAATCTCTAATAATTAAATTCTCATCAATGCTGTGATAGGCATTTCCTCTTTTTTTATCCAGATATATTAAGTTTAAATTCTTATTTTTGTCAAGATTTAGGGCACACAGAATGAAGGGTAAATTATATCTCTCGCATGCATCCTTCAAAATCATATTTTCTCTTTTGCCGGAGTTATCCACAACAGTTATTTTAAGTTTTTTTAGTTCTCTTTTTATTTTATTTGCTTCTTCAATCCCCCTTTCTGTAAGAAAATATACTGTTCTTTTATTCCTCAGTCCATTCACATGCAATTTTTTAGATAATACAAAACCAGAACTTATGAGTTTTTTGATTTCCCTTGGAACATTATTTCGACCTATGCCAATGGCCTTGGCAATGCAATCTTGTGTAACTGCCTTTGGAGCGAGCATATCATCTATATCATTCGAATATTGAGATAAATGAAGCATTATTTTCTGCCTGTTGTTGAGATACCCCCGTGTCATTCATTAGCAAATAGAATGGAAATAGTATAAATTTTTTTTCATGTTAAAACAAGTAAAAATTTAATTACCTTAAAGTTATGTGTTTTCGATGGGCAATGAGGATTATCCAGTGGCCGCATTCGTTATCACATTGATCGGGGCAGTACTATCCTTGGTATACGGCGTAATTTACGTGATAATTGGAGCATATTTTGTGGTTGGGTCCTATATGATATCCCATAGCCTTGCTTTTTTTGCGAGTATGTGCCTTATACTTGGTTTCATAGGTGGTCTGGTTGCACTCATTGCCGCGTTCATGATGAAGGACCCGGACAAGGTGCATACAGGGGGTTTGCTGGCCATAATAGCCGCATTTCTCAGTGTTGGAGGAATATTGACCTTCATCCTCCTGCTGATCGGGGGCATACTTGCCCTCACCTGGAAAAGGCCTGAGAAAAAGGCGGTTATCCTGCCGCCCCCACCACCAAGTTGATGAGGTGATGCAATATGGATGATGAATATGTGGAAAGGAAACTTAGAGACCTGGAAGACAGGGTAAACAAGATCGAGGTTGATCTGCGTGTACTTGAAAAGGACGTGAAAGACATAAAGGATTATTTGAAACAACTTTACGGGTACATACAGATGATCGCCAATCGCTAAGATTTTATATTTATTTTCCATCTCTTTTTATGGAACTCATCAGAAAGGGCAAGGTGAAGGAGGTATATGCCATAGATTCTCAAACCCTTTTATTCATTTTCACGGACAACATATCAGTATTTGATAAGATAATACCCTCCCAGATTCCCCACAAGGGTGAAACCCTTTGCTCCACAGCATCCTTCTGGTTTGAAAAATTGAATGATATGGGGATAAAAAACCATTATATATCCTCGAGAGGTAACAAGATGAAGGTTCAGAGATTCAAAATTCTGGATAAGCCAACGAGGAGGGATGGGAATTACCTCATTCCCCTTGAGTTCATAACAAGGTACTATCTTGCGGGCTCACTTTACGATAGGATAAAGAGCGGGAAAATGAGTTACAGGGAACTGGGATTTAAAAGTATGCCCGATTACGGTGCCCCTTTACCTGAGCCCGTTTTTGAGATAACCACAAAATTTGAGGAGTACGATCGCAAGGTGGATGTGCAGGAAGCCATGAAAATAGGAGGTCTCACCAGGGATGAAATTGAGGAGATACGTCAAATAATATTGAAGATAGATTCCATGATGGACAGGGAGGTAAGAAAGAGGGGTCTGATCCATGTGGATGGAAAGAAGGAATTCGCCCTGAATAATGAGAGGGAGATTGTTGTGGTTGATACCTTTGGAACACTGGACGAAGATCGATGGTGGGATAGGGAGGAGTATGAGAACGGAAATATTGTTCAGTTGAGTAAGGAATTTGTTAGGCAATATTACAGGAGCATAGGATACTATGAAGCCCTAAAGAAGGCCAGGGAAGAGGGTAGGGAAGAGCCACCAATTCCGCCCTTGCCTCAGGAACTGGTGGAGCGCACGTCAAAACTCTACATGGAAATGTATGAGAGAATAACGGGAAGAAAATTAGAACTGGGCCTTTAAAACGGATATGCCCTTGCTTGTTATTTCAAGGGGATGTATGGCCATGCTGTGGTTTGTTCCCCTCATCTTCAGAATTTGAATGTACCTCTTTATCACATGATCCTCCGTGCGCATTATCAAACTGATTATTCCATCGGCAGTGTAGCCCACATCTTCTGGATATTTCTCCATGGGTTTTACCTCGCCCGTGAGAAGGGTAACACCTGACCAGTTCTTGAGCAGGGTCACCAGTTCAAATAGAAACTCTCTGTAATCCTCCACAAAATTTCCTACCACATTTATGGGATCTATGACTATCCTCTGGGGCACGTATTTTGCAATGATTTCGTTTATCTTTATTATGAGTTTCATCGTGTCCATCGTACCCAGTTCCTTGCCTATGTCCTCGTATATTATAGTCTCATCCTCAATGTACCTTGGGTCAAAGAACTCGTAGGGAGAGATGAATCTGAGCATCCATTCTGTTTTCTCGCTGAGTGTGGATATGTAGAGTCCTCTCTCACCCCTCCTTGCACCCTCCATCAGGAATTGAAATGCAAAGGTTGTTTTTCCAGATCCTGCAGAGCCGGCAATGAGTATGACGGAGGGTGTTGGGAATCCACCTTCAATGAGGGGATCCAGACCATTTATTCCCGAGGGAGTTCGGCTAATAGCCATTCTTCATCACCTCTCCAAATTTTATGACCTCATATTTAAAATCCTCCAGAGAGTTTATCAAATCCCTCTCCCTGGATGCATCCAGGGAAAGGATAAAAGAAGCATCCGCCTTTTTTGTTGCATCCGCGAGGTAATGCACAAATTTGAACAGTGAGTCCCTTCCCATGTACATTCTGGACGTGGATAGGTTGTCAATCATAACAAACTCGAAGTTCTCAAGATTCACCGAATCCTCGTTTATGAATCCCCCGATCAGGTGCCTCTCCTTCCCCGTAATTTTTATCGGGAACTTGATTTTCTTGGTTTTTGAATAGGCAAGATCCACATAGGTTATATTTCTCTGATTTATCCCCTGTATCCCAAGAAGGTATGTGAGGTAGTGGTGGGGCCTTTCAAGGGTTATAACGAGACCCCTCTTCTTGTCTATGTCCGCCAGCGCCTTTATAAGAATGAGATTGCTCTTTGTGATGAGAAGTGGCTTGACATCCACAACCACAAAACTCTTTCCCTCCATGAAAGTCGCAAAATACTCCGAGAGGAGGGATTCTTCAAGGTTCATTTTCATCCGGCCACAATTTTACCGCTGTACTTCTTTATGTTTCCATTTGAGAATATGAGTTCCACAATTAGCGTGTTGTCCTCAATGTGTATGTTTGCCCTCTTTATCTTTGAACGATAGTACTTCATCTTCTTGCCCTTTGGGGTGATCCTCTCCTGCACATGGAGCAATCCTGCATTTTCAAGCATGTGTAATCTTCTGTAGCAGGCAGCAATGGGCACGTTAAGTTCCTGACTCAGATCTATGGCGCTCTTCACATCCTTGGTCGTGGCCGCGAGGATCTTTATTGCGTAACCATCCGTCAAAATCTTAACTATCCTGTCCAGGGGAACGTTATCCATATTTGAACGATGGTTGGGGGTTTTAAATAATTTGCATTGTGATTATCTCAAATGAAAATCAATCGCAAAAATCTTTTGAGATTTTCACGGCATATATTTTTTAAATAATCCAGCCAAGTTGCAAATATGAATGTGATGTCCTACTTCCTCTTGGAAACCTCTATCGGTAACATAATGTGGCATATTCTCCTTGGATTCTTAGCCGGCATCATAATTCTCCCAAAGAGGAGGGGCAAGATTTATGGGGCACTCATACTCTCAATCATTATGGAGGCCATTACCGATGGTGCTCACCTCGTAAATAAGGATATAACACACAACATGATATTCTTCCTTCAGATTCCCCTCGCTCTAATTCTCTTTGACTATATCTTCGATGCCAAGGGGAGGCATATGCCTCTGTTTCTCACCATACTGGGGATAAATCTGACCCATTTCTTCTCGGATGCCGTTCTTGAGGGAGATAATCTTGCCATATTCTATCCCCTGACACCACAGTGGTATACATTTAGAGCAACCGTATATGGGATCAATGCAACCCTGCTAAGTGCTGCTGCACTATTTGCCATCTTCGGGTTGCTCTACTACATAAGCAGAAGGTATTACTCCACTTCCAGTTCCTGCTCCTCTCCCCAGCGGAAGGAAATTCGCAGGTACAATTTCCCCTCTTTCATAACAACGGTGGCGTTCTTTATGCGGGCCTTGTAAAGGGTAATCCACTTACCCTTCTGTGTTAATTTTCTTCCCACAGCCTCTATTAGTTTCAGGCGCTCAAGTTCGCGGAGTCTTCTGTAACATACTGCTATGGGTATGCCCAAGGTGTTACTCAGGGTTATTGCATCCAGTGGTCTGTGCAGGGTGGCTCTTAAAATTCTCACAGAATATGGATCGGAGAGATGTCGAAGCACGTCCCAGGCATAGGTGTTATCCTCTGCGATTCTCACCACCCCTCACATAAGGGGTACCATCTCAACGAGCAATCTATTTTTTTCCACCCTTGTGATCAGGGCCATCACGGAATTGGAATCCTTGATCACGGGTATTCCATCCATATTCTCCAGGTACACATTTCTCTCAACGCCCAGGTATGTTATCTCTTTTTCCACGTTGCTTGGTGTGAGAAGAATGACCCTGTGCTTCATCTTTATGGTCTCAATTAGGCGAGGCAAATCGGTCATTTCTTTGTACATACTCTTGAGAGCATCAATGCTTATTATTGCCAAAGAATTGCCCCCCACGTGATATTCTATTATATCTGGAGAGAGCTCAATGAGCATGTCCCTGCCTTCAAGAATTATATCTGCGTTCTCCTTGCCAAATCCTGCGATTTTCACCTTGCCCTTTGTGAACTTATCCGCATGCTTTTTGAGAGTGAATCCTGGATAGGTTATGGGCGGTACAATTAGTGTGTTCTTATAGTCTCTCTTTATCATCGTGAGAATCAGAAGTTGAATGAGTTCCACGGGAAAATTGGGAGAAATTATGAAATTAAGGGAGGTGGATTTCAGGGACTCCAGGTATTTCTCAAGTTCTGCGCTCTCAACACCATCCACAGAATCAAGGGAGAAGTTCTCGTAGTTGAGAGTGCGGAGGTGACCCCCGTGAAGGGTGTATATGTACCTTGACCTCTTTATGGGTGAGCCCCTGAGTTTCTTTATGATCATGTACCTCTTCCACGAGGAGTCCCAGGGTTCATGGTGCAGACTTACAACCCCATCACCCAAGTACTCTATATTTTCGAAGGAAGAACTTTCCAGCACGAATATTATGTTTGTAAATCCCCCCTCAACAAGGTCCTTTTGCAGGGTGTAAAGAAGTTTCTCTGCGGGCACGCCGTACTTCTCGCTTAGGCCATCTATGGAATCCACGCATACAAGGGCCTTCTTTGGATAAACACTCTCCACAAAATCATATATCTCATCGATCTCTGGCATCATTGAGCCCACTTCTATGAACGCCTCGTTCTCCAGAATTTTCGCCCTTTCCTCGATCATACCCTCCTCTATTAGTCCCTCCAATTTGGATAGTTCTGTTCTTGAAATTTTCTTCTTCTTGCTCTCAACCTTTTTGTTCAGCACCTCTTTCAGCCATGGGAACTGTAGGAATAGAACCTCATCGGCAACCCGGGAGGATATGTAGTGAATTTCAAAATCTCCCTTGAGCTGGTTCAGGATCTCGAGCGCGAATGTTGTTTTTCCGCTTCCCGGCTCACCCTTTATCAGCAAAGAGTGTCCTCCTCCATTTTGAAAGAATCTCACGATCTCCTCGGGGATCATTTTCAATCACTCTCCTGACCACTCTATTGCATATCTCCTTAATAAAGAATACTCCTTGTTTGTATAGGCATTATTATCAGTTATGATAATGAGAATTGCATTCCTCTCCATCACGTAACTGTTTATCAGCTCTATGTTTCTGAGAACGTTGATGAAATCGTTGTATAGGAGGAGATACTCAACGCAATCCACAAGAACAATGGCGTTCTCATTCTCTTCAATGAACCTTATTATGCTGTCCGTCAGAATGGTCAGGTTGTGGGGTTTTATTCTGTCTTTGCCCACAATATCCGTGACCCATACGATCTTAGCATTCTTTATTTTTGGAGCATTTGCAAAGTTTCTCAGTGCCATGAAGAAATTTATGCTACCCGTCATAAATTTTGGAATGATGTCGTATATTTTTCTCTCAAATTCTCTTCGCACAATGAAGGTCTTTCCCCATTCAAAGCCATAGGCGTAAATTATGTTTTTTGCAATTCTCTTCAATCTCAAAAGTTTATTCACTCTTCTCTTATCCCTGTGGGATACAAGAAGTCCCATAAAAATGGTTTTGAAATTAGCAAGGCTCTCATCGATTATTATAAAATCCCTGTTTGCATACTTCGTTATAAGAGACCTGTTAACATGCCTAACGAGAGGTACCACGAACATATCCTCTTCCAAGATTTCAATATTCTCGCTGTGCAGTTCAGTTAAAATTATGGAGGGGTTGTATTTTTTATGAAGGGAAAGGACCTCCTTGTAGGGCTTAACATCATAGCATCTGAATTTGAAGTTCATATCTTTCAAATGCATGGATATTTTATTCCGAACATCGGCACTGCTATGGAAGCAGAGTAGGTCCATATAAATCCCTATTCCCCTAAACGTATTTAATTTTTTGTACACGAGAATCAATCGAGCACGACAAATCTCACGGAAGAATCTTCCAGATTCAGCAGAGCGATGCTCTTCGTGCCTGTCAAATATCCGCAGGCTTCCCCCGGATTTATTATTCTCGTATCTCCCATTTCTCTCAGGTCCCTCCTGTGTGTGTGGCCGTAGAGCACAAAATCGTAGTTTCCAGATTTTGCGAAGGAATCCACTATGCTTCTTGTTCTATCAACACTGCCCCACCCGTGGAGAAGAAGGAATTTCTTTCCTTCTATATTCATCTCAAAGGGTGCCTCCGATATTACAAAATTCAGATCCTCTGCGACCCTGGAAAGAAGCAACCTCTCTCCATCGTTGTTTCCAAAAACTCCGTAGAGTTTCAAGCCCTCAAATACTCTCAGGGTGAAGGGTGCCACAAAGTCACCCAGATGAAATACGTAATCCACGTTTTCCTCCCTGAATATGCTGGCCGCCCTTTTTGCGGATTCAATGTTGTCGTGGGTATCACTTATTATCCCTATTTTCATAATAAGAAGAAGGGGAACATGCTTAATTATTTTATCGCCCTCTTTCCCTTATCCGTGAGATAATAGATCTTGAGTCCGCGCTTTGAACACACCCTGTAAAGGGCGCAGGTTTTGCACATAACCAACTCGCTCTCGCTCCGCTCCGATGAATGGAGATAACCCATCTTCTCAAGTTGCCCAACCATTCCGAGGAGGGCAGAATATTCCATATTGAGTTCCTCTGCAATCTGTGCAAGGGTTTTCCCAGCATTTATGCCCCGGAGCACATCCTTGATCATGGCTCTTTCCTCCTGAAATGCCACCGTACGAAGAACGGATAAAGTCCCAGCAGGGCGAGGAAGAACATGTAAACTTCGGGACGGGGTGGTGTGGAGTAGGGTGCACAAGATTCCCCGATGCATAGTATGTAATAATCAAGAATATTTGCCAGAACTATGAGTGTTTGGAGCAGACCTATGCCTATGAGCAGCGAAAGGCCCACGATGTAAAAGGAGAGCCCGTCGTATAGCATCTTAACAGTGTTCTTTGCCCCGTACAGGATCAGGGTTGAAGCCACAATCAGAGAGAACCCGCCCATCACGTCTGGAGGTGCCCCCCACAATTTTAAGCCAATAAATGATAGAATTTCAAGAATTCCCAGTATGATTGCGAATATTGAGAGGGCCGAGGAGTATATAACGGATAAAAGCACCTTTCTTTCCATTTTCAAGAGCCCACCCCCAGAAGTGAGCCAATGTTGTAAATCAGGAAGGAGAAAATCATTGCGAGGGCAAATCCTTCAGCGATCACGAAAAGAACGAATTTTTTGCTTCTCGTCTCATTGTATATTGTGGCAAGTGTGGCCACGCATGGTGTGTAGAACAGGATGAACGCCAGAAGAGAATAGGCCTGGAGAGGGGTCATGGCTGCCAGCATGGCCGCCTTGGTCTGATAGAGGGAGTAAAATGCGGTTATCACGACTTCCTTTGCGAAGAATCCGAAGAACAGTGCTATTATGGCCTCTGGGGTGATGCCAAAGGGCGCGCCCAACGGTGCCATAAATTTTGCAAATTGGCCAATGTAACTTTCAGGGCCCCCAAACTTCACTCCCCATGGCAGTGCGGCCAGGAGCCAGATTATCCCGGCAGCCCCTATTATTATTGTTCCGGCCTTGCGAAGAAATCCCTCGCTTTTCTCCCACATATGAATCAGTATTCCCTTCACAGAGGGCACTCTGTAGGGTGGAAGTTCCATCACGAATGGCTCTGCCCTGCCCTTGAATATGGTTTTGCTGTAGATGTAACCGAGAAGGGCAACAACGAGCATTGAGAGCAGGAGAAGGGACCAGAGCACAAGTGCCTGATGCCGTGCAAAGAATATGGAAGTCAGAAATGCAAACACCTGTATACGTGCACCGCAGGGAATTAGCGGGTTGAGTGCAATGCTCAATTTCCTCTCCCTCTCATTTTTAAGGGCTCTCGTGCTCATAACGGCTGGCACGTTGCAGCCAAAGCCCAGCATTAGGGATATGACCCCGCGCCCCTCCATTCCTATTTTTCTCATAATCCTGTCCATCAGGAATGCAACCCTTGCAAGATAGCCCGAGTCCTCCAAGATGGACAATATGAGGAACAAGAGCATTATTATGGGCGTGAATGTGAGCACTGCGGCAAGGCCCCTGAACATTCCGTAGTTTATAAAGGAAGATGCCCAGGATGGCATGAAGGAGGACATCCACTTGTATGATAGGTCAATGAGCCCATTTATATGGCCGCCGGCAACATCCTTTCCGTTGAATATGAAATCAATGGCGTCCTGAAACGGAGCGGCAACGGTGAACACGAACTCAAATGAGAGGTAAAGAATAACGAGGAATATGGGCAATCCGAATATTTTGTGGGCAACCACATGGTCAATCATATCCGTTATGGTCACACCACCCACATTAATGGGAACGGCAACCTCGTGGAACAGTCCGTGGGCAAAGGAATACCTGAATGAGGCCATAAGCGTTTCTATGTCATCCCCGTAAATGTCCTCAATTTCGTGCCTCAAGTGCTCGGCAAGGTGCAGGATATCCCTTCCCCCTAGGCCCGCAATCTTTTTGCGCACCTCCACATCGTTCTCAATCAATTTTATCGCGTGCCACCTAGGATTCTTCAAGCCCAGGTCCTTTAATTTTTCCTTTAGGAGTGAGATTCTTCTCTCCACATCCTCGGGGTAGTAGATTTTTTTTGCAGAGAACTTGCCGTGCATGGCCTGATGCAGAAGTTCCTTGATTCCCTGCCCCCTTATTGCCACGGTTGGTACCACAGGAAGCCCGAGGAGGGAGCGCATCTTATCCACGTCCAATTTGTACTTCTTCTTTGCCTCGTCAAACATGTTGAGAGCCACGACTATCCTGTCCGTGAGTTCCATGAGTTCCGTTAGAAGGTAGAGATTCCTCTCCAGATTGGTGGCATCAATCACATCTATTACGACATCCGGCTCCTCCTCAAGTATGAAATTTCTGGTTATGATCTCCTCAAGGGAGTAGGCTGTGAGGGAATACGTGCCCGGCAGGTCCACAATGGTTATTTTCTTTCCCTCAAATGTTACAGTGCCCTCCTTCTTCTCCACGGTCACACCAGGCCAGTTGCCTATGTGCTGATGCGCCCCGGTAATTGCGTTGAACAAACTCGTTTTTCCCGTATTGGGGTTCCCTGCCAGGGCTATGAGCACAGAATCACCTCACATAGATTCTGTACGCCTCTCCCCTTCCTACGTAAAACTCTCCCACCTCAGTTCTCACGACCATGGGGCAGCAGGGTCTCAGAATCTCCACAAATTTGCCTGGGGATATTCCAATTCTGGCCATGTTTCTTATGAATCCCATACCTCCATCAAGAATTACCACCCTAACCCTCTCCCCCGCAGGTACAAGATGAAGAGGCACAATTCTATCAATCTCTATGTAATCGGCCTCACTCTTCCTTAGGGATACAAAAACACCCCTTACCTCGCACTCAATCGGATCTCCGAATGGAGAGTATCGGGCAACCCTGATAACAGTGCCGGGGAGTATACCCATGGATAGCAGCCTACGGTGTATTGCACCTGAACCGCCAACCTTCGTAACAACGCCTGTCTCCCCGGGTTTGAGTTCACTGAGTTTCACGGGTTAAGGATAGGGAGAACATATTTAAACTTAATTAAACAGATTCGGGTAATCAAAAATAAAGAGGGATCAGAGGGATTCAAACCTATCCTGCAACTTCTTGAGCACCTTGGGCAATGTGGTGTACTCCATGTCCTCCAGAGGGAGGCGATGCGGCTCGAATGGGCCGTGCCTGCGCATGTAATCTGCTATGTACTCGGCAGTTTCCCTTGCGCGGTCGAATGCAGGATCGTCAAATAGATCCACAGGACCAACAAGCCTGCCATTCGCGATCTGGAATCCCAGGGCTGCCACGCGGGGAGGTCCATCGAATCTAGTGCAGTGTGCCTGCTTTATGCTCACGGGCATGAGCGGGCCATTGTGGGAACCGCGCATCCACCCAGAAACCAAATGGGGGAATGCGAAGGGCTCAAGCACTTCTCCCAGGGCGGGGCAACCGCTCTGTGCCCTCACAAGGGCCACGGGATCGTCCTTGCCCACGTACTCTCCGGCAATCTGATAGAGTTTTTCCGTGCTCACAACGGCCACAACCTCGCCCTTGACCTTGGGATTGCTCTCCGCAGCGTAAACTCTCTTGATCACGTACCTGCTCTTGGCCCCTATCAACGCGAGAAGATCGTACATCTCAGCCGGGGTGTGAAGTATCACCTTTTTATGCTCCATTATGTCCCATACCTCGAATCTGAATCCATCGTGCATGCTGGGATCAATAACGAGTCCCGCAGTGTTGAAGGGATCTCCAAATATTCTGTATATGGGCAGGTTGAACGCTCCCGGCTCTGTCTTGTCCATCATGAAGGCCACTATTGGCTCGCTCTTCCTCTCTGTTATCTCCATCTCCGCTATACCAGGACCCATACCGCGTATGTTTCCGCTGAATGCATCCTTCAGCAGATCCTGGCCTGCTCCGTAGAGTTTCAGTTCCTTGGCAACTGCGGTGGCCTTCTCGAATGTGTTCCACGCAAGTTTGTGAATCTCCTCGCTATCCACACCCTTGCGGTGGGTCATTATGAGTTGCAGGTCGTCTCCCACGCCCGTAACGTGGAAATCCTCGAGGATGTGCTCATCCTTCGCCTTCTGCAGGGCCTCCTTTGCCGTTTCAATCAGATCTGGATGTACCGTGGAATGTCCGGGCCAGCCCCCGACATCCGCCTTAATCAGACTTATGGTTATCTTGCTCATCTTATCACCGTGCCTAAATCATCGCAACGGATTTAAAATTTGCGAAGTTGTGTTTTTGTGGACATCTGAAGTCGTCGAAGCCAGATAGCCGCTTGTTAGCAGATCCGAAGGGCGAGCCTGCGATAGCAGGCGAAGAGTTCCGCACACCCTGCGCCACTCATTCGCAACGCATCTTCTTGAATCAGGGGCAGATATCGGGTACATACAGCAGTTACTCGGCCACAAATACCTGAAAACTACTCAGATTACACGCATGTGACTAATAAGGAGATAAAGGCACTTGCGAAGCTTCTCTAGTTTAGGAGATAAACATTTAATACCCCAATATGATTATGCTTTGGTGATAATGTGGTGAGGGTTGCAATAAACGGGTTTGGGAGAATTGGCCGTCTTGTTTTCCGCATAGGTCATCGCGACTTGGACATAGTGGCCATAAACGACATAACTGATGCGCGCACACTGGCGCACCTGCTGAAATATGACACAAACTATGGAAGATTTGAAGGTGAGGTTGAGCACACGGAGAACAGCATAATCGTCAATGGCCGCGAAATACCTGTTTTCAGCGAGCGAGATCCGGAAAAATTGCCCTGGAAGGATCTCAACGTGGACGTTGTGGTTGAAAGCACCGGAGTTTTCCGCTCGCGGGACAAGGCGGCAAAGCATCTGAAAGCAGGAGCGAAGAAGGTTATAATCACAGCCCCGAGCAAGGGTGAGCCTGCGGATGTTACCCTCGTGCTCGGGGTGAACCACGAGATGTACGATCCAGAGAGGCACGATGTTATAAGCAACGCATCCTGCACGACGAATTGCCTTGCTCCCGTGGCCAAGGTTCTCCACGAGAATTTTGGAATAAAGTACGGGCTTATGACAACGGTGCATTCATACACAAATGATCAGCGCGTTTTGGATCTTCCCCACAGGGATCTTCGCAGGGCAAGGGCAGCGGCTCAGAACATCATACCCACAACCACGGGTGCGGCCAAGGCCATCGGGCTGGTGCTTCCCGAACTGGATGGAAAGATGCACGGCATATCAATTCGCGTGCCAACCAGCACTGTGAGCATTGTGGATCTCGTGGTCGAGGTTGAGAAACCTGTTACGGAGGATGAGGTGCGTGCGGCGTTCAGGCGTGCAGCCGAAGGAGAATTGAAGGGTATATTGCAGTACGTGGATGAGCCCCTCGTGTCCTCAGATTTCAAGGGCAATCCCCACAGTGCCATGTACGATGCCTCTGAGACCTACGTGCGGGGAAACCTCGTCAAGGTGCTCGCCTGGTACGATAACGAGTACGGCTATGCTGCCCGCGTGGTTGATCTCGTCAAATACATATCCAGGTGGCTGTGAAAAGATTAATAAACCAATATGCATAGGATATTGAAGGTGATTGATTTGACAAAAAAGAAGGAAGAGAAAGAGGAATTCACCCTGGAGGATTTGCCCGGTGTGGGGCCAACCACGGCCGAGAAACTGCGTGATGCCGGTTATACGGATTTGATTGAACTTGCAGTGGCATCTCCAAAGGACCTTGCCGATGTTGCAGGTATAGGTGAGGGCGTGGCGCAGAAGATAATTCTAGCCGCCAGGAAGTACGCCAATGTTGGGGGCTTTGAAACGGGTGATGTTATCTACGAACGTAGAAAGAATGTTACAAAACTCACAACAGGCTCTCCCGAATTTGACAGGCTCCTTGGTGGAGGTCTTGAAACCCAGGCTATAACTGAGTTTTTCGGAGAGTTCGGCTCAGGTAAGACGCAGATAATGCATCAACTTGCCGTAAATGTCCAGTTACCCGCTGATAAGGGGGGTCTGGAGGGGCATGCCATATACATTGACACGGAAAACACGTTCAGGCCTGAAAGGATAAAGCAGATGGCAGAGGCCCTTGGACTTGATCCCATTGAGGCACTCAAGAAGATACATGTGGCAAGGGCCTTCAACTCCAACCACCAGATTCTCCTTGTTGACAAGGCCATGGAACTGGCGAAGGAATATCCTGTTCGTCTCCTCATCGTGGATTCTCTGACCGCTCATTTTCGTGCCGAGTATGTTGGTAGGGGCTCTCTGGCAGAGAGACAGCAGTTGCTCAACAAGCATATGCACGACCTTTTGAAATTTGCAGATCTCAACAACGCCGTTGTGGCAGTGACAAACCAGGTGGCCGCAAACCCGGGCATGATGTTTGGAGATCCGACCCAGCCCATTGGGGGCCACATTGTGGGGCACACCGCCACCTATCGCATATACCTTCGCAAGAGCAGGGGCAATAAGAGGGTTGCACGGCTCATAGATTCCCCGGCACTGCCCGATGGGGAGGTTGTCATAAAAATAGTTGAGGAGGGAATAAGGGACGCTTAAATGAGGTACCACCTGGTTCCCTCTTTTGTATCCTCTATCTTTATTCCAATTTTTTCCAGTTGCTCCCGGATATAATCCGCAATATCGTAGTTCTTTCTCCTGCGCTCCTCGCTCCTCACTTCAAGAAGCAGTTTTATGAGTTCTTCCTCCCTATCTTCTCCCTTGGATCTGGGCAGCAGGTCAAATATGTAATCCATCTCTTCAAGGAACTCAAGGGCTGCCCTCGCATCTGGACCCCGAAGGTCCTTTGCTTGGGTCACAAAGTTAAGGTACGCCGCCATGGCTTCCCTGGTGTTGAAATCATCGCTGAGAGCCGAAATTATGCTCTTCCTCGCATCCCCTATTCTCCTTTTCACCTGCTCTGATGCATCCCCCTCATTGGCCGATTTTTTCAGTATTTGGTATGTGCTCCATATTTTTTCAAGAAGTGGAAGGGAATCTGCAATGTTCTTCTCACTGAAATCGTAGGGCTTGCGGTAATGGGAGTTCAGGTACATGAGACGCAGCACCTCGGGCGGATACTTTTTGAGGAAGTCCCGAACGAGGAACACGTTGCCTATGCTCTTGCTCATTTTTTCCTTCTCAAATCTCACCAGACCAACATGCATCCAGTACCTTGCAAAGGGCTTGCCCGTTGCGGCTTCGCTCTGGGCAATCTCGTTCTCGTGGTGGGGGAAAATCAAATCTGCACCGCCACCATGGATATCCAGGGTTGGGCCGAGATAGGTCATGCTCATCGCACTGCATTCTATGTGCCAGCCAGGTCTTCCTGGACCCCAGGGAGAGGACCATGAGGGCTCTCCGGGCTTGGCGGATTTCCACAGGGCAAAATCGAGGGGGTTGCGTTTCTTATCGCTCACCTCAACCCTTGCCCCGGCCAGCATATCCTCCATTTTTCTGTGTGATAATTTGCCGTAATCCTTGAATTTTTCAACGGAGAAATACACATCTCCACCACTCTCATAGGCGTAGCCCCTCTCAATGAGGGTTTTCACGAGATTTATGATCTCCCCCATGTGCCTCGTGGCCTTGGGTATGATGTTTGGACGGCGCACCCTCAAAGCGTCCATGTCTTTCAGGTACTCCTGGGCGTAGTAGTGGGCCATCTCTATGGGATCCTTGCCCAGTTCGTTTGCCTTGTTTATTATCTTGTCATCCACGTCGGTTATGTTGGATATGAGGACAACATCGTAGCCCATATATTCCAGAAATCTCCTAAGGACGTCAAACAGAATTGCGGGCCTTGCGTGGCCTATGTGTGCATAATCGTAGGTGGTTGGTCCGCAAACGTAAATGCCCACCCTTCCCGGATGAACGGACTCAAACTTCCTTTTCTCGCCGCTGAGCGTGTCGTAGATGTAAATGTCCTCCATAATTTGGCATGTTTGTGAGGTATAAAATAATTAAGTTATCTGGGAAATCAGAGGTGTAGCGGAAGAAACCAGGCAAGAGTGCCTGCGTATATCATACGTTCCACCAATTGCGCAATGATGCAAAGAGGTTTTACAATATACGCGACTGCTAAAATCAAGAAAATTGGGAAAAAGGGCCTAATGACCCACGCCGATTTCCTCTGCAATATCCTCCAGATCCAGGGAAACGAGCTTGGCCTTGGTGGGTATTCCATCCTCACTCCAGCCCCTGGCCTGATAGTACTCGTCCAGCATATGCTCAAGTTCCTTGGGCTTCACATAGGCGCCAGCACTCTTGCCCTTTGGTATGGGCTCGTGCAGAATTCTCCATGGCAGGGTATCATCCTTGCGATCGAATCCCTCACGGGCATTGAAGGCACGGGCAACATTGTATATGCGCTCTCCAATGACCATCAATTCGGCGTTGCTCATTTCAAATCCAGTTACTGCGTGAATCAGTTCCGGAAATCCTTCAAGGAAGTACATGTGGCGTGAGAACTTGCAGACACCGAGGGCATCATACACCTGCATGAGATCCTCGTGGGTTTTCACCTCAAATCCCTTGTTCTCCGCGCTTAACCTATCTATGCCATCAAACTTCCACCACCTGCCCACAAGTTCTGTGCCATACACGCCGGCGGTGAGGTGGCATGCACCACGGTAGGATACGGCCATTGCGAGCGCCATTCCCTTTATGCCGCGTACATCGTATGCAGGCAATTCCTGGCCCTTCACATGTATGGCGAATTTCTCGCTTCCCTTCCCCAATCTTTCGGCGGCTCTCTTGCTTCCATCCGCAAGCAATTTGCCCAGATTTCCCTCGCGGTAGGCCATTTTGCGAAGTGCCTCCGCTGCAGCCTCTACATTTCCAAATCTCAGATCAAGGCCGTCGGTGTCTTCCTTTGTGAGCAATCCTCTTTCATAGGCTTCCATGGCCCAGCCGATGGTCACACCGGCGCTTATGGTATCCAGTCCGTACAGATCGCAGAGCAGATTCAGGTAAGCCACGGCCTCGGGATCATCAATTTCCAGTTCTCCACCCAGTGAGTAGAGGGTCTCATATTCAGGTCCGTCCGTTTCCACTCCAGGCATATACTTTGTGAGTTTGAACACCTGGGAGCATGGCTTGGTACAGTTGGGGCAGGGGTTCCTACCGCTCCTGAACTTTGGAACCCAGTAATATGGGTCTATGCCCAGAAGTTCGCCCTCCTTGGCCTTGTCGTAGAAACTCTGGAAGTAACCCCACTGCCAGTTTCTCGTTGGAAATGTGCCGCGCTCCAGATTCATCCATCTCAAAAATTCTCCGCTTCCGTAGCCCATATCGTCCTTGGTGGCTGGATGATCCTTTATTATCTTGGCCCACTTGGCTATGAGCTTTCTCAATTTTGCAGCATCGTACGGCTCGGGCTTCTTGGTGCCCCTTACAACTATGCCCTTCAATTTCTTCGCTCCAAAAACCGCACCTATACCGTTCCTCGCGGCCTGCCTCTCCTCAAAATCTATACCGCTGATCCTGCTCAGATTCTCTCCAGCAGGGCCTATCACGGCGGTGCTCACCTTTCCGTATTTCTCCTTCAATTTTTTCTGTGTTTCCCTCGTATTCAGGCCCCAAAGGTCCTGGGCGGGCTCTATGCTCACATTATCATCCTCAATTCTTATGATCACGGGTTCATCGCTCTTTCCCTCAATTATGAGCATCTCGTACCCCGCCTTCTTGAGCTCCACGCCCATTGGAGCTCCAACAACTGTGCGTCCAAATCCGCCGGTGAGTGGGGACTTGGAGGTCAGAGATGTTTTGGATGCTGTTGGCACTCCAAAGGGAGTTAATAGGCCTGGGGCGATGAATATCTTGTTCTCCTCACCCAGGGGATCTGCACCCTTGGGGACCTCCTTGTAGAGGTAATAGGCGGCAATTCCCAATCCACCAAGGAATTTCCTTGCAATCTCGGGGGGCAATTCCTCGTTTCTCACACTTCCATCATTGAGATTTATCCTCAAAATTCTACCGTAACCGTTCATCTTATCACCGGAAATAGGTATGGAAAGAGAAAATAAAAGGTTTCGTTATGCTCATCTGAACTTTTCGAGCACGGAGTCAAATATCTCCATACCCTTCCTTATGTCCTCCTCGCTGGCAGCGTAGGAGAAGCGAATGTGCTGCGTGCCTATATTTCCAAAGGCGTTTCCAGGGGTGCACAGAACGCCCCTTTTCACGACTTCCTTCACGATATCCACCGGATCAGCATCAAGTTCTATTTTTGGGAATATGTAAAACGCGCCCCGCGGGAAATTAGGCCGCACGCCATCCATATTACTGAGCAACTCGTATATCAGGTCCCTTCTTCTCCTGAATTTCTCCACCATCATGTCTGAGTAGTATTTGCTCTTCCTGATTGCTGTCAGGGCAGCGTATTCTATGGGGCTCTGTGGGCAGGCCACAGAGTAGTAGTGGATCTTTCCTATCTGCTCTATGTATTCTTTCGGGCCGATCAAATATCCAAGGCGCCATCCCGTCATGGCGAACTCCTTGGAGAATGAGTTCAAGAAGATGAGTTTATCGTATCTTCCCAGAAATGTTCTGGGTGCACCCTCGTAGATTATGTTGAAGTAAACCTCATCGGAAATTATTATCAGATCGTTATCCTCCGCAATGTCCACCACCATTTTTATGTGCTCCTCGTCAATTATTCCTCCCGTTGGATTGTTTGGATAGTTCAGAATTATGGCCTTCGTTTTCTTCGTTATCCTCTGCTGCAGATCCTCCTGCGTGGGCATGAAATCGTTCTCCTGCAGGATTGGGTAGGCAACGGGCCTTCCCTCTGCAATGACCGTATGGGGCTTGTAGAGCACGAAGCCCGGATCTGGGTACAGGACCTCGTCACCCGGGTTTATTAGGGAGAGCATGGTGGCAAGCATCCCTTCCGTTGCTCCCACGGTTACAAGGACATTATCGGCATTTATATCCGCGTATTTTGAGAATTTCTCGGCAATGGCCTCTCGAAGTTCCGGAAATCCCTTAGAGGGCCCATATTTGTTGTAGCCCCTTTCCACCGCTTCCCTTATTGCATCCAGGGCCTCAGGCGGGGGCTGAAAATCGGGTTCACCAAGACCGAGATTGATGACCTCTCCCTGGGCCATATCAAAAATCTTTCTTATGCCCGAGAGTTCAATGTTCTTCACCCTGTTTGAGAACATAGGTGCGAAAAGGAATTAAAGGAATTAAATATTTCCATTGCTAAATAATAGCACGATTAAGTTTATCTAATGGAATGCCATGCTTGCATGGTGATTCAAATGGTGTTTGAGAATGAGGTAATAAGGAAAATTCTTGAGAAGTACAGGAGAATCTGGGCCATCGGCCATGCATCCTCGGTGCTTGGCTGGGATATGGAGGTTAACATGCCCAAGGAGGGCATAACTGAAAGGAGCGTTGCCGAGGGAGAACTTGCAATCCTGTCCCAGGAGTTTCTTCTTAAACCGGAATTCGTGGAACTTGTGAACCGTGCCGACGGTATTGAGGGACTCAACGAGTACGAAAGAGGAGTTGTCAGGGTGTTAAAGAGAAGAATAAAGATTGAAAGTTCATTCCCTCCAGAGTTTGTCAAGGAATTGAGCGAGACAACGAGCAGAGCTACCGCCGTGTGGAAGGAGGCCAGGGAGAAGAACGATTACGACAAATTTGCGCCTTGGCTCGATAAAATAATGGATTTAGGAAAGAGGGCTGCGGATTATCTCGGCTATGAAAAGTATCCCTACGATGCCCTGCTGGACCTCTTTGAAGAGGGCCTGACAACCGAGGATGTTGAGAGGATGTTTGATGTGGTTGAAAGGAAACTCAAACCCATACTTGACAGAATTTTGAGCGAAGAGAAGGTTCCAAGGGAGCATCCCCTTGAGAAGCTGAAGTACGAGCGTGCGAGCATGGAGAAGGTGAACAGAAAAATTTTGGAGATGTTTGGATTTCCTCTGGGTGTGCGCTCCCGCATGGATGTTTCTGCCCACCCATTCACCACCGAGTTCGGTCTGAAGGATGTGAGAATAACCACAAGGTACGAGGGAGTTGATTTTCGCCGCACTATACTGAGCACTGTGCACGAGTTTGGCCATGCCCTTTACGAATTGCAGCAGGATGAGAGATTCATGTTCACACCCATAATTGGAGGAGTGTCCCTGGGTATTCACGAGTCCCAGTCCCGGTTCTGGGAAAACATTGTTGGAAGGAGCATGGAATTTGCAGAACTGATTTACCCTGTTCTGAATGAAAACTTGGCAGGCATAAGGGATTACACTCCTGAGGACATCTACTGGTACATGAACATTGTGCGTCCGGATTACATAAGGACGGAGGCGGATGTTGTGACCTACAATTTCCACATACTTCTTCGCTTCAAACTGGAGAAGATAATGATCAACGAGGGCATTGATGCAAAGGATCTGCCCGAACTGTGGAATGATGAGATGGAGAATCTCCTGGGAATAAGACCGAAGAACTATGCGGAGGGCATACTCCAGGACATACACTGGGCCCATGGCACAATAGGTTATTTCCCAACCTACTCCATAGGTACAATGCTGGCAGCCCAGATAGCAGAGCATATGAGAAGGGACATAAATATAGAGGATTCAATAAAGAATGGCAATTTCCAGCCCATAAAGGACTGGCTCAGGGATAAGGTCCACAGGTACGGCTCAATCTATCCTCCAAAGGAGCTTTTGAGAAAGAGCCTTGGAGAAGATTTCAATCCGGAGTACTTCATAAGGTACGTGGAGTCAAAGTACCTGTGATTTTTGCGAAAAATTATATACTTCCTCTTTCATATCTTTTTTAAGGAGGCTTAAAAATGGGTTTGCTTGCTTTCATAGGGATACCGATAGTGGAGGATATAATTTCCTTTTTCATAACCCTCGTGGCAATTTTTGCACTGATAGGCATAAACGATAAACTCAGAAACTCGGGGAAACTGAGCATCAACGTATCCAGAAAGGTCATACACACATTTGCAGCACCGATTTATGTGTTTTTCTTTCCCTTTTACTCTGGCTCCTGGTATTCGCCAATCATAGCCTCCATAGTGCCCCTCATTTTCGCCTTGAAATTTCTAACAATTGGGCTTGGGATATCAAAGGACGAGGCCTTTGTCAACACAATGTCCCGCTCTGGAGATCCCAGGGAGTTGCTCAGGGGAACCTTCTACTACACCCTGATAATGATCTTCGTCTCACTTCTCTGGTGGACACATCCCCTTGCACTTGTATCCTTCTCCATCCTTGCCTTCGGTGATGGTTTTGCCGATATAATTGGAAGGAATTATGGGAAGAGGAAGTTGAAGGTTCCTGCAGGAACAAAGACAATTGAGGGCTCCCTGCTCGGAATGTTTCTTATTGGATTTGTGCTTACTTTGTTCATGATTTTCCTTTACGGATTGATGGGTGCGGGCGTTTACTCCTCCGGAAATCTTGTATACACCTACAGCATTGGAACTGTGGCCCAGTGGTTTGTGCCCATTTTGATCATCTCCATAGTTGCCATGGTAGTTGAACTATTCAGCCCCCACGACGTGGATAATATAATCATACCAGCTTCCGTGATTGTGGTGGGGATAATACTGATCGCTCTGGGTCTCTGGCCGGGAATACACACCTTCTGGGAACCCTTCTGGGGATTGTGATGCCCGCCCTTCCCCTTCCCGATCTTACTGTTATAAAACTCGGAGGCTCGGTGCTCACCGATAAGGCCAGGCCATATTCCTTGATGGAAGAGAGAATTAGGGAAATTGGGAGGGAACTGGGGGAGGTATTTGAGAGAATGATAATAGTGCATGGTGTGGGCTCCTTCGGTCATCCTCCGGTCAAGGAATATCATCTTTACAGGGGTTATGGGCGCGAGGAGGATCTGATAAACCTTGCCCATACCCAGTCCCTCGTTTTTATTCTGAGAACAAAACTGGCGGATGCCCTTCGGAGCCAGGGCATACCGGCCATGATATTCCTTCCCAGCAGCGTTACTGTTGCTGAAAACGAAAAAATAAAGGAATTTTACAGCGAGCCCATTGAGAAATTTCTGAATCTTGGCATGGTGCCTCTGATAGGGGGAGATATGGTGTACGACGAGAGTAGGGGTTTCTCTGTTTGTTCGGGAGACACCATTGCCCTGCACCTGGCAGCAAGGTTGAATGCAAGACGCTTGATCTTCGTCTCCGATGTGGATGGAATTTACACCGATGATCCGAAGACCAACGAGAATGCCCGGTTGATAAGGGAGATAAGCTTGGATGATATACAGAACAGGGCCCATATATCTGGTTCTGCTGGGATAGATGTCACCTCCGGTATGAAGGGCAAGATTGAAAAATTAAAGAAATATGCGCATCTCCTAAAAGATACGGAGATAGTATTTCTATCAATGATAAATTACGGGAATTTGATGGGATATGTGCTTGGTAAAAGTGCAAAATTTACAAGGGTGAAAATAAAAAAATAGAATGGATTTTAAAATATTTAGAGGTACTTTATCTTGCTGGATGCCCTGAACACAAATTTCTTCTTCTCAGGAACGTTAATAACTTCCTTTGTGCGCGGGTTTCTTGCCTTTCTTGCCTTCTGGACACGGCGTTCAAATATTCCAAATCCAACGAGATTTACCTTGTTTCCTTTGTTCACCTGCTCAACGACCTGCTTAATAAACTCCTTTATCACTGCTCTTGCCTGCTTCTGACTCACTCCAGTCTCCTTGGCAACAGTTTTTGCCAACTCACTAATTCCTACCATTTTTCGTCACCCCAATGAAGGTATTGCCATTCTTGTATAAATATTTTTTTGTTAGAATTACATTGAGAAGCCGTGTAGCACGCTTTTATAAATTTATTTACATTTAATCGATTATTCGCAAATGCTGTAAATGGCAAAGTTTTTTAATGTTGTGTGCGTAGAGATTGTGTGAATCAAAGGAAAAAATACATGCAGCGAATTGCAAGGGAAAGGATAAAAATTCTTTACGAACTGGCCCGGAATGAGGCCATGGAGGGCGATGAAGAACTTGCCAGAAGGTATGTGGAGCACATTTTGAATTTATCTCGTAAGTACAACGTGCGTCTTCCAAGGTATATGAAGATGAGGATTTGCAAGAAATGCCATAGTTTACTGCTACCCGGAAAAACGGCGCAGGTGAGACTTAAAAAGGGAAAGGTTGTGATAAAATGCCTTAAATGTGGGACTTACAAAAGATATCCCTATAGATGATCATTCCGATATTGTTTCCAGCTGGAACAGGACGTTGTATCCCCTGAGTGTTTCGTGCACCTTATCTGCGAACCAGATTGCGTCCTTCACCGTTGCCCCATTGTCCCATTCATAGACCATATCGTAGGTACCAGTTATTGGCTTGAACCCAAGAGACTGTAGTCTGCTCATGATCTCGCTGGGGTTTGCTCCTTCGCTGTTGAAGGTTATCTTTAGGTAAGTTTTCATTCCCATAACGTGGGGGAATTGCATAATCAATATTTATTAATTTTCCCTACAATATCAGGGATAAAATCTAAATTGTTGATGATTATATACTCCCGATGATTTCATCATTTCCTCTCAAGAACCGCCTGATTCTCTTCATCCTTATGGTTATAACCACCATACTGCTGGGAAGTTTGGGCTATGTACTCATAAAGGTTTTTGTGGAGCATCAGAGTGCGAGCCTTACCAATGCCATATACTTCAGTGTTGTCACCATATCCACCCTGGGTCATTATCCTGCAGGTGTGGACCTGCAAAGCGAGGTGGGTAAGTGGTTCACCATAATTTACCTAATCTTCGGGCTTGGCGTGATTTTCGGGGGTATTCAGGCACTTCTTGGTCCCTGGATAGAGTTGAAGGTGAAGAGTGCGGTGCATGGTGAGAAACTGCCAGTTCCGGAGGACGCCCATATTATAATTGCAGGATACAATGATGTGGCGGATATAATAGTGGAGGAACTGGATTTGCTGGGCATACCCTTCGTGATCGTGGATGAAAATGCCCCTTCAAGTTACCCAGCCGTGATTGGCAAACCCACAGAGATGGAAAATCTTATGAAGGCCAACATAGGCAGGGCCAGAGCCCTGCTTGCAATAGGGAGCAGCGAGAATAATACCGTTACCACGCTCACGGCGAGGAATATGAATGAGAGATTGAACATAATAGCCCTTGCCGAGAATGCAGGCGCAGGAGATATACTGAAAAAGAGTGGGGCAAATTTTGTGATAAGAAAGGACGAAATAATAGGTTCCTTCATATCTCACTGGGTGAACGAGGATCTCACCCATCAGTTTACGGGGGAGATATTCAGGGACACCCAAATTTTGGAAAAAAGAATTGAAAGTGAAACCACAGTGATGGAAATGGGTAAGGGGATGAAGAATGCCATCATAATAGGGGTTTACAGGAGTGGGGAGTTATTTGTAAATCCAGCCCCACAGTTCATGCTCCATCCAGGAGACGTGGTTATACTTTTGAAGGGGGTATCTGGATGATATTATGTGGTTACAACGATTTAACCAGGCGACTTGGAGGCACGATTATAGATGAGAATGCTGAGGGGGAGGGGGTAATAAGGGGAGACCCCTGCAGGGAGGAGGTGCTCTTGAAGGCAGGAATTGAGAGGGAAAAAGTGCTCATTGCCGCCACTGGAAGTGATGAGAAAAACATATACATAACGCTTCTGGCAAAGAAACTCAATCCGGGGATAAAGGTGGCGGTCATAGTTAGTAGGGCTGAAAATGTCAGAAAGGCCTATCAGGCAGGCGCTGATTATGCTGTGCTTGAGAGTGAGATTGTTGGTAGGGAGATTCTTAGATTCCTTCTCTCCCCCAGAGTTGCCTCTTTCGTAGATAGAATAATGATTTCCGGAGATTTGAGGATTGTTGGATTGAACCTGCCCGATAGGTACTCCGGCAAGAGAATAAAAGACACGGATATACGCAGGAAAATTGGAATTATTGTGGGTATAAAGAGAGGTGATAAATTTATAAAGAAACCGGGTCCAAATGAGGTGCTGAGGAAGGGCGATGTGCTCATATTCATCCTCCAAGGAAAAGAAATAAATAAAATAAAGGGAATAATGGGGCAATGGATTTTACCCAAGGACTAGTGGAAACTGCCTACAAGGCGTACGAGAAGAAACTTTTGAAGATCGTGAAGGAGGGAAAGATCCCGAGGCATGTTGGCATAATCATGGATGGAAATCGCAGATTTGCAAGGGAACTGGGTATGAAGCCCACAGATGGACATATGAAGGGTCGTGATAAGTTGGAGGAGGTAATTGACTGGTGCAGGGAGGTTGGTATAAAGATACTCACTGTTTATGCCTTCTCCACAGAGAATTTCAGCAGGAGCCGTGAGGAAGTTCTTGAATTGATGCGCCTTTTTGTTGAGAACCTGAAGAGGGCGGCGGATGACGAGAGGGTGCATGAGAATGGGATAAGGATAAGGGTCATCGGGCAGAGGGAGATTCTCCCAGAGGACCTGCAAAGGGCCATATATTACGCGGAGGAGAGAACGAAGGATTATGATAAGTTCTTTTTCAACATAGCCATTGCCTACGGTGGAAGAGAGGAAATAGTGAAGGCCATAAAGGAGATTGCCCAGGAGGTGAAGGAGGGCAAACTCAAAATTGAGGATATTGATGAAAATGAGGTCAGAAAGCACCTGTACACCGCAGAACTGCCGGATCCGGATCTGATACTTCGCACATCTGGCGAGGAGAGAATAAGCAATTTTCTACTTTGGCAGAGCGCCTACAGTGAATTTTACTTTGCAGACATCTACTGGCCCACGTTTCGTAAGATTGACTTTCTCAGGGCCATAAGGGATTACCAGTTGAGGCAGAGGCGGTTTGGAAGGTGAGATCATGCGTCCCAGAATAATTGTGAATGCAGCCATGAGTGTTGATGGAAAGATAGCCCTTGTTGGGGGAAAGAGGATAAAGATAAGCGATGAAGAGGATTTCAGAAGGGTTCATTACCTCCGTTCCTCGGTGGATGCCATTCTCGTGGGAATAAATACGGTGCTCCTTGACAATCCGAAACTCACAGTCAAGGAGAAGTTTGTGCCAAATGCTAAAAATCCTGTGCGCGTTGTTCTTGATTCAAGATTGCGCATTCCTGAGAATGCGAGGGTTCTGAATGATTCGGCACCCACAATAATTGCCACCACAAGGGATGCTCCTTCAAGAAATTTGAAAGCCGAGATAATAAGATGCGGTTCAAATCGTGTGGATCTGCATTGCCTCATGGAAGAACTCTGGAAGAGGGGGATAAGGAGTGTGATGGTTGAGGGGGGAAGCACGGTGATTTCCTCTTTTTTGAGGGAAGGTTTGGTTGATGAACTCAACGTATTTGTTGGCTCTATGATCATAGGAGGAGATGCCCCCTCCCTTGTATCGGGGAAGGGTGCCAGATTTGCGGAAGAAGTAATCAAATTGAAATTGCTGGAATGCAAACCCCTTGGATACGGGGTGCTCTTGCGTTACGGTGTGAATCATGAAAGTGGATAGAGATCGTGCCATCTACCTTGAAGATATAAATTCGCTGGTTATTGCAGATCTTCACATAGGTTACGAGGATGAACTTCGTGAGAGGGGAGTAATCGTGCCTCCCATCTGGAGGAGTATGAAAGGAAGAATAATCACTTTGATGGAGCGGTATGGTGCGGAGCAACTCATAATATTGGGTGATGTGAAGCACAGTATTTTACGCACCCCCCGAGAATTGAATGCTTTTTTTCAGGATCTTCCATACTCCATAACGGCAGTTAAGGGCAATCACGATGGTGGTATTGAGGAGATGGTTGATTTTGAAATCAAACCCGCAACGGGGTTTCGTATGGGTAAATACGGATTCATACATGGACACTCCTGGCCTGAGGAGGATGTTATGACAGCCGATATCCTCCTTATGGGACATATGCATCCGGAGATGGAATTTTTTGATTCTGTGGGTAAATCAAGCAAGATGCCATGCCTCTTGCGTGGAAATTTAAGTGATGAGGGTGTGAAAAAATATGGGAAGAATGTAAAAATAGTTGTGCTCCCAGCATTCAATCCACTTGTTGGTGCGGCCCTCGGTAAACCTCTTGGGCCACTTTTCCGAAATAAATTGGTGGGTGAGATGGAGGTGTATCTTCTCAATGGCACATATCTGGGAAAATACAATCTGAAAGAACCTTGAGATTTTTTGAGATTATAACCATCTCCCCGTTTCTAATCTCTCTAAATCCTGCCCCCAGATTCTCCGTGGAAATCACAATTTTACCCGAATCTTCCTTTATGAATATGGTGTAGTAATCCTCCGCTTTTCTGGCCAACCTGAACACGTGGAGATCTCCGTCCCTGTACATCACAAAATTCAGGGATGTGAATTCATAATTTTCCACTATGCGTTTTAGCCCTTCTTCAATTCCCTGGTCAAGCAGGGTGAGGAAGAAACTCTCAGTATCTGTATCTCCCACAGCCCTGGGATGTCTATGGATATGAAGCACTCCATTGTGCATGAATACAGAACCCCCGTGTACGAAAGGGTGAACGTTATCAATTCTCACAGAAGCCCCGGTTTTTCCCCTTTTTCTTGCGTGAAAAAATGCAACGTGCCCCTTTGGTATGGAACCTTTGAAATCCCATGCGGGTACGGTCTTTCTGTAATAATGCTCTCCCTTTTCCGACAGTATCCAGTATCCAAAGCCATCCCTGTGGGGCGCCTTCTTTCCCCCAATTGCCTGTTTTTTCAGGAAATTAAAATATTCGCGTAAATTGATATCCTCTCTGGACAATACGGCCACGAATCTACACATTAAGGGCCTCCTCTTGCTTCTTGAATAATTCTTTTATTCCCTTCTCTGCCAGATCCAGAAGAACGTTTAGCTCCTCTCTGCTGAGTGCCCTTCTCTCAGATGTGCCCTGAATTTCTATGTACTTTCCCTCCTCGTTCATTGCCACGTTGAGATCCACATCGGCCTTTGAATCTTCCTCGTAGGCGAGGTCCAGCATGGGCTTTCCCTCCACAATACCAGCGCTGATGGCTGCCACCTTGTGAATTATTGGGTTTTCTGCTATCTTTCCCTCCCTCATAAGCCTTCTTACAGCCAGGGATAGTGCAACGAATCCGCAGGTTATGCTCGCGGTTCTTGTACCCCCGTCTGCCTGAATAACATCACAATCAATCCATATGGTTCTCGGGCCGAGTTTTGTTAGGTCCACGGCTGCACGGAGAGTTCTTCCGATAATCCTCTCTATTTCTTTGCTCCGTCCATTCACATGGCCCCTATCGCGAAATATTCGTGTATCGGAGGAGCCGGGGAGCATAGAGTATTCGGCTGTGAGCCACCCAGAGTTCTGGGCCTTCAACCAATCGGGTACGCTCTCGATAACCTGTGCAGAGCAGAGAACAACTGTATCTCCCTGCCTTATGAGTGCAGAGCCGTAAGGTTTTTTCTGAAAGTTAGGCACAATTTCAACGGATCTTATCTCATCAAATTTTCGGGTTCTCATCCCATGCACATGGGAATGGCGATAAATAATTTTTTGATGGCAAATATTAAATAAGAGCAAAATTATGAACATAGTGATGAAGGGTGTTGAGAAGGTGGGGGAATCGCTTGATATGGCCATAGTTTTGTCCATATTTGTGGCAGGCATAAATGCACTGTGGGGCATACTCCTGCTACCCTGGGGACTTGTTGGCATAATCTTTGCATTTGTGGATATTTTCATAGCGTTTCTCTCAAGGAGTACCAGAGATTTGTATTTGCAGGGCAATTATCTGAAAACAAGAGATAATTTGAAAATTCTCTGGCCATTGGGAATATTCTTTGGACTGGTATTTCTGGGTGTTTATTTCTACCTTATCTACCTCTCTGTGGATGATCTCCTGGTGAGAAGTCATCTTATACGGGATGTTGAAGACCTGCCAATGTTCGCATCTCCCAAAATTCCACAAAAATGAAAATAGGGGTTATTTCACAAGGCGTTGATTCTCTCATAGATACGTCTGTTCCTGCCACGTCTTATCACGTCAAATTAGCGAAAATTTTATATAGAAGTGCTGTATATGAGAAATTGGTAATCAACTAAAAGTTGATAACTGGAGGTGATGAAGATGATATTCGGAGACAGGGTATTCAAGGACATGTACGACATAATGACGGAGATGGAGAGGGAACTCAACGCAATGCGCAAGGAGTACGCTCAGGATTATAAGATGCCTCTGGTGGACATATACGAGACGGATGATGAGCTTGTGGTCATAATGGAGCTTCCAGGGGTTCGCAAGGAGGATATAAATCTCAACGTCTCACCCAGCAGCGTTGAGGTCAGTGCAGAACTCACAGAGGAGTCAGAGGAGCAGGTTAAGAAGTACCACAAGAAGGAGAGGGTCATAAGGAGGTACTACAGGAGCATAACCCTGCCGATGAAGGTATCCACTGAAAATGTAAGGGCGAAGTACGAGAACGGAATGCTGGTCATCCGCTTCAAGAAGGAGGCCGGCGAGAAGAGGAGGGTGGAAATTCAATAAATTTTCCACTCTTTTTCTGGAGGTGATTTAAATGAAGAATGGGAAAAATGATGGTATGGTGGTTAAGGTAGCGGAGGCCCGCTCAAGGGACGTGGGCCGGGGCATAGCGAGAATAGACCCCGTCATATTTGAGAAGATGGGTCTTATGCCGGGAGATGCCATAATAATAGAGGGGAAGAAGAAGACAGCGGCAGTTGTCATGCGCGGTTATCCCGAGGATGAGGGTTCCGGGTTGATAAGGATTGACGGTTACACCAGGAGAAATGCAGGAGTTGGCATTGACGATAAGGTTAAGATAAAGAAGGCCATGGCAACTCCCGCTACCCAGGTGACATTTGCTCCAACTCAACCTCTGCGACTCATGGGGGGCGAGGATTACCTCAAGAACCTTCTTGAGGGGCGCGTGATAACGAGAGGAGATGTGATAACCATAAACGTGATGGGCAATTCAATAGATCTCATAGCCACGAGCGTAAAGCCGGTTAAGGAGGTTGCTTTAATCACCCAGAACACGGAGATAAAGATAAGTGAGAAGCCCGCAAAGGAGGGGACTGGAGGAATTCCAACTGTGACATACGAGGATATTGGGGGCTTGAAGGAGGAAATAAGGAAGATACGCGAAATGGTTGAACTGCCGTTGAGGCATCCCGAATTATTTGAGAGGTTGGGCATAGAGCCACCAAAGGGAGTGCTTCTCTATGGACCTCCTGGAACGGGCAAGACGCTCTTGGCGAAGGCGGTGGCCAACGAGGCAAATGCGCACTTCATATACCTCAGCGGGCCTGAGATAATGAGCAAGTACTACGGGCAGAGCGAGGAGAACATAAGGGAGGTATTCAAGGAAGCGCAGGAGAATGCGCCAAGCATAATATTCATAGATGAAATAGACAGCATTGCACCGAAGAGGGACGAGGTCAGCGGTGAGGTGGAAAGAAGAGTTGTAGCTCAACTTCTCGCACTCATGGACGGACTTGAAAGCAGGGGCAAGGTTGTTGTTATAGGTGCCACCAACAGGCCAAATGCCTTGGATCCGGCGCTGCGCAGACCTGGAAGGTTTGACAGGGAGATTGAGATAGGTATACCGGATACCAAGGCCAGAAGGGAGATACTGGAGATACATACCCGCGGAGTGCCTCTTGCAGAGGATGTTGATCTTGACAAATTGGCAGATATGACCCATGGGTATGTAGGTGCCGATCTCGCCGCTTTGGTTAAGGAGGCAGCAATGCGTGCCCTCAGGCGAATAATGCCAGAGATAGATATGGAAATGGAGAAAATACCAGTGGAGATACTTGAGAAAATAGAGGTCACCTGGGACGATTTCATGGATGCCTACAGGGAGATGCAGCCCAGCACAATGAGGGAGGTACTCATAGAGAAGCCCAATGTGCACTGGGATGATATCGGGGGGCTTGAGGATGTGAAGCAGGAGCTTCGCGAGGTTGTGGAATGGCCTCTCAAGTATCGCAAACTCTTTGCCCATATGAAGGTGAAGATACCCAAGGGTATACTTCTCTACGGCCCACCCGGCACGGGCAAGACGCTCCTTGCAAAGGCAGTTGCCACGGAGAGTGAGGCCAATTTCATAAGTGTTAAGGGGCCTGAATTCCTAAGCAAGTGGGTAGGAGAGAGCGAGAAGGCCGTGAGAGAGGTGTTCCGCAAGGCGAGGCAGGCCGCACCTGCTGTCATATTTATAGATGAAATAGACGCCGTTGCTCCTGTGCGTGGTATGGATCTCGGCACGAGGGTCACAGAGAGGGTGGTATCTCAACTCCTGACCGAGATGGATGGCCTTGAGGAACTGCACAATGTGACCGTTATAGCGGCCACTAACCGCCCAGATATGCTTGATCCTGCATTGCTACGCCCTGGAAGGTTCGATCGCCTAATATACGTGCCCGTACCAGATAGGGAGGCAAGGAAGGAGATATTCCGCATACATCTCCGCGGTAAGCCCCTGGCCGAGGACGTGGACATAGAAGCTCTGGCTGATAAGACAGAGGGATATACGGGTGCGGATATAGAGGCGGTGTGCAACGAGGCAACCATACTTGCACTTAGGGAGTACATACAGAGCGGAAAGGATCCTGAAAATCCAAAGGATGCGAGAATATCAATGAAGCACTTTGAAGAAGCCTTAAAGAGGGTAAAACCGCTGAGCAAGGAAGAGAAAGAGATGTACGAGAAGATGGCAGAAAGGTTCAGAAAGGGGGAGTAATTCCCCCTTTATTTTATGGAAAAGTACCTTTTTAGAGGCCTTCTGTTAAGATAGGTATGGATTACAAACATTCCGGCAGTTGCAAACCCTGCATAGGTGTGTATGATGATCAGTGCCTCTTTACCATATTCTGCACCTACCCTTCCCGATGGAATTAGGTAGAGGATAATTCCTGTAAGAATGAGAATCAATGCACCTATGAACATACCGATGACAACGAATCTTCTTATGTTGTACTCAACGGGATTTTTCATCATCCTTCCTCCTTTGTAGCGGTTGATCCATCTTCAAATATTATTTTCTCTGCGGTTGCGCCCCACCTGGGATTGGTTGTATAGTACACATTTAAATTCTCTCCAGGGTGGATGAATTGGAGTAGTTCTTCGGAGGTGTAGGATTTACCTCTGTATTCCCAGTTTCCCTTGACGTACACTGTTTTACCATGTATTGTGATATAATTCACTCCTACCCTTTCAACCTGCCCACTTACAGAGCCGTACTCCTCTGAGCCAAATACGGCATTGCCTATGTATCCACCATAAAGTGGAAATAGGGCAAGGATAACGCCCATCAACACGAAGATCCACAGTGCTTTGTCTCCTTGCTGCATTTATGACCCTCAGGGATTTCCTCCGTTTATTATGCGCTGATATTCCTCCTGTGAGAGGTACACAGGTTTATAGGTGTAGTTGTACATCTTTTCAAGGGTGGACACGAATGCCCTCAGATGATTTGCAGAGCCATTTATCAAAAAGGTGTATACGTATTTTATATCCTCGTTGTTGGTTAGGCCTATCCAGTGCTGTATATCCACAATGTCCAGCTCTTCAATGTTGGCACCAACTATCAAAGCTTCTTCCTCACTCTTGTTAACCCTGCTCACCAGTTCCCAGTAAAGTTTTTGAATGGTTGCGTTCTTAAATACACCCTCTGGCTCTCCAGCGGCGGGATCGCTTATGTTGTATTTTTCAAGAAGCACGGAGACCAAGAAAGTATGTGTGCTCTCTGATTCTGCTATGTTCTGAAATATCCTGATACCATATTTGTTGTAGGCGTATATGTACACATCATGGGCAAGTTTTTCCTCTTCCCTCATATACTTCATACCCGTGATTTCTGTGGAGTTAAGTTTTTGGTATGGAAGGGACATGATGTAGCTCTTCATCTCATCCCAGTTGCTTCCAGAATTTCCAGAACTCCCAGAGCCTCCAGATCCTGCGCTTGGATTTGGATTGGTGTTTTCATTTGTGTTCTCACTGGCAACGTACCAGTAAGCGCCTCCAGCCACAATGGCTGCCACAAGCCCTATGGCTATTATGTATTTCATTCCTTTATTCATCCTTTATCACCACTACACCCACAGTCTTTTTTTTTAAATGATTTATGGTACAATCCTCGAATAGTGGTACAAAATTCGAACATTCGAAAGTGTTATATATTACGATACCTAGAATGTTGGGGCCAAGAGCCAGAGGGCGGCCACGGGAAGCGGATGCCTGCGGCCCTAAATTCAGGGAAGGGTTTGGAAAGGGAAACCGCAGGTGTCCCTTCCTGAGGAAAGTCCCCCCTCCATCGGGCAGCCGGCCCCGCGCAAGCGGGGGTCCCGAGAGGGACGGCAACGGAGCAGAAACGACACAGCCCGTGGGGCAGGATGATTCCCTGCGGATGACGTTCCCATGGGAGTTGATGAAACGGCCGACCCCGGCGGAGCAAGTCCAAACCGTCCCGGTGAGTTGCCCGACGAGGGACAGGTAGGACGCATAGTCGGATGCCGCCAAGGAGATACCACGGTTCCCAGTTCAATCCTTACCAAAGGGAAGAGGGTTGAGGGAGAAACCGTAGGTGTCTCCTCAACAGAAGGGGGCTTACTCCTGGCACTTGGCCCCTACTTTGGCTCTTCCTTCAGTATATTTGCCATTTTTTCTATTTCCTTTTTGATTATTTCTTGCATATCTTTGCTCTCCATATCTTCCGATGCAAAAACCAGATTTTGAACGGGATTTCTCAGGGCATCAAGCATATTGTTCAAAAATTCAAACCTCTTCTTCTCCTTGATCTGGAGGATTTTCCTTTCCGTTATATCTATCAGGCTTATTATCTTTCCATTGGCATAATCTATGGATTTTGATAACACCCACTTAATTTGCCCAGTTCTTGTTTTTATCTCCACCTCTCCTCCCCTAATGAATTTTCTGAAAATTTTTGTGGAGTTTATCTCTCTGAAATTGTAACCAAGGATTTTAAGGGCTTCCGGATTGGCGTAGATGCATTTGTCCCCTTTTATGTACAGCAGGCCAATGGGCATGTTCTCCATAAGGGTATTGGAGAGTTTTTGGAGATTTTCTATTCTTCTGCTCTGCTCTCTGACCCTCCTCCTCTCCCTAATATATCTCACGCTTATGTAACCGATGGTGCTCACAGATATTCCAAGAATAAGGGCTACAGCGTAAATGTAGAGGGGAATGCCTGTGGATGTTTGCGGGTTGAACCATTTATTATAGATTTCCGTGTACTCCCCAGAATCCTTGATACTGTTTATTCCCATGTTCAGTTCATTTACAAGCCAGGGCTCACTTTTTTTCACGGCTATTGCCAGGGGCATTGAAAAGGCCTGAATGTTTGTAAGAATAACATTTTTCAAGTTCATCTTTGAAATGTAATAGGAGCAGGTGTGAATTTCGTATAGAAATAGATCAACACTATTGCTATTAACGAGTTTCAAGCCTTCCTGGGGTGTGTCCACCTCAACGATGTAGAGATTCCTGTGTGTTTTGTTCATCCACTCCAGGGCGAAATTCTCAGTTATATCATTTTTCACGACGGCAATTGTGTGATTGGCAATGTCATTTATACTTCTTATGGGTGCCATGGATGCGCGCTGGAAAAAATTGAAGTATATGTGCTGATAAATCTGGGTGAAGAGGAAGGTTTTGTTTCTCTCCTTTGTTGGCACCATTGCCATCAGGGCATCTATTTGCCCAATCTTTAGTTTGTATATCAACGAGTTCCAGGTACCCGGGACGAAATCAAAGGTTATATTTGTGTACTTTTCCATGGCCTTGAGCATATCAATGTTGAATCCCGTGGGCTCATCGTTCACCATGTAGGAGTAGGGAGGAATGTTTACATCAACCCCAATTTTAATGTCTCTTTCGGATTTCTGAGGAATGGAGAGAGCCATTCCTGAGTAATACAGTGTGGAAACAAGAAGTAGTGTGAGAACAATCAATGCTATTGAACGCCCTTTCATTTCAATAATAAAGTGAAGGGAGCAATATAAAATTTTCTCAACCCTTGAGTTTTTGGAGAACTACTGATGATTTTACCTTCTTTACCCCATCAATTTTTCCGATTCTCTCTGATATTAATTTTGCCAGATGCTCCCCATTTTCAGCCCATATCTCAACCACTATCATATTCTCCCCGCTTGTCATATCCACGCACCTTACTTCCTTCATATTTTTGAGCGTCTCTGCCACCTTGTAAAATCTATCCGATTCGGTATCTATTCCAAGTATGGCCACGCATTTATAGCCCAGGGAATGGGGATCAACGCATATGGTATAACCCCTTATGACTCCCTCCCTTTCCAGGTTCCTGACTCTCTTACGCACGGCGGTGTCACTGATTCCCAAAATCTCGGCTATTTTTGAATAACTCATGCGGGAGTCCTTTAGGAGCAGTTCCACGATTTTTCTGTCTCTATCGTCCATGGAATCACCGTCTCCGGGATATTATCTTCTTTATTTTAAAACCTCTCCCTTTGCCTGTTTTAAAATCTGCTGGGCCAGCTTCTCACCTATCCCTGGAATTCTGGTTAACTGCGAAACCTTGGCCTCGCGCAGTTTTTCAATGGAATTGAAGCCATAATCGAACAACCTGCGCGCTCTCACACGGCCAACACCCTTTAAAGAGACGATGGGTAGCAGTTCCTCTCTAACCCCATACTTAACCCTCAACCTCAATTTCTCTACCTCATGAACGTGGGGATATTTGAGAACCTTTCCTATCTCTGCAAAGGCGTAAAGAAGCCAGTCCGTTATCTCTACCCTTCCATGAATATCACCGGGACCTACATCGTACCTGCCTATGAGCATGTCCTGAGATACCTCGTTTGTCCAGTCCATAATCATCAGGGCAGTTTTGAGTGCTCCAAAGAAGGTGTCCTGATCCACATCAAATTCATCAATTGCAAGATTGTGGGTGTAGGCCACGGGGAGAAGTTCGGACAACTCGCTCTTCTTAGCCCTGATCGGAATGATATCCGGAGTGCAGGCAATGGTGTGCAGAATGCAGAATTCATCATATTCCTCCTGATAACATTTTTTGAAGAATATTGCCGTGTATGGGTCAATATACAAATCTGAAACCCTCTTTCCAAGAGGGGTTGCGAGTATCAACCTCTTTCGGGTTATGAATTCGTTATACTCAAGAAAATCCAAAACGTGCTCAATTTTCTTATTCAGATATTTCACAGGCATTTTGAACCCGTAGAATGTTTTTGAGAAGAAATCAAACAGTTCCTCCTCCTTGTTCACCATATCACTTGCAATCAGGGCGAGAATGTGGATTCTCAACGCTGCATCGTTTGAAAGTTGTGATTCTATATCCTCCGTCTCTCCGCGAATATACATCTCCATATACTCCATGGCCCTGTTGGCGCTCCTGGCATAGATTATTCCCTCCCCATACCTGTCGTATTTTGGTCTTCCTGCGCGGCCAAGCATCTGCTTTACCTCCATTACGGGTATGTAAACGCTTGTGAACCCATCGTACCTTGTAACATCTCTCACGATAACCGTGCGAGAGGGCAGATTTATTCCCGCCGCCAGGGTTGGAGTGGCAACTATCACCTTGAGCCATCTGCCCTTAAATGCCCTTTCGATGGCACTTCTCTGCCTGTTGCTTAATCCAGCATGGTGGAAGGATACCCCATGCCTTATCATTTTTGAGAGTCTCTCTCCGTAAATGGTGTATTCATCCTCCTGCAACTCCATGGATATGGCCATAAGTGCTTCCCTGTCCTCATTGCTTAAATATTTATCAACCCTCCTTCTCAGTTTTTCTGCAAGGGATTCAGCGGATTTTCTTCGATTTACAAATATGAGCACCTGTCCCCCAAGTTCAATGCTCCTCCTTACAAGGTTTCCTATGTTTATGCCATCATGGGGCACGTTTAAGGTTTCACCATCCTCGAAGAGAAGGGTATCGTCAAAGTATACACCCAGTTTCAAGGGCACCGGTCTGAACTCGCTATAAACGTGCTCTCCCTCAAGCCAGGACGCAATTTCCTCAGAATTTTTTATTGTTGCGGAGAGTGCGATTATTTGAGCCTCATCATTCACATCCCTTATTTTTGAAATCACCATCTCAAGGGTTGGGCCACGGGTTGGTTCTCCCATGAGATGGACCTCGTCCACTATGACCACGCCGAGGTTGTACGCGTATTCTATGTCATGGCGAAGGATGGAATCCATTTTCTCGCTGGTTGCAATTACAACGTCGTAGTTCTTCAGGTACCCGGAGGGGCTGTCATAATCTCCAATGGCCAGTGCAACACGCATTC
Organism: Candidatus Aciduliprofundum sp. HYA1; assembly: GCF_056175085.1. Taxonomy (NCBI): domain Archaea; kingdom Methanobacteriati; phylum Thermoplasmatota; genus Candidatus Aciduliprofundum; species Candidatus Aciduliprofundum sp. HYA1. The sequence continues at coordinate 459,192 of NZ_CM149694.1, forward strand.
CAAATCTTTCAAATCTCTTCAACTCCTCGTATTTCTCCATTGCAAGAGCCCTGAGCGGCACGATGTATACGCTCTTGAGCCCCATTTTGAAGGCCCTTAAAATGGCAATGTATCCCACAAGGGTTTTGCCGCTGGCAGTTGGAATGGCCACAACAAGGTTCTTCCCTTTGAAAATTTTTTTTATGGCCTCCTCCTGGGGAGGATAGAGTTCTCTTATTCCCTCATCCTCAAAAACCTGTAACCACTCGCGGTTCAAGGGGATATCACTGATTTTCACGGTGGATTAATCTCTTATGGCTTTAATAATTTTCCTAATGGAATATGCGGTAAATTTGCTTTGCCTTCTTTTCCCCTATTCCCTCAACCTTTCTCAGCTCAACGATGTTGGCCCTTGCTATTTTTTCAATGGATCCAAATTGGGCAAGAAGATTTCTTGCCAGTTTCTCTCCAATATACGGCAGAGAGGATAGGGCGTAGATCTTCCACTCTTCCTCGCTCATATTCTTTCTGGGAGGGATGCGCTCCCACCTTCTCTCAATTTCACCCTCATTCTTTCCCTCATCTTCCCTTTTTATGAGGATTCTGAAGAATTCAACAAGGGCCTCGTCGCTCTCCGCGTGGAAAATGGGAATACCATGCTTGAACTGGATTTCCATAAATGCACCCATAACATGGTTCCAGCCAAATCCTGATAGGTGAAGTTCCTCTTCTATGCTTCCATGGATTAGAAGGGCCCTTCTTGAAATTCTGCAATTCATAACCTCATTGGCGAGGAGTCTGCGCATTTGATCCCAAAGCCGATTTGTCTTCATACTGCTCAGGAAATCCCGGGCACTCTTTCTCTCAACAAGAACTCCACTCTCACCGCAGATGAGGAAATCCCCAACAGGTAGGTTCACCATCTCAAATTTGCCCAGCACAGATTCAATAAGGGGAATAACAGAGTGCTCCCTGTAATCCACGAGGATTCGCATAATTGTGTATGTGAAACAAAATAAAAAATTTAAGCGTAGTAATACTCGCCCCTTTCCTTCTGCTCCCTGTCAGTGTAACTTCCCGGCTTGTTTATTCTCGGTCTCCTTGTGTCCCCATCCCTTCTGAACGTTATGCCCACATTTTTCAGGAACATATTCATACCCTCACGCATTGTGAATGGCCCCTTTCCCACACCATGTCTACCTGGCTCGCCACCGAACACCATGATGTGATCTGAGATTATGTCTATGAAGTACACATCGTGGTCCACCACCAGAGCGCTTTTACCCGTGTTCTCCATCACCCTGCGAATTACCTTGGCGGCTATCATTCTCTGATTTGAATCAAGATAGGCGGAGGGCTCATCCAGAAGGTATAGATCAGCATCCCTCCCAAGGGCCAGGGCTATTGCAAGACGCTGCATCTCTCCCCCCGAGAGTGCCTGCACATCCTTGTTGTAAATGTGCCTGATATTCAGGGGATGGAGAACCTCTGCCTGGAAGAAAGAGTTGCTCATCCTATCCTTGAGGGTGAGGATGAGGAGTTCCTCCACGGTTCCATCGTATTCCGGCTTTATGTACTGCGGCTTATAACTCACCTTTATTTCCTCCTCTATTTCGCCCCTATCTGCCCTGAGCACTCCTGCCAGGATCTTCACGAAGGTTGTTTTACCGGTTGCATTTGGCCCCACAACGCCAACGACCTGGCCTATTTTTATCTCTCCCGGCTCAACTTCCAGTTTGAAATCCTTGAACCTCTTCTCTATGAAGGTCCATTTTACAAGGGTGGGCAGGTCCATACTCTTCTTTGGAGGATGTGCCGTGAACTCTATTTTCCATGGTCTGAACCTTATGTTCTCCTCACGCAGGTAGCCTTCTAGGAACGAGTTTATCGCGTTTCTGGTGGGCCTTATTTGAGAAACCACACCATAGGCCCCCTCTGAGCCATATAGAATATGCACCACATCCGCTATGAAATCCAGAATTGCGAGGTCGTGCTCCACCACGAACACTATTTTTTTCTCCGCGAGATTCTTTATTATGTTGGCAATTCTCAACCTCTGATATATGTCAAGATAACTTGATGGTTCGTCAAAGAAGTAAACATCCGCATCCTTAAGCATCGTTGCCGCTATGGCAACGCTCTGCAACTCACCCCCACTCAACTTATCCACATCCCTGTTCAGGGAGTTCTCAATTTGCAGAAGGGCTGCAATCTCATCAATATCCTCGCTCACATTTTTAAGCAGATCCTTAACCTTTCCCTTGAAAATTCGGGGAATTTTATCCACATACTGGGGTTTCAGAGCAGTTTTTATTTCTCCATCTCTCAACCTGGAGAAGTAATCGGCCATCACAGTGCCGGAAAAGTATTCAATCACATCATCCCAGTTTGGCTCCCTATCATATTTTCCAAGGTTTGGTATGAGATTTCCAGAGAGAATGTTCAAACTCGTTGTTTTTCCAACGCCGTTTGGACCGAGGATTCCCACCACTTTACCCTTTTGGATCACTGGAACCCTGTACAGGCGAAAACCGTTCTCTCCATACTGATGCACGAGTTCTTCCTGCAGTTCCTCGGGAAGTCCAATTATTTTCACGGCCTCAAAGGGGCACTTGTGAACGCATATGCCGCAGCCCTCGCATAGTTCTTCAATTATTTTGGGGTATCCCTTTTCCGTTATCACAACGGTATCTATGCCCATGCGCACAGGGGGACAGTAGGTCCGGCACTCGTAATTGCACTTCTTGAACTGGCACCTATCCTGCAAAACAACTGCAATATGCATATGAGCACCTCAACTGCGCATCCATATATCCTCGGGAAGTTCTTCGTAAATGTCCTCAAAATCCTCCTCCCTTTTTTCCTCCTCCATTTTGTAGTTAACCAGTTCGTATATTCGCTCCTTGTTGAGAAGCCAGTAATGTATGCGCCATTCCCTGCCGTCCCACAGAGTTGTCTCCTCGCGTTCGGTCTTCAGAATGCCCAGATCCTCCAGAATGTAGAAGGTGTCCCTGTCCTCGGGTTCCAGCATATTGTCTATGATCCTGTCCCCGTATCCGAAGAAATTGAGAACATGCTCCGCCGTCATCCTTGCCTCCTCGATGCTCAATCTCCTCTTGGGTCTGCTCAGCCCATTTTGAATTGCCCTTGCCAAAAAATCCACGGTAACCACGAATTCGGCGCTTTCCACATATTCCATATCCACTTTTATCTCACTCCTGGGCGCAGCATGATATTACTAAACTTTCCTATTTAAACATTTCTGATTGGGTGGGGCATAAACCCTATTTTCTTAAATTTTTCCTGAGATGCGATGTCATGGCAGGTAAGTTTAATAATGGCGAAATGTGTTAGGGTATGGGTGCTCCTATGAATGTGGCGGTTATTGGCTTGCAGTTTGGCGATGAGGGCAAGGGGAAAATTGTTGACTTCCTGTCCAAGGATTTTGACATAATTGCCAGATTTTCGGGAGGAAGCAACGCGGGTCACAGTGTTGTTCACGAAGGCAAAAAATTCAAATTGCATCTCATCCCGAGCGGTGCTCTGAGGGGAAAAATAGGGGTGCTTGGTAACGGAATGGCTGTGGATCTTGAGGTTCTAAAGGGGGAACTGGAGATTCTCCACGCAGAGGGTATAGAGCCAAAATTGGTGATAAGTAGCCGTGCCCATGTGGTAACCTCATTCCACAGGGAAGTTGATGCACTGGAGGACGAGTTGATAGGTATTGGAACCACAAGAAGGGGTATAGGACCAACCTATGAGACAAAGGCAAAGCGTGTGGGACTGCGCATTGGGGATTTGTTCAACGAGGATAGGATTTTTAAAAGGTTGGAATTGATGACGAAACTATGGGGAATTTATGATGATGAGCGGGTAAGAAGGGAGTCAAGAAAATTGCATGCACTTGCCCTTGAGTTTAAGGAAAGTGTGAAGAACACGGAGATATGGCTCAATGCCGCAATGGACTCCGGTAAATCCGTTCTGTTTGAGGGCTCCCAGGCTGTCTTACTCGATATTGATTTTGGCACGTATCCCTATGTGACCTCCTCAAACACAACTGTGGGTGGTATATGCTCTGGCCTTGGGGTATCTCCTCGCAGGATTAACAGGGTAATTGGTGTGATGAAGCCCTATATGACCCGTGTTGGAAGTGGACCCTTTCCCACGGAGATCTTTGGTGAGGATGCCCGTGGGCTGAGGGAAAAGGGCATGGAGTACGGTGCAACAACGGGAAGACCGAGACGTGTTGGCTGGCTAGATATGCCCCTTCTCCGATATGCCAGCCTTGTTGGTGGTGTTGATGAGATTGCCCTGACCAAGGTGGATATACTCTACGGTATGAAGAATGTGCCCGTTGCATGGGAGTACAGGTGCGGTGGTGAGAATCATAAATATCCTCCTTACAATCTTGAAGAGTGTGAGCCCGTTTACAGGGATTATGATGGATGGAAGAGCATAGAGGATGAGAAATTTGGAGAATTTATATCCATGATTGAGGGTGAAACAGGGGCAAGTGTCAAGTTAATATCTTATGGGGCAGACAGGGAGAATACGAGGGTTATTGGTTGATCTCCTCCAGAATTCTGTTTATCTCCTCACACTGCTTTTCCATATTTTTTATGAAATTTTTTATTTCCTCCAGAGCCTGGGGCGTCTTTTCCGTCACCCGTGCCCCGCTTGGTGAGGCCTCTATTATTCCCTCCTGCTCAAGAAGACGAAGTGAGTATCTTATTTTATGTTCAGGCATATTCAGCATATGTGATAATTTTATGATTCCCACGGGTTGATTTTCCATAACTGCCTTCAGCACACGAATGTGCCTCTCTATCAGCTCCATTTCCGTTTCAAGTTTATATGTTATGCTCATTTTTTCACCCCCTGAGGCATGCTAACATGTATAGGATGAGGTATAAAAAACTTGCGAGAGGCGAAACGTTTATCTTTTGTATTGGCATGCAAACAATATGAAATTGGAGGATATGTACAGGATGAAGATGCCGGGAGATGTGCACATCTCCCCCGATGGAAATGTTGTTGCCTTTGTGGTTGGCCAGATGAACAGGAAAAAGGACACATATATTTCTCGCATCTATCTTTATGATGGGAAGTTGAGGAGATTCACCAGCGGGGACAGCGATAAGATGCCCAGATTTGCCAGGAATGGTAAATTGCTCGTTTACTACAGAGCAAAGAAAAAGGGAGGAGAGCTCAGGGTTTTGCCCGTTGGGGGTGGAGAATCAAGACCAATAGCAACGCTTGAAAATGGGCTCGTGGATATGAAGGTTGATGGAAACTACGTTTATTTCACGGCGCCTGTTGAGGATAAGGAGAAGGATGATGTGAAGCGTATAACAAGCATACCCTTCTACTTTAACGGCAAGGGATTCATATACAACAAGAACCTGCAGATTTTCAGGGTTAAACTCACCGGTGGAAGGGTTGAAAAACTAACCAGCGAGAGTGGGAAGGTAGGGAGTTTTGATGTTAATGCTGGAAAAGTGGTTTACACGGTTGTGGATGATGAGAGAGAGCCCTTTATGGAGCATCTCTGTCTCTGGGATGGAGAAAGCAGGAGAATAAGCAAAAGAAAGGCCGGAATAGGTTCATTTCGAATCTATCCCGATGGAAAACGCGTGGCGGTTTTCTTGAAGTTCAATGAAAGGGGTCTTGCAGAGGATATGAGACTTCACTTCATTCCCATAGAAGGAGGTGATTATGAACTTGCCTGCGATGAGGGCGTATCCCTTGGGCGCTCTTTAAACTCCGATTCCAGATTTGGGGGAGGCAGCGTAATGCAGTGGCTTGATGAAAGTATTTTATTCCTAGCAACCCGCAGGGGGAAACAGGAAATAATGATTTACACGGATGGTAAATTCTACGTATTTCTTGGCGGAGAGCGCAGCATTGAATCCTTTGCCTACGCATCTGGAACTCTGACTTTCATCGCCCAGGAGATCAACAGGCCAGGAGAGGTTTACATAAAGAAAAACGGAGAGAGGAAAATAACCGCATTCAATCGTAAATTTGAAAAGTTGCCTAAACCAACGCACTTCACATTCGAAGCCAGTGATGGCGAGGAGATTGATGGCTGGATTCTCTTACCAGAAGGGAATGGCTCGTTTCCGGCAATCCTGGAGATTCATGGCGGTCCGAAGACCTCATACGGCCACGCGTTCATGTTCGAATTTTACTATCTCCTCGCACAGGGCTTCGCAGTGATATTCACAAATCCCCGCGGCTCCTCCGGCTACGGCGAGGATTTTGCTCTGCACATTCGCGGCGCCTTTGGGGAGAGAGATTATCAGGATATCATGGAAGCGATGGATTTCGTGCTGAAAAATTATCCCATAAACCCTGAAAAGCTCTATGTCACCGGAGGCTCCTATGGGGGATTCATGACCAACTGGATTGTGGGTCATACCTCACGATTTAAGGCGGCTGTGACGCAGCGCAGCATAAGCAATCAGCTCTCCTTCTGGGGCACAAGCGACATCGGGCCATGGTTTAACGGTGATTACATCGGCTCAGGTAAAGATCTCTGGGAGGGATTTGAGGATTACTGGAAGATGAGCCCGTTGAAGTACGCAAAAAATATAAAAACTCCGTTGCTAATAATTCACAGTGAAGAGGATTATCGCTGCCCTGTGAGCGAGGCGTACCAGCTCTTCTACGCCCTCAAGATGAACGGCGTGGAAACGAAGATGGTTCTGTTCCCGAAGGAAAACCATGATCTCTCCCGCAGCGGAAAGCCAAAGCATCGCGAAATCCGCCTGAGGGAAATTGCGGAGTGGTTCAAAAATCACCTGGAGTGAATATGTACTCTTCGCAGAACTGGGCAAAGTCCCATCTGCCACCACCCATCTTTATTATTTTCCTCGTTTTTTCTATGTTCTTTATTCTCGTTCCTGCAACCAGGTCAACTTTCCCAGTGAGCCAGGGAGGATAAACTCCTGCTGTTGGGCCCACAAGGAATTTTTTACCCCTTGCGAGGGATAAGATGATGTCTATGCTATCGTTAACAAGGGTCGCTCCCGTTATTATCACAACATCAGCATCAGGTATTACTCTCGCCGCAAGGGAATCCGGATACGCATTAAATCTCAATTTTGGATTTCTTTCAAGCACCACAACATCCATCTTCTCTCTCAAATTTTTCACCAATGGAACCATGTTGCCCACCACCGCCACTCTCCCCCTTGGGCAGCATTCCGGGATATGCTCCACTATGTTCCTGTACTCAACATTCCTGGGTATATCCATGTTCCATAGAATGTACTGGGAGATTGCGTTTATGGCTGCAAGTCCAAGGGACTTGTTCTGCGTGTTTGTTGAACTCACCATCTCTCCCAAATTATCCGCTCGTGGCTCTTGAGCGAATCCTCTGGTGAGATCCTCCACCGGCATGTACGCAACGCCCATCTCCCTACCCATCGGGCCCTTGACGATGGCATAGGAATATTTCAGACCAACGGCAAAATCTTCAAACACAAGGTCTTCCCTTTCGGCAAATTTCATGGCTCTCTCTGCCAGTGAATCCACAAGCATACGGGTAAATTGATCTCGGATATTAAAAGAGTGGGGCCGCCCGGATTTGAACCGGAGTCACCGGCTGTTTTGGCGAAGGGAAGGGTTTTGAAAGGGAAACCGTAGGTGTCCCTTCACACCCAAAGCCGGTAGGATAACCAAGCTACCCCACGGCCCCGCTGGTGGTGAATGAGCAAACTTGTAAATTAATTTTTTGCCCGGGGTTTGGTTTGAAATTCGAACGAATAAAATTAAATATAAAACTTAAGATTACAGGGAAGATAAAAAGACCTAAGAAGGTGGTAACTTGGAAAAGGTAAGCAAAGCGAACCGGTTTGCGTATGCCTTCCTGATATTCATTGTCATATGGTGCGGTTTCACATTTTCACCTGGGATCAAGCCAGAGCAGTATCTTGAAGAATTTCTGGCAGGAATTGTGTTTTCACTGATTGCGGCGGCCTTCAGTTATGAGCATCTTTCACAGAGGGGCTTGTACAATCTCTCCCCCCACAGGGTATGGTGGTTTTTGAAGTACATTCCAGTTTTTATATGGGCGATGATAAAGGCCAACCTTGACGTTGCTTACAGGGTTCTGCATCCTGCCAGACCCATAAGGCCCGGTATAGTGAGGATAAGAACCGATCTTAAGAGCCCCGTTGGAAAGCTGGCTCTGGCAAATTCAATAACCCTGACTCCAGGTACAATGACCATGCAGATTGTTGACGATAAGTACTACATTCACTGGATTTACGTGCATAGCGAGGATGAGAAGGAAGCTGGCGAGATGATAAAGGGAGAATTTGAGCCATACCTTAAAGAGGTGTTTGAATGAACTGCCCAATAGATTTGTGTGCCATATACATAGTGCTCATAGCCATTGCAACCTTCCTCACTATTGTGCGCCTTGTGAAGGGTCCAACAACTCCTGACAGGGCTGTTGCTCTGGATATATTGACCAATGTCACGATAGTTTTCCTTGTTCTGCTGGGCTACTATTTCGGTAGGTTTGTGTACCTTGATGTGGCCCTTGTGTATGGAATACTCGCCTTTGTGGGTGTGATCGCCCTTGCCAGGTATCTGGAGGGAGGCCTATGATTGGGGTTATAATTTACATACTCCGTATCATCGGGTACATTCTGATGGGTATAGGCACGTTTTTCCTGTTCCTTGCATCAATCGGTCTGATAAGGATGCCCGATGTCTACAACAGGATGCAGACGGCAACAAAGGCAACAACCCTTGGAGCCCTGAGCGTGCTTGTGGGTATAGGGCTTGTGGATCTCTACTGGCTTCCCAAGAGCCTTATTCTTGCGGTTTTCATAGTTCTCACAGCCCCCATAGGCGCCAGTGCTCTTGCCAGGGCAAGTTACAAGCATGGCATACCCCTGTGGGAGAATAGTGTGGTGGATAAATACAAAGAGGAAAAGGAGGATGATTGAATTGATAGATATGTTCACCATAGTTTCAGTGATCCTCATAATTGTGATGATCATATCGGCCATAATCGCAGCCGAGTTAAAGGACCTGCTCTCCGCGGCGGTGGCTCTTGGAGTTATGAGCCTTGTTGTATCAATTCTCTTTTACATGCTCCAGGCACCGGATGTGGCAATCACCGAAGCGGCCATAGGTGCGGCACTGAGTATGGCGATTGTCATATTTGCTGTTAGAAGCACGAAGAGGTGGGAAAAATGAAGAGGATACTTGCAGCAGTTCTGGCAATACTCATATTCATCGTATTCGCCATGGCCTTTGCAAAGATACCCTTCGGCGAAAAAATGAGCACCTATCCTAACTACACCGAGCCCTTGCTCAACAGTACCTCAAACATGTCCCTGCCCCAGCACTACCTCACCTATGGAAAGAAGGAAACTGGAGCCACAAACATGGTTACCGCCATAGTGGTTGACTACAGGGGTTTTGATACCCTTGGTGAGGTAACTGTGTTATTTCTTGCAGCCACGGGTGTGGGCTCCCTGATGTATGTTGAGGATAAGCACAAGAGAAAGGTAAGAAGGTCCAATGCCGTTGTTGAAACGGGTTCAAAGCTTCTGTTTGGGTTCATAATTCTTTTTGGTGGATACATATTCATACATGGCCACCTAACACCAGGAGGAGGCTTCCCCGGTGGTGCGGTTATTGCCTCGGCGTTCCTGCTGCTCTACCTTGCATATCCAAAGTTCCATGCCAATCATAAGAGGCTCAATGTCTCTGAAAGTCTTGCTGGATTGACCTATGTTATTGTGGGTCTTCTTGGATTGGTATTGGCCGGATATTTCCTCTACAACTTCCTGCCATTTGGAATTCCCACGTATCTCTTCAGCGCCGGAGTGATTCCCGTGATTTATACTGCGATAGGTGTGAAGGTGGGTAGCGAACTCACAGGAATAGTTGATGCAATGATGGGGGTGAGAGAGTGACTCCCTACTATTACCTTGGCTCACTGGCTCTCATAGCAATAGGAATATACATTGTGATAGCCAAGAGAAATCTGATCAAAATAATCATAGGGCTGGATATAATGGATACGGGGGTTAACCTCCTTCTCATCTCTGTTGGTTATGTGAAGGGGGGAACCGCCCCTATTGAGAATGTGCCTGGTCCTTATGTGGATCCCATACCCCAGGCCCTTGTGCTCACAGCCATCGTCATAGGTGTATCTGTAATGGCCCTCGCCCTTTCAATAGCCATAGGAATATACAAAAATACTGGTACGATGGAACTTGACGAACTTCTGGAGGTGAAAAAATGATGATAAGGCCAGTTTTGCTTATTGCCTTTCCCCTGTTTTTCGCATTTCTCATGCCCATAATCGGCTTCTGGAGCAAGAAGGCCGTGAAGTACACCGTTTTATTTGCTACAGCGTTAAATACCTTGCTGGCCGCGATTCTTCTGTTTGAGGCTCTTAACAAACCCGTGTTTGATACAATTGGTGGATTTCAGCCACCAATTGGCATCGTTCTGATGGTGGGGCCTCTGGGTGCTCTCATAGCACTCCTCATAAGTGGGGTTGCCTTTGTAATATCAATATACAACCTCAAGGTGGAGAAGGAGCCCATTGTGAGGTACTCAATGCTTTACCTCCTTCTTATGATGGGTTCCACTGGAATGGTTCTCACTGGAGACCTTTTCAATCTGTTTGTGTTCCTGGAGATCACTTCCATAGCCTCCTACGGTCTGGCCGCATACAACAGGGACAAGAAGGGCTATATGGGCGCGATGAAGTATGTTATCGTTGGTTCGATAGGAAGCACGTTTGTTCTGCTTGGAATAACCCTCATCTACGCCCAACTGAGAACCCTCAACATGTTGGATATTGCGGCGCGCCTTGGTGAGATGAGTCCGATAGTTAAGATAATGGCCTTCACATCCCTGTTTCTCGGATTTGGTGTGGAAGCAGAGATGTTCCCCCTCAACACTTGGGTTCCTGATGCCTACGACGGTGCTCCCAATCCAATAAGTGCAGCCTTTGCATCCATTCCCGCCAAGGCGGGCATATTTGCTCTGGCGAGGGTTATATTCACCATGTTCGGTTTTTCAAATTTCCTCTGGTTCGTGGTCATAATGGGGCTTCTCACGGTGTTCTTTGGTGAGATCATAGCCTACACGCAGAAGAACCTGAAGAAGATGCTCGCCTATTCGTCCATCGGGCAGATGGGAATGATAATAATGGGGCTGGGCATAGGAACGACCCTTGCAGTTGAGGGTGCATTTTACCAGATGCTCGCCCACGCCCTTGGAAAGGCGCTGCTGTTCATCGCTGCAGGATTCCTCATATACGCTGCCAAGAGCGACAAGATTTCTGATATGAAAGGGCTGGCCAGAAATCCACTGATAGGCATACCCCTTCTTGTTGGTGTGCTTTCAATAATGGGCATGCCTCCCTTTGCAGGGTTCTACGGCAAATTCTTCATACTTATGGGCGGCTTTTCCCAGGGTTACTATGCTGTAATCGCCCTGTTCCTTGCTGCAAGTATCGTGGAGGTTGCATATTACGCGAGATTCATCAAGGTTGTGTTTGAGAAGGGAGATGTCAGTGTTAAACCGGATGCAATTACCTATGTGCCTCTCATAATCCTGGCAGTGGTGATAATTCTTATTGGAGTGTATCCAAAACCTGTGCTTAGCGTGTTGAGTCACGCGGCTGCATTCATAGCAGGAGGTGCTTGAAATGAATGCCTGGACCTTGTTTGGAATATTCGTTCTTCTTCCCCTTGCGGGTGCGTTGATTTCCTATTTCGGCAGGAAGTACTCTCCCATCATTGCCCTCATCTTCACGGCCATACCTGGCATATTTCTATACCTCTGGTACGGTGAATGGAATGTAACGGCCTATTCTTTCACGGTGAACATAGGAGTGCAGCTAAACTTAACCTTTGATGCCACCACCTGGTTTTTCATGCTTATGATGAACACAGTGATTTTCACATCTCTGCTATTTGCGATAAGTTACAATCTGAAGAATCCTGGTGGATTTTCAACGCTAATGCTTCTTAGCTTTGGAGGTGCCAACGGGGTCTTGTTATCCAGGGATTTCCTCAGTTTGTACATATTCTGGGAACTTATGTCCTGGTCCGTGTACGTTCTCGTTCTGCGCACATCCGGTGAGTATGCCCGCAGATACCTTCTCTTCGGTGTGCTATCTGCATACTTCATATTGATGGGTATAGGCATAATTTACTATTTCACAGGCAGTTTTCTCTATTCATCGGCCGCATCTGGAGTCATACCCCAGTATGCATGGGCCTGGATTCTCCTGTTCTTCATCCTGGGATTTGGGGTGAAAATGGCCATAGTACCGCTGCATGTATGGGCACCCTATGCCTATTCCTCCGAGCAGCCATTTGTCGCATTCCTATCCGGTGGTTTGAGCAAACTTGGAACCTTCGGGATAATGATGAGCATGTACGCCGTTGCTGGTGTTAGTGTGCTCTCCTCCTTTGGAACATTCAGAGGGATATCCCTTATGAGTTATCCCTTTGCCCTTCTGGGTGCCATAACGGCCTTCATAGGCACAATACTGGCCATATTCCAGGACGATCTGCGTAAATTGCTCGCATACTCCTCCATTGGGCAGTTGGGCTATGTTATGGTCGGTCTCGGACTTGGCACGCCTCTGGCACTTGGGGGTGCGCTCTTCCATGCCTTCAATCACGCGTTCTTCAAGTCACTGCTTTTCCTGGGTGCCGGTGCGGTCATATACAGAACAGGAAAGTACAAGATAAGTGAGATGGGTGGACTTGGATACAGGATGCCCTTCACATTCCTATTTGTGCTGCTGGCCATATTTTCCCTTGCAGGAATACCAATAACTTCAGGGTTCATATCAAAGTGGATGCTCTATGAGGCAGCCATAGCAAGGAAGTTTGTCATAATTGCACCTCTCATGCTCATTGCCTCTGTTGGTGCTTTCCTCTACTCGTTCCGCATACTTTACGGTGTCTTCCTTGGTCAACTGGATAGGCCAAATGAGAATGTGAAGGAGGCTCCAGCCCCCATGCTGGCCGCAATGGGTATTCTTGCAATTCCCCTGGTTCTGTTTTCCATATTCCCCGGATGGATTATGGGATGGATAAATCAGATCCTTGTGAATATGGGTGTTGGAAAATTGGATTACACCACCTTTGCCTATTACTCCTCCATAGGTGGAGCAGATATGGCGGTCTTCTGGGTGGCATTCATCCTGCTGTTTATGGCTGCCTTCATCATATTCCTCAGGAAGGCAAAGACCACGGTTGTGGTTGATCAGTATGACAATTACCTTGGTGGAGAGGCAAGGGATTATGTGCAACTTCATGCAGCCCACAACTTCTACAAGCCCCTGAGAGATACCTGGGCTCCCCTGCTGAAATACAGCATTGATAGGGCCTATGAGAGATTCAGCAAATTCTTCACCGATGGATTTGAGGAGATAAAGAGAATGTATACAGGTAATCCTCAGGATTATGCCGCTTATCTCGGAATCGCATTTTTGGCATTTCTGATCGTAGGGTGGTGGTTGCTATGACTGACTGGATAGGTGTGCTCATCACTGCAGGAGTCACTGCTCTGTATCTGTTTCTCGCCATAGTCATAGGACTTCTATTTATGGGTATAGCCAGGAAGGTAACGGCAAGAATCCATAACAGGGTGGGCCCTCCAGTTTACCAGAACTTCATTGATGTGGGTAAGTTGCTTGCCAAGAAAACGAATATAAAACATAACTGGATATTTGATCTAGCTCCCCTTTTCGGGTTTTCAGGTGTGCTCCTGACCCTGGCATTTCTCCCAATGGGTGGTTACAGAATGCTGAGTGCACAGGGAGATTTGATTCTCCTTCTCTACATAATGGTCATACCTGCCCTTGGCTTCGCTCTGGGTGCAGGAGCATCGGCAAATCCAAATGCGGGAGTGGGTGTTATGAGGGCCCTGACCCTCATGCTCTCCTACGAAATGCCTTTTCTCATAGTGCTTCTCTCCCTGATGATTTACTACAACACAGCTTCCCTCAACGTTCTTCTGCAAAAGCAGATGGGCATGTGGGCCATTGCAGTGCTTCCCATATCTGCCCTCGCTGCGGATATGGCGCTTCAGGGTATGATGATGGAGAAGCCCTTTGATATACCAATAGCTCCACATGAAATTGCCTCTGGACCAATGGTGGAGTTTGGCGGTAATTACCTGGGCATGCTAATGCTCTACTCCGCTGGAGCTGTGGTTGTGGAGACCTCTCTCTTTGTGGACCTCTTCCTTGGCGGAGGTATTGTTTTGAATCCGGCCACCTACGGTATCCTTGCGTACATAGTGAACTACATTGTGTGGTTCATACTTATTCTCATTGTTTGGCTTATTGCAATATTCATAAATGCAGTGTTTCCGAGATTCAGAATTGAGCAGGCCTTCAAGTTCTACTGGAAGTGGCCCACCATAATTGCCATAATTGGGCTGGCGCAGGCATATATAATGAGCGTGTTCCTGGGGGTGGTACCATGAATGAGAATCCACTGCCAAATGTCATACCTGAGAAGGACTGGAAGAAAATTCAGAGAATGCTCTCCAAACGTTCCCTATGGATGATTCACTTCTGTACCGGGTGCGGTGCGATGGAGATGCCCCCGACCATGACCTCTAGATATGATATGGAGAGATTTGGAATAATACCTATGGCCACCCCGCGTCAGGCCGATTTACTCCTCGTCACGGGATATGTGGCCGTAAAAACCCTGAAAAGGATAGTGCGCGTCTATGAACAGATGCAGGATCCAAAGTATGTGATAGCCTTCGGCTCATGTCCGATAAACGGTGGGATATACTGGGATTCATACAACATCATAAAGAGGCTTGACAAGTACATCCCCGTGGATATGTACATTGCAGGATGTATGCCAAGGCCCGAGGCCATAATGGACGCATTCCTCAAACTCATGAAGGACATTGATGAAGGTAAAGCTAATGGATGGATGAGATATCGCAAATATTACGAGAAGTACAAGGCTAACCAGATGCGCGTGTTCAAGAGGTGGGATGAATGAAGGCAGAGGCAATATTCAAGGAGTTGGGTTTGGAATATGAGCCTATGAAGGTCAAGGGTAATCGTGCTCCAAGATTCAAGGCCAAAGTAGAGCCCGATAAACTTGAGGGCATAATTTTGAAATTCAAGGAAAATGGATTTAACCACTTCGTTGCCATGAGCTGTGTGGACTGGATAAAGGATGGAAATCTTGAACTCATATACCATCTCTTCAGTTACGAGCATATGGAGGATGTGTTTCTGAGCATATACCTTCCGAGGGATGAACCGAAGTTCAAGAGTTTGAGACACCTATTTCCTCAGATTGAAACCTATGAAAGGGAGACCCATGAGATGTTTGGCGTCGATTTTGAGGGCAATGATAGGCTTGGAGAGTTTATACTTGAGGACTGGAACGATATGCCACCAATGCGCAAGGACTTTGATACGGTGAAGTATGCCAAGGAGCATTATGAGGATGTGCCCCTTGTGGAGGAAGGGGGTGAAAAGAAATGAAGGAGTTTGAACTTTTTGTTGGGCCTCAGCACGTTGGTGTCACGGGAAACATGATGTACCATGTCTGGGTTGATGGTGATACCGTTGTTAAGGTTGAAACCAATGTGGGATATCTGCACAGGGGTTTTGAAAAACTCATGGAGAGGCGTAGCTGGCTTATGAATGTGGCTCTCATTCCAAGAATATGTGTTCCCGAGCCAGATGTGAATGAGGCCGTATATGCAATGGCCGTCGAATCTCTTATGGACTGGGACATACCCGAGAGGGCAAAGTACATCCGTGCCATTGTGCTTGAGATGGCAAGAATAAGCGGGCACCTTCTCGCAATAAGTGGATATGCAGGAGCCATAGGTCTCTATACCCTTCCAAACTGGGCCATAGGAGATAGGGATTATCTTCTGGATCTCTTTGAGCAACTTACAGGTGCGAGGGTTTACCATATTTTCATCTTCCCGGGAGGCGTGCGCTGGGATCTGCCCGATGGATTCCTTCGCAAACTGGGCAAGGTGCTTGATTACCTTGAGGAGAGATTGAAACTCTACGATGAGGTAATGTTCCGTAACGAGATCTTCTTCCGCAGGGCCATTGATGTGGGGGTGATTCCAAAGGATAAGGCAATAGAGTGGGGAGTTACGGGGCCAAATTTAAGGGCCTGTGGATATCCTTACGATGTGAGGAAGGTGGATCCCTATGCTGCCTATCCTGATCTGGAGTTTGAGATACCCCACTATCCAAAGTTTGGAGAGTTTGAGGCCTACGGGCACGGATGCGATGCCTATTCCCGCATGATAGTGAGACGTTTGGAGATAGAGCAGAGCATAAGGATTCTTAGACAAATTATAAAGAAGATACCGGAGGGCCCACACACACTCAAACTTCCAAATCCTGTTGCCTGGAAGGTTCCTGCAGGTTACGCATTTGCCCGCGTGGAGAGTTCAAAGGGCGAGTTTGGATATCTCGTTGTTAGTGATGGTGGAAAGATGCCCTACAGGGTTCATGTGCGTGGGCCATCCTACACCCACGGGATAAATGTGATTGAGAAGATCGCTCCTGGATTGAACATTGCCGATTTCTCGCCCACCGCATTCAGCCTTGACGTTTGCCCGCCGGATATTGAGAGGTGATAAAATGAGTATAGTTAAGCCATTTAAGGCATTAAAGCATCTTGGCAGGAAACCGCACACTGTCAGATATCCGTATCAGAAGCATACCGATATTGAGGGTCTTGAACTACCAACGGAGAGGTACAGGGGATTCCATTCAAATAATATTGAAACCTGCATAGGTTGCCAGTTATGTGCCAAGGTCTGCCCGGCAAATGCCATAACCTATGTGAAGATTGAAAACTCCGGGAAAAAGGGATTGAAGTGGAGACCTGTTATAGATTACGGTCGTTGCTGTTACTGCGGTTTCTGTACGGATATATGTCCCACAAAATCTCTGATTCTCACTCCTCGATATGAACTTGTGACGGAAAATATTGAGGAGTTCAAGTTCATACCCACATACCAGATCAGGGAGAAGAAGGACAAGGCAATACATATGGATGAGGTTCTCTTTAAGCCAGAAGATTACGTGCCTCCCGAGCCAAAGGAGGAGAAAGAGAAAACTTAATAATCTCTCAATTTTTCCCAATTTTATGAGATTGTATCCTTTCAAAAGAGGGCACAAGAAGGGCATTGATGAAATTGAGGTCATAATGAAGGAGATTTTTGGAAATGTGAGCAGAGAGAATGAACACCTTATCTCTTCCTATGGAGCACTTGAAAAAATTGAAATTTGGATTGAAGCAGGTAAGATGGCTGCAGAGACAAAGAGCAGGAAAGTGGAGAGTTCAATTGCTCAGGAAACTTTGAAGCGCTGGAACGATTTTCTTTTCCGGGTTACCGGCTATACTGCCAAGGAGAGGAAGAAGAGGATGACCAAAACATAAATAAATGGGATCAATTATCCCTATCCTGTGCCCGAGTGGGGTAGCTTGGATATCCTAGGGGCCTGCGGAAAAGCCCCTTTTGAAAAGGTGCTCTACCCCCAAAAGGGTGGCTTTGCAGGCAGCCCCGGACCCGGGTTCGAATCCCGGCTCGGGCACTGATATAAAATTGTCTCTTTTTTGGAAAGATATGAAAGATATATATCTCAATTGGCCATGATTCCCCAGAGTGAGGAAAATGATCAGCAAGAAGCTTATGGGCATTATCTCTGTATCCGTTGTGGTTGTGGCCATTGTGGCCGGCTATGTTTACTTCACCATAGGGAATGAGGAGATAAAACCCACGGAGATTTCGGTTTCCAACTGGGACGGAAATGGAGTACTTCTCAACACAGGAAATTCAGTGTATCTTCTGGGAACATCGCACAAAGGTGAGAATACAACGCTTCACATTGCACCCATTTCTTCCGGTGTGAATATTTCTTTTGGTAAGAGCAATGAAATCCAAACGCTTTCAGGGCATCCCGTGTATTTCAGCAAGGTGAAAACCGGTAACAAGTTCTATGTGGTCATCGCAATGAACAACGGCACAGGCAATAACACTGCCGTTACAGAGATTATTGTGCTGAACGAGAAAGGAAAAATGCTTGCCGCCCACTGGCTCAGAAATGTTCTTGTGTATGCAATCGGCGAAAACAATGGGAAATTTTACATGATGGGGTTGAGTGGCAGCAATGCAACGCTATTAATGACCAATGATTTCAGGAGCTACATTGCCATAAAATCCATTGAGAGTGTGAAATTCATCATGGGAAGCTATTTCATGCACGATAGTGCGAATTTCTATCTAACATATCTGCTATCTCTGAAAAACAGCACAAATGATGACCTGTCTCTCATAAAAATATCCGGTAATAACATAGAGTGCATTTTCCACAGCAGCCCCCATACCCCACTCATATACTCCTACACATCTCAGGGAAAGGTGTATCTATATGTGCCCGCAAAGAAGGACATTGATCTTTATATTATCTCTCCAGATGGAAAAAATACGGAGAAGCGTGTTGCAGCATTGCCGTTCTACCATTCCAGCAATGAGATAACCATCGGAATTGGGCAAGAAGGTGCACTGATGTACTCAAAGGACGGCGTGCATTTCAATGAATTTTACAAATTGAGCGATATGCAGGTGGATTACTCACAGCCCACGAGTGCCATTATAAATGAAAAACTCTACATTGCCGCTCTTATCAACGAAAATCCAGAGATTTTAGAATTTGACCTCTCCTCCAAACTCTGATTTTTCATTTTCCAAGGCAGTAAAGTTTGTAGAGTATGCCCGGAACTATTCTGCTCTTCCCTCTCAACATATTTTTAACAGCGTATCTCGCCACCCTGTCCGGGGAGAGCATCAATTTTTCAAATCCATGGGTGGGCATACCTGCATTTTTGAAGAAATCCGTCCTCGTTGGACCGAGAATGAGATAGGATACTTTTATTCCTTCAGGTAATTCTCTCTTCAAACTTCTTGTGAAGTGGGCCACATAGGATTTGGATCCCGCGTAGGCGCTCAATTTTTTCTGTGCTCTGCAGGCTGCCACGGAGGATATGTTCAATATGTAGCCCATATCATTCACATCTATGAATTTCTTCGTGAGATATGTAAGTGCAAGCACATTCAGCAGGAGCATATCCTCAATTTTATTCCAATCCTGCTCCGGGAGGTTCCCATATAACCCGAATCCAGCGTTGTTTACCAGGACCTCTGGTTTGTACTCTTCGATTATTTTTCCAGCCTCCCGGTATCTCTTTGATAGGTCCATGGCGAACCACTCTCCATTGAGCGCTTTTGCTGCCCTTTGCAATTTCTCCTCGTCTCTCGCAATGAGGATCGGCCTGTATCCTCTCTCCTTCAACTCTCTGGCTATGAAGAATCCGAGTCCTCTTGAACCGCCAGTTATCAGGGCCCACATGGGTGGAAATGGGTTTAAATATATCTAAATCTTTCCAAGCGTATGGATGTTGAACTCAATGATCTGGACGAGAATACAAGGTTCGAGGTCAAACTTCAGATATCGCTCTACAACACCGCCCTAAAGGTATTCAGGGAGGATAGGAAGGAGGATTTTGAAAGGTATATGCTCCAAAGGGTTGAAAAGATAAAAGGAATCCTGGGTATTGAGGAGCAAAGTTTCAGAATTTTGGAAAAAGGAATAGTTGTGTTTGAGGTGCAGGAATGATAGTATTTGACAATCATATGCATCTTCAGTTTCACGGGGAGAATGCTCTCGCCGTGAAGAGATTCGAGCACCTCGGAGGAACGCACATAAACCTGACAAATGTGCCCAATTATTCCTATCCCCTTGATGAAAATTATTACAAGCGCATTTATGAGGATACACTTAAACTGGCTGAAATGGTAAAGAGAGAGACAAAAGTGAAGGTTCTCATAACAATTGGTCCGTACCCTGTAGATATGGTTGAACTCGTTCAGAAAGGTAAGGGTGTGGAAGAAGCAAAGGATTTCCTCATCTCTGGGCTTGAGCTGGCGGCGAAGTACATTCAGGAGGGAAAAGCCCATGCCATCGGAGAGATCGGCAGGCCGCATTTTCCCGTGGGCGAGGAGATATGGAATGCGAGCAACGAGGTCATTCTGGAAGGAATGAAAATTGCGAAGAATTTAGGCGTGCCTGTGATTCTCCACACGGAGAGTGCCACGGAGAGAACGTGGAAAGACCTTTCTGATCTTGCCGAGAGGGCCGGCATCTCAAAAGACATGGTGATAAAGCACTACTCCCCGCCAGTGGTTGATGCTCGTAATCGGGGTATATTTCCATCGGTTCTGGCATCTCGCAAAAATGTCAGAGAGGCACTGAAGCAGGGCACGAGATTCCTCCTTGAGACGGATTTCATGGACGAACCATCGCGCAGGAACGCGGTTTTACCCATAGAATCCGTGCCGAAAAGGGCAAGGTGGATAGTGCAGGAGTACGGAGAGGAGACATGGTGCAGGATAATGGAGAATGCGAGGAGAATTTACAAAACATTTGCAGAATGGTCTTAATATATTTGTTTCATTTCTACCCATGAACTTCAAAACTCTCCTTGACTATGCAGGTAGGTTGAAGAGGATAAAGCGTACAGGATGGGTTGTTCGGGGAATATCCGAGCCCGAGAGCATTGCGGATCATTCCTATCGTGCTGCACTTTTGGGTTATTTTCTCGCGTTGGAAAGAGGCCTTGATGCCGGAAAGGTTGCCGGTATGCTTCTCATCCACGATATTGGCGAGGCACTTATAGGTGATATCACCCCGGAGGGTGAGGAGTTTCTGGAAAAGAGCGAGGTGGAGGATAGGGCGGTGAAATTCCTGGCGGATAAAATAGGGAGCAGGAAAATATATGAATTGTGGAGAGAGTTCAATTACGGGACATCTGCAGAGGCCGAACTCGCAAGGGAGGTTGATAAGGCGGAGATGGCCTATCAGGCCCTGGAGTACTCAAGTGTTGGATTTCCAATTTATAGGGATATGTTAAAGTACCTGCCGGAGTACCTGAAATGAGGGCATAGATTTTTATACATCCCTCCTCTTCACAATTTATGGACGAGGAATACTGCAAATTGCTTGAAGAGTATGTGGAGCACCTCAGCATGGCTCTCATAGTGGATATGATGAAGAAGGGAATTTTTATGGACAGTCCAACGGAGGTTAAGTTGGAGAGAAAATTCGTGGAAGAGGTAAAGAAGGAATATGCAAATCTGGATGTGGAGGACAGGGATGAAAGGGCTGTTGCCGCGGTTCTAAATGCTCTCTCGAATTATTATGGACCCGATATGTATGAGGAGGAGATGCTCGCGAGGGCCAACATAATATTGAATTTCATGGGCGATGATCTGGAGAAATAAAAATTAAAATATCTGAAAAATATTGCACCGTAGCCCCGTGGTGTGGTGAGCATCGGAAGATGCGAACTAGCCCCGGAGCGAGCGGAGCATAGCCCCGTGGTGTAGCGGTCAAGCATGCGGGACTTTGGCGGAGCCCCTTTGGAAAAGGTACTTCATCATCAAAGGCGGCTTCGGAGAGATCCCGCGACGGGGGTTCGAATCCTCCCGGGGCTGCTACTTATTCCATTTCCTCAAAAAGCCTTTTGTAGAGTTCTTCTGGAGACTCTTCCTTCTTTTCCTGAGGTTTGCTCTTCAGCACCTCCTCTATTTTGTCCTTTCTGTAAACCCAGTAGTGGATTCTCCATAGTTTGCCCTTGGATATGGTTATCTCCTCCTCCATGGGCTTTACTATTTCGAGTTCTTCAAGATAGTAAAACACATCCCTGTCCGCAGGAGTTAGCATGTTGTCTATTATTCTGTCCCCATAACCAAAAAAATTCACAACGTACTCTGCCAAATCCTTAATATCCTCTTCTTCCATTTTCCCCCCAAGCAATTTTTTCAGAACAGTGTACAAAATCTCATAGGTGACAATATCCATTGCAAGGGGGCATGGCCATAAAAATTATAAAATTTTCGTGGATGTTCTAATATTTTTATACGCAGTGCCCTTTAAGGTTATGATGCCCGAGAATATAGAAAAGGTTGTAGAAATTTTAAAGGCCACGGTGCCTCCCCACCCCTACAAATCCAGGGAACCATTCAGGGTTCTCATAGCCACGGTGATTTCTCAGAGAACAAAGGACGAGGTCACATATTCGGTTGCTGAAAGATTGTTTGATAAATATCCAGATGCAAAATCCTTAAAAAATGCTCCTGGGGATGATATAGCACGTTTGATCTATCCAGCCGGGTTTTACAAGCAGAAGGCCAGGAAAATAAAGGAGATTGCAAGGATCATAGACGAGGAATACGGTGGTGTTGTGCCTCGCACTCTGGATGAACTCCTTAAACTTCCGGGGGTGGGCAGGAAAACAGCCAACATAGTGCTTTCAAGATGCTTTGATCAGGATGTAATTGCAGTTGATGTTCACGTGCATCGAATATCAAATCGTCTCGGTTGGGTGAGTACCCGTACCCCTGAAGAAACGGAGAGGGAATTGATGAAAATTTTGCCCAGGAAATACTGGAGGGATATAAACGAACTTCTCGTGATGTTTGGACGCACAATATGCAGACCCGTGGGACCAAAATGCGACGAGTGCCCCGTAAGGGATTTCTGTGAGTATTTCAAAAATAAAAAGAAAAGGTAGGGGGTCAGCGTGATTACTTCCTTCTTCGCATCTCCTCGGCCTTGTTCTTTCCTATTGCAAGCATCATCTCTATCATCCTTATCACCTCCCTTTTCGGGTCTCTAAATTCCTATATATTCACCTTATATTTGAAGTATTGTTTAGAAAATGGAAAATTTTTGGAAAAAATACCTTTAATTGGAAATTTTTAAAACAAAAAGTAACAAAATAGGAAAATTTATAAGGGTGAGAGCCATTTACCCAGTATGGATGATCTCGACGTGAAGATTCTGAAACTGCTTTGGGAAGATGGGAGGATGCCCATATACTCCATTGCGAAGAAGATTGGTATTTCGAATGGAGCAGTGTACAAGAGAATTGTGGCTATGAGGGAGAGGGGAGAATTGAATGGATTCTCAATTCTTCTCAATTCTGACAAAATCCTGAACAGCGCTGTGATATCCATAAGGGCCAGAAAGAAGCGTGATGAGGTTATGGAAATTCTTGGGAATTTGAGTGGAACAATGCATGTTGTGGCGGGTTTTGGGGGCAGGTATTATGCGGAGATATGGTACAGCGATAACTACGAATTGAAGGACAAGGTCAATTATTTGAAGCATCTCACCGGTGCTTACAGAATTGAAGTTTACAAGCACAGAAAGGAGGAGGACATAAAACTCTCGGATCTGGACTGGAAAATTCTTCTTGCACTGAGGGGAGATGCCAGGCGTCCATTCTCTGAAGTGGCCAAGGAGGTCAATGTGTCTTCAAAAACTGTGGCAAAGAGGTGCAGAAGGTTGAGGGAAATGGATGCATGCAAGGTTTATCCCGTTGTGAATAGGCCCTCAAGCAAGGAAATATTCTGGTTCTCCCTGTTCATAGAGACCGATGATGTATTATTTGAGAGCCGCATAAGGAAAATAAAAAACCTTTGGAGGACATCCACATTCGCAGACCCCCCCATGGTTTATGGTGTTTTTTACGGTCGCACAATTGAGGAGGTTGATGAAATTATGGAAACCGTTGTGGGGATGCCCAGTGTAAGGCGGGTATTCTACGAGATAATAGTGAAGGAAAGATTTTATCCGGATTATTTGGATTATGTTGCAACAAAGATGGGATTCAGAGCAGATTGAATATCCTCTTTGAACTCTCCTCAGTTAATTTTATTCCGAAATCCTCCAGAACCCTTTTAGCATCCTCCTTTTCAAGTTTCCAGTGATAGAGGTATCCATCAAAGGCCCTTTCAACATCCTTTTTTCTCATTCTCAATGCCCTGCTCTCAAGGGATATGGCCTCATTCCTTCTTGCGGGAATATGCTCTACTGCTTTTTTGTAATGATTCAAAAATCTTTCAATTAACGGGCTGTTTTCCACCCTGTTGTTTATGGCCAGGGTGCAGCATGGATATTTTCCAAATATGGAGTCAAATCTTGATGTCTCGTATTTTTCGGATAGGAGTGTGAGATATGGCTCCCATATGGCAAATGCCTCTATTTCTCTTTTTTCAAAGGCCCTCAGCATGGACTCTGGGGAGTTGAAGTACCTTATTTGCACATCCTCCCGTGCACCAATGTATTTTCTGAGCATGTATTCCATTGTGGATAGTTCCGTGCTTCCGAATATCCTTGGATTTTCAACCCTTCTCACAATACCTCCACCACCAAAACCGCATCCGGCTCTAATTTTTATGCTCCGGTAAACAAGGGCAAACATACTCTGGGTGATAAGGGGCGAGCATCCTACCTCCAGATACCCCTCTGCAAGGTCCTTTGTGAGTTCAAACGCGTTTTTGTAAATCTTTATTATTATTTTCGGGTCCTTCAAATCCTTTGCAGTGAGAAATATTGCAGGGTATTCGATTGCCTTGAGTATGCCAACTCTTATTGTTCCCTTGGGGGTGTAGGGAGAGTGATTCACATACCAGACCCTGTAGGATTTTCCCGCTACTTTTTTTCTGAAAATGACACCTTCCTTTTCAAGTTTTGAAAGCACGGTGGACACGGTGCTCTTGCTTATTCCATATATGCCTGTAAATTCTTCCTGCAGTACACCGTCCTTTCCCGCTCTTTTGAGAATTTTCAGAATTCTTTCCTGCATAGACAATAATTGATTTACAAATTTTAATTTTTGGTTAATCGCAAGGTTAAAATTGAAAATCGGCATGCACCATTGAACACATGTTCAAAGGTGATTCACATGAAAATAGGAATAATCGGTTGTGGTGCAATTGCGCACGAGATTGCAAAGCATCGAGATGATGTGGTGGCCCTTTACGATATTGATGGTAATAAATGTAAGGATTTACCCGGTTTTCTCTGCAAGGATATTGATTCTCTCATCTCACGCTCCGATCTCATCATTGAGGCCGCATCACCATCCGCCGTGAAGGAGTATGCTGAGAGGATCATTGAGGCGGGAAAGGATCTTTTGATTATGAGTGTTGGAGGCCTTGCAGATGATAATTTCCGTGCCAAAATCTTCAGAATGGCCAGAGAAAGGGGTGTGCACATATACCTCCCTGCTGGAGCAATAGGAGGCATTGACATAATAAGGTCCGCCCGCAGGGCCGGTATAAGAAAGGCAAAAATAATGAGTACCAAGAACTCAAAAACCCTTGGGGTTGAGTGCAAGGAGAGAACGCTGATATTCAAGGGCTCTGCCAAGGAGGCAATTGAAAAGTTTCCAAAAAGCACCAATGTGACCGTGCTCCTCAGCATTGCCACGGGTATTGATGTGGAGGTGGAGGTTTATGCCGATCCCAACGCAAAGAGAAACACCCACGAAATCCATCTGGAGGGCGATTTTGGAGAGGCGGTAATAAGGGTGAGCAACAATCCAAGTAAGAGCAACCCGCGCACCAGTTATCTTGCAGCCCTTTCACCTCTTGAGGTGCTTGATCTTATTGATTCATCTGTGTGGGTGGGGGTGTGAGAATGAACTATGAGGATGAGATAAAAAAATTGAAAAAGGAGATGAACGCGGTAATTCTGGCCCACAATTATCAGAGAGGTGAGGTACAGAGAATTGCCGATTTTCTGGGCGATTCCCTCGAACTTGCGAGAAAGGCCACAAGCATTGACGCTGATTACATAGTGTTTGCAGGGGTGGATTTCATGGCCGAGACTGCGGCAATTCTCAACCCTGGCAAGGTGGTGTTAATCCCGTCAAAAACAGCCAGTTGTGAGATGGCCAGGTATCTCACCCCGGAGATCATCTTGGAAGCGAAGAGAAAATACCCCGGGGCAAGGGTTGTGCTGTACGTGAACTCCACCGCAGAATGCAAGGCCCTTGCCGATATAACCTGCACATCCGCCAATGCCGTTAAGGTTGTGAATTCCCTTGATGTAGATACCATTCTTTTTGGACCGGATGCCAATCTTGCCCATTATGTGTCTGAGAGAACGGATAAGAGGATCATACCTTTGCCTACCAACGGACACTGCTATGTGCATACCAATCTCACACCAGAGGTTGTGAGGCGCGATGGTGTGCTCATGGTACATCCCGAGTGCCCGCCAGACCTGCAGAAGGAGGCAGATGTCATTGCGAGCACCGGGGGGATGGTCAAATTTGTGGCAAAAAGTGATGCCAAGAGATTTGTGGTGGCCACCGAGCGTGATATGGTGGAGCGTCTTCGCACACTCTTTCCCGATAAAGAATTCGTGCCTGCGTGGGAAAATGCCATATGTCTCGGAATGAAGCAGATCACTGTGCGAAAGATTTATGAGAGTTTACGTGATAAAAAGTACGTGGTGAAGGTTGATGATAAAATAGCCGAGAGGGCGAGAAGGGCCATTGAGCGCATGCTGGAGGTTTCGTGATGTTCTGGAAGATGTATCAGGAGGATACGATTTTCGGTGATGTGACCTCCTCCACGGTAATCCCAGAGGATTTGATGGCTGAGGGACAAGTTATAGCGAGGGAAGATTGTCTTCTGGCCGGTGTGAAGTATCTTAAAAAAAATTTGAAAAACCTTGGCCTGGATGTTGAGTCTCTGAATGATGGTGCTGAGGTTAATAGGGGCACCGTGGTGATGAGAGTAAGGGGGAATGCGCGGGATATTCTGATGGTGGAAAGAACGCTGCTGAATATCCTTGGCAGGATGAGCGGCATTGCAACTGAAACGCGGCGTGTTGTGGAAAGAGTGAAAAAAGTAAACAAGAATGTGAGAATCGCAGCGACCCGTAAAACCCTGTGGGGTTATCTGGATAAGGTGGCTGTGGAGATTGGGGGAGGAGACCCGCATCGCTGGAACCTCGGGGACATGGTTATGATAAAGGATAATCACATAGCCCTTGTTGGTTTTGAGGAGAGCATCCAGCGTGCCAAAAGTGTGGGTTTTACAAAGAAGATAGAGGTTGAGGTGGAAGATGAGCGTTCCGCAATAAGGGCCGCTGAGATGGGCGTGGATGTAATAATGCTTGATAACATGACTCCCGATGAGATCTGTCGCATTGCAAAAAAACTGAGGGCATATGGGGTTATAATTGAGGTATCTGGTGGCATAACCCCCGAGAATGTGGAAGAATATGCAAGGTGTGATGTTGATGTGATTTCAATGGGTTATCTCACCCATTCTGCCCGCTCCTGCAATTTTTCTTTGGAAATAAAAAAATGTTGAAAGGGTTATGTGGGCGGTGGTGGTATGGTCCCAAGATCCTTCTGGCACTGATCCTTCCTTATGATTAGGTATATGATCAATCCAATTAGCCCCAGAAGAAGCACAACCAGGAACCATATTATAGGACTGTCCATACACCTGCTCTTGGCATCCTTGTATGCCCACCAGGCCACGATGATCCAGATTATGATCCACACAAAAATACACGCTAGGTAGATTGCAAGGATTCCCATGCCATAGAGCATATCCATATCTCCGCTTCCTTCACCACCATTGCCCCCGTTGTTCTCTCCCCCGGATCCTCCACTCTGGGCATTGTAATAATATTCGGCCTCATCTGCATAGGTGTTGAGCATCGAAGGATTGTTTCCCTGTGCATGCACAGTTTGTACGGTAACGCTGTATTCATCACCTATGCCCGAGAGCATCTGAGCATCTATGTGATAAGTTATCTTGTTTCCAGAAATTTTTATGTCACTTGTTGGCAGGGGATTGGTGTTCTCTCCAACCTTGAACCAGCCAAGATACTGGATGTTTCCGTTGAAGTTGGACCAGATTGATGCAATCTCATAATCAGTGTTGCCGTTTATTTCTATCACGTAGGCGTTCATATATCCATTTCCCGGTTGTGTGTCGATATTGCCCCTAACCTGAATCCAGAAATCCACGTAGTTTCCATTGGGCGTGGCTCCAAAAGCAACAATGTCAAAATCCGGGTTTGTCGTATCCACGGGATCGCTGGCTTCAAAACTTATTGTTGCAGCACTCGCTATACCACTTGCTCCCACCAAGACCATCATAACAATGGTCATAATCAACATCAAGCCCCATTTTTTCAAATACTTCACCCCAAAAAGTATATTGTTTGAAATTATTTATAAATTTCTAATGGAATCACGAGGATTTAAGGTAGTAGTGCCAAGAGCCATGGTGCAGAATCTGAAATCCATAACTCAGGGCAACAGAGTCCATTGAATCATCGGGCAGAGAGGTCAGGGTGATTATTCCAAACCGTTTCATTGCACTGTTCCCAAGGTAAAAGGCATATCCTGGAGTGTAGGGAAAACTCTCGAGGTCTATGATCCAAATGTCAAATCTTTTCATGGGCAGGTACATTCCTGTTGGGTGCATGGTTATGCAGTTTTTATCCTCCTCCTCGCACTTGGTGGATGTGCATTTTATGCTCTTTGCCTTTATTTCCTCGACCCACTCTTCATTCATTAAATCGCATGGGGTTATCAATACATCTGGAGGGGACGTGGTCAAAAAACTTAGCAGGATCTTTATCTCTTCTTTCATACCCTCATATCTTAATTGTGCATATAAAATTTTTGAAATCAGAGGCCAAGAATTAACCCTCCCCATCCCGAGGCAAGAAGAAATATGGAAGCGATGAAAATTGAGATTGCAATGAATATAACTATCACGAGATCCGCATACTGTGATTTTCTACCCTCTACCTCATTTGTCTCATTTTTGTAAACATCCATGGCTGCATTCTTTGATATCACGCTCAGCGTGGCGGCGGACTTGAAGCCTCTGTAAAGGTCCATTGTTGGGCTCAACCCATAGGCCGCGGCACCTGCCAGAAGAAGTGCGAAGATCATGGAGAGCCATGGTGATACGAGCATCAGGAGAAGTGAAATCAAAATAAAGGAAAACAAGAATCTTCTGGCCCTTTTTCTGCGTTTCATTCTGAGTTTTTTCATTGTTTCATCCACGGGCTTCAATTTTGCTGCTTTTACTTATAGTTTTTTATTGAGAAGGTATTTATAGGGTTTTATATTTCCCACACACAAAGGTGATTGAAATGAAGTACATATACGCGTATTTCCTGAAGGAGGACATAGAGAAGTTAAACGAAGTGGCGCCCACCATGGCAGAGAAGAAGAAACTGCTCGGGGGCAAGGGAGCAGGGCTTGCAGAGATGACTCGCATCGGATTGCCCGTTCCACCGGGTTACACAATAACCACAGAAACCTGCATGAAGTATTTTGAGGAAAAGGGATTTCCAAAGGGGCTCTGGGAGGATGTTCTTGAGGCCACAAAGAAACTTGAAGAGCACACGGGCAAAAAATTTGGAAGCGAGGATAATCCCCTTCTGGTATCCGTCCGCTCAGGGGCACCCATAAGCATGCCAGGAATGATGGATACCATTCTCAACCTTGGACTCACTGAGAAGAGCGTTGAGGGTCTTGCCAAGCAGACCTCAAATCCCAGGTTTGCTTGGGATGCCTATAGAAGACTCATACAGATGTTCGGTAATGTGGTTCTCGGAATAGAGCACAACGAGTTTGAGGAGGAACTTGAGAGGATAAAGGAGAAGTACGGGGCAAAGCAGGATGTGGACCTTACTGTGGATGCCCTGAAGGAACTGGTTGAGGCCTACAAGAGGGTTTACAAGAGGCATGGCTACGAGTTTCCCCAGGATCCCTACGAGCAGTTGAAAATGGCCATAAAGGCAGTGTTTGACTCCTGGAACAATGAGCGTGCCATAGTTTACAGGAAGATAAACAAGATTCCAGATGATATGGGCACCGCAGTTAACGTGGTTATGATGGTTTTCGGTAATATGGGTGATGATTCCGGCACAGGGGTTGCATTCACCCGTGACCCTCGTACGGGAGAGAAGCATCTTTATGGTGAGTTCCTGCCAAACGCTCAGGGGGAGGATGTTGTCGCTGGAATTCGCACGCCCCACGCAATAAACGAGTACAGCAAGCAGGATGCAAATCGCGATTTACCCACCCTTGAGGAATCCATGCCCAAGGTTTACAAGGAACTTCTGCGCGTTGCCGAACTTCTTGAGAAGCACTACAAGGATATGCAGGATATTGAGTTCACCATTGAGAAGGGCAAACTTTATCTACTGCAGACCCGCAATGGAAAGAGAACTGCAGCGGCGGCTGTGCGTATAGCTGTGGAAATGGTTGATGAGGGATTGATAACCAAGGAAGAGGCAATAATGCGTGTCACTCCTGATAATGTGGATACACTTCTGCATCCTCAGATAGATCCCAAGGCGAAGAAGGAACTCATAGCCAAGGGTCTTGCTGCAAGTCCTGGAGCAGCGGTGGGCAAGGTTGTTTTCGATCCAGATGAGGCGGTGGAACTGGCAGAGAAGGGTGAGAGAGTTTTGCTGGTGCGCCCGGAAACCACTCCTGATGACATACACGGTATGAATGCAGCCCAGGGTATTCTCACGGCCCGTGGCGGTATGACCTCCCATGCTGCGGTGGTTGCGAGGGCCATGGGCAAGCCTGCAGTGGTGGGTTGTGAGGAACTCAGCATCAATATGCGTGAGGGGTACTTTGTGGCCAGGGGACACAGGATAAATCACGGCGATATGATAACGATTGATGGAACAACTGGCGAGGTTTATCTTGGAGAGGTACCCCTCATCCCTCCATCAATAAGTGGAAATCTTGAGAGGATCCTTGAGTGGGCCGACGAGATTCGGGTTCTTGGTGTGCGTGCCAATGCGGATACTCCTGAGCAGGCAAGGAAGGCCAGAGAATTTGGAGCAGAGGGAATTGGACTGGCGAGAACGGAGCACATGTTCTTTGGTGAGGAGCGCCTGCCCATAATGCAGGAGATGATAATGGCCCAGAGCAAGGAAGAGCGTGTGAAAGCCCTTGAAAAACTGCTGGTTATGCAGCGCAGCGACTTCATTGAGTTCTTCCGCACAATGGAGGGATTCCCCGTGATAATTCGACTCCTTGATCCCCCATTGCACGAGTTCCTGCCCAGCAGAGAGGAGCTCACCGAGGAGATAAACGAACTCAAGATGAAACTGAAAGAGGCAACCAGTTTGAAGGAGATGGACCTGATCCTGTCCCAGATAAATGAGAAGAAGAGGGTGCTCAATGTGGTAAATGAGCTCCACGAGTTCAATCCAATGCTCGGATTCCGCGGTTGCAGGCTGGGTATAATATATCCGGAAATTTACGAGATGCAGGTTCGTGCCATAATTCAGGCGGCCATAGAGGTCAAGCGCGAGGGCAAGGACATATATCCGGAGATAATGATACCGCTCATCGGGCACATCAATGAACTCAAGATCTTAAAGGAGGATCTCGAGAAGGTAGCCAGGGAGGAAATGGAAAAGGCCGGTGAGGAGATCAAATACATGTTCGGTACGATGATAGAAATACCGCGCGCAGCCCTAACTGCCGATGAGATTGCCAAGGTTGCGGAGTTCTTCTCCTTTGGCACAAATGACCTGACACAGATGACATTCGGCTACAGCCGTGACGATGCCCAGGCCAAGTTCCTGAAGAAATATGTGGAGATGGGAATACTGAAGGATGATCCCTTCAAGAGCCTTGACTGGGATGGTGTAGGGCAGCTTGTGAAAATGGGTGTTGAGAAGGGCAAGAGCACAAATCCAGATCTTGAGGCGGGAATATGCGGAGAGCACGGTGGAGATCCCAAGAGTATTGAGTTCTTCCACATGGCTGGTTTGGATTATGTGTCCTGCTCTCCATATCGCGTGCCCATAGCGAGGCTCGCGGCTGCACAGGCCCAGGTAAAGCATCCCAGAAATTAATTAATATCTCTTTCCTTTCTCTTTTTGTGAATGAAATCCGCCTCTATGTTTTGCACCTGAACCAGGACGATCCCAAAAAATGCACCGCTAAAAAACTTGGAAGGTTTGGATATGCGAAGCTCACATCGCAGATTTCCCACATACCCAGAGGGAGCATAGTTCTCTCACCCTACACCCATCGTGTTTTATCCCCGGCAGATAAGTGCACCGCTGAGAGGCAGGGGATAACAGCGGTGGATTGCTCCTGGAAGAATGCCAGAGAAACATTTTACAGGCTGCGCGGAAATTTTCGCCGCTTGCCCTATCTCGTGGCCGTGAATCCCACCAACTTCGGGCATCCCTACCAGCTGAGCAGCGCTGAAGCCCTTGCTGCCTCGCTGTACATTCTCGGTTTTGAGGAGCAGGCAAGGAAAATTATGGGGATTTTCAAATGGGGCCCGAATTTCTTTGTGGTGAATAAGGAGCCCCTGGAACTCTATGCCCGGGCAAAATCGTGGGAGGAGGTAATTAGCTATGAAAAAGAATTTTTGGAAATAGAGTAAAATTCAAGAAAAATTTACTGAAAATTTCACCAATTTTGGACTGATGTCATTTTTAAAACTACAAAAATTTATTATTTTCCAAACGCCCTTCCCTGATTGATGGACGATGTCAAGGACTGGAAATACTTTGCGGAACTTCAAAGGGATAATCCTCTTAGAATATACTATCCCCTTTGTGGTGGTGGCGAGGAATGCATAACAGCCTGTCCGTTTGGAGATAAGATATGGGATGTTGTGGAAATGAAGGTCTCTCTATTTGGATTCAATTACAAAGTTAGAAGGAGACCTGTGATGGCGCATCCAGAACTTTGTAAAAGGTGCAATATATGTGTGGAAGCATGTCCCACAGGGGCGCTGAGGCCTGCAGGAAAGGAGGTCAAGCATCCCGGATTTGTTCTACTTTACAGCACTCTGAAACTTCCGTTCAAAAAGAGATACGGTATAAAATTTGTGTTTAGAGAGGAACACAAAAATAAGTTTTTGAGAAATAATCCAAAGGAATCAGGGTGAAAATTCAATCACCTGCACCATTCCCTTAATTTCGCCCTTTTTGAGCCTCACCATGGCATCCGGCACATCTTCAAACCGCACCATCTCCTTTTCAATTCCCAGTTTGAGCTTATCTGCAATCTCCAGAAATTCTCTCCCGTAATCACGGCGAACCTGATAGATGGTCTTTATCTTCCTCCCCCAGAGATTTTGGGTGTAGTTTCCAATGGTTATCGGGCTCATTGTCACCGCTCCAAGCACGAGCGTGCCGGCAGGTAAGGTGTTTTCTAGGGCTCTTTCAACGAGATGCCCGGCAGTGGGGAAGAATATGAATGCGTCCACCTTATGCGGGAAGTTCTCATTTGCTATATTTCCAACCCAATCGGCGCCGTATTTTTTTGCGATTCTCTTATGCTCCTCGCTCCTGGTGCTTATGTAAACCTCAATGCCCATGCTCTTTGCCACACGAAGAATGTAATATGCGGTGGGCCCGAATCCAAGCATTCCGAGGCGCTCACCCTCCCTTATCTCCGAGATGCGGAATGCATAATGTCCTGTGATGCCAGGGCACATTATGGGTGCAAGCTCATCCGATGAGAGAGAAATGTTGCGCAGGTCAAAAGCATAATCCTCGTGCACAAGCACATACTCCGCGAATCCGCCATCAACATCGTAGCCCGTGCGCTTTATATCTGGGCAGTAATTCTCATCACCTCGCATGCAGTACTTGCAGGTACCGCAGGTGGAATTGAGCCAGGAAATGCCAACGCGATCTCCCACATTGAATCTTTTCGTTCTCGAACCGAGTTTATCCACCACGCCCACGATCTCGTGCCCGGGAATTATTGGCCTTTTACTCAGGGGAATGTCACCCTCGGCAATATGCAAATCAGTGCGGCAAATCCCGCAGTGCGTCACGCGAACTCTTATTTCCTTCTCTCCCGGTTCTGGAATGGGAACATCTCTCAATTTTAAGGGCCCCTCTTCAATGGGCTTTTGCTCCTCCACGATCCAGGCTTTCATGGGGGGATATGGTGATAAGGGGTAAAATGTTTTTCCGATACTTCTGCGGGACATATTTATACCATCAAAACTACAAATGAATGGGGTGAAAAATATGAGCAGGCACTTTCCCTGGCTGGAGGACAAAGAGAGAATGAAACATTCCTTAAATTTGCCGAGCCATAAAAATTATTACAGGCTTGTTGTCAGAGGTGAGGATGGAAGTGAATTTTTATTGGGGGCATATCCAACGAAGATTGAGGCGAGGAGCGCGCTACTCCTGTTTCAGGAGGCCGTGTGGGAGGAGGGAAAACTGCACGATTATGTTCCGCGAGTTATTGATTTTGAGGGAAATGTGATTTACGATGGCTCCAGATTTTTGCCGGACGATTCATACGATATTGTGGCCATACCCGAGATAATCTACGGGATAAGGGCAGCGCTTCTTGAAAAGGAGGGTAAGAAATATGTTATGGTGACCATCCTTGATGGCATTGCTATCTTTCCAGTCGAGTATGTGCTTTTGGAGGAAAAGAAGTGGATTGTTCTTATAGCCAGAAAATCGGAGAATGGTATAGATTTTGAAACAACAGAGATGGAGACCTGGAAGGAGGCCGAAAGCTACGCTTGGGACTATGTTATGGAATCTCGCCCTTGGGAGGAAATCATTGTGGTAAGCAACATCGGGGGAGTTTACGGCTCAATAGTACGGGTTTATGAAGATTCGTTGGTTTCTTGGATGGATCCCATGGATCCGGGTTTGGCTATGGGCGGCAAATTTGATCGTATATATCTGAAACTGCAGGATGGAACGCGGTTCTCTACTTTCCGTGGATTCTACCTTCGCTATAGGATGGGGGCGTGGTAAGATGGTGTGTAAAAGGATGAACTCTCCAACCATTCCTGGCGATGGTTCTTTTGAGCACTGGCTACATGGGGGGCACTGGCTGATGGTAAAATCAGGAATAATGCTACCTAGCACCTATCGAACCTATCCAGGGCTTGGGAGTAAGGATGATAGAAAAACGGTGCTCATTGATCCATGTTTTCAGGAGGAAGATCTCAGAATCTGGCTTGAATCCCGCGGGTACATGAATGAGAGAGTGGAGAGGGCAATAGAGATTGCCAAGGAAGCGCACTGGGATCAGAAGAGGGATGATGGCTCGCCCTATCTTGAGCAGCATATCTACCCAGTGGCTGCAATGATGTTATGGATACGTGCTCTCAATGGAAAACTGCTGGATGAATATAAAAAGGCATTTCCGGAGAACCGCGCTCCTAATTTCTCACCCCATAATCTGGAGGATACAATAATAGTTGCCCTGCTGCATGATTCACTTGAAGATACCAATTTGGATGAGGATATAATAAGGGAGGAGTTTGGTTATAGGGTTTATAGGATGATTGAGCATCTCACCAAGAAAAGACCATGGGAGAAATCGTACATTATGGAGGAGTACATGGCAAAGATAAGAAATGGCCCTGAAGAGGTCAAACTTGTGAAACTTGCGGATCGTCTTAACAACGTTTTTTGCCTCCAACACGCCTCTTGGGGAAAGAGAAAACGGTACCTTGAAGATACACTTAAGTGGTACTATCCTCTTGCCGCCGACACATCGGCGTATTATCATCTATGGTACTACAGAACCCTCAAATCGTTGGGTGTTATTTAGTACTCTTGATCTCAATTTCATGAACTAAACAATCTCAATCTCATACTTCCTTCTGATTTCTTTGAAATTCTCCCTTATGCGGCGCATCGCCTCAGGCAAGGCTTCCATAATATCCCTCGCAGTCATTCCATCCTCGCCCTTCCTTTCCGCTGCAATATCGCCGGCGAGGCCATGCATGAACACGCCCATAAGAACAGCATCTTCAAATTCCAAACCGAGACCGAACATCGCGGCTATGGTGCCCGTGAGAACATCGCCGCTGCCCGCGGTGGCCATCCCTGAGTTTCCGCTCATGTTGATATAAACTCTTCCGTCTGGCATTGCTATGCGTGTGTGTGCGCCCTTCAAAACCACAATAACAGCATGCTTCATCGCAAAATCCCTGGCCACATCAACACTCCTATCCAGAATCTCCCTCACGCTGAGTCCTGTGAGACGTGCCATCTCTCCGGGGTGGGGCGTCAGCACTACATTCTCCTTACCCTCAAGCACGCCCAGATCTTTGCTCAAGGCAGTGAGGCCATCTCCATCAACGAGCATCGGCCTGTGGATTTCCCTTATCAAATCTCTAATGAGATTCTGGGTTCTCTCATTCAGCGAGGTCCCTGGACCCAGAACAACGAAATCCACATTTTCCACGATCTTCAATATCTCATCCTTGGCGGTATAGCTTATGCTACCCTCCTCCGTCTCAGGTAGGGGATGGAAAACTATCTCCCTGCCCTGTGTACCTATGTAGGGAACAACCGATCTTGCGGTGGCCAATCTGGCGTATCCACCCCCGGCCTTGAGGAAGGAGAGGGCCGAGAAATATGGGGCACCGTAATATTTTCTTGCTCCCGCTACGAACAGGGCATCTCCAAATGTGCCCTTATGTCCGTCCCTCTTTCTGGGAGGCAGTGGCAGTGGATCGTTGGTGAGGATATTTATCTCCTCGTCATCGTAGTTCTCAGGGGGAAAGGAGATGTGAGAGACATACAGCTTTCCGCAGTGCTCGTAGCCGGGATAAAGAACATTCCCTATTTTTGGCAATCCGAAGGTGACGGTGTAATCCGCCTTTACTGCGGTGCCCATTATTTTGCCCGTATTACCGCTTATCCCCGAAGGGATATCTACGGAGAAAACGAGTTTCGCGGATTCATTTATGATCCTTATTGCCTCTGCATACCTTCCTTCCACATTGCGGGATATGCCTGTTCCAAGAATTCCGTCTATGACAGCATCCGCATTCTCAACTTCCAGGCGAACCATGGCGTTATCTCCCTCAAACCTCTCAATTGATATGCCTATTCTCTCCGCGATTTCGTAGTTTATTCTCGCAGAGCCCCTGTACTTTTCAGGGTTGCTCATGAGATATATTTTCACATCTGCGCCGTTGGAAAAAAGCTTTCGCGATAGGGTTATGGCATCTCCGCCGTTGTTGCCGGGGCCGGCAAAGGCCACGAATTTTTTTCCATTCAGATTTCCGAAATGGGAGAGAATGATGAAGTAGAGGGCATGGGCTGCGTTCTCCATGAGCAATTTGTCCTCAATGCCGTATTTTTCAATAGCCCTTTTATCAAGATTTCGCATCTGCTCAACGGTGCTTATCCTCATATTTATCACCGAATCTCCATGGGCATCGTGAAGATTAATTTTTCCCAAATTCTATGCGCTCAAATCCCGTGTAAGGTTGCAGAGCATCTGGAATTCTTATTCCCCTATCATCCTGGAAGTTCTCGATTATGGCCACCATGATGCGCGTTGTTGCCAGTGCCGTGCTGTTGAGGGTGTGCACAAATTTTAACTCTCCTTTATGTCTGTACCTTATTTTGAGTCTCCGGGATTGATATTCAAGGCAGTTTGAGCAGGAGACCACCTCGCGGAACTTCTGCTGTGCGGGCATCCACACCTCTATGTCGTACTTCTTTGCAGCCACCGCGCCCAACTCGCCGGAGCATATGTTTATGACCCTGTATGGAAGTTCCAGGGCTTGGAGAATCTCCTCAGCATTCCTTATCAGTTCCTCCATATACTGCTGTGAGTTCTCAGGTCTTGAGAATATGACCTGCTCCACCTTGTAGAAATTGTGCACACGGAATATGCCCTTGGTATCTTTACCATGCGCCCCCGCCTCCTTGCGGAAACAGGGTGAGATGCCCACATACTTTTTGGGCAGATCCTCCTCTTCAAGAATTTCCTTCATATGCATTGCAACCAGGGGATGCTCCGCTGTGGCAATCATATAGAGATCCTCCCCATCAATCTTGTAAATCATCTCCTCAAAGGCTGAGAAATCGGTGACGCCCTCCATTGCGGCGCGACGAATCATAAGGGGCGGAGATACGGGCACGTACCCCTTTTCAACCATTTTATCCAGGGCGAATCTTATGAGGGCCTGTTCAAGCAACACGAGTTCATTCTTCAGGTAATAAAATCTCGCTCCCGCCACCTTGGCAGCACGGGCTATGTCTGCGAGGTCGTACTTCTCAATTATATCCACATGGCTCTCCGGCCTTTTTTCTATGATTTCGTAATCCATTCCATTTGAGAATCTTTTAAAATCCTCTAAACTCTCATTTAGAACCATGGCCCTGCCCCAGGTGCGCAGCACGGGGGAATTCTCCTCACCCTCACATATGGGTGTGTCCTCCATCAGGAAATTTGGGAGGCGCAGGAGAAGGTAGTCCCTCTTGTTCTTGTAATCTTCCACCCTACCTTCCAGTTCCTTTATTTTTTGGTTTATTTCCTTCATTTCCATCTTTACCGTGGAGATATCCTCACCCATTTTCACGAGTTTTCCTATCTCCACGCTTTTTTTGTTGCGCAGATGTCTGAGATTCTCAATTTCCTTCAGAGTATCTCTCCACATTCTGTCGTATTTCAGAATCTCGTCCACAATATCCGTGGACTCGTACCTCCTTCGAAGCATCTCCTTCACGCTTTCCGGGTTTGCACGCAGAATCTTTATGTCAATCATTCTTCCTCACCCAGAATTTTTATTACTTCCTCCTCAGGAAGGGTGAATCTTCTCACCTTAATATCGTTCTCAAGAAGCATGAGGGCCGCCAGATCGTCCGGATAGCCCTCCGCGTACACGATTTCCTTAATTTCCGCATTTATTAGCATCTTTGCACATACAACGCAGGGATGATTCGTCACATATATGGTTGCATCCTTGATGGATACGCCGTGCACGGCCGCCTGTATTATGGCATTCTGCTCCGCATGCAATCCACGGCACAATTCGTGTCTCTCTCCACTTGGCACATTCAGTTCTTCGCGAATGCAGCCGGTGACATCGCAATGCGCCAGACCCTTTGGAGGCCCGTTGTAGCCAGTGGCTAGAATTCTCTTATCTTTGACAATCACGGCTCCAACCTTCCTTCTTGTGCAGGTGGAGCGTGTGGAAACAAGGTAGGCCATTCGCATAAAGTACTCATCCCAGGAAGGACGCATGGGTATGCATGGTCATTGGGTATTTAATATTTGATGGGAAGGTTTTAAATTTCTTAAGCCATTCACCTTGCAATGAAAATGAGCCTGAAGATTCCAGCAGCACTACTTCTCATATGGCTTACAGTTTCCTTAGGTGCAATTTTGCCAACAACAACCATAAAGTTCAGCACACCCGTTTCCACGAGACCGCAGCAGGTTGTGGTGGCACCCCCAACCCAGGAATCTTCGGGCTCCTCATACTTCATGTATTTCCTGCAGGCGATTCTCTGGGGTATAGTTGCCATAGCAGTTGTGGGTGCATTCATCTATCGTCAGAGATTTTTGAAGGAGGCCCTTATGGGTGTAGTTGGCATGTTTTTGGCTCTTTTGATGTTTGGGGCTATTTATTTCCTTGCAGATAAAGTCACCTTCATTCTTTATTCAAAGACAGGAGGTATTCCTGCCCACCAGGGAAGCACTCCTTCCTATGCTGGAAA
This sequence comes from Candidatus Aciduliprofundum sp. HYA1, assembly GCF_056175085.1. NCBI lineage: Archaea > Methanobacteriati > Thermoplasmatota > Candidatus Aciduliprofundum > Candidatus Aciduliprofundum sp. HYA1. Next base: position 498,595 of record NZ_CM149694.1, read on the forward strand.
CATGCTCATTCTCATAATCCTTTCTGTTGTGATGGGCCTGATTTTCGGATTGTTCGTGGTGATGGTCTACCGTCGCAGGGAGGTCAAGGTTGAAAAGAAGAAGATAACCACAAGGGAAGCGGTGGAAAAGGCAATTTATGAGGTCAAGATTGGCAAGGATGTTCGTGGAGCCATACTTTCTGCCTATAAGGAGATGGAACTTCTGATGCGCAGCCAGGGAGTTGAGGATAAGAGTTACTACACACCCCGTGAGTTTAGAGAATTTGCACTGAGCACCCTTAAAATCTCTCCCAAGCCTGTGGATATCCTCACTACCCTTTTTGAGATTGCCAGATACAGCGGTCACCATATGACCGAGGAGCATAGAAAACTTGCACTTAATGCCCTGGAGGAGATAAAAAATGAAGCCGGAGGAAAGTAAGGTAACGAGGATGGTTATTGCGAGAAGGATGGGATTTATGGGCATGAATCCAGAACCCACAGGAAAGAGCAATGCCTGGGTATGGTACATTGCCATAATCCTTGCCTTCTCTTTTTACGCCATAATGTCCGTTGAGTTTTTCCTCCTCATCGTGCTCCTCATATCCCTGATTTACATACCATTCATCTTTGCCATAAGAAATGCCCCGAGACCCCGGGTTGAAGAGGAAGAACGTGTGGTCGTGGATGAGGATATTGCCCATTTCAAAGAGACCGTGAAAAAAGCCCTTGAGGGCAAGGCAGTTGCCCAGAGGGATATAGAGTTAAGGGTTCTCAATACTCTTGCCATAGATCTGAGCATAAGGTACGATCTTCCGGAACTCCTTGTGAGAAAGAACCTTGCCAATGAGGATTTCCTAAGAAGGTATCTGGGAGATAGAGCAAAAATAGTGGCTGAAATGTTCAGGAGAATCCATGATCTGAGAACCGCTCTACCCAAGGATGAGTTTTTGAAAAATATAAATACCATTCTGGAGGCGATGAAATGAAGGAAAAGATGGAAAAAATTATTGATGAGGTGAAGAAGGTAATAGTTGGAAAGGACGAGGTGCTGCGTGAGGTTCTGTACACAATTCTGGCCGGAGGGCACATACTCTTTGAGGACTATCCCGGTCTGGCAAAAACGCTTATAGTGAAATCCTTTGCCCAGGTTCTGGGATGCGATTTCAAGCGTGTTCAGTTCACACCAGATCTTATGCCCAGCGATATCACAGGCGCCTACATATTTGACAGGAAAACTTCAGAGTTCAAATTTATGAAGGGACCTGTGTTCACGAATATTCTTCTTGCCGATGAGATAAATCGCTCTCCTCCAAAGACCCAGGCCGCATTACTTGAGGCCATGCAGGAGAGACAGGTTACCATTGAGGGTGAGACCTACAAACTTGAGGAGCCATTCATAGTCATAGCGACCCAAAATCCGATAGAGTACGAGGGCACATATCCACTTCCAGAGGCACAACTTGACAGGTTTCTGGTAAAGCTGAGTATAGGGTATCCGAGCAAGAAGGACGAAATTGAGATTCTGAAGAGGAGAATAGCCTGGAGAAGGGACGAGATACCCTTAAACAAGGTGGTGACAAGGGAAGAATTGCTCGAAATGAAGAAGATGGTGGAGGATGTGTTCATCCAGGACGATATTCTTGATTACATAGTACGTATAGTTCGTTCCACACGCAGCCATGTGCAGGTTGAAGTTGGGGCAAGTCCCAGGGGAAGTCTGGCTATAATGAGGCTATCCCGTGCCCGTGCTCTGGTATATGGCAGGGATTACGTGGTTCCCGACGATGTGAAGGCGGTTACCCGAATCGCTCTGGTGCATAGGATAATCCTCAAACCTGAGCCCTGGATTAGGGGTGTTAGGCCGAAGGATGTTGTGGAGGATGTGCTGAAGAAGGTGCCTGTGCCCAAGGTGTAAAGGATGCGAACCCTCCACTACTATGCCCTTACGCTCTACTTCGCTCTGCTCGTGTTTGTGGGAATAGTGCTTTTCTCTCCATTAGCCATGTTCCTCGCTCTGCCCATACTCTGGCTTATAATATTCTCAGAAATTCTCCCTTTTAAGCCTGTGAAATTCAAGCGCAAATTTGAAGAGCGCAGGTTTGTGGAGGGTAATACCACGGAATTTGTTTACACGCTTAAAGGAAGAGGATATTATTTCCTTCAGGATGCCGCCAACATACTTCAGGGCTATTGTAAGGATAGGTGCGTGGTGAAGAAAAAGGTACATCTTGATAAATTCGGTAAGATAGAATTTAAAGAGGCACTGGTTTACTCTGAGGATGTTCTCGGTATAAGAAGTTACGGCAGGAAGGTAAAGGACAGGGGCGAGTTAAGAATCTATCCAAAAATAGAGTACATAAGGAAACTGAAGATAAAACCCCGAAAAACACGCAGTATTTTGGGTGATTATCCCTCGCGTCTTAAGGGACCGGGGATGGAATTTGCAGATATCAGGGAATATTACCCGGGAGATGACATGCGCTGGATAAACTGGAAGGCAACGGCACGTAGGAATGAACTTATGGTTAACGAGTACGAAAGCGAGCGTACAGGGGATACGGTGATACTTCTGGATGTTAGGCGTTTTATGAAGGGCGCGGAGGAGTACGAAAAATTGCTCAATGCATCCGTGCGGGCAGCGGCAACGCTGGCCACATACCTATCACGCACAAGGAGCAGGGTGGGCTTTGTTGTTCTGGGCAATACAGTGGATTGGATATATCCAACCTATGGGAAGAGGGCAATGTACCTGATTCTGGAAAGGTTGCTCTACTTAAGAAGTGAGAAGATAAGCCGTTTGACTTTTGATTATGGAAAGTTCATAGTATCCAGATTTTTCCCACCCAATTCATTTGTGATTCTCATATCTCCCCTGCTTTCCTGGGATATTGATGATGCCATTGTTGAACTTCTTGCCAAGGGTTACGATGTTCTCACAATATCTCCTACCCTCATAGGCCATGGAAAGGACATGGCCTCGGAGATACTGCGCGCGGAGAGGGAGGTTCGCTTGAGAAGGATAAGAATGTTTGGGAGGGTGGTTGATTGGAACATAGAGTATCCGCTGACTTCCATACTGAAGGTGATGAGATGAAGAGAGAATGGTACTTCTTGGGTGCATACTACATACTCCTCCTGATTGTCCCCATGGGAAATCTGCGCTACACATGGCTTGTTATCCTTGATCTTCTCGTATCCCTTGCTTTCCTATATGTTTACAGGGTGGTTAAGGATGAGATCCTCTTTTATGTTTACAATTTCATAGCCCTGGTTGGCATAGTTTTCGCTCTGGGAAATTACAATCCATACTCCCCCCTGACCCTTGGTGTGGCCTATACACTTATGGCCCTGTGGATGCTCCACATAACCTACGCTAGATTTGAGCCCATGTTTGGAAAAGTTCGTCTTGATACCGTGGCTTACACCCTTCTGACGTTCCCGCTGGCCTATTTTTCAGTTTATCTCTTTCTCATATATCCCATTGGATACGGGTTCTGGGGAGTCTTCATCCTTGTGATGCTGATCGTAATTTTGATTTATGTGCTTATGCGCTCACCGAAATCTGAGAAGAGCAGCCACGCCCCCTAAATGCTCTAAAATTTTTCCTGCTTCGTGGGAGGTGCTGATTATGTGCACCTCGGCCCCCGTTTGAACTGCCAGGTTCATAAGATCTTTGTATTTTTTGTAATTTTTGTCCGAGATCAGAAGATCCTTCACCGCACCCATATTGAGGTAATTCTTTACCTCTTCACTTCCGTAGGCGTACAATCCCTCCCTCTTTATCTCTGTGAGCAATCTCTCCACAAGTTGCTCCTCCCTGGCGATTCTGTGCTGCTTGAGTATCTTGTCCAAGGCTCCTGACTTGAGAACCTCGTATATGCCCCTCAGATCGCCATGGGATGCCTGAACCATAATGTAATTTTTAATATCATTTCCTGCAAAACTCACAAAATCTTCTTTGTAAAACCCAGGACCTAGGATTATCAAGGGCGATCTTTCATCCCAGACCTCCTTAAGCGCTGCCAGAACTTCCCCGAAGAACTCCTCATCTTCATCCCCCCTCTTTCTCAGTGTGACAAATTCCTGAATGCCGTAGGTTTTCATCACTGCAATTGTTGCAAGACCGTGTTCAAGTCCCAGGAAATAAACCATGGGTCTCTCTGAATTTTTCACCGCCTCTTCAAGAAGTTCCCTATCCTTCATGCTCCACTCTTTTATTATTGAGATTTCATCACCGGGTCCCACGTTTATGGTTTGATGTGAGCCCAGGTAATCCTCTGGGCCTGCCACGATAATGCCTGAGATGCGGAGCCTGTCCGAAAATTCCTGGAAATCGAGTTTTTTTACCCTTATTCCAACTCTAATTTTCTTTCTTTCAACCTTCTTTGCCCTCTTCATATCTCCGCTTGCCGTGTCCTTACGGAACACGTAGCCAAACACGAGATCTCCCTCTCCCAGTATCGTGCTCAGGTACCACAGATCATCTAAATTGTCCACACGCACCGAGATCTCTCCACGTTCCTTCTCTTCAATCTTCATCCTCTTTCCTCCATAATTTCTCTTATCTTCCTGTCAATATTTTCCGTGTGTGTGCCCCACCAGTAAACGCGGCCACACTTTGGACACATGTAGAACTCATCTGTGTGATCATACACGTACTCTGGAACCCTCCCTCTCACCTTCTCCTTGCTTACAGGTATCAGGGGCTCGTTGCATATGGAGCACCTTGAGAGCATATTATCTGCATTTAGATTGAATTTCCTTGCCACCATCTTGAGCTGCTCTTCGTAGTTTTCACTCTCAACGTAGAATCCGCCACTTCTCCGCGCGAGCTCCTTATCCCTTGTGAGGATTATTCTGTTCTCCTTCCTTGCAATTTCAATTATCTCATCGTCACTCATTTTTCCATTGGGGTAATAGGTATCGTACCCGAGAAATCTCAGGTACTTGGCGAGTTTTCCGAGCATGTGATCTGCCAGAAATTTCACAAGCCATAATCGCTTTGAGAATTTATGTTTTTTCACCTCTTGGCACAGATGCGAGGTCCAGAAGTTAGAAGCCCTTGGAAAGGATGCCCCAGTCAAAAATTTAAAAAAATTATTGATCGGGCACAAATTTGTACCCGTACTGGATTATTCCTGCCTTACCATCCTCCGCGATTCTGCGGAATACAGCGCGAACTGGCATTCCGATGTGCACATCCTCCGGATCCACATCCACTATTTGTCCCGTTATTTTTGGTCCTTCGGGAGTTTCAATTATGGCCATAACATAGGGTTTCTGGTACTTGTAGCCAAGCACGTTCTGATGCACCACCGTGTAGGAGTAAACCTTTCCCTTGCCGCTGAGCTGGAACTCCTCCATCTTTCCAACGCTCTCACGGCCGCATTTTGGGCACACACTGCGCGGGGGGAAGTAAACCGTACCGCATACTGGGCATTTTGTGCCAATGAGATTGTACCTGTATCTTCTCTCCCTCCAGAATCTCGGTACGACCATTTAGAACACCTCCAGAATATGCACAATGCTTGAAGTCATTGTTCCACCAACATTGTGGGCAAGGCCCACACGGGCATCGGGAACCTGTCTCTTGCCTGCCTCGTTGCGTAACTGTTTCACGATCTCAACCACCTGGCCCACGCCTGTGGCACCCACGGGATGCCCCTTCGCTTTGAGTCCTCCGGAGACATTGTAGGGTAGTTCTCCATCGTAGTACAACTGCCCCTCCTCTGCGAGTTTCCAGGCCTCGCCCTTCTTTGCAAATCCGAGATCCTCAAGTCCCTCTATGGCGATTATTGAGAAGGCATCATGAATCTCCACGAGATCAATATCCTTTGGCTCCTTCTTTGCCATTTTGTACGCCTTCTGACCTGCCTCAATGGTGGAAATTGATCTGATGAGGGAATCTCTTGAATGCAGGGATATGTACTCATTGGCAAATGCGGAGGCAGATATTTTTATCGGAGAATCTGTGTATTTTCTGGCCATATCTGCCGAGGTGAGCACCAGGGCTGCGGCCCCATCGCTTACAGGGGAACAGTTCATAACACGCAGTGGCTCGGCAACAATGGGTGATTTAAGCACTGATTCCACGGATATCTCCCTCTGGAAATGGGCATCGGGGTTCATGGCACCATGCTTGTGTGCTATAACGGGGAAAAGAGCCATCTGCTCCTCTGTCATACCGAACTCGTACATGTACCGACGAGTCATCATGGCTGCAAGTGCGGGAAATGTTGCGCCGAGGAAAACTTCCCATTCCCTATCGGCAGCACCCGCCAGTATATCAGTAACCATATCTCCCTGCAAATCGGTCATCTTCTCAACGCCTCCAACAAGCACTATATCGTATAGTCCGGAGGCTACTGCCATATAACCCGCATGCAATGCGGCGGCTCCACTGGCACATGCGGATTCAATGCGCAGTGCAGGCACCCGATGCTCGGCCAGTCCTGCAAAATCAGCCATGAGTGCTCCAACGTGATCCTGACCTACGAAACTTCCAGCGCTCATATTTCCTCCAAATATGGCCTGGATATCCTCCGCAGTTATGTTTGCATCCTCAATGGCCTTCAACCCCGCTTCCACAACCAGGTCCCTCAGGCTCTTGTCCCAGTGCTCTCCGTATTTTGTCTCTCCCGCTCCAATTATTGCCACGTCTCTCATTCAATCCACCTCCACAATCATGCGCCTGAATTTCAAATACTGGGCGTAGTCAATGTACTTTGCCCTCTTTACCAGGTCCCACGTTTTTGGTGCGGCATCGCGATTGAAATTTTCAATCTCATCGGTAACGGTTATGTCAAATGCATCGCTGCCCGCCCCACTTCCGAAGGACACAGCAAGTATCCTGTCTCCGGGCTTTGCCACATCAAGCACCGCGCTTAACCCTGTGGGCGTGGCTCCCGAGTACGTATTTCCTATATACGGTGTGAGCAGTCCCTGCTGTATCTGCTCCTTTGTGAAGCCCAATCTCTTGCCCACACGCATCGGAAACTTTCCATTTGGCTGGTGGAAAACCACATAGTTGTAATCCTTTGCTTCCGTGCCCATCCTCTCCATGAGCATTCTTGCTGCGGTCATCACATGCTTGAAATACGCGGGTTCCCCGGTAAATCTCCCTCCGTGGGATGGGTACCTCTGTCCCTCACGACGCCAGAAATCTGGGGTATCTGTGACGAATGATACCGTGTCGTTTATCTCTGCAATCACCTCTTTATTTCCTATTATGTACGCTGTTCCTCCCGCCGAGGCAGAATAATCAAGTGCATCTCCCGGCTGGCCCTGTGATGTATCGGTGCCAATTGCAATGCCGTATTCAATCATACCTGCCTTGACCATTGCATAAACATTCTGCATAGCTGCGGTTCCTGCCTTACAGGCAAATTCCAGATCTGCAGCGTGAGCATTATAGGCTCCCACAACCTCCGCAATCAGGGATGCCGTGGGTTTAACCGCGTAGGGATGCGATTCACTTCCCACAAAGATTGCACCTATCTTTTCACCAGGAATGTTCTTCCTGCGCAGTGCATTACGAAGTGCCTCCACGGCTATGGTGGCAGCATCCTCATCGTAGGCTGGGACGCTCTTGCTCATTATCCCGAGGCCCTTTTCGGGGTGCTCCGGGTTGTCACCCCATATTCTTGCAATCTCTGCTGTTTTTATCCTGTATATTGGTATGTACGAGCCATAAGTTACAATACCTACCATATTCTCACCTGCCCATGGCATAGAAAATGGCCTATTTAACTTTTATCGTGTTTATATTCGTTTATTGACGAATTTTTGCCCAGTGAGGAGAGGTTTCACAATTCTCACCTTAAGGGCTCAATTCTTTTCAATCCACAGATTTGTCCAACAACACTTAAAAATGATTAACCATTCCCGAAATTATGAAATTGCTCAAGGTTGAATCTCTTGGAGTTGCCGTTGATGGTAAGGAGATAATCAGAGATATGAATTTTGAAATGGGAAAGAGGGAAATTCATGTGATTATGGGTCCGAATGGCTCGGGTAAGAGCACCCTCGCCCTTGCCATAATGGGGCATCCTGCCTACAGGGTTACCAAGGGGCACATATATTTTGAGGGCAGGGTGATAGATTCTGTACCCGTGGATGAGCGTGCCCGTAGGGGCATATTAATGGCGTTTCAATCCCCGGAGGATATTGAGGGGGTGCGAATAATAGACTATCTGACTCTCCTTCTTGAGAAGGTAAAGGGTATGGATACATTGAAAGCCAAGGAACTTATATTCAAAAGGGCAAGAGAGGTTTGGTTCTCAGAGGACATGCTCTCACGTTACATCAACGTGGGATTTTCCGGAGGTGAGCGCAAGAGATTTGAGATTCTTCAGGCACTTCTTCTGGAGCCCAAACTTCTTATCCTGGATGAGCCCGATAGCGGTGTGGATGTTGATTCTCTGAGCCTCATCTCCCTGAAAATCAGGGAACTCTACGAAGGGGGGACATCTGTTATGCTCATAACCCACTATGGCAGAATTTTAGAGCACATAGATCCGAGCACTGTGAAGGTGCACATTATCAAGGAAGGCAGGATAGTTATGGATGGGGGAGAGGAACTTGTTGAAAGAATTGAGAATGAAGGGTTCAAGAAGGTATTTGAGGAGTGTGGTTGCAATGAGTGAGGTTCAGGATGTTAAGAGCGTTATTGAGGATCAAATTGAAACTCTCCGCAGAAGGAACAGAGAGCCCGAATGGATGACAAAATTGAGGTACAAGGGTCTCAGGGCATTTATGAAAGCGCCCCACAACGATCCTGTGCTCAAGGATCCTCTGGAATTCGTTGTTAATGCATCAGAGGAGGTTTATCCCGAGGTGAAAAGTCTTGAGGATCTGCCACCTGAGATGCTCGCTCTATTGGACAGGCTTGGCATTGCAGAGGTTGAGAAGAAATACGTTGCCGGACTTGCGGTTCAGAGTGATACGAGCATAGTGCTCAACGAATTTTTGCAGGCGTGGAGGAAGAGAGGACTCATTGTGGAAAGTATGGAGGATGCCGTGCGTAGGCACCCCGTTGTGAAGGATCTCTTTATGAAACTCTTCGATCCCTATGAGAGCAAACTTGCTGCATACCACACCGCCATATGGAACGGTGGAGTGTTTTTGCACATAAAATCAGGGCTGAAGGTACCCATGCCCCTTCATCTATTCTTTCTCATCCAAAACAGTGCAATGGCTCAGGCGCCTCATATAATAATCAATGCTGAGCCCAGAAGTGAGTTGCATCTGATTGAAGGGTGTACATCTCCAATCCTTCTCAGGCATTCTCTTCACCTTGATATGACCGAAGCATATATTGGAGAGGGTGCAAAGATTAAACTGAGCGTGTTGCAAAACTGGCCTGAGTACGTGCACACCCGCCCCATGACCCGTGCGAGAATAGGAAAGAATGCGGAGTTCATAAACACCACAGTTGGTCTTGGCACGGGAAAGAGCAATGTGGCAAACCCAGTTTACTGGATAGAGGAGGGTGGTTATGCCGAACTCAACGGGATAATTCTAGGTCAGAGGAATTTTTACGTTGATTTGGGTGGTGAGATGCATCTTGAGGGTCCGGGTGCCAGGGGTATAAATGCAAGCAAGAGCGTGATAATGGACAGGAGCACGGTTATAACCCGGGGGATAATAAGGGCAAGGGCACCAAAAACCAAGGGGCACATAAGCTGCGATGCCCTGATTCTGAATTCCAAGGCAAGGATGGAGACCTACCCCGGGCTAGTATCCGAGGTGGACGATGCCGAGCTGAGCCACGAGGCGGCCATAGGTAAGATAAGAGAGGAAGAGCTATTCTACCTGATGTCCAGAGGTTTGAAGGAAGAGGAGGCCACCCAACTAATAGTGAAGGGCTTCGTTGATCCTCTGCTCAAGGACATCCCCTTAGAATTCGTTGTGGAAATAAGGAAGATAATAGAGATGGCCGTGAGCGGAGGGATGTGAACACCCTCAAACCTCCTTAAAAACGGGTTGGCCTTTAACAGGAATGTATGCCCATATTTGATTCAATGGGGGTGTAGAGAGGGGGTGAAACCCCCTTCGTGGTTTAGAAAGGGGGCTTCGCCCCCGGGAACCGGGTTTGGTGTATCTTTACTTTATTATTTGGGGGTTTAGAAAGGGGGCTTTGCCCCCTTCTTGGCAAAGATTTTTTTACTACTTCCCTTTTTATGGCCCGTGAACATTCTTGTAATTGCGGAAAAGCGCAATGCAGCGCAGCGTATTGCAAAGATTCTCTCAGGTGGGAAATTTGAAACGGTAAAGAAGGGGAGAAACGTGTATTACTCTTTCTCCATGGCAGATGATAGATACTTCGTGGTGCCCCTTCGTGGGCATATTTTACAACTTGATTATCCTGAAAAGTTCAAAAGTTGGAACTTGAAGGACCTCCAGAAACTGGTTGATGAGGAGCCTGTGAAGATCGTTAAGGAGAAGGGCGTGGTGTCAATTTTAAAAAATTTGGCCAAGGATGCGAATTTACTCATAATAGCCACAGATTACGATAGGGAGGGAGAATTAATAGGAGTGGAGGCCCTGAGCATCTCCGGCTACAGGGGCAAGGTAAAAAGGGCAAAGTTCAGCGCTCTGACAGAGCAGGAGATAAAAAATGCTTTTGAGAACCTGGTGGATGTGAATTACAATCTTGCCAGTGCAGCGGAGACGAGGCAGAAGATAGACCTTGCGTGGGGTGCATCGCTCACGCGTTTTATATCCCTTGCATCTGGAAGAAGGGGCAAGGATTACCTCTCTGTTGGAAGGGTTCAGAGCCCCACTCTTGCCCTCATAGTAAAGAGAGAGAGGGAAATTGAGAGTTTTGAGCCCACTCCCTACTGGAACATAGGTGCTAAGTTCCAAAAGCGTAGAATATTCAGGGGAGAGCACATTGCAAATCCATTCTGGAAAGAGGAGGAGGCAAAGAAGATATATGAAAAAATAAAGGATTGTAATGTTGGGAAGGTTCTTGAATACGTTGAGGGAACGAAAAAGATAAGGCCTCCGCCACCATTCAACACAACCGAATTTCTGAGTGAGGCCACAAAATTGGGATTCTCTGCTGCCAGAGCCATGCGTATTGCTGAGGACCTCTATATGGGTGGCTACATATCCTATCCCAGGACAGATAACACAGTTTATCCCAGAAGTTTGAACATAAATGGCATACTGAAATCCCTTGAAAAATCAAAGTTCTCCGAGGATGTGAAAAAACTTCAGAAGGAGCGCAGGAAGTATCCAACAAGGGGTAAGAAGGAGAGCAAGGACCATCCTCCAATCGTACCCATGCGCGGTGCAAAACTGGATGGTGAGCGCGGTAAAATTTATGAACTCATAGTTAGAAGATTCTTGGCCACTCTTGCCCCTGATCTGGAATATGAGGAGAGCATCGCAAAGATAGACATATTGGACGAGATCTTTGTGAGTAAGGGAAGGAGAATTCTGAACGAGGGCTGGCACTATTACTATCCCTATTCCAGGTTTGAAGAGATCCCCATGCCCAGATTGAAGGAGGGTGATGAAGTCAGGGTTAAGGGTGTGGACATTGTGAAGAAGGAAACAAAGCCCCCCAGCAGATACACCCAATCCTCGTTGCTCAAGGAGATGGAAAAACTGAATCTGGGTACAAAGAGCACCCGGGCCGAGATAATTCAGAAACTATTTGAGAGGGGTTATGTGAGGGGGAATCCAATAAGACCTACGGAGCTTGGAAAGGCACTGATAGACTCCCTTGAGAAGAACAGGGTGGATGTTGTGAAGCCAGATATGACGGCAAAATTGGAGAGGGATATGGACAGAATCGAAGAGGGATCCGTTAGTGGGGATTACGTGGTTAGGGAATCAAGGGAGATGCTGAAGGACATACTGAAATCCCTGGAGGAAAATAGGGGTGATGTTGGAAAGAGCATCGGAAGTTCAATGCGCATCGAAATAGGGGAGTGTCCGGAGGGCGGAAAACTCATCTACCTTGAGAGGAAGAAGCTTGTTGTGTGCGAGAACGGAGAGTCCACGAAGTTTTACAATTTGCCAAAGACAGGACATGTTGAATTTCTGAAGCAAAAATGCCCTGTGTGTGGATTGCCCCTCATCAGGGTAGTTCGCAGGGGGCAGAGTCCGGAGGTGAGATGCCTCGATCCAAAATGCGAGTATAACAGGAAAAAGGATGTTGTTGGCAAGTGTCCCAAATGTGGTGGAGATCTTGTTATAAGGCAATCCCGCAATGGTAAACGTTTCATAGGATGCTCAAATTATCCAAAATGCGATGTGACATATCCCCTGCCCCAGAAGGGTCAGGTGATTCCCACGGGAGAGGTATGCCCCTACTGCGGTGCGCCGTTGATAATCATAAGAAAGAAAGGGCGCAGGGACTGGAAGATATGTCCGAATATGAACTGCGAGTACAACCGGAGGAAGAAGGATGAAGAGTGAAACTCTGGCCCAGATAAATATGATGCTTATCTTTCTGGTGGCCAACGTAATGGCCCTTCTTCTCTTTCCAGCCTACACCATATACGAGGGAGGATTGGGAGAGGAGGGTAGTAATCCATGGGTTGCCGTTTACTATCTCATCTACGTCATAGTTGTGACCCTTTTAATAGTGTTCATAGCCAAAAAGGGAAAGAAAAATCTCCTTCGGGGCATATTTTACTTTGCGATTGCCTGGGCCATGTGGTATGCAATCTTTCCCCTGCTGTACTATTTTTACATACCCTACTCGGACCTCATCTCCCTGGCCATATCTGTGCTTCTAACAATTCTCCTCATAAAAAATTCCGAGTGGTACGTGATAAATCTTGTGGGTATCCTTACCACCGTGGGTGTTGCGCTTATATTTGGCTTGAGTTTGACCCTGATACCGATAATCGTGCTTCTCAGTTTATTTGCGATTTACGATGCCATCGCTGTTTACATGAGCAAGCACATGGTTGCCCTCGCGGATTCTGCCATTGAGCACAAGTTACCTGCAATGTTTGTGGTGCCCGCGAAAAAGGGATATTCCTTCAAAAGGGCCAGGGGTAGACCTGGAAAGGGTACCCAGAGGGAGGCATATTATATGGGATATGGGGATGTTCTAATTCCTGGAATACTGGTTGTTGCCGCAGAGAGGAATTTTGGCATGCTTGGAGGGATATTCACGCTTGCAGGTGCCCTGGCTGCCATGCTCCTTCTTTTTGTTATGGTAAACACCGGAAAGCCACAGCCCGGATTGCCATATCTTAACGCGGGTGCCCTGGCAGGTTTGATTGTTTACCTTCTTTTATTCATTTGCTGATTTCTGGGCAATTTTTATATTTGCGTTAGGTATAACCTAACCGATGAGAAGGGCAATAGCACTGTTGGTTATATTTGCTTTGTTCGGATCATTCATTTCCTTCCTCCCAGGTGTGAGCGCAGATAGTGGGAAGAAGATAAATGTTGTGGCCACACTGGAGGTTTTCTCATACTTTGCCCGGGAGGTTGGAGGCTCCCGTGTAAATGTGAGTTACATAGTGCCTCAGGGTGAGGACATACATTCCTACTCTCTGACCTACGGGGATGTGAAAAAATTGCAATCTGCAGATCTCATAATTCTCGCATCCAGCCAGTTCTTTTCAATAGATAGAAACATAAGGGAAAAGGTTGAGGGTAAGGAAATCCTGGATTTTGAAGATTACCACGCCACACTTTATCCCCTCGGTAACTTCAAAAGAAACGTGCACGGATACTGGCTCTACCCTCCAAATGCCCTTAACATAACGAGGGCAATCGAAAAAAAATTGGAAGAAATGGATCCAGCGGGATCTGCCTATTATGAAGAGAATTTTCTGAAATTCGAGAAACATCTTGAACTCGCCCTTGAGAATGTTAGAGAGATGGCCAAGAATGCGAATTTGGGAAATAAAACCGCTCTTCTAACGGTTCCCGGGGCCTTTTATGTGGTTAAATATCTGGGCATATCTGTGGAGGGCACGATCTTGGAGGGCCCGCATCAGTTCATAAGCGAGAAGGAACTGAGCAGGGTGAAGAGGGATATTCAGAATGGAAAGATAAATTTCATAGTGGATGTGCAATCTCTCCAGAGCTCAAGATCCGGCCAAATTGCAATTCAGTTGTCCAGGGAAACCGGGGTGAAAATTGTTTATATTGACATATTCTCAACGTCAAATTACACCCAGTTGCTTATGAAGGATGCCTCCATACTATCCTCTGCCCGTTACGTGGACAGTTATGGAAACGAGAATTGTAATTGTGATTTTTATCTAGTGACTTCAATACTCCTCTCCATAATCTCCATTGTGCTTTTCCTCATGGCCTATGATTACAGAAGAGAGTTATTAAAATGATCAAACGAATTTCCTGAATTTCAAAGCCATGCCCTTACCCTGTCTCACAACCTTGCAAAGTACCCTGATGCGCTGGCCCTGGTACAGGGAGAGAGGTGCGTGGATTAGTGTAATTTCCCCTTTTCCATCACTTATGATGCAGGTTCTGTGTGTGCTATCCATGCTCAAATAAATTGCCCTCTGAAGCGGTGATGAGGAGTCCACGATGATGTAGTTCTTGAGCCGGTCTTCCTTTATGGGATATATTGTTTCTACAAAACCCTCCGTGATTATCCACTTGCCAATATCCTCTGCGGAAATTTGAGAGAGTGGGAGAAATTTTGCCCTTTTCATTTTTTGTAAGACGGGATTCGCTCAAGCAGCATTCCCTCAATTTTCAATGGTTTTAGCATTTTGGCGAGTTTAACCGCCTCTTCCAGTTTGGCCTTGGAATCCGCGTAGATCACGTATAGCACTTCTCCCTTTTCCGTTTTCTCACTCTTTTTCCTGTTGAGCAGTATTCCTGCACCCTTGTCCTTTGGTGCTCCTGCGGTTCTTGCAATCTTCACCAGCGCCTTATTGGAGACAATTGAGATGTACCCGTCCTCAGGCGAGTGTATTTCCGCCTTGTATTTGCCTATTGGCACATCCTCGCTCTTTTCAATTCCCCTTGAACCCTGGGCGTTGATTATTTCGAGGAACTTTTCCCTTGCTTTTCCACTTTTCAGAACATCCTTTGCCATGGCCTTTCCCTCGCCCCTCTCTGCCACGTTTCCCAGTTCAAGGAGCATTCCTGCGATGTCAGTGGCCTTTTCAATTAGGGAGTTGCTCACGGTTTTTCCCTCAAGGGCCTGCATTGCCTCCCGAGCCTCAAGGGCCGGGCCTATTGCACGACCGATGGGCTGTCCACCGTAGGTAACGGCCGCCTCGATGGTTATGCCCAACCTCTCTCCGAGTTCTATGAAGTCCATGGCGTATTTTCTCGCGGTCTTCTCGTCAGGCACCTTTGTTTCTGGACCCATTGGAATGTCAAGAACCATGTAATTCGCGCCCACTGCCTTCTTCTTTGCCATCACGCTGGCCAGGACCTGGGAATGGGGGTCTATTCCAAGGGGATACTCAACCTTCACGATCTTGTCGTCGGCAGGTGCAAGATTAACCGCACCACCCCACGTGAGTGTGGCTCCCACATCATCAACAATCCTCCTTATGTCCTTAACGCTCAGTTTCACGTTGGTGAGCACCTCCATAAGATCAGCTGTGCCTGCGGCACTGCTTATGGCCCTTGATGATGTTTTCGGTATTTTCAGTCCCATGCTGGCCGCTATTGGCACGGCTATGGGTGCATACTTATTTCCGGGCACGCCTCCTATGCTGTGCACGTCAAACACGGTGTATTCAAAATCAATAGTTTCGCCTGTTTCCACCATTGCCTTTGTCATCCACTCGGTCTCATCCATGTCCATGCCACGGATCTGAATCGCCGTCACGTAGGATGCCAGTTCAATGTTTGATAGACTATCGTCCACTATGTCCCTCACGATCTGATATATCTCGTCCTTTGTGAGTTTTCCACCGGAGATCTTTTTCTTTATATAGTCCACGCTCATAGGCCTGACAGTTGGAGCGATGTTCACCTTATCTCCATTTTTCACGCTTAATTTCTCACTGATCTCAACGAACATCCCTATCTCTCCCTTTCTAATCATACTTTCAGAGATGTTCACTATGGCTGTTGTTACCGTGCCCCTCCTTGTGACCTTAACCCTGTCCTGGGGGTGCAATCCAAGTTCCTTTGCATCTTCCTCGTTCAATATGATCTCCAATCCTCCAACTTCCACATCAATCCTCTTTACCTTCAATTCCAACATTCATCACCTCCTTTATTATCTCATACGCAAGATAGGGGGAAATCACACCCTTCTCGGTAACTATCGCGTCTATGTACTCTGGAGGAGTGGCATCAAACACGGGATTTCTGAATTTCACGCCCGGGAAATCATCGGGATTTGCAATCTCTCTGGGATCGCGCTCCTCAATCTTCACCAGTTTTCCTATTACCGTTTCTGGAGAGAATTTGTAGGTTTCAGCGCAAACTATGAAGGGTACCCTTGCCTCATGGGCAGCCAGAGCAATTTGGGATGTGCCTATTTTGTTTATAACTGCGCCGTTGCTGGCTATGGTATCCGCTCCCACAACAACAATGTCCACATCCCTCATGAAATAACGAACCGCAGAGTCCACGATCATTGTAACGTCTATTCCTTCCCTTGCCAGAGCCCTTGCGGTTATGTGTCCCTGTAACCATGGCCTCGTTTCCGTGTTGAAAACGCGAATTTTCTTTCCATCCCTGTGTGCCTGGATTATGCACTGCAAAGCGGCTGAAGAGTTGCAGTGTGTGAGTATGGTCGCCCCATCGGGAATTCTCCCAGCCCCGTATTTTCCTATGATCTCAAGTGCCTCTTCGGATCTTTTTATGAATTCTTCCGCATTTTTTATTATGGATTTACGCAGGTCTTCCACATTTTCCCCCTTTGCCCTGTTGACCACATAGTAAACAGCATTCTTGAGCGAAACTGCTGTGGGCCTCGTGGAGATAAGGTACTCTTTTACACTCTCCAGATCTTCGTAAAATCTCTCAATGTTTCCTTCAAAATCCTCGGCAAAATATTTCAGGGCCAGGGCAGCGGCCCTTCCGATACGACCGGCCCCACGAATCTCCATGCTCTTTATCTTTTTTCCTATATCTTCAACTCTCGCGTACATGGAATAAGGGATATGCCCCTTATTCTATTTATCCCTTTTGCTCCTCTTCCATGGATTCCACTATGGCCTGGTTTGTGGATTCAATGAGTTTCTTGAACTTATCCTCGGCCTCCGTGTACCTCTTCATTGTTTCGCTGTTCATAATATCCTGCTCGAGTTTCTGCAATTCCACCATATTATCGTTTATGTTCTCCCCAGTCATCTGTTTGAGTTGAATTTCCTGGGCCTTGGCGTTGTAATCATTCAAAAGTTTCTGCGTATCCTTATCTCCATCAAGGGCCTTCTGTGCTTCAATAAGTTCCTTATACTCTTCCGACTCCTTCAGGGCCTTGCCCAGTTCCTTTGCCTTTTTTATTATCTCCTCATTACTCATGTCTAACCCTAGGCTTCATATTTAATAAAACTTTGGAAGTTCATTCATCCAAGCCAAGAAGGTGGTAGAGGTCCTTTGCTTCCTTTCCATCCCATATCTTGCGTGGCCCCTTCTTCTCGGCGGAGAGCATGAGAAACCTGTTCTTCTGTTTCAGAGGGATGATAAAATACTCCTCGTAGTCCCTTCCGTTGTAGAGCACGATTTTTACCTTGTTCTCGCTTCTCTCTCCAGTTTTCGGGTCGAGGTACTCGTATCTCACAAATTTTCCGCAATCCACAAGGTTCCGTACCTCTATTTTTCCCTTCTTTGATTTTGTAAGCACATCTTCCGGGTATTCCATGGTTTAAAAATGGGAAGATAGGTTAAATAATTAACTCATGGGGTAATTTGGCGCCTCACTTATTATGTTGACATCGTGGGGATGGCTCTCTTTGAGTCCCGCATTTGTGATTCTCACAAATTTTGCCCTCTTCCACAGTTCCTCCACGTTTCTCGCCCCTATGTAACCCATACCCGATTTCATCCCACCAACAAGTTGGAATATCACCTCTTCAACCCTGCCCTTGTAGGGTACGGCCGCCTCCACTCCCTCGGGCACAAGTTTTCCCTTGCCAAGTTTTCCGTAACGATCCGATATGCCCTTTTGCATGGCACCCAGGGAGCCCATACCTCTATACACCTTGAATTTTCTTCCACCTATGATCATCTCCCTTCCCGGGGATTCCTCTGTTCCAGCGAGGAGACTTCCAAGCATAACCGCGCTAGCTCCCGCTGCAAGGGCCTTGACTATGTCTCCAGAATATCTTATTCCTCCATCCGCTATAACAGGCACTCCGTGTTCATGGGCAACATCTGCCGTCTGGCCTATTGCCTCAAGTTGGGGCACGCCTATTCCCGCCACCACTCTGGTTGTGCATATGGAGCCAGGACCTATTCCAACCCTTAGAGCGTCCACATCCAGAGCAATCAAATCCTCTGCCGCTTCCCTGGTTGCTATGTTCCCCGCTATGAGATCAACATCCACTATTTTGCGGATCTTCTTTATGCTCTCCATCACATGCTCGTTGTGTGCGTGGGCAGTGTCTATAACGAGAACATCCACCTCTGCATCCAGAAGTTTTTTAGCACGGGTCTCGTCAAACGGACCTATTGCTGCACCGACCATGAGCCGTCCATCCGAGTCCCTGAGAGCATCCGGGTACCTCTCCCTCTTCAGTATGTCCTTGGCCGTTATGAGTCCGACGAGCTTTCCATCCTTCACTATTGGTAATTTTTCGATGCGATGCTCGTGCATTATTTTTATGGCCTCCTCCATGGTTATGCCCTCTGGAGCTGTGATCACGTCCTTGGTCATAACGGAAGAGACCTTTATTCTTTCACCCCTGTAAAATCTTATGTCCCTGTTGGTCAAGATTCCAACAAGTTTATCGTTTTCCACCACGGGAAGACCTGCTATTTTGTTCTCTCTCATCAACCTCTCTGCCTCTTCTATAGTGGTATCTGGAGTTATCGTGTGCAAATCTCTTATTATCAGGCTCTCCTCCTTCTTCACCCTTCTCACAAGTTCTACCTGCTCCTCAATGGTGATGTTTCTGTGAATTATGCCAAGTGCTCCAATCTCTGCGAGGGCGATTGCCATTCTATCCTCTGTGACGGTATCCATGGGAGAACTCAAAATTGGAATTTTTGCCTTTATATGCCTGGTTATATGGGAGGAAACATCCACATCCTTTGGCTCCACCGGGCTCCTGGAGGGCTGGAGAAGAACGTCATCAAAGGTGAGACCTATCTTTGCATTTTTCAGCTTTTCTTCAAACATAGCCCTTATAATGAATCATCGTTTTAAATTTTTCCCCAAAAAAGAAGAAAAAATTATAGGGAAATGGATCTGATAGGTATGGCGCAGGTCTCCATGCTGTGTATGTGCATTGTGTAGAGTTCCTGAAGCACATTTGTGTTGCTCGATGGATCTGTGTGGTGTGCCACTATTGATGGGTTCACGTGTATATCTATGGAAGTGCTCTCTCCACTCAGCCAATCGACGATAGCCTTAAGGAGAGCGTTGCCTGTGGAGGAATCGGTATTTTCCACGGCTTCGAAGGAGAATGCTGTGAACACGGTTCTGTAGGTAGAAGTATTGACGAAGTCACCGGTAACGTAGCCATCGGAGGTTGAATAGAAGAGGGCGTGGCCATAGGAGCTGAGACCGAGTTCATCGTCGTAGTTGGTGAATGGGTAATTGGAGAGGGAAATTGAAGAGAAGCTGGCTGCGAATGTACCGGACACGCCAGCGACTGTAGAATAGCCCACATCGTTGGCCACGTAATCCACGCCCAGGTAATTGGTTATGAACGTGTTAGATATACTTTCATCGTACCCGCCAGTAACTTCGTACAGGAAGTCCTGGGAGCTCAGGTATAGTGCTCCACCATTGTTGAGGTAAGTTTCAAGGTTTGACTGATCTGTGGAGGAGAGTATGTTTGACCAGGCAGATCCAGTGGTCCAGATGACCACGGGGTACTGTTCAAGTGTGCTGGCCGATGGAGAGCCAGATGAGCTGATATCCCACACATCGTATGAATAGCCATCGGCGTCAAGGGCATCTGTGAAGTAGGATTTGTAGGAGGACGCACCGTTATCAAGTACGAGCAGTATTTTGAGAGTTGAAGGAGATGGGCTTGGAGGTGCCTGAGGAGTAGCAGAGACCTCATTGCTGGCAGGGGACTCTCCAGCAGAGTTAACGGCGGTAACGTAGTAATAGTAGGTCTGTCCATTTGTAACGGAAGTATCGTTGTATGAGAGCGATGAGGTTTCGGTCAGGTACGATTCACCACCGCTGCTGGTGCCACGATAAATCTTGTACTCAGTAATTGTGGCACCACCATTGCTTGAAGGAGCCTGCCAGGAAAGCTGTACATACCCATTACCAGCGCTTGCCTGCAGGTTTTGTGGTGCACTCGGCGCTGTGGGTGAGGGTGCTGGCGACTCCTCCGGATACAGCCAATCGACAATAGCCTTAAGGAGAGCGTTACCTGTGGAGGAATCGGTATTTTCCACGGCTTCGAAGGAGAATGCTGTGAACACGGTTCTGTAGGTAGAAGTATTGACGAAGTCACCGGTAACGTAGCCATCGGAGGTTGAATAGAAGAGGGCGTGGCCATAGGAGCTGAGACCGAGTTCATCGTCGTAGTTGGTGAATGGGTAATTGGAGAGGGAAATTGAAGAGAAGCTGGCTGCGAATGTACCGGACACGCCAGCGACTGTAGAATAGCCCACATCGTTGGCCACGTAATCCACGCCCAGGTAATTGGTTATGAACGTGTTAGATATACTTTCATCGTACCCGCCAGTAACTTCGTACAGGAAGTCCTGGGAGCTCAGGTATAGTGCTCCACCATTGTTGAGGTAAGTTTCAAGGTTTGACTGATCTGTGGAGGAGAGTATGTTTGACCAGGCAGATCCAGTGGTCCAGATGACCACGGGGTACTGTTCAAGTGTGCTGGCCGATGGAGAGCCAGATGAGCTGATATCCCACACATCGTATGAATAGCCATCGGCGTCAAGGGCATCTGTGAAGTAGGATTTGTAGGAGGACGCACCGTTATCAAGTACGAGCAGTATTTTGAGAGTTGAAGGAGATGGGCTTGGAGGTGCCTGAGGAGTAGCAGAGACCTCATTGCTGGCAGGGGACTCTCCAGCAGAGTTAACGGCGGTAACGTAGTAATAGTAGGTCTGTCCATTTGTAACGGAAGTATCGTTGTATGAGAGCGATGAGGTTTCGGTCAGGTACGATTCACCACCGCTGCTGGTGCCACGATAAATCTTGTACTCAGTAATTGTTGCACCACCGTTGCTTGAAGGAGCCTGCCAGGAAAGCTGTACATACCCATTACCAGCGCTTGCCTGCAGGTTCTGAGGTGCAGATGGAGCAGATGCAGATGCCTGAGGAGTAGCAGAGACCTCATTGCTGGCAGGGGACTCTCCAGCAGAGTTAACGGCGGTAACGTAGTAATAGTAGGTCTGTCCATTTGTAACGGAAGTATCGTTGTATGAGAGCGATGAGGTTTCGGTCAGGTACGATTCACCACCGCTGCTGGTGCCACGATAAATCTTGTACTCAGTAATTGTGGCACCACCATTGCTTGAAGGAGCCTGCCAGGAAAGCTGTACATACCCATTACCAGCGCTTGCCTGCAGGTTTTGTGGTGCACTCGGCGCTGTGGGTGAGGTGCTTCCGCTGTTTACCGTTAATGTGAGTTGTATGGTATTGGTTAGGTTACCCCAATGGCCTGTTGTGTGATTGTAGGAATATGCAGTTAACACCAAATTGTAAGTTCCAGCAGGGGTGGAGGATGATGTTTGAATATTCACGGTTAACGAGGATGCCGCACCATTGCCCGCGGGATGCACATAATTTGCGGAGTAACTCACAGTTGCTCCCGACGGTAATCCACTTATCTGGAAATGGCCAACATCCACAGTCCAATCGTATGGGAACGCTACATTTATTGTGTATGAAGCTGTATTTCCTGCCGTAACCGTGACGCTGGTTGATGAAGAAGATAGTTTGAAACCTATATCGTGGATGAAATTCCAGGCGTTTATAACTCCCCAACCAGAAACCTGATCCCAGCCTGTGCCTGCAGAACCACCACCGCCAGTTGCACCTTGGGTAACATCAAAGTATGGGGGCGAATTGGAATACATTCCATTGTGGTAGTAATCGTATCCCAGTTTGTAGATTATTGGATTCAAGAAACCGAGTCCATGGTTTGAAATTCTATAGTTCACTCCTACATACGCATCCATCATTGCCACCATGCCCGCAGTAACGGGACACGCAACAGAGGTTCCAGCTACAGCGCTCCACTGGGTACCACTACTGCTACTCACATAAATCAGAGTGTGATTTCCCATGGCGGAAACATCTGCTGTTACCCTTCCATTATAACTTCCGATGTAATTACTCTGCCAGGATGGTTCGGAGTATACAGAACTAACGCCGCTCTGAGTTCCCCAGTGATCTCCAGCACTATTGGTACTTGTGGTATCGTACCACACAACCTCACTACTTCTTGGATTTGCGAGATTTGTGTTGTATCCCATAGTGGCATAATCGTCAAGGGTGGTGTGATCCACTCCATTTGGTATAGGAGTGGTTCCTCCAACTGCAAGGAATCCATAATCATCATAGGCAGCCGTGGATGGCTCACTTGGGGATGTGGTGTCTCCATCATCTCCACTTGAGGCCATAACGGTGACACCCATTGCCTCAAGGGCCTTGACATCATTCATCGTGGTACTGCTCACCTGATAATCTCCGCCGCCCCAAGAATTGCTAACAGCCACAAGAACTGGGCTACTCTCTGCTGCCAGCGTATTCAGGATGTAATTGTACTCATTATCTGGGAAATTGCTCTCCGATGGTCCTCCACTGCTTCCTCCCGGCCCGTAAACGCAGAATGCATCCACTCCTGGCGCCAGAGTTCCAACCATCTCAAGATCCAGTTCATTCTCAGTGGATACCTGTCCATCTGTATTGCTACCCGGAGCAACCGTGCCGCTCGTTCCATAGTAATGCACGGTGGACATTACTCCGAGGTTTTGAATCCAGGTGGGTATCACATGCTGATAGTAATATGTAACCGCATCTGGGTCAAAGGGGGCATATTGATTTCCGTAGGAATCGGCACCTTCCCAAAGGACGGTGGCAACCCTCAAACCCGTGGCGAAAATATGGGTATTGCTTGCGGATCCGTCAGGGGTATTGTTGTAGAGTTCGTAAACATGGTACATTTTGGATACATCAGCACCACTAAGGTAATCTATTCCACTTGATGCTGTGTAGTAGTGCAGTTTGAATCTTGTTGCATTGTTCAAACCATTGATGCCTGATATTATGTTTCTCAGGTTAAGTGGCACGCTGGGAGAGTTCATCGCCGCAAAATAATACCTGTTCAGGGAGGGGTTGTTTGACTTAAAGTATCCAAACTGCACATGCAGAAGGTTGCCGATCTTTTTGAAGGTATCATGGATCACTATGGCATTTCTCATGGGATAGGTGTATGCTATGTGCACATTGTTATTCCTTATCCAATTGAGCACCTGCACATATTCGTGGATAGAAGGTGCATATCTCGCTTTGAAATCCTGATAACTCAGGTATTTTCCAAAGTTGGGCGAACTGGGATTGTTCACCTCTTTCAAAAACTCATTCAGATTTTCCTCGTTTTTCCAGTTTAATCCTATGGTTACCCATATCTTCTGGTTCGGATTCACATATCCCATAAAGGTTCCCTGATGCAGGAGCCTTGGATTGAATCCGCTGGATATGGGTACCATGCTCTCTCCGTTGGCTGAGGCTGCAAAAATTGCCACAGAAAACACGCTGAAGACCATCAATGCAGCCACTATACATATAATTTCCTTATTTTTCTTCCCATATTCCATTACATCTACCACCTGTGCTAGGCAATCACATGCATGCGTCATGCGAAGGCCTAGCAGTGCTGGGGATATGCATTATGGTTATTTATTTTTTATGCTTATTTAAATACACGGCTCATGGCTCATAGAGAATGAAAGGCACGTACATCTCCTCAACGCTTAGTCCTCCGTGGAGCCCCCTGGCGTAGAAATTCTCGTACCATACTCCCTCGTATTCTTCGGGGAGAATAACCCTATCGGGAACGCGCATTCTCAACCTATCATTCTCTTTCCCGGGACCTAGGAGATTCAGGAAATCCTTTCCGCTCAAAATCCTCAGGTCCTCAGGTATTTGCTCTTCACCGTAGATGAACATGTCCCTTGGTCCACCACCGGGAGGTGCTGATTTTAATGGGATAATCCTCTTTTTTCTTATCTCTATCTGCCCGTGATCCGCTGAAACGATAATTGTTGTTTTTCTTGCCCTTTTTAATTTTTCAATTTCTGTGAATATTCTTTTCAATTCCTCCTCCGTCTCCCCTGAATGGGGTCCATAGGCATGCTGCACGGTGTCAAGATAATCTATGTAGAGATATATGAAATCGCTCTTATCCTTCCTTATCTTCTTGAATGCATCTTCAAGATTTCTGTAATCCTTTATCTCTGCACCCCTCAGCATGTGCGAGGAGTAGGTTGCATGCGCGTATTCCCTTCGCATATATGCGGAGCACCTTATCCCATTTGCATCCATTCTCTGGAATATTGTGGGCATGCGAAAAAGAGGTTCGGGATTTACGCCCAAATGAAGAAGAGCATCATTTTCCTCCGAATGCATTGGCGAGAATGGCAGTGTTTTAATGATTCCCCCATACTCCTCGTAGTACATGTACCATTCCAGCACTGCGTGTTCCTTGGGAGATAGCCCCGTGTAAATGGTGGTCAGTGCTGCCGCGGTTGTGCTTGGAAAAATGGAGGTTATCTTTTTCACATTGCAGAAATCTACATACTTTTTGAAAAGTTTGAAAAGGTTGTATCCCAGTGCATCCACGAGTATGAATATGAGAGAATCTGTCCGAACATCGCGAAATCCATCCAGCGCTAATGGGGTGTGCAAACCCATAATATTGAGTATCGTGTGGGGTATGTTGTAAACCCCATTTTTGTAGTCAGGAACTACCTCCATTTCCGATCCCTTCATACATTTTCTTCAGAACTACCGGCACCGTGAGGGATGATACAATCACGTACAAAATGGTTAGGGTTATCACCTGTGTTCCAAGCACGTTTCCAAATATGCCAGAGCCGTAGGCAAGGGTGGCTATGACGAGGGCAACCTCCATCTCGGGAACCATGCCAAATCCAACCCTTAAACTTTCCCTGCCTGTCAGTGAAGATATTCTTGATCCCAGTGCACAGCCAACCACCTTTCCAAGGAAAACGATTGGTATGATGGCAAGAAGCAAAAGATTGAACCCGGATAAATTTTGAAAATCCACAAGAGTTCCCACCTTAACGAAAAATACGGGTATGAAGAGGGAGTAGGCGATCATCTTCACAGGTTCAACTATTTTCCTTTCCTCACGGGACTGGCCTATGAACAGGCCCACAAAGAAAGCGCCCGTTATGGTTGCTATGTGTGCCAGGTCTGCAAAGTAGGCAAAGAGGAACATGAATCCCAGTGATATGGATACCAGGGCGTATCTGCCGTGCAAACTCCTGTCAACGTATTTGAGGGCGCGATCCATCAAATTGTACCTGTACACCAGGTAGAGGCCCGCGAAGAAGATAACCATGCCGATCAGAATTTCAATGATCTCTCCACTTCCAAGCACGATGGTTACCAGTATTATCCCGAATATGTCGTCGGCCACGGCCGCCGTTAATATCGTGTTTCCAACCCTCGTGTTCAGAATGCCCAGGTCCATCATGGTGCGCACCGTAACTCCCACGCTTGTGGCCGTGAATATGGTTGCAAAAACCGTGGATTGCTGCACAGACATTTTGAGGATGAAGAATGAGAATACATAAACAAAGAAGAATGTTAGAGCAACCCCAAGAGAACCTGCAAGAAGTCCGGATTTTCCTGATTTTTTCAGATCCGAAAAATTGGTTTCCATTCCTGATAGGAAAAGAAGCAGGAGTATTCCTGTTTCGGCAAAGAAATCAAAGGCAGGGTGCTTTATATCAAAGTTCAGGGGAAATGAATAATCTCCAACTATAATGCTCTGGGGCAGGGCAAATGCAATTGCAGAAAACAGAATGCCTATGGATATCTCGCCTATAACCGGGGGTTGCCCCTTCCTCATAAATATCTCATCCATCGTCTTGGCAAGTATGAGTGCCAATGCGAGTTCAATCAGCATTTTTAACACTCTGGAGCCACGCGGAGATAAGTTCCAAAACACTTAAATCTCCGAGAATGTGCATCTCCTCATCCACCACCGGTAACTCCTCAAGATTGTTTTTGAACATCTTAACGAGAGCGCTTGTGATGTCCTCATTGTCATGCACGTAGATTGGTGAGAGCATTATGTCCCTGGCCTTGGCATCTCCGCTCAGTAAGACTGGAAATCTATAAAGTATGTACTCTTCCGGGATGTACCTGTAGTAAAGGTACTGGATCACCTCATTCACGGGTATGATTCCAACGAGTTTGTTTTCCTTATTTATCACATAAACAGCCCGTGTCTTTGAATCTTCAACAATGGCCTCGGCCACTTTCAAAAGGGAATCGTCATCCTTTACAGCGGATGCATTCTGGGTGATCATATTTCTTATGTCCTTAACCCTCATCATTGGGCCAACAAATTGCATCATACCCATTAAAATTTTCCCTTAGAGATCCCTGAGGAATTTACGCAGATGCTCGCTCTTCTCCCACCGCTCATCTATTTTGGAGGTTATATTCTCTATTTTTTCAATCTGCTCCATTATCTTCCTTTTGGTGCTTTCATCCTCAACCATGCCCTCGGCTATGCCCATTATCACAGCAAGCGGGTTTCTTATGCCATCCACGAGCATTGCAAAACTCTCTATATTCTTTTCAAGTTCCCTGTATGCCATTGAGCGAATTCTTTCAAGGCGTCTGTCATATACGGCGATTGCGAGGTTATCCGCTATGATCTTGAGAACCTTCTCGTTCTCCCTCTCTATGACCTCATCACCAAGTTTTGAAAGGATAATTAGACCCAGGAATCTTTCCTCAAGCCTCAGGGGTAAAAATATGTAGGACTCATCCCCCATTCTGCGGGTCCAGAGATCCTCCTCCCTCAGAAAATCTTCCACGGGGTATCTTTCTTCGAATTTCCAGTTCGCGCCGTACATACTCTTCGTTGTAAGCATGCTATCCTCCTTCAGGAGGATCCATGCAGCATTGAAATTCTCATTTTCAGCGATTATTTTTACGGCTCCCCTGAGAACGTTGTCCAGATCCTTCTCTCTCAGAATGAGCAAATCTAAATTCACCAATGTATCGAGAAAGGCGGCGTGCCTCTCCAGAGCCTCGAGCATCTTCATGCCTATTTCCTTGATCACGGTGATGTCCCTTGCAAAGTGCAGGATTCTCCTGCCCTCCCCTGGAATTTCCATGGGGAAAACTTCCACGATGAAATCCCCTATTATGGTCTCCATCTCATTTGCACAGGGCTTCCATTTCTTCATTTTCATCTCTTCAAATGGACACCCCTCCGGCGGAGAATCCGTGTTGTGGAAAACATGGTAGCATTTTTTGCCCACAACCTCCTCCCTACTCTTTCCCAAAAGTTTGAGCGTTGTTTCATTTGCCTCAAGAATTGTATGATCCTCGTCGAGAATTATGATTGATTCGGGTGAATGGTTGAAAAGATAATCCCACTTCAGTTTCCACAGATCATCCGGCTTGGCAGGCATTATCATGGTATGTCTTCATTTTATTTTAAACCTTTCAAATGTTAAGCACGCCAAAATGAAGGATAGTATTAAGTAGTATTAATCCCATTCCTAATTATGTTCGCGGACCCGCATTCCTGGTGCATCCTTGCACTCCTTGTTTTGATAGGCATAGTTCTCTTGGGTAAAGTGATACTGAAGATAGCCCTTTGGATAATAATCATACTGGTTGTGCTCATCGTCATAGGCGGGGGTGTGGCCCTTGTGTTCAATATATTGAGCTCTTTGAGCATAATGCAGGTTTTCCCTCAACTTACTGGGGCTTTTTAGGCCTGGAGCATATGGCCTGCTCGTCCCCGTCGAAAAACACCTCTCTATCTGGATATTTTTTGGCGAGTTCCATCATGATCTCGTACAACTCGCCAACGGTGATCTCGGGATGCTCCGAGAGTCTAAGATGAACTATTTTTTCCTCCATTCAATTATGAAAATATTTTGCCCTATTTATACTTAACTCAAACCTCGCAACGAAAGTTAAATTGCAAATAGACGGATGACGAAGTGCAAATTTATTATGTTTAAATGCAATCCCGGAAAAAAGGAGGTAATCAAAATGGAAAATTTAGACCAGATATTCAAGCCAAAAAGTATAGCAATCGTCGGAGCAAGCAGGGATCCGAAGGCCATAGGGCATCAATGCGTCAAGAATCTCATAGATTCTGGATATGAGGGTAAGATATATCCTGTGAATCCCAAGGCCGATGAGGTTGAAGGCCTCAAGTGCTATCACAGTGTAACTGAGATACCCGATGAGGTTGATATTGCCCTCATAGTTGTACCTGCAAAGTACGTTCCTGCAGTTACGGAGGAGTGCGGAAAGAAGGGAGTAAAGGGCCTTGTCATCATCGCTTCCGGATTCAGTGAGGTTGGACGTGAGGACCTTGAAAGGGAGGTTGTGGAAATAGCACACAAGTACGGAATGCGCATTCTGGGCCCCAACGTTGTGGGTATAATGAACAATCCTCTGAAGATGAATGCATCCTTTGGCCCGTATCTCCCGTATCCCGGAAAGGCCGCCATGATCTCACAGAGCGGTGCGTTGCTCATAGCCATGGATGCCCGTACCTGGGTGGACAAGGTGGGCATATCCCATATGATAAGCATTGGAAACATGGCAGATCTGGATTTTGGAGATCTCATTGAGTATTTCAACAAGGATGAGGATACAAATGTGATATCGCTCTACGTAGAGGGCGTTAAGGATGGACGCAAGTTCCTAAATGCTGCCAAGAACTCCAAGAAGCCGATAATCGCGCTCAAGGCCGGAACCTCAAAGAGGGGTGCGGCTGCCGCCGCGTCCCACACCGGGAGCCTTGCGGGAAGCACCAAGATTTACGAGGCAGCATTCAAGCAGGGACATATCGTATGGGCCGAGAACCTCAACGCACTGTTTGACGAGACCATGGCCCTGGCCCTTCAGTCTCCCATGCGTGGGGACAACCTTCTCATAATAACAAACGGTGGAGGAGTGGGGGTCCTCGCCACAGATGCCGCCGAGAGATACGGAGTGCCCATAAAGGACGCTCCTGATGATCTCAAATTGCTGATGTTCAAGCACATGCCTGAGTTTGGCAATCCAAAGAACCCTGTTGACCTCACAGGTATGGCAGACAGACCCCAGTACGAGGGTTCAATAAGGGATGCCCTCAAGCACGACTGGGTTGATGGTGTTGTTGTTCTCTACTGCGAGACATCCTTCACTGACCCCATGAACATAGCGGAGGGTATTTACAAGGCCTACAAGGATAGTGGAGCCAACAAGCCCATAGCCGTGAGCTTTGTGGGTGGAGAGCGCAGTGTCAAGGCTGGAGAGTGGCTGATAGAGCATGGAATACCCTATTACGATAGCCCCCATGCAGCCGTGCGTGCCCTTGCTGCCCTGAGAACGTACGGTAGGTATCTTGAGAAAGCCTCAAAGGAATTCGTGCCCTACGAGGTTGACAGGCAGAAGGTTGAGGCCATCATAGGGAAGGCAAAGGCCTGTGGAAGATCCCTGCTCACGGAGCCCGAGGCCAAGGAGGTATTCGCCGCCTATGGCCTACCTGTGCCAAAGGGCAAGATGGCCAAGAACGTGGAAGACGCGGTGAAGATTGCCAGAGCGGTCGAATATCCTGTGGTTATGAAGATTGTCTCGCCCGACATCGTGCACAAGAGCGATGCTGGCGGAGTGAAGGTTAACATAAAGAGCGATGAGGAGGTTCGCAGGGCCTTTGAGGAGATAATAGAGAACGCGCAGCGCTACGATCCCCGCGCAGAGATTCTTGGCGTGTACGTGCAGCATATGGAGCCCTGGGGTACGGAGACAATAATAGGAAGTGTAAACGATGCCCAGTTCGGACCAACTGTTATGTTTGGACTTGGAGGCATATTCGTGGAGATCCTCAAGGATGTGACATTCCGTATCGCGCCCTTCAGCAAGGACGAGGCCCTGGATATGGTGAAGGAGATCAAGGGTTATGGCATACTCCGCGGTGCCAGGGGAGAGAAGCCCAGGGATATTGAGGCGATAGCAGACGCGGTTAGTCGTCTTTCCCAACTGGTCTGGGATTTCAGGGACTACATAAAGGAGGTGGATGCCAATCCTGTGATCGTTTATGAGAAGGGCCTCAGCGTGGTAGATGCAAGGATAATCCTCAAGACGGAGAAAAGCACGAAGGTGACACCCAAGCCCCTTGATAAGTGCGCTTAAGCGCATTTTTTTATTTTATTGTTATCTCTTCTCAGGCAATCTATTTAATTTCCTTCGCCATTCCCTTTTTATGTTTGAGAAACTCATAGCCCCGGAGAGCATAGCAGTCATAGGTGCATCCCACAATCCAAAGAAAATTGGCTACGTGGTTCTTGAGAATTTGAAAAACAATGGGTATGCTGGTAGGGTTTACCCCGTGAATCCAAAGGGTGGCGAAATCCTGGGCTTCAGGGTTTACAAGGATGTGGATTCCCTGCCCGAGGATGTTGATCTGAGTGTTATAACACTTCCCGCCGAACTCACTGTGAATATTTTTGAATCCGTTGCAAAGAAATCAAGGTTCATAATACCAATTGCCGGTGGATTTGGCGAAACCGGGCCCAGGGGTAAGGAAATGGAGAGAAAGATTCTGGAGGATGCAAGGAGACACAATGCCAGAATCATAGGGCCCAATACCGTGGGCATATATGTTCCAAGCACGGGGGTGAACACAGCCCTTGTTGTGCCCGAGCGCTCAAGATTTCCCAAGGATGGGGATATAGCCTTCATAACACAAAGCGGAGCACTGGGACTTTTGACCATGGATTCCTTTTCAATGTACGATGTTGGATTCCGCGCATTCATAAATCTGGGCAACAGGGTGGATGTTAACGAGAATGAACTCCTGGAGTATTTTGGTGGGGATGAGCAAAGCAGGGTTGTTATTCTTTACATTGAGAGTTTCCGCGATGGGAGAGAATTCATGCGCATCGCAAGGAAGGTTAGCAAACACAAGCCCATAGTTGTGCTCAAGGCTGGAAGAACAAAGCGTGGAGGCAGAGCTGCGAGTTTGCACACCGGAGCTCTGGGAGGCAGCGATGCCGTTGCCGATGGTGCCTTCAAGCAATGCGGAGTTATCCGCGCATACGATGAAGTTGAACTGGTTGATTATGCCCGTGCCCTCGCCTATGGAAAACCCATAAGAGGAGAGAGAATAGCCGTTGTCACCTCTGCCGGTGGTGTTGGAGTCGTTACCACTGATTACATTGAGAGCGAGGTTCGTGGCATAGGTATGAAAATGGCCGAATTGAGCGAGGAGACTAAGCGTAGAATAAAGGAGGAGGTTGTGCCCTTCGCTTCCGTGGAGAATCCTGTGGATATGACGGCACAGGCAAGCGATGATGACTACGATGGTGTGCTTGCCGCCTTGAACGAGGATCCGAATGTGGATGCCATCCTTGTTTACGCCCTTTTCCAAACCCCGCTGATAAGCGAGAAACTCGTGGATATAATCACAAAATGGCACAGGGAGGGAAAGAAGCCCATTGTTGTGGGCACAATCGGGAGCGAATTTGCCCTGAATATGTTTCGGAAGTTTGAGAAGAATCGCGTTCCCGTGTTTATGGGCATAGAGCGCAGTGTGAAGGCTTTGAAGGTCCTTCATGAAAGGGCCAGAATTCTGGATTATCTGGAGGGAGAAGAATGAATGAGTATGATGCCAAGATTATGCTGAAGAAGTATGGAATAAAGGTGCCCAATGGTACCCTTGTGGAAAGATTGGAGGACTTGGAAGAATTGAATTTGGAATATCCCCTTGTCGCCAAGGTTGCAAGCGAAAGAATCCTCCACAAGACCGATGTGGGTGGTGTGATTTTAAACATTGGCAGCGGAGAGGAATTGAAAAATGCTGTGAAAAATCTTATGGAAAAATTCCATGCCCCGGTGCTCGTGGAGGAAATGCTATCGGGTGGTATCGAGGTCATAGTTGGTGTTACTAGGGATCCTTCCTTTGGGCATGCCATAATGTTCGGTCTTGGAGGGATATTCACAGAGATTCTCAGGGATGTTACATTTAGGGTCATTCCCATATCCCGCAGGGATGCAGAGATGATGCTCTCGGAGCTCAGGGGAAGAAAAATACTTGAAGGATACAGGGGAATGAGGGTAAACAGGGAGGCCATCATTGATTTACTTCTCAGAATTTCAAAACTCGTGGAAGAGAACCCAGATATTGAGGGCATTGACCTGAATCCCGTGCTTGCAAGGGAGAGCGATTGTGTTGTGCTGGATGCCAAGATAATACGATAAATTTAAGAGCATGTGTGAGATGCTCTATCATGCGAGAGATTAGAGTGGATGGCCTTTACGGCAGGTACTATCCCGGGGAGAAAGGAACCATAGTTATGCTCCACGGCCTCCTATCCTCCATGGGCGAATTTTATGATTATCCCGAGAAATTCAACGCCGCCGGCTATGCGGTTCTCATAATTGATTTTGAAGGCCATGGAAAAAGTTCAGGAAAGAGGGGATATGAGAGCATTGAGAAGAATATAAAAAACCTGGAAAAATGGATTGAGTATCTGGGGAATGAGAATCTGCTGAAAAGTCCTTTGATCATAATGGGTCACAGTTTGGGAGCAGCCACAACAATATATGCACTTACCCGGGGAATTGGCGATGTGGGTGTGGCCATAGCCCCTCCCTCCTCAATAAGGGAGGAATTGAGTGTTGGGGAGAGAATAGGATTGCCCTTGATTTATGCGATTGGAAAACTTGTGGAGAAGATAACAGGCAGGGATTATTACATAAATTATCGTGTTGACTATTCCTCTTTATTTACCGATGAGAAATTGGCCGATAGGGCCAAGAAATTAAATTACCTGGAAAACAAGCTCTGGATTGGCTCCTACAAACCTCTTATGTCCATGGACACCATCGCTCAGGTGAGAAGGGTTCACAGGCCCTGCATGGTGGTTATTCCCTCAGAGGATAGGGTCGTAAAGCCTGAAAACGAGAGGAGGGTGTACGATGCACTTTCCGGTCCAAAGGAACTGTATGTTGCCCAGGGATACGGGCATTCAATAATGCTTGCAGACAGGGGCGATGTATTTGAGAGAATTTTAAAATTCATAGAGATGCAAAGAAATAAATAATTCGGGATATTGAAGTGTGTGGAAGAGATAAATCTGGGGGATATCACCCTTACGAGGTACTTCATGCTCTACCTTGAAGATTACGAGACCGCGGTTATGGCGGATTTTCATCTTGGCTATGAGGATGTGATGGCCCAGAAGGGAGTTTTTCTTCCGAAATTGCAGTATCCCTACATCATTGACCTGCTCGAAAAAATTTTTGAAAGGTACGACCCCAGGAGTTTTATCATAGATGGTGATTTAAAGCACGAATTCTCCAGGAACATGCCCCAGGAATGGAGAGAGATTGAGAGTGTCGTTGATTTCATCAGGGATAGAAGTAAACTGACAGTGGTTAGAGGGAACCACGATAATTTTCTGAGAAACATACTCAAGCGTCGGGAAGTACCGCTGGTGGATTCTCTTATTCTTGGGAACTATGTTTTTGCCCACGGCCACAGGCATCTGGATGTACCGGAGGGGAAAACCCTCATAATGGGACATGAGCATCCATCCATAACCCTGAGGGACGAGGTTTATGCATCTGCCAAGTATCCCTGTTTTCTCTTAGCAAGTGGATTGATTGTTTTGCCCGCAGCGAGCCTTTACGCCTATGGGACGGATATAACGAGGAATGATTACATATCGCCCATACTCAAACACGCACATCCTGATTTTGAAATATTTGCCATAGATGAGAGTGAAGGCCTTGTTGCCCTTGGAAAAATGCACGGTGAAAAACTTATTTAGTGAAAAAACATAGGGGGCCTATGAAATACTCCATAGCCTCAAGGTGCATTTACTATCGCGATGGTATGTGTTATTTTCTCGCCTCGGACCCTCATCCCTGCACCCTTTGCTTCAACTTTGCCTCTGCCGATCCAAAATTGAAGAGGGAACTGAAAATTGATAAGCCGGTGATAACCTTTTACGATCTTGTTATGAGTGATTCCCGTTACAGGGCCCTTTTCCCCAGTTCCGGGACATCCGTTCAGATGAGTCTTGGCTCCCTATATCCTGGGTCCAACAAACTGCCAGATGATGAGGATTAAAACCATAAAACTGAAAAACGTTGTTATGGCATCCCCCATTTTCTTCGGATTTTTTAATTTCAATTTCTCGCAGATGTATGTTATAAAGTCCCTGAACACATACCCTCCGTCCAAAGGCACCGCAGGGAGGAGATTGGTCATTCCCAGCATGAGATTGAGCCAGAATATCCAGTATAGGGAGTTTACCAGTATCCAGAATCCTGGAAAAGGTGTGCTGAATAAATGCTGAAGGTTCTGGGGAAACGGCATGAGTCCCATAAATGGCAGTGCTATGTAGGCCATGGTGGCCCTGAAGAAATCGTTTGGGTTTCTCACATCTGCGTATGGGTTTCCTATCAGGTTTTTGAGGTACTGGGAATCACCAAGCCCTATGCCAAGATATCCGGCGTTGATTCCCAGGAATCCCTTGCCCCGATACCATGGTTTGTTGAGTTGAGGTGCGTATTTCTCAAAGTAGGTGTACTTGTCAGCGAGCACAACAGTCACATTCATCCACCTATCTGGGGGTTTGAACATACTTATATGCACAGGCACTCCACTGCGCGTTTTATTGAGAATCTTGAAAAACTCCTGCTCGTTTTTCACAACACTACCATTTATTGAATAGAATATCCATCCGGGTCTTATGCCAGAATCGTAGGCGGGATATCCCTTGAGGGCAGAGATCACAACCACCCCACTGTAAACGCTAACATTCTCAATTTTTCCGTTGTAAATTTCAACGCTGACCTTTTTTCCGGGGGTGGGGGCATTTACGTTGATGAAATCCTGGATGCTGTTTATGGGTGTGCCATTTATTTTCAGAATTACTGTTCCCACGGGAAGAGCATTGAAATTGGGATTATCCTCAAAATTTGAAGCCACGTAAAATGCGTTGTATTTTGGTGTTATTCCCCCCACCAGGAGTGCAATTACCACTATTAGCACAGCGGCCAGAATTATGTTGGATGTGGGTCCAGCTGCGAAAACTCTCATTCTCTTCCTCTTGGAAGTTTTCATAAGTTGTTCCTCGTCCGGTTCCACGAAGGCCCCTATGGGTATTACGAACAGAAGAACACCAATGGATTTTAATTTTAGTTTCTGGGCTGCCACAAGAAATCCGTGGGAGAACTCGTGGATAACTATGGCAACAATTAGCCCCAGTATTCCGTACCAAAGGGGAATCACAGGGTTTATACCGGGTATGCCCAGGGCCTTTAGGGGTGATGGGGCCTCAGATGGGGGAATCGTTGTAACGAGGAAGGCCTGCCACAGAACCAGAAGAAATACGGCCACCATGATGATGAGGGAGAGTCCAACCCCAAAATTCCCGTAATAAATCCAGAATTTTGATTTTGCGAGTTTTTTAATTGTTCCAAGTCCCCTTTTTGTCTTGAGCATGAGGGCTGGTCCGTAGAGTGATAGTGGACCCTTGATCTTCCCATACCTGTAAAGTGCGTAGAGCCCAAGAATCCAGGCTACTATGAGGGTAAGTGCAAGGAACCAGCCGTTCATCGGCATAGCATGAACTCCTCGTATTTAAATTTCCACCCGCTACCTTAAAATATCAGAATTTTTTTGTGAAACTGTGAGAATCTGCATCGCGATGGAGGATTACAAACTTGAATATGGGGTGGAGCGCGCTCTAAAGGAAGAGGGCTACAGGTTCAGGATAGTTACAGATAATTTTGACGGTTGCGATGTTGTTCTCACAGATCATCTTGAGGGTGCGATCTTTGTGCTTTGTCATGAGGCAAGGGAGTGCATAAGGAAACTGCAGTCAAGATTCTATGGAAAGAAGAGATTTGAGAAACTTATTGTTGGTATAGATCCTGGCCCCAAGCCGGGCGTTGCAGTTGTTGGAGATGGAAATGTTGTGGAGGAAATTCAGTTATCCTCCGTGGAGGAGGTGCGCGCCGTTGTAGATTCAATAGAATTTGGGTACGAACCCTCCGTAATGATCGTGAGGGTTGGAGATGGGGATATAACCAACAGAAACAGGATAATAAACTCTCTCCTTGATGATTACATGGTCGAGATGGTAAATGAGGAGAACACCTCAGAGTCCATATCCAACAGGAATGTGGAGGCAGCCAAGGTGATTGCATTTACCCGTGGGAAGAGGATCAGGGAGAAAATGAATATCGTGATAACGGAGGGGTACCTCCGTGAGATACAGAGAATGAGCAGAATTGAAAGCGGAGGCCTTCTCACCATATCCAAAATCCTGGCAAAGAGAGTTGCTCTTGGCGAAATCACCCTGAAAGAGGCCATAGAACTTGCGAGGAATGGACAATGAAGAGGGAAGAGGCCATAAGGAGGATAGATAACCTTGTTAATGTTCTGGCAGTTGAAATTCCGGATAAAATTGAGATATATGGCAGGATTTATCCTCTGAAGGATGATATATCCTCTCCAGGAGAGAATACGATTGTAAAATATAAGGCTCTCTACGAGCAGATACGGGAGGATATACGCTCAATGGAGGATGTGCCGGAAGAAATTGTTCAGAAGGCCATAATTCTCAGAAGGATCGTTCTTTTCTTAAAGGAGTATGAGCATAGTGGTGATATAGAGGACAAAAAGAGATGGATAAATTTTGTAAAAAGAATGAAATGATTATTTTTTCCATTTTGGAGCAGGTCCGCTTTTCTTTCCATGTCTGCCCAGGAAAAACAGGGTAAACAGGACGATTACCAGGATGAGAAGGCCCCAGCTCAGGTATGTTATGTACTCGTACGATGGAGGTGTGCCGTAATAGAAGCGATACTCGTAGGTTTTCTGGCCGTTTGCAAAAACCACCCCGTTGTTGGATATTTTCACTGTGAGAACATGCTCTCCGCTGTACAGCCCGTTTGGAATCCATTTGTAAGTCACATCTTTTGTGGAATTTGCCTTGATGACCTTAACCGTGGTGTTGCCTATGTATCTTCCATCCAGATAGAAGGATAGTACGGTGTTGTATAGATCGTAATTTTCGGGGTTCTTTATTTTTACATTAACGTCCATGGCCCTCTTTACCTGAACCGCCAGGACCCTGGATGTGGTTGCTCCTATCTTGGTGTTGTTGATCATTCCGTAGGCAGCGAAGTTCAGGTATATCGTCTGGGGTACGTTTGGAGCGGTTATGTTGAACACAAAGTAACCATCCTTGCTTGATGTGACGTACTGGTTCAGGGGCTTTGCACCTGTGAGGTTGTATCCACTCATCAGAATACCGCATCTGTAAAGCGGAAAATACCCTTCCACGTATACCTTGTACTGTACCGTTTGGTTGGTGCCTATTATTGTTGGGCCATCTATGTGGATATTTAACTGGCTGGCATGGGCACCCAGGGGAATGGTCCCCAAAAGGAGAAGAGAGATCAGTATTGCAATTTGCAGTTTTTTCACTTCTTCCACCTCCAAAGTACTATGAAGGCTGCAAATATGGCTATTGTGAATCCCCATAGAACGTACCACGTTGTTGATATTGTGAACGCCGTGTAATTGGTCACACCTGGTGCCTGGATGTACACCTGGGTGGTACTCACAGAGACCTCTCTCAGAGGCATGCTCACCGTTATCGTTTTCTGAGGTCCAACTATGGCCATCTGCACGGGTACCGAGAGTCCTGGTCTGCTCTTGGTTGCAACAAGGCGTATCTCTATTGATCCCTTGCCCTTTGAAGAGACGTTGAGATAATTTACCGGTCCCAGTTTACCGTATATTTCCACATTCCAGCCCCTGAGATGAAGTTCCTCTATGTTAAGCACGTTGAAGGTGTAATTTACCCAGGTGTTTCCATTGTTGGCTATGTCTATCTTGTATATCAGGGCATTATCGTTCCAGGAAACCAGGGTGTATTTTGCGGTTGTATTGTAGTATTTTGCAACGTTCACGTGGAAATAGACATCTGTGAATTGGGTGTACTTTGCTCTTAGATGGACCTCATTGTCCCCCGCCTTTGCAAGGGGTACCTTCAGGCTAACACTCACGATTTTTGTATCCTCCGGATTTAACGTGTAGGTTTGAGGATTGAGAACACTCCATCCCGAGAACGTTTCAAATTTAACTTTTTCAGGAGTATTTCCCGTGTTCTTTAGTTTTACAAGGACCCATATGCTCTTGTATGGTACGGCATATTTGTCAAATCCCATCACGTGTACTGTGACCATATGAACGCTGTTTCTCTTTAGGGCCAGGTCCATATATGTGTCATGGGATATGCTGATTTTCTCGTTGATGGTGTATTTAACCGTCTGACCGTATTCAATATCAGAGGAACTGGCTCTGATTGTGTAATTTCCCGAAGGCAGTATGAAATAGTAGGACCCATTTGCCATCTCACTGAGTGTTCCGTAGGGTGTGTCAAGATATACGTAGGTGGATATCGTTTTGTCCTTCATATAAACCTGACCGGTGAGAAGGTACGCATCTCTGTACTCTATGTTGAGGGTCAATTTCTCCTCCACGTTCACACTCCCCAGGTATGCGTACCTGTGACCGCCCATGATGTAGTATGTGTACACGGTGTACTCTCCAGGGGTGAGCTTTACATTGTAATATCCAGCAGAATCCGTTATGGCCGTTACATTTTTAAGTTCTGTATCCACAGGTATGAACTGCACAACCGCATTTGCCACCCCTCTTCCATCCAGTGTGACAACGCCCTGCACCTCTGCAAGGATCCTCTCTGTGGAAACATGCAGGACAACCACCGTGTCTTTATTTACGAATTTGAGCACCTGGGTGAAATAGAGGTAGTAGTTTCCATACACCATCTTCTTCACGTGTATCTCGAAGAGATACTGGCCCTGAGGAAGCACGATGCTGGAATACTTCCAGGTTATATTTCCGGCTGTTGAGTTTATCTTCACAGGCAACTGGTAGGAGAAGTTTTCCTGGTTGATTTTTACAAAGTATCCGTTTTCAAGGTTGATCTCCGTGGACATATTTTCGTTCACCTCTATCTTAACAAGGGCTGCCCTTTCATATCCTCTAAGGTATACGGTGTACTTTCCTGGTGCGATATTCACATTCTTCCCCATGGTCACCAGCGTGCCATTCTTGTACCAGTAAACGTTGTCTGCGGGAGAGATAATATTCACGTGGGCTATGGCCTTTATGCTGATATCTTTCACAATCTTAGCATCTCCTACATTTGCAGTAACCGATATTTTCCCGTATTTATACGCTATGTTATTTCCAGAGATTTCAAATCTATACGTCCCCGGAAGAACCTTTATTGAGTATGAGCCAAGAACGTTCTCTATCGTGTAGGTCCTATCCTCCGAAACCAGTCTTATGGTGAGTGGCCTTGTGTTTGTTGAGTTATCCACTATAACCCTGCCCGTAATTGTTACCAGGTTTGGAGACATCTGTATATATGCCTTTGAATTTTCCGTGTAGGTCTTTACCATATGGTATCCATAGATCTCTGCACTGAGTGTATACGTGAGGGTGGTTCCGAGGGTAAATTCTCCAGCAGGGGGTATGCTTCTGACCTCATAGTAACCCTTGCTATCCCTGAGCATTACCAAGCCGCTCTTTATCGTTTCATTTTTATCCATAATTCCGTTACCGTTCTTATCGTAGTACACGTATCCCTTTATTGTCTCTGCCTGCTGAAGGAACGGGTTTATCTCAACATCCCTGTAAAGTTTAACGATTTCCCTGCTGAAATACGGAGAGTAACTGTTGTTGAACCCTATGAACCCTATTGAATAGGTTCCCTCAGGAAGATATATGTTGAAGTAACCCGTTTGATTTACGAACCAGGTGGTAAACGTGGATCCTCTGAATGCGGATATTTCTATGTCTCCCACTATCTTGTCCTTGGAGGTTACCTTGCCATACACCATGTAGGCCTTTTCCATGCTCATTTTGATCTGCATATCTCCGTAAAGGGTGACATCTCCCGCATAGGCTATCTTCTGTGCCCCATAATTTGAAAGGGCGTAAACCGTGTATATTCCACTTGGCAATTTAAGAGAGAATCTGCCGTTTTTATCCGTCTGGAGAATGTAAACGTCGTATCCCACAGTGCTCTTGACCTTCACAACAGCATCCTTCACGGGTTCCCCATTGTAAGTCAGGTATCCCGTCAGGGTGAATCCCTGGGTTAGGGTTACATTGTCGCTTATCGTCTTGTTCCAGTCTCCAACAGGGGCATCCTGAGGCTTTGAATAGTAATCACCCTTGCTTGCCGTAAGTGTGTAGTTGTCTGGCACAACCATTACCTTGAATGCACCTGTTGAATTTGTCTTTGCGGTGTATCTGGCGTAAATGCCGTTGAGTTCAACAGTTGCATTCGCCGCAGGTGTTCCATTGGAGTAGGTAACCATGCCCTTGACGAAGGAGGGCAGGAGTTTTATATCCTTGGTTAGATTTATTCCTGCGTGAAGCGTTACTGTATCTATCTTTTGGAACGTTTTTCCATTTATTATGAGCCCTATGTTGTAGGAGTGAGGAGGTATATCCTTTATGGAGTACTGCCCGTTCTTTATTGGAACCTCCACGTGGTATCCATAGGTTGAATTTGAGAGTATGAATGTGGCGTTATTCAGTTTGATATCACTCTGATCCAGTTTATTGTTGTGGTTCATATCGTAATACACCACACCATCAAGATTTGCAGGTTTGATAACTATGTTCTTTACTATGGTGAAATTTGGTTTGAGGCGCATCGCCTGCTCCTCACTCACATTTATCTTTATCTGAGCCAGAATTGTTTTATCCACCATTTTTAGCTTGTTGTATCCCCCGTCAGTGGAGACCACCAGGGTCATATTACCCGCCACTGAAAGTATTCTGAAATATCCGGTGTCGTTTGTGAATGTTGTATCGTGGGGTATTCCGTATTCGTCAAAGAGAGTCACCCTCACGTGCTTCATGGGTTCCCCTGTGGACAGGCGAATGTGCCCTTCTATAACTGCACCCTCGTAGAATTTGACTATGACCACATCGTTGGGGAGAACCTGATAAGCCGGGGGATTGAGCTCCACAGTGCCCTTCTTTTCCTTCAGATATTTCAGGGCCAGCTCTATGGGTATGGGCTTCCATGCCTTGGTGTGGTTTTTGTAGTCCTTGTAGGGGTTCCAGTATGCTGTCTTATAAACCAGTTTGAAATGTGTCATATTCCATGCCTGCATTGGCTGGTAACTCCCCAGATCCGGAGAGAACCCTGGAATTCCATCTCCCTTCCCAATATCCTGACCGGAGTATCCTATGAAAGTGCGATACAGCATTGAGTGGTAAAACATTGGTTTGTAAATTATCTTGTAGCCCACTATCCTAACGTTTCCGGGAATCTTGTCGAGATCGTAGGTGTTTCCATTTGAATCCACAGCCTTGAGTTGGTAGAAGTCGTATGGTACCACTGTTCCACCGTAATTGTAAACCCTCCTGTCCCCAAGTTTTGCTGGAGCGTAGAATATGCCGGTTCTTGTGCCCGAGAATGGGAACAGTCTATAATCAACGGCAAAGTATCTTATATCCCACCCGGTGTTGTTTCGAATCGCATCGTAAATGGACAGCAAATCGTGCTGGGGTAGATAGGCGAGGGTTCCCTTTATTGCCACATAGAGTGCATTCTTAGAGGATATGTCACTTGAATAAAGTCCGTAAATCTGGGGATTATCAACGATGATCTTCCTGTACTTATCGGGATCGTTGAGGATATCAACTATCTTTGCGGCTTTATCCTTTCCTGCGTATTTAATAAGGGCATTCATTATCGGTTGGCTGAGAGATCCATTATTTTTGTGGAAATCTCCCTCAAGCAACCTGGCTATGAAAAGTGAGATCACCTCACTCTCGTTCTGGGCCGTTATTATCTGAGCCGCAATCTGATAACCATCCTGAAAATTATCTGCAATGGCCGGATGCTTGCCCTGAGCCACGGCCTGGAAGCCGTAATCCCACCAGGACACGAAGGCAGGTCTATCTGCAGGAGGTGTTGAATTGTCCTGCTCACTTAACCACTTCCAGGCCCGTTGCCATGGATATTCAGGCTTTGGAATGGAGTATCCAAATGCCCCAAGGTACCATGGGGCAGATTTGTTGTACGTGGTCTCGTTTGGTCTCATAAATGATGGCATGCTGTTGTAAATCTGCCTGTCAAACTTATCCTTTGTTTCGTATGGAATTCCGGCGTCAACGGCACTCCACATGGTGGGGAAGATGACAAGCAGAGCAACCACCAGTACAACCGTTATCTGGGAGATTTTCAGGCTCTTTTTCAGAGATTTTCTCCAGGAGCCACCGTATTTTTTGAATTCTTCCATTGATTTGCGTATGTCCACGAGATCTATTAGCCAGATCAGGGCAACGGCCGCGGTGAGGGCCACTGCCGGAGAGGCGTTGAACATGAATCTCGCTGCGGATATGGCCATAAATATGGCTATTGCGGTGTAAAGAACGATGAATACGTAGTAATCGGCTGATTTCTTCCTGAGAGATAAAAGTAGGTAAATTATTCCTGCAATGGACAGGAAGAAAATTCCGATACCAAAGGACATTGTCAGGACGCCCATCGTTACTGGCTGTGCCTCTGCTATGGTGGAGTATAATTTGTTATGAACAAAGTAACCCTGGCCGCTCACCAGTTTGCCCCATATATCGGGCAGGAAGACGTTCATTATCACGGCGAACGCACCAAGCCCGCCTGCACCTGCGGTGAACACCAGGGGCCAGGGATATTTGTTTGTTAACTCGAAATACAGGGCCGTTAGGAGTGGAATGAGTATGACGATCAATGGCACCTCGTACCAGCTTTCAAGTCTGTGGGTGGCGTAGTACCATGGAAACATCATCAAGAACCCAATAAGGGTGTAAATTGTTGTGAATACAAGGATGTGAAAATTTGATCTGTTCCTGAATCTGTTCACTATGACTTGAATGAAAAGATATATTGCGAGAATTGAAAGCGCGTAGGTGTATCCCTTCCATGCAAGTCCAAGAGCCCCTAAGGAAGCCCCTGCAAGCGCACTGTATATGACCGCTTTTTTATTCTCTGCGAAAAATGCTCTGAACCCATCTTTTAATTCTTTCCCATTGAACCAGTTCTTAATCCATTT
The DNA here is from genome assembly GCF_056175085.1 of Candidatus Aciduliprofundum sp. HYA1. Classification (NCBI taxonomy): domain Archaea; kingdom Methanobacteriati; phylum Thermoplasmatota; genus Candidatus Aciduliprofundum; species Candidatus Aciduliprofundum sp. HYA1. The sequence goes on from NZ_CM149694.1 coordinate 542,045, forward strand.
TCTTGAAGGGCTCTCTTTCAGAGCCTTGAGGAAGAAGTAGAACATCCATGTTATGAAGAATATATCAAATGCGTCCCAGTCCGCTTGAGTGGCGACACTTCTCATTATGTAAGCGGGCATAATGGAAAGGAGAAAAGCCGAAACAAGTCCGACTCTTCTGCCAAATGCCTCCCTCCCCATAAGGTACACCGGAATCAGGGTCAGTGTTCCCCATATTGCCGGGAATAGTATGAGCATAAGTACCGCTGAATGATACGCATCCAGGAATGGATAGAATATCATGCTGGCAAGTATTATGGACCAGTGAAACAGGGGGGGCCTGGGATTATCTAGCCCCATGGGATAATTCAGCATAGGATCGTTAAGAAGTTGATGCTTGGACGTGAGAATGTATTTTAAAATTCTCTCATGGTAATAGGAATCCGAACCTCCAGACACCGAATATCCGTACTGTATCGATGGCCCAATTGCCCAGTAAACCCTTATGAAAAATGCGAGGGCCATGATAAGGGCAAGGGCCACAACGACAAGCACTGTTTTCCTGTCCATATTAAATCCAAGTTTATCCCGTAGCATGCTACATCACCGTGCTGGGAGCGATATCACATTTCCTATAAAAAAGTTATTGCTATTTTCCCGTTATTTTTTGAGAAAAGTATATGTATAACCTTGCAGGAGGTAATTTTTCGCAAAAGATTAAAATATTTTGTATATTTGCCACAGTTTATGGAACTCTGGTTCTCGGAAATGCACACAAATAATGTTAAACTTGGGTTCAGGATAAGGAGGGAGGTTGAGCATGTTCGCTCTCCCTACCAGGATATCCATATTTTTGATACGTACGATTACGGAAAACTTCTCGTTATAGATGGAACCGTTCAACTCACGGAAAGGGATGAGTTTGTGTACCACGAGATGATCGTGCACCCTCCCATGCTCACCCACCCGGATCCAAGGAGAATACTCATAATTGGGGGAGGTGACGGTGGCTCAGCCAGGGAGGCTCTGAAACACGATCCCGATGAGGTTCATGTTGTTGAGATAGACGAAGAGGTTGTTAGGTTATCGAGAAAGCACCTTCCATTTGTTGCAAGCAGTTACGATGATCCAAGGGTTCACATTCACATAGAGGACGGAATTGAATTTGTGAAGAGGGAAAAGAATTTTGATGTCATAATAATAGATTCCACGGATCCTGTTGGCCCAGCAGAAAAACTGTTTTCTGGAGAATTCTACAGATACCTGAGAAACGCCCTTGCTCCAGGGGGGGTTATTTCCCAGCAGTGCGGCACACCGATTTACCATCCGGAGGAGGTTTGCAATGTGCATGCCCTGTTATCCAAGGAATTCAGGTATGTGCGTCTGTATCTTGCCTATATTCCCACTTATCCCTCTGGTATGTGGGCCTTTGCAATTGCGGGGGATGAGCCAATAAGAATGAGGAGAGAGCCGAATTTTCCAACAAGGTATTTTAACGGGGAAATTTACAGTTCATCCATGGTCCTTCCAAATTTTGTAAAGGAAAAGTGCCACCAGGAGTAATACTATGGGGATACGCGGGTCAAAATTGGAGTTTGGCAGATTAACCGCCCTACATATTGATTTCTCATTGCCCCAATGGTCTTTAACCCTTATCTCTATTTTATGCCTTCCGGGAGCGATGTTGATGCTGAATACCGGTGTTCTTCCCCTATGCACGAGATTTCCATCAACGTAAACATAATAGGTGAGATCCTTCCCTATGCTCTTGGATAGATCAAAGTCAATCCTATCGCCCTGGATATTCATTTTTACAACGGGAAAGGGCTTGAACTCTCCCTTCCAGTCGTAGTTGAATATTTTTGTTAGGTAGGATACTGCTCTCTTGCTTCTTATAACAAGGGAAAATTCCCTGTTGTCCTCCATTGAAGACACGCCAAAATTCATGCTTCCAACGAGCACTGCATCCTCTCCTATCATAAGTTTGGCGTGGAGGTACTCGATGTAATGCTCCGTACCGTCAAATCTTTTCACATTCTCGCCAGCATAGGGGTGCTGAACAATTGCATAGGTGGTTTTGTTTCTGATGTCATTCCATATTTCTTTCCCTATGTAAAGTGCCTCAATCTTTAGATCTCTCTGGGTATCAACAAAATTTTTGAAGGAGTATGGAGCAAAATCCGGAGCTATCACCGGCTCTATGGAAGCAGTGAGGTTTATACTATCAAACACGCTTCTACGGAGTTCATATTCATAATTGAAACTTGCATTTGTTGAGTTGAACTCTCCCTGGTATGTTTTTATATCCTGAACTTTTTTGGTATCATCTTCAAAAATTCTGGAGACATAATGTGCGAAATCCTCATCTTTAACTATGATCCCATAGCCACGATTTCCGCAGGGTGAAAGGGCCGAGTGCCCGAAATTCTCCGTTGATATTAACACTGCATCCTCGTCCCTCACGATGAATTTGGCGTGAAGAAATCTATATCTATCGTATATTCCCTCCTTTGGATCGTTTACCATGAAACTTATGTTTGCACCGCTCTTCCACAGTTCATTTACTATGTATTTTTCTTCGTCGCTCATTCCTCCTATGGGATTTCCATCAAGGAGAATTCTCACCCTGACCCCATCTTTTAATTTATTGAGAAGGGCCCTTTCAAATGCCATACTATCCATCGTGTAGGATTCGATCATAATACTCCTCCTGGAGGAATTTAAAAATCTCAGGGCCTCCCTCCATCTATCCGGATATGGAAAGATCTCAATTGATGCTTTGAACTCTCTGTTTTTGAAGTCACTCTGACCGATCACGTGGTAATTGCTCCAGTCCCTGGATGTGTTTGTATCCTCCGTACCTATTCTGCGGAGAATGTGACCTGTGCTCACATGAGCAGATGGCCCTTCCCATCCTAGACCCGAGTATTTTGAATCGCCGTAAACGAGCAGGTCTATCATTCTCGATTTGTGGAATAGGGCAACCTCATCTCCCCTATTTGCCAGGGCAAAATGGCCCATGTATGTAAAATTGGGATAAAATCCGAAAAATTTGAAAAAGGATGTTGAATTCTGGGCGATGTAAATCTTGGAATGTGGGGCGATACTTCCATTTAGGGGAATTCTTCCCTCAAAATCGGTGATGTAATATCCGGAAAGATTTACCCTCTCAGAGAGGGGATTTAAAATGCAGACGTATTCCATATTCGTACCCGGATATGGGGATGGACTGACCTCGTAGATCAGGAGGTGCTGTTGCTCAGCTGGGGCAGAATTTGCCAGGGGTATCAGGAAAAGGAGAATCAGAAGAACAATTACTTTACTCTCCATTTTCTCTTAGTTTCTTCCAGTCGCTCCTGGTATTTCTTGCCCAGTTTGTAGGATATTTCCTCAAGTTCACGAAGATTGCTCACAAACTCCCTCTTGCTCTCAGAATCTATGTATTCCTCAAATTTCAGTCTCTTTCTGAGGGTATCAAATGTGAACCAGCCACCTGCTATCACAAATATTATTCCTATGACCAAGAGCCAGTAGTTCCAGTTTCCAGCCCATGCGGTTAGATAGTCCATTCCCGGATCCTTCTGAATGAATTTTGTGGAGGCCAGAACCCAGTATCCGCTTGTTATCAGCAGGTATATCCCGATAACAAATAGTGCGAGGCTTATATGCAGTATGTACTCCCTCAACTTGCTCCATGACATTGGGAGAGGATATTCTTTATTCATAAAGTATTTTCGCTTGAAAAATAAAAATTTAGAAGGAGAAACTCTCCCCCGGTTTCAGGATGATCAGTTTTATTCCCTCTCTTTCCAGATCCTCACGCATCTCCTCTGGATTTGCAGTTATCGGAGGCCAGGTATTGTAGTGCATTGGAATCACATATTTTGGCCTGATCCATTTTGCCGCTATGGCTGCGAGTTTTGGATCCATGGTGAACAACCCTCCAACGGGGAGCAGTGCAACATCGGGCTTGTAGATCTCCCCTATTATCTTCATATCTCCAAAGAGACCGGTGTCTCCAGCGTGGTAAACCCTCTTTCCATTTATCTCAATTATGAATCCTGCAGGTATGCCACCATCGTGGGTGAAATTGCTCTCCGTTATGCCAGAGGAATGAAGTGCAGGAACCATGCTCAGTTTTATTCCATCCTGCTCGTAGGTGCCGCTGAAATTCATTCCCACCGCATTGGCACCCTTCGATGCAATGTATTGCGCAACCTCGTAGATTGCCACAACGGGCACGTTCTTGCGCTTGGATATGAACACGGCATCTCCAAGGTGGTCCCCATGCCCATGTGTCACTGCTATGATATCACACTCTATTTCATCTGGCTTAACGGGAGCCATATCATTCCCCGTGATGAACGGGTCCACAAGTACTCTCTTTCCATCTTCCTCGATGAGGAATGCTGAATGTCCCAACCACGTAATCTTCATACCCATCACCTCGTCCCAAATAACTCATCATTGAATTTTAAACTTTCTCTCAAGCAAGTCTCTCTGGGCAGATATCCCTTCGTGAGCAGTGAATGCATTTTCCAACCTTGTGGTGATTCCTGTGGACCTCCCCCGTTTCAAGGGCCCTCCTCATCTCATCAACCTTTCCCAGCATAATATTCTTCAGGTCCTCCTCGTACTCAATTTTGTATACCACGGGTCCGTATTTTAGGAGCCCATAGGGGGGAGTTTTGTAGTTTTCTTCAACGAGCACCATGTAGGCTGTTAACTGCATTATGTGGGAGAACAGAGGACCACGGGGTATGCGCCCGGTTTTAATCTCCACAGGTATGTAATCATCGCCCTTTTTTATGAGCAGATCCGGTCTTCCCCATATCTTGTATTTCTCGCTTTTAAGAATGGGGCTCTGCTGCAAATCGTCCACATATATGATCTCCCCGTCCGGAAGTTTGAGTTTTTTCTTCAGCTCATTGTACTGAAACTCGCTTTTCAGGGATATGTACAGAAAGTACGTGGCGAATATGAGCCACAGGAGGGAGAGTACCTCCATCACGTATCCCAGCGCGAAGTTTGGAGGTAGAACGAAGGTCACGGCGAATATTGAGAATATGGTTGCTGCCCCAGAAGCTATGACCATGACTCGCTCCACATCCTTTCTCTCCCAGAGTAAAACGTATTTCTCAAATTTCCAGAGTAGGTATAGAGAGAAGAGAAGCCATCCAATTGCAAGGATCATGAACACCCTGCTTAGCAGTGGTGAGGAGTAGAGAAAGGATATGCCAACAAGTGCAATGAGCGTTGCTCCAATTGAGTAGTATATTGCCATGCTTTCAGAGTCCTTCATTTTGGAGTAACTCTTCTTCATCTTCTTTGCCTCTTCGCTTATTTCTCTGTGCTTTCTGACCCCCTCATTTTCCGTGTGCTTCTCCTTCCTGCTCAACCACCAGCTAAGGGGACAGTACGAATATTTTTCAATGTCTCCCGCAGAGATGTAATCCACGATGCAAATATGCACGGGCATTATTTAATTCCTTCGCAAACTGAAAACGTTAATATAGTTTATGGGAATTTTAATGGGTATGAGGAGATACACGCTCTTGCTGATCCTGGGTGTAGCTTTGCTTCTCTCAGCCTCAATAACCTTGGGGGCTCTTCACATATGGGCATCGGGTAATTCTCACGAAGTTGTTATATCTGGAATTTCAATGAAGAAAATATCCCTGAATCTTACGGAGAGAAAGCATGTGCTCATTTCCTCATATTCCAATTTTTCCTACGAAATCCTGAATTCAGGGGGAGTGGTTAAAACCGCGAGCAATGTGAGCAATGCCGATATAATCCTTGAGCCAGGAAATTACACTCTAAAAATAGAAAATCCAAATGATTTCAAAATGAAGGTCTCAATATCCATAGTTGGAGATGCTGAACTCCAAAAATTTGTTATGCTTAGTTACTTATCCATTGTCATATTTTTCGTTGGAGCGGGTTTGACCGTTACCTCACTGGGTCTTCTTCTCTGGGAGAGAAAAAAGGAGGAAAAAATCTACACGAGGTATTAGAGTTCAAGGGCCCCGTAGCCCATCTCGAAGGCTCTCAAATTCATCTCATGGAACCTCGGGCTTATTGTGCTCTTTATAGCCTCAATCAGCACATCCTTCTCTATGGGGAAAATGGGAACCTTTGACAGGGCCCCCAGCATAACTATGTTCGTGGCTATGGAATTTCCCGCCTTTCTCGCCAGTTCCGTGGCCTCAAGGGGCAGGACTTTTAGGCCATCCATTGCGTTTAGAAGATCATCCACCTCCGGATACCTTGACTCGCCAAGGGATGCGGTTATCGGCACAATGGGCTCTGTGTTCACTATGACATAAGAGCCAGGATGTGCTTTGCCGAGAACCCTGTAGGCCTCCACCGGTTCAAAGGCCACTATTATATCGGCCTCACCCCTGCCTATGAGAGGGCTCTTGGCCTCGCCTATCTTCATCTCAGTGACCACAACTCCACCCCTCTGCGCCATGCCATGGACCTCGCTCATAACAACATTTATGTTGGAGAGCAAAGCCGCCTTGCCCACTATGCTTGATGCGGTGAGTACCCCTTGGCCGCCAACTCCTGCGAATATGATGTTTGTGCTCTTCATCTTATCACCTTCTTCTCTATGGCATTGAATGGACATACTGTGGCACAAACTCCACAGCCATCGCAGAGCGCATCGTTTATCTTCACCTTGGGCTTTCCGTTGGGTGCGAGATCATCTCTGTCCTTGTATATGGCAACACATGCGAGCCAGTCGGAGCATATTCCACACTGGGTGCACTTGTCCTGATTTATCTCGTATACCCACCACTCTCCCTGCTTCCTGCGGGCTGCATCCCATAACAGGGCACATTCCCTCTTGGCGATTATCACCGATATTCCCTCGTGCTGGATTGCCTCCTTGAACACCTTTATCGTTTCCTTCACGTCGTATGGATCCACCGTGCGAACGAAGTCAATGCCTATGCCACGAACGAGTTTTTCAATGTCCACATAGGGTGCCTTGTTGCCCATGCCGTCCATCGGCAATCCGGGATGCGGCTGATGCCCCGTCATTGCGGTGGTGCGATTGTCAAGCACGACATAAACGAGATTCGCCTTATTGTGATACGCATCTATGAGCCCGGGAATCGCTGCGTGGAAGAATGTGGAATCGCCCACAAAGCCGATAACCTTTTGTTCCGTGGCCTTTGAGAAGCCAACGGCGGTGCCTATGCTGGAGCCCATGCAGAGAAGATAATCGGCCATCTCATAGGGCTTCTGAATACCCAGGGTGTAGCATCCAATGTCCGTGGTTATTATGGCATCCTTTATCTTGAGTTGCTTCAGGGCCATCATGGCAGCATAGTATGTGGCGCGGTGCGGACATCCGGGGCATAAAACTGGTGGGCGAGAGGGAAGTTCAATGGGCTTTGGCTCGTACGCGTTTCTTTCAATCTTCATACCCAAAATTTTCTCAAGGGCATCCTTTATAACATCCGGGTTGTACTCGTAGGCCCGAGGGAAATAGCCATTCAACTTCCCGTATATTTCCACATCAAGCCCGTTCATCTGTGCCACGAGCCTCGTCTCTTTTTCAAGGTAGGGCTCAAGTTCCTCCGCGATTATTATCTTCTTATGCTTCTGTATGAAGTCCTTCACGAGTTCGTCCGGAAATGGATGGGTGAATCCAAGTTTCAGGATATTCGCCTTTATGCCAAGTTGGGAAAGAACATCGTAAACATAGTTGTAGGCCACACCGCTCGTTATTATCCCTATATCTCCATCATTCCATTCCACCCTGTTAAGCGGTGAGGAATTTGCCATCTTCCTCGCTCTTTCAATCTTCTCCAGGAGTGCGAGATGCATTCTGCGGGAATTTGCAGGTACGGGCACATACCTGTTTGGATCCTTTTTGAAGTATCCCTTCCCTCGCTTTTCCCTCATCTCGCCGTACTCCACTATGCCCCGCACATGGTTCACGCGGGTCGTGGTGCGAAAGAGAACGGGGAGTTGTAGAGACTCTGAAATTTCAAAGGCCTCCTTTATAAAGTCCTTCATCTCCTGAGCGCTAGAGGGCTCCACCATGGGCATTCCGGAAATTTGAGCGTAATATCTGTTATCCTGCTCGTTCTGGCTGCTGTGCATGCTTGGGTCATCCGCCGTTAAGATCACGAGCCCGCCATTTGTGCCTATGTAGGCGGTACTCATGAATGCATCCGCAGCCACATTCAAGCCAACATGCTTGAAGAACACGAGGGCACGGAGTCCCGAGGCGGCTGCAGCGGCGCTCACCTCCATGGCAACCTTCTCATTGGTGGAGAACTCAAAGTATATGCCCGCCTTCTTGGCTATGTAGAAAAGCGTGTTTCCTATCTCACTTGATGGCGTTCCGGGATATGTGCTCGCGAAGTCCAAGCCCGCTTCAAGGGCACCTCGTACCACCGCTTCATTTCCCAGGAGAAATTCCTTCCTTCCAGGTTCGTTGAGCAATATGTGCTGGAATTTCATCATTCCTCCTCCTGCGAGCATCTTTCCTTCTTGAGCAAGGCCTTCCAGTTCTCGTCCACATACTCCTGAATCCTGGCAATCTCATCCTCTGTAAGGTGCCTAAATCTTCCCTGCAGTCGGAGGTACTCCTTTATCGGCTTTGGATTCTTTGGTCTGACAGTTATGCGGTACTTTCCGTTGACCACTTCGTAAAGCGGGAATGCATTGGTCTGCACAGCCAGGCGCGAGATTTCCACAGTTTTATCCGGGCTGTGCTTCCAACCCGTTGGGCAGGGAGAGAAAATCTGTATGAACTTTGGACCCTTTATCTCCTTTGCCCTTCTCAGTTTTGCGATCATATCCTCGGGATAGGCTATGGTTGCCGTGGCCACGTAGGGAATATGATGGGCCACCATGATCTCGGCCACGCTCTTTTTCGGCTCCCACTTGTACATCCTCTTCTTTCCTCCCGGCGTGGTCGTTGTCCAGGCACCCGGAGGCGTGGAACCGGAACGCTGAATTCCCGTGTTCATATACGCCTCGTTATCGTACATTATGTAAAATACATCGTGGCCACGCTCCATTGCTCCGCTGAGGGCCTGGAGGCCTATATCGGCGGTACCTCCATCTCCCGCAAAGCCAACAACATTCACATCCTCCTTGCCCATGGCGTTGAGTGCCTCCCTTATGCCGGATATGGCGGCACCCGTGACTTCAAAGGCCGTGTAGAGCAGGGGCACCTCAAGTGTGCGGTGCGGATAAACTCCAGGTATCACGGCCCAGCAGCACGCGGGAATTGAAAGTATCGTATTCTTTCCCAGGGCCTTGAGAACATACCTCATTGCTATGGTTGCACCGCAGCCAAGGCACGCGGTGTGCCCCGGAAGCATGTACTCCTCTTCGGGTATGGTTAATTTACGCATCATGACCACCTCTCATCGCCGTGCAATCCAACCCATTCAATTTCCCTATCTACCTGTCCTTCCCTGGCAATTTTGAGCATGTCGTCAAACACCTTCACCAGTATCTCGGGCGTGATATCCCTTCCGCCCAGCCCCATAACATAGTTCTTCACGGGCACGCTGGAATGCCCGTAGAGGGCCGCCTTGCTTTCGGTGTATAGATCCGCCCCGTAGCCGAAGGTGTAACTTCTATCCACGATTCCAAGCATATCAGCTTTCTTTGCCAGATTCCTTATCTCCTCGTAGGGGAATGGCCTGAAGTACCTCACGCGGGCAAGGCCAACCTTCTTTCCCTTCTCCCGCATTCTATCCACTATGTCCTTGGCCGTGGAGCCTATGGTGCCAAGAACCACCATTATCGCTTCTGCATCCTCTGTTCTGTACTCCTCCACAAGGGGTGCGTATTCCCTGCCAAATACCTCGGCGAACTCCTCCACCGTTTTCCTAATCTCCTTCCTCGCATCGTCCATCGCCAGGGCCATCTTGTAGCGGAACTCCATATAGGGGCCCTCGGGCATTATCAAGGAGCCGTAGCCCTCAGGGTTTCCTGGCTCAAGTTTGAACGCAGGATCATACTCACCGAGGAAATCATCCACTAGTTTTTGGTCGGGCACATCCACACCCTCGGATGTGTGGCTCAGGATGAAGGCATCCTCCATGACCATGGTGGGCAGGAGAATGTGGTGCTTCTCCCCTATCCTGTAGGACATTATTATGGAGTCCAGAACCTCCTGGTTGTTCTCCGTATAAATCTGAATCCAGCCCGTATCTCGCTGCGCCATGCTGTCCATCTGATCGGTCCAGACGCTCCAAGGCGGGGCCATTGCCCTGTTAACCACGCTCATAACTATGGGCAATCTCGCCCCAGAGGCCCAGATCAGGAGTTCGTGCATGAGCGTGAGACCATGGGCGCTTGTGGCCGTGAAGGTCCTTACTCCTGTATTCTGGGCTGCTATGCACGCCGCCATGGCTGAGTGCTCGGACTCCACCCTTATGTATCGGGCGTCCATCTCGCCGTTGGCTATGAAAGATGCTATGGTTTCAATTATACTCGTCTGGGGAGTTATTGGATATGCCGCAACAACCTTGGGCCTTGATAATCTTGCCCCCCATGCGGCGCTCTCATTACCTGTCAGAATCATCTTCACCATTTCAATCCTCCTCCATCTCCTCAAGCACCATATCAATGGCCTTTACGGGGCATTCGTTGGCACATATTCCGCAGCCCTTGCAGTAATCGTAATTTATCTCCACCGTGTCAAACTTCGCCAGAGCCTCCTTGGGTGCCGGATACTTGTCGGGCGGGGCGAAGTATATGGCGGGCTCCGGGCAGAACTTCCAGCATATGTAGCAGCGAATGCACTTCTCGTAGTTTATCACGGGCCTGAATGTTCTCCACCCACCCGTCTTGTTCTCGGTGCTCGCGACCTTTGCTATTGGAGTTGGCTCTTCGGGTAAAATTATGGGCATTCAATCACCTCCTAAATTTGTGTGCTCGTAGGCCTCTTTGGCGGCCTGGGCATTCTCCTCCTGCTTTATGGGAGCAGCCTCACGAATTGCTTCCATAACGGTCTCAATCTTTACGAGTCCGCTCATTCTGGCAAAGGCTCCCAGTATGGCGGTGTTCACGATAGGTGCGGCCTGAGAGCCAAGGCGATGTCTTATGGCTATGGTGGTCGCATCCACGGTTGCCACCTTTGGGAAATCAAGGATCTCCTTAAGTTCCTTGGGGCTCTTCACGGTGTTAACGAGAACCCAGCCATCCTTTTTTATTCCCCTCAGAACATCCACAGCCTTTATGAGCGATGGGTCCAGAACGATGACATAATCGGGGTCGTATATCTGGTACTTTGCCCTTATTGGTCTATCATCCACCCTGGTGAAAGCAGTTACAGGTGCACCGCGACGCTCAACTCCGAAGTAGGGAAATGAGGAAACATACTTTCCCTCCATGAAGAAGGCCTTTGCCAGGATCTTTGATGCTATGACAGATCCCTGTCCACCTCTTCCGTGAAAACGTATTTCTATCATTCAATCACCATGGGGTAATCGCATTATCCTATTTATGGCCTTCTCCATTTATTATTTCCTTGACAATGTTTGGCGGGGCATCGCTTCTTATGCCCTGGTGTGAGAACTGGGTGGGTGCAGCGTAATAACCCATATTCTCAAGTTCTTCCATTACCTTCTTGGGGGAGGGTGTTGATACCCGGAGTTCTCTGGATATTGATGGGATGTGGTAAAAAAGAAAACCTCTCTCATCTGACCATATCTTGAGGTATTTCTCCAGAATGTTTCTTGTTGGAAGCCAATCTGGAATCCTTGCATTTTTAAGGAACTCAAAATCATGCAACTCCCCACTCCACAGGGGGCCCCCGAACTTGCAGATACCCACATTCTCTAATGATTTTTTTGCCCACTTAACCCCGCGGATGATGCGTACATAGACCCTGTAAAAATGTCCGCGCCACACACTGAGCAAGGGCTCAATTCCCAGATCAGATCTGCCGGCCATTCTCGCAATGTAGCCCAGGAGTACCCTTACACCTATCTCGTGGACCAGTTCCACGGGGGCCTTCACGTTTGAAAGGTATCTTCTCTCGATCCTGCGATTTCTTCCTCCAAGTGTCGCTGTATCCGTGGCCGTTATGCCGAGAACCTTGCCCGATAGTAGGGCCATATCTATGAAGGGCACGGGAGTGCCAAAGGGATCTATGTCCACATACCCGAATCTTCTCTGGGCCATGAGGGCATTTGCGTTGATATTTTCAATTTCCACATCAACCCCGTTCATATCCGCATTTTTTTTCATCACCTTAACGGCCTGTGGATTCACATCGTTCAGGGTAACTTTCATACCTATTTCCTTTGCTATTCTTATCCCCCGTACACCTGTGGCTGCCAGGGCATCCAGGGCATCTCTGAGGTTCAAATTGTAAAGAACGAATATGCTCGTGTCCCTGTTGAAAACCATCTCCCTGTTGTAAAACACACCCTCTGCAGTTCCGGGGCCCTTCTCGTTCACGTTTGGAGCGAGCACCTTGACAAGGCCTTCTTCAACTATCACTGCCTCTCCCCTTTTATGAGCTGTACTATCTTGAAGGGAAGAAGGTTGCGATTTATTGGCGTTACTTCCAGCATGCGTATGTCATCGCGGCGGCGAATTTCCTGCAGGAGAGGATTTCTGGATTTCTTGTGAAGGGTCATTATGAGATGCTTATCCATATCAAGGATCTCCCTGACCGTTTGAACGAATTTCTTGCTCTCCACTTCCATTTTTCCTATTTCATCTATGACGATAACATCCGCCTTCTCCATGGCATCTTCCAGTGCCCTTATTCCAACCTCCTCTAAAACCTTCACATCCACGCCGTACTTTCCAACCCTGTGGCGGGATTCAAAATCCTTATGGGCGAAGACCTTCTTCTCCTTACTCATCCAGTCAAGAACGTAGAATCCCGTTCTCTTTCCACCCTCTCTTAGTTCCTCCGTGATCATACCACCAACAACAAAGCCCTCCTCCTCCAGAATCTCAATCGTTTTTATCAGTGTGGTGGTCTTACCCACGCCGGGTAATCCGCTCAGGCCTATCTTACTGTACATCTTCAACACCTCTAATTTCCTTTATGTACATTAGGGGATAATCCATATCCTCCACATACTCAAGTTTGCAGATTGCAATTTTATCCTCATACTGCACCACAAGATCAACATTTAGCATATCTCCCGTGAGAGTGAGGTACTTGTAAAATCCGCTCTTCTTTTTTATCCTTCTTCTATCGATCCTTACCCTGGCATCCACAACGAAGGGCTGAACCTTCAAACTCGCCTCAATTGCCCTTTCAAGGGCATCCACATTTTCCAAACTTATTGGAGTGCCCACAAATTGATGATACACGGTACCCATTTTTATACCAGCCTCAAATGCGGCCCTCTCCGAAGAAGAGCAGTTGAAATACTTCTTTGCCCTGTCAATTTTCATTGTGGTAGGGGTATGGCAAACACGAATATTATTGTTTCGTGCATGAATGCAAATAATTAAATATACAATCCAAATATCGTGCTGGGGATTAAAATGGAGAAAGGAGACATAATACGCTGGGAATTCGAGGCCTGGGTTGTTGAGAATGGAGAGGAGGTTCTGTTTGATACCACCAAGGAGGACCTTGCAAAGGAGCATGGCATTCATGATCCAAATATGAGGTACGGACCCATGGTATCCGTTGTGGGTGCAGGAAGATTGATAAAGGGAATAGATGAGGAGTTGCTCAAGGCCGAGGTGGGCAAGGAGTATGAGGTGACAATAGAGCCAAAGGATGCCTACGGAGAGAGGGATCCCAAACTTGTGAAGATCCATTCATACAGGGAACTTGCAAGGCAGAAGATTGAGCCCGAGGTGGGTAAGGAGGTTATAATAAACAACAAGCGTGGAAGGATAGTCACCGTAACCCCCGGGAGGGTTGTTATAGATTTCAATCATCCCCTTGCAGGTAAGACCCTCAAGTACAAATTCAAGATAGTTGAGAAGGTTGAAGGGGATGTTGATAAGGTCCGTGCCATAATTGAGATGGACTATGGCAAGGAAGTGGATAAGTTCGGTGTGGAGATAAAGGATGAGGATATCCTCATAACCCTGCCAGACGTGTGCAAGTACGATAACAACTGGAGCATAGCCAAGTATGCGATTGTGGGAGACATAAGGGAGTATGTGGGCAACAGGAATGTGAAGTTCATTGAGGTCTATCCAAAGAAGGAGGAACCCAAGGAAGAGGCGAAGGAAGAGGGTAAAGAGGAGCAGGGTGAAGAGGAGAGTGCCACTATTGAAGATGAAGTGAATAAGGCTGAGATAAAGAAGGGCAAGGTTATCATAAATGGCAAGGAGATAAACATTGAGGATTATGTGTACACGAACAGCGGCAGGCTCAAGGTATCAAAGTTTGCAGAGGATTTCGGCTACGAGGATTCCAAGAAGGCTAGGGAATTCCTGAAGAAAATATGGGATAAGTACAAGGAAATTAATCAATAGCCATTTTCCAAATTTCTCCCTATTATCTCGTGGATTTTTCCATCAACAAATTTTTCCAGCACATCTCCAATTTTTCCGGAGATCCCTCTCAAAACCTTTATGCGCATGTGATTGAAGAATTCTCCCAGTTGTGGAGGGATGCTCTGCACCATCAGTAATTCCCCATCGTGCTCCTTTATGAACATTGGCAGATCCCCGGGATCCAGAAAATCCAGGGGCATCTCTTCAATTTCCCATTTTGTTATCTCTCCTCTCTCAAGATCCACATCCGCGAAAAGGTAGTACTTTGCCTTGAAAATATCCTCATTCACTTGGCTCTCAAGCCCCTTTTCATCTTTGCAGGGAAACACAACTCTCATTCTCCCACCTCAAAATTCCACCTTTTCAACGATCCTCTCCTCATGCTCGCCCACAACCTCCGCCTGCACCTCAACCAGATGCCTTATGCCCGAGGTTTCAATCTTGTTCTTGAGTAGTTCATCAACCTGAAATATGCCCGCGGAGTTTCGCATCTTTATCCTTATTTTCAACGGTTTTTCCTTTCCCTCCATAACACTGACCTCCTTTATGGCCATGGCCGAGACGGAGTGTATGTTGACCTCACCCATCTGAAATGGAATCCTGGCACGACCCTCCTCCATATCAAGGGCATCCGCAATTTTCACAACCCCTGCCTCCAGGGTTAGGGGAATGATCTCAGCCCTGTGGGAAAATATGGCATGCAGGATTTCTGCCTTTACTATTGCCTTCTCCTCACCATCGTATATGCCCTCAAGAAGCCTGTCAATGATTGGAATGGAGAGGGGTAAACTGTTCTGCTCGTGCTCGGTGCGATGTATTGCGTGCCCTATGTCGTGGAGAGCGGAGGCGAGAACGACAATTATTTCGGCATCATCCTTGCTCATATTGTAGTCCTTAACAATGTTTGGCTTCACTCCCCTATCCACAAGGATTCTCAGCATCTTCAATGCGAGATTGGCCACGATCTTAACATGCACGGGCCCGTGATCGTTGTACCCCAGGCGATCAATGGCGATTATATTTGAAGCCTTCCAGAGCGTGTTGAGTTCCACATCCTCCCTTATTTTCCGAAGCAGGATTTTGAGTTTTTGGTTGTCCCCGCAGGGTACCGAGAATTCTACCATGAATGGGCATGGATGTATCATATTAAAAATGCCCTTTTTTGCATCAAAACGCAAAGAATTTAATACATCCAGAATTTTACCTCCGTGTGCACAGAAAGGGCATTTTCAGGGAGATCACGAACATGAGGCTTTTGCATCTCTCATTTGCATTTCTACTCATAAACATGGGTTGGGGCATGGCCTGGCCGTACCTGCCCAATCTGGTAAAACTTCTGGGTGGAGGGGTCCTTGCAGTTGGCATGCTATCCATACTTTTCAATCTCGCCTCGTCCTTCGGGCAGTTTTTCTGGGGAAGAAAATCCGATAGGATGGGTAAGAGAAAGATATTCGCCGTATTTGGCGTATTTTCAAGCGGATTTTTCTTCCTTCTGATGGGATTTGCCACATCCGTGATTGTGGTTTTAACCCTCAGAACCCTTCAGGGATTTTTCGTGTCTGCTCAAACTCCTGCCGTGAGCGCCCTTGTGTCTGAGATATCCCGGGATGTGGGAAAGGGATTTGCCGTGTTCAACTCCTTCTCCAATGTGGGTTTCATGCTCGGAAACTTCGCAGGGGGTGCAATAACTTCCACATTTCCAATTCAATACGTTTATTATTTTTCAGCAATACCCATATTCTCGGGAATGGCAATTCTCATATTCTTCCGGGAGGAAAGGAAGAACCCTGAGGATCTCCGTCTTCTGATGCGTTACGATCGCCCAGGGAGAACGGTGTTCAGGTGGGAGAATGCCAGGGAATTCATAAGGAGGAACAGGAACATTTCAATCTTCTCCGTTTCGATATTTGTGAGCATGCTCGGATCCGGAATGGTTTACACGTTTCTCTCGCTTCTCATAGGTGATAGGTTTGGGGATGCCTGGGTGGGTACCTATTTTGGTGTTGATGGTCTCGTGTCCATACCCATGATCTTGCTTTTCGGGTACATAGCCGATAGGTACGGAAGCAAACCCGTTTTGATTTACGGACTCCTTGGCTATGCCCTCACCTTCTTCCTCTATTACGAGGCAACGAGCATACCTCTTCTCATTCTCGCGGCCATTGTTTCAGGAAGCAAGTGGGGCTCGTACTTCAACTCTGCCAACACATACGTGGCAAGGATGAGCACAAAGGAGGAAAGGGCCACTGCCCTGGGGCTCATGAACTCTGCCATGGCTGCAGGATGGGTCATTGGACCGCTATTGGGCACGTATCTTATCCCCGAGATGGGCCTGGCACAGACCGTTCTTGTTGCCATACTGCCGGAGATAGCCTCCCTTGTGATCGTGCTTTTCCTGAGAAATGACAGGTTCTTCAGAGATGGGATGCCTGTTGAGACAAAGATATAAATATTTGCCTAATCTACTGTACAAGGAGAGAAAAATACCTGAAAGGAGATGAGTGATACATACTTTGCCACGGGAACAGGGGCTGTAGTAGGGTTTTTAGCAACTATTTTCGAAGCATATCTCCTGTGGTGGCTGGGCCCAGCAGTACTCCCATATATATCTGCCATAGCAGTACTCTAAAAATTTTTATATTTTTCTAATATTTTGGTTATGTGGTGGTGCATAATATGTTGGATAATACCTACAAGGGATTTATAAGTGAAATGTGCCTTGTGTTGTTTCTCACCATTTTATTTTTATTAATCAATTTTAAATGGAACGGAAGTACATTAAGAACTTCCTCAGACGTTGTAATAGTAACAACGGTGATTTTCTTCTTATTTTTTTATATCATTCGTACAATAAGGTTGTCAATTGTTTACAGAAGCCATGTATGGCTGACTCTACTAAATCTCCCGACTATTGGAATGGTTCTTGCTACTGGACAAACAGTATCCCAAGATCCCACCCCAACTAATATATTCACGTTTATTCTGTTTGTGGGATTGTTTGCTTTGCTTATCCTTATTATGCGTTTTCATAAGAAATTTAAGGTGTACAGTTTTACAATACCGCCAGAGAGATATGCGGTTCTGAGAGCTGTGATGACAAAGAAGGAAAGGTTTACATTGATCTTTCCAGACAGATACATAAGGTATTTGGAGACAGGAGATAAAAAATACTTAAAAGGAGATGAGTGATGAGCAAATGTGGGAATGGATTTACATAATAGGATTCAATGCTCTTTTACTTATTTCCTCTATAATCTGGTATGAAGTTCCGGGAGCCATGAAATTGGCGAGGAAGTTAGCCATGAAAGGAGAGAAGATTAAAGACAGAGAGATTGAAACGCTGATAAATAAGATGGGTTTGAAAAATATAGAAATATATTGCATAGAATCTAAAAGTGCAAATGCATTTCAGGTAGGAGGAAGGGGGAAATATATTTTTATATCCAATCGCCTGGGAGAGGTTCTTGATAAAGATGAGATTCTTGCAGTAACTGCCCATGAGCTTGCCCACATTAAATTAAAGCACGTTCTAAAAAAGATGCTTCTGTTTGATGCAATAATAGGAATTGGGATTAATATGGCATTTATACTTCCTTTTTTAGACTCGACTCGGATGATAGATCCATTCTTACTGCAGTTATAGTATTGGCAACAATATGCGTGTACCTTTTTACTCGTAAAATCACATGGCAACATTTTGAGAATCAGGCCGATTGCTATGCAATAAAGTTTGTGGATAGGAAGCATTTAATTTCGGCATTGAAAAAGATAAATTCTATGTTTTACCCGCCCGAGTTATTTAAATTTGAAAAAACGAGCCTTCTCATAGAGAAAAGGATCAATAAATTGAGAAATAAACAGGAGACAAAAATTTGATATGCTCCTTGGTGCATATCCCTCTATGAAGCCTTTCACCAATCTAATTCCCTTTGAGGAGGCCAGAAGAATCGTGCTTGAAAATGTTAAGCCAGTGGAGGATGTTGAAGAAATACCTCTTCTTGATGCTCTGCATCGCGTTCTAGCCGAGGATATCGTTGCAGGAATAAATGTTCCCCCATTTGCGAGGGCAGCGGAGGATGGCTATGCCGTTCGCGCCGAGGATATCTTTGGAGCGGGGCAATACTCTCCAAGGGAGCTGAAACTGGTTGGTGAGATAAACACTGGAGAGCATAAAAATATAAAAATTGGCAGGGGAGAGTGCGTCAAGATAGGCACAGGTGCGATGCTTCCCGTGGGTGCAGATGCAGTTGTTCGTGTGGAGGATACCGAGGAGGAAAACGGGCTCGTGCGCATTTACAGGCCTGTTCATCCTGGCTTCGATGTTGCCCCGGAGGGGGAGGACATAAAAAAGGGGGAAGTCGTGCTGAAGAAAGGTGAGTATCTCAACCCTCCAAAGATCGGGGTTCTTGCAGCCCTTGGCATTTCCAGGGTGAGGGTTTACAGAAAGCCCAGGATCGCTGTGCTTCCATCGGGCAACGAACTCAAGGTACCTGGAGAGGAACTGGAACCGGGGAAGATTTACGATGTGAACACATACACCATATCCTCCGTGATAAAAGAAAATGGGGGAGAGCCCGTTATTTTCTCGTTTGTAATGGACGAGGAGGAAGATATAAGGAAGAAATTGAAGGAGGCTATGAAGTATGATATGGTGGTGTTTTCCGGGGGCTCATCTGTGGGAGATAGAGATTTGCTCATAGATGTGGTGAAGGAATACGCAAGGGTGCTCTTTCACGGCGTGCAAATAAAGCCGGGAAAGCCGACATGGTGCGCAATAGGCGAGAAGATGATATTCGGTATGCCCGGATTTCCCACATCCTGCCTGAACGATTCCTACCAGTTCCTCGCTCCAGCGGTGCGCAGGATGGCAAGGTTACCGGAGAGGAAAGAGAGAATTGTGAGGGCGAAGATGGCCAGGCGCATAACCTCAACGCTTGGCAGAATGCAGTTCTTCACGATGCGAGTTGAGAATGGGTACGCGTATCCCGCCTACAAGACATCGGGGGCGATAACGAGCATGGCGGATTCAGATGGATACATAATAATTCCCGCAAATTCTGATCTTGTGGAGAAGGATGAGGAGGTTGAGGTACATCTCTGGGGTGATTGAATGTACCTGGGCACATGTGGGTACTCAAATTCCGGAAAGACCACGCTCATATGCGAGATAATTGAGCATCTTAAAGATTATAAAATAGCGGTTGTGAAGCACACCCCCCATGGAATTGATATTGAGGGCAAGGATAGCGAGAGGTTCAGGGAATCCGGTGCCAAGGAAGTTGTGCTTCTCAACGAAGAAAGGGTTCATTTTAAGCAAGGTGTCTCTCTTTTTGAAGTTTTGAAGGAATTGGAAGGGTACGATGTGATCCTTGTTGAGGGGTTCAAGAAATACAGGTTCCTGCCCAAGGTGTGCCTTGGAGATGCTCCCTGCGAGGGCTGTGTGATGAGAGATCCGGATCTGGATGAGATCCTGGAATACATCAAAAGGGAAGTGGAAGTCGAGAGAATAATGCGCCAACTTCCAAATTTCAACTGCGGAGAGTGCTCCCATAAAAATTGCAGGGAGATGGCAGAGGCAATATACCGTGGTGAGGATGATTTCTCCGGATGCAGGTACTGGAATCCCGATGCAGTCATAAGCGTGAAGGTTAATGGCAAGGAAATATACATGGGCAGATTTGCCCAGGATGTGGTTGTTGGCACGCTCTCCGGTCTCCTATCCTCCTTCAAGGGGGTTGGTGAGATTGAGGAGGTGGAAATAAGGTACAGAAAGAAAACTAAATGAGCAGGTTCAAATTTTTCAGATACTCCCTGCCTTCATCTCCCAACGCGCGTAGCAGCAGTTTTTCCCTCTGCTCCATGTACTCCTCCCTGAGTATGTCAAAGCAGTACCAGTCCCATTTCCTTCCCAGAACAAATGCCGCCTTTCTTGATTTTCCGTACAGTTTGAACCCGCAGGATTCAAGCACCCTGTGTGCCCTTTTATTGTACTCGATGCTGCATGCCTCGCATTTTTCCAGGTTTTTGTGGTAAAAGCATATTTCAAGAAGGGATAGGGTTATGATTTTTCCCAGTCCCCTGTTCCAGTACTGCCTGTCAAGATATGTACCTATGTTTCCCCTTGGAACATCCCCCCAGTTCTGCAACCTTATAACTGCAGTTCCGATGGGTTCTGAATTCTCGCTTAGCACAATAATGTAATGTAACCGATCATCCCTCTTGATTTCCTCCTCAAAGTACCTTTCGATTTGCTCTAAACTCCTTGCCTGGTGGGGCATCCCCCTTGAGTATAGCATGGTTTCAAAATCATTCTCCCACCTGTGCACGTATTCCAGATCTTTTCGCTCCCACGCTCTCAGAATTATTGGACCCAGTTGGATCATCGTCATGCATAATTTTCGTGGTATAAAAGAGTTTGCAAAATTATTAGTAGAATGGGGATATGAAGATTTGTGGCCCCACTGATGTATATATTTATTGTGCTCACGGGCGTGCTGGTGGGTATTCTTGGCGGCATGTTTGGATTCGGGGGTAGCTCAATAAGCACACCTCTTTTGCGTATGCTCTTTCTCATTCCCCCGTATTACGCGCTTGCCAGTCCTTTGCCCATGACCCTTGTATCTGCATTCATATCCTCCAAGAGGTACCATGGCGAGGGGCTAATTGACTGGGGGATTGTGGGGAAAATGCTCCCCCTTATCATTCCGGGTTCCTTTTTGGGTGCCTATGCCACAAAGTACATCGATGGTAGGATACTCATGATCCTGACTGCCCTGTTCCTCATATACGTGGCCCTGAGATTCCTGGGCTCCCAGAGTGGATTCAGGATCAAGAACATCACATCCTGGAAGCTCTTGGCTTCCGGTTTTTTCATAGGCTTTCTATCCGGCATGCTTGCAAACGGTGGTGGAATTCTAATTGTGCCAGTTCTCGTTCTCCTCGGGCTCGGCGTGAAGAGGGCAATAGGCACGTCCGTTGCCATAGTGCTCTTTTCCGCAATTCCATCCATCCTTGTTCACTGGTACCTCGGGCACATTGACTGGCTTCTCACCCTTTATCTCACCCTTGGTGCAATTCCAGGTGCCTATCTGGGAGCACGTATTACTGTGGGTATGAGGGAGAGGACTGTGAAACGGGTTTACGGATTATTTCTCCTTCTCCTATCTCTGTATTTTGCGACATTTGAAATTTTGCGATTTTGAGGGTAATTTTTTATACTCCCATTCTTTTTCAATTTTCATGCATGCCATCATACTTGCTGCGGGAGAGGGCATGAGGCTCAGACCCCTCACAACGTACATGCCAAAGGTTATGATTCCTGTGGGAAACAAGCCCATAATGGAATACGTTATAGATGCTCTCAGAGAAAATGATGTGAAGGACATAACCATTGTTGTGGGCTATCACGCTGATAAGGTAAAGCAGTACTTTGGCAATGGAGCAAATTTTGGAGTGAAAATAAGATACGTTATGCAGAGAAAGCAGATCGGAACTGCCCATGCTCTCTACCAGGCCAGGATGGACGGGGAGTTCCTGCTTCTTTACGGGGACAATATGATAGATGCCCAGTGTGTCAGGGAAATTTTGCAAAGCGAGGTTAATACAATTTTAGGAGTGAGAAGTGAAAAACCGTTCAGGTACGGGGTCATTGAGAGGGGAGGAAAGAATGTGGTTGAGATTGTTGAGAAAAGGGATTATGGGGAGGCCATTGTTTTCACAGGATTGGGACATTTTGACTCTCGCATATTCAGGAGAATTGAGGAGATGATGCAGAAAGATATTTACGATTTGCCAAGTGTTTTGAATGCCATGGATATAGGGGTGAAGGTATCAAATTGCGGCTGGAGAGACGCACTATATCCCTGGGACTTGCTTGATCTCAATTCTGTGGCGCTGAGTTCCAATGTGAGAAGAGTGGCGGGCAAGGTTGAGGAATCCACCATAATTGGAAATGTGGAGATAGGGAATGGTACCAGAGTTGGTGCGGGTTCCTATATCCATGGGAATGTTAAGATTGGAGAAAACTGTGATATAGGTCCCAATACGGTGATCATGGGTGATACGAGCATAGGAGATGGCGTTGAGATAGGAGCACTCGGATACATTGAAAATTCAATAATAATGGAGGGCACAAAAATAGGTGTGGGCTCCGTTGTGAAGAACAGCGTGATAGGAAGGGAGGTTATAGCGGGTGATAAATTTGTTGTGCTCTCTGGCGATAGAAGAAGGATCTTTATGGATGAGATTATGGGTGTGCATGGAGGGGCTATTGTTGGAGATGGAGCCACCATAGGGGCTATGGTTGTCATTGCTGAGGGAAGTATTGTGGGGGCGGATAGTAAAATTGGAAGTATGAAATTCATCCGCGGAGATCTGGAAAACGGTGAGAGAGTGGTGTAGATGTGTGGCATCGTGGGTTACGTGGGGTTTCGAAGTGCAAGGGAGGTGCTCATAAAGTCCCTAAAAAGGCTTGAGTACAGGGGCTACGACTCTGCAGGAATTGCAATAGTCAACGGGCAACTTAATGTGGAGAAGAGGAAGGGCTACATTTCAAATTTAAAGGTTGATTTTGATGGCACAATAGGAATAGGGCACACAAGGTGGGCCACCCATGGGAATCCGGAGGATAGAAACGCGCATCCCTTTGTTGATTGCAGAGGCGAGATTGCAATAGTTCACAATGGAATAATTGAAAATTATGCGAAACTCAGAGAAGAGTTGATGGCCAAGGGTCATAAATTCAGATCAGATACGGATAGTGAGGTCATTGCCCATCTCATAGAGGAGTATTACAGGGGTGATTTCAGGGAGGCATTTTTTCACGCAATAAAGAATCTTGAGGGGTCCTTTGCCATTGCGGCAATTCACAAAAAAGAGCGCAGGATAATGGCTGTGAAGAAGGAAAGTCCCCTTGTTGTGGGAATTGGAGATCACGAGAATTTTCTCGCCTCCGACATACCTGCATTTCTGGAATACACAAACAGGGTGGTTGTGCTAAAAGACGGGGAGGTATGTGAACTCACAGACGATTTTGCAAGGTTCTACACAATGGATGGTAAGAGGATAAGAAAAAGAGTGAATTATGTTAACTGGAGCGTGGAAGATGCGGAAAAATCAGGATACGAGCATTTCATGCTAAAGGAGATATTTGAGCAGCCAAGGGCCCTTTACGATACCCTTGCTTCCCTGGAATCAAGAAACCAGTGGCAGGTGGATTTTGATAGGATAACCATGGTGGCATGCGGCACATCGTACCATGCGGCTCTTGTGGGAAAATACGTTATTGAGGAAATTTTGCAGATACCTGTGGATGTTTACTATGGCTCCGAGTACCGCTACAGGCCTGAGATTGTGGAGGACTCCATGGGTATATTTATAACCCAGAGTGGAGAGACTGCGGATACCATAGCAGCTGCAAAAAAGGCCAGAGAACTCGGGTACTTTACATTGGGAATAACCAATGTGGTTGGAAGTTCCATAACAAACTACGTGGATAGGGTTCTTTACACCAGTGCAGGTCCTGAAATTGGGGTGGCAGCCACAAAAACATTCATAACCCAGGTTCTCACGCTCTATTATTTTGCCATAAAAACGGCCAAAATTAGAGGCAGGATCTCTGCGAGGAAATACGAATCGTTCATGGAGAATTTGAGGCGTGTGCCCTTCACTGTGGAGAGAGCATTGAAGATGAATGAGAGAATAATGAAGGAGGCGGAGAATATATCCAGTGCTAGGGATATGTTTTTCATAGCCAGGGGAATTAATTATCCCATTGCCCTTGAGGGCGCCTTGAAGATGAAGGAAATATCCTACATCCATGCGGAGGGTTATCCAGCAGGGGAACTCAAGCATGGCCCTCTTGCGCTTATATCTCAGGGTGTGCCCGTAATAGCCCTTGTACCGGTGGATAGGACATACAGCAAGATGCTCTCAAATGTGAAGGAAGTGAGTGCAAGGGGTGCCTACGTGATAGGCGTATCATCAAGCAGGGATGTGGAGAAATATGTTGATACTCTGTTGAAAGTTCCAGAAATGGATCCATTGTTTTCCCCCTTTGTGAATGTTGTCGTTCTCCAGCTTTTGGCCTACCACACAGCCCGCATCCTTGGAAGGGAAATTGACAAGCCCAGAAATCTGGCTAAAAGCGTAACTGTGGAATGATCAGATCCCTGCAAAATCCATAAATCTCTTGAAATACCTCGTCTTCTTTCCAGAGGGGGTTATGAATCCCCACTGGATAAGGGTGTTTTTGAATTCGTTACACCTTTCAAACCTTTTGCAAGCATCTTCAAAATCCCTTGAATCCTTCAGAATTTTCAAAAATGCGTAGCCTGAATTTCCAAGATTGTTGTTGAAGTACTCCTTCAGGAAATTTTCATTGATTTTGCGGGAGAAAATTACTCCCTGGCGGGATAGTTTGTAGTAGGTATGGTGTTTATGTACCTCGCTTGCCCTCTTGAACCTTGCCCTGGATCTCTTTATTGCAGAACCGGAATCCCTTTCAAGAATCCCCAGGGACATCAGGTAATCTATAGCCTCTTCAATTCTTTCAAGATCAACCTGGGTCATTTTCATAATCATCTTTGCATACTCAACACCTGCCCTCTTTATGTGCAGAATTATGTAAATCTGAAGAGGCGTGAGTTCCATAATGGATAATGGGAGGGCGATTTAAAATGTTTGGTGCTGCAAATTCTTTTATACTCAACTTCCATTCTTCATTTATGAATTTCTCCGGCTCGTCTGGTATAAGGGCAAAATGGGGTGCAGAGATTCTCGACATTGCCTATAAACTTGGCCTGTCACTTGGGAACTCCCATCAATCCGTGGTTATTGCGTCAGATTTTCGTGAAACATCGGATTCCCTTCTATCCATAGTGGCAGGAGCCATTATGGCAGGAGGTGCGGATCTCTATCATGCTGGAAAGGTTCCAACCCCCACACTTGCCTATGCTGCGAGGCACCACGATGCTGGGGTGATGATCACCGCATCTCATAATCCTCCGGAGTACAATGGTATCAAGCTGTGGAACCCTGATGGCTCCGCCTTTACCGATGAGCAGATTTCGAACCTTACAGGCGAGGTTGTGGAATGGAACCGGGTTGGAAAATGGCACGAGGAAAATGCGTTGAATGAGCATTATGAAGCCCTTTTGCGTGAGTTTGAGCATTTGGATTTGAAGATTGTTGTGGATTGCTCCAATGGTGCCGCGAGTGTGATAACGCCCTTCATCCTCAGGGAACTCGGGGCTAAGGTGGTAACCATAAACTGCCACCCCTCAGGTCATTTTCCCGGGCATCCCAGCGAGCCCAGCGAGGAGAATCTGAGAGATCTGAAAAATATGGTTCTTTCCTCAAACGCGGATCTGGGCATAGCCCACGATGGGGATGCCGACAGATTTGTGGCCATAACCTCCTCAGGAAGGTATCTGGATGGGGATCATATTCTTGCCATTTTTGCCAAGGTGCTTGGATTCCGCAGAATAGTTGCCCCGGTGGATTCCTCCATGCTCCTTGAAAACTTCGCAGAAGTGATAAGATGCAGGGTTGGGGATGCCAATGTATCGGCGACGATGAAGAGCCTTGAAGTGGAGTTTGGAGGCGAGAACTCTGGAACGCAGATATTTGCGAGGTGGAGGTACACACCTGATGCCATATACGCCGCTTTGAAATTTGCTGAGATTGCGATGCGGGAAGACATAGATGCCATCGTGTCTGATTTTCCCAGATACAGCACTCTTAGAAGGAGCATATACTATGAAAACCGCGGGGAAATGGAGAGAAGGATAGAGAACCTGGCAAAGGATTACGAGGTTGAGCGCCTGGATGGTTACCGTGTGCGTCTGGACGGGGGATGGTTTCTCATAAGATTCTCTGGTACAGAGCCAAAGGTTCGCATAACTGTTGAGATGGAAAGTGAGCAAAGGGCAAGAAGAATAATGGATACAATTATTCAGGCATTGAACTCCTGATTTTTTCTATGCTTTCGATCAACTCTCTCTTTCTCTCCTTTGGGGCAAAACTTCCGATTATAGAGTTCTTGACCAGAGTTATTATCTCCTCCTCGCTCAGTTTCAGTACCCTGCTCAGAGCAAGATAATTTTCGTTAACATAACCTCCAAAATATGCGGGGTCGTCGGAATTGATGGTGGCAATTATACCGGCGTGCATAATCTCCCGGAGCGGATAATTTTTCAGCGAATGAACAACCTTCAATTTTAAATTTGATAGTGGGCAAAGGGTAAAGGCCATCCTTCTCATTCCAAGTTCTCGCAGGAGCAATGGATCTTCAACGGTTCTCACACCATGGTCTATCCTGTGCACGCCCAAAACCTCAACCGCCTCCCTTACGTACTCGGCTGGGCCCTCCTCTCCGGCATGGGCAACCTTTAAAAGACCCAGTTTCTCTGCTTTCTCAAAAACCCTCTTGAACTTTGAGGGTGGATTGCCGAGTTCTGCAGAATCCAGACCCAGGATGTGTATCACATCCAGGTAGGCCTCGGCCTGCTCAAGGGTGCTAATAGCATCGTTAACGGGCATATCCCTCAGAATGGATAGAATTATTTTCCACGATATTCCATATTTCCTCTCTCCATCCTTTAGGGCCCTGAGAATTCCCTCAACAACATCTTCGAATCTTAATCCCCTGCGTGTGTGGGCCTGAGGGTCGAAGGAAAGTTCCACATGCTTCACGTTGTTCTCATTCGCCCTCCTAAGATAATTGCAGGTGAGTTGATAAAAATCATCCTCATTCTTTAAAACATCCATCCCCCTGTAGTAGATGTTCAGAAAATCCTGAAGATTTTCAAATTCATAAGCTTTTTTTATCTCATCCACAGAATCGTATGAAATGTGCACATTGTTCTCCTTTGACAATCTGAACATTAACTCTGGCTCAAGGGTTCCCTCAACATGGATGTGCAGTTCCGCCTTTGGTAAGGCCGCTATGATCTCCTCAATTCCCTCCATGGGGTGAAAGTATGGAAATCCTATAAAAATTTTAGGTTAAGATTTTATATTTTCACGGGATTCTCTACCCATGCGTGCATTCATCCTTGCAGCGGGAGAGGGCACAAGGATGTGGCCTCTGACGGATACGAGGCCCAAACCCCTAATTCCCCTGGGAAATAAACCAATAATTGAGCATATTTTGGATGCCATCGTGAACTCAGGAATTGAGGACATATCCATTTTGATCGGATACGAGGGAAGGCAGATTGCCGATAGATACGGTTATCAGTACAGGGGCGCGAGGATAGATTATGTGTACCAGAAGGAGCGCCGCGGCACAGGAGACGCCGTGCTATACGCTGAAAAATACGATGATGATAGATTTCTAATTGTGAATGGGGACCTCTATTTTGAGGGTAGAGCATTGAGAGAGATTTTGAATTACGATAACGCGCTTCTGGGGGTGCACAAGAAGGATGCCTCCCAGTATGGACTGCTGCTGGGAGACGAGTATCTGGAGGAGATAAGGGAAAAGGTGCCTGGCTCGTCCGGGCTTGTGAATGCAGGGGTTTATGTTTTTGGGCGTGAAATATTCGAGTACCTGCACAGGGTGAGATTATCGCCCAGAGGGGAGATTGAGTTCACAGATGCCGTTAATATGTTGGCCAAGGAGTGCAGGGTGAAAATTGTGAAATACGATGGACTGTGGCTTGATATAGGTATGCCCTGGCATCTTCTGGATGCCACGAGGGCCTATCTGGAGAATATGGAATGTAAGGTGGAAGGGCTTGTGGAGGAGAATGTGGTTATCAGGGGCAAGGTATGCGTTGGTGAGGGCACGAGGATAATGAGCGGTACGTACATAGAGGGGCCAGTGCTCATAGGCAAGAACTGCAAAATCGGGCCAAATGCGTACATCCGTCCCTACACTGTCATTGGAGATAACTGCCACATCGGGATGAGCGAGGTTAAGGCATCAATAATAATGAACGATTCAAATGTTCCCCATTTCAACTATGTGGGTGATAGTATAATAGGTGAACACTGCAATCTCGGAGCAGGCACCAAGGTAGCGAATTTGAGACTCGACGAGAGAAGTATAAAGGTTCCCGTGAAGGGAAAAATTGTTGATACGGGTCGCAGAAAATTGGGAGTTGTGATGGGCGATTATGTTCACACGGGCATAAATGTGAGCATCGATGTTGGCACGATGATCGGGGCGCATACATCCATTGCCCCAGGGGCCAGGGTGAAGGGTGTGATAGGCACGGGTAGCAGGGTGTTTTAGAAGAAGAATCTCCTCAGATCCTCCTTCAGATCCGTTTTTGGATCATGTCCAATTTTTCTTGCCCTGGATATGTCCGCATAGGACCTTTTTATATCTCCTTCCCTGGGCCTATCGTGTATTATCTCCACATCTCTCCCGCTTATTTCCCTTATCATATTTGCCAGTTCGTTTATGCTCGTCTCTCTGCCCGTGCCGCAGTTGTATATGCCCGTTTCCCTTTTTTCCAGCACGAGATTCACGAGTTGCACAACGTCGTGCACATTTACAAAATCCCTTGTCTGCTCCCCATCACCATGTACTATCAGTGGTAGACCTCTCTTGGCCCTATCCACAAATATTGAAATTACCCCGCTGTACGGATTGCCTGGGTCCTGTCTTGGGGAGAATATGTTGAATGGCCTTATGGATACAACTCGCAATCCGTACAATTCTCCGTAGAGAAGGGCATATCTCTCGCCTGTTAACTTGCTCAGTCCGTAGGGGCTCTTCGGCTCTGTGGGATGTTCCTCGTCAATTGGCAGGTACTTTGGTTCCCCGTACACGGCGGCGGAGGAGATATAGATGAACTGCTCCACTTCGTGCTTTCTTGCGTATTCGAGAAGATTCAGGGTGCCTATTATGTTATTCTCTGCATCGAACTTCGGATCTTCCACGCTCTTCACCACGCTAACCTGCGCGGCGCAGTGAATAATAGCATTGATTTCATAATTCTCCAGCACGCTGGAAGGATCCTTTTTCAGGTCCCAGAGAATCTCTGTGTACTTGGAGGGACGTGTATCCAGACCTATACCATCTTCTATGCTCTCAACGAGATATGAGCCAACTTGCCCCGAAGAGCCGGTGATGAGGATCATGGGAGGTTATGGGATTTTGGGTTAAATAATGTTTTGCAGTTCGAGATAGTTGGAGGGAAACACCTTATTTTTCCATTGGGAATCTTAAAGTTTATAATAGTTTCTTCAAATTTTTCCCTTCTTAAATCTTTAGTTACTTTTTTATTTTTATGAAATAAACCGGATATGTAGGCCAAAAGTTCCAATGGAACCCAAAATAGATAATATTTAGCTCTAGAGGACGTGTATTTTCTAACTATTTCAAGTATCTCTTTTAATTCAAATTCTGTTCTCACTATATACTTATCCTTCTCACTTATAAATTTTCTCCACGCAACTGCAATAGGATTATTTGCCTGCCTTTTTTCAGGCTCTTCCATCCTCCAGTTATCTCCTGTTATGAGAGGATACCATTTAAATGCACCTATCTCAATCAGACGCCACCAGAGATCAAAATCCTCTTGATGCTGCAAGTTGCGCCAGCCTCCAACCTTCTCAAGGAGGTGCCTTGGATATATGCCTGAATACACCGCCTGCACGGCGTACCTGCCACGACCCTCCCACTTTTCGTACGCTTTTATGAATTCCCACCACTGTGGATAATACACGGTGTCCAGATCCACCTGAATTATGTACTCTCCCCTTGAATTTTCAAATGCAAGCTGCCTTCCACGACCACGCTTGCATTTCTTCCTGATGAGTTTAATATTCTCGTACTTCCTTGTGTATTCCTGCAAAATTTCCCATGTGCCGTCCGTAGATTTGCTGTCCACAATTACAATCTCGAACTCCTCTGGGTTTATGTACTTTAATATTGACTCCATACTGGCCCTTATTCTCGGCGCGTTGTTGTACACAGTGGTGCAGATTGAGTATTTTATGGAATCTGGCATAAATGGAAAATCTTATAATGTTATTTAATGTTTACTTTCCGTCTTTAGCCCACCAACTCTGTTGTTGATTTTCCAGAGAGGAGAGACTTCATACCCGCAACTTTCAAATTTTCTTTTTAATCTATCCGATCCTTTGTGGTACTCCATCACGTAGTTTGGCACGTTTCTAAGAATGTTGCAGGGCACAGAGAGTAGCGAGTACTCGCAACCCTCGCAGTCAAATTTTGCAATATCTATCCTGTGCTGAGTGAGAACTTTTCTTGCTGAGATTGCCCTGACCCTGTATGTTTTATCCCCATCCAATCCTACGGTTGTGCTTCCGGGCACGCGGTATCTGGGTTCAATCTCACCATCATTCTCAGCAACGCCTATATTGTAAACCTCTCCCCTAACACCATTGAGCTCCATATTCTTCCTTATTAAGGGTATGTTTTCTCTCTGTACCTCGTACACAATAACCTTTTTTGCACCCCACTTGGTGAAGAGGACGGATGAATAACCTATGTATCCTCCTACATCTAGGACGGTAGCATTTGAGTAATCAAACACATGATACTCTAAGAGCGGTTCTCTGAGAACCCCAAATTTGTATGGTGGGACTGCTACGGTGATATTGTCCCTTTTCACGTACAAAATATCTTTTTCCGCACCGATGAGTTTCCATCCCTCAGCCATGAGATTTTTCAGTTTCCACAGGTCCTCCTTGCCTTCAAGTTCTATCTCAATACTCTTGGATCCTTTCATTCTGATCTTTCTGCCATTTCCAAGAAGCAAGGGTATTATTGTAGCAGGATTTTGGAAGTATCTCATTGAGAAATTGAGCGAGCCAATTAGAGGTATGGAATAAATTGCATTGCTCCCCATATTTTCATCACCAACATTTAAAATTCGCCTGATTTTAAAAATATGTTGCTCCAAATCACGCTCTTGGCTCACAGGGATGATTTTATAGGATGAGAATTAGGGTGGCAAAAAATATTATTAGAGATTCCGTATATGGAGGAAGTGGATGCAAAAAGAAAAAAGTAGGGTGGGAGATAAAAAAAATCTTCAAGATCCGAGAATCGCCTTTTTTGGTGAGCTAAGATATACCTTTGTTAAGAGAGATCATGAGATTCTCAGCAAGCACTACGAGGTTGATGTTACAGAACAGCCAAAGATCAAAACAGAGTGGATCAAATATCCCTCGCTTGTTAAAAAGAAAGTGAAAGGTGCGGATCTTGTTTTTGGCTGGTTCGCCGGATGGCACACCCTTCCCGCGGTGCATTATGCCAGGAGATATAAGAAACCATCAGTAATTGTGGTTGGTGGCTACGACGCTGTATCTTTGCCAGAAATAAAATACGGAGCATTTTCAAATTTTAAAGAGAGGGTGCCTGCAAGGTATGTTCTCAGAAATGCTTCGAAGTTACTTCCAGTGAGTAATTATTTAAAAAGAGAAATTATAAAAAACGCGAGGGTTTCTGGGAGGAAGATATATGTTGTTCCTACGGGATACAATACCAATTTCTGGAAACCTGGAGGTAAAAAGGAGAATGTTGTATTAACTGTTGCTTCCGCCAAAGATGATCTTAGAAGGATAAAGGTAAAAGGATTGGACACCTTTGTAAAAACTGCAAGATATTTACCCAATACAAAGTTCATATTGATAGGGGTCAGGGGGGAATGTGAGAAATTCTTAAAGAAAATTGCCCCATCAAATGTGGAAATAGTGGGGTATGTTCCACATAAAAAATTGTTATCATATTACCAAAAGGCTAAGATTTATGCTCAACTATCACTAAGTGAGGGTTTACCTAACACTCTCTGTGAGGCTATGCTAGCGGAGGATATTCCCGTGGGCACCGGGAGAGGAGGAATACCTGAGGTGATGGGTGACGTGGGATTTTATGTGCCTTATGGAGATCCTAAAGCGACGGCGGAGGCTATAAAAATGGCTCTCGAGGAAACGGATGATTTAGGGAAGAAAGCAAGGGAAAGGATTATGAAGTTATTTCCGGAAAGTAGAAGAGAGAAAGAAATAATAAACGTGATAGAAGTAATGTTTAAACAGTTTAATAAATATATGAATTAGAAAAATCTCCAAATTGCCTATATGTTCATATAGAGATCTAATAATCTTCTTGCAATTTTCTCGCTTCTAAAATCTTCTGCTCTATTTCTGCATTTTTTACCCATTGCCTTTTTCAGGGAATCATCCTCTATTATCTCTAAAATCTTCTTTGAAATCTCGTTTGTATCATTTGGATCAACAACGTATCCGCAGTTTTTAAGAAGCCAAGGTACCCCGCCCACACCCGAAGCCAATACGGGAGTTCCAGTAGCCATAGCTTCTAAAAGAGCCATAGAAAAAGTTTCTTGAAATGAAACAAGAGTAACCAAGGATGCTTTTGAGTACAAATGGGGCATAGAGGTATAAGGTACTTTTCCTAAAAAATCAACATTAATTCCTTCTTTACGTGAGTATTCTCTTATTTGAGCAATATAATTTGGATCACCTGAGCCAGCAAATACTATTTTATAATCCTTTATCTCTTTTTTTATTTTAGAGATGGCTCTCAAAAAACCAAATTGATTCTTTAAACTTTTTATTGTTGCAGGATATAATATAATGTTATCCCAATTCTTTTTCACATTGAAAAAATCATCGGATACAGGATTTCCAATAATTTCTGTTTTTGATGTGTCAAAACCTCTCTTTTTGAGCTCATCAACAACATAGGGTGATATTGCTACGAGCTTCGAAATGAATTTGTAATATGATTTAAGTCTCATTTCCCATAAAATTTCTGTAAATTTGTTTCCCAAATTTTTTTTAAATTTCTTTTCGTTCCATCCTACACCATGGATGGTGAACAATATCTTCTTTCTTAAATATGCAGGAATGAACTGAAGTATATGAGTGTGAACCACATCAACCTCTATATTTACTCTTCTGAATAGTGTTTGGATTTCCCCAGCAACATCAAAAAATGGAAGTTTGTTTACACTGATCACATCTATATTGGGTGTATATGTTTTTTCCATTTTGTCATCAAAAGATAAAAATGTTAGGTGTATGTCGTATTTGTCCAACTTCTCATTTATCCCTAAAAAACCATTTAACGTATTTTTTAATACCACAGAAGGCCCAAGATATGGATTGGATAATTTCGATCCAATTATCATTATATTCATATATATACCCCTATTTTTTAAAATATTCTCTCATCTTCATCCACCTTATAATGCCTCCAACAATCCCCAATTTTTTAAAGTGTATACTGTTCCTTGTGATCTTTGCTTTAAGAACATTAGTCTTACTTTTTTGATAACTATCCCATCTTTCTGCAACTTCCTTAAAAATTTTGTTATGTGTTATGGAGTACATAACCTCTAATTGTGCAATATGAAGCGAATGGTATGTTGGAGTGGCAGGATATTTGTGCAATAGATCATAGAGAGACCAGTATCCGCTGTCGTATTCTGAAAGATTTACTATTAATGTTTTTAATCCCTCTTCAAACATCTTTTCAGCATCAGAAGATTCAAGATATGTTTTTACTTCGTGAAGTCCTATAAGTATGTACATAAATCCGTTTAGTATATGAACTGGAGGAATCACCCCATACTCCTCGTACCAAATATTGTTGTGTGAATCCACGTATCTAACACCTCCCTCCTCAATTGGTAACTCAAAAACCCTCAGGGCCTTTTTGGCGGCCTCTTTGTATTTTTCGTTCCCCGTTATATTATAGGCTCTTATAAAAGTTGATATGGCCAAACTCTGTCCCATACCGTGTATCCACGGAACCTTGAAGTTGTACCCATACGGAAGAGTATAGTTATGGAGCCATACTCCCGCCCCATCTTTAACGCTCATGTTTTCCAGAAGCCATCGGGCATTTCTCAAAAAATTCTCTTTATATTTCTCTTCTTTAGTTTCCAGGAACATTTCATAATTTCCCAGGGCATACTGGGCAATATTAACCGGGTAATAATCAAATCTGGGTGTATATGGGATCTTGTAAAGTATGACTCCTTCTTTATCTAACTTATATATCGGTGAATCTGATGGGAGGTGTATTTTATCTCTAAAACTTATGAGGTATTGCGGGACATCCTTCATTTTTTATCCCTCATATATGCCATCACACCATCATCTCGCATGGTGCTCCAGTCTTTCTTGGGGGTTCTCCAATCCTTGCCATATCTGAATTCAATATATTCAAGCAATGGTGCCGGGGTTTTGAAAGTCATCCCATAAAATTCAATTTCATCAAAATTCTTAAAATAATGAGATGGTACTTTGCTGTAGACCCAGCGGAATCCCATAAAATTCAGATATTTGTTGAACATACCAAGTATTTTT
Organism: Candidatus Aciduliprofundum sp. HYA1; assembly: GCF_056175085.1. NCBI lineage: Archaea > Methanobacteriati > Thermoplasmatota > Candidatus Aciduliprofundum > Candidatus Aciduliprofundum sp. HYA1. The sequence continues at coordinate 576,812 of NZ_CM149694.1, forward strand.
TTTCTCCTAGCTAAGGAAATATGTGTTAATAATTTGAAAAGTGAAATATGGAAAGCGCGTGGTACATAGGGTGGTTTTGCACCCATATACTCTGGTGTGGAGATTGCGGAGTACAGATATTTCATGCCCCTTCTAAATATTTCCCTCAGGCGGCCACTTCCGTTATTGCTTCCCATTAGCATTCCAAATCCTGCCTCATTCCCAAGATCAACATGAATTTCTATAACCACCGGTAGCTTACGAGATTCATCCAAACTCACTATTATTGATTTTTCTCCCCCCTCACAGAGAAGATAATCTACTACAAAACCTCTTTTTATTAATTTATTGGATGCTTTCAACACCTTTGGCAACTCTTCCTCCCATACGCCAACCTCAACATCGTGGTCCCATGGAATGAGTCTCTTATCCCTAACTGCTCCCAACAATCCTCCAGAATCGAGCCAGAAGGTAACATTTTCCTCATCCAGGGCTTCTTTGACGGCCTGAAGGGTTTTTACCATGTATTTTTCCTTTTCGTCCATCTATATCTTCACCCCAAGCCCCCGGTATTCTATATTTCTGAAGTCAATGCCCTTTTTGTAGAATATGTTCCAGAGGTCAACAATTAAAATTTTTCTGGTTAGTTTTTCATCTAACTCAGCAAGATTCAGCTCATAGTACTCGCTGTGGTTGGTGGCAAAGACAATAGTATCTACAAATGAGGCACAATCCCCTATCATCTTGCATATTTTAACTTTCTTTTCTAATTCAGGTGGAAGTGTGGTATAGTAGTTCTGGTTAATGAATGGGTCATGTATATAAACGTCATACCCCCGAGATATCAAATTTTCCACAAGATACCCGCCAAAACTGTACCTGAAATCATCAATGTCTTTCTTGAATGTTAATCCTGCCACGAGAATGGATTTGCCATTTATTTCGGAGAGCACCTTGTCCATCATCCAGTCGTTGGTCCTGCGACCGTAGTACCACACAGAATTAAAACCTCTTCTTTTTTCAATTTTTTCAAATGCGAGTTCAAGTAGATAAGGATCCTTTCCTAGGCAGTAACCACTCACAGGGCCGGGAATCGGTATCTGGTTTCTCTTGTAACCTCTGTTTGCGGAGTTTATGGCTTCAAGAACATCTATGCCGTTCACCTCTGCAAGGTATGCCAGTTCATTTGCGAAGGAGAATTTGAGATTCCTCCAGGCATTGTCTATGAGTTTTATGAGCTCTGCGGTTCTCGGATTTGAAACCCTTATCACCTCACCCCCTATTTTGCTAAAGAATTGCTTAATCTTTTCAAAGCTTTCGTCTGAGTAGGTGCCCACAATTTTTGGCAGATTGCGCTCCTCTTCAATGGCCCGACCTTCCATAAGCCTTTCAGGAACGAACCCCAGCCAGAAATCCACACCCTCTTTTAAGCCGCTTAGAGACTCAATTTTTTCTTTAACCCGGTCCAGCGTTCCAATTGGGAGAGTAACCCTCATTATTATTGTTTTTTCTTTTATTCCCTGCTCAACTATTCTCTCAATGATTTTGAACAACCTGTCAAGTGTTGGTTTTTGGGGATATCTGGTAAATTCAGTGCCCACACAGATAAGTATATATTCTGTATCTTTCAGATGTGCCATGCCTTCCTCAGGAAGCATGGGAAAAAACGACTTTCCAATATTTTTATTCAGCAACTCTGATAGGCCCGGTTCGTTAAAAGGTGCAATGTTGTTTTTCAACTCATTAACCAGGCGCTGGTTGATATCTATTCCTATTACCTCATACCCGCTATCCGCGCTTACAAGAGCAATGGGAAGTCCGATTCTTCCCAAACCAAAGATACCTATTTTCATCATTTCACACTCCTGTATATTTTCAGTAATTTTTCTTTCTCATTTTCCCAGTTGAATATTTTCCTTGCGGCCTCAAAGGCGTTTCTTCCAAGTTTTTCCCTCAGCTCTTGGTTGTCTCTAAGGGTAATTATGGCATCCTTTATAGATTTTTCATCATACTCCACGGTTATTCCGCACCGGTATTTCTCAGTCATCTCTGCTGCAAATGTGCCCTTGGTAACAATTATTGGTCTGCCACAAAGCATTGCTTCAAACTGTTTGTTGAAAACAGTGTGCCTATTATTTCGATTTTTGGGGTCAACAAGAACGAAAGTTGCATCTGCCTGCCTTGTAAGGGGGTAAATCTGCTCTGTAGGTATTGTTCCCAGAAACTCGACATTATCGTATTTTTTTGAGAGTTTTTCCATTTCATAATATAAACCCTCTTTTTTTCCAGCCAGAATTAACCGCACATCTTTCATTTTTCCCACGAGCTCAACAACCTGTGGAAAGAAACGATCTCTTGACATTATCCCTATGTATACGAGGGTGAAAATATTGTTGTTTGGAGGGGCATATTCTTTGTAAATCAGTGGTTTTGCGTTTCTCACAATGGTTATTGGCCTGCCGTATCGTGAATAATGTCTTTTAAAAACCTCGTTTACAGTTATTATGTGGTCAGAGAAAGGAATAAGTGTGTTTTCCATTACCTTAGCTGCCCACACCACGGGTTTTGGTACAAAACCTTCAATCATGTAGCTAAATATCTCATGAGCGTCGAATATCAATCTTATTCCGTATTTCTTTTTTAGTAATACGCCGATGAGAAGAGTGTCAAGGTCATGGGCATGAACAGCATCATACCTGTATTCATCTCTTATTTTCTTTGCCATCTTATATGCTCTGTACCACCACAGTGGCTCTTTAGAAGTATCGCCTGGCAATTTTTTCATCAGACCTTCGTTGTGTATTCTGAAAATTTCCACTCTTCCCTCATAACCACTTTTATCACAATCTCTTTTTCTATCCCAAACTATTATCTTTACCTCATGTCCCGCATCAACTAAGGCATTTGCCTCCTGCTGAACCCGAGGATCCACAAGATATGGGTTGGAGAGAAGCATTAAAATCTTCATAGACCTCATCCCCTAATCAACTGTAAATATTTAAAGATTAATTTCAAAAATTTATTTATAACTCCTTCGCAATTCCACAGAGGTGATAACTTGAAGAGCATAATACTGGCGGGTGGCTCCGGCACGAGATTATGGCCTCTGAGTAGGGAGGATTACCCCAAGCAATTCCTACAGATATTTCAGGGAGAGTCTCTTTTTCAGAAGGCTGTAAGGAGGGCTAGGATATTCTCCAGGTCGGAAGAGATATATGTGGTTACTAGGGATATCTACAGGTTCATAGTGAGGAATCAGATTGAAGAAATTGGTGAGGATATTCCTGATGAGAACATCCTCCTTGAACCCGTTGGAAAGAACACGCTGCCTGCCATTCTTTATGGAGTTATGCGAGTTAAAGAAGATGATGTTATTGCCGCTATGCCTGCGGATCATATGGTTGAGGTGAATGATGAGTACCTAAAGGCTTTTAAAATGGGAGAAAAACTTGCTAGGGAACATATCGTGGTATTTGGAATCAAACCCACAAGACCTCATACAGGTTACGGATACATAAGGCCGGGTAAGGAGATAATAGAAAATGGGGAGATTCTAGGATACAGGGTAGAGGAATTTAAGGAGAAGCCTGATATGGAAACCGCAATAGGGTATGTGAAGAGCGGATATCTTTGGAACAGTGGCATATTTCTCTTCTCCAAAAATATATTCTTGGGAGAAGTTGAGAAATATCAACCAAATATGAAAAGGGCATTTGAGGATGATGATATATCAAGGGCGTATTCATCCATTGAGGGCATATCAATGGATTATGGGATAATGGAGAAAACTCAGAGAGCCGCGGTAGTGGTCTTTTATGGGATTTGGGACGATGTGGGTTCATTCAACTCCCTTGCCAAGTATCTTGAGAAGGATGATGGAGGGAATATCTTCCAAGGTGAGTTTTTGAGTTTCAAATCTAGAGAGAATGTGGTACATAGCGAAAAACTTGTGGTTGCTCTTGGTATTGAGAATATGATGATAGTGGATACTCCTGATGCGCTTCTCGTGGCTCAAAGGGATATGGAGCAGAATGTTAGGGATGTTTTTCGCAAACTCAAGGACATGAATGACCCTAGGGTTAAGCACTCAACTACGGTTTACAGGCCATGGGGCAGGTACACGGTTCTTCGCGAGTCTGAAAACTACAAGATAAAAGAGATCGTGGTGAATCCAGGAAAGAGAATAAGTCTTCAGAGGCATAGATACAGGAGTGAGCACTGGGTTATTATAAGCGGTACAGCAAGGATAACCATTGGAAATAAGGTATTTGATTTAACTCCAGGTATGAGCACATATGTGCCAGTTGGAGAGATACACAGGCTGGAAAACCCGGGAAGGGAACCTTTAAAAATTATAGAGATTCAGATGGGAAGTTATGTGGGTGAAGATGATATAGAACGCTTGGAGGATGATTACGGAAGGGCTTGAACACGGTTTGAAGTTCTTAAGATTTTTGCCACATATGGAGTTGATTATCCGTTTTCCGCCCATCTAAGAGGGTTGAGATAAATCTATTTAGGGAAATTCACTCCTAAATGGGTGTGGAAAATCCGAGGTACCACCGGAGCTCAGGCCCGGCATTCATGTGAAAACAGAAAAAGAATTTTTTGAGGCATTGGAAAAAACAATCAACGGGGATTACGAGATCGATATGGAAAATTATGAAAAGGCCTTACACTTTATTCATCGGGGTGTTGATGGAAAATCCTCAGATCGGGTGATTTCACTCATAGAGGAGTTGTTGGAACCACAAGGTTAATAAGTGTGTATGGGTTAAAGGGAGTGATGTCCTTTAAATATTGTGTGAAGGCTGTAGTATTTGATCTTGATGGAACGCTTATTGACACTATGAAATATTTTGGAAAAGTAGCCTCAGAGGTGATATATAAGTATTATGGTATTCCTAAAAAAGAGGCAAAAAGTATGTATTTTAGAACTTCTGGAATTCCCTTTTTTCAACAGCTTGAAGTTTTATTCCCTGGGGATGCGAGAAATCCATCTGCAGCAAAAGAATACGAAGAGAAAAAACTCAGGTTCTTTTTTTCAGAACCTTTTCCTAATAAACTTTATGAGGTGCTAAAAAGAGAAAGATTGAGGCATAAAGAGTTAATTTTTGTGGTATCTTCCAACAATTTTGAACATCTAGTTCTGAAGTATTTTGAGGATAACAATATTAAGGATTTATTTGATGAAATTCTTGGTTACAGAGAAAATTTTTCAAAGGGAAAGGATCATTTTGAATATTTGATGAACAAGTATCGTGTTGGTAAAGAAGAAATGGTTTTTATTGGTGATTCTTGGTGGGACGCGAAAATAGCAATTGAGTTTGGAATTCCTTTTGTTGCCATAGACAGGACATTCTCCAAGGAGGAATGGCAAAAAAGATACCCACATATCAGAGTGATCAAATGGTTTGAAGAATTGCCTATATTTTTAGAGGAGGTGGCAGAATGCAAGCATTGATAATGGCTGCTGGACTCGGTAGTAGATTAAAGGAAAACACCAAGGATATCCCCAAGGCATTGGTTAAAGTTAACGGAAGGCCTTTAATTTGGTATGTTTTAAAATTTATAACCGGTATAAAAAACATATCTCATGTAGTTATTGTTGGAGGATACTTCTATGAAAAGCTGAATGAGCTTATACAAGCGGATACAAGTCAGTGGCCATTTGAAATTATTTTAGTGAAAAACGAAGATTTTGATAAAGGAAATATTATCTCTCTAAAATGTGGATTAAAAAGCATAGATGATTCGTTTATACTTTTTAACACGGATCATATTTATAATCCTGATATTGCAAAGAAGTTTGATGAAGTTAAGGGATATATTACAGCATTCTGTGATTTTGATAGGAATCTTAATGATGATGATATGAAAGTTTATATATCAAACGAAAATATTATAAAAATTGATAAAAAATTAAAGGAATATACTGGTGGATATGTTGGAATGACTTATGTTCCCAAGGAAAAATTAGAAATATATATTTCTACAGTAGAAGATTTAGATAAAAGGTATAGCGGTCGAGTGCATGCTGAGTATGTTCTTCAGGAACTCTCAAATATGGGAGAGGCAATCAAATATATCGATATAAGCGGGTTCGGGTGGGTGGAAGTGGACACTCAGGAAGATTTGAAAAGGGCAGAGAGGGTTATCAAAGAAAAAAAATGGTATTAGAACAAATCGTAGTACTCCACACCCAGATGTGTTATCAACTCCTCCCCCATAAGGTATCTGAGGAAGTTCTTAAGTTTGGTGTGCTGAATAAACAGGTCATGCTCAGGATACAATCCCGGAGCGACCATGGGGCTCTTGAAGTAGAAACTGAGCCATTCCTGTATGCCTTTAAGATGTGCCCTCTGTGCAAGATCCATGAATAGTACAAGATCCAGGACCACAGGCGCAGCTAAAATACTATCTCTGCATAGAAAATCAATTTTTATCTGCATTGGGTACCCCAGCCATCCGAAGATATCAATATTATCCCAGCCTTCTTTGTTATCTCCTCTGGGTGGGTAGTAATTTATGCGAACCTTGTGATATATATTGCCGTATAGTTCGGGATACATGTCGGGTTGCAAGATGGTACCCAGCACAGAGAGCTTGCTCACTTCCTTGCTTTTGAAGGATTCTGGGTCGTCAAGGACCTCTCCATCTCTGTTTCCCAGGATATTTGTGGAAAACCAGCCGCTAATCCCTATCATTCTGGCTTTCAAACCTGGCGCTATTATGGTTTTCATAAGTGTCTGCCCTGTTTTGAAATCTTTTCCCGCAATTGGAACATGCATCTTATCCGCAAGTTCGTACATGGCCGGGAAATCCACAGTGAGACCAGGAGCGCCATTTATAAATGAAATACCAGATTTCAGGGCAGCATAAGCATAAATCATGCTTGGAGATATGTCCTTGTGATTTTCCTCAAGTCCCCTTTCAAAATTTTCTAAGGATAAATGGACCTCGCTTGGAGGTATATATATCTCTGTGCTTGCAGCCCAGATCATAACGAGGCGATCCACCCCAGCCCTCTTTTTGAATTCTTTAATATCTTCCATTACCTGTTTTGCCAGTTCCATCTTGTTTTCCCAAGGCTTTACGTAATCTCCCTTAAGCCTCTTCACGTAGTACTGGTTGAACACGCCCTTCATTGGTCTGATATTTTCCATAAAATCCTTAACTTTATCAAGATCTTCTTTTTTTAGAACTCCGGCCTTTAAAGCTCCTTCGTAGGCGGATATATTGGTGATGTCCCACCCACCAAAAACAAGATCATCCAGCTTTGCCAGAGGTACAAAATCCTTTATTAAGGGAAATCTCTTTTCAGTTCTCTTTCCAAGACGTATCGTTTGCATCTGTGTTACAGAACCATAGGGCTTTCCCAGCCCCCTTCTTATCAGTTCAACACCTGCCATAAATGTTGTACTCACAGCACCGTTCAATCCAACAATAAGAACTCCAAGCTTTCCATTCGCTTTGTCTATTTCTATTTTACCCATATATATCACCCTTTTCCCTCAATCGTTTTTAAATATTTAATTTTTGCTAAATTCACCCTTGATTAGTTCTAGAGCGTGCAGATCCCCAACAACGTGCATCTCATCATTCACCACAGGCAACTCGTTTAGATGGTACTCGAACATCTTTGCAAATGCATCGCTTATTGGATCTTTCTCCTTCACATATACGGGAGGAAGCATTATATCTCTGGCCTCCACCTTCTCGCTTTCAAGCACCTCAAGCCGAAAATCCAGATACTGGGGAGGTATGTGCTCGTGATACAGGTACTCAAGTGCCATACTAAGGGTTATGATTCCCACAATCTTTTTTTGAGAGCTCACGACGTATACAACCTGGGTTCTTGGGTCCTTAACCATCTCCTTCAGTACCTTGGGGAGGGTTGCATTTTCATCAACAACGGCTGGAGTTGAGGTCACGAGTTTCATAACATCTCCAACTTTCATAGAGAAGATATGCACATCTAAGCATTTAATTTTTTGCAGGAGTATATGTAACATTTTAATGAAAATCAATTTATGTAAGAAATGATAAAAATGTTTAAGATATTGAAAAGCATATAAGGATTGTGAGCAAGAGCAAGACCCTGAGTTTCTGGTCCGTATTTGCCCTGGGTGTTGGAGGTATGGTGGGAGGTGGCATATTCGCAGTTTTAGGGCTTGCAGCCCAGCTGGCCCATGGAAGCACGCCTGTGGCATTTGCCATAGCCGGGATCGTGGCACTCATAACCTCCTATTCCTATGCCAAGTTAAGTGTGGCATATCCAAGCAGGGGAGGCACGGTGGAATTTCTGAACCACGCCTACGGTACCGGGGTATTCACGGGAGGCCTGAACATCCTTCTCTATCTGAGCTATATAATTATGCTTTCCCTGTACTCCTACGCGTTCGGAAGTTACGGGGCCACATTTTTCCCGGGCAACTACCTTTTCTGGAAGCACATGCTCATCACCCTCGCGATTATCCTTTTCACAGTGATAAATATTCTCGGTTCCAAGTTTGTGGGAGAGTCTGAGGAGTACATAGTGGGCATAAAGATCGCCATCCTCTTGTTTTTCGTTGTCATAGGGATGTGGTCTGTACATCTCTCCAGGCTCGCGCCCAGTACCTGGGTATCTCCCGTGAGCCTTGTTGCAGGGGGAATGATCATCTTTCTGGCCTATGAGGGATTTGAATTAATAGCCAACACTGCCGAGGATGTGGATGATGTGAAGAGAATCCTTCCACGGGCCTATTACGCCTCGGTCATATTCGTGATAGCCCTGTACGTTGCCATAGCGGTGGTTGCTGTGGGAAATTTGCCATTGCAGGATCTCGTGAATGCCAGGGACTACGCTCTTGCAGAGGCTGCAAGGCCGTTTCTAGGATCTGCGGGATTCCTTCTCATAGCCATAGCCGCACTTCTCTCCACAGGATCGGCCATAAATGCCACCCTCTACAGCTCTGCCAGGGTCAGTTACATAATAGCTAGGGACGGTGAGCTGCCCGAACTCTTTGAGAGAAGGGTATGGCGCAGGCCCATCGAGGGATTGCTCATAACTGCCGGTCTAACAATCGTTGTGGCAAACCTGTTTGACCTGTCCAGCATCTCCACGATTGGCAGTTCTGGATTTCTGATACTATTCGGCCTGGTGAATCTTGCCAATTTCAGGCTCTACAGAAAAACTGGAGGAAACCGCGCCATATCTCTTCTAGGTACAGTGCTTGCATTCTTCGCCGTGGGCATACTCTTCATTCAGGTTGCACCTAGAAATCCTGTGGGTGTGGCTGTGTTTGGAGTCATGGTTCTTATATCCTTCGTGATAGAGTACGTGTACAGGCAGATAACTGGCAGGGAGATAAAATATATCATAAATTCCGAAAAATAGAGATGAGGGATGCATGGTTCAATCGCCGTTTCCGTGGTACCTGTATATCTCCAACGCGTAATCGTCCCCCCTCTATTCTTTCCTGCACCTTTTCTATACTTCTTGGATTGTTCATTCCTCCTCACCAGATCATCGTAATATTCGTTGATATATAATACTTTTCTTCGACAAAAAACGAATAAATGTGGGGATTGTGCATAATTATCCTTATTAGAAGGAAAATTTTTTAAATGATTATCCTTTATTACATCCTAATGATCGAAAGGGAGGATATCAGGGATCACCTTCTTGAGTATCATTCAAATCACAAATTTTTTAAAGACCATGAGATTATATGTTGAATCTCAAATTCATATAAAATATCGGTAGATTTTCCAAAAAACTTACCGATAAACTTATAAGATTTTAAAGCATATGAAAAAATATGAATAGAGAGCGAGTAATGGATGCGCTGGTTGACTGGAACCTGTGGGGCAATTACAGAGTAGAATTGAGAGGGCGAGAAGGAGTTCCGAATTTAGCTCCAGATAACATAATTCTCTCGCTCACAGGAGTGCGAAGAGCGGGCAAAAGTCATCTAGCATATCTACTAATGCAAAATAGAGGAAAAAATAGCCTGATGATAAACTTTGAAGATCCTCGATTGAGTGAGCTCACAGCAGAGGACATAATCAAGGTTGTGGAGCTGTACGAGCGTGAGACTGATGCAAAATTATCTCTTTTAGTTCTGGATGAGGTACAGAATATTAAAGGGTGGGAAAGAGTTGCGAGGTTATATGCAGAATCAAAGAAAATAAAGGTTATTGTAACAGGTTCGTCATCCAAGCTTATGAGTGAAGAATATGCATCTGTGCTCACGGGCAGACATGTGGATTTTGAAGTTTTTCCGCTGAGTTTCAGGGAGTTTCTAAGCTGGAGAAATATCGAATTTAAAGGATTAGAGATGCACAAAAACAAGCTTGAAATTTTAAAGAGTTTTGATGAGTATCTGAAATATGGCAGTTTTCCAGAGGTCACATTAATCGGGGCAGAGAGAACGAAAATTGCGCTTCTTATGCAGTACTTTGACGATATAATAATGAAGGACATCATAAGAAGGTACCATGTTCGTGAGATTGAGAAAATATCAAAGCTTGCGCACATCTATCTCTCAAACACAGGCACGCTACAATCATACAACCGTCTCAAAAACATAGTTAATCTATCTCTTGACTCGGTAGAGCGTTTTTCACGGTACTTTGAAGTCGCCCGATTATTTATTTTTGTACCCAAGTTCAGCTATTCTGTAAAGCAGCAGCTTCTCAATCCCAGAAAGGTATACGCCATAGATGTAGGATTGGCCAATGTAATGGGCTCAAAATTTTCAGAAAACCTGGGCCATGTTATGGAAAATACAGTGGCGATAGAGCTTATGAGGAGGAAGAGTTACTGGAATAGAGATAGAGAGATATACTACTGGAAAGATCATCAGGGAAGAGAGGTAGATTTTGTAGTGAAAGAAAGAGAGAATATAAAAGAATTAATTCAGGTGACTTACGCTTCAGATAAGACCGATATAGAAAAAAGAGAAATAAAAGCGTTAGAAAAAGCGGGAGAGGAGTTAAGATGCAAGAATAAAACGATAATCACTTGGGACTATGAAGAAGAAGGAGAGATAAATTACATTCCTCTGTGGAAATGGCTACTCAAATATCGACAATAATTTACAAAAAATACATTTTTTGTCTACCACCGTGGAAATATTTAAATATTCTTTTCCCATTTTCACATATATGTTGTCAGATGCGATAAGGAGGTGGAATCCCTGGTGGGCTGAGAAGCGGGTGAGCGATAGTCTATTGGGTGTGGAGAGAGAAAAACTGAGAGACATTGAGATGTTTCTGGGACAGGGTTTGATAAAGGGAATAGTCGGTCCGAGAAGAGCGGGGAAAACCACGCTTCTGTATCAGATAATAGGAAGGTTGATAGATAGGGGAGAGGACCCCAAGAACATTATGCTTCTCAATTTTGATGATAATAGCATATACAACGCAGATTTTGATACCATACTCTCCGAGTCCAGAAAGATATCTCCCAATATCAAGTATATTTTTCTTGATGAAGTACAGGAAAAAATAGGATGGGAGAGATGGGTTAGAACCCTACACGACACACATCAATTCTCTCAAATATTTGTGACCGGCTCTTCTTCATCTCTGCTTAAAGAAGATGTTGGAAGGGTATTGACCGGGAGGCATATCACGTTTCATCTCTTTCCGTTCTCCTTCAGGGAGTCTCTGAAATACCGGGGCTGGAGTGGTTTTAGTAAAGATGTAATAGAGTACAAAAAAGGTGATATTCTGCACCACCTGTACAATTACATGAAGACTGGCGGTTATCCAGAGGCCCTGAAGATGGGGGAGATGGCGAGAAACCGCTATTTGAACGAGTTATTTGATGATATCCTTGCAAGGGATATAAGTGCTCTGCGTAGGGCAGATTATCATCTTGCCAGGAGAATAGCCTACTATGTTATCAGTCACTCATCGAGAACGATGACATACAGAAGTGTTGCTCGAGCCACCGGCGTGGCAGTTGATACTGTGTCAAAATATCTTCGGTATATGGAAGATGCATATCTAACAATTCCTCTCAGAATGTTTTCTTACAAGTTGAAAGAGCAGATGAGAGAAATAAACAAGTACTACGCAATAGACCAGGGTCTGGCAAATGCGGTGAGTTACAAATTCTCAGAGAACCAGGGCTGGAACACTGAAAACATTGTGTTTCTGGAACTTTACAGAAAAAGCAGGGAAAAATTGGATATGGAAATATACTACTGGAAAGATGCTCAGCAAAGAGAGGTAGATTTCGTAGTTAAGGAAGAAGGGAAAGTGAAGGAGTTAATCCAAGTCACATACGCATCAGGAAAGGATGAGATTGAGAGAAGAGAAATAAGAGCACTGGAGAAGGCAGGAGAAGAACTTAGATGTAAAAATAAAACGATAATCACCTGGGATTATGAAGAAGATGGAGAGATAAACTACATCCCTCTCTGGAAATGGCTACTAAACCCTCATAAGTGATTTCGTTCAAAAAGTTCCATATAGGGGGAAACTTTATTATAAATATTTCCCTCTAGGAAATACTATGAATGTGGCTGAGATAAGGGAATATCTTATAGATTTTCAGGAGCGGGCTTTGCCTGAGCTTGTAGAGAGGGAGCTGAAAATAGGTGATACAAAGAGAATTATTAGCATTATCGGGCCCAGAAGAGCAGGGAAGACATATTTTATGTACCAGCTGATGAAAGAGTACATAAGAATAGGAACAAAAAAGGAGTGTATCCTATATCTTAACTTTGAGGACCCACGACTGATAGATGTGAATTTTAAAGAGATAAGAGACATCATAAAGCTGCACTGGCAACTCTATCCAGAATCCTCAGATGACTCGCTTATGCTATTTATAGACGAGCCCCAGGGCATAAGAAACTGGGAGGTGGCTATAAGGGCATTGCATGATGAGGGATTCAAAATATTCATTACAGGCTCATCATCCAAGCTTCTGAGCAGGGAAATTGCCACTGCACTGCGAGGCAGAACTTTATCATATCTTCTCCTTCCGTTTTCGTTCAGAGAATATTTAAAAATGAAAAATTTAGAGTTCAACCCAAATATGCTCAGCTCAAGGGGTAAATCGAGATTGATTGCAAATCTCAGTGGGTATCTGGAGTTTGGTGGCTTTCCTGAGATCATTCAGGAAGCTAATAGAGAAAATAAATTGAGAATATTAAATGAATATTTCAATCTGGTGATTTACAGAGATATTATAGATAGGTACAATGTAAAAAATACGAGATTGATCAAATGGTTAATGAGAGCTCTTATCACTTCTTTCTCCAAGGAGTTCAGTGTTCATAAATATTATAATACTCTAAAATCACAGGGTATAAAGGTGAGTAAGAACACGCTTTACACATATTTCTCTATGCTTGAAGATGTGCAGTTTATGTACCCTATTCAAAAATTCGATTATTCTGTAAGAAAGAGAGATCTAACAATAAGCAAGGTATATTTGAATGATACGGGCTTTGCCAAGATTATAGAAACCAGTGAGAATCTAGGGAAAAAGATGGAAAATGCAGTATTTTTAGAACTGCTGAGGAGAAGAAGACCGTTAACAGAGATATATTACTGGAAAGACCACCAGGGAAGAGAGGTGGATTTCGTAGTTAAAGAAAAAGAGAAAATAAAAGAATTGATTCAGGTTACTTACGCATCAGGAAAGGACGAGATAGAGAAAAGAGAAATAAAAGCATTGGAAAAAGCGGGAGAAGAACTGAGATGTAAAAACAAAACGATAATCACCTGGGATTATGAAGAAGATGGAGAGATAACTTTCATTCCTCTCTGGAGATGGCTCTTGGCAGAATGATATCAAATCTTTGCATAAAGAATGCAAAGATTTATTAATTATTTGCACTTATAATACGATATGGTTTCTATAGAAGTTATCAAGAGTGCGATTGTTGACAGAGAGGAGGATATGAGAAGAAGATTTAAGGAAGGTGTTATTGAGAGAGAGTGCATTGATGCAGTGAGCAATCTTGTTGTAGAGGATGTAGCTTTGCTCATAACGGGTGTGCGCAGATGTGGCAAATCGTTTTTAGCATGGATGCTTTCAGAGGGAAAGAATGTTGGATATGTGAACTTTGAAGATGAGAGATTGAATATTAAAGCAGAAGATCTAAACAAGGTTCTCGAAGCCCTGTACTCTCTTAAGGGATACGTGGATTTTCTCATATTTGATGAGATTCAGAACGTGATAGGATGGGAGCGTTTCATATCCAGGATACTCACAGGCAGAAGAGTGATAATCACAGGAAGCAATGCGCGACTGATGAGTAGAGAAATGGCAACATTTCTCACAGGCAGACATATAGATTTCAGACTTTATCCTTTCAGCTTTCGAGAGTTTTTGAATTACGTGGGATTTGGAGGAGATGTTCACTCCACGAAGAGCAGAACAAAGTTAAGAGATTATATAGGAGAGTATATTGATAAGGGTGGCTTTCCACTCGCGTACAAACTTGGCAGGATATTTCTATCTGAAAACTATCGGGACATAATTGAGCGGGATATAATGCAGAGATACAGTGTAAAATATCCATCAGTGCTTAGAGAGGTGGGTAGATACGCAATGAGTAATATAAGCAGAGAGCTATCTTTTAATAGATTGAAAAATGTTGTTGGGGTGAAGAGCCCTCACACTGTGAAAAAGTATTTTGATTACATCCAAAGTTCGTACCTTTTGTTTCTCATAGAGCGTTTTTCCTACAAGTTAAAAGAGCAAATGTTAGCGCCCAAGAAGGTTTATGCGATTGATAGTGCCATGGCTGCTACTGTGGGGTTCACTACCACTCCTGAGAGAGGGAGAATGATGGAAAATATAGTGGCGGTGGAGCTTATGAGGAGGAAGAGTTACTGGAATAGAGATGTGGAAATATATTACTGGAAAGATCACCAGCAGCGTGAGGTGGATTTTGTAGTGAAAGAAAGAGAAAGTGTGAAAGAATTGATACAGGTCACATACGCATCAGGAAAGGATGAAATCGAGAGAAGAGAGATAAGAGCACTGGAGAAGGCGGGAGAAGAACTGAGATGTAAAAATAGAACAATAATCACTTGGGACTATGAGGAAGAAGGAGAGATAAACTACATTCCTCTGTGGAAATGGCTCTTGCAGGTGAAGCAGGAGAAATTATGAGGGTTCAAGGAGGTATTCTTGGCTCATGCCTGATCATACTCTGAAGCTCTGGTATGTTTATATCGTGGATTGAAATCTCGCCTTTCAAATGGGCTATCAAAATATGCACGTGGGCCATTATGAAGTTCAGATCCCTTATGATCTCCTCCAAGGCGGTGGGGTCGATCTCTTTTTCCTCCTCTATGTAATTTTTAAGCTCCTCAATCTTTCTGTGAACTTCCTCCAAATATCCTTTCATCTGTTCGTTAACTATCTCCATCACCCTGCTCTCGGAGGGAGGGGGTATGACCTCGTATCCTCTCTCTTCAAGCATCTTTATCCTCTCAAAAATTGAAGGCTCAGTTCTATTATCCTTTATGATTATTGTATTGGGGCGATCCTTCTTGGGCGGGGGTTGCATACTTATAAGCTCTTTTCTCACCTCATTTATCTTTTTGTCTACATACTTTTTCACCTCCCATTTACTCTCTTTGACCTGTACATCTATGTATTTTAATATAACCTCTAGGGGCACGGGCTCTCTGGAATTCAAAATCCATGCGGCTGTTGCAAGATCAAAAATCCATTTTGTATCATCAGCTCCCTTCTTTGGAGCCTGAGGCATATAGATCATATTTTCCCAGTTCACGGACTCTGGTACAACGTTCATATTCTTTCTTATGTTCATCCACCCCACAAATCTGGAAATCTGATCCTCGTTGCTGATCGCCAGAAGCATCTCAACCTCCTTTTTCAGCTCTTCAATGATCTCATCCTTCTCCCTGACGCTCTTTTCAAGTTCTTCCTTCTCCATCTCAAGGGACCTGACCTCATCTTCGAGACTGAAAAGGCGCTCTGGAGAGAAGCGTAGGTCCAGCAACTTGGCCACGTATCTCAGAATGAGATCTGTTATCTGCTTTGGATCATCAACCATTGTGAAGAGCTTTCGTGGTGAAATCTTTAAATGGGGTAAAACAAGCAACAGGCATTTAAATCCAAGATCAATGGTGCTCTCTGTGAGTGATAGGGATATGTTCATCGTATGCTCAATGCTGCGGGCATAGGACCTGTCTATCACGGCCCTGGTTCTTGGCATGGGTAAGGTTTCCACAATCTTTTCCTTCTTTTTCTTCTTGGTGTAGTACTTTACTCCATGCAGCTTCTCCAGCATTTCATCTATTTTTGCCCTTATATCTTCGTATTCCTCAAATGAGCACTCAATTATACCCTTTCCCTTTTTGTGGCTCTCTGGATTTATCAGGTAAAAGTACGCCCTACCGTTCACCCATCTGGGCGCTGTCCTGTTGTACATAAATCCCTCGTTGATCAGATGCTCCAGATCTTCAAAGCTCCTCGCAACCCTGGCCCCAGTCATGGGATTCACCACAAATTATTAACAAATCGCAATATTTAAACTTTGTTTTTTACGAAAGAAGAATTTTAATTCAATCAGAATCAATTAAATCAGCAGAATTTTATGAAATATTTCTGTGATTTTTATGATAAATGCATTATTACACAATTATCTATATTTTTTGTATTTCTCATAATTAGTCCTATTTTTTACTATTTTCTGAAAAATATATCGTAAAACAAGGAAGAGGTACTGTTCCTATATGGTGCTGTCACACAGGCATCCATGGCCCGGAATCGTGGATTTTGAGCGTGCATGTTTTTACCCTCCGGGGCTTTGGACTATGATGAGTGGGTTGATAGATGTAAGGTGCTGGCAATCCTGATGTACCGGAAAGTTGCGTGAGTTCTTCTCGCTTTTACGAGCTGGGATCTGGAAGGGTGGAGCATTTATCTGCTGGAGAGTGGGCTGCAAGTAGGGATGTTTGATGAGATTTTGGTTTTAAAATTACCTTTGTGAGCTGATTTGTGGAAAGGGGAAAAATAGAGCGAGGGTCCCAGTGCTGCAAAATCTTAATTTACCTCAAATCATTCATGCGTTGATGCTTGATTTCCTGTTTGAGGATGCGTGGGCCCCGATAATGCAGAGATTCAACATGGATCAGAGAAACAAACTGAGAGGATTTTTAATATTAACAATCCTCCTCTCAATCATTCTAGAAATATTTATACAGGGTGGATTTGAAAATATTTCAGAAAATATAAATAGCTACTCTCTTGTTATATCTACCCTGTTGTGGCTGATGGGTATTATGCTAAATTCTAAGCGTTTTCATAGCATAAAAAATGTTGCAGTATGGGAGGTAATCATTGGAGTCATTGTAATAATCTTTGCTTTTACAATAGTAACGCCTATAAAACACATATATTTTCCAGAAACTCGAAATTTTGGGGTGTTGAATGGGGGCATAGTGATATTTGGTTTCTTTGTGGTATTTTATGGAATAAAAAAATACAAGGTGATATTTCCTTTTGGGATACTCTACGGGATTTTTATAGTGTTAAATCTACTCTGGAATGTTCTAGGCAACTCTTTTCTAGGCTATAATTTGGCAATTTTCTCATCTAATGCAGCCTACGAAATACTAAAGTTTATGGGATATGCGGTATCATTGAATGGAACAACCATATCCATAGTGACTGCAAATGGAGAAATAGTATCTGCCACAGTTTCTGGATTATGCTCGGGGGTAGAGGGAATTACCTTCTCTGCAGTAGTTTTGGTGCTGCTTTATATGGGATCCTACATAAATTATAAGTGGAGAACTTTGACAATACTCATTGCAACTATTATAATGCTTTTTCTCAATATTCTCCGGATAGTTCTAAT
The DNA here is from genome assembly GCF_056175085.1 of Candidatus Aciduliprofundum sp. HYA1. NCBI lineage: Archaea > Methanobacteriati > Thermoplasmatota > Candidatus Aciduliprofundum > Candidatus Aciduliprofundum sp. HYA1. The sequence continues at coordinate 594,643 of NZ_CM149694.1, forward strand.
CTTCATTAGTGCATACTATTATGGACAGCTGGGTTTGGAAGAAGCACATGCTTGGCTGGGAAATATAATATTCTTATCCTTCATACTCCCATACTGGTATTTAATAGATGTAAAATTAAATAAGCCTAGGGAGCTGAACACTAATGAAAACGAGACTCCTTGATGGATTGTCTGTGAGTTCTAAAACTATTAAATCTGTTGGATTAATAGGAATTAGCAATATTATTTTTCAAGGGATAGGTTTTGTTACAACACTCATCCTTGCTTGGCTCCTCAGTAAAGAGGCATACGGATATATAAGGTATGTAATTCAAATGGGAAGTTTCATAGTGATGTTCGTCGCCGCAGGATATGGTGGTGCACTTACGAGATTTATAGCGGCCAATAGAAAAGAGGCAGGTAATTACCTCTTTGCTGTTCTCATTATTGTTATTACCTCTTTTTTTATACTGGGGGCAATCTTCTTCATATTTAAAATTGACATGTTCATATATTTGATCGCTGTAGGATACTCTATACCCCTGATTTACTATGGGGTTATTCGGGGATTCATTGATTACAAAAAAATTGCAGCGTTTAACATACTCAGATCGCTGATTAAGTTATTTTTAATAAGTTTGATATTCGTATTAGCATTTCTCAAAACTCCACTTTATATCATATTTTCTTATGCTTTTGGGGGGTGGGTTGCGATTTTCATCATTGAAATTTTTAAAAGAACTGAAATAAGTATTAATTTTAAAAACATAAAAAGAAGGATTATCATTGAGCTAACAAAATTCTCGTTGTTTTCTGTGCTATCTAATGTGTTTTTCTCCTCACTTCTAACAGTGGGATACTTTTTATTAGAACATAACTATGGATACGGGGCAGTTGCGGAGTATTCGATGGCAATTACTCTGGGCACAATATACATGTTCATTCCTGGGGCGGTGAACACATTATTAATGCCGAAGGTTGCGGATAAGAGTATGAATGTGCGAATAAAACTGCTCAAGCAAGCAGTGTTCCTGAATGAGCTCTATATACTTTTGTTGTATATCTTAGTTATATTATTTGGTAAGTGGGGATTGGAATTACTTTTTGGAAATAAATATTTAAATTCATACTATATATTGTTGGTAATATCAATTGGGTATGTGTTTATGGGGTTAGAGACGGCATTTGGGGCTTTCTGGGGAGGGGTGAACAAGCCAGAGTATGCGGCTATAACAGTAGGTATTGCCGCAGGGGTAAATTTAGCGGTCACTTCATATCTAGTTAATGTTTTGGGTCCGATGGGAGTCCCGTGGGGTTATGTTATAGCAATTAGTAGTACCAGTTTGAGTAACTATGCTTTATATCGTAAATTTGTAAAAAGTAGTAATTCGAAGTGAATAAATAATATATTTGCATTGGGTGGTATTAGATGACTAAGAAAATCCTGATAATCTCCCAGCTCGGATGGCCACCAGAGTTCGGGGCACAGATACTGCGATTAAGTAAAATAGCGAAATATTTACCATTGTATGGCGTTGAGCCCATAATCGTAAGTCCCCCACCCCATTCAGCATCATTAATGGATGGGTATCTATTTAAGGACATCTCAAAGCATGGAGGAAAGATCTATTATGTCGGAAGGCAAATGCATCCGCATCTTAAAAGAGCGAAGTTAGCAAGATTGCTTAAGTTCTCTCTCTTACCAGATCTCAATACCTATTTTATTCTCTATATTAAAAAGATCATTGAGATCATACGCAGGGAGAACATTAGATATATTTTTACATCCACACCTCCTTCCGGGCTCGTTTTAGGATTGATGTTAAAAGAGAGAATGGGGGATAAGATAACATGGATCGCTGACTTTGCAGATCCTTGGACTCTGAATCACTTTTACTTCTCCCCCACACCACTCCACAGAAAGTTTGATGAGAGATTGGAGAGGAAAATAATCTCCGCTGCTGATGCCATCACCTTTGCCAGCGAATTTCAGATGAGAAGATACTTCCTGAAATATCCTGATTTGAAGATGGAAGAGAAAACGCACTGGCTACCCAACGGGTACGATGAGGAGGATTTTAAGAACATAGAACCTATGAAGTTTGACAAATTCACATTTTTACATATGGGGTCAATTTACCGTGAGTTTGACCTGTCATTCCTTAAAATTTTCAAAAAGCTGGAAAAGGCGGGTTTTGATCTCAAGTTATTTTTTATAGGAAGCATTGCACCCAAAAAAAGAGAGGAAATACAAAGGTGGAATTTGAAGTCTGTGGAAATTGTGGGAAGACTTCAAGAACATGTGGATGTAATCAAATACTTAATTTCAGCTGATGCATTAATTTTTAATATGAAATATGATTACATAGATGTGCTACCCAGCAGATTGCCGGAGTACCTGCGGGCTGGAAAGCCAATCTTAGCATTTACAAGCAGGGATAGTTATGTGGCCCAAATAATCTCCCAATGTAATGCTGGATACGTTATTGAAAAATCGGAGTTTGAACAAGGCTATGAAGTTGCGAGATCGCTGGTAAAAGAGAGAACTAAAATATATCCAGATTGGAAGTGTGTTGAGGGGTTTTCTTGGAAAAATATATCTAGAAGATTGGCAATTTTATTGGGGGCACCATATGAATAAAAAATCGCTTTACTTATTTCTCCTAGCCCTCATTTTGTTTTCTATTCTTCTAAATACTGGCTGTACCTATCTTTGGGGATACCACACTATTGTTAGCCCTGATGAAATAAGGAACTACGATAGGGCTATGCAGATTGCGCTTCACAGAGTGGAAATCAATAAGATATGGTTTCACTCTGGAATATATGAGTTGTACCCTGCAGGTTTGCACCTACTCATTTCTTCATTTATACTAATCTCTGGAGATTTCAATGTGTTTGACATCTCATACATATTCAAGATAATGTTTGCTCTCATTCCAACTCTATTAGTGTTTCTTGTAGGTCTAAAAATCCACAAGTGGGTTGGATTATTTTCAGCGTTTTTCTATATAACCTCTTTTATGGTGTTTACAAACTCTAAAACACACTATGTTTATTTGTTCACGTACTCCAACTATGTGGCAACGGGCAGTATAACAAGAATAATGGTATTTGCCTCTCTTTTATCCTTTATTTTGTTTTTGAGAAATAACAAAGGAAAAAAATACTATATTAATGTGGCAATCCTGTACGTTCTTTTTTCAACAGCTCATGGTGTATCACACATAAGCACTTTCTTGGGTCAACTTTTTAATCTATCAGCATTTTTCTTGTTTTTAATCGCTTATGGATACCTTACCAATAAAAATCACATTAAAAACGCAGGATCCATATATCTTTTCTTGACGGTTTTATCTGGATTTTTTGTGTTTTTGATTTATTATTTTCCTATGTACTATACAATTATTGGACCTCAGTATAAAATAAATCATCTTTTTCCACAATTCCTACCGGATACCGTCATTCACACCTTACCGAGATTCTTCTTATTGTCACTATTATCATTTCTTATTATTTGTTGGATGATTTTTAGAGTGAAATCAAAATCCATCTTGCGCTTGACATTCAGAAATGTTGTTTATTTCTTTCTAGTAATTTATTTGCTCTTGTATCTATGGATATTGTATACCGTTAGTGAAAATCCAGAAAAATATGTGTATACATTTGTCCTTATTTTTTCACCATTTCCTACATACATTCCACACACACAACTAACTACTGTATCTATATTATCCTTGTTAGCTGGTTTTTCACTGTTCGCTCTCTCAGTCATTGGGCTATATTTACTGGGTATGAAAAAACACTCGATCTCTGTAATGTTTTTCACTTTATTTTTCGTTTTATTTGTAGTTTGGTTTGCATTTGGATTCGTTTTTGAATACTATGCTAGCAGAATTATATACTTTCAATATTCACTTCCATTTTTACTGGGTATTTCCACCTATTACTTCTTAACCAGGAAACTTAGAAACAGAGAAATGACAAGAGACGGGCACTTACATTTTGTAAAAATGTCTCTCATCTTATTATTAGTGTTTTTATTATCATCATCTTCCCTTGTCTCAGTTTTCAACAAGGACCCTACAATTCGTGATATGCCCGAGCTATCGAATTCATTGAGATTTGGGACCACTGCACCGCCATGGGTAACCACAGATTTTATCACTTACGTCAACTATATCTCATCTACTTCTGAATACATAATGGGCAATTACTGGTCAGTAGAGGCTCTCACTGCTACAACAGGTGTGAAACCTCCAGAAATAGGTTTTATAACTTACTATAAAAATCACACAAATTGGGGGATTACTGTATTAGCAATACGGCAACCAACAAAACACAATATTGAAAGATTTTATGACACATATTATCCAACAAAATATTTTGTCGTGGGTTATGAAGAGAATTTTTATTGGGGTCCACCTATGCCCGTTAAAGAATATGACAAAAATCCATATCTACTTAAGATCTACCAATCAAACGGCGGACAACGAGTGTATTTAATTACTTTTTGAATTCAAAGATAATTTGTATATCTTTAAGATTTCCCTTGCAATATTCTCCCATTTGAACTGCTCCGCATATTTCCTTATCTTCTCCCGATCCCAATCCTTCTCCAGCGCCATTAAAATTTTCTCTGCCAGGCACTCTGGATCCTTTGGTGGGCATAGAAACCCATAATCCTCGGATGTTATTACCTCTGGAATTCCCCCTACAGTGGTGCCAATGAATGGAAGCCCTACCCCTAGTGCTTCAAACATCACCGTGGGATTTCCCTCGCTTAAACTTGGCAGCACGAACAAATCAGCGGCATTCATCCAGAGTGGAATTTCATCGTGGGATTTTCCGCCAACCAAATGCACATACTTACTAATTCCATACTCATTTATTTTTCTAATCAGGTGATTTTTCTCCGGGCCAACTCCCACGATTATCATCAAAATATCCTTTCTTTTTTCCACTATTTTTTTAATTGCCTCGATAAGGTAAATGTGACCTTTTATTTTGACCAAATTTCCCACAGTCAGCAAAATTCTCTTATCTTGGGGTAAATTCAGTTTTTTCCTAGCATAACTCTTGTCCATAGGGTGGAATATTTTTTCATCGTATCCATTGGGAATCACTTTCACTCTATCTTCTGGAATATTTAATTTTTGAGTGATAATTTCAAAGTTTTTCTTGCTCACGGTGATAACATAATCAGAGTTGTCAAGAGTCCACTTCACTATATCATAATATTTTTTATTTCTGAAGGGTAGGTCATAAACATCATAGCCATGGGCTGTTACTACTACTGGTACATTATATTTCTTTCCTATCTTTACACCGGCATAACCGCTTGGCCATGTGAAATGTGCGTGTATTATATCTGGTTTGAAACCAATAGTGTTAATTACCTCATAAGATTTTTTATATGCTCTGTCACCCCATCTGTTTTTGAATATATTAAAAGGTAAAACAATATCTTTTGTATAAAAAACATCCACATTGTCGTATGAGTAATTTTTTGCTAATGACTCATATTTTCTCCTGTGTCCAACGATTTTTCCTAATACCTTAGGAACATATGGATTTGCCGCAATAACAACAACTCTTTCTAAATAATTTTTTATGGCATCAACCTGATCTTTCACAAAAGGAGATAAAGGATACCTCTCTTCTGGAGGATACCTGTTAGATATAATCAACAAGTTTCTCATATAAATCCCAACTCTATTTTTTTATCTATTATTTCCACAATCCTCTCCGCAGCACGCCCATCACCAAACCTGTTGGAATAATGCCTCACAGAAGGCGAAAATTCTCTTATCATCTCAAGGATTTTCTCTTTGTCTGTACCCACCAGCACGTTCCATTCATCTTCCACAGTCTCGATCCACTCTGTATTCTCCCGCAATGTGATGCAAGGTATCTTCAATGTGTATGCCTCCTTCTGTAAGCCTCCTGAATCAGTCACAATTTTCTTAGCGTTTTTCTCAAGGATAAGCATATCAAAATACCCTACAGGTTTTATCAATTTTATGTTCTCCGCCCCCTCCACATCCTTCAAAATCCCGTATCTTTTCATGGCATTCACTGTGCGAAGATGTGCGGGAAACACTATAATCTCTCCACTCTCCATAAACGCCTCAATTATGTTTCTCAGATTTTTTTCATTATCCGTGTTGCTGGCACGATGCACCGTGGCAAGAATGTACCCTTTTGGAACTATATCCAATTCTTCCAGTATGTTAGATTTTTTCTTTGCTATCTTTATGAATTTATAAAGTGCGTCCACCATCACATCTCCCACAAGGTGAACCCCATTTACTATCCCCTCTTTCTTCAAATTATCCACTGCAGTTTCCGTGGGTGCAAACAAAATATCGGACGCGTGGTCTGTCAGAACTCTGTTAATCTCCTCAGGCATCCTCCGATCAAAGCTCCGCAACCCCGCTTCCACGTGAGCCACAGGTATGTGCAACTTAACAGCAGCTAAAGCGCCAGCGAGCGTGGAGTTTGTGTCTCCGTAAACAAAAACTATATCCGGCTTTTCTTTGAGAAGAACCTCTTCAATTCTCTTCAGCATCTCTCCAGTCTGCCAGCCATGTGGGCCTGAGCCAACACCAAGATTATAGTCAGGTTTAGGTATTTGCAACTCATCAAAAAACACGCCGTTCATCTCGTAATCGTAATGCTGCCCCGTGTGTATCACAACTTCCTCACAGCATTCTCTCAACTTCTCCGATACGGGGGCCATCTTTATGAACTGCGGTCTGGCTCCCACTACAGATGCAACCTTCATTTGAATCTCTCCTGATAGTTAGGGTTTTCTTTCATAATATTAAAGCTTTCTGGGTAGTTTTCTATAAACCATACCATAAATTCAGTCATATCTATTTTATCTTTCAATAAGTATTCTCTCCGCTTTTTCCATAAATCCTTAATTTTGGGTTGCTCAATGAGTTCTAATGCCTTTTCTATGGCCTTTTTTGGATCCCTATAGTTAAACATGAGTTTGTATTTTCTCTCAAGCTCAATAAAGTTACTCATATCATTTTCACCGACGAATGAATTGCTTCTTATGGTGGGAGTACCGAGGATAGCCGCCTCAGTAGACATGGTTTGTGTATCCGAAATTAACATATTTGCAAAGTATAAAGCATCATGAATTTTGTGGAAAGGAATATTTATCTTATAGACATCAAGAGACTTAGGAAGCTCTCTTTCTGTGGATATAAAAACGCTAGCAAATTCTTCTATTTTTTTAATATATTTTTTAATGAGTTTTTCGTCAAATCCTTTTTTTCCAACATCATGAATGGCATCCCATGTGTTCCATCTAAAAATAACATATTTATCCTCTTTGCTCAAATTTAAAAAATCAAATATAGAATCATCTGGTTTAAAATACTTGGGGTGTAGATATGCCAGTTCCTTGTAAGATGCTATCTTTATGTGCTTTTTTCCAAAATTCTTATTAAACATTTCAGGTGTAATTATAACATTCACGAATGGAACATATAAAAATTGCTGGAAAAAAGTTACCTCATCGTCCTCAAATATGATTGAGGGTTTTTTAAGAAAACTTGCCGCATATATTCCATATATCTGTCCCACACAGATATCAGGGTTTAATTTTTTTAAATGTGTATATAATTCTTTGACATTTAACAATCCCTGAATAACTTTAGTTACTTTTGAAGCCCTGTGTCTCCCTATTACTGTGTATTCCAGATCCAGGTAGTTGAGTAGATTCAGAGTGCTTTTTGCAGGTCTAACATAAAGGTGAACATCATGCCCTTTATTCTTCAGTTTATAAATTATGTTTTTATACATGTGAACTTGCGCAGGTGTTACAGCATCAAACACAACCCTCATTTTTTCACCTTCTTAATAAAACATAAATATTTCAACGAAATATTATACATTGTATTATGGTATATATTTTTGTACCGCCCGTACTCAACAAGCTCCCCTCCAAACCCCAGCTTAAAATCTCTTACACCATACTTTTCTCCGGGGCGTCCTGCCCCCATAAAGTCAAAAAACCGATAACCGTTTTTTATACCCCATTCAATAGGTGCCCAGGTTGCCATTTCTGAGGGATACATCTTTTTGTATTTTTGGCTACCTACAATATACAATTCATAAATAGTCTCTTTATAATGTGGTGTCACTATACCACCTATAACTTTGCTTTCATAAATGATTAAAAATACCCTCCCCATATTATTGGATTGTAAAATTTCAAATATAGATTTAAAGAAACTAAAATCTGGGAGTGGCTTTTGAATCCTTTCTGCATATAATTCTAGAAGAAGCAAATAAATTTTTTTAACATCATTAATGTTCTCAGCTATTTTTATTTTCACACCATCTTTTAATGCTTTTCTAATTGCTCTCCTTTTAGAGCTCCTCATATGTTTAAAAATTTCTTCTTTACCCCCAGTTAGATCGAGGATTATATTTAGATGATTTTCATATCTAAACTTAAACCTTCTAAAAAAATCATTATATTTTTTTAAATCCCACAAATTCCTAAACTCCATATACAATGCCTTTCTTCTAACTTTTTTGTTTTGCTCTCTAAGAATCAGAGAAAGTACTTTTTTTCTCTCTTCCTCAGATAGAGAATCGGATATCAACGGTCCACCCCAGGTGACACACCTTGAACTCAGAATTTTAAGGGGTCCTCCAAACTCCCACTGAATTACGGAAAGTAAAATACCCACGATCTCACCCCGTGAGTCGCTTATTCCAACAAATACCGGCTCGTAATTTTTTGTATTTTTGTAAACTTCGTACATCTCGGGGGTTTGAAACACGTTGCCCCTGCTGTTTTCATAGACGAATTTCCCCCATTCCTTTTTTGAGATTTCACTGGTACTTATCACGCTGTACATCTATCTTCCCTCCTTCATATATCTCAAATCGCCAAGTTTGATGATGTCTATATCTCCGCTCAATGCTACTGCTCTTTCTCTTTTTCCCATTGCAATGTCTGAGAGATATTCCGTATTTAAATCTTTTTTGTATATCCATTCAAGAAGCATCTCAAGAGCCTTTGCGCATATTTTCCCTCGCTCTGGATGAATCTGGAGTACCGGAACCCCACCTATTTTCAATATTTCCTCAAATTCCTTTATCCATATTTTTCCTATTTTTTCGCTTTTATACCCCAACCTATCCACGAGGAATTCATCATCTGGTAGCAGAACGGGGATTTCTACGACTCCACTAATCTTCTCTATTTTCCACTTTTTAATTGGCTTATAGTGGTTGAGCCCTTTTTGTATAGAGGGTTCATTCACATTTATCACTCTTACAAAAAAGCTGCGGGAAGAATCGTACAGAAAGTCGTATCTGTGAAGTATTGGTAATAGAGATTCGTTAAAAGAAAGATACGGTGCCCTGAACCCTTGCAATTTTATACCCATTTTTTTGAAGATACACACCCCCTTTTTAATATGCTCCTCCAACACCTGAGGATCCAAATTCCTGTGATCCACATGCACATACCCGTGAAGTGCCCACTCAATCTTTCTATCTATATATCTCTTTATAAAATCCTCATTTCTTTCAAGGGTAACTCCCGTGATGGGAAATGTGACCTTTGCATCATATTTCTCCAGGATATCCAACATTGTTGAAAGGGATTTTTCAAAATTTCCAAATGCATATCTTCTGTAAACAAGCCAAACTCGCTTTGCCGTTTTAGAAATACCCTTTCTTTTTACGGTCTGCAGTATTTTCATAGAATCACCTTAATCCTAATAACTGGAACAGGAGTAGCACTACGACAGATATGGCAATCTGAATCAAATAAAGCGTGACCACCACACCACGTTCGGTGGCATATCCCCGCAGCTTCTCCTGTAACCATATTGCGAGATGTCCTGAATCATATATCTTATCGTATCTGAGATGAAGATGATTGTTCTCATCTGGTATTCCAGAGGCTTGGGGATGAGACAATCTATTCTGCAAGTTTTCATCTGTTATGTATTTCACGGCCTCTGAGTTAGTATTCTCTTTCAAATGGTCTATTTTTTTTGCCTTTAGAAATAGGATGAAATCTAGGAAGAACAGGGGAAATAGCAATGCTCCGAAAATTTCCATGTTTCCAAGTATTACGATGCCACCAATAAATGCCCCTGTGGAATAGGTCAGAGAATCACCGGGGAAAATCTTTGCAGGGTACCAGTTAAACACCAAGAAGCCCAGCAAAGTGGCTGCACCCAGCAGGGCCATATACCCAATCCACACATTTCCATCAATCAGGGCTTTTATGCTTAGTGTTATAAGTATTATGGAACTTATTCCTGCCTCAAGACCATTAAAACCTCCAAGCATATTAATCGCATTGGCTGCGCCTATCAGGCCCGCAGGCACTATGAATATTGCATAAAACCAGAGTGGAATACCCCAGGAGGAAAAAGAGTTATACTGTGGATGTAGCAGCACCAGAGTCATAAGGGGTAACGCCAAGATGGAAGATAAGATTACTTTTCTACTTTGCTTTATTCCCTTCTTCCACCCAAGTATGTCATCGGCAAATCCTATAAAACCTGCAAGAGCAACGGTGGATATGAGCGCATAGATTTCCGCGAGATGTGTTGCTGAACCAAGTACCGCCTTGAAGAAGAGGTAAAGAAATAGACCACCAGACAAACCCAGAATAACTGCAAACCCTCCACCCTCCGCAACCTCTGGATGACCGTACTTGTTAAGATCACGCCCAACCAATCCAAAATACTTGGCTGCGGGAATCCAGCGCTTCGTGAGGTACCATGTGAATATGAATGTGAGAAACAGCACAAATGCAGATACTACGAGAGATAGTTGGAAACCATCCATTGTGTAGGGAAGTTAAAAAGGCAATAAAATATTTTCGGAGAGTTTTGTAAATTTGAAAGAAAATCTGAATTTGCCCCAAAAAATAGTTTATATACGCATATCCCCATTATCCTACTGGTGTATGATATGGACCTTCTCACCATGAATCACGAGGAAATAAAGCAGGCAGTAAAAAACGGAGAATTGCGGGTTACCGTTTTCGGAATGGGCAAGATGGGTCTGCCCCTTGCAGCTGTATTCGCAGAGAAGGGAGCAAAAGTCATCGGCGTGGACATTGACGAGGAAAGAGTGAAAAAAATCAATAAAGGCGAGAATCCCGTGCCCGAGGAGCCCGGGCTGGCTGAGATGATTGAGAGAAACGTATCCGCGGGAAGGCTAAGAGCCACCACGGATGGCGTTGCTGCGGCGAAGGAAGCGGACGTGATGATCATTCTCGTTCCCACGATGATTGACGACCACGGCAATGTTAATCTGGGGCCCGTTTACGACGTGACGGAGAAAATTGCTCAGGGGCTAGAGCGAGGAAATATCGTTATAACCGAGGCCACGATGCCCCCGGGCACAACGGAATCTCTTGTTCCGATTCTGGAAAAGAGTGGATTAAAATTGGGTGAGTTCGGACTGGCGCACTGCCCTGAGAGAACCATGACAGGCACGGCGATTCGCGACATAATGGGGCAGTATCCAAAAATCGTAGGTGCGAGTGATGAGAGAACCCTTAATGCGGTATCCGCAATTTATGAGGTGATAAATTTAAAAGGCGTTATAAGAATGTCATCAATAAAAGCGGCCGAGGCGGTGAAGGTATTTGAAGGAGTGTACAGGGATGTGAATATAGGGCTCGCGAATGAACTTGCATTGTTCTGCGAGGAGCAGGGTCTGGACGCTTTGGAAGTGTTCAGGGCGGCGAACACGCAGCCCTACTGTCACATCCACATGCCTGGCGCAGGTGTTGGGGGGCACTGCATTCCCGTTTATCCCTGGTTCGTTATGAATCTATCGAAAAGGCCAACCAGGTTGATAAGGACGGCAAGGGAGATAAACGACGGTATGCCCGAGCACATGGTTGAACTGACGGTAAAGGCCCTCAACATTGCGGGTGTGGCTGCTAAAGGGGCAAATATTCTGGTTCTTGGATTAACATTCAGGGGCGATGTTTACGAGTTCCGCAAGTCTCCGAGTATCCCCTACATTGAGATGATGAAGGAATGGAGTGACAATATTTATGTGTACGATCCGGTATGCACTGAAAAAGACGCAAAGAGATACGGAGCAAGATGGTTCAAAGGTTACGAGAATATGGATATCGTGGTTATTATGAACGATGCGAGGGAATTCAAGGCGTTGAATTTGGAAGACCTTGCAAAGAAAATGCGCCACAGAATAATCGTGGATGGACGAGGAATAGTGGACAGGGAAGAGGCAAAGAAACTTGGATTCAGATACCTGGGGGTGGGGAGAACATAAAAATACCTCCAGTGCACAACCATAGGGAGGAATAGATATGAAAATTGCAGTCATCGGAACGGGTGTGATGGGCCGCAACCACGCACGGGTTCTCTCAACTCTGGGAGTTCTGGGCGGCGTGGTGGATGTGGATGAATCTCGTGCCAGGGGAGTGGCAAAAAAATTCGGGGTACCATGGGCCAAGAATCCCGGAGATTTGGATTTTGATGCTGCCGTTATCGCGGTACCAACAGAGCATCATTATCGGATTGTCAAGGATCTTCTCTCTCAGGGAAAGCATGTTCTGGTGGAGAAGCCCTTTACTCTCCGAATTGAAGAGGGAGAAGAACTTATAGATCTCGCTAAGGAGATGGGTGTGGTTCTTGAGGTAGGACACATTGAGAGGTTCAACCCCATTGTGGAATTTTTCAAGAAGATGAACGATTCTGGAAAACTCATAACCATCGGAGCAAAGAGGGTGAGCAACTTTCCATCGCGAATAAGAGATGTGGGTGTGATAATGGATATAGGAGTGCACGATATTGATGTTCTACGCTATCTGGTGGGTGAGGTTGCCGAGGTTTATGCAAGAGGAGGCAAGATAAAGCACGAAAAGTACGAGGACCACGCATCCATACTTCTCACATTCAGAAACGGAAAGACGGGATACATTGAGACCAACTGGCTCACACCGAAGAAGATTCGGCGTTTATGGCTAACCTACGAGGATTACTATGCGGAGGGAGATTACATCGGGCAGTGGGTTGAGATATCATCCTCGCAGTTAAAGGTGGATGAATTCAACACCTACAATGTGGAGATAGATCTGAACATAAGAAGGATAAATCTCAGGCGTGAAGAGCCGCTGAGGCGAGAATTGGTGAATTTTGTGGAGGCGATTGAGAATAAAAGAAAACCCCTCGTCACCGGAGAGGATGGTCTTATAGCAGTTAAGATTGCCCAGGCTGCTCTTAAATCTTTGAGAGAGAGAAAGGTTGTGGAGGTTGATTGAATGGATTATTATGTACATCCCACCGCAGAGGTTAGTGATAAGGCGAAGATTGGTAAAGGAACAAGGATCTGGCACCAGGCACAGATACGAGAAGGAGCAGTGATAGGCGAGAACTGCAATCTTGGAAAGGGGGTATATGTAGATTTTGATGTGAAGATAGGTTCCCGAGTTAAGATTCAGAATTATGTCTCCGTTTATCATGGTGTGGAGATAGAGGATGATGTGTTCATAGGCCCTGCGGCCACGTTCACCAATGACAAGCATCCCCGCGCCTGGCTCTGGGATGATTCAAGATTGTGTCACACGAAAGTGCGCAGGGGTGCAAGCATTGGAGCCAATGCCACGATTGTGTGCGGCACGGAGATTGGAGAATACGCAATGGTTGCCGCTGGTGCCGTGGTGACAAAGGATGTGCCGCCACACGGCCTTGTTGTGGGTGTGCCTGCAAAGCTCATCGGGTTTGTATGCGAGTGCGGGGAGAAATTAGATGAGAATTTTAGATGCCCCGCCTGCGGGAAGGAATACCCCGAATTGAAGAAGTATAAGGAGATGATGAAATGATTCCGATAGCAAAGCCATGGATTGGTGAAGAGGAGAAAAGAGAGGTGGAAAAGGTTCTGGATTCCGGGATGCTTGCCTATGGTGAGTGGGTGAAGAGATTCGAGAAAGAGTTTGCCTCATATATTGGGGTGAAGCATGCCTTAAGCACGACAAACGGCACTCAGGCGCTTATTCTCGCTCTTGAGGCCGTGGGTGTTCGTGGTTATGAGGTCCTCGTTCCATCATTCACATTCATCGCAAGCGCCACCAGCATAATTCGGGCTGGAGGAAGGCCAGTATTTGTGGATGTGGATGAAAAAACATACAATATTGACCCGGAGGATGTGAGGAGAAAGATAACTCCCAAAACCAAAGCGATAATGCCCGTGCATCTCTACGGTCAGGCTGCAAATATGGACGAGATAATGGAGATCGCGGAGGAGCATGCTCTATATGTTGTTGAAGATGCCGCACAGGCACACGGCGCAGAATGGAAAGGGAAGAAGGCAGGAGGCATAGGGCACATTGCAGGATTTTCATTTTACCCCACAAAGAACATGACCACCGGCGAGGGAGGGATGGTAACAACGAACGACGACGAGCTTGCAGAGAAGGTTTCCATGCTCAGAAACCATGGGCAGACCGCCAGATACATGCATGAAGAGCTTGGCTGGAACTTCAGAATGACAAACATTGCGGCGGCCATCGGATTGGCACAACTAAAAAAATTGGATAGAGCGAATGAAAAGAGGAGAGAGAACGCAAGATTCTATGATGAAGAGTTAAGCGAGAAGGTTATAATTCCATTCGTGGACAGCAGGGCAAGGCACGTGTACCATCAGTACACCATAAGGGTGAAGAACAGAGATGCCCTGATAGAAAAATTCAAGAAGGAGGGCATAGGGTTCGGCATATACTACCCCAGGGGTAATCACCAGCAACCGATAATGCAGAAGCTAGGATACACGGCAAAGTTACCTGTAACTGAGAGGCTGTGTAAAGAGGTAATATCCATTCCCGTGCACCCCCATATCAGTTCTGAAGATAGGGAGAAAATAGCTAGAACTATAGATTAGTATATACTTTCACTTATGAATCTTCTTTTAATGAAAACTCTCCCCAAACGCAAGAAAATGCGCAGAAGAGAAATACAACTGGGGCATTATGGAGTGGAGACTTCTCGATTGTATGAAAAATTGAAATCATAAAGTGTGCCAATTAAGGCTCAAAACCATTTAATTCTTTGTCTCTATATCCATATATGCAACCCATAATAGAGGCAATCCGCATACGCAGGAGTTTGCGCAGTTACACGGGAGAGCCGCTGGAGGACTGGCAAGTTGAGAATCTTATAAAGGCCTTCATGTACGCTCCCAGTGCCATGAACTGGAAACCCTGTCACCTGATTGTTGTGAGAGATAGAGATACTCTTTTAAAACTCTCGGAGGCCACGCCCTGGGCCAAGATGCTCTACAAAGCAGGAGCGGCCTTTGTTATAGTGGGTGATGAGAGAAAATCTCCCTGGTGGATTGAAGATTGCAGCATTGCCAGCGAGCATATATGGCTTGAGGCAGCGGATATGGGCTTGGGAGCCTGCTGGGTTCAGGTGAGGGGCGTGGAAGGAGCCGAGGATAATGTAAAGCGCATTTTGAACATTCCTGAAAATTACAGGGTTCTGAACATGATGTCCGTGGGTGTTCCGAAAAAGACAAAACCTCCACACGGGGATAGCGAGATAGAGAAGGAGAGATTGCACTGGGAAATGTTCTGAATGCAAAGCCGCTTTCTTCTTAAGAAAGGGGCTTAATGCGGAGGGCCGGATTCGAACCGGCGAACCCCTACGGGACCAGACCCTGAATCTGGCGCCTTTGACCTAGCTCGGCAACCTCCGCCCGTAGGTGGAATGCGATCCGCCTTATTTATTTTTTCCTGAATTTGGTGGTGGGCGAAGCGAAGGTTTTATAAGATTAATGTATATTCTATCCATATTAGAATCTCTGTGGGTGATGAATTTGCCTTTATTTGGTGGTAGGAAAAAAAGGGAATCGAATGTGATTCGCGATTACGAGAGAACCTTACAGGAAGCGAAGGATGCTATGAATAGGGGAGATGATGCGAGGGCCGAGGTTCTTCTCAGGCGCATAAACAGGTGGGTAACCGAGGATTTTGACAGGATTGAGAAGATGAGTGGGGAAGAGAGGCGGAAAATATCTAGGATTCTCACAGAGGCTGGAGAACTGATGCTGCTTGTGAAGGATCATGATTACGCCATAAAAACTCTCGAGAAGGCAAAGATTCTTGATGATAAAAATGTCCGAGCCTGGGTTGATATAGGCAGGAACCTTCTGGAGAGAAATGTGCAGATTCCATACGCGGTGGCATGTTTGAAAGAGGCAGTCAAGATAGCTCCAAACGATGTTGAAGCACACATTCTCCTGGGAGATGCGTTCAGAATTCAGGGGCAGATAAAGGATGCAATAGAGATGTACAGAAGGGCTCTGGAACTGGATCCCAAAAATGAAGTGGTCATTTCCAAACTTCTGAAAATACAGCCTGACGATGTTGATGTTCTCAGGAGTTACGCCGAGATCTTGAAGGAGAAGGGCGATGAGGAGGAACTTTTGAAGGTTTACAACAAACTGTACTCCCTGACGAGGGATGAGAAATACCTTGATGCTGGTCTTGACATAGATCCCGGTAATAGGGACCTGTTGATAACCAAGGTGCGTTTCTTGATGGAGGATAACAATCTTGTTGAGGCAAATAGAATAGTGGAGCAGCTCAGAAATGATTATCCCAATGATCCAACGGTGGAGATGCTCTACGAGGAATTGAGAGGTGGAGAGAAGGAGGAGTACAAACCAATTGCTGTTGATGAACTGTTTGGTGACCTTGGGATAGATGAAACCCTTTCCGAGATATCTGAAGTTGAGGAAATTGAGAATGTGGGAAAGGAGTCGCCCGGCGAGCATGTTGTGGAAGAGAAGGAAGAAAAGCCAAAGGTTAACCGTGTGGATGAATTTTTGAGGTACTTTGGGGAGGATAGAGAGAGGGCAAGGGAGTTACTTGGGCAGTTAACCGATGAGGAGTTCATGGAGCTCATGGCTAAGGAAATGAATTTCGATCTTGCGAACTTCATACTGGAGAGTGTGAGTCTTGATAGGGGGAACATGGCTCTGGAGGCGATGATAGCCAAGGAGAAGTTTGAATATGCGGAGAGGATGCTGAACGAAATTCTGAAAAGAAATTTCAAAAATGCGAAGGCCCTGTTCTACAAGGGTAAACTAATGGCCGCAAAGGGCAATGATATGGGTGCCAGGAACTTCTTAACCATGAGCGTGAAGTTTGATCCATCCATGAAGGAAATAATAAAGAACGACAAATTGCTGCAAAAATACTCTGGAGAGGAATGGTTCAAAAAATTGATATCATAATTTTTCCAAATTTTTTGAGTTTATAACCTCTATTCCCAGCTTTTCAAGTATGCCGAGTACCTTTTTCTTCTGTTCGCTTTTCAGCCCCTTTCTGTGAATGTAAGCATGCCTGCAATTATCGCTCTTCTCGCAGGCCATTTTTACAACCGCTTCATCTATGTATTTAACGGCGTAGGAGGGTATCATATGCCCGAATGATACCCTGTATTCCAGGGCAACATCTGTGATACGTGGAACGTAGTGTCCTCCTCCAATTCCAAGGGCCGGCATGTATTTTCTCTCTTCAAGCTCCAGTATGGTTTTTGCGAGAATCTCGCCGGCCTTGTCGTTGCGCCATTCATCCTCATTGCTTCCTATCTCTATAAAGAATGTGGGCGTTTCAAGATATGGCCCATGATGTGTTGCCTCGAAGGATACGGAGAATTCCTGGAGGGTGTTATTTCTCTTGAGAATTCTCAGGGCCTGGGTCATGAGATGGGGGTTTGTATGCACCACAGTATGCTCCCTACCTCCAAACCTCGCAGGTCCCCAGTTTCCTATTGGATGAACGGTGAGGCTCTTTATTTCAGCTGCACTTCTGTGCTTTGATGCAACGATTATGTTGTCAAATTTTATGCCCAATCTCTCGCGTATGTGCTCGTCTATGTTCTCCGCGTATATTTTCTGAATTTTCAGGTGCACAAGGTAATATTTTTCGTTTCTGTAAACAGGAAAGTTCTGGAACATTCCTATTTTTTTCCAGCCGTCCATGGCAAGAAGTTTCTCTCGAATGTTGAGAGATGCAGCATCGTCCTGCGAGGTCAGTATCAAATCCATAGCCCACGCATAAACTCAAATTATTTCAAATTTGTGCATTTAAAGGAAATCATCTATTCTTCTCTGGTGCCTCAAGTTGTAGGCTATTCTGCTCTTTTTAAACCATTCCTTCATATGCGTTCTTCTCTCCGCGTAGTTTAAGGCGTCTTCAAGAGTCTCAAATCTTATCGGCTTTTTGTACAGTGCGTGTCTCACACCCTCCCTTATTACCCATACCCCAAGGGGAAGCCTGTAATCCGGGGTTATTTCCCTGTAAATCAGTGCCTTTGCCTGTCTCCTTATTGAGTTAAGATGCTCGGCAACTGCCAGTCTTGCCGCATAATACGCTCCAGTTATGTTTGAAGCATAGCTCTTTCTTCCCTCGTAGGGTTCGTAATCCTCCTCAACAACATTGCTGGATGCGTAAATTGCCCCCTTAAGCCAGGTTTCAAGCATCTCAAATTCCCAGATGCCTGGAATGAGAAATACATGGAAATGGTTGCCCATAAAACTCTCGGTGTAGTATTCAACATCACCAATTGGGCTGTGCATTTTTATTCTCTCTATGAGAATTTTGGAGGATATGTCATCCACCGCCGTTATGCTCCATCTTGCGGGCACGAGTTTTCTATCCTTCCCCAATATTCCAGATGCCAGAAGTCGTTGCAGATAATCCACTCCGTATCCATGGGTGTAGAGTTCTTTGATTGCCTGCTCCACCTTTAGATGCTCTTCCACAACCATATCCACCCTTTTGGGTATGGATGGGTTATCCACTATGTCAATTCTCCTCGGCTCAACTCTCGGTCCGGTGGGGTGGAAAAAGTCGTCAAGATTCGCACCACCGTGGAATTTTTCAACCCAGATCTCTGTATCCACGGGCTTCTCGGACATGGCTATCTCCTGTGAAGTTTCCACAATCTTATCCACCTTTCTCACGTGCACCCTTCTTGAGGTTCTCAAAAGCGTGGATGTCTGGGATATTATATCATCGAGGCTCCTGCCGTATAGTTCACGGGTGGATGAAAATATCTTGCCACTCTCAGACACAAGGGGTCCGGCATAGACCTTGGGATATCCAAACCTGCCCACAAACACGCTGGGTGGAGAGGGCCCAAAAATGGAGTTTGAGGATATTCTTAGTTTTGGCATTATATTCTTTGCACTCTCCAGAATGGGGCATTTTGGTAATCCGCACCAGAGACGGCCCTTGCAGCGAACGCACAGGTCTCCGAACACATGATACTATAATCACCCCTGGATTTATTATTTTCCACACCGAAAACTTTAAGTTTGTGCCAGAAATACGCGAAGTATGGCGAAGAAGAATAAGGGCACAGGGTTTCAATCTGCAGCTGGTTTGATTCGTTATTTTGAGGAGGAGAAGACCAAGGGTCCAAAGATAGATCCCAAACTTGTTGTTTATATGGCCATAATTTTTGCCCTGATCGTTGAACTTGCCAAGGTGTACTGGCCAGCATGATATACATTCTGAATTCTTTGGATAGGTGGGAAAAACCCTACGGAATAGATACCATTGTGGATCTTTCAAGAGAGGGGCTGAGTTTTGAGGAACTATTGCGTATGGATATAAACTCTCGCATTGGTGTGCTGCATCCACCGGAGAAATTGATAAATGCTCTGCTTGAGATCAACTATCCCATAATTTATCTTGGGGAGGATGAGCACCTCCATCCATCCTACAGGCCTGCACTATTACCTGAGAATTTCTTTCGAAGAGATGCAAGGGATGTTGCCCTTGATCTTCTCGGCAAGATCATTCTTCGTCGCGTGGATGGCAGGGTTCTTATGGGAAAAATTTTGGAGACTGAGGCGTATTATGGAGCAGCGGATCCAGCCTCCCGGGCCTACAGGGGTAAGAAGGAGTACAACAGGGGAATGTGGCTTCCCGGCGGGCATATCTTTGTTTACATGGTCCATGCCAACTGGATGTTCAACATAACCACAGATGGAGAGGAGGCACAGGCCGTGCTCATAAGGGCCGTTGAACCGCTGATGGGACTGGATTACATGTACAAAAGGCGTGGAAGAAAATTAAGGGAACTGTGTAACGGTCCAGGAAAATGGACTCGGGCGTTTGGAATAGTGAGGGAAATGAATGAAAAACCCCTGGGCGAGGAGATATCGGTTATTGAATCACCATGGAGGGGATTTGAGATTGAATACTCGCACAGAATTGGTGTTAGGGCTGACCTTGAAGAACCCCTGCGATTTTTCATTCCCTCCAGGTTTACATCGAATAACAAAATTTTTTAATTGTAATTCTTACAAATTTTTACGAAAAACATAAATATTGTTTTTGCATATCGTTAAATGGTGGTAGAATGGAACCGGAAAAAACTCTGGAGGAAATAAACGCGTATCTTGAGAAGTTGGCCAAGGATTACCCGCAGGAAACGGGAGCATTCATGTCATTTTTGCGCCGCACAATTCAGGAAAAGGCACTGGATTCGAAGACCAAGGAGCTCATAGCCCTTGCCCTGGGTATAGCGGCTGGGTGCGAGTGGTGCGTAGTGCTCCATACAAAGAATGCTCTTGAGGCAGGGGCGAAGCCTGAAGAACTCATAGAGGCGGGATATGTTGCGGTCCTTATGGCCGGAGGACCTGCGTTGATGCATCTCATACCGCTGATGAAGGCCATTGAAGAGTTCAAGAAGTAAATCCTTTTATCCCTCTTTTTTATTTACCATTATGAAAATCGAGGAGATTTTTCCGGAAGTAAACGAGATAAGGGATGCAGAACTCAGGGAAAAGGTCATAAAGGTGTGGGAGTATGCCATTGAGCGCGGGGGTTGGAAGGATTTCCCGTTGGATAGGATTCCATTCACGCTTCTAATACCCACCGAGAGAAATCTGGTGGAGCATACTCGCACCGTGACAAGGATGGCCATGGCCGTTGCCAAGGAGCGTGGGGATGTTAATATGGATTTCATAATCGCCGGTGGGCTTCTGCACGATGTGGCCAAACTTCTTGAATTTGAGCATAGGGATGGTAAGGTCGTGAAGAGCGAGTACGGAAAGAGAATAAGGCACCCAGTGGGCGGTGCAATGCTGGCGGAGAAATTTGATTTGCCATATCAGATTGCGCATATAATCGCGGCCCATTCAAAGGAAGGTGAGTTCGTAACGCGCATTCCAGAGGCCGTGATAATACATCATTGCGATTTCATAGATTTCCACATTGAGAAGGGGAAACTCTAAAGTGACCTAACAAATTCTCCAATTTTTTGAAAGAGGATCTCTTCGTATCCGTGAAAACTGTGGTCCCCCGGCATAATTTCAATTTTCAATCTGTTGCCCCTGTAGGCCTTTCTAAGCCTTGAGACGTACCATTCAACACCCCTCGGGAAGTATGGATCCTCAGTGCCAAGAAATATTTGCGTGGGAAATTTGACCTGCGAGAATATTTCAAGATCCTCGTAATTGAACATCCTTGCCTCATAATTTTCACGGGATGCAAAACTCAGGAATCGGGATGCACTCCATATCTCTCCCGTCTTCTCGTACAGGGGGATGAGCAGTTTATCTCCATCACCTTGGGAGCGCATCTCCCTTGCCATTTCAACATATCTTTCAAAATCCTCACCGAGGGAGTTTCTCCAGATTTCATAATCCTCGGCGGGAGATACGTGGATGAGGCTCTTGACCCTCGAATCCTCGCTTTTCCACGCGTAGTAGAGTATCTTCTGGCAGCCCGTGCTATGCCCAAGCAGGTGAAATCTTTTGAAACCGAGGGAACTCAGGAGATCAATGGCCGCCCCGATATCCTTCACGGAGTCCTCAAACCTCTCAAGTGCCGTGCCAATCGTGTGGTGCTCTCCCTGCATATCTCTGAAATCCTTAACTATGTCCGCCCCACGGGTGTTGAAGGAGAAAAATGA
The DNA here is from genome assembly GCF_056175085.1 of Candidatus Aciduliprofundum sp. HYA1. Taxonomy (NCBI): domain Archaea; kingdom Methanobacteriati; phylum Thermoplasmatota; genus Candidatus Aciduliprofundum; species Candidatus Aciduliprofundum sp. HYA1. Next base: position 616,593 of record NZ_CM149694.1, read on the forward strand.
TATGCCTCTTTGGATGAGTTCTCTCGCACCTTTGAGGAAGCCCATCTTGTAGAAGTTCCCTCCCATTCCGTGGATGAAAAGCACGATATCCTCCTTTTCAGATTCCATCAGGAATCCTGCAGTTTTCAAGTCGTCCCTCGTTTTGAAAAACACCAGCTTTCCATCAAAAGCATCAAGGGCCATGGTGCCTAATTGGCTCTCACTATAATAGATTTTGCGACGATAAGTTTTTTAGGTTTTTTCCCATCTATTCCTGTGGACAACGAGGCAATGGTTCACATGCTTGAGATGCACGGGTACATAAAGAGCAGGAGGGTGAAAGATGCATTTTTGAAGGTCGATAGGGCTTATTTTGTGCCTGAGGAGCACAGGAATCACGCCTATTTTGATGACCCCATTCCCATAGGGCATGCCCAGACCATAAGTGCTCCCAGCATGGTGGCTGTTATGCTTGAACTTCTTGATGTATTTGAAAGGGCAAAGGTGCTTGAGGTTGGTACGGGTTCGGGGTACAACGCATGTCTTATGGGATGTCTGGGTGCTGAGGTTTACAGCATTGAGAGAATACCTGAATTAAGGGATCTGGCAAAGAAAAACATGGAAAATTGCCCCTGCAGGGATAGAGTGCATCTCCTCTTGGGTGATGGCTCGGCGGGTTATGAAGCGAATGCTCCCTATGACAGGATAATAGTCACCTGTGGTGCTCCCAGTGTTCCGGAACCCCTAAAGGAGCAGTTGAAATACGGAGGAATCATGGTTATACCTGTGGGTGGCACGTTCTTTCAGGAATTATACGTGCTTAGAAAGGAGAGACATGGGTGGAGAAAAAGGGTTTGGGGTGATGTGGCCTTTGTGCCTTTTGTGGGAAGATACGGTCATAGGTGGGCCTAATTTTCCTCTAAAATTCTTTTGAGTTCATCTGGGTTATGAACCATGTAATCCGGTTCGTATTTTTTCAGAAATTCTTCGCTTCTGAACCCCCAGGTGACTGCAATGCTCTTGACCTTTGCATTTTTTGCGGCCATAATATCCATTTCAGTATCACCCACCATGAACACCCTGTCCCTGCGTTGGCAGTCGGCCATACGGATTATTTTGAATATGCCCTCGGCGCAGGGTTTCTTTTTCTCAATGTCATCTGCACCTACGATTATTGGAAAATGATCGAGCAATCCCAAATAGGATAGGTCGTAAATGGCTGTTTTTCTCTTCTTTGAGGTGAGTATTGCCCTTTTGAAATTTCCATCCAGGATGCTTTCCATTCCGGGAAATAGCCTTATCCTCCTCTCCCTCTCAGAATAGTAAACCTTGGCTATCTCCCTCTCAACACGCTCATCGTACTCACCAAGCAATTTTTCAAGCAGTTCCCGTAGTGGAAGTCCAATGTACCTTTCCATGCGCCCCTTATCAAGCTCCAATCCCATGTTTTCAAATGCCTTTGAGAAAACGGAAAATATCTCGTCCTTGGTGTCTATGAGAGTGCCGTCAAGGTCAAATATCACCAGCATCGCTGGCTTATGTGGATTTAGTAATTAAACTCTTTCATCTCATATAGAGCCCGCCATTGACATCCACGGTGGTCCCTGTTATGTAGGAGGAATCCTCGCTGATCAGGAATGCAACAACCTTGGCAACATCCTCAGGCTTGCCAATGCGCCCCAGCGGGATTTCCCTTCTTCTCTCCTCTAACTGCTCAGGTGTGTAATTTGAAATCATATCTGTGTCTATGGTGCCGGGTGCCACGGCGTTTACCCTTATCCTGGGGGCAAGTTGCAGTGCAAGAGAGTGCATGAGTCCAAGGATTCCCGCCTTGCTTGCGCTGTAGGCAACGCTGCTGCTGGAGCCCTTGAACGCCAGTTGCGATGAGACAAAAACTATGGAGCCTGAGGCCATATATGGAAGTGCCGCCTTGACCAGGTAGAATGCACCGTCCAAATTTATGTTCATTGTTTTCTGCCAGTCCTCAATGCTCATCTCGTAAATCCTTCTTCGAATGTATATGCCGGCGTTGGCAACCAGTCCGTAGATGGGACCAAAACTTGAGGTAAAATTCTCAATCATATTTCTGACATCTTCAAAGGAGGCAACATTGGCTCTGTATGCGAAGGCCTCACCCCTCTTGCTGGAGTTTATTTGCTCAACAACCTGAAGAGCGTCCCTCTCTGAATTGTTGTAGTTCACAAGCACCCGATATCCTCTTTTTCCCAGTTCAAGTGCTATGGCACGACCTATGCCTCTTGAAGCACCGGTAACAACCACATTCTTCATACCTCTCCCCTCATTTCATAGAATCAAGGCACTCAGGGCAAACCAGCATGCCGTTGTACATGGTGAGCCTCAGGGAGTACTGCCCGCACACCTCGCATTTTCCCGCGAGGTACTCCTGAGCCCTTTCCTCCTCAGAATTTTCTGAGTGTATCTTGGCGTATTCTTGGGCGAGGGCTATGAGATCCGGAGATATGCGTGTTATATCATTTTCTGATAGTATGCCCACAATTTCCTCTCCCTTTATGACCGGCAATTTTCTTATTCTTCTCTTTGTCATAATCTTTGCAGCATCCTCAAGACGCTCGTTATGGGGTATCATTATGACGGGGCTGCTCATTATCTCCCTGAGTTTTGTATTAAGGGGTAGCCCTTCGGCCACAACCTTGGTCACGAAGTCCCTATCCGTTACTATTCCCACAATTCTTTCATTCTCCTCAATTAACAATGTGCTTATGGAGAGTTCACGCAGTATTCTTGCCCCCTCTTCAACGCTCAACTCTCCAGATACGATCTTTGGATTTTTGGACATGACCTCCTCAACGGTTATGCTCTTCATAGCCCTCGCCATGAAAATATAGGACTTTGTGGTTTAAATAATTTTTGAGCAAAATTCCATCACCGAGTTTTGAGCAGGAAAATTTATATTTCATAAGGTGCAGGTTATTCCATGGATGGAAAGGTTGATGAGAAAATCCTGATAAAATACGGTCTAACTGCAATGGATTTTGCCTACCTCACCGATGAGCAGAGGGCCATATTTGAGATGGAAATTGCAAGGAAGAAAGTGAATTTGAGGGTTATGGCCCTGCTAAAAAGGTTTGCATCCGTGAGCAAGAGCGTTGAGGGAATAACCTCATACCTGAAGGGCTACGATATGGATACCCGTGCAATGCAATGGATAAGGGAGATGTACTCGGCCACACCTCCATCCAGTGGGGAATACAAGCTGATTGAGAGCGTAATTCTCAATTACACCAAGGTCCAGATCTGGCTCGGAAATTTTTTCTCTCTGGTAAATTCCTTCAATCACAGCATGAATCTACGAAGATTGAGTTCCGCTGAAAAAACCTTGAAAAGGATGGAACTGGAGATTGCCAGGGGAAGGAGAATATTCAAGGAATTCAACGCATCTCTTAAGAATCTGAAAAACCACGTGATGGGCGAGCGGGAAGAGGAGAAGGCCCTAATGTACTTCACCTAACTCAAAGATTATCTGGGTGAAAATCTGCTCATCATCAAATTTTCCGTAGAATCTTTCAAGAGCCGCTCTCAGCTCATCCCCGCTTTTGAATCCATCAATTTCAGCATCCTCCTTGCTTATCTCCCTGAACCTTTTGAAGTTCACCTCCCTTATGGTGGCCACACCAATATCCCTATCTCCGCAGCGGATAATCACCTTCTCTCCTGGCCTGTAATCCTTAATGCCCAATCTCAATGTTGCCCTCTTCTCCCCTTTTCTAATTTTCTCCGTGAAATCTTCGCTGAAATTCAAGTACCTCATCTCTGTACCTCCCTCCAATGAATTTACGCATTATCTCCCTCAACTCAATAACCACGTATGTGCCGCCCCTTCCAATAAGATGCCCAATTTCTTCCCAATGCCTGTGCTGCAGAACCTTACCTGTGAGGATGATCTCCTGCTCCTTGTTCAATTTTGGCCTGTTCCTCAAGAAGAAATAGGTGGCAGCGATTCTGTAAATCACGTCAATGGTGACCTCGTAGTTCCCCGGGCCCCAGGAATACACAATTAATCTGCGCCAGTCCACATCGTCAAGTTCGAGGTCCCTTGTTTTTGGTAGGGATGAAAGAACCATTCTTGCTATGGCCGGTTCCATATCCCTGTGTATCTCGCCCAGGCTGGCTATGAACTTCTCTCCAAACTTCTCCCTCGCCCTAAGAACGGATTCCTCAAGGGCATCATTTTTTGTATGGATGATCACTATGGAGTACTCTCCCGTACTCTCGTTTATCTTGGGAGATATGTGCACCGGATAGAATTCATTCTTTATCCAGAAATTCAGAAGTTTTTCGGTGGCTCCGAAGGATGAGCCAATCCAGTCGGCCTGCTCCTCCTTGATGTACCTTAGCATTGCACTTCCTATGCCCATGTTCATAAACCGGGGATGTGTGGCAATTCTCACGATCCTGTAGCCAAAGTACTTGCCAAAATCTCTCATTCTGTGGTGCTTTATCATCACGTCCGGAACAATGTTCCCGGGAGGTGTCACTCCGAAGTACATCTCATCTGAGAAGTTCTCAATTTTCCCCTCTCTGGCAAGTTGAACTGAGCATATAACGTGCCCATCGTATTCCAGAGTTCTTATTTCATGATTGGGGGCATCACAAAGTATGCCGAAATCATTGGGATTATTGCGGTAGTGCGCAAGAACGAATATTCCATAGTACTCTCTGAGTTTTCTCTCATCCTGCATGAGTTCTTCAATGGTGTATTTTCTGTACTCCAATCTCTCCAGTTCCACTTTTTCAAGCTCAGGTGGCTCAGAATCAAGAAGCAATGTATCAAATAGCCATCTCTCAATCGGATCGTTATGTGCGTACCTTATGGGTTCTTGCATCTCAATGAGCATAAGGTTTCTCACTCTTTTTTTCACAGCATTCATGAACCTAATGGAGAAGGAACGCCCCGTGCCCTCGTAGCCGTGTATTGTTGTGGAATATATGATTCTCTTGGCTTTTAGGTATCTCAAAAGGAGGGGCACAGGAATGCCCGCGGCCTCGTCCACAATAAGCAAGTCGTAATTTTTTGGCTCCACGTTTGCGGGTTCAACGTACTCAATTTTGAAATCTTTACCAACAATGCTCTTTCTCTTCTTCTTTACCTTCAAATTTCTAACGCGGGTTACCATTTCAAAGAATCTGAAGATCTCACCCACGTTTGATATGTCAGGTGCAGTCACTCCTATCCTCTTGAATTTTCCTGCAAGGAATCCTGCGGTTATGCCAAGAACACTGCTCTTTCCCCTGCCCCTGTCTGCCGTTATAACCATAACTCCGTGTTTTCCAAGCCTCTCTGCACCCTGCAACACCCTTATCTGATCCTGTGTCATGCACATCTCGTATGCCTCTGCGGGCAATCTCATGCTTCTCGGGATTTTGATCTCACTCTTTTCTTTCTCGCACTTCAAATGCCCATGTTTTGTTATTCTCCCCTTCTCCACTATGGCTATGCCCTCGTGCTCTCTCAATTTTCTGATGACCCATCTGGCGAAGTTCCCCTTCACATCCTCCATCGTGTAGGGTGGAGTGAGTATCACCTCGTGGAAGAAATTCCGTGTTTCGGGCCAGAGTTCAAAGGGAGGGGTGAGAAGCACAATAAGCCCACCTCCGTTCACGATTCCCACAAGTTTTCCAAGGTCGTTGGGTATGAAGGAATGGTGCAAATCCAGTGCCAGAAAATCGTAATTGGTGCCCATGTACCTGTCCGAATTTTTCAGTTCTTCAACCTCTGCCGGTACATGAAAGTCGATGTTCTTTGTGAAAACTATCTTGGTGTCCACGGAAATACTTTCCAGGACTTTTCTCAAAATTTCAATGCCCCTTTCCCTGTCATCGGCCAGCACAAGCAGCCTTCTCTGATTGCATTCCCTTGCATCCCTTAAAAGGGATAGGGCCAGATTTACGATTTCCTCTGTGTTTGCTGGATTCATTCTATGATCTCAACAACGTATCCCTGGGATTCTAAAAATTTCCTTGCCCTCTCTCGCTGGTCTCCCTGCAACTCAATGCGTCCGTCCTTCACAGTACCACCAGATGCGGTCTTCTTTCGCAAGGTCCTTGCCATCTCCTTCAGGTCCACATCCCTAGGATCAAACCCCTCTATTATGGTCACAGTTTTCCCGTACCTGCGCTTGTCCGTGTATATTTTTATCACTTGCTGCTCCTTGGAAATTTCCTCCAAGGCAAACAGCTCATCCGGAAGTCCAGTTATAACCTTTTTCATTACAAATCCTCAAAATGAAATCCCTTATTTATAAGTTTCGTCAACGGGTTGGGAAACAAATTTAACTCCCCGTGCCTATATCCTCCTATGTACACGCTCATAGACGGGAAGAGAAGGTACATTGCAAAAAAGAATGGAATGTACCGTGTTGGGGATTTTGCCGTGCTGAGGGATTTGCGTGAGGGGGAGGGTGGAGCATATAAGGTGAGTGGCGAGTAATTATTCTTTTTAATCACCAAAATCTCACCAAGAGAGATGGGTTAGGCAATCAGAGGTGGTAAGAAAAATTATAAATATGTAGGAGTAGATATATTCGAAATGGAACCACTCTCTGCACGCGAGGGATTCTATGGCGATTCCAGAATATCGCGGAGAGGAGATAAAAGGGGCAACTCTCCGATTAAAGTGCCTGCAATTCTCGTTCTGGTTCTCATTCTGATTCTCTCGCCCGTGGTGATAAGAGTTGCCGTTCCCGGGCCCCAAGGCTCGTGGAGCGTCAGGGCAACGGACACGCAGGCGCTGGAGAACTGGACCTACTATGTTTTCCACATGGATCCGGAGAATCAAACGCAGATGAACTTCACCAAGGTGGTATTCGGGTTGCAGCACGATTCCGTGATATTTGACGGCACCTTTGCAGAGTATTTGCACAATCAATCTGTGGCTGAAAATCTCTCCGCATTGGTTAACAATTACACTTACTTCTTTGACAACGCTTCTGGAGGTGGGCATTGGTTAGCCAAGGAAGTTGCTGCCGGAGCAGTCAATGGCACCATGCTAAAAACTGCAATGAGAATTTATGCTCTGCATCCAGAATTACTCCACGACATGGATTTCATATTCTACTTATCACAAACGAAGAACTTCCAAGACGGATTTAATGATACGGATAAACAGATACTCGCAAACGAAGTGAATGCATGGGAGAACCTCCAACCATTTGAGAAGAGATTCTTACTCATGTTCCCTGTAAACGCAACTTCTTACACCAAAACTCCGGGAGATCTGCTTTATTCGTTATTCAGTTATTACGCGAATCAATGGGGTATTGATCCATCAAACGCTACGCAGGCGAAGATACTTCTCACTTATGCTGGAGTCTACGACGGCTTCTACGCAATCAAACACGTCGGCAACGGAGAGAGCGAGACGCAATTCCTAGATAATTACATCCTCAAACAAGCCCCCGCCATCGGCATCGATTACCTCAAAAAACTCGCCCAGCTCAAAAGCGGAGTAATCGGCCTGTCTTTTGCGATTAATCCTGCACCCTCTTCGTATATCACCGGAATCTGGAAAGATGCAAAATCAAGTGAAGCACTCAATGGAGTGCAATACGAAAAAGCCTTTATATGGCTAAATGAAACCCCCAGAGGTTATCCAAACGCCTACGCCGACGCCCGCGCCTTCTGGAACGAACAGAATTTGAACGAAACTGCTATAAAAAATGTATACACTGGAAAAATAGATAAAGTTGGATCAAACTCGCAATATAGCAATCCGATCGATTCCCTGGCAACGTGGGTGTATTCAATGCTTCACGATCCAAATGCGACAGGTGATGATCCTGGACCGGATACCTTCAACGACCTATATATGAAATACTACCTGAACCTCACAAAAGGGCAAAAAATGTTATTGGATTGCTCAGGTTTTTCACCATTGGTTTGGTACCTCACGGTATCCCAAACCTACCTGTTCGTGAGATATAACAACACATTGACAAATGATTCAAAAGACCCAAATATATTCGCTCCATTTAAAGTCGAAAATGTTGCAGTATATGATCACGTTGGTAGTACAGCAATTGGCTGGAACACCACTGCAAGTGAAATAGGTTTCGGAAACTCATGGAATGTAATGGATCAATTAAAAAACAACGAATACATGTACTACACCAAATTCCCCACCTTCCCAAGGTACATGGTAAGGGCAAAGTTTGCAAACGCAAACACAATATATTACAATATTCCTGGAATCTCATACCCTCCTTTGTATAATAGGCCTGGCATAAAAATGATCACAAATATAACCACGCTTTCAAAATTGCAGAGGGAAACATTTGGTGCAATGATTGACAACGATTATAACAATCCTTACGGATCATCCTATAACCCAGACGGAAACCAACCGTACGAAAAATACAAATTAACCGGTTCGGAATTCCCACCGATATATAGGGCGATTCCAACTGATGAAAGAGTAAGTGGAGAACCGAATGTGGCGCCAGAGGTTCCAGAGTTGAACTGGCTCGTCATCGCCGTGCCGGTGATTTACATCGTGATGAGATTCGGAAGAGTCAAAGGGAGGAGAAAGCGCTGAGGGGCTGAAGCGGTGATTCTCCAAATGCTGGAAAGTCTTAAATATGAGAAATGCGATGGAATTATCATGGATTCTAGGACTGCGGAGGCAGAGTACATTCGCGAAGTGCGAGAAAACACCAGGGAGATAAAGGAATTGCTGAGAAGCATACTCGCCACTCTGGAAATCCTTGAGGACAGGGTGCTTATTGAGCAGATAAGGGAGTCTGAGGAGCAGATAAAAAATGGGGAATACGAGAGATTTCTATGAGATACGAAATCTATGCCACCAAACGGTTTATTAAAGAATTTTCAAAGTACGAGAACTCTCTGCGGGAGAGGATTAAGAGCAGGATTTCGGATCTAAGTGAAAATCCCCATCTGGGTATTCCTTTAACAGCGGGGTTGAAGGGAAAATACAAACTCAGAATTGGGGATTTTAGGCTGATATATGAGATTGACCATCAGAATGGCAGGATTTTCCTACTTGCGATAGGGCCAAGGAAAAACATATATGAGAGAGCGGAAAAATGATGAATTATTGCATATGTTCACTGATTAAGATATCCCTTTGGTGGCGATATTTCCCTTCATATAACACGGCACACTCACATTTGTGCCATTGTACCCGTTAAAAAATTTTATGGAGAAACAAATTTAACTCCCCGTGCCTATATCCTCCTATGTACACGCTCATAGACGGGAAGAGAAGGTACATTGCAAAAAAGAATGGAATGTACCGTGTTGGGGATTTTGCCGTGCTGAAGGATTTGCGTGAAGGGGAGATTAAAATAGGCACGAAAAAGTTCTACGTGCTCAGAAGCAATCTTTATGATTATGTGGAAACGGTAAACAGGAAGGCGCAGATAATCTCACTCAAGGATTCATCCTACATAATAGCCCGATGTGGGATACGCTCGGGTATGCGGGTGGTGGAAGCGGGTGCGGGATCTGGGGCCATGAGCATTGCCCTTCTTTACTTTGTTCATCCGGATGGTAAGGTGTACACCTACGAACTTCGCGAGGATTTTGCGAGAATTGCAAGGAGAAATGTGGAGCGTGCAGGTCTGGAGGGCAACTGGGAATTGAAGATTGGAGATGTGCGCCATGATGTTGAGGAGCGGAATTTGGATGCGTTCATTTTGGACATACCCGATCCTTGGAATGCAATTGCCATGGCTTCCAAGGTGCTTCGCCCCTCGGGATGCGTGGCAGCATACGTGCCTACATACAACCAGCTTGAAAGGGTCTATAGAGAGATGCTCTCACTGAATTTTGTTGATCTGGAGGCCTGTGAGATAATAAAGAGAAACATCGTTGTGGGAGAACTTGGAACAAGGCCGGACAATGTGGAGGTGGCCCACACGGGATTTATGGTATTTGCCCGAAAACTGTGAAAGATTTAATACTTCAAATTCCATAAAGGTATGTGGATATGCTTGCGTTGATTGGATGCGGCGGTGCAGGTTCAAAGTTTGCCACCTACGTTGCCAGGTACACGGGAATAAGGGCAACAACCATAAATGAGCATGCTGCGGACATCGTCGTGGACAAGAAAAAGGTGGAGGCCTATGCGACAGTGGATAAAAAACTGATAAGTATGGCCTTTCCCTGGCTGGCCAGAATAAACAGCCCGTATATTTTTGTTCTTGCAGGTCTTGGGGGAAATTTGGGCACAAATCTTGTCAGGATCATTGGGAAAACGAAGAGACGAGCGAAATTGGTGGGGTTATTCACCCTGCCATTCTCCTCCGAGAACAGGATCAGGAGGGAAACCGCGCGAAACGTTCTTGCAGATATTGAAAGGTACTACGATATGTACTTTGTGCTTGACAACGATGGCCTTGTGAATTACTACTCCAACATACCCATTACTGCGGCAATGAGCATACCCACGGAGGTCATGAAGCACATTGTTTTAGATTTCAGGAATATGCTCATAAAGAACATCATGAGTGTGCCCCTAAAGGGAAAACTGGGCATTGGAATAGGATTTGGGGCGGGGAAGAATAGAATGGAGGTTGCCATAGAGGATGCCCTTGACTCTCCGTGGATTGATGGGGAAAGGAGAGTTATGCTGTTCAGTGGGGATATAGAACTGGAGGATGCGAAGGTTGCCTCGAGAAATTATGATCCCCTATTTGTGGATGTTTATCACACCCAGGAGTACGGGGATGAGGTGAAGGTCACGGTTATTACCCTGCCATAGGAAAGTTTATCTTTTGCAAGGCCATGCATATTTATGGAGATAATAAGTTTGGACTGGAAGGTTTTGGAAATCCCACTAAAAAAACCTTTTAAGATCGCCTTTGAAACCATGGACACCTACAGGGGCGTGATTGTGAAAATATGCACCGAGGAATTTTGCGGGTATGGGGAGGCAGCCCCTGCACCAAGAATAACGGGGGATACTGTTGATTCTGTGGTTTCTGCCCTTAAAAGATTCAAGCCCCTTGTAATTGGAGAGGATGCATCTGCCATTGGAAGAATAATGGATTCTCTGAATTCCTCAATTCTTGGCTCACCCAGTGCCAAGGCGGCTATAGATTTTGCTCTATTTGACATTCTTGCCCAGAAGGCGGGTGTACTGTTGAAGAACATTTTGGGTGGGAGGAAGGAGAGAATAGAGACATCCCTGACCGTGGATATTGGAAATATTGATTATACCCTTGAGCATGCCCGAAAACTCATAGACGAGGGAGCAAGGATTTTAAAGGTGAAAATTGGTCTCAACCCCAAGGAGGATGTTGAACGCATTCGCGCCCTGCGTAAGATGACCGATGTTAAGATTCGAGTTGATGGAAATCAGGGTTATGATCTTAAAACAGCCATAAGGGTTCTGAAGGAGATCGAGAGGTACGAGATCGAGTTTGCAGAGCAGCCAATTCCTGCAAGTGAGATTGAGAATCTGAGGATTCTCAGGGAGAGCGTTGAAATTCCCATTGTGGCCGATGAAAGTGTCCATAATTCCAGAGATGTTCTTCGCCTTGTTGGAAAGGTTGACGGCATAAATATAAAGTTGATGAAGAGTGGAGGGATCCTTGAAGCACTGAGAATGGCGTCCATAGCCCGTGCTGCGGGAATGAAGATAATGGTTGGATGCATGATCGAGACCCAGGTGGGCATATCCGCAGGTACCCATTTTGCCCTTGGCATCGGCGCAGATTACGCAGATCTCGATGGGTACTGGGATCTTGAGAATCAGCCCTACATCGGTATGGAGTACGAGGATGGGTACAACAGGGTCAGGAACGTGCCGGGTCTTGGCATAGAGATCAGGTGATTTTTCTTCTCTTCACATGGTAGGAGTGGGGAATGAGCGGATTTGTTTTTGCCTCGTAGATGAATATGTGGGGATGTCTTCCCTTCAGGTATTCCACATAGGCTACCCATTCGTAAATGAGCAGTCGATACAGTTTTTCAATATCTCCCTTTATATCCTCGAAATCATCCTTGGGTATATTTTCAAAATTTGAAATTCTCCGAAGTTCTTCCGTTACGTGGAGAAGATTCCAGAGTAGTTCTGTGAAGGTCTCGTGCTCGATTATGGCCGGATTATCCAGGAGGTTTATGGCAAAATCCTTGTTTTCCAGAAGGAATTTTCTTAGTTCGTACAGGTTCATTTTCTCCAGCGCAATTTCAAATTTTTTATTTTCAAGTTTTTGCCTGATCCTTTCAAAGTCCTCATTTTCGAAATTTTCAAGGTTCATCATCTCCCTTGCGATGCTTTCTATGCGCTCATCGTACTTTGACAGGTATCTCAGCAGATCCTTTCCTATCTCCGCAAAGAAACTTCCAACCACAATGTTGAGTTTTTCGATCCTTTCCATTCTCTCTCTGCGAACCATCAATTTGTTCAGCACAAGGGTGACCAGCAAAACGGATATGGGCAGGAATCCGAGCTGGGCCAGAAGGTACCTCTCTATGAAATTCAGATCTCGAAAAAGAAAATAGTTTAGCACGTAGAATCCAAGTGCACTTATGATCAGCAGAATGCCCAGTTTCGCTTCAAAACTCAAACGCATCCATTGACCATGTTCAACCTCATTTTTATATTTTGCGAATGGGCAAATTCATTATATACCCGATACCCGATTATCCACCATGAGGCTGGCAATACTGGCCCACGATACCTTTGTGGGATATGGGGGGAAAACAGCGAGGGGTGTGTATTTTTACTCGCCCAACGATATTGTTGCCATAGTTGACAGGAGCCATGCTGGGATGGACGCTGCCCAGCTGTTCCCGGGGAGGAGGCACGTGCCCATATATGCGAGTTTGAAGGATGTAAAGGACGATTTTGATGTTCTCATAGTTGGCTACTCTCCCATAGGGGGCAAACTTCCAGAGTTCTTCAGGGAGGAGATACGGATAGCTCTTATGAGGGGCAAGACCGTTATTTCCGGGCTTCACGATTTTCTGAGCGAGGATCGGGAGTTCAGTAAACTTGCGGAGGAGTACGGGGCTAGGATATGGGATGTGCGCAAGCCCCCAGAGAATTTGCGTGTTGCAGATGGAAGTGGAAGAGGTGCACCAACGGTGCTCGTGGCAGGCACAGATTGCAGCGTGGGAAAGATGATAACCACCGTTGAACTGTACAAGGAATCAAAGTTGAGGGGTTTGAACTCTGCCTTCGTTGCCACGGGTCAGACAGGCATAATGGTTGGTTGTGACGAGGGCATAGTCATTGACAGGGTTCCTGGAGATTTTATGGCCGGTGCGGTGGAGGATATGGTGAACAGGCTACGTGATAGGGATTTGATATTCGTTGAGGGCCAGGCGGATTTGACCCATCCCGCTTACAGCGGCGTGACACTGGCAATACTCCATGGCTCCTACGCCAAAAAGATCATACTCGCCCATGACCCTACCAGAAGGGATCATCATCACTATGATGGATATCCGATCCAGCCCCTTGAGAGGAGCATAGAACTCTACGAGAAACTGGCAGAACCAATATCTGGGGGCAAGGTTATAGGGATAGCCATTGATGGGGAACATATGAGCGATGAGGAGATTGAGAAATACAAGGAGAAGGTCGAGAGCGAACTGGGTCTACCTGCTGAAGACGTGCTGCGTTTTGGAGCGGGCGACTTCTTTGATAAGATGTTCAAATTTTAATTTCTCTCCATTTTATGCCTGAAATAGGCGTAAAGAGCATTGTATAGTGAAATGCCTTGGTTGTGCTTTTTTCTTGGAAAAATATTTTAAATTGAAGGCCCATAACCCCCATATGAAGGTTGTTGCAGGCAGTGCATCATTAGGTCTTGGGGAGAAGGTTGCCCGTGAACTGGGTTTTGATTTTGTGAGGCCCCATGTTGAGAGATTTCCTGATGGAGAGCTGTATGTGCGTGTAGATGATGACCTTGAAGATGAGGTTTTGCTCATACAAACAACACACCCAAATAAGAAAATAATCGAATTACTCTTGCTGCAGGATGCCCTGAGGGAAAAGGGGGTGAAGAGGATCATAACCGTGGTTCCATATTTTGGGTACTCCCGTCAGGATAAGATTTTCAAGCCTGGAGAGGCCATAAGTGCCAGGGTTATGGCAAAGCACATAGGTATGAATTCGGATTATTTCATAGGAATTGATCTTCACTCGGAGAACGTTTTGCAGTGGTTTGATATTCCCACCATGCACCTGCATGCAACGAAGCCCCTTGCAGAATGGCTCAAGGCCAAGGGTGTGGATATGGTCATATCACCCGACAAGGGTGGATACAAGAGAGCCCGCTACGTGGCCAATGAAATGGGTGTGGAGTTTGATTACCTTGAGAAAACCCGCCTCAGCGGTACGGAGGTGATCATAAAGCCCAAAAACCTTGATGCGGATGGAAAAACGGTGGGGATAGTGGATGACATAATATCCACAGGGGGCACAATTGCAAGGGCGGCCGAGCAACTTCGTGAGCAGGGGGCGAAGAGGATATATGCAGTGTGCACCCATGGGCTGTTCATAGGACGTGCCATGGAGAATATGAAGAGGGTGAATGACTTTGCAGCCACGGATACCATAGAAGGGGTGCACAGCAAGATAACCGTTGCAGGAGTGATAGCAAGAGCCATTAGAAAACTCTCTTAAATGCAATCATACCTATCCGAGTATGTCCACAATCTCCATTATTTTCCTTACCTTATCCCCCTTGGATTTTGTTATGCCCATAATTTTTACTGTGCCCACTGTGCTGGAATAATTTGAGTTTGTTATTTTGATTTTTAATTGACCCATTTTAACCATGCCCCTTTTCACCTGCACATCTGGAAATTTGCTCTCCAATCTGCGTATCACCTCCCCTCTCAGATCAGGTATATTGTGTATCCTTTTCACACACTTTTCAATGGTGTAACCCCTGATTTTTAGGAGAAGAACATAAACTCCGAAGATAATTGAACCTGCTCCTGTTAGGTACAGAAGTATCTCTAAGCCCAGATAATTCATACGAGAAGCCCTGTAGATGATCATTACTCCGAAAGCCATAAATTCTGCCGAGATGAAGTAGGACAGATACACGATGGCGTTGGTGTGATTGTCCGGCTTCCATCCATCCATGTTCTTCTCTTTAAAATAGGGGTAGAGTAGTAGTAGGTTGTAGATGAGAAGTATCGCCCAGAAGGAGTAGTACTCCAAAGAGAAGGATGTGATGTACTGATCCATTGTGATAAAGAACATTACGTAAGGAAATAGGAGGGCGAGCACAATGGCGAAAAGTATAACCCGGAATCTCCAGATGAAGTACCACAAATCCTTGTTTTCAATGGGCAGAGAATCCAGTAACCTACGGTATGAATTCATACCTTCCCCCATGTTTTTGATTGTTTATAATTTTTGGAAATAACTTTAATACCCGGAAACCCTATGCACCCATATGTCCCTGCTGGATGTTGTGGGTCCCGTGATGGTGGGGCCCTCAAGTTCCCACACCCTTGGAGCACTTCGCATCGCGAGATTTGTGCACAAGTTCATAGGGGGTGTTCCCGATAGGGTCATCTTTCATCTCCACGGCTCCTTTGCAGATACCGGATTTGGACACGGAACAGATAAGGCGTTAATTGCCGGTATTATGGGTATGCGTCCAGACGATGAGAGGATAAGAAATGCCCTGGACATTGCAAGATCCACAGGCCTCAGGTATGAATTTGAGAGCAGCGACCTGGGTGATGTGCATCCAAACACCATTCTCATAACAACCTTCAAGGATGGACATACTTGGGAGATAATGGGCTCCTCCATAGGCGGTGGGGAAATAAGAATAACGAGGATAAATGATTGCGAGTGCTCCCTGTCTTGGGAGTACCACACAATGGTGATGGTAATAAGGGATCTCCCGGGAACAGTGGGGGGTATTCTGGAGGATTTGAAGGTTAACATTTCAAATCTTTACGTTAAAAGAACGGATGCCCTTCACAGAATTGCCGTGGCGATAATTGAAACCGATGAGGAACCATCTGAAGGGTGCAGGAGTGAGATTATGAGCAATCCCTACGTGCTTGAATTCTACTACATAGGTCGTGATGAAGATGCGTTTTGAAGATTTTGTGAAAAAATGGAAGGATGGCAGATCTCTGCCGGATATAATACTTGAGCGGGAGATGATAGAAACCGGGGTGCCCGTGGAACTTCTGAGAGGGGAGATGAAAAAGCTTCTCAACGTGATGCTTGATGAGGCCGAGAAGCAGTACGGTAAGAAGCAGAAAACCCTTGCGGGGTTAACTGGGGATAATGGATTTAAGTTATCTCGCAGTTCTCCAAGGTTCGTGAGTGAATTCTCCCACACGGCTATGGTTGTTGCCCTGTCCCTGGCGGAGAGCAATGCCTCCATGGGCAGGGTTGTGGCCTGTCCCACAGGTGGTGCCTGCGGCGTTGTTCCCGGTGTTCTGTATGCGCTCAAAAGGCATCTTGGAGCCGGAGAAGAGGCCCTGCTGGATGCCTTTATAGTGGGCGGGGGCGTTGGTTGGGTTATTGAAAAGAATGCCACCATATCGGGTGCAGAAGGGGGCTGTCAGGCGGAGATAGGGACCGCGGCAGCCATGGCCTCCTCTGCCCTCACCTATTTCGTCTCTCAGGACGCTGTGAAATGCTCCCACGCAGCGGCGCTGAGCATAAAATCTATGATGGGGCTGGTATGCGATCCTGTAGGTGGTTTTGTTGAGGTACCCTGTGTAAAGCGCAATGGGGTTGCTGTTAACGTGGCGATATCCACCGCTGAGATGGCAATTGCGGGCATAGAAAGCGTGATTCCCTTTGATGAGATTGTGGAAGCAATGCATCGTGTGGGAAAGAGCCTTCCTGAGAGTTTGAGGGAAACGGGTATGGGTGGTATAGCCGCAACTCCAACGGCCAGGAGAATAGTAAGGGAACTCAATAAAAATCAGTAGAGAGTATGTATGTACTTCAGGGTCCAGGCCTTCACCTGATCAAGAATGAACATCCACAGGAGGGCATAGCCCCACACAAGTCCTATGAGCCACCAGTTTATGGGTGTTATGAAGATGCCGAAGGCTGCAATGAGTGTGGCTATTGCCTTGGTGGCAACCGCCGACCAGAAAAGCAATCCCCCGGGATAGGGTTTGCTCCACAGGAATTTTTCACTTCTCGTGATGAATATTGTGAGATGCCCAGCAACTGCGAGTTTAAGAAATATGAAGGTTTGAATTGCACCCAGCCCCAGCATGAGAACATCCCTGGCTATGTAGAATAGCAGGAATGAACTGATTACGCCTGTGAATCCCAGCACGGAGGAGAGGAATATAACCTTGTGCATGTCCCATTTAACCGGTCTGTTGTGCACATTCACGTTGTCGTAGGCAATTGCCAAAATTGGCACATCGTTTAGAAGCGCTATCAGCACTATCATAACTGCAGTTATTGGATAAAAATTGAACACAAGGATGGACAGGGCTATGAAGAATAGAACTCGAACGGTCTCCGTTATCCTGTACACCACATAACTCTCCATCCTTGCAAATATCCTTCTTGCTTCCTTTATGGCATCTGCTATTACCATCAATCCAGGTTGGAGGAGTGCAACTGCAGCCGCGGCTCTTGCAGCATCCGTTGCCCCGGAAACTGCTATACCACAATCGGCCTTTTTTAGTGCAGGAGCATCATTGACACCATCTCCCGTCATCGCCACAAGATGCCCCTCCTTTTGCAGGGCATCCACGATATCGTACTTATCCTCTGGAAAAACCTCAGCAAATATGTCTGCCTGCTCTATGATGTGTGCAATCTCCTGCCCCTCTCTCTTTTTCTTCCTGAGTTCTTCCATTGATATGGCATTTTTTCCTATTCCAAGCATCTCTCCTATGTGTTTGGCTATGGAGGCATGGTCCCCGGTTACCATCTTCACCTTCACGCCCAGTGCCTTTATGGTTTTTATTGCCCTCGGAGCATCGGGTCTCGGTGGATCAAAG
This sequence comes from Candidatus Aciduliprofundum sp. HYA1, assembly GCF_056175085.1. Taxonomy (NCBI): domain Archaea; kingdom Methanobacteriati; phylum Thermoplasmatota; genus Candidatus Aciduliprofundum; species Candidatus Aciduliprofundum sp. HYA1. The sequence goes on from NZ_CM149694.1 coordinate 634,539, forward strand.
AGAGGAATTACTCCCACAAAATCCCAATGGTCATTGAAATTAACAGCTACACCCAGGGTCCTGAACCCGTGCTTTGCATACCCATCAACTATTTTCTCCACCTTTTTCTTGTCCTCCTCATTCATCTTGCACAGGGAAATTATAACCTGAGGCGCTCCCTTGGATACCCTGAAGTTTTTCACTCCCGAAATTTCAGCCTCAGTTCTCTTACTTACAGGGTCAAAGGGAACAAAGCTGCTCTGCCTGTAATCCTTGAACTTTTTCTCCAATTTGTAATCCTTAAGCGCCTTTAGAATTGCAAGATCTATGGGGTCCTGATCCTCCTCCCGGGAAGCCAGCGCTCCGTAAAATATGACATTCTCCCTTGAGTAGTTTCCAAAGGCCACGGGCTTACCTGTGGTGAGGTTGTTCTTTGTTAACGTGCCCGTTTTGTCTGAGCAAAGGATATCCACTCCAGCAAGTTCGTCAATGGCTGTGAGTTTTCTCACTATGGCATGCTTTTTGGCCAGGTTAAACGCTCCAACGGCCATGGTTATTGATAGTACTGCGGGTAACGCTGCGGGAATTGCGGCTACAGTGAGCACGAGACTGAATCTGAGGGTGTCCAGTATGCTCTCCTGTCTGTAGAGGGCCACGAAGAATACAATGGAAACCAGAATTATGGCGAGAAGAATTAGGTAGTTTCCAACGCGCAGCACCATTTTCTGGAACGTGCTGACGGTCTTTGCCTCCTCAACGAGTTTCACGGTTTTACCAAAATATGTGTGAAGTCCAGTGGCAACCACAACGCCTGTCATTTCTCCCTTTTTCACGAGGGAACTTGAAAATATTATGTCTCCCCTTTTCTTGGTTGCGGGCAGGGATTCACCTGTTAGGGCAGATTGGTCCACTGAAAGAAATGAACCCTCAATGAGCTTTATGTCTGCGGGTACTATATCACCCATCCTTATGCGCACCACGTCTCCGGGAACAAGGTACTTTCCGGGTATGACCTTCCACCTTCCATCACGCAGTACACGGGCTCGAACGGCCATCTTGTTCTGGAGGTACTTGATCACATCCTCTGCCTTCTTCTCCTCCCAGAACCCCACGATGGCGTTGAGAATGAGCAGGGAGAATATGATCCAGAAGTCCTCCCAGTGATGCACCAAAATGGACAGGGCAGCTGCAATTTCAATCATCCAGGGAATCGGACCCCAGAAGTATGAGAGAAATTTGATAATCGGATTAACCCTTTTTTCCGGTATCTCGTTGGTTCCATATTCTTTTAACCTTTTTTTGCCTCCTCCTCCGTCAGTCCATTTCTTGATGTTTTCAATACATCCATTACCTTATCAACATCCATTGATTTGTAGTTGACATCGTGCATCCACTCACCTTCCTAAATACAATGCTCTCAAGGTTAATATTTTTAACGTTTGTGGAGATAAGGAATTATGAATCTCCAAGGGTTGATAGAGATTCTTCTAAATGCCAAAAAAATAGTTGCCCTGACGGGAGCGGGCATAAGTGCCGAGAGTGGCATACCCACCTTCCGCGGTTCTGGAGGTTTATGGGAGGGCTATCCTGTGGAGAAGGTTGCAACGCCCGAGGGATTCGAGAGGGATCCAGAACTAGTTTGGAGATTCTACGATGAGAGGAGGGTGAACATAGCGAGGGCTGAACCCAACGAGGCCCATAAGGTTCTTGCAAGGCTGGAGAATCTCTACGACCTGTGGGTGATAACCCAGAACATTGATGGCCTGCACAGGAGGGCGGGAAGCAGAAATGTGATTGAGTTGCATGGAAACATATGGCGCACAAAATGCACGGAATGTGGAAGGGTTGATTACAATTATGATGTGCCTTTAAGGGAAATACCCCCGAGATGCGGGAAATGTGGCGGGCTCCTAAGGCCTGATGTTGTTTGGTTCGGTGAGCCGGTTTACGATGCGGATAAGGCGTACAAACTCTCGGAGGAATGCGATGTGATGTTTGTCATAGGCACATCTGCACAGGTTTATCCTGCGGCTTACCTTCCACGGGTGGCCTGGAGTCATGGAGCCAAAATTGTTGAGATAAACCTGGAGAAAACACCCGTGAGCAGATACGCAGATTTTGTGATTCGCAATCCAGCAACAGTGGCTATGAGTGAGGTCTATCAAGCGCTACTAAGAGCATTCCAAGAAGAATGAGAATGGCTCCCATTATTCCCCTTGTGGTGAGCCCCTCTCCCAGTAGGATGTATGAGAAAATACCTGCAAAAACGGGCTCTGTTGTGTATATTATTGCAGCCTGTGATGATGGTAAGGCCCTCTGGGCGTGGGTTTGAGCCAGGATGGCGATTCCTGTGGCAAATATGCCCGTGAATATCACACCGAAGATCATTAGGGGGCTCCACTCAATCTGCAACCCCTCAAGGCCCCACCCTCCCGCGGAAAATAGGGCCACGAATCCAAGTTCTATTATGGTCAGTTCTGTGGGATCGTGTATTCTGCTGTATTTTGCTACGAGAACCACCTGCACTGCATAGGCGATGGCACATAGAAGTGTCAGAAAATCACCAAGGTTCATTCCACCCTTCATATTTGACAGCAGATACAGCCCCAGCAAAGAAAGGAGCACGGCTGTTGAAACCTTCAATGATATTTTCTCCTTCAGCAGGAATACGGCAAAAATGGGGGTGAACACCACGTAGAGGCCTGTGATGAACCCGGAGTGGGATGAAGAGGTGTACTTGAGCCCTATGGTTTGAAACATATAACCGAGAAAAAGGAATATTGAGAGTATGAATCCTGGGAGCAGTTCCTCCCTTTTCACCTTCGAATTCCTTAAGAGGAAAGGGGCAAGAAGCGCAAATCCCAGCAGAAATCTGAGGGTGATGAAACCCATTGGTGTTATGTATTCAAGTGAGGCCTTTACCAGTGGAAATGTGGCACCCCATACCACGGAGACGAGGAAAAGGGAGATTATGGCCGCGGGCCTACGCATTTTCCAACCGCTTTCCGTACTCGAATATTCCTCCGGCGTCGTATATGTCCAGGGCCACCTTTGACATGGGTTTTGCCTTGAAAATGAGCCTTCCGTCCCTGAATATCTCTCCTGTCTCCAGGTTTATCTCCACGATATCTCCAGATTTCAGAGCAGATTCGAATATTCCAGGAGCCTCTATGAGTGGAAGACCGGAGTTTATCACGTTTCTCTTGTATATGGCTCCAAAGGATTCCCCCACTATTGCCGATATTCCGAGGGCTATGAAGCAGTCCACCGCCTGCTGCCTTGAAGAGCCGGCTCCGAAGTTGCGTCCAACCACGAGAATATCCCCCGGCTTTGCCTTCTTTGGAAAATCCTCCCAGCCCGGAAGGTTGGAAAAGGCGTATTTACCCATCTCCTTCATATCGGTGATGTAGAGATACCTGTTGTGGAAAATCATATCCGTGTCTATATTGTCGATTCTTTTTCCATCCCTGTCGGTGATGAGCCATACTCTCCCTTTTATTTTCCTTGGTTTCATGGATAAGCAAATTCCCACCTTGTAAATAAATTTTCCTCATTGTGGTACCCCCATTTCTTCCAACGGCAAAACTTATATGCTTTTATACGCTAATCCTAAAATTCTGAGGGTGTCATATGCACAGGGCAGTTAAACAGTACAGTATGGAGGAGGTACTATCGCTTTTTGATCCCATTATTCGAGAGTGGTTCAGTTCAAAGTACTCAACACTCACTGAGCCCCAGAGTTATGCCATACCTCTCATACACAGCGGTAAGAACGTTCTCGTATCAAGTCCCACGGGAAGCGGTAAAACTTTAACGGCGTTCATCTCCATAATCAACGAACTTTTTTTACTTGCCAAGGAGGGTCAACTTGAGGATAAGGTTTACTGCGTTTACATATCTCCCCTGAAGGCCCTGGCAAACGACATACACAGGAACCTGGAAATTCCCCTTGCTGAAATAAACTCCCTTGCAAAGAGTAAGGGAATGAAGATCCCGAAGATTCGTGTTGCTGTGCGCTCAGGCGACACCAGCACAGCGGAGAGGCAGAAGATGCTCCGCAAACCGCCCCACATATTCATCACCACGCCGGAATCCCTGGCCCTGGTTCTAACGGCTCCAAAATTCCGGGAGAGGTTCAGGAATGTGCGCTATGTGATTGTGGACGAGATTCACGAGATGGCCAACAACAAGAGGGGGGTTATGCTCTCCCTAAATCTTGAGCGTCTGGGTTATCTTGCAGGAGAGTTTCAGCGCATAGGGTTGAGCGCAACCCAGGCCCCAATTGAGGAGATTGCGAAGTTTCTGGGGGGCTATGTTGAAGATGAGCCGAGAGATGTGTATATTGTTGAAGTGGAGGCCCGAAAAAAACTGGATTTGAAGGTGCTCACCCCCGTGGAGGACCTGACCATGGTTCCCTACGAGGTTGCCAACGAGAAAATGTACGATATGCTTGTGGACATAATCAACAGGCATCGCACAACCCTCATATTCACAAATACCAGGAGCGGTACGGAGCATGTTGCCTACAAACTCAAGGAGCGGGGGGTGGATAAACTTGAGGCGCACCATGGCTCCCTGAGCAAGGAGACAAGGTTGCGTGTTGAGGAGGCCCTTAAAAATGGAGAGTTGAAGGCGGTGATATCCTCCACATCCCTTGAACTTGGAATAGATATTGGCTACATTGATGTGGTTGTGCAAATAGGTTCACCCAAGAGCATAGCCAAGGGACTGCAGAGGATCGGACGCAGTGGCCATGCCTATGGAGCCACCGCAAAGGGCAGATTTCTCGTATTTGACAACGACGATTTGATTGAATGCACGACCCTCGTTAAATGCGCCTACGATGGAAAGATTGACAGGGTCAGCATTCCAAAAAACTCGCTGGATGTTCTTGCCCAGACCATCGTGGGAATGAGCATAGAGAAAAGATGGAGTGTGGATGAAGCGTATCGGCTCATCAGGCGCTCATACTGCTACCACAATTTACCCTTTGAGAAGTTTCTGGATGTGCTCAGGTACCTTGGGGGACATGTGCTTGGTGATACCGTTTATTCCAAGATCTGGTTCGATGAGGAGGACATGGTGTTTGGACGCAAGAGGAGCAGTCGTATGATTTACTTTATGAACATGGGCACGATCCCAGATGAGGCGGATTACCTTGTTGTGGATAATACCTCAAAGAGGCTGGGCACCCTAAGTGAGAAGTTTGTGGAGCGTCTAAGAAAGGGAGATGTCTTCGTTCTTGGAGCGAGAAGTTACGAGGTTTTGAGTATCCGCACAGGGAAGGTCATAGTCAAGGACGCAACTGGAAAGCGCCCAACGGTGCCCTCTTGGGTTGGGGAGATGCTGCCCAGATCCTTCGATTTGAGCATTGAGGTGGGGAAATTCAGAGAGTTTGTGGAGAGGAGCATAAGGAATAATGGCGAGAGGAAAACCATTGAGATCCTTATGAAGGACTACTACCTTGATTACAAGGGTGCAAGAAGCGTAGTATCCTATATAAAGCAGGGTATGCATCACATCGTTCCCACTCACAGGAGGGTTGTCATAGAGGGTTACGTTGGTCCCTCGGGAAAGCACAATATAATATTCCATTATCCCTTTGGAAGGAGGGTCAACGATGCTCTGTCAAGGGCATATGCCTACAAACTCACGGAAAAATACGGGGTAAATGTGGGGATAAGCATAACCGACGATGCATTTATGCTGACCCTGAAGAGAAGGGTGAAACTTGAGGAAATGAAGGGAATTTTAACCTCTGATGATCTTGAGGAGGCCCTTCGCCGCGCCATATTCAACACGGAACTTTTCAAGCAGAGGTTCAGGCATGTGGCATCCCGTTCATTTATGGTTCTTCGCCGTTACAAGGGCCGCGATATATCGGTGGCAAGGCAGCAGTTGAGGAGCGATAAAATTCTAAAACTTCTAAGCGAGATTGAAAATTTCCCGGTGATGGAGGAGACGTTCAACGAGATATTCAACATAGTAATGGATCTGCCAAATGCACTCAGGGTCCTAAGGGATATTGAGGATGGAAAAATTGAGGTTGAGATTATACCCTACAGCGATGCACCCAGTGTGTTTGCCCACTCCATTATCCTTTCAGGCATATCGGATATTGTGCTCATGGAAGATAGAAGCGCTCTGCTCAAGGAGTTGCATATGAAACTGCTTGAAAGGGTCATTCCAAAGGAGGAACTCGCATCCATGTTTGATGAGGCACAGGTCATGGCTCATTTTCAGAACAAGTTCAAGATCAGAACTCCAGAGGACATTATTGAGTTTCTCAACCTTGCTCCCGGTGCAGATGTGCTGCGCCGCAGGGGCATCAATGTGTTTGAGTTCTCCGAAATGGATGTTGATGAGTTGAGGAGCAGAATTGAGGAGTACATTTGGGACGGGACCATAGTCTCTGTTTACACAACCCGCCTTCTCTGGACCACAGAGGAAAACTATCCCATATTCTCAACCCTTTATGCCAGGGAGCCAAGGAGTACTATTGATTTTGAAGGGATAAAAAGGGCCGAGGATATAGCCAAGGAAAAGGGCCTCCGGGTGCAGGAGGTAATTGAGGTTCTGCACGATATGGAGAAGGCCTACTTGGTGGGAAGGAGGGTGCGTGGTAAGGAGACATGGTGGTACAGGAGAGAGCCCCTGCAAATGAATAGGGAGTATGCCCTGGAAATGCTCATAAAAAAACTTCTGTACTTCCGCTCACCGCTAACATTTGAGGAGATTGTATACTCTTTGCACCTGTCTGAGGATGATGTTCAAAGGGCCTTGAAGTACCTCGTTGAGGAGGGTGATGTTGTTAAGGGTAATTTCTTGATAGGCTACGGAGAGCAGTACATGCTTCGTGACGATTATGAGACCCTTAGGAAAGAATCTGGAATGAGCGGAGAGGCCCTGCAATCCTACAGATTTGGTAAAATCGTCAGAGATATGAGCCTTGATGAATTTTTTGACAGATTCCTTGTTGCGTTCAGCGAAGATTCACTCAGGGCTCGGGGCTGCTACGATGAGTTTCAGAATGCTCTTCGCGAGGGGAAGGTGATTTACGGTAGATTCATGGGAGGCAAACTCTGCTATACGAATTTAAAGAATGCCCCCCTTTTAATATCCGTTTACAGAAGGGAAAAATTGAGTGAAAATGAGGAGAGGGTACTTTCCCAAATTGCATTGCTTGGAAACAGGGCCACCTACGCCAAGATAAAGGAGATGAGCAATCTTTATCCCCACGAGGTTAAGAGGATAATTGAAAAATTGGAAAACAATCTTTACATTTACAGGAAGGTTGTTTTCAACAAGGCTCCCCAGGCCTATCCCTTCGGAATAATTAAAATGGATCCGCAGGGAGATGAATCCGAGTTCTTCCAGAGAATTGTTAGGGGATATGGGCCCTTAACGAGAAAGGATATTGAGAATCTCACCTTCCTGGATCCCAAGGACCATCTGGGTAAGTTCAAGAAGGTGAGTTCAGATGGAAAGCTTTACTACCATCTGGATGATGATTTCTCGCTCAGGGGGAAAGGTTCCTGTATTTTACCTTCAACGGATCCCTATGTTTACACAAGATTGAATGAGATATACGATAGATTCGGAGAGGTTCTGAGCAGTGTTTACGTAAAGGATGGAAACATACTATCCATCTTGGATATGAAGAGGTACGCCGATTTTATCCTTGTCAAGGAAACCTATGGGGACAAGGAACTTTACGAAAAATTGAAGGAGGAGGGAATAGTGCTCACCTCTGAGAATCCTGAGAGCAGTGGGTATAGAAGGATAGGAGATTATTACGTTTCAGGTGATGTTGATGGGCGAGTGATTGAACCTGAGAAGATGCTCAGGTACCTTCTCTGGAAGAATCGTCTCATTTCTGGGAGAAAATTGAAAACCACGCTGGACGTGGCAAAACTACTCATGGGACTCCACAATGATTTTGAAACAATTCGCGCCTATAGACCCATTGCCATTGATAAATATTTCCGCTCGGAATTGCTCTATGAGTCCGTGGATTTAAAGGGACATACTATTTATGCAGTGCCCGAGCACATATCAATATTTCAGGCCATAAGGCAGGAGGAAATTGATGGGGATATGCGGGTTGTTCTGAGCATATTGCAGAATTTCAAGAAAATTGATTTGCAGAGTTTAATGGAGGAATCTCCCCTGGGAAGGGAGAGGACATCCAGGGCCATTGACTTGCTCTACCATGCCAATTATGTGGCAAAATATCCCGGGGGTTATGTTTTTGTTGAATCAAAATACTCAAGGGAGTACGCCATTGAGAAGTTCGTGGATAACTTAATCAATGCCTTTGGCCTGATAAGTCCAGAAATCGTTGAAATATTGAGTGGGGGCCAAATCTCACCATGGGAGGCAGTTGAAGTTCTCGATAATCGCCCCCTGAGGAGGGGGGTGTATCTCAATGATGGAAAGATTTACAGATTACCGGATAATGATCTGCAGGAAATGGATTTTGTGGAGATATACGATAGCACCATAATTCTTGAGCCAAGGGATCCTCTGGTGCATATACTGCAGCTGTTTCTCCCGGTGGAATTTTCAGGATTTGTTATCATAAATGAGGGCAAATTTGCAGGGGTGGTTAAGGCCACAATGAGGAAAAAAGGTCCAAGGATACAGAAATTCAGCAGTGATGATGCGCGGGATGCATTTTTGAGATTTTTCTCCTAACCTGGAAATTGTGAAAACAACGGCATTTGCTACCAAATAGCACGGCGAATGTTTTAAATACAACATATGCATATCCATTTGTAGGTATACGAATTGTATACAATCATCAATCACACATCACGATGACGCCCCTCCTCCCCTTTTTCATTTCTCAAAAAACTTCTCAATTTCCGTTTTTATGCTCTCTGCTCTCTGCATGGGTATTTCTCTTCTGAATGATGGTGCTCTCCTATCCAGGATTATTGCAATTCCCCTGTCTTCGGGTCCCCGTATCAAACGGCCAATTGCCTGTCTCATCTTTATTATTGCTGGCGTTCTAAATGCGTACTCCCATCCGTTCCCAAATTTTGAATCGTAGTACCTTTCAAGGGCCCTGATCTTTGGAGTGGGTTTTGGATAGGGAATTCCAACTATTGCAACGATTTCAAGTTGCTCTCCAGGAAAATCGAGTCCCTCAAATACCCGTCCACCTATAACGGATAGAAGCGTGCCCCCCTCATTCCTGAATTTCTCAATCATATTGTGCAATCTGTATGCTTTCATTCTCCTCTCCTCGGCCATGATTTCCATGTCTATCAGTTCCCTTATCTTTGAGAGGATTGAATAGGAGGGGAAGAATATGGCCGCGTTCCTTTCCAAGGATATTATCTCCTCAATGTATTCTGCGTATCTCTTAACATTTTTTTCAACCTCCCCATACTTTGTGGTAACATCGTCCACATAAAGCACCTTTAAATTATCCCTTGAAAAGGGCCAGGGATACCTCTTAACCATGGTTTTATCAGGAAGCCCCACGAGATTTCTGTACTCTTCAAGTTGCAGGGTGCCAGAGAGGTGAATGGAGGAATGCACCCCTAACAGAACCTCGGTGACCATGCTGGGGTCCATGGAATAAATTTCAAGGGAAGGGTTGTTGCTCCACCTCACAAGCCTTATGTACTCGTAGGAATAGCTCCTCTTCCATAGGTACAGGAATGAGCCCGTGTGATGAATGTAGGACCTTGGAAGTTTCCTTTTTTTGATTCTTTCCTCCCTCACCATCTCTCCATAGTAAATGAGGTTTTTTGCGAGTTCTTCAATACTGTTTATGCCCGTTCCAAGGAGCAGGGATAGCGAATCTTCAAATGCATAATCCGGTATTATCCCCTCATCTTCCTGCACGAATTTCTCCATGCTGTATATCGCCTCTTTCAAAAATTCAGCCAAGTCGGCTAGAGTGTGCCCGAGTACTTGGGGATTTCCGAACTCAAGGGCTTCTTTTTCCATGCTCTCCAGCGATTTAACCGTCAGTTCCATGCTTTGAAGTTCCCTAGCGAATTCGGGGATGTTGTGGGCCTCGTCCACAATAAGTATTATTTCCTGAAGACTGAGTCCCATTTTGTCAAGTATGCTTCTTCTTATGAATGGGTAAAAAAAGTAGATGTAGGGAAAAATCACAACCGTGGCCTCCCTGATGGAATCCTTAAGGGCCTCATAGGGACAGATACCCATCTCCCTTCCAATTAGGAAAATTTCCTCTGCAGGGTGTCCCTCCATTATTATTTTTCTGAGTTCCTCTCCCCGTTCAATATAGTTTTTGAAATAGGGGCATGCCTCCTCTTTTCCGTTGAGCACGTCCTTCTTGAGTTTGCCACATAGCAGGGCAAGTTCCTCTGGGGCACCGTTCTTCATATCTTCCCTCTCTCTGGCCAGGGGACATAGGTGGGATCTTCCCTGCATTGCCACAACCCTCACTCCCAGTTTCTTTGCCTCCTTTATCACCTGCTGCTCCTGGGAGTTTGTATGCACAAGATAGAGTATCTTCATACTGTGCTCAATGGCATATTTTACAGAGGGATACAGGGTGGCTATGGTCTTTCCCGAGCCTGTTGGAGCCTCAAAAACCATGTGAAAGGAGTTCTCCAGTGCGTTTTCAATGTCCCTTACGATTGTACGCTGCACCTTTCTGAACTTATATGGGAATTCCACGGAAAGAATAAAAAGACGGCACTTATAAAACTTCCCCAGCAATACTTTTTTATGGGATTAGGTGATGTATCTTCATGGAGCAATGGGAAGAGGACGTTCAAAAATACCTTCAGATGGGTCTGTATCAGCCAGCGCTTGAACTCATAGAGGAAGTTCTGAAGAATGGGCGTGATAAAAAGGCCCTAACCTACAAGGCCTATATATTAAGGTCCATGGACGATGATGAAGGAGCCCTTGAGATTGTGGATGAACTGCTTAAGGAGGAAGAGGATGAGGATCTCCTGCTTTTAAAGGGTATGATTCTCTTTGATAATGAGAACTACAAGGATGCGGCCAAGTACTTCCGCAGAGTGACGGAAATGGATCCTGAAAATATAGACGCGTGGTACAATTTAGCATCCTGCTACGATGCCCAGGAAAAATATGACATCTCTGAGAAGTACTACTCAAAATTGGTGGAGATCAATCCTGAGGACGCCGAGGCATGGAACAACCTGGCGGTTTCCCAGCTCTTCCAAGAGAAGTACGAAAAGGCCCTTGAATCTGCAGAGCATGCTCTTCAAATTGAAGATGATTACGATAACGCCTGGTACAACAAGGGTCTCGCGTTGCACTATCTTGAAAGGTATAAGGAGGCAGTAAAGGCCTTTAAAAAATGCATAGATATTTCGGACGATCCTGATGCCTGGTATGCCATGGGAATTTCCTACGCCAATATGGATATGATTGAAGAGGCAAAGCGTGCCCTGAGGGAGGCGCTTAGAAGAAGTCCGGACGATGAGGAGATTCGGGAAGCCCTAGAGGGTCTGGAGAATGGACAGTAAAAATGAAGTGATCACCTTCATAAAGTTCACCCTTGTGGGGATTTTGGGTGCAGGTGTGGGGTCTCTAATCATTATGGAGGCAACGGATAGATTACCTCCAGAGGCCAGTCCATACGCATTTATACTGCCGTATCTCCTGTCCGTGGAGGCCGGAATTTTGGTAACCTTCTACCCCAATGATGTCTGGGTTTTTAGGAAGGAGAAATATAAACTGACCATGTGGCAGAGGTTGGTGGCATATCACATTGCACTTTTCAGCGGCTTCGTTGTTCAGACCCTGGTGTTTGGAGCGTTGTTAATTCTATCCGTACCTATTAAAATTGCCTATTTTGGCGGAGTTGGTGGTGCAGCACTGTGGAACTACCTGGTGAGTCGGAAGGCCGTATTTGCCGAGGAGGGTGGAAAGGATGAGAATAGCGGTATTCGGAGCAGGCTCTCTGGGAAGCGTATTGGGAGCGATACTCTCCAGAAAAAATGATGTTCTTCTCATAACCAGGGGTGAGCATTTAAGGGCCATAAGGGAGGGGGGATTGCGCATTGAGGGTATGATGAATGGTTTATTTTACCTTGATGCTCTGGGCCATTACCCGGGTGGCTTCGATCTCATCATTTTAACTGTAAAGGCATACCAAACAGAGAGTGCATCGGAGGATATAAAAAGGCAGTATGATGGAGAGCCGGTGATAACTTTTCAGAACGGTGTTGGGATTGTAGATATTCTAAAAAAATATGGTTTTGATGTAATACCGGGAGTCACAACCATGGGTGCTACCAGAACTTCGCCAGGTGTGGTCATGTATGCCGGATACGGTGATACCTTTATCGGAGAGGAAAATGGAAAGTTTAGTGATAGAGTTATTCATTTTGCTGAAAATTTTACAGAATGCGGATTGAGGGTTGAAGTTGTGAACGATATAATGGAACGAAGGTGGATTAAAGCGGCCATAAACGCCTGTATAAATCCTTTAACTGCGATAATGCATGTTCCCAACGGAAAACTTGCTGAAAAAGATCTTGCTGAGATAGTGAAATGCGTGGCTGATGAGTGCTCCACAGTTCTTTCTGATATGGGCATTCATGCGGACGTGCTCTCCCTTGCCATGGATGTGATTGAGAAAACCGCTAAAAACAGGTCCAGTATGCTACAGGATATTGAGATGGGCAGAAAGACGGAGATAGATTTTATCACCAGGCCATTTATTCAGGGTAGGTGCAATAAAATTCTTTACCACATGGTCAAATTTATGGAAAATGATAAAAAATTATAAACCAAGGATCAATGTGGGATGAGATGGATATTGAAGAGAAGGTCAGAAAAAAACTTGAAAACTGCGATCTTGTGCTTGTTTACAGGGAGGGTATCAAGAGCAGAATCATTATGATGCTCGTCAAAACAATTTTTCCGGGAATCCAGTACAATCCATTCTCTCCCATATTTGGATATAATGGCGAGGTTTACGGCACTGGGAAGGATGAAAATCTGACAAAAATTTTGCTGGATGGGAAATTCAAAAATGTATGTGTGATCGATGAAAATGTAAGGGGAAGCAAAAGGCGTGTGCGGGATTTTCTCAGTGTGATGAGGGATTATGGGGCATTTTTTGTGTTCATAAAGTACGGTTTAACTGGAGTTTCAGGTGTTCTGATAAACATGGTATTTTTCTTTTTGTTTTTCAAAATTTTGGATTTCCCTGATATACCCTCACTGATTGCAGCCATTGAATTGAGCATTATAATCACCTTTCTTATGAATAATTACTGGGTTTTTTCCAGGAGGATTTACTCTCGCTCTGTTTGGTGGAGGATGGCCGCCTATCATTTCACGCTTGTTATGGGCATAATAATAAATGTGGGGACCTACTGGATTCTTAAGAGGATTGGTATGCATTACATGCTCGCCGATTTTGTGGGCATAGTCCTTGCAAGTTTGTGGAACTTCTATTTAACCAATGCCCATGTGTTCTTCGCAAAGTATCAAAAACAAAAGTGATGCGCGGGGAGGGGGATTTCGAGCCGTTAGGCGAGATTCACCCTCCAAAGCAACGCGGGGAGGGGGATTCGAACCCCCGCGGGCAATAGCCCAATGGCTTAGCAGGCCATCGCCGTACCGCTCGGCCATCCCCGCTCAAGGCTATAATGAGAATTTGGTATATTAATTTAGCCATTTTGAAAAGAGCCACCGGGGGGATTCGAACCCCCGACCTGCTGATTTCTTGAAGCCCGCGGCTTTGGGGTAAAGCCCTTTTCTAAAGGGCTTATACAAGTCAGCCGCTCTTCCGGGCTAAGCTACGGTGGCACTGGAAGAGGAGATATTTTTCTCATATTAAATTTTTCTTTTGTGCGTTCCAGAAAAAATAAAATAAGGGAAGTGAATTTACCACGAGGCCGGGGTTGCCGAGTGGTAAGGCGCAGGCCTGGAGAGCCTGTACTCCGTTAAGGGGTGCGAGGGTTCAAATCCCTCCCCCGGCGTTTTTGAATCACGGGCAAAATTATTTAATTGCTCAACCCATAACGGCAAATATGGAAGATGTCTGGGTTGAGAAGTACAGGCCCAAGAACCTTGATGAGGTTGTGGGGCAGAGGGAGATTGTGGAGCGCCTAAAATCGTATGTGAAGGCAAGGAGCATGCCCCATCTTCTTTTTGCGGGTCCTGCGGGAACGGGAAAAACCACATGTGCAATAGCCCTTGCGAGGGAATTGTTCGGAGAAAATTGGAGATCCAGTTTTCACGAGTTGAACGCAAGTGATGAGCGAGGCATAGGAATTGTAAGAACAAAGATAAAGGAGTACGCGAGAACTGCCGCGCCAAACGATGTTGGCTTCAAAATAATTTTTCTTGATGAGGCGGATGCCCTGACTCCAGATGCCCAGGCAGCCCTGAGGCGCACCATGGAAATGTACTCTCGAACCTGCCGTTTCATTCTCTCTTGTAATTACTCCTCAAAGATAATTGAGCCCATACAATCCCGCTGTGCCGTATTCAGGTTCACGCCTCTGAAGGCAGAGGATATGAAGAAGAGGCTGAGGTACATAGCGGAGAATGAGGGCAAGGAAATAACTGAAGATGCCCTTGATGCCATAGTTTACATATCCTCTGGAGACATGCGCAAGGCCATAAACATTCTTCAGATGTCCGCGGCCATATCGGATACCATAGATGAGGGCATAGTTTACAAAGCCACGGGCATCGCAAAGAGAGAGGATGTTGAGGAAGTGGTAAAAAAGGCGTTGGGTGGGGATTTCATATCTGCCAGAAACAAGTTGAACAAATTGCTTGTGGAATTGGGTCTCTCCGGGGAGGATCTAATAAAGCAGATTCACCGTGTGATTTACGATTTGCCCATTGATGACAGGCTCAAGGTTGAACTGCTTGATAGAACGGGTGAGATAGAGTTCAGAATGGTTGAGGGTGCCAACGAGCGTATTCAGCTTGATGCTCTCCTGGCCTATTTCACCCTCGCAGGGAGGAGAGAAAATCTCTGACCAAGCGGAGTCCAAAGTTCACAAGTTCTCCTGCTCTTTCCTCAGAGGGAGCATCGGAGAAAACTCGAATTACATCCTCAGTGCCTGAGGCCCTTATGAGAAGCCAGGAATCCTCGTAGATAAGTTTAACACCATCTATCCTCTGTATTTTTTCCACACCCTCCGGTGTGTTCCTCTCAAGAAAATCGCCTATTCTCTCAACCACCTCTCTCTTCACACTTCTCTCAACAGGCAGTTTCTCCTTTATCTGGTAATATTTTGGAAACTCCTGCAGAAGAGAATCCAGAGTTGAACCCGTTGAGTCCATAATCCTGAGAATCTTCAGGGTGGTTAGCATGGAATCACCCCAGAGTGTTGAGGGAGGGAAAATATACTTCCCTGTCTCCTCGTAGCCGAAATCTGCATTGTATTGCAGTATGTGCTCTGCTATCTCAGGAGGTCCCACCGGGCAGTATATCACCTCAAAACCTCTCTTCTTGGCCACCCTCTCAATGAGTTTGGATGAATTTATTGGAGTTACAATCCTTTTCCTTGCATAGTGCGAGGCCAGGAGCGCACCTATTGAATCCTCCGAATGAACATTACCTGAGGAGGCGAAGAGAACACGATCTGCATCCACATCGGTTCCGATGGCAAGATCGAAGTTCTCGGATAATTTTGCCATCTCCACAAGATTTTCCCTTCTTGGCTCTGATGGTCGATTGGGTATAGGTTTTCTATCGCAGTTTATGCATTTTACAGCAAAGCCCAAATCCTCAAAGATTCTGTTGATTATCCCTGCCCCAGAACCGTTGGCCGGATCAATGAGGAGTTTGTATCCATCGAGCCCCCTCGCCTCCCTCTCCACGAACTTCATATAATTTTCAACTGCATCATCATAAACTGGATCCTTTATCCTGTCCCATGGAATCAGGGTGTAATCCTTTCTCCCGTACCTATCCTCAATTTTTTTAGAGCTGTCCCAGTACATATCCCTTCCAAGCTGGTCCACGGCCACAAGCCCTATTATATGTGGAGGGGTGTGTGAGCCCGTGACGATGATGCCTCCATCCATAAAATCTGCCACGTACCTTGCAAATATTGGGAGAGGTGTAATCCCAAGGAGGTGCACCTCCGATCCTGTGGCAAGCAGTCCAGCCACCACAGCGTCTTCAATCATCTTGGCCCCATACCTGTTATCCCGGGCCACGGCGATCTTTCCCGGAAATGAAGAGCCATAGGCCAGTCCTATCTCAACTGCCAGTTGTGGAGTTATGTCCCTATTTGTGACACCCCTTATCCCGGCGGTGCCGAACAATTTCATAGATAGAGTATTGCAAATTATTTAAAGAAGTTACCCATGCACAAGTATGGAGCTCAGCAACCTCGAAAAGCGTGTTCTCCTTGCCATAGACGAAACGGGTAAAGATGAGGTAAGTGCCGATGAAATCCTAAAACTTGGAAAATTCTCGCAGATGGTTGAGGTTATGAACGCACTCTCCTGGCTCAAGGTCAAGGGACTCGTTAAGATAAGGGAGAAACTTGATGTGGAGTACTGCCTGAACAGGGATGAGGAATTGCCCGAGGTTCAGATATATGAAATTCTGAAGGAAAGAGGATATATCGAGATAAGTGAACTTTTCAAGATTCTTCCCAAGAATGTTGTGACCGTGGGGATGGGGCATCTAAGGAGAATGGGAGTTCCCCTTGAAAATGGAAAACTCAAGTTTGTGAATGTTGATGATGAGATAGAGAAAAGGAAAAATCTTCTTGCTCTGCTGAGGGAGCGATGCTTGAAGGAGGGAGAGGTTGATCCCGAGATAATTAAAGATTTTCTTCGCAGAAAAGGGTTGATAATGAAGAAGGAGCGTATAATAAGGTACGCCTCTCTGACGAATCTTGGCAGAAAGGTTCTTGATGAGGGTATTGAGATAAAGGAGGAGATAACGCAGCTCACCCCCGAATTGATTCAGAGTGGGAAGTGGAGAGATTACGAATTGAAGCGTTACGATGTTGGACTCTTCGCCCCGAGGATTTACGCCGCCAAGCCCCATCCTCTTACGCAGATAATAGAGAAGATTCGCAGGATATTCCTCATGATGGGCTTTGATGAGGTTGAGGGCGAGTATGTGGTTAGTGCCTTCTGGGATATGGATGCCCTTTTCATTCCGCAGGATCATCCTGCTAGGGAGATGCAGGATACCTTCTACCTCAAAAAGCCGGATAGGATTTCCATCGAAGACAGGGATTACATGTTAAAGGTAAAGGAGATGCACGAGAATGGTGGGGGTATAAGCCGTGGCTGGCAGTACGAATGGAGTGAGGAAATTGCAGAGAGGGCAATGCTTCGCACCCATACAACCGTGAATTCCATACGCTATCTTTACGAGCATCGCAGGCCCCCAGTGCGCATGTTCTCCATTGGACGCGTGTTCCGAAGGGAGAACATGGATTCCACCCACCTTCCCGAGTTCACGCAGATTGAGGGCATATACATGGACGAGGATGCCAATTTTCAGGTGCTTCTGGGCATTCTCAAGGAATTTTACTCACTCATGGGCTTTCCCAAAATAAGGTTCCGCCCATCCTACTTCCCCTACACGGAGCCCAGTCTGGAGGTGGAGGTTTATTACAACGATCAATGGCTCGAACTTGGAGGTGCGGGCATATTTCGCCCTGAGGTCACAGAGCCCCTGGGCATAGAGTATCCCGTGCTTGCATGGGGTCTCGGGCTTGAGAGGCTTGCAATGATAACCCTTGGACTCAGGGACATAAGGGATCTTTACATAAGTGACATTGATTGGCTCCGCAATCAGCCCTTACTCTAAAAAATCTTAAATACCCCTTTTTATTTCTCCCATTTGACCCGGCTTAGCTCAGTCTGGCTAGAGCGGCGGACTGTAGTTGGGAGGCATCCGAGGGCGGATGCAAACGCCGCTCAGCAGAGATCCGCAGGTCCCCGGTTCGAATCCGGGAGCCGGGACTTCTATTTGGGCATAAATTTTTATAATGATGGTGTATATCACTCCGAAAGAGAGGTGATAGAAGATGCAACCAGCGCAGATGGCGTATGATAGGGCAATAACAGTGTTTAGTCCTGATGGAAGATTGTTTCAGGTTGAGTATGCTCGAGCGGCTGTTAAGAGGGGTACAACCACCGTGGGGTTGAAGTTCAAGGATGGAGTTATCCTGATGGCTGATAAGAGGATAAGAAGCAGGCTGCTTGAGCCCAAGAGCATGGAGAAGATATTTGTGATTGATGACCATATTGGGTGTGCCACATCCGGACTTGTGGGAGATGCCAGAGTGCTCGTGGATTATGCCCGTCTTGTTGCGCAGATCGAGCGTGTGACCTATGGGGTGGGCATATCTGTTGAGCACCTGGTAAAGCGCATAAGTGATTACAAGCAGCAGTACACCCAGTATGGGGGCGTGAGACCCTTTGGGGCATCTCTTCTAATAGCGGGTGTTGATGATAGGGGGATTTATCTCATGGAAACGGATCCAAGCGGTACCATAATGGGTTACAAGGCCGACTGCATAGGGGGAGGTCGTGAAACAGTGATGGAGTTGTTTGAAAATGAGTATCGGGAGGATATGGATTTCCATGAAGCCCTTATGCTCGGTCTCAAGGCCATAGATATGGTAAACGAGGAGGAAATAAATCCAATAACGCTTGAAATTGGGTACATAAAGAAGGGTGAGAGTTTCACCTTAATGAGCGATGATGAGGTCGCCAAATATGTGGAAGAGTATAAGAAAAGTAAGGAAAGCAAAGAGGAGTGAAAATGGTAAGGCTTGAGGATGCCATCATTGCACGTTACGAGCATGCCGGCCACAGGTTTGAGATTCTTGTGGACCCAGATGCCATAGAGGACATAAAATCGGGGAAGATAACAAACATCGTGGATTACATGGTCATCGACGAGATATTCAAGGATGCCCATAAGGGTGATAGGGCAAGTGAGGAACTTGTAAAGGAGGTGTTTGGCACCACAGATGTGAATGAGGTGGCGAGGCAGATAATCCTGAAGGGGCAGGTGCAGTTAACCACAGAGCAGAGACGCAAGATGCTTGAGGATAAGAAAAGGAGAATAATAATGGAAATTGCGAGAAATGCCATAAATCCGCAGACCGGAGCGCCGCATCCTCCACAGCGTATTGAATTGGCCATGGAGGAGGCCAAGGTACACATAGATCCCCTCAAGTCTGTGGAAGCCCAAGTTCCAATTGTCTTAAAGGCCCTAAGGCCCATAATCCCAATCAGATTTGAAAAATTGAAAATAGCCATCAAGGTCAGTGGAGATATGTACGGAAAGATTTACGGTGAATTGAGCAAGATGGGGAGCATAATTCAGGAGGAGTGGCAGAAGGATGGTTCCTGGATAGGAGTGGTTGAGATACCCGCCGGCATGCAGGGGGAGTTTCTTGATATGCTTAATAAGAAAACCCATGGTAACGTTCAGACCAAGATTTTAAGGAGGTAATGAATATGGAAGGAAAGGTTGGAATACGAAAAATTGTTGTTCCGGGAGAGGAAATTGATGAGAATGGTAAGCCCGGCAACGGGGTTTTTGTCGAGAATGGCAAGATGTACTCTGCCTATCTGGGCATTGTGGATCTCCGCGCCGGGTATGTTAATGTTATACCTCTCTCGGGATGCTACATACCGAAAAAGGGAGACAAAGTGATAGGAAAGATAATTGATCTTGCGCCTATGAACTGGGTTGTGGACATAAACGCGCCCTACTACGCGCCTCTGCATGTGAATGATGTGCCGTGGCGTGTTGATTTTGGAGATACGGGAAGGTATCTTAGCATAGGCGACGTTGTGCTTGCAAAGGTCAGCAATGTGAACGAACTTGGACAGGTGTGGATAACCCTGAAAGAGCCCGGATTGCGCAAACTGGAGGGAGGGCACATAATAAAGATCTCTCCATTCAAGGTGCCTCGAGTGATAGGTAAGGGGGGCTCGATGATTCAGATGCTGAAGGAGTACACAGGGTGCCGCATATATGTTGGACAGAACGGAGTTATATGGATATCTGGCTCTCCCGAGGGAATTGTAACCGTGATAAAGGCAATAAGGATGATAGAGAGCGAGGCCCACACATACGGGCTAACGGATCGTGTTAAGGAATTTTTGGAGGAAAACAGAGGTGATAATGATGGGAATGAAGAGTGATATAAGGCTCATAGATGATAATGGACTTCGCATTGATGGCAGGTTGCCAAATCAATTAAGGCCCATAAAGATGGAGGTTGGTGTGCTTGAAAGGGCCGATGGTTCTGCTTATATAGAGTGGGGCGGAAACAAGATAATGGCCGCCGTTTACGGGCCCCACGAGGCTTATCCAAAGCATGTCCAGGAGGCGGACAGGGCCATTGTGCGGGCAAGGTACAGCATGGCCCCATTCAGTGTGGATGAGCGCAAGAGACCTGGTCCTGACAGGAGGAGCATAGAACTGAGCAAGGTCATAAGTGAGGCACTTACAAGCGTGATCTTTGTGGAGAAATATCCCAGGACGAGCATAGACGTGTACATTGAAGTTCTTCAGGCAGATGCTGGCACGAGGGTCGCCGGCATAACTGTTGCATCTCTTGCACTTGCAGATGCAGGTATTCCAATGCGAGATCTGATTGTTGGATGTGCCGCTGGCAAGGTTGATGATGTGGTTGTTCTCGATCTCAACAAGGAAGAGGACAATTATGGTCAGGCGGATGTTCCAATGGCCATTCTACCACGCACAGGAGAGATAGCACTTCTTCAGATGGATGGAGATCTCACATATGAGGAACTCACAACTGCCATGGAGATGGCAATGGACGCAGCCAAGAAGATACACGAGATGCAGGTTGAAGCGCTCAAGAGGAAGTATTTAAACGAGGAGGTGAGCGATGATGAGTAATTCAAAATTCACCGCCGGTGTTGTGCCAGAGATGCAGAGAAAGTACATACACAAACTGGCATCCCAGGGTACCCGTGTTGATGGAAGGAATTTTGATGAGATAAGAGAGTTAAAAATAGTTAAGGGCAAAATCCCAAGGGCCGAGGGTTCAGCTCTTGTTGAACTTGGGCGCACCAAGGTTCTTGTGGGTGTGAAAATAGAGCCAGGCACACCATTTCCAGATACCCCTGCCCAGGGAATTCTCACAACCAATGCAGAACTTGCACCGATGGCCTCTCCAACATTTGAGCCTGGACCTCCTGGAGAGGAGGCAATAGAACTCGCCCGTGTGGTGGATCGTGGTATTCGTGAGGGTCATGCGGTGGACCTGGAAAAACTTGTGATAGAAGAGGGCGAGCAGGTGTGGGTGGTTTTTATAGACATCCATGTTCTGGATTATGATGGAAACCTCTTTGATGCCTCCGGCTACGGCGCTCTTGCCGCTTTAACCAATGCGGTTGTGCCTGCATCAAAGCATGAGTTGGGTGATGATTTCAAGTTGCCTGTGCAACATTACCCAGTGCCCGTTACCTTTGCAAAGATAGGAAACTGGCTCGTGGCGGATCCAAATCTCGATGAGGAGAGCATAGCATCCGCACGTCTCACGGTGACCACAAATGAAGAGGGCAAGATAAACGCCATGCAGAAGGGCCTTAGTGGAACGTTCACCTACGATGAGGTGCAGAAAGCTATAAATATGAGCATGGATATCGGCCGAAAGGTCAGGGATATAATTCTGGGTGATTCAAATGGCCAAGAGGACTAAGAAGGTTGGCATTGCGGGGCGTTTCGGCCCCAGGTATGGCATATCCTTGCGCTACAGATGGGCAGATATAATGAAGGAGAAGGAGAAAAAGCATCTCTGCCCCAGATGTCATCGCTATTCAGTCAAGAGGCTCTCCACCGGTATATGGGTATGCACCCATTGTGGCTTGAAATTTGCCGGAGGCGCCTATACACCTGATGTTTATAAGGAATGGAGAAGGGTGAGGGTAAATGTATAGGTGCATAAGATGTGGAAAGCCTCTCACGAGTGAGCTGGGTGTGCAACAACTGGAGTGCGAATGTGGAAGCAGAATGTTCTACAAAGAGCGTCCCAATATGAAAAAGGTTGTGTACGCTATTTAACCATTCTCACCCATTTTTCAGCTTTTTCTTTTCTTTTGAATCCCAATTTTTCGTAAAATTTTATTGCCTTCTCATTTCCCTCCCCCACCCAAAGTTCAATCTTCGAGGGTTTCAATTCCTCCATTGCCCTCTCAATCAATTTTTTTCCTATGCCCTCATGTCTATGCGTAGGAAGCACAACTATTTCGTGTATTGCTCCAACCTGGGAATGCTCAAACTTGCTGTACCAGAATCTATTACAGAATATGAAGCCCACAATTTCACCATCATCCTCTGCAACGAAGAAGCATTCTGGATCCTCCTCGTACAAATCCTCTATGTATTTTCTGGCTCTATCTATGTCCCTCTCTCCGTATTCTTCCAGGCCTTTATAGGCTTCCATGAGTATTTGCGGCAAATACTGCAGATCTTCCCTCTTACCCTTCCTTATCTCCATTCTCCATCACCCAGGAGAACCTTTTTTCCATATCTTTTCTGGCTCTCCAGTACTCATTCTCATTTATTTTCCCATCCACCAGATCCCTGTCCAGGGTAAGCAACTCATCCTTATATCTGTTTCTTACGGCCATAATGTGATTTTCTATGAGTTCTTCAAAGCCCTGTAGGAAATCCTCACCTTCGAGGGTTATGCGGTAAAATACCATTGGCCTTCTTCCCATCTTTATTCTTTTATCCACAAGCCCATAACGATACAGAATTGCAAGATGCTTATCCACTCCCTGGCGGGTTATGCGCAACTCCTCGGCAATTTCTCCGGGATGCTTATCCTCCTTAAGCATTTTCAGGATTTTTATGCGTACAGGGGTGAGTATGTTGGCAAAGTATTCCAAATTCATAGTTTTCTATAGGGCGAAATCATATATCAACTTTTAAGTTGAAAAATTAAATACAAGGTGGAAGTTTTAACAATAAACTTTTATAAAAATTCTTAAATATCTCAACACCATGGGGGATTTATGGAAGATGAATTCATAGAGAAATTGAAGGAGAAATACGAGAAGGGCGAAATCTCTAGGGAAACATATGAGGACATTCTGGCCAGGTACGAGAAAGAAAAATTGCAGGACATAACCAATGAAGATGGAATCAAGGAGAAAGAAAGAACGATTGAGGAGAAGGAAAATTACAAATGTGCCGGCTCCTGCACGCTTGGACCTGGAAAATACGAGCATATATCCGTGGCAGGAAGTTTGAAGGTGAGTGGAGATATTGAGGTTGATACCCTATCAGTGGCCGGATCATTCAAGGGGGAAGGTGATGTAAAGGCCGACAGTTTCAAGGTTGCAGGCTCCGCATCCTTGGAGGGAAGTATAAAGGCGGATAGGATAAACATAGCTGGAAGTTTTACCTGCAGGGAAATTGAGGGGGACACAGTGAAGATTGCAGGTGGTTTAACGGCAGAGCGAGTAACGGGTGATAGGATCACCATAGGAGGACAGGTGAAATGCGAGGAAATACGCGCAAACACCTTGGAGATGAAAATAAGCAAGGAATCGAGTGTTGGTACTATAAATGCGGAGAGGATCGAGATAAAAAGTGAGAGGGGATTTTTCTCTGGCTGCAGGGGAAAGCTCAACGCGACAAAAATAATTGGAGAGCAAGTGTACATCGAATGCACCACAGTGGATTATGTGGAGGGAGAGAAAGTTGTCATAGGTCTCGGATGCACTGTGAGAAAGGTGAAGGCCCGGAATTACAAGGTGGCCAAGAACTCAAGGGTTAAGGAGGTGATAAGGGAATGAGATTATCCATAAATGCTCAGCAAGGATTAAATAATGAGGAGAGATGAAAGAATATGCTCCAAATCCTGCTGCATATCAAGAAGCGCCTTTATCTCTATGTCACACTCGTATTCATCCTGGCCCTCATTCTCGGCCACTATGTGGATTTTGAGCACATGAACATAATGCCCATAAGTATTCTTGCGGTGTTCATGATGCTCTATCCCATGCTGACCGGCATGGAAATCGAGAAGGTGAAGAAAGCAGGAAGGAATTATAGATTAATAGTTTCAACTCTGATATTCGCTTATTTCATCGCCTCTTTTACTGCTTTCTTTCTCACGAGAACCATGCTCTTGGAATATTCTGATCTGGCCCTCGCTCTGGTGCTTGTGGGCGCGATTCCCTGCTCCAACATGCTCATAGGCTGGAGCGGAATAGCCGATGCCAGCGTGGCTGATGCTCTAGTAATCGCAGTTATCGGGCTCCTTCTCATCCCTCTCATATCTCCCATGCTGATATATTTCAACGGCGGTATATTCGCCACAATCAATGTTATGCAATTGGTTTTCATTCTTCTCCTTTACATTCTCGTTCCCCTTGCACTTGGAGCACTCACAAGGAGGGAGATAATAAAAAGGAAGGGAAGAGAGTATTTTATGCTCATGAAAAAATATCTTCCAGGAGTATCCGCACTGGGCATTCTTCTTATCGTTTTCTTCTCCGTTGCAAAGGTATCCCGCAAGGTTCTCACCGAACCTCAGATATTTCTTCTGGTTCTGGGAACCCTCCTCATCTATTATTTCATTCAAACCTCCCTATCCCTTCTTGCTGCTAAATTACTTAAATTTAGATACGAGCAGGGCATGATTCTCATTCTGGGTGCAACAGCAAGTTCGCAGGCGATATCTCTGTCGCTTGCCGCAACAGTATTCCCGGCTCTAACAGTATTCGCTTTGTCATTCAAGCCTGTTATTCAGGTCTTTTACATCATGTTCCTGATTTACGGCCTTGGTCCATGGATACGCAGATTTCTGGGAGAAAAAGATTAAAGAATGAGCGGGAGATATACTCCCATGGACATCAAAATTGAAGAATTGATTGAACTCGCCAAAATAAGAAGCGAGACGGGATACGAGTCCAGGATTCTAGGTTACATTGAGGAGAAACTTGAGGATATGAATGTGAATTTTGAAAAGATGCCTGTGGACGAGGAGAGATATAACATCATAGTGAATCCCGAGGAGAAGTATATGATAAATGCCCATGTGGATACCGTTGGTGATTATTTTCCACCTGAGGTTGAGGGCACCATCCTCTGGGGTCGCGGCGTGATGGACGATAAGGCCGGAGTGCTCATAATGCTCAAATTGATTGAAGAGTTCCGAGACACCCTTCCTGTTAGTTATGTGTTTTTTGTGGATGAGGAAGAGGAGGGAAAAGGCTCGAAGAAGTACGCGGAGAAATATGCCCACGATTTTGCCATAACCATGGAGCCCACATCGCTGCGAGTATGCACTGCGGAAGCTGGAAGCCTTGAACTGGAATTTGAGTTTTGGGGAGAGGCCATGCATGGCTCATGCGCCTCCGAGGAGAAGAATGCAATATGGCAGGGCATAGAGTTTATGAAGTCCCTGCGTGGAATGAAATTCCTCAAGGCGGAGCACCCACTTCTGGGAAAGCCGGCGATAAATATTGAGATGTTCGATGGAGGTGATTACATTCTTGCCGTGCCTGAGAGTGCCAAGGCTCTGGTGGATTTCGTATATCTTCCAGGGCAGACCGCGGTGGAGATAATAGATGAGGTGAATCGCATAAGTAGAAAGTTCAACGCAAATCACATGATCTACGATCTCTCCCCTCCCTTTGAGATATCTCCCAGGAAGAAGAGGGTTAGGGAATTCCTCAAGTATGCGGAGCTGGGAGGATTCCGCAGCTGGAGTGATGCGCAGCATCTTGTGGATAAGGGCACACCCACCGTCGTTTTTGGCCCTGGAGAATTAAAATACGCGCATACCAAGGATGAGCATGTGGATATGAAGGATGTGGAGAAGGCCTATAAAATTCTAAAAAAGGTGTTTAAGGATTGGAGCAGATGATCACTGCTCTCTATATTTTTTAGCGATCTCCCTTGCCATATCTAGAGTGCCTGCGTTTCCGCCCATGTCATAGGTGCGCACTTTTCCCTCTTTTACGACGATCTCTATCGCCCTCTCCAGCCTTTCAGCCTTCTCCTTTTCACCCAAATAATCCAGCATCATGCGCACAGCCCTTATGGTGGCTATGGGATTCACCTTATACAGGCCTGCGTATTTCGGAGCGGAGCCATGCACGGGCTCGAACACCGCGTAATCATCACCTATATTTCCTGCCGCAGCGAATCCAAGGCCCCCGACAAGCTGGGAGGCAAGGTCAGAGATTATATCTCCGAAGAGATTTGAGGTAACGAGAACATCGTATTTTTCAGGATTTTTAACGAGCCACATGGCCTGAGCATCTATGTTTGTCTCCCACATCTCAATTTCCGGGTATTCTTCATGTATCTTCCTCGCCACACGCACAAACAGGCCGCTGGTCTCCCGGAGAACATTGGGCTTTTCAACCACAGTGACATTCTTCAAATTGTTCTGCCTTGCAAACTCAAACGCAGCCCTTATTATTCGCTCGGCACCCTTGCGTGATATTATCCTGAGAGATATTGCCTTGTCCTCACCCAGAAATTTCTGGTATCGTGGATGGTCCTTAAACGCCTCATCAATTTTTTCAGGAACTGGGTAGTATTCCACGCCGCTGTAAAGCCCTTCTGTATTCTCCCTGAAAACCGTGATGTTTATGTTGTCCTTGTAATTCAGAGGATTTCCGGGATACGCTTTTGCGGGCCTGACATTGGCATAGAGATCAAATAATTGCCTCAATCTCACAATGGGGCTGTAGTACTGCAAACCCTTACCCTGCAATTCGGGAGCAAGTTCTTTTTGAGCCTCCTCCTTGGGCTTGGATGTTATTGCTCCAAATAATGCGCAGTCTGTCTGCTTCAGAAGTTCAATAGTCCTATCTGGCAGGGGATTTCCCTCCCTGCGCCAGAACTCCCAGCCAATATCTCCATAAATGTACTCTGCATCCAATGCGATTTCATCGAGCACAATCATTGCAGCCTCTATCACTTCCTTGCCAACTCCATCTCCTGGTAGCACAGCTATTTTGTATGTCATATTTTCATCCTCCAAGTTGGTAATCGTAATGAGATATTTAAATGGTGCGTTATAATCTTTTGAATTCCTTCACATATAAATGCGAGCTAAATTCATCAAAATACAGGTTCCTTTTCTCATTTTCCACCTCTCCTCTCTGATTATCCACAGGATCCGAGCGCCAGAATCTTTTCTCTGGAATGAAATCTTCAAGCAGATCATCATTGGCCACCATTCTATATGCGTCTAAATTGCCAAAGTAGAAACTCTGCCTCTTGGGGCCATTCTTTTTCAGGTTTCCAAAGGATGCATCCACGGGTATCCACGCATCGTTTACATAAACCTGTGCCCAATCGTGGGGTGAGGCGAATTTTGGTGTCACGAACCAGCCACTCTGCCATTTTGCCGGAATTCCGGTGGCCCTGCAAAGGGTGATAAATAATATGGCAAACATGCCACAATCTCCTCTAAGTGAGGAGGCAACGTACTCGCCTATGTTATCGTACATGCAGTACTCCCTCACATAGGTGTAATTCGTGTTTCTTGTTATCCATCCATATATTCTTTTCGCCTTTTCTAGATCATCTTGGGCGCCATCCACGATTTTCCATGCTAGGTCCCTTATGTACTTTGTGAAAACTATATGGGGTGGCTTCTCCCTCAAGTAATTCTTCGGTTCAGCATATCCATCCATGGAGCCTCTGATTTCTGAGATTTCGTACTCAAACTCCACATAAAATTCCTTACCTTCAGATTCAAAATAAATGGTTCTCTGTGGTGCATTATTCTCTGCTATGAAGTACCTATCTGGCTTTGCCTTTATCAATTTCACCTTTTCGATCTGGAAATTATCCTTGGGAAATGGAAGCCATACCCTGTAATTTCCCCTATTCTTTACATTTATCTTTATTCCCGTCACGATCCTGTATTTCCTCACATCTCCCTTTGAAATTCTTGCCATGGCCCTCCCAAGGATTCTCCTGGCGTATTTATTCGTCTCATCTCTTTTGCTCTCCCTTTTAGCAATTTTTGGAGATAGGAAAAAGAGGTTATCAACGAATCTTTCATAGAATCTTTCTTCTCCCCCTATAAATGCTCTATCCACAAGTCCTGCGCCTATCCATTGGTCCAATTCTCCCTCTTCAAAATCCCTGAGCCTCTCCTTCAAGAGTTTTAGTGCTTCTCTTCTGCTCCATGGATAATCCTTGGGCATTCTTTCCATCCTGAGTAGTTCATATCCTAGGCGAAGTTTTAGTAAAGGATGTATATCCATTTTTTCCATCTTTTTTATAATTTTTCTTGCTCCCTCATGGTTACCAAGGATGATCTCCCTTTTCACATCCAGGGGAAGGGGCACATTCAAAAAGGATAGATCGTTCATATTGCCATATTTCCACAATCCTTTTTAACTCTTCCGCCAAATTTAATATGTGGAAGTGCATGCACGCCTATGCGTCCCCAACCTGAATGCGTAGCGTGCATATTTCGCCGTGCAGTTTTTGAGGCAAATCTCGTCAATCCAGATAGGGCGATGCTCCTGGTGAAATCCCTCCTAGCCCTTCTCTGCGAGGAATTTGATGAGAACAAACCCTCCATAAAGGTGTGGACAAAGGTGCACAGGCTCGTCAATGAAGTTCTTGGCACGGAGGACCCCTATAAGGATCTGAAGAGAAGGGCAAATGAAATTGCCATGCAGCTTTTCCCCAGGGCCCTTGAATATTATGAAAAAGCAGAGGATAAGTTGAGAACTGCGGAACTCCTTGCTATTATTGGCAACGTGCTTGATTTTGGAGTGGGCATAAATAGCCCTGAGGAATTTGAAAATGTATTCCACGCCCTAATTGAGCAGGGCATAGGATACGATGATACCGATAAATTGAGGAAGCATCTGAAGGGCCATGTGGTTTACATAACCGATAACTGCGGTGAGATAGTGTTTGACAAGATACTGATAAGGGAGATAAGGAAATATGTGGACAGGATAACTCTTCTTGTCAGAGGAAAGCCCATACTCTCAGACGCAACAAAGGAGGATGCCATCGCCGTTGGATTGGATAAGGAGGTGGATGAAATTCTCGATACGGGAATGTTTGCCGTTGGTATAGATATGGACCTTGCCTCCCAGGAACTCAAGGAATTGCTATACTCTGCGGATCTCATAATAGCAAAGGGCATGGGAAATTATGAAGCCCTGAGTGAGAGCTATCTTAGGCCAATCGCGTATCTCTTGCGAACCAAATGCGATCCAGTGGCCCGCGATTTAGGAGTGCCTAAGGGTATCAGCGTGGTGAAACTCGTGGAATAGTTTAAGTACCCTCATATTTATACCCTCTTGGTGGGGATATGGGTTTCATCTCCAGGGAAGGTTTTGTTGAGGACAGGAGTGTGAGAAGTAACGTATCCTCTGAGGGAAAAAGGGTCAAAAGAAAGATTATGATAGTGGCAGTTTCCATAGTTGTTTTGACCTCTCTAGCCCTTGGTACCATTGCCCTGCATTCCCAGCCCCATGTGGTTGTGGAGAAGTACCGCTCCACTGCAACACACGTGGTGATAAATGAGGTCTATTACGACGTCCCTTCTGGTTATGCAGAGCCACAGTGTGAGTGGATAGAACTTTACAACCCCACAAATGCTGAGGTAGATCTCTCAGGATGGAAACTCACAGATGGATACATTGAAAACAAGAGTTACGAGGGCATATGGACATTTCCCTCTGGAGCAAAGATTCCCGCAGGAGGATACATTTTGGTGGTGAACGATGCTACTTATAAGAATGATTTTTCCAAACTCTTTCCGGGAGTTACACCTGATTTCGATACCAATTCCAGCAACGATATTCCCACACTTTCTGTGAGTGGTGCTTTGATCATGGCCAACACTGGTGATGACATCCATCTTTACGATTCTTCCAATACTCAGGTTGATATTATGTGGTACGGCAATGGAGGAGATCACGGATCTCTCAATGCTGCTCCAAGGGTTGCATCGGGGCATTCTCTGGCGAGGTATTACAACGCAGAGGATACGGGGAATCCTAGCAAGGATTTCTACGATGAAAGCAAGCCCACTCCTCGCACCAGAAACACGCTGGAAGTACCAGAACTGAGTTTTATCATACCCATCCTCTTGATTGTGTTTTTCCTCGTATGCCGTCGGAGAAGGTGAACAGTGTTCAAAAAGTATAAATATGCCTAAAATCATAATGCTATGGGAGGTATATGAGATGACTGGATTAAGAGCAAGGGATGGTTTTGTTGAGCGAAGAGCTAGGGGTAAGAAGAAGGGACCCGGTGGCATCATAGGTGCGGCAATTGTCTTTGCCATTCTATTGGTTGTTCTCCTGCTTATGACCTCTTCAGTATACCTGGGTGCTGCAGGAGAAACAAAAATTGTGTCCCATTCACTTTCAAGTGGGTCTATGGGAACTCTTGGAAAGGGTGGTTCCACACCAAGCATATGCTATGGAGATGAGAATTTCATGGTTGTGTGGTTTGGAAAGAATTCCTCTGGAACATGGATGCTAAATGCCACCCTTATGGACGCCTATGGAAATGTTGTGAACACCACCACAATATCCACAGATGTTGCGCTTTACAATGGTAAACCCAGCGGAATGGGACCCAAAGTTGCCTACGATCCCGATAGCAATATATTCTTTGCAATATGGTATTCATCAAACAAGTCACTGGATGGAGCATTCATAGCACCCACTCTCCGTATGGTAGGAAGCATTTTTGTCATCAATGGAACTGTTGGAGTTGACTATCATGCCTTTGGACTCAGCTTCATAGGAAAGGACAGGTTCATCGTCATCTGGAATGATGGAAAGCACGACAACTATTACAGGATAGTGGGTTATGACAATGGCACACCTGTTATGGGTGCAATTTCAAAAATCTCTCAGGATATGAGGCACTCGCACCTAAACGATGCTGTGGCCTATGATTCTATGACTGGTAATATAATGGTGATCTGGAGAAACTCTACGGGAGGATCAGGTGATTACAACATAACAGGAAAGATATTTGATAACACAATGAGCAAGGTTGTCAGAAATGATTTCACCATAGCCAATGGATTTGGAGATGGCAAGGGATACGATATTCCAAACATAGCTGGTGGAGATGGTAAATTTATGGTGATATATGCCAATAGAAATTCACCCTATGGAGTCTACGGTGTGCTTATAAATGCCACAGATGGTAAGATTATGAATACCTTTGAAATAGGTGAGTCCTACAAGGGCGTGAAGTATTACGGTATGGGTGTAACCTACAACGGCAGTGGTGGATTTATGATATCCTGGCCGGGGATTGATGGCAACATAATGGCCACCATGTATTCCTCAAATGCCACAAAGATTGCTGAGTACAAGATAACCAACTCAACTGATTCCATGGAGGCACCCGCAGTGAGTGCCGGATATATGCCCACAAGGGCAAGTAACGTTGTGTATCAGTTTGTATGGTATGATTATACCACCGGTGAGGTTTATACAGCAAACTATGAGGGGAGTGTCCTCGTGCCAGAATTCAGTGCAGTTCTACCCGTGCTTTTTGTGGGAATTGTAGCACTCATTGTCTACAGGAGAAAACACTAAACTCCAAAATTCTCTTTTATTATTTTTATCAGTTCTTCCAGAATGATATTGTTGAGTTTCTCTCCAAGTTCTCTGCTCGCACCTTTGGGATTGCTGAATGTTGCGTATGGCACAAACTTCCTGTAATCGGGGGTGACCATGTACTTGCCCACCGGTGATTTTTCAAATTTGTAATTTTCATTTACCAGTTCCGGGCGAATTGCCATAACGCGTGAGGTCTCCAACACACCTGCGTGGCCATCATCCTCGGGCACGAGTTTTCCGCGGTACTGGTAGGCTATGTAATAATCAGATAGGAGCATGATCTTCACTCCCTCTCCAGTCATTTCCTCACATGCCAGTCTCAGGGCAGCCATATGATTTGTGCTTGCATGACCCGAGAGTACGATGATTTTCCTACCACCGTGTTTTACAACTTCCTTCAGTATATCAAGCACCAGGTTCTTGAGTGTCTCAAACCCTATTGAAATTGTTCCCGGAAACGATGAGAGTCCCCTGGTCCAGCCGTAGTGGATAGGTGGAAGAATTATGGCATTCATTCTCTTAGCAATTTCCTCTGCAAGCCAGAGGGGCTGGAGCATATCCGTATTGAGAGGAAGATGGTATCCATGGGCCTCCACGCTTCCGATGGGAAGTATTATCACCGGTTCAGATTTGAGCAGTTCCTCAATTTCCGGATATGTGTATTCATCCCAGTACAGCCTCTTCACTCACCTTCACCTCTTGAATGTGCATCTCTTGACTTGCAGGTTCCTCTATCCAAGTTGTGAATCCGTGCTCCTCGCAGTAGTATATGTTCAACTTCTCGTTGTACTTCGCCTTTTTTCCACATATGACGCATATCATTTTACCACCTCTTGAACTTGAGGCCAGGGATGAACCCTGGCCAGCGCATCCCATCCCCTAAATTAGTGATGATTCGTCAAGCGCGTTTATTAATTCCTCCTTCCAGTTTCTGCGATACTCCATTTTCTTTACTCTGAGCCACAGGGATACGGACTCGCTTATCACGTGCTCCCTATCCAGGGCATAGCCCTTCTCCACAAACAGATCCACCTGATTTAACAGGTTTCTAGGTATGCGAACGCACACACGCACCCTGTGCCACTCCTCCTCCTTTTCCTTCACGTAATCTTCCAGCAACTGACGCATAATCTCGGATACGGTCTTTCCCTCCCTCTCCGCGAGGTCCTCGATCTTGACCTTAAGTTCGTCGGGCACTCTGGCTGCTATAATCATCTTCCTCACGTTTGACAATTGTTTAACAAGATGTAATGCAATTGCTCATATATTTTACTTTTGGTAAAACACATGATAAAATCAATTTATGTCCTAATTTCCTTGTAAACAGCGAAAATTCATGCATCTAATGTGTGGGAAATCGTTATATAGAATGCTCCAGTTTTACAGGTATGGAAGGTTTTGTGGTACGGGATTTCAGACCTGATGATTACGATGCGATTATGAATATATGGCGTGATACAGGCCTCTACAGTGAGGAGCGAGGTGATGACCTGAATACCATACAGAGAACTATAGCCCATGGTGGTAAATTGCTCGTTTTGGAGAAATCGGGTGAAGTTCTGGGCACCTCTTGGCTTACCACCGATGGAAGGAGACTATTCATTCAGTACTTTGCCATTCGCCCGAATTATCAGGGTCTCGGGCTTTCCCATCTTCTTATGGAAGCCTCCTTGGATTACGCAAGGCAGTTGGGTTTGCAGGTTAAACTGGAGGTTCACAGGAAAAATAAAGTGGCGAGGGCACTCTACGAGGAATACGGATTCAAACCCCTGGGAGATTACGATGTTTACATTCTTCGTGATCCCTCCTCAATTGTAAATGGAAAACATTAATATACCCGAGGAGATTAATCGGAATTGGTGCCAGGCTAGGCCGGGGGGTTAGGCGTCCCCTGTTACCCGAAATCGTCTATACGCGGGGGCGACAGCCGGGGGCGGTGTAACCAGGTCCGTCTCAGACCATGCGGTCCTGTTGAAGTCCTGTCCTCCGGGGTCGCGGGTGTGCCGCGAGCTTTCGGAGGAAAGCTGCGCGGCACTTTGCCACGGAAACCCCGCCAGGCCCGGAAGGGAGCAGCGGTACCGTGGACCGTTGGCGCTCGGAGGGTAGCGGGACGGAGGGACCGTATGGGCCCCTGGGTCGGATTCTGGGCACCCACCCCGGTGTGCCTGGCACCCCTATGCTTAATTTTAAATATTCATATGAGTTATAGCAATTGTTCTCTTGAGGTGAGCCCTATGAAGAAGGATCTGATTTCAATAGTTGACATAAAGGATGAACTGGAAGAGATCATAGACCTGGCTATAGAAATGAAGCGTCGCCACAGGATGGTCGAGGTTTACGAACCTTTGAAGGACAAGAGCATGGCCATGATTTTTGAAAAACCATCGACAAGGACAAGGGTATCCTTCGAGGTTGCCATGACCCAGCTTGGAGGCCATGCGCTTTACCTCTCTCCCCGTGATATGCAACTTGGGCGCGGGGAGACGATAGCTGATACAGCCAAGGTACTTTCAAGGTATGTTGATGCAATAGTTTATCGCGCTTACAAGCACGAAATGATGCTGGAACTCGCTGAGAATGCAAGCGTGCCCGTGATAAATGCCTTGGATGATCTTGAGCACCCCTGTCAGATTGTTGCCGATTTGATGACTATCAAGGAGAAGAAGGGGGGTTTCAGGGGCTTGAAGCTTGCCTATGTGGGTGACGGTAACAATGTGGCCCACTCATTAATGCTGGGTGCTGCCATTGTGGGTATGGATTTCTACATGGCCTGCCCTGAGGGATACGAGCCCCATAAGGAAATTGTTGGAGAGGCAAGAAAAATTGGCAACGAGACTGGGGCGAGGATTGTGATCACCCATGATCCGGTTGAGGCCGTTAAGGATGCCGATGTTGTTTACACAGATGTGTGGGTGAGTATGGGGGATGAAGCTGAGAAGGAGATCCGTCTTAAGGTGTTCAAGCCCTATCAGGTGAATGAGGATCTGGTGAAGCATGCAAAGAGCAACTACATATTCATGCACTGCCTACCTGCACATCGTGGATATGAGGTTACCAATGAGGTCATTGATTCCCGCAACAGCGTGGTATTTGACGAGGCAGAGAACAGATTGCACGCACAGAAAGCAATTCTCGTGCGTCTCATTAAGCCCTAATCATTCCTTTCTTTTGAACATTTTTTCAAGGTCTTCATTCTTGAATTTTATTATTGTGGGTCTTCCGTGGGGACAGGTGTACGGGTTTTCGCATCTGAAAAGCTCGCTTATTAGTTTTTCCATCTCAAAAATTGAAAGTTCCTGATGCGCTTTTATTGCACCCTTGCAGGATATGAGTTTTATTATCTCATCTCTCCTTTTATCAATGGCTCTTGGTCCCATGGCGGCAATTTCAATTATGGCCTCCCTGGCATCCTTTCTTGTGAGTATGGGCGGCACTGCCCGAACGATTATCGAGTTGTCTCCGAAGTTCTCTATCGAGAATCCGTACTCTCTCAGGGAATCCTTCATCTCAAGTAGAGCATCGTGGTCCTTGCGCTCCAGATGCAGAACAATGGGCTCAAGTAACTCCTGCATTTTTCCCCTTTGAATGTCCTTCAAAAACCTCTCGTATCGGATCCTTTCATGGGCCGCATGCTGGTCCACGATGAGAAGTCCTTCTTGGGATTTGAGAATTATGTAAGTTCCATCCACCTGACCCAGGACTTCCACAGGCAGGGTTCTCATCTCAAGGAGGTAATCCTCTATGCGCTTTGCCTTCCTTGGCTCTTCCACATCAAAGATCAACTGCCTCCTGGACTGGACCTTTAGATTCACTTGTACATCCTTCATCTCATATTGCTGGGAGGGTATGTGCTCCACGCCAGTCAGGGCATTCCAGATCAGGGAGGAGATTTCTTTCTTAACTTTGCCCTCATCTTTGAATTTTACAAACAGTTTTGCAGGATGCACGTTCACATCCACATCCCCGGGAGGTACGTGTATCTTCAAAACGGCATGTGGATAGGAATCCCGAAAGAGCATTGTGCCGTAACCTGAAATTATTGCATCTTCCAGCATTTTGCTTTTCACGTACCTTCCATTGATGAACGTTATTATTCTGCTCCTGTCCTTTCTTGTGTGGTAGGGCTGTGATATTAGTCCGAAGATTTTCATGTTTCCATCTCTGCGGATTTCAATCATCTCCTTTGCAATATCCCCATTCCACAGGCGAGATATGCGAGTCCTCAAATCACCCGGGGGCAGGTTCAAAACTTCCCTTCCATCCTTTGTGAGTTTGAAGTGCACATTTTCGTACGCCAGGGCATATCTCTCCACAACGCTGTATATGCTTCTGAACTCTGCCCCCTCGCTTTTGAGAAACTTTCTTCTTGCGGGTGTGTTGAAGAACAGATCCTGGACGAGCACGGATGTCCCCGGTGGTGCCCCCACATCCTCCACGTATTTCAGTTCTCCCCCCTCCACGTAAAGTTTTGTTCCCACAATTTCGTCCTTTTTTCTCGTGATTATTGTCATTTTTGAAACGGCAGCTATGCTCGGCAGGGCCTCACCTCTAAATCCCAGGGAGCTTATCCTGTCCAGATCCTCCTCGCTTGAGATTTTGCTCGTGGCATGCCTTCTTATGGCCAGGAGCGCATCCTCCCTGCTCATTCCCTCCCCGTTGTCCGTTACACGAATCTCCTTGATCCCACCTCCCCTGATTTGCACAGATATTCTTGTTGCTCCGGCATCTATGCTATTTTCCACGAGTTCCTTCACCACACTGGAGGGGCGTTCAACAACCTCGCCTGCTGCGATTTTCTCCACCAGAGGTGGGGGAAGAACTTTGATCCTTGGCACGAAAAATGCATGGGTTAATGGGATAAAAATTATTGGGATGCGAAAAACTTTAATTTGAAATGAAGATATTCTCTGCATGGATCGTCAAGAACTGGCGAAATATATTGATCACACAAACCTAAAGGCATTTGCCACCAGGGAGGATATAAAGAAACTGTGTGATGAGGCCAAAGAATACGGGTTCTATGCCGTGTGCGTGAATCCTTACCGCGTTAAGGATGCCCGGGAATTTTTGAAGAACACGGATATAAAGGTTGCCAGTGTGGTTGGCTTCCCCCTTGGTTCCACGTTCACCGAGACCAAGGTTCAGGAGGCTCTAATGGCTGTGCACAACGGGGCCGATGAGATAGATATGGTTATGAACATAGGTGCAATGAAGGATGGCGATTACGACACCGTTGAGCGGGATATAAGGGAGGTTGTGGAGGCGGTGCATCCCATGGGCGTGAAGGTGAAGGTCATAATTGAGACCTGCTATCTCACCGACGAGGAGAAAAGGAAGGCATGTGAACTTGCCAAGAGTGCTGGGGCAGATTTTGTCAAAACCTCCACAGGGTTTGGAAGTGCAGGCGCAAAGGTTGAGGATGTTCGTCTCATGCGCAGCGTGGTTGGTCCGGACATGGGTGTGAAGGCGGCTGGAGGAATACACAGTGCCAGGGAGGCCATTGCGATGATTGAGGCCGGAGCCACGAGGATAGGAGCGAGCGGGAGTGTGCATATAATTGAAACGCTGGGGAAATGATATGAAAGCAAAGATCATCGGAGGGCTTGCTCTCATTCTCCTCTCCCTATTCCTTTTCGTCCTTGATTTTTCCAGAATGGGTGTGCTCATTCTTCAGTTGTTTGCCGTTTTAAACATCATTTCACCATTTCTCTCCGGCAGGAAGATTGCAGGGTATGTTCATGATTTTCAAATAGTCAAGAGGGAGGGTAGAAGAACAAGCCCCATGGTACTGGTTTACCTGTGGCTCTTTGTATGGCTCGTCTTTTTAATTCTCTACATAATCTCAACGATCATGCTTTCCTACGCGATAAAATATGTCATAGCCTCGGCCCGTGCAGATTACCTGGGTATTTTCTACTCGCTGCTTATGCTCCTTGGCACCTACCTGTTTTTCCTGGGGCGTCACGCGAATTCGGGGATGGTGACCAGGTGGGGCAGGATGGTGGAGAGAAGTGAGAGGCTTGGAAAGTCCCACATTGAAAGGGTGAAACGCAGAATTCCCCGGTTTTAGAAATATTTATAATCTTTTCCTCAATCCCACCCCTATGGAGATAAAGAGCATCAGGGATTTTCCGAAACTTGAGGAGCGCATATTGGGTGATTGGGAGCGAAACCATATTTTTGAGAAGTTGAGAATGAAGAATAGGGGAAATGAACGGTTCATATTTCTTGAAGGGCCACCAACGGCCAACGGGATGCCCCACATAGGGCATGCTTTAACCCGTGCTGTGAAGGATCTCATCTTGCGTTACAAGGCCATGAATGGATACGATGTTGAGCCCTGGATAGGTGGGTGGGACTGCCATGGCCTGCCTGTGGAGATAGAGGTTGAGAAAAAACTGGGCATAAATTCGAAGAAGGAGATTGAAAGGTACGGAATTAAGAATTTCAATAAACTTTGCAAGGAAAGCGTATTCAAGTACAGGGACGAATGGATCAAGATGACAAAGCGCATAGGGTTCTGGATCGATATGGACAATGCATATGTGACCATGGAAAATTATTACATTGAGAGCGTTTGGTGGGCCCTGAAGCAAATTTACCAGAAGGGTTTGCTTGTGAAGGATTACAAGGTTGTCCCCTACTGTCCCAGGTGCGGCACACCTCTGAGCAGTCATGAGGTGGCCCAGGGATATAAGGAAACTAAGGATCCATCCGTTTATGTGAAATTCAAGGTTGTTGGGGAGGATGCCTATTTCCTGGTATGGACCACAACACCGTGGACCCTGCCATCAAATCTCCTCCTGGCGGTGGGAAAGGATATTGATTATGCCTTGGTGGAGTATGAGGGTGAGAAATACTACATTGCAAAGGCTCGCATTCCCGAGGTGCTTGGAGAGGCAAGGATTATAAGGGAGATGAAGGGCTCTGAATTGATTGGGAAGAGATATGAGCGTCTCATACCCTTTGTGCCAGTGGAGCATGATGCCTTCTACGTCACGTGGGGCGATTTTGTGAGCACGGAAGATGGTACCGGCATAGTTCACATAGCTCCTGCATTCGGCGAGGATGATTATCTGGTATGCAAAAGAGAGGGCGTGCCCTTAATCAAGCCTGTGAATGAGGAGGGAAGGTTCACAGACACTCCTTGGAAAGGAAAATTTGTTAAGGATGCAGATCCGGAGATAATGGCGTGGCTGAAGGAGCAGGGCAAACTGTTCAAAAAGGGCACCGTAAAGCATACATATCCCTTCTGCTGGAGATGCGGCACACCCCTTCTCTACTATGCTCTGGACACGTGGTACATAAAGATGAGCGATCTTCGTGAGGAACTTTTGAAGAATAACGAGAAGGTGAACTGGAAACCCGGGCATCTCAAGCACGGTCGCTTTGGAAATTTTCTGAATGAGGTTAAGGACTGGGCCCTATCGAGGAACAGGTACTGGGGCACACCTCTTCCAGTTTGGAGATGTGAGGATGGCCATATCTACATGCCCGATAGCATTGAGGACCTGCTAAACCATGCAGACCCAAATTCTGTGCCCGATGACTTTGAACCGCACCGCCCTTGGGTTGATGAGATAGAGGTCAAATGCCCGGTTTGTGGGAAGCCAATGAAAAGGGAGCCCTATCTTATTGATGTGTGGTTTGATTCTGGAAGTGCATTCTTTGCACAGTTTCATTATCCCTACGAGAATCGGGAAGAATTCAGAAAATCGTATCCCGTGGATTTCATAACCGAGGCCCTTGATCAGACCCGTGGTTGGTTCTACACATTGATGGCCATATCCACTGCAGTGTTTGGAGATGCCCCCTATCGCAATGTGCTCACCCTTGGACTCATTCTTGATGAGGACGGAGAGAAGATGAGCAAGAGCAAGGGGAACGCTGTTGATCCTATGCAGATTATGGAAAGTGTGGGTGCGGATGCGGTGCGTTTCTATTTCTATTCCACTCCTGTGTGGAAGAGCCGTCGCTTCTCTGAGAATCTGGTAAGGGAGTATGCCCAGAAGACCTTGATGACGCTCTGGAATGTGTACGTATTCTTCAAGAACAATGCGGAACTGGATGGTTTCACCCCGGATAAAATTGGGGAGGTATCCTTTGAACTTGACAGGTGGCTCATATCACGCTTGAACTCAACAATCGGAGAGGTCAGGAAGAACCTTGATTCCCTGGAGATTCACAGGGCCACCAAGGCTCTTGAAAGGTTCATAGACGAACTCAGCAACTGGTACCTGAGGCGCTCCCGTCGCCGTTTCTGGAAGGAGGAGATGGGTGAGGATAAGATTTCAGCCTATACGGCCCTTTACACAACGTTGAAGAGCATATCAAGGGTTATGGCCCCGTTCACCCCGTTCTTTGCCGATTTCATGTACAGGAATCTATGGGGTGAAAAGGAGAGCGTGCATCTTGAGCCCTATCCGGAGGTGGATCCCCAGGCACTTGATTTGAAACTTGAGGAGGAGATGAACATAGCCATAAGAGTTGCAGAGGCTGGAAGGAGGGCGAGGCAACTGAGCAACATAAAACTCAGGCAACCTCTGGCCTCAATGACCGTTGTTGCAGATGAGAAATATGGTGATGTGGTGAGGAAGTTCAGGGATGTTCTTATGGAAGAGGTCAATGTGAAGGATGTGAAAATCCTTTCCTCGGCGGAGGGTATGGTGGATGTTGAAATCAGGCCAAATTATCGCGTGCTCGGCCCGAAGTTGAAGGGAGATATGAAGAAGGTTATTGCAGCCCTGAAATCCATGCCTGTGGAAGATGTGGTGAAGGGGATAAGGAGCGGTGGCATTGAGATAATGGGCCATTTGCTCACCTCCGAGGATGTGGAGATTGTGGAGAAACCCGCAGAGGGCATTCTGGCAGTGGAGGTTGAAGGTCTGCCTATGGTTGTTTATCTTGACACCCATGTCACCAGGGAACTTCGCCTAGAGGGTCTGGCAAGGGAGGTTGTGCGCAGGATACAGGCAATGCGCAAGGAGATGGATCTTGAGTATGCCCAGAAGATAAGGACATTCTATGTTGCGGATGATGAATTGAAGGAGGCGATTGAAATGCACAGGGATTACATAATAAGGGAGACCCAGAGTACAGTGCTTGAGGAGGGAAAAGCGGAAGGCTTCAGAAAGGATTGGAAGATAGAGGGTATGAACATAACCCTGACAATTCTACCATAAAATTTTCAAATTTTTATTGATATTCTGAGGTTCACAGATCTTAAAAAATCGGCAATATTAATATAAATCCTCACCATGTGGGAATGAGGTGATTAAAAATGGTGAAGAGAAAGGTTTTGATTCTGGGAGCGGCAGGCAGGGATTTCCACAATTTCAACGTGTTTTTCAGGAACAACCCGGATTATGAGGTGGTCGCATTCACCGCCACGCAGATACCGGACATTGAGGGAAGGGTTTATCCACCTGAACTGGCAGGAGAACTCTATCCAGATGGCATACCCATTCTTGCGGAGGAGGATATGGAGAAAATAATAAAGGAAAAGGGTGTGGATGTTGTTGTATTCGCGTATTCTGATGTGCCCCACGAGCATGTTATGCATCTCGCCTCAAGGGCACACGCTGCGGGGGCCGATTTCTGGCTTCTCGGGCCTGAAAGTACGATGATAAAATCAAGCAAGCCAGTAATTGCAGTCACGGCTGTGCGCACCGGCAGTGGAAAGAGCCAGACCTCGCGTAAGGTTTTCAAACTTCTCCGTGATCGTGGACTGAAGGTGGTATCCATAAGACATCCCATGCCATATGGAGATCTTGTGAAACAGAGGGTGCAGAGATTCGCATCATACGAAGATCTTGATAAATACGAATGCACAATAGAGGAGCGAGAGGAGTATGAGCCGTACATCGATATGGGCGGTGTCGTGTATGCAGGCGTTGATTACGAGGCCATTCTTCGAGAGGCTGAAAAGGAGGCGGATGTGATAATATGGGATGGCGGAAACAATGATTTTCCGTTCTACAAGCCTGACCTGTGGATAGTCGTCGCGGATCCCCATAGACCCGGGCATGAGATGAAATATCACCCCGGTGAGACAAATTTCAGAGCTGCGGATGTGGTAATAATCAATAAGATGGAGACAGCGAATAGAGATGACATCCAGGAGGTTATAGACCATATACGTGAAGCAAACCCGAATGCAATACTGATTGAGGCAGCATCTCCGCTATTTGTGGACAATCCCGAGCTCATAAAGGGTAAGAAGGTTCTCGTCGTGGAAGATGGACCAACCCTAACACACGGAGGAATGCGTTACGGAGCAGGTTATGTGGCAGCGAAGAGGTTCGGTGCAAAGGAGATAATTGATCCTAGGCCATATGCTGTGGGCTCAATAATTGATACCTATAAGAAGTACACCCATCTTGATGTGATACTGCCTGCCATGGGCTACGGCGAAAAGCAGATGAAGGAACTTGAGGAGACGATAAACAACGCCGATGCGGATGTTGTGGTCAGTGGAACGCCCATTGATCTGAACCGTGTGGTTAAGGTGAACAAGCCAATAGTGCGTGTACGCTACGAACTCGACGAGATCGGCAAGCCGGATCTGGAGGATATCATAAACGATTTCCTCAAAAAACACAATCTCTCTTAATTTTTATATTTTAAACCTGTAGATTTTAGTGTGCAAATCGCCGTACATGATCTCCCTCTTCTCAAGCACATCAAAATACGCCTCAAATTTTGAATATGGGATGATGAGCGTGAAAATCGTGCCTGAAAAATGCTCTTCCAACTCTCTGGCGAAATTTTCGTAAAGTTGGAATATCTTCTTTTTTGAACCGATTCTCAATCCGAATGGTGGGTTCGTGATTATGTATTCCGCATCTCTCACATACTCATGCAGTTTTTCAGCATCACCCAAAATGCAATTTGCCTTCACAGCAGCATGCTCTAAATTCTTCATACAGCCCCTCACATGCTTTTTGAACTTCTCAATTCCCATAAGAGGAGGAGATCTTTTTCTCTCCTTTCCATTTATCTTTTCCATTATTTCTCTCCATAGTTCCTCGTTGTACATGGGTAAATTTTTGAATTGAAAATCTCTCCACCTATTTGGCACCATGTTGTATGCGTGATAGGCCTCTACCAAAATCGTTCCAGAGCCGCAGAACGGATCCACCATTTTCTCGCCCCTCCATCCTGCAAAACGGAGCATAAGGGAGGCAAGGACCGGATTTATGGGTGCTGGATGCTGATACACCCGATATCCGCGCCGGTGCAAACTCTCACCAGTGGTATCCATGGTGAGGATGAAATCACTGTCCTCAACCCAGGTGAGAAATGTTATCTCAGGATTGTCCAGATTCACCCTAGCCTCAGGACATTTTTTCAGAATTTCCTCTCCCACAACCGCATTCACATCCATACTCGTAAAATCATGCTCTCCTTTGCGGGTAGTTCTAACTGCAAATGTGGACCTTGTGCAGAACTCCGCTTCACGCACGAATTTTCTCACATCCTCCAGTTCTGAAATTTTGCCCTGGGCAAGAAGGATGCATACCCTAAAGATCCTCTTGGAAGCGTAGTTTAGGAGGTAAATGAGATCCTCATCGCCCTCGTATATTATCTTGCCCTTCCTTATTTCCTTTATTTTACCCCCGAATTTTCTGATTTCCTCGGCTGCAAGGTTCTCAAGCCCTAGAACTGTGGTGGAGAGAAACTCCATGGGCATGCATGGAGCAAGAAATAAAAAATTTGGGGTTGCTGCATCAAAATAATTTTAATAAAAAAATTTATATGGCTTTGGGAATTATTAACCCCGATGTGGAATTTGGGATACGAAAGAATGGGTGATGAAAATGCTGGACCATACAAGGCGTGGATTTTTTGAGGAGATCTTTTTGATCATTGCGGCAAGTTTGGCCTTCTGGATTCTCGCATCCTACAATGATATTGTAACTCATAGCCCCCATGTAATTTCCGATGTGGCTGTCTTTCCGGCGATTCTTTTCCTGGTGGTGTATGTGGTCAGGAGCATTCGTCTCTCCATAGTTTATCGTGCCTATGTGTGGCTCAAATTGCTGATCCTGCCTGTGTTCATGTTCCTTATGCTCTCTGCCCGTGCGTTCTTTGAGTACATGGACTTTTGGAGTTCTGTGGTATTCTTTCTCATGCTCGCTCTCTCTGCAGTGTATGCCCTCGTTATGAAATTCCATGATAATTTTGAGGTCTTCAGTATTAACGCCCCTCCGGAGAGATACGCTGTGCTCCGGGCTGTTATGACTAAGAAGGAGCGAATAACACTGATTATTCCGGAGAGGTATCTGAAGTATCTTGAGACGGGAGATAAGGCATATCTGGGAGTAAATGTGAAGGGAGAGTAAATGGTGTTTCACCCTTTCCCCATGCCCATAATGTTGAACTCCGCGTGCACGATAATCGCAGGAATTATGGAATTGGAGTATGCCCTTAACCATCCTGCAATTATGCCCAGGAGGAATGCGGAGAGCAGAATGGAGAGGATGACATTCTTGGGTGCATTTTTAAATGGTGCGTAATGGATGATGGAGAATAGAATTGCTGGAACGAGAATTGCAATGAGTGATGATGCCCGGGATATCAAATATCCCTCAAGAAGGCCCCTGTAAAGGATTTCTTCGCTCACTGGTGCAAGTACAATAAATATTATTA
Source organism: Candidatus Aciduliprofundum sp. HYA1 (assembly GCF_056175085.1). Lineage (NCBI taxonomy): Archaea > Methanobacteriati > Thermoplasmatota > Candidatus Aciduliprofundum > Candidatus Aciduliprofundum sp. HYA1. Next base: position 678,732 of record NZ_CM149694.1, read on the forward strand.
CCCTTACCAACATATTTTCAGGGACAAAATTATCTGGTGGCCTGTAGGATGCCCTTTCACTCACTTTATTTGTGAAATAAGATATGAGAATGGCCAGGGGAGTAAAGGACAGTGCAATTATAAGGGATTTCAATGGGGGTATTGAACCAAATGCATTCACTTGCACCATATATGCCAGTGCCGGGGTGAGTGCGAGGGATATTACCTGCATTATCGTCCCTGAGACCCATATTTCATTGGTTTTCTTCTTGTAGGATACAAATGAGGCTATGAGGGAGGAGAAAAATAGGGGCACTGCCCATAGGACGGAGAAGATAAGGATGCAAATCCATTCCATACTGTTCATATTGAAATTCCTTATAAAAATTCCCACGAAAAAGGAAGTATTATATATGTTCTTGAGATAATTTGCCTATGCGAAGATCCAGATACCCAGGGGTTTACACCGATGGCAGGCATTTCTATACGCGCTCCATGTATGGGGAGAGCGTTTACGGAGAAAAGATCTTGGAGGAGAAGGGCAGATATTTCAGGAGATGGGAGCCCATGCGCAGCAAGTTAAGTGCTGCCATGCACCTTCACCTTGAAAATTTTCCCTTCAAGGATTCAAAGATTCTTTATCTTGGGGCGGCCACAGGCACTACGGTGAGTCACCTTTCCGATATTGCTGATATAATCTGGGCAGTGGAGATATCCCCCTTGGCCATAAACAAACTGGTGCACCTTGCTGAGAGGAGGGAGAATATAGTGCCCCTGCTCAACGATGCTCGCTACCCCGAGAAATACGCCATGTTCGTTGAAAGGCCAGATGTGCTTTATCAGGACATATCCCAGAGGGATCAGGTGAACATATTCACCAAGAATATGGATTATTTTGGCCCAAAATACGGGTTTTTGATGCTCAAAACCAGGACCATTGACATAAGAAAAAAGCCCAGGGAGATCCTGCAAGACACGGTTAAGAAGGTGGGTGAATTCTTCAGCGTTGAGGAGATACTGAACATATCCAGATATCAGAAGGACCACTACGCGCTGGTGCTCAGGAAGTGAGTGCCTTGGATATGGATAGAATGGGAAAATTTGTTGTTCGTCTTTACCATTTCCTATTTCCCATATATGGTGGTACCCTCTTTGTTATAACCATTTATTTTCTCATCCCCTCCCTCTTCATAAAGGTGGGCACTATTCTATTTCTTTATCTTGTGCCCCCTGCCGGAAAGGAGAGCATGGTGCCTGCCCTTGTTGTGGTCTTCTCTTCCACCTACGGTCCGTGGAGCATTCCCATAGCCGCCACACTTATAACAATAATGGATTCCCTTGTGGCTTGGTGGACAATCTGGAACTGGGATTTGCTCAAGTACATTCCCCTTGTGGGTACCTATGTGAAGAAGATTGAAAAGATAGGGGAGAAGAAATGGAGAAACCATCCGGTTATGAGAAAATTTGCATACGCAGGTCTTGCGGCCTTTGTGGCCATACCCTTTCAGGGTTCAGGAGGATTCACGGCTGCGATAATTGGGAGGTTACTGGGCATGCACGAGTACAAGGTGCTTCTCTCGATAGTGGTTGGCTCTTTCACGGGAAGTGCAATAATAGGGATACTTGCATTTTTCTCAATCCTAAGTTTCAGGCACTGGGGCATATTTGCCATAGGGGGAATAATTATATTTGTGGCTGTTATTGTCATCGTGTACCTGTGGTTGAGAGGTGAAAGGAATGAAAATAATGGTGACTGGTGGAGCGGGATTCATAGGAAGTCACATCGTTGATAGACTTGTGAGAGATGGCAATTACGTGGTTGTTTACGACAATCTGAGTTCCGGAAAGATGGAATTTATAGAGCAGCATATGGGCAAGGATAATTTCAAATTTGTGAAGGCGGACCTTCTTGATTTTGACACACTGAAGAGGGAGATGCAGGGAGTGGATCTGGTATATCATGTGGCTGCCAATCCCGATGTTCGGCTCGGGGCAAGCGATACCCATGTGCATATTGAGCAGAATGTTATGGCCACTTACAATGTTCTGGAGGCTATGCGTCTCAATGGCGTGAGAGATATAGTATTCACATCTACCTCCACAGTGTACGGTGAGGCTTCGGTGATACCCACACCGGAAGATTACGGCCCGTTGATACCCATCTCCCTTTATGGGGCGTCAAAACTCGGAGCGGAGGCGTTCATAACCTCCTACGCGCACACCTTTGATATGCGTGCGGTTATCTACAGATTCGCGAACATAGTGGGTCCGAGAAGCACCCATGGGGTGATTTACGATTTCATAATGAAACTGCGCAGAAATCCCAAGGAACTGGAAATTCTGGGTGATGGGACGCAGACAAAATCGTATCTGTACATAGACGACTGCGTGGATGCAATACTTTTCGGCTATAAAAACAGGAAAAAAGATGTGGAGATCTTCAACATCGGAAGTGATGACTGGGTCAATGTGCGTAAAATTGCAGACATAATAGTGGATGAAATGAACCTTGAAGGCGTGAAATACAGGTTCACGGGTGGCAAAAGGGGCTGGAAGGGGGATGTGCCAAGAATGCTTTTATCCATAGAGAAGATAAAATCCTACGGCTGGAAACCAAAATACAACAGTGAGGAAAGTGTGCGTCTCACTGCAAGGAGTTTGATAAAAGAGTTAAATGGATCAGATGGTGGGTGTTAGTATATCCTTCTCTATTATTTCTGGCTCCTGCCACTTTATGTGCAGTTTGATTTTCAATTTATCCCTGTGATAACTCACTTCAAAATTCTCCACCTGAGACCTGTATAATTTGTATCTCTTACCGTCAGGGGTGAGCCTTGTCTCCTCAACCTTTATAAGGCCCATACTTTCAAGTTCCTTGATCTTCCTGTACGCGCTGGCCAGAGGAATGTCAAACCTGTAGGCGATCTCCCTGACAGATACGGGCTTGAGCGCCGATGCTGCCAGGATCTTCAGGTTGTACTCATCCATCAACACCATAGTTAATGCATGCTTGTCCACCATATGCATCCCCAGGGCAATCATTCCTTCAACCATTTAAAAAATTTTCGGAGCCATTCTCTCTTTGGATAATCATGAGAGAGTAATTACTTCTGCGAATATTCTCTGAGAATATTTTTTGAGAATAAGGGCCGATAAGTACGCCTGATAACAAAGAATAAGTATTAATTTATAAAAATTTTTCCAAAAATTTAATAATGAAGCTCTGGAATCTTGAAACCATGAACCTGGAGGCCAAGAGCATGGTTACGGTGTTCATGGACAAGTATTCGTCCCAGATCCTCTTGGGCACATCCACATCTTCAAAGGGCATAAGGGAACTCAGCAGGGAGTACAACATTCCAGTTACGGTGTGTTACAGGCGCATAAAGATGCTACTGGAGATGGGTCTTTTAAAGGAGGAGAGGGTTGGCAAGAGACTGAAGTACAGATCGAAGATAAACGATTTCAGCGCAGTTCTGGATTTTGAATCCAACAGGTTGAAGATAAACATGAGTGCAGATGGCGAGGAGTATGAGGTTGAGACAACGATCCTCTGAATCTAGCCGTTTTGTCGTTTTCCTTCTCATCATACTCCTGTTCTTACCCCCACTCGGTGGTGGATCCTCATCCCAAATCGTCTCCGGGAGCAATACAGGAGCAACACTGATGAACGATATTGTTTGGAGATCCACGGCGAGGCTCACATGGCTCGGAAATTCAACCCATCCCGATATAATGAGAAGCAGTGATGGAAACTACAACATTGTGTGGCAGGACCACAGGAATGGAAACTGGGAGATATACTATCTGCGCGTACGTCCCGATGGTTTCAAGTTGGTTAACGATTCGCGCATAACCTATTTTTCGGGGGATGACATAAACCCCGTTTTGGGGGTGTATGGTTCACACATCTACATTGTATGGCAGAGATTCACGGGAGGCCACTGGGCCATATATTTTGCAAGACTTCTTTACAGCAACAGAAACATACTCATTGAAATTCATCCAATTCCGATCACCAAGGTCAATACCAATTGCATAAATCCAAGAATTGCCGTTGACTCAAAGGGCTATATTCATGTGGTGTGGCAGGAATGGAACAACTCAAACTGGGAAGTTATGTACGATGAACTGAATTCATACGGGCAGCCTGTATTTCCTCCGGTGGATGTATCCAATACCGTAACTCCATCTCTGAGACCTCAGATAGTTGTTGATAACAATGACAATGTGCACGTATTCTGGATCGAATACACCCCCACTCCGGGATACAGCGTGTTCTACAGAAAGATAGGTTCAAATGGTAAGTTCCTTACGGAGCCCAGGAGAATAAGCGTTGTTTCTCCCAACAGCACAATCGATTCCTATTTTTACAACAATTCCCTCTACACCGTTTTCTCCTGCTCAAGAGAGCGCCTTGCCTACGAGGTTATATTTACCCGCCTGAGTTCTTCGGGATACACTGAGGTTGATGATACAAATCTGACCGTGGCCGACAGGATAGATTCAATAGATCCCCACGTGGCCGTAATACACAACCGCATGTTCGTTGTTTGGGATGATTATCCCAGAGGTGTGATAAGATTTTCAATATTTGATGAAAATGGAGATCCCATCGGACAGGTTATGAACATAAGTTCCAATGACTCCTTCTACCCGTCCATATCGGTTAATGATAAAACTATCGGTATAGTGTGGCAGAAAAAGATAGGGAATGAAACGTTCCTGTATTTCAGAAGCGCAGAGTTTCCGGATCTCAAGGTCAATAGTTTGACTCTTCACGCTCAGGGCGCTAACATAACAGTTGAATCACAACTATCCTCAACAGTGCCTCTCAGAACAGAATACGGGATTTATCTTGATGGAAAGATGGTCCTTAATTCAACAGTATATGTGGGCAAAAATACAATGATCAGGGAAACCTTAAAGGCCACTCCTGGATGGCATCAGGTTGAGGTTTATGTGGACCCATTTAATAGGATAATTGAGAGCAATGAGAGCAACAATTTCATGGTTGGCAGGGTTTATGTAAAGCACTTCTCCTTCAATACGACCGTCAATCCTGTTTATGAGGCACCTGCTGGAAGGTGGATAAATGTAAGCGTACTCATTGAAAATACGGGTAACTGGCAGGATAATTACACGGTCAGATTGGGGTACAACCGCACATATTTCAGGGTATCTCCTTCCACGCTTGTTTTGCATCTTGGAAGCGGAGAGGGCAAAATTGTGAATTTCACGCTTTACACCTTTAGAACCACAGTAGTTGGAAATTATACCCTCAATTTAAGCGTCACCTCCCTCACAACCGGGCATGTTGAGTACAGAAACGTGACGGTTAAGGTGCTTCCCTACGTTAACTTCAAACTTGAGTACGTGCCCATATACTATGTTCTCCCTGGAAGCAGAATTTCGGTGCATTTTATAATTCGCAATACTGGCAACTGCAATGATACCTACCTTATACGTGTGGATGAGAGCAAGAACTGGCCAATGGTTTATGGGAATATGCAGGTGAATGTGAGTTATCACTCTTCAGGGTACCTCAATTTGACCCTTATTGTCCCCAATGGAACCTATGGATACACGAGGAATTTTGTGAATCTAACGGTAAAATCATCCAAATTGAATATAAGTATGAACGCCTCCGTGGTTGTGGTTGTTAAGCCCGTGCACAGGGCATCCGCGTACGTTGTTAGTATAGTGAGAAACGGGACCTACTATTACAGCATAAGGGTGAAGGTCGTTAACACAGGAAATATGAAGGATCTGTTCAACATAGTGCTCGGTGGGCAGGCAGCCAAGAGGGCATATGTATCTCCCTCTTCCCTTCTACTGGCCCCCATGGAGAGTGCCATTGTTACAATCAATTCCTATCTCCCTCCATATATGCCTGCGGGAAGCTATAAACTCCTGGTGCAGGTTTACTATCAAAATAAGTCCCTCGTATCTGTGCCCATTCTCCTCACAGTTGAAGAGGCCCATCAGTTCATAGTGAAGGTTCAGAAACTCTCGGAGGGTAAGAAAGTTGTCCTCTCAGCCACTGTTAGAAACGTTGGAAACACTCCGGAACTCGTGGAGATATTGCCCCAGTTGATGAAGAAAATAAACGCAACATGGGTGCTTGAGTACAAGGGAAAGAATTATACCAATATCACAACGGTCTACGTGCCCCTAAATGAAACTGTAAATGTGACAATAACCCTGCATACAAAGCTTCCAAATGGCATGTACAGTGTCAGGATCATTTTCAGATCTGCCTCCCATATAACAAAGAACGTCACCGTTGAGTTCAGGGTTGGAGAGAAAAGCATATGGGAGAGGATGAGTGATTTCATTATGGAGTATCTTACCTACATAGTAATTGCAGTCGTGGTCATCGTGGGTCTCGTGGTCTATATGATCAAATTCCGTGAGTGATCCTCACCTGATTTTCTTCTTTGAGAATTAAAAATTTTAATCATTTTTATAGAATTGTAACTAAATATTTTTAAACCCTCAGAGGTATGCATTCTTCGGAGCCGAAAAAGGCTCTTCCAAAAATAAGAGACCCGAGGTGATGGAGAATGAAGAAGGTATGGAGTAGAAAGGAAAAAGGAGAAATGGGCATCGGCACCCTGATAATCTTCATAGCCATGATTATCGTGGCTGCCGTTGCCGCAACGGTGCTCATACAGACAGCGTACCAGCTGCAGCAGCAGGCTGAGGAGACGGGTAACATTGCCATACAGGATGTTGCCACAGGGTTCAAGATAATACACATGGGAGGTCAGGTGAATCTATCAAGCAGTCCACCAGCCATAAGCATAATTGAAATCAAGGTTGGTCTGCTTGCAGGAAGTCCGGCCATAGATATGAAGAGCGTGCTCATTGAAATTACCGATGGGACCAAGGATGTTACTCTGCAGTTTACTCCAAATGTCCTTAGTGTTATTGGCAATTCTACAACTGCTGTGAATGCTACAAAGTACTTTACTGCAGTATCTCTAAGGGATATGCCACCAACCAACTGGGCTAGCCAGTATGTTATGACCCAGGGCGATGTGGTGAAACTCATAATTAATGCCACGGCTGCTGGTTTGAACCTGACCCCGCAGGCTCAGGTAACCCTGCAGATAATACCCAAGCATGGTGTGCCCACGTATGCCGCATTCATGGTGCCTGCAACTCTGACCACAAAGTACGTTGACCTCTACTGATCTCTTTCATTTTCTTTGTACCAGTGAACCAGGGTACTAGGAAACCTTGATGGCTGTGGAGGTGATGAAGATGGCAGTGTTTGGAAAAAAGAAGAAAAAGGAGAAAAAGGCAAAGAAAGCAAAGAAGGCCAAGAAGACAGAGAAGGCAGAGGAGGCAGAGATCCCGGAAGTTCCAGAGTTGTCGGAGGTGACGATAAACGAGGGAGAACTGGAGAACGTGCTGGGAAACGTACTTCAGGGATCCAATCTGGATGAGATCACAACCAAACTTGATGACATTGCACGAAAGATGGATGAGTTCCAGGCAAAATTGGAGCGCCACGATTCAATAATTGGCTCTCTGGAGAATGAAATCAGTGAGATAAGAAAGGTGAACGAAGAGGTTCAGGACAACATCAAGCGCCTCCTTGACATATACGAGGTGGTATCCCAGAGGATTAATCCATTCATAGATATGAGCGAGAAAAGGGAGATGTCAATAACGCCCGATGCGGTCATACCTCCAGAGGAGCCCAGTGGGGTTCCACCACCGGTGTTTGAAGAGGAGATCCCGAAGCCCATGCCAAGGGAAGAGATCCCGAGCGAGCCTGCAATGCAAGAGGAGGAACGGAGAGAGTATAAACAACCAGAGACAAGGGAGAAATCAAGGAAGTCCGAAGAGGGACCGATACTGAAGCACATAAAGAAGGACTACTACACCATAGTGCTGCTAATGCGCTGGATAGAGTTCCTGTTTGAGCGTGTGAAGAGGGACAGAATCACACTGCTGCTGGACTACTACGTTGACATTGGATGGATAAGCAAGGAAGTGAAATCTGAAATAATGGCATACGCAAGGGGTGAAGTGCAGGATGTTACCAAGTACTTCCCCGAGGAAGATATAGAGGCGGAGATAGAGACCCCTGCGGGCACCATCCATGCACCGAAACCAAGGATCTACAAAAAGGTGGAAGATTGGAGATTGAGCGCCGAGGATCATCTGAAATCCCTGCTGTTCATAATGAAGATCGCAGGCATAGAGGTGAACAAGGACAGGTTGAATTCCTTGGAACAGGAAATTGAAAAGTTCAAGAAATCCCTGTGGGAATTCCACGGGGTATAATACTTTATCCTTTTTTTAGGGTTCAAGTCCGTACATTTCCATAAGCCTCTTGAATTTGCGCCATTCCTTGAGAAAATCTCTACCATTCTTCGTTATGCTGTATATGTTTTTTCCATTGCCGTTAGTTTTTATGGATATCAGATCCTTCTTGATCAGGTTCTCCTCTATCTCCTTGAATACAGAATAAGACACGTTGGCCCTTCTGAGAATTATTGAGACCGTGCAGTGCTCCTCCTCCGATATGATGGATAGGATATCGAATACAACCCTGCTCTTAGATCTCTTCCTTTTCATAGGCCACCCTCAGTCCGGGGATTACAAACAGCAGAGTGCCCGCGACGAAAAATGCAATGTACCATACGCTTAAGTATGTGTGGTTGAAAACTATTTCAAGAATCTGAATTATCACACCTGCTTCAAAAAGTGCAGTGGATGAGAGCACTAGCGGAGATGTTTTTTTCCTGTGCTTTATATCCTTCACGAGTTCAAACAGATTGAAGGTTATGAAGTAAAAGGTGAACAGCACCGCAAGGGCATTTATGAGAACGGTGAGCATCGATAATCCCATAAAGAGTTCCTTTTGGATGTATGCCCTGTAGAGGTTCAAGAAAAACAGCATCTGGAATATGTACATTGAAATCAGAAAATATTCAGTGGGATTCCATAGGTACACCACTATGAACGTGTAGAACAGGAACTGGAACAGGTAGAGGGGCACGTACCTGCTCGCCCCTGCCCTTATTTTGATCGGTAGGAGAATGAGAGGAAGTGCGGATATGATTATGCCCACTATCCCCGCAATGAGTGTTGGATTCATTGAAAGGATATAGCAATGGCTTCTTAAAAATTTACTCCTCCAACTTGATAAAGATTTTCTGACGCTCTGTATGGCAGGTATTTAATATTCTGCTGATTTTGTCATATTCCATGTCATACCATTGTCCTAAATGCATGCAAAATATGTATTTTTCTGTTTTTCTTTTCAATTTTTTCTGTTATAATATTTAAATTTTGTGGATCTTTGAACCGAAAAGGATTTATATACAAATCTACATAAGGTTATCGTCAGGCATTCCCCTATGCACCAATAGGTGGAGTGTAAACATAAAAGGAGGATGGAAAAATGAAAATGGAAACGAAAAAAATATTGTTGGCGGTTTTAGTGATTTCTCTAGTGCTGGTTAGCGGCTTATCAGCGATAACAGCGAATGCCAGTGCACAGCAGGGAGCCTTCCAGCCATCCAAAGAAATGAAACTCATCACACAGCCAGGCAATAACGTTACATTCCCTCTTGGCTCAGTCGGTGTGTCTTTGCCAAATGCGATAAATCCACTATATACCAAGGAGGAAGCCCCTACAGGTACTATACAGTTTATACCTGGCACCATAGGAGGTAGATTGCCTTTCACCTTTATGTTGCAGGCTGATTTCAGTCAGGGACTTCCACCATACACATATCAGTGGATTTATAATGGCCATGTAGTTGGCACCTCTGAGTATCTGATTTATACGGCAAATAGCCCTGGTATTTATCGCTTTACAGTGAAGGTGACAGATCAGGCATTTAATACAGGGGTAGCAACTAAAGTAGTTCAAGTTGGAAATCCATTGCAGGCATCAATGACTGCGTCAAATAGTACGAAAACAGTAAATCCCCTCTCTTCAAATGATGTAAGTTATGAACCACAGTTGAGGATTGTCTTAGGACATACAGTGAATTTCAAGGTTTATGCTTCTGGGGGGACACCATGGACTCACGAATATTATAAAGTACATATATCTTACGGAGACGGAAATTCAAATGTAATATTCTCTAATAACACACCCATCTCAATATCTCATAGTTATAATCATATTGGAACCTATGTTGCAAGGTTATATGTAGAGGATTCTCAAGGTGTCACAACTAATGCCATGTACTTTGTGATACAGGTTATACCTGCTCCTTTGAATACATCGTTGGAGATAGGCACCACGCCTATTATGTATAACCATGCAAATGATCTACCAGTATTTCTCATAAATACTCCTATAGAGTTCAATGGAACTATTTTGGGTGGAGAGACTCCTTATACAGTATACTGGAACTTTGGAGATGGACACAACGAAACCGATTCTGGGATCTACACCTCACACGTATCTGCGGTCCACAGTTATGCTTTTGCTGGTCTTTATACTGTATGGATGAATGTGACCTATTGTAACGGAGAATGGTCTAATAAAAGCGTTGAGTTCTACGTAAGATACATCCCTCCAGAGAATCCTACTTTACATATAGGATCCAATTCATCGGACGCTACTCACACAACGTACACAACATACCTGTATAATGGAGTTGCACATGTGGAGTTGAATCTCTCTTGGGAGTATGGAGATGCTCCTTATACAGTGTACCTATATGTCACACACAATGGTACTACGCATGTTCATACTTATACAGTTAACTCGTTAAGTGATGTGCCTTATTATGTGACTTATAGTGCGGATGATTTAGGAACTTATCTCTTCAACTACACAGTGAGGGATAGTAGGGGTTACTCTAACTTTTCAACTTCGGTTACTTTGAAGGTATTGGCTCCGCAGTTCAGCGTGGACATTTCCTCAAATACCAATATAGTTTGCCAGCCAGGAACAGTGGTTCTAACAGTACATGTGAATAACATCCAAGGAAAACTTAATACCACCACGGGTTACTATCAAGCAGGCATAAATCTTACGGTGTATCAGGATGGAGTTATAATAAATAATACTTTGAATCTTACGGTAAATGGAGCCACAGAGTTTTTCCAGTATACGTGGACTCACACCGTAAATGTAACAGGTACTGGGACCCATAATTTCTATGCCGTTGCAAGTGAGGTGTGGTATTATCGTAAGGCGAACACCACGTCTAACACAATAACAATTCAATCTGTGAATCAGGTTGCCCTTCATAGAGTGGATTGGGAAGCGTCTCCACTGAGCCTTCAGGGGGTAGCTCCGTTGACGGTCACATTCTTTATGAATCTAAGTGGAGGTAATACTACAGATGGCCTTCTTTATTTCAGGCATATTTACAAAGGATCGGCTATGATTCCTATAGACGAGACCAGTGGAGTTATCACACAGTACACGGGTATTCCGTGTGATCCTCACTGGTACTTGGAGGATAGTTATACATTCTTGAATGGAGGTATTTACAGGGTGCAGTATATATTCTATAGCAATACTACTGGCCATAATCAACCTGTGTATGTCAATTACACAGTTACTGTAAGCCCACCTCCACAGATGGTTGCCTCCTTTGAAGTGGCGCCTCCTTTGATTTATCTAGAAAATGGTCCTAACGGAACTATTTACAATGATATCGGTTATTACAATTACACAAATATATACATAAATATCACCGCTGGAGTTGTGCCATATCACGTAACTCTTTATCTTGGACCATATGTGCATACATATACATCTTGGTCACCAACCACCGGAGTAACTGGTGTGAAGCAGGGTGATTACTTGAATTTCACCATAACGGTTCCTGTTCACTTGATCGTCCATGCGTACTATACCACTCCTGGAAGTTACAACCTTAGTGTGGTCATCCATGACAGTAGTTCAAGTGGCAGTTCTTGTGGATATAGTATGACTAGAACACTCATCGTTGTGGATGTGCCTCATTTAAATTTAATAGCCGATGCAGGCCAAACGGTGCCTACAAATATAGTTGCTTATGGTCAGGTTACAGGGGGAGCGATGCCATACCGTGTAATATCTCTGAGTATTGATGGACACACATTTGCTGGAGAGATGGACAATAACTTTGGGTATGCTACAGGTAATTTGCAGATTACTAATAGCGGAACATATACGGTAACTTTCACAATAAAAGATGCAAATGGTTATACATGGACTACGAGTACATCGGTAACTGTTCAGTCACCATCTATCTCTCATGTGGCTATTATAAGTGCTAGGATGCAGGTTTACTTTGATAACACACTTGTGTATGCGGGACCTGCTGTATGGAATGAAACTGGAACACTGAATGCCACCTTCCTAATGCCCAATCAGGAGTATGCCCAGTCTAGGGTATTCTATGTCAATGTAAGTTATGCATATACCCTTTACATTCCTCCAGGTTATTATGGAAATACCCAACCTAGATATTACAACGTGTACTCTGGTTATCCATACAACAGTGAGCCTGGAAAACTCACGGTGGTTGTAGGAGGTATGCTTGCGGATGTAAGTATGACGAAGGACATTGCCACCATAAAGACGCTCATAGATGGAACATGGAATACGGTTAATGTGAGTTATGCGTATCTTAGAGATAATATAAATCCTGCTCTTGTACAGATCAAGAATGGCATTGCCGATCTGAAGGTTGCGGGAGCAGAGATACAGGCAAATCTCAGTGCATTGGATGCGAAGATAGTGGATGTGCAGAATGGCATTGCAACCATACAGACAGTACTTGGTAATATCCAGGCAAATCTAACGGACCTCAATGCGAAGATAGTGGATGTACAGAACGGCATTGCTGTGCTCCAGACCATGGGCGGAGAGGTTCTTGCAAATCTCAGCGCACTGAATGCGAAGATAGTGGATGTACAGAATGGTATTGCCACGATCCAGACCACTCTTGGTACAGTACAGACATCACTGGATAGCCTCAATGCTACCGTTACAAGCATCCAGAATGGTGTTGCTGTGCTCCAGACCATGGGCGGAGAGGTTCTTGCAAATCTCAGCGCACTGAATGCGAAGATAGTGGATGTACAGGGAGCATTGGTGACCCTGCAGACGAATCTTGGATACGTAAATGCCACACTAAATGATCTGAAGCCAGTGATAATGAACATCAACGGTACTGTAATGGAGATCCAGACAGTGGTTGGCGAGATAAACATGAACCTGACTGATTTCCACAATGCAATGGTTACAATGATACAGAATGGAATGGCGATGGTTACAGGAGAGATCAATGGACTGAATGTAACGATGCAGGCACAGCTGAGCGCGCTGAATGCCACCATTGTTGGAGAGATACAGAATGGCATGGTTATGGTTGAGACCATGTATGGTGAGATTCAGGCAAATCTGACCGCACTGAACAGTAATATAGTGGATGTACAGAACGGCATTGCAACCATACAGACCACTCTGGGCACCATAAAGACGGATCTGAGCAATCTGAATGGAAAGATCACAGATATCCAGAACGGCATTGCAACAATACAGACTGATATTGGCAACATACAGACCTCCCTGAACAATTTGAATGCCAAGATAACCAAGCTCCAGGGTGATGTTGCAACCATACAGACCACTCTGGGAACCGTGCAGGTTAAACTCAACGCAATAAATGCAACCGTGGTAAGCAATGCAAAGGGCATAAGCGACCTCAAGGGCAGCGTTGTGGAGATACAGACCACACTCGGCACCATAAAGGGTACCGTCACCGACATAAAGGACGGAGTTGCAACCATACAGACCAACCTGGGTACCGTGCAGACCGATGTGAACAACATCAAGACCAACACCGCAAACACCGCAAACAGTGTGAACACAACTCTCTACTGGGAGATCGGAGTTCTGATACTGGTCATCATAACCCTTGCACTGGTGGCCTACGTCATCGTACAGGTGAACAAGATAGCCAAGAAAGAAGAGCTTGAGGAAGAAGAAACAGAGGAGTAATCCTCTCTAACTCTTTTTAATTTTTGTTTTTACACCTGAAAATCATTCAGTTTTTGGAGATGTTTTGTTTGCATGTTGTGGAAGATGGGAATATATGTAGTTCCAGTCAACCACATATACCTCCACCCAGTCAGTGTTATCCGCCGTGGCGTTTCGGAATATAAGTTTGAATGGCTCGTGTTTGAATTTTTCGTATCCTGCACGGCCCATAAATACTGGGGGTTGCAGGGGATTTTGTGAGTTATTGTATCCAAAAACCCCATTATCGTACATCTCCTTGGTTATCACCACATAGCCTATTTTTGGATAGGTGTTGTTGAGACCTTCAAGTTCATCGAGACACTCTGTCCATTTGGTGGCGTTCCATATCTTGTAGTCATACTCAAAACTGGAAGGGAATCCGTATGCTTCCAGGATTGTGCCGATCATATGGTTTGTGGCAACGGTGTAATTTCTGTTTCCATTCTCAACCAGCCAGTTTATCCCGCTCATGACCACGGGGGAGACACCTTCAGATGTGGAGCGTTCCACCTTGTTGATGAATGAAAAGGCGGTTATGCCGCTCATAACCAGGATGAAGGTGAGAACGAACACAAATATTATCTGAAATACCCTGCCCATGGGTACTCTCTCCTCATAGGTTATCGGCTCACTCACAGATTTAACTATTCCAGCAGGCATGGGAGTTGCAAGTTCAAGGGTATTCTCCCCAAATAGTCGATGAGGAGTGTAGAATTGATTTTCCACGGATAGTTTTATTCTCCTCTTTACAGAGACCTTCTTGAATACGTTACTTTCCAGAATGGTCACAATCCCTATGGCTCCAACTATTGAAAGGGGTTCCATGAGGTACTCTATGTGTCTCCAGGGCTCCAGAGAGGACCATGTTACCAGTCCAAAGAACAGTGAGGATACTATGGAAAGCATCCATCCACCAACAATATGAAACAGTTTTGGATATCTATGCAACCTTGTAAATCCCACTCCCATAAATCCTATGGTCAGCATGAAGGGTATGGAGTACAGAATAGCCACTATCGGGATCCAGTAGCCCCGAAGTCCGATCAGGGCAAGGATCAGGAATATTGAGAATGATACACCCAGGGAGATTGAGAACACCTTTAATATCTTCAGCGAATCCAGACGATTTAGTATATTGCCTCTGTATTCCGTGTGAAATCTTGTGGAAATGAAGTACAATGAGATTATAATTGCAATTCCCAGGGATGCGGTTCCGTACCATGGGATTAGATAATGAAAAGGAGAGGTCATAAAATATTTCATTCCCGGAACCCTGAGGATCCAGTATGAGATTGTTATGATGGTGAAAAATAGTATGAAGAGAAATGATTTTTTAACATTCCTTTTTTGAATGAATCCGTATATCCCACCCAGAAATGTTATGCCTGTGATGGAGATTATGTAGATGTAATTGGTCAGGTGATGGGACAGAAGAAGGGCTATTGAAAATGGTATCAGGTACCATATGTACTTATCCTCTTTTAGCCACTTTATGAAAAAATACAGGGAGAAGAGCATGAAGAAATGACCTACCGTGAGTAAATAGGGCATGGATGTCTGGTACACGTGTATTGGGTTGATTGCAAGCAATGCTGCGGATATTATGCCTATCTTCCTGTTTCCCGTGAGTTCGTATGCGATAAGGTATAGTGGAACCACGCAGAGTCCCCCTATCACCGGTGGCACTTTGAGGAGAAGTTCTTGAGGTGGAAGACCCGTGAAGAAGTGCACGAGCAGTATTATGGAGTAAAGCATGGGAAATGAGCCATAGCCAGAAGAACCCCAGACAGCGGGGTATTCGTAGAACGGATTCTTCTTTACGAGGAACTCAATTGTTATTGAATAATAAATTCCAAAATCGGTACCCCATGCCGAATATATCCAGGCGGGAATTGAGCGAATTATTATGGCAAATGCGGTGATAAGCGCAAGATAAAACTTCCACCCACCCAGATACTTTTTTATACTCATCTTCCCCACCATTGCGTTGGCATTATTTAAATATTTTTAAAATTGGATCACCTTTTCTTTGGCTCATCCTCAAATTCTCTTAGCTCTCGAATGAATTTTTTGATACGAATTCTCATAATCTCGGCGAGGTATTCCTCTTCCAGGTAAAGGGAGATGAATTTCACCTTGCTTTTTATTATCCTGCTCATCGTATTTTTTATTATTTCCACATATTTAAGGTTTGTCCAGATAATTACAAAGTTTTAAATGTGATGATTTAATTGAGTTTGCCGTGAATGCTGCAAAAATTGCTGTGCTTCTTGTATTTGTGCTGGGTATGACCCTTGTTGTGCTGGGGGGAGTGTTCAATCCATATACGGAGGTAGTAAACCTTCCCGAGGGAGGATTCAGGGGCATAGGATTTAGGATGTACGGAGGGGAGGTTGTGAGTTATAATCTCACATCATTTCACACATTCACCGTTTATATAATGAGCAAATCCGAGTTTTACAAATTGCTGGACAATGGCACCTTCAACGGAAGTTATTACACCCAGACGGGGAGAGCCATGGAATTGAGTTTTTCTGTTCCCAAGACAGGAATATACTATATTGTCATTGCTAATTTCAATTCAAAAACTGCCATAGAAGTTGACCTAACATTCAAGAAGACACTGAATTGGCCTCTGGCTGTTGCAGGAAGTGTAATCGTGATTTTTTCAGTAATCTCCATCCTATTTGTTATTCATTCGGATGTCAAGAGGCCACCAAGAGATGCGCATTGTCCAAACTGTGGGAGAGAGGTGAGTTCCCGGTGGAAATTCTGCCCGTACTGCAGGTACGAACTTGGGGGAGGGGAGGATGAAAATTAGGGTTGTATTGCTCATCCTGCTTACCTTGCTCTCCTCATTCACCCCCATGATCCATGCCGAGAGTTCAAATGTTCTGGGCTATCAGTGGGATTTCTATGGACAGCATTTCTCTCTCATCATATATATAAACGGGACTTCAAAGCCGGAGATAACCCATGAGGGTAATGTATGGAGCATGAGCATGTCCATTCCCTACTCGGATTATTCCTTTTATCACAGATATCCTGCCGGATACAGGATTGGCGATAATTACACTTACCTTGCCTATTTTCTCACGCCAAACGATACGTACATGAAAGAACTCGCCAGCATGCTGGATTCCATAGCAAGGGAAAACGGATGGAACAGGTTGACAGAGGCGAATTTCATACTCTCCTTTGTGCAGAATGTTCCCTACGTTAGTGATTTTAAGTCCACGGGATTTCTTGATTATTACAAGTTTCCCATTGAAACCCTTCTGGAACGGGGTGGAGACTGCGAGGATAAGTCCCTGCTTCTGGCAACAATAATGTACATTCTTGGATACGATGTTGTACTCTTTGTTATGAAGGTGATATATGGAGGTGTTTATGGCCATGTTGCGGTGGGTCTCAATATCCGTGATCCATCGGGGCCATTTAGGGTTTACCTGAGGGATTACTTCGTTTACAAGGGCACGAGGTACTACTATATGGAGTCCACGGGGTCAACCACCATGCTTCTGGATGGAGGAGTCATAAAATACGTTCATTACTGGGTTGGCATATCCCCTGCAGAGGCTGGTGCCACCATTGAAAATTTGACATTCGTTCCCCTTGACACCAGGCATTATGACGGTTACTCTCCAAAGTATGGGTATGTGAAGGAGGCAAACGAGCACTCTGGATTTGAATGGTATTTCCTATACGTCTCACTTCTCGTACTTCTGTTTTTATCGCTATTTGCATATTCCCTCAAGAAAGAGAAAAAAAGGTGTCCTGTCTGTAATTACGAACTTGAACCAGATTTTGAGTACTGCCCAAACTGTGGCTACTGGTTGAGAAAACCCTAAATGCGGGGGGAGGGATTCGAACCCTCGAACCCCTGCGGGACGGGACCCTAAATCCCGCACCTTTGACCTGGCTCGGTAACCCCCGCTTCCCGGGATTATGCCCTTGCGAATTATAATTTTTTTGCTCCTTCTTGGGTGGAGAATCTTCTATTTTTGTTATTTCAGAAACATAGTGTTTCACAGCCTCCTCCACGAATTGAGAGCGTGAGAGATTGCCCCTGTATTTTTCAATCATGTCCAGAACTTCATCGCTCAGATAGTAGTTAACTACTCTCCCGTTTTTCTTCTTGGGTCTTCCCGCAGACATTATTTAGGTAATTAATTGTGATTATTTAAATTTATTTCTTAAATGGGTATTGAAGGAACGTAGATATACTCAGGGAATTCAGGAGATATCTTATTGAAAACTTCATAATTACTTTTTATATTATTTAATCTTCCATATATTTTATTAAAATTTTTATAGTTTTCTTCTATATATGTATCTATACTATCTATTATAAGTTCTGAAAGGGTTTTAGTACATTCACCAAGTGGTATAAGGGTGTCTTTCTTTTTGAATTTAGTTTTAAATGCTTCTTCAAGTATCTTTATGTCTTCTTGAGTTAGGGTATGCTTTCTATTTTCTTCAGGATGGTTATCATCAGTTTCATTTTTTTCTTTGCCATTTTTAATCATACGATTCAATTCAGCAGATAAGAGCTTCAAAAATATGGAGTATATATCATTTCTCTTTTTTTTGATATAATTTGGATATGAAGTATTCTTGAAAAAATTATCACAAATCCCTTCACAATATTTATAATATTCAAACAATTTATCTGCTGCAATACGTTCCAGTTCATACATTGTTGAGATTATGTCATTTATTAACTCTTTTTTAAAAATATCTGGTAAGATTATGGACATATCCTTACTAATAAGAAGATTAGATATAAGGAACTCTTTAACTCCATGAGGATATATATCACCCAATATGTTATTTTTAATGTATTCCAATTCAGATAAAAGAATCAACTTTAACATGTTAACTTCCTCAGGGTAATTTTTTAAGGGAGGGGGGTACTTATTTATATACTCTTTAAATAGAGAAGGATATAATTTTATCCATCTCCTCATTATACCATACACCGTGTATTCCAGCATGTCTGGATTTAATTTAATTGGTTTATATTTCCTATTGGTTTTTTCATCAATCTCTACAACTTTTATATTTTTACTTTTAAGAAATTTTATCCTTCTATAAAAAATCTTTCTATCTTTCTGTACTATTGGAATATCTCCATACAACTTTTTTATATTCTTTATGAGTCTATTGATGCTTCTGACACCTTTTGGATAAAATGCTAATGTTTGGATTATTATTTTAGAAAGCTCATCTGCCTTTTCTAGAAACTCTTCGTAATTTTTCTCTTTATAAGATTTTTCCTGGTGGTTCATACATTTTGTGACATAGTTGTGTACATATTAAATAATTGCTATAGGTATATTGAGGTGAGTAATATGTTGGAAAAAGTAATCTGTGTAAGAATTAGCAAAAGCGATATTCAGAGACTAAAACAAGCCTCTAGTGCACTTGGTATAGGCATGGCAGATTTCATAAGAATGGCAGTGAAGAAAGAGCTGGCCAGACGGGGATATATTCCAGAAGAGGAGGCAAAAGGGCTGGAGGTGTGAAAAAAATGGAAGAAGAGAAGGATATATGGGCATTTAATAATGGAGACAGTGGTATAAATACTTATCTCCGAAAGTACAGTAAGTGGGGATTTAACGTCATTCCACTAAGGGACGGAAGCAAGGAACCTGCTGTAAAATGGGGTAAATACAGGGAAAAGAGGTATCCTATGGAAAAGATACCCCAGAATGGAAACATAGGAGTAATATGCGGCAGAGTAAGTAGTAATCTGGTGGTTTTGGATTTTGATGATGTAGCGGTCTATAAAAAGTTCAAGGAACGGTTTTTAGATTTGACAGAGAGCACATTTATTGTCAAAACTGGAAGGGGCTATCATGTTTACCTTAGAACCTCAGAGCCAGTCACTCCAAGACATTTTAAGGGCATTGATATACTGGGAGAGGGCAGCTATGCAGTTCTACCCCCATCTGTACATCCAGGGAGTAGGAATGAATACAGTGTTGTGAGAGACAATCCTCCTCTCAAAGTGGATGCAGAAAAGTGGAAGGAAGTTGTCGCGGTGGTTGAAGAGCTTGCAGAAGAAAATGAAGGAATAAGCGATGCAATTGGGAAAATAGTGAATATTATTGTGCAGTACTGGAAGGAGGGCCAGAGGGATGAGGTAGAATTTGCACTTTTGGGTTATATGAGAAAGAAAGGAGTACCTAAAGAGAGGGCAAGAGAAATACTTATGAGAATAATAGAAGAGAGTGGTGATACTGAGAAATCGGTGAGGCTCGCCAATCTGGATAGGGCCTACACGCTGCCGCCAGAGAAACTTGTTGGTTATAAAGGTTCTGGAGGATATAAGGGATTGAAAGATATATTAAAAAATAGGGATTTAAAAAAGTTGGACAGGTATCTAGTGAGGCTCATAGGAGATGTCAATACATCTAAGGATGAGGAGTACAGGATGGCCTATGTAGAAACGGGTGATAGAATATATCTTGCGGTATGGGATGGAGAGGATACATACAAATTTGCATATTATGATTCAGAGGGTGACACTATAGAGCTTACGGATTATGTGGAGATAAACGGAAAAATCTACAAACCCCTTGAAATTAAGAAAGGAAAGAATGGTACTAGACTTCCGGTGAGGTATCCATCGTTTGAAATAGTAAAAGCTCCTGATGTTAATGCAAAAGAACTATTGGATATTTTACTAGCACATATATCCAAATATGTAGACTTGGAGGAAAGTGATATGGAGTTGGTGGCGTTTTACATAATATTTACATGGTTCTATAGGAAATCCAATACGGTGGCGTACCTGAGGTTTTTGGGAGATTCTGGTAAGGGTAAAAGCAGAATGTTGCGTGTTACTGGAAACTTGTGCTTTTATCCATTGATAATTGATGGCAATGCCACCAGGAGTGCGATTATGAGAGTTCAAGAAAGATATAAGGGTACTTTAGTAATGGATGAGGCTGATTTAAAGGGTAACCAGGAGGACAGGATTATAAAATATATAAACAGTGGATTTGAAAAGGATTCTCCCACCATTCTAAGTAACCCAAATAATCCAAATGATATAGAAATATACGATTCGTTCTCTCCCAAGATATTCAGCATGAGAGAACCTTTCAGAGATAGTGCTACAGAGGGTAGAATTCTTTCCATATCTCCTCAAGAGACACTTAATCCTGATATTCCACCTGTGCTTCCTAAGATGTATGAAAAAGAGGTGCTGGTCATAAGAGACATATTGGCCCGATTTACTCTAAAGAACTGGGGCAGGGTGGATGGAGAAAAAATAGAGGCGGTGAAAAAACTACCGATTGAACCGAGATTGAAACAGTTGGCCTCACCACTATCGGTGATACTCCCTCTGTTTGGAGATGAAATGGATAACAAGTTCATAGGCTGGCTTATAAAAAGACAGAAAGAGATAGCAGAGGAGAGGGCGAATTCTAATGAGGGTATTGTTTTCAATGCTGTTGTGGATATGGCACTTGGCTACGTTACCTCGGAGGAGTTGCCAGAATATGTTGACTATATGGAGGAGCCTGAGTTGAGAGATGAGGGCTCTAATGGTAAATTTAAGGTTGTTACTACGGGGATGATAAGGGACCATACCGGGCTTCCTGCCATAGTTGTGAAGAGGATACTTGTGGAGTTAGGGTTTGTTGCTAAGAGGATGGATATAAAAATTAATGGCAAGCGTAAAACTCCTACGGTAGTAAAAATAAAAAGTACCCGCCGCTGGATAGAGAACTGGAAGAGATACAGAGATGTTAATAATATCATTGATGTACCTAACCAGCTGAAAATAGAGGGAGTACATTATCCATCTGTCAGGGAGTTACTAGATATACCCGCGCGACCCACCTAACCCGCGTGACCTATATGCACGGGGGTACTAAATTGATGTATCTATCTATTTATAAACAAAAAAATCTCAGGCGTGTGTATAGGTCGCGCGGGTTGCGCGGGTTAGGTGGAATGGGTGGATAAAGATGAAGGATGAGAAGAGAATGGTGCTTATAATAAAAGTACCAAAGAATATGAAGGGAAAGAAAATAGCAGATACCGAGAGGGATATAGGTCCTTTAGAAGAGGGACAGATAATAACAGTGAGCAATTTAATGGCCAAGACATTAATACATCAGAGAATAGCCATACCTTACTATAGGAGACACAAAGCTTCCTCTTGACAATTTGATAAATCTTTTTACAATTTCCATATTATAGCAGGATTGTGCGTAAAAAACTCACGCAACTTTATGGGATTTGGTATATTTCAATACCGGGGATTTTTAAGTAATTTTCCCATTTTCTAATGTATTATTCTATACTCTATACCTCATACCTACATACCTTCTACATTGGAAACAACTGTAAATTTTGGAAAAATGAATACTGTATTGGTTTCCCTATTAGTGGAAATTCTGTGGAATTTCATGTAAAAAGTTCAACCCCTAATCAGATGATATAAGATGTAATATAAATAAATACAAATTATTACAGAAATCCAGTTCTACACTATGTCTCTTTGCAAAAAATTTATAAAGCATTAGTGCATATAAATTATTGGTGATAAAAATGGAAGATACCAATGCCCATGAAACAGGATACGAACGGCTTGAGCGGCTGGTGAGAGAGGGATATATATTCAGAGAAAGTGTGAAATACAAGGGAAATACTGCATATTTCTATCTAATCTCCCTGGATGGCAGTGATAAAAGGAATGAGAAGCTGGAGTTTGAGAGTGAAGATGAGATTTCAGAGATGGTTACTAGACTGACTAACCTGATGAAGAAGATGTACGGAGTGGCCTTCTACTCTCCCAAAATAAGGCAGGAAAAGGAGAGCCAGGAGAAACCCAAATCCACTAGACCAATAACAAAAATCACAGCCACCATGAATATGTATGATAAGAACTTTGCAGACAAGATAGGTATCCTGGCCGAAAAGGAAAACTGGTTGCTCAAAATAATCTTAGAGCTTGGAACTCAGGTACTCTTCATTGTAATTCAGATGATGGATATTCCACCCTACGAGTGGTATGATAAGCTGAAAGAGTACTCATCAAATCCCCACGCATTTGTTGACTATGCTGATAAGTACCTTGTTGCACTGTTTGAAGCAAAGAAGGACGCAGAATCGTTGCTTGAACTGCGGGAACGGTACAAGTTAAAGGACGCTGAAGTGGAGTTATGGAAAATCAGGTACACAAAGGCACTCAAGACCTTACGTGATTTGAAAGAGGATATGCAAACGTTGATGGGCATGTTAAACAGAAGGCAGATGGAGAAGTACATGCTGTATTTGGCCCTGAAGAGTGCAAGTAAAGCCTATGATTCACAAGAGGCCAAATCAGAAGAATAAAAGAGATGTCATTAGTCTCCTATTTGGAGATATTATCCTAAAAAGTAAAGATAAACACTGGTAGCAATCAAACCCATGCCCATCCCAAACAGGAAGAATATCGCTCCAACAACCCAGTCAAGCCGGTTTTTGCGATACCTTCTAAGAATTTCCATATCCACTTCATTTCCCTTTGATTCTTTGATGTTTGTAACAAATCCTTTGTTTATTATCACCTCTTTTGCCTCGTCAATTGTGTAATTTTCATAGCCGATTATAGCGTTTCTAATCACAATAAAATTATCTGTCTCCTCGGCAATCTTTCCCTCCACCCAGTAACTGTAATCTGCCTCGGATGCTATGGAATCCACAACTTTTATCATCACGGATTTATCCTTAAACATATCACTGAATCCCATTCATCTCACCCGTAGCAATATTATGAACAACAGGCCAATTAGGAATAGAGCACCGTTTATGAGCAGGTATTTGATGAAAATCTTCTTTTTGTCCTTTTCAATTCTGCTGGTTGTATCTTTTGTATCATGGATGATGAGAGAGAAACGGGAGACCGGAAGTAGATGCTTTCCCTCTTCATCCTCATATACAAGAGAATCTGGCTGTAAGCTAATCAGTTTGCCTGTAAAAACATCTTCTCCAGAGAATATCTCTACCTCTTTTTCCAGGGATTCAAGGGTCATTATGGAAATTAAGGATGTGTGGGTATTTAACCCTTTTTCCGAATATTAGGAGAATGAACATGTATTCTGACAGTAGTGGGCTAGGGGGAATTATTGATAAAGATTCAAGATAGATTGAATTTTATAATATCCCAAGAAGAAGGCACTCTACACTATAATACTATTGAAGATATCCTTGCCTGTTTAGAAATATATGACGAGTAGTATAGAAAATTGAAAACATAAAAAGTCCTCCTAGCAAACTAATTTTATAAATTAAGAGAGACCTTAACACAAGAAAACAATGCGTACTGCTCTAGTGACTGCGAGGCAATAGCCATAAATTCTATGAAACCAGAGAACTTACAAAATATGAGAAGGCAAGAGTAACACTGGTACTACCTTAATATTATCCAGTGAAGAAGAGAAAGGTAGACAAGAAAACAAAGAAAAGGGTGATATACTTCACCCAACCATAATCCTTTCCAGGTCTCTCAGGTCATACACATTATCCATTTTTTTGCTCACATTCTTTGCCACGAGCACCAGATGCTTCTTCCTATCATCTTTAATTTCTTGAGCCATTTCTCTCAGTTTATCCATCTCTTTCTGCACATCCTTTGCACTCATCTCTGACCACTTCACTTCAACCACTGCCATATCCTTCTCACCCACTGCCAGTATGTCCACCTCAAAGCTCTCTTTACCCTTCTCCTTTCCAGAATACTTCCCCCAGTACTTCCCTATGCTCTTCACTTTGAAGGGCAACAGCTCTGGTATGAACTGCTCCACCAGAGCCTCGTATTTCCTGCCAACATATTTTTTCACATCTTCCTCGGAGAATTCCACATCATTGGTTTCAAACTTGGGATAATTCTTCCACACAGTTCTGAACCAGAAGTCAATGAGGTTCTGTGCTATGTAATATCTGTACTTCCCCTTACCAAAGGCGTTCTTTCGGCGGGTAATCAACTCATAATCATTAAGGAGCGAGGCCATGTACTTGCTTATGTCCGTGCTTCTAACGCCCATATATCCGGCTATCTCTCCACTTGTGTAATTTCCATCTGCTATGGCTTGGAGTATGCTGAAATAGGTCTTGTACTCTTTCCCTAATTCTTCTTTGAGCATAAGCATGACCTCGCTGAGCATTGGATACGGCTCTTCGTAGAACATCATACGTATGAAATCAAGCACGGGCACCTTGAAATGCTCTAAAGTTTCGTAGTACTTCGGTAACCCACCGAATACAGACCACATTATTACGGCATCATCAATTTCATATCCCAAATCTCTCATTATCTCATACACTGTTGAAAAATCCAGTTCTCTGAGTTTGATGGTGTAATCAAACCTGCCGTAGAGAGGAGCACGGTAGCTCTCAATCATCCTCTTTGACATACTGATTAGTGAGCCAGTCACCACCACCCTTGCATCCCTGTACTTATCAAGCAATCTCTGCAAATCATACAGGAACGAAGGATTGACCTTCATCGCATTCTGCAGCTCGTCTATGAATATTGTCTCTCCCTCTCTCATTAAGAATTCCACAACATCCTTCATCGTACTCAATGGAGGAATGTATCTTCTTCTCTTTATCTCATCAACCCACTCTCTTGCTATTATTGCCTCATTCTTCTCTCCGGGAATGAACAGGGTGATTGGATTCAGTGTCTCCTCCACCAACCTAGTTTTCCCAACTCTCCTTCTCCCAATTATGGCCACACGCCTCGCTCTGCGGAGTATCTCCATCTCCTTCTTCCTATCGTAGAATTTCATTTTATACCCCACAGGTATAATACCTGACAGGTATAAAAATATTGAGGTCACACTGTGTTGGGGTTTAAAGAGAGTTTGATAAAAAAATCTTCTTTTTCAATTCTGCTGGTTATATCTTTTGCATCATGGATGATTAGAGAGAAAGGGGAGACCGGAAGCAGATGCTTTCCCTCCTCATCTTCATATACAAGCCAATCTGACTGTAATCTAATCAGTTTGCCTGTAAAAACATCTTCTCCAGAGAATATCTCTACCTCTTTTTCCAGGGATTCAAGGGTCATTATGGAAATTAAGGAGGTGTGGGTATTTAACCCTTTTTCTGAAGTTTCTTTATTTTGAATTAATTGTCAGTTTCGGTTCGGTTTTTACTTTATATGGAGTGTAGAAGGCCCAAACAAGAAAATACTAGAGAAACCCGATATATAATGCACATATCGCTAATGATTTATATATTTTGTTCCGAAAATTCAGTATTGGAGGTAATTTACGGAACAAAATGAAAGCATAAACTAATTACAATCCCAATACATCCCACAATGAAAGATAAAATACCCACAGTTATGCTAACTCTAACAAAAGCATTGGGGTGGTGTAATGGTGCTCTTATATATTTTTTGATTGGTGATTTCACATCTCTTATTTCTAATTCATAATATCTTCCTTTTTTAATACCTAATCTGTTCCTATAGAACTCATTCATAGCCATACACTCATTTACATTCTTACAATTTTTCTTTAGGTTTGTGTGTGCATTTAGATAATTTTCATCAATAACTCTCCTTTCGGCGATTATAACCCTCCGATTCTGTGGATTTTTAATTAGAATAAAATCAGTTTTAAGTCTCAACTTGGGAGGTATCCATACCCAACCCTCCTTACTTTCTTCCAATTTAGAAGGATAAACTTTAAATTTTTTAACAATACCTCTCTTTCTCCAAAACATTTACATCACAACCATTTTCTCCTTTGGAAGTATCAATATAAGCAGCAACCTTTGATTTTCTGGTACTGGTATGGAGTACGTCTTTATTTTCACACACTCTTTCTCCAGTAGTTTATTTGCCTCCTCCTCAATTAAGGTTATTATGTCATTTTTGAGATGTCTAAGCGCCTCTATCTCTCCATTGTCTTCTATCCCATAAAGAATAGCCAGTCTTGAAAGTGTGTTACCTTCAATATAGCTTTTTATATCTGGTATTAATTTCTTTTTAACAAATTTAGATGTCCCACCAAGAACCTCGTCTCCTGATTTAAATTCTAAATATTTTTCAGTAGTTCCAATTCCTTTGTTTCTAAACTGATAACTAAGCTCAGGAATTATTATGTCATTTATAATGTACCTAAAAAGTGCCTTGAAATGTGTGTTTCTTAGATGTTCATACCAAATATGCGAAAATACGAGTTGTAGAATTAGCTTTTCTTTGATACTCGTGGAATCTTTCATTATATCAAGTATTCTGTTAGCTACACTTTCAATATCTGACGGAATCTCTAAAATATTATATACTTTCAATCCCCCTATGCGATGGTATTCTAGAGAGGATTCCTCTCCTGCGTGCCATACATCAAGAATATTATTGTTAAATATCGCATCGTAAAATGCTTTAAGAAGTGTAGGCCTAACATATACCCCTGGGTAAGCCTCTGTGAAGGAACATATCAAGAAGGAAGGGTGATTTTTGTATTCCACTACCTTTTCGCCTTCTGGAGTTATCTCAGATAGTTTCTCAAAGTCCTCAATGTATTTGTACCTATCTTTTAAATTAGAATCAAAAGAAAATAAAGAATATGGACTAATCCTCTCTTTAAATAGCTTCTTGTATTTGTCAAGCTTCTCTTTTCTAGTAACATATAGGTCATAAAAATCCTGAAACGTGTATCTTTTTCTCATCATATCTATGTAAATAATATCTCCCTGCATCTGTGCAATAGCAATCTTTCCAAATCTACTAATCTCTTTGTTTTTAAACATTTTAGTTATTTCCTCCAAATCCAATGACAGCTGAATAGGATATTCAAAACCGGAAATTTTCACAGTGAGCGCCACCTCTCCTACGGAATCCCAATTTACATAAGATGGGTCAATACCCCAGAACTCTGCATGTCCTTTGCTCCATCTTCTGTTATACTCGTAAGCTCCAAATATTAAATTTTTACCATCTCTTTTTACTATTGCAGCTCTCAATATGTTCTTCGGATGGAGAACCAGCCGACCAGTGAAAATCTCATCTTTGTGTTGTGCAAGAGAAGGGTCCTTTTTTGAATGAATCAGCAAAAGTATATCTTTAGATAGAATGATGCCAACCACCAATCTTTCTTTCTCTCTTGAACGAGAGTATAAAGAACTTCTGAAAGTCTCTAAAAGATATTTGGCATAATCATTTATCTTTTCAGGGTATTTCTCTATGAGTGTTTGAATCCATCTCTTCACAGATGGCACTCTGGGTTTTACTTCTGCAAATTGCAGTTTCTCTCCTAGTAATTTACTTTCCAGGTCTTTTACAACATCATTCAATTTAATTTCCTCATTGTCATCTTCCCCAATTTCATAAAATGAAGGCTCTTCATATTCACTATCTTCCCCACTATAGGCAGGTATTTCCCAGTAATACACCTTATTTTTCATGCCCAAACACCTCCTCCAGAATGCTCTCTTTCATCTCCTCCAGATGCGAAATCTGCCCCTGTATCTTCTCTTTCAGTGCTTTGATTTTCTCATAAACTCCATCAAGGTAGTTTGCTATTTCTTTTTGCTTTTCAAGGTCTGGCTGGTTGTTGTGGAAGGGCAGGGGGATTTTAGAGTTCATAATAAATTCCTTTGGAACTCTTCTATGACCCACTGTACCCGTAAAGTGCTGTGCGGCTTCCTCTCTGTATGATTTTCTTCGCACAAAATAGAAAATGTATTTTGAAAAAATATTATCTTTGGGTCTAATCACATGAAATTCTGTGGAGCCAAAGCCAATTCCATTTTTTAATCCAGTGGCTATAGCAGATTTGCCATTTTCCATGCATGGTGTAATCTTTGCGAATATAACATCACCATCTCTGAAGTAGGTATACCCCGTATAAACCTCTTTTAAGGGTCTTATTTTCATTTTTACAATTTTTCCCTGCTCATCATCCACATATTCCATAGGAACAAAAGAAACTTCCTCATTTTCATCAAGGAGTTTTCTTACTTCAGATTTCTTGGGGTTTATAATTGAAATATCTTTTAACTTCACCCCCCTCCACTCCTCGCCCTCCTTCGGCTTAAACGCCTGCTCCAGAACGCTTTCCCAGAGTTCGTCAAGCCTTTCAAGTTCTTTCTTTTTCTTCTCCAGAATTTTGTCAATCCTTGAGAAGTTTGCCTCAATGTATTCAACGATTTTCTTTTGAGTTTCTAAATCCGGCTTGCCGTTGCGGAATGGGAGGGGGACTTTGGTGCCTATAACAAATTCCTTAGGAACCCTTCTATGCCCAACAGTACCCGTGAAATGTATCTCTGCTTCTTTTCTATAGGCTTTCCTACGAATAAAGTAAAAAATATACTCTGGCAAGATATTTTCCTTTGGACGTATGACATGAAATTCGGTTGAGCCAAAACCTATTGTGTTTTTGAGTCCTTTAACAACTGCAGCCTTTCCATTTTCCATACACGGTGTAATCTTTGCGAATATAACATCGCCATCTCTAAAGTAAGTATATCCCTTATAAACTTCTTGAATGGGACGAACGTCAAACTTTATTATTTTTCCCTCTACATCATCTACATATTCCATAGGCACAAAAGAAACTTCTATGTTCTTTTTCAATAAATCTTTAATTTCAGATTTTTTTGGATTTATGACACACACATTTCCCAATCTCACCTCTTTCCACCCAACCCCCTCAACTTCCCACGGCTTTTGGGGCTTGGAATCGAAAAAATCTTCAAGGGTTGGAGCGGCACTCATCTCAGCAACCCCTTCAACTCCTCCAGCAGATGCATTACTTCCCTCTCGTCCTTAACAACATCTTCTAAAATCTCTCTTGCTGGCCTGTACTCCTTCTTTTTCAACTTGCTGGGATTTCTGGGTGTGAGCTCATAAGTCTCATCATCCACATCCTCCATTGGCACAATCCAGGAGTTTTCTCCAACTTCTCTATTTTTCCATTTCTCAAAGCAATCCTTCCAGTCCTCATCCATCATTGGCCGGGTCTTGGTGAAATTCTTCATACCCTCTGGAGGTTGAATCTCGTAGTACCATATTTCTTTAGTTTCTCCAGTCCTATCAAAAAACAGAAGATTTGTCTTCACGGATGTTTTACCAGAGGCCGTGAACACCCCCTTGGGCAGGGAAATAATGGTATGAACATTGTAGTTCTCCAGCAATTCTTTTCTAACACGGACAAATGGGCCGGTTGTGTTTGATAGCATGCCCTCAGGAACCACTATGCCAACTCGGCCACCGTGCTTGATTTTTCTCATCACATACTGCAAAGCCATCAATTCTGTATCTGAACTCTTAATCGGGAAATTTGCCTTGTACCTCTTATCAAACTTGCCTCCAAATGGCGGATTTGTGAGAATTATGTTAAACCGGTCCTTCTCCTGAATCTTTCTTACATCCTCAGCAAAGGTATCCATCTTGTATATGTGCGTTGTTGGAACTCCATGAAGAAGGAGATTCATTATGCCAATCAGATATGGTATGTCCTTTTTCTCCTGGCCGTAAAACATGTTTTCAAGATTCTCCTTGTCCTTGGTGGTCATAACCTTCTTCTTCCTCAGAATGTGATTGTAACTCTCAATAAGAAAGCCAGCAGAGCCCATAAACGGGTCCAGAATTCTCTCACCGATTTCTGGATTAACTATATTCACCATCAGCCTAATTACAGGTCGTGGGGTGTAGTACTCTCCAGCGTACTTGCCCATCTCCCCAATCTCAGGCAAAAGTTCTTCGTAAAGAGTTGAGATTACATATATATCGTCCCTGGTTTTCAGTTCCAAGGAATCCAAATCCAGAGCCACTTCTTTGAGAACATAACCATCTTTCAGAAAATTCTGAATTTCCTTGCCACTGAATATTGTGGATATCAATTCCCTCTCACCGCTTCCATCAAGTTCCGCAAGAAACGGGAAAAGCTTGTTGTTTATGAAATCAAGGACTTCCTCATCTCTCATATCTTTGTGAACCCAGTCCTTCCACCTGTATGGTGGCGGGATATTTCTTGTATATACACTGTTGCTCAACTTGGCTTTTAACTCTCTCTCATCCTCTAGTTCATCGTAAAGTTTGAGAAAGAGCATCCAGGACAACTGGATTATGTAGTTTACCGAAGCAATCTCATTTCTCAATGTATCAGCGGCGGCC
Source organism: Candidatus Aciduliprofundum sp. HYA1 (assembly GCF_056175085.1). Lineage (NCBI taxonomy): Archaea > Methanobacteriati > Thermoplasmatota > Candidatus Aciduliprofundum > Candidatus Aciduliprofundum sp. HYA1. The sequence continues at coordinate 709,850 of NZ_CM149694.1, forward strand.
TTGAATTTTGAGCGAAGCATGGACCTATCCATTATCTAAACCCCCCTATTTCATACAGACCCTCCGAAAGCTCCTGAAGTGCTTCCTGGAGTTTATCAATACCTCCAAAGGCATTTATTATCTCCTGCAACTTACCTATTCTCTGAATATCAGGCGTGTCCAGGGCGGATGGGCTTATTTCATTAATGCCACCCAGTTTGTATTTTTCAATCAAGTTTAAAAGTACTCCCTTAGCCACTTCATTGAATGAATTTATTATCTCCTGTTTCTCTGTGAGGAGCACTTCTGCTCTCTCGTCTCTGCTCAGAATTGGAGCATCAAAGGCAATATGAGCTAGAATGTCAAATGCGTCAGCATCGGGCCTATTCATAAGCTGAGCGATTAACTCAGGATTTATACTCTTATCCTGCAACTCTTTAAGAAATCTTTCTCTACTCTCTCTATTAACCCATATCCTTCTCAAATCATCAAGGGTCAACACTTTTTTCTTTACATTTTCCTTGGCATACTCAATGTATTTGGCCTGAGAGAGTTTCTGACCAGGAGAAATCTCAATATATATCTCCTCCTCAATATGAACATTAATGCCCTCCACAACTATTTTTCCCTCTGTCGGTCTCTTCTTTTTTAGTTCTATAACGACCCCAATTCTATCTCCAGAAGGCATGGTATCCACAGTCACCGTTCTAGGCTTGTAATTCTTTGCTTCAACTTTAACCCTAACTGGCACCCTTGGGAGATTGGAGATTGCAAACTCTCCCTTTTCATCCGTCCTACCGGGAACAATTGAGTTAACTCCAATTTGAACAGTTATCCTCGCATTGGATACAGGGTGTCCATCCTCATCATCAACAACCTTTCCACGTATGTAATAATCATATGGTCCTTCAGGCAGTTCGGGTGGTGGAACCTCTGTAGGCATATCCCAGGGGTCAAGCAATCTTGTAGCATCAACAAAATCAATGATTCTGAAATAGAATTTATCAGCATCTTCACTTATTCTGCTTCCACGGCCCATAATTTGCTTGAAAAGTACCTTTGAGGCCACAGGCTTCATAAACACTATGTTTTTAACGGGTGGTATATCTACGCCTGTGCTTAGCAAATCCACCGTAACTGCAATAACGGGTGTGGGAGATTCTGGGTCTGCCATTTTATCTATGAGTTCTTTAACATTTGGCTCTTCATCAACAATTCTCACAACATACTCGTCCACATTTATTCCTGTGGTTGCCACATCTGGAGCAAGTTCGTTTTGGAGTATTTTTACCACATCTAGAGCGTGTTCCTTGGTTACACAGAACACGATAGTTTTATCTATGGGTCCATAGGTTCTTAGTATCTCAGCAAGTTTCTTTGTCATTGCCTCTGTTCTGTCTGGAAGTATTATCTTCTTCTCAAACTCCCCCACCGTGTAAAATTCCTTTGGCTTGATGTTCTCCGGAACATTGATTATGGCTCCCTCACTTGCCACTTCCCCAAGTATTATCCCTCCCTTTTTGTCAATGTTCATATAGATTTTGTGAATTTTGTAAGGTGCCAAGAAACCATCTTCAATACCCTGACCCAGACTGTAGATATATACAGGCTCGCCAAAATATGCATAGGTATCTATGTTATCATCCCTCTTAGGCGTGGCGGTCATACCAAAGTGAACAGCACTGCTGAAATAGTCAAGTATCTCCTTCCAGCGACCATACCCAGAGCGGTGGCACTCGTCAATTATAATCATATCAAAGAAATCAGGAGGATAGTTTCTGTACAATCTCTTCCCATCCTTTTCAGAATATAAAGTCTGATATGTGGCAAAATAGATATCTCTTACCATTGGTGTCTTTCCTTCAATTATGAGGTCTCTCTTATTTTCAAATGGCTCAAAGCGGTTGTAGGCTTGGTCTCTGAGCATTGTTCTATCTGCTATGTAAAGCACCCTTCGTATCTTCTTTGTATGGTAAAGCTTCCATACAACCCAGAAGGCAACTTCCGTTTTGCCAGTACCTGTGGCCATTGTAAGAAGAATCCTCTTTTTACCATCAAGGAAGGCCTCTATTACATTCTTAACCGCAGCAATCTGATAATATCTGGGTTTTTTACCAAAGGAAACCTTGAATGGATAGGTAAGAGGGTTCTCCTCTCTTTTAAGAGGCACAACTTTTCCAAATTTCCACTCAGAGTACCTTCTCCAAAGCTCCTCAGGTGAGGGAAACTCAGACAATGTGGTTTGCTTCTTGGTGATAAAATCGTATTCTTCTATTTTATGACCGTTTGTTGAGTAAGCAAATGGAACATGCAACATCTTGGCATATCTCTTGGCCTGCTGCATTCCTGCAGCGTGATGATGACTCTCATCTTTTGCTTCCACAACCGCTATTGGAAAGTTAGGTTCTAAGAAAAGGATATAATCCGGTCTGAGAGCATCTTTTCTATTCCCATAGTCGTCAATTATTCGCCCCTCAGTTATCCTCAATTCTCTCCCTATCTTTCCTTCATCCCATCCTGCTTCGTATAATTTTGGATTTATCAATTTTGCACGGGTATCGGTTTCATTAAGCATAGTGCCACCTACAAGTTTATAATTTAATATGGATGGGTTATTTTAAATTTTCTCTGTAATTAGAATACTATCTTCAAAAGCTTCGGAGATTATTTTACATAATAAGATAAAAATTTGTGAAAGCATGTTAGGAGTGGCTGACTTGATATGGTGTTTTATCTGGTTTGTGTCAGGATTAATAGTATTTCAAACCAGAGGAAAGAGTAAGCATGTTGCTGGAGCAATATCTTTGATAGCTTCTATATGGTCTATTTTCTCAATATTTAAGACAGGCACATTGAGTTTGATTATATTGGGAATTACAATGAGCAAAATTACGGGAGTATTTACATCTTTATTCTATTATTTTGGTGCGAATATAAGTAGGTATAAGATAATGCATGAACTAAGTAACAGGGTGTACCTTTATCCAGTGGGTATTATCATATTATGGATTATTCTAACTTATGCACTTTAGCGAGTGTTGAGTATTTCTTAAGAGCTAAGAAAACCCCTAATTGCTACATTCTCCCAAAAGGTCATTAATTATACCTTTCATATTTTGAATAAACTCTTTCCAGGAGTCAACCAAATCGATATTCAAGTCAACAGTTCTTATTAACAGTTCGTTATCATTGTCTTCAAATACCCAGTTACGAGATATTTCCTCTTTAATCTTTGGATAGAGCAACATGACTTTCTTGGCTTTGTACATTTGAGAGTATGCAAACATTTGATAAGCATCAGATTGTGAAACACCTGCTTTTTTATCAGAACCATCTAATAATTTATACTTTGTGTCAATGATTGCACTATAATTTTTGTTTTGAGGTAGAATTATGATGTCTGGTATTAAAAGAAATAGTCTTTCTCCTTTTGTGCTCTTTAAGAGATGCTTTTTTCCATATTGAATTTTTATGCTCAAATCTTGATTTATCAATTTCTCTTTAATTAGCGTATTTGCGATGAATTTCTCAAATACACGCTCCATAGGTAGGAAAAATGCGAAGATTTTCCTCCTTCCGCTTATAAATTGTATAATTATATTGGCTAAGAATAATCTTGCCATGTTTACCAGCGGATGTAAGTACTCATTTAATCGAGTAAAATATATGTTGTCTATGGTTTGAGCATCTATTGGCTTAAGGTCAACTGCATCCATCAAATTTATAGCATTGTGTAATCTGCGATAATTTTCTTGAGAAGATGTGTATTTTTCCATCATAAATGCTGTATATTTGAGTGTCATATTTATGAGGTTATTTAAATTTCTATCATTGTACCTTATAGGTATGCGGTATCTTCGTTCCCATTGACGGACATATTTAGGGAAATCAATTTGCCCCTTTACATAGCTCCGTTCTTCAGCTACGTATACATATTCTCTATACTCCCCTCCTCTAAGTGTTTCCAGTAATTTTATGGAATATATGGCAATTAGAATTTCCAGAAAAGAATCAAACTTCATCTCTGATATTGAGTTTATATCAGCATCTTTAAAACCCAGTTCTTCTCCAATCATCAGCATCTTCAATAGATTTCTCAGGGCAACACTTTTATCCTCTGCGAATTTGGGATATATCTGGATTTTTAAATTGTCTACTTGAACAAGACCGACCCAATTTTTTGCTTTTATCTCATCTCTGCCTATTCTTAAAAAATTTATCTTTTGATTTAATTCCCATAGAGCCTCAATAGTTTGGTTTTTTAAGTGCAGTACATTTTCTTCCAGATAATTTTCCTTGCCTTTTTCGTATTTGATAGATTCAAACTCTTTCAGTGAAATTTCCAACATAATTACTCACTTTGGAGTTTTAATTTTATCCAGAAATCCCTCTAAGTCTTCATCAATGAGTTTTTTATAACATTCAAACACATCAATTTCTTCAGTGTTGCAGGGGAATAATATATTGCTTAACTTCTTTGAGTCACCATAGAAGTACTCCTGCAAGAGTGGAATTATTTCATAAAGCCAAATACTTTTCAGTTTGTTCTCAAAATACTCTTTATCGGCTATATTCTTCAATTGAAGATAGTAAGAATGGCCAATCTGGTGGTCTCTGTCATAATTTTCAGAAATTCTTTTATTTATTTCACCTAACGCATCTATTGCCTTTTTAGCCAATATTTTTGTATCTTCTGGCAGAGTATTAACATTGAGCTCTTTTTTAATCATATCTAAGTTCGGCATAATTTCTAAAAATCCAAACCTTCTTCTTAGTGCAACATCAATAAGAGCTATGCTTCTATCTGCAGTGTTCATGGTGCCTATCAAATATAAGTTTGGGGGTACACCAAACTTCTTCTTTGAGTATGGAAGTGTTGAAATCATAGCGTTATCTCTAAATACCCTTTTGTCGTTTTCAAGTAGAGTTATTAGCTCTCCAAATATTTTACTTATATCTCCTCTATTTATCTCATCTATTAGTAGGTAGAATTTTGGAGAGGTTTTGAGTGCATCCTCAAAATCCTCCTTGGATATTTCAATATCCTCAAGTTTTGTGGCTGGAATATCTTCATCTTCCATCCACTCAATATCCTTTCCCAAGTAGTCCATGAGTTGGTTGTACGCTTCTCTTGAGAATCTTTTAAAAGTTCCCTCCTCAACAACGAATCTAAGCTCACCATTATCTCCAGGGATGGGCCTTATTCCCTCAACAAAATCTTCGTAAGAAAAAGATGGGTGAAAAGTTACAAATTCAACGTTATTTCCCCCATATTTATTTGCATATTTATTTGCAATCCATGTCTTACCAGTTCCAGGAGGGCCATATAAAATAATTTGGTTTTTATCATTTAAAAGTGTAGTGATAGCTTCCTCTTTATATACTGTAGAATTTTCAGTTGTATTTGGTATTAAATAGAATTGTTCATCTATAAACTCCTTCAGCTTCTCTCCCAAGGTCTCTTTCCCAGAATATGTATACCATAGGATACAATCAATCTCCATATTTAGCTCATCTTCATCACTCGCACCAACAAACTCGCAAATTTTTTCATAATTATCTTGCTTTATATAGCACATTATTGCTTTGTAAAAATCTCTTAAACGGTAGAAATACTCTTCATATTCAAGATAATTGTTTTGGAGCTCATTTGGTTTAAGAGCGAATAATTTCTCCAATGTATGCCTCACAGGAGAATTGTATATTGGATGGCTTTTTATATGCCTGTATCCATACAATTCTGCAAGTAATGTGTATAACATGGTTTTTCTCTTTTTTCTTGAAGGGACCTCATCTGTATGTGCGTATTTGTCTAAGTATGAAAACATTTTATCTACCCATTCATCTTTCCATACATTTGAGGAATCCATATCTTTCAATATCTTTATCATTTCGTATTTCTCATCATCATTTGCCTGAGATATAAAATTAGGAATGGCTCTTGGCCATCCAAACATCTTTTTAAAGGTTCTATAGCTGTTTGTTGGTGATGTGAGTATTTTCTCAATAACTTCTTCTGGCTTGCTATTACTGTTAAGAAGAGAGAATCTTTGGAGAACCTCTTTATGGATATCACTATGATACTTCATATGTTCCTGTAATAAGTTGGTCTCTTTGGTCACTTCTAACCAGTACTTTATAAACCTGTAAATTCGTATATAAAGACTAAATTCTTTTTTGCCTGGGTCATGCTTATCTTGCAATATTTCTACTAAATGTTTATCCTTTAATTTTCCAAATATGGGATTACGAGGCGCATATTTTACTGCCCCTATAGGAGTTTCAAATTTGTAAATATCTTTGAATATGCACCCTCCATATATGTTATCTATATTTTTTAAACCATATTTTTTTATTATGTTATCTCTGTTTTTTTCAGTGAGTTTTCCCAAACACATATATAACCTTGTAAAACTTTGCTGGGGTACATAGTATAACACGCCAATATCACCATATCTTGCATCTTTGGGACGTACCAGTGGCCAGTATTCTACATGGCCAATTTCTTTCTTTTCTGCATCATAGCTATATCTTTCCTTCATTGGGTTGTTATTCACAATATATATTCTCAAATCCTTCCACATCATAATTCCCCCTTAATTCGATAAGAAAATAAATAGGGATAATATAATAAGTTTTTCACGAAGTTTGTGTTCAAATGATATTTTGCTTACATACAGGCAAATATCTCTTCAAGCCTATCAGCCATTATTCCATACCAGTAGTCCGCCTGCTTGACCTTGGCCAGATAATGCATTGAGCCTATTGAGATGGGGCTGCGACCCTGGATGAAATCGGCCACGCTCTCTGGAACATTGTGCATTATCAGAAAATTATAGTTCCACTTACGCAGATATTTTCCTGCCAACCCTCTGCGATAGATGTAGTTTTTAAATCCCACATGTGAAATGTCAATCTGTCTTAACTCATTCTTCAGTTCTAGGGGTAGATATACATAATAAGAGTTTTTAGAGCCTCTTATATGGAATAACGGATACCTGATGAAGTTCTCTTTAACTACGAGTTTTTGAGGATTGTAGTTATGTAGAAAAGAAACACCCTCAATGATTCTAAGTCCTGAATAGGCCAGTATCCTGTACAATAATTTGTATTCTGGATACTCAATTTTGTTATACACTTCAATAACCCTCTCTGTGGAAGGTATGTAATTGTCTGGATTGCTCCTAACACTTTTAAGAATCTTTCTCATCTTTGTTAGTGTGTAGTCGTCTATGAGTTCAAACTCCTCAGCATAGTTCAGGAGATTTCTCAGGGCGATGGTCATCTGTTTTTTACTGGTTGAAGCCTCTCTAATCTCATATAAGTCTCTCGGTGTTGTGAGTGGCCTATCTTTGGCAAATCTGTCCAGATATGATATTAACTTCTTGGCATAGGGCTTGCTCACTCTTGAATACAACCATCTGGAAAAGTCGTCTCTAACTGAAAAATAGCTGAAATTTCTTTTGGGGTAGAGCACTTTTCTTTCTAAGAAAAGGGCCTCCCTAAATCCCGCACCTTTGACCTGGCTCGGTAACCCCCGCTTCCCGGGATTATGCCCTTGCGAATTATAATTTTTTTGCCTTTTTTGTCACTCTTTTCAATTTTCCGCCGCAAACCGGGCACTGCTCATGGTACTCGTTGAAGAGTCTTCCGCAGGATGTGCACCTCCATTTCCACCTGCGAACTTCCTTTATTCCTTCCTGGTGCAGATTTTGAAATTCAAGCCCCAGATGGGCGGCCACATTCTGAATCGCGTAATCGTCTGTTATTACAATTGCATCCAGTTGCAGGGCCAGAGCCAGGATTTCCATATCCACATTGCTCAAGGAATGAAAATCCCCCGTTTCCTTGGCGGCCTTAACCACAAGTTTTGTATTGTACCTTGAAGGAGCAACCACCTTTATCAGGGAGAAATAGACACCCTTTCTGTGAACCTCATCCTCAACTCCAGGAGTTGTGTAAATCTCGGCCTCGCCGGGTGGGATGAAACCCTCGATCAGGGCTGAGGAGTCGAGCACGTACCTTTTCACGGTTGGATAATGCCGCGCAGAATTTAAAATTTGGCAAACTATTTAAGTTTGAACCACCATTACAGAACGGTGATAACATGGGAATGACTCTTACCGAGAAAATTCTGGCCAGGAAGGCGGGAAAGAAAGAAGTGAGGCCTGGAGAAATTGTGACCGTTGAGCCCACATGGGTGATGAGCCATGATAATTCCGCCGCAATATTGCTCAAATTCAAAAAGACAGGAGTGGAAAGGGTATGGGACCCGAAGAAGATCGTGATCATTCTCGACCATACCGTGCCCGCGCCCACGGCAGATTATGCAAACAACCACAGGAGTATTCGTAACTTTGTTAAGGAGCAGGGCATAGAGAACTTCTGGGATATCAACACGGGAATATGCCATCAGGTTATGGCCGAGAAGGGTTATGATTTACCAGGAGCGGTTATAGTGGGCGCTGATTCCCACACAACCACGCCTGGAGCTTTTGGAGCCTTTGCTGCCGGGATAGGAAGAAGTGAAGTCGCCGCCATATGGGCCACGGGCAAGATATGGCTCCGCGTGCCTGAAAGTTACGAGATAATCGTCAACGGCGATATGCCCAAGGGTGTGTACGCGAAGGATCTGGCCCTGCATATCATAGGCGATGTCACGGCGAGCGGAGCCGTTTACAAAGCGGTGGAGTTTAAGGGTGAAACCATAAGAAATATGAGCATAGCATCCCGCATGGTTCTTACAAATATGAGTGCTGAGATGGGCGCGAAGAATGGGATAATTGAGGCGGATGAGAAGACGGAGGCGTATCTGAAAAATAGAGCACGCGGAGCGTATGAGATCATGCACGCGGATGATGATGCGGAATACGAAAAGAGATATGAGTACGACGCCTCGGATCTCGTTCCGAAGATAGCATTTCCCCACACCGTGGACAATGTGCACGATATTGATGATGCGGAGGGAATTCATATTGATCAGGTATTTCTCGGCACCTGCACTAATGGCCGCGTGGAAGATCTGGAAGTTGCGGCTCGAATTTTAAAGGGGAAGAGAATCAACCCGAATGTTCGCATGCTCGTTTTCCCGGCATCCTGGGAAATTTGGCGCGAGGCGGATGAAAAGGGAATATTGCGCGTACTTGCCGAGGCGGGTGCAGTGATAATGAACCCTGGATGCGGCCCGTGCCTGGGTGCTCATGCTGGAGTGCTCGCCGATGGAGAGAAGTGCCTGAGCACTGCCAACAGGAATTTCAAGGGACGGATGGGAAATCCCAACGCCGAGATTTATCTCGGCTCGCCTGCAACGGCGGCGGCCACCGCATTGAAGGGATACATAGCGGACCCGAGGGAGGTGTTGTAAATGGGACGCGTTTGGAGATATGGGGATGATGTGAACACCGATGTTATATTCCCGGGCAAGTACACATACAAGATAATGAGCGATGAGGAGATGGCACAGCACGCTCTGGAGGATCTTGACCCTGAATTTGCAAGGAATGTTAGGCCAGGAGATGTTATCGTTGCGGGCAAGAACTGGGGCTACGGCTCCTCCAGAGAGCAGGCGGTGAAGTGTCTAAAAGCGGCGGGAGTGAAGGCGATAATAGCGGAGAGCTTCGCCAGGATTTATTATCGCAATTGTATCAATCTCGGATTGCCGGCCATAACCCTGCCAAAGGAGGAAATAGAGAAATTTGAGCAGGGCGATGAGGTTGAGGTGGACATTGAGAAGGGCGTGGTTGAGAACAGGACGAAGGGATTTGTCGTGCACTTTCCTCCATTTGAGGGCTATGTGATGGACATAATCCGTGCAGGGGGGATAATTGAGTACATAAGAAAACAGCGAAAATGAAATCTCATCTTCTTTTCTTTTTCCACACGGCTGCGAAGACCAGCAGTATTGGTATAATGTAAGCGTTTAATTCGGGCACGGGTTCTCCTTGCACGCTAACCGTTATGTACATCGTGTAGTTTATGTGATGGTACTTTGAGTAGAAGGTTATGGCCACAACGTAGTTTCCGGATGCATTGTCAGGCACGTTTATGTGCAAAGTTTCGTTCTTCCAGTCATATACTGAACTTCTATCCCAGGAGGGATACTGGTAAATTGAAGTGTTGAGTTTGCTCCTTGTCTCTATGTAAAAGGATGTATCGTTGATGTACCCTCCATTGGCAAGGTATACTGTGAGATTTACATCCTCACCTGCCTGAGTCTCAATTTTCCAGTCATCCACAAAACCGTCTGGGATGTAGTAGGGGGCGTCTCCGTATTTCTTTATTGTTAGGAAGTATCCCGCAAAGAAGTTTGCCACCGATGCGTTGTGTATTATGATTCCCACGGTATGTGTCTCGTTATCCAGATATTCGTAATCCCAGTTTGCATCTCCCACGTACACGAAATCATCTGCAATGACGAGTTTAAGATGTGTTGTAACAGACTTTGAATCGTACATTACGTCCACACCTTCATCTTTCAGAAAATTGTACGCATTATCGCTATCATGGTCATCGAGTATGACAGATGCAATGTCCTTTTTGCTCACAAATCCATTAATCAGAGCATCCACGCGCTCCTCCGTGCTGTTGGGATTTTTGTAATATGCCATGGTGTACATGGCCACGTAGAGCCTCTGCCTTGCCGAATCTATGAGATTCTTTAACGCGTTGTAGGTGTACCCATCGTAGGTGGTCTCTATGCTCAATCCCTGAACGCTCTCATCCACGTGCCCAGCGTTGGGAGTTGAAGATGCATCGTTCCAGATGGACTGGAAATATCTCTCGTAAACGTTGGCAATGCTTTCGTTGAATATCACAATTCCATACTCGTTGTTCTTTCCAAGTGCGTTTGGACTCCAGTTGTGGGATCCAAGGTAAACCACCTTATCGTCTATGACAACAAGTTTTGTATGAAGGAATTTTGAAGAGCCATCCTCCTTTACGGCCACGCCCCTCGAGGATAGATAATCTGCCCCGTAATGGTCTGAGGAAATGTCTCCCTCATATACGACCTTCACATCCACGCCCCTATTTTTTGCGTTCACAAGCGAATCAAGAAGAGTTTTCACTGGCTCGTAATCGCTCAACAGGAGCATTGATATGTGCACGCTTTTCTTTGCATTGTCAATGAGATGCTTTATTATGGGTGCGTATCCGTAGTTCTCAATGGGCACGACGAAAATACCTCCCTGGCTTCTCGTCTTCATAGCATAATCCTGGTGAATGGTGGTGGGATTAACTGCAACATATGTCAGGGAGAGAAGCAGAACTACAACGTAGATGGCTGCAATTTTGTAAGATTTTCTCATTCTCCAGAATATTTATGTGTGCCATATAAACGTTTTCTTAAAATTTATAAACCCGTTAGGCATTACCTAACCGTGCTCACGGAGGCTGAATCAAGGTACATAATGGCGATTTACGACTCCTACAACAGGGGGGTGTGCGAGTTCGGGCCAAAGTACATTGCGGATATTATGAATGTTAAAAGGCCGACGGCCTATGAGATGCTCAACAGGCTGAAGGACAAGGGAATTCTCGCCAAGAGCGGGAAGAAATACAAGTTCACGGAGGATGGCCTCTCCATAGCAAGGAAGATCATAAGGAGCCACAGAATAATTGAAACCATGCTCTATCGGGCCGGTGTGGAACTTGAGCGTGCTTGCAGTGTCGCATCCAGAATTCAAATGGGCGTGGATGAGGATGTAGTAGATACACTTTGCCATTATCTGGGCGATCCCAAGAGATGCCCTCATGGCAGGCCAATTCCCGAGGTGGAGAAATGATTGAGGTGCAAGCTCTCACCGTGAGATACGAGGAAAAGCTGGCCCTTGAAAATGTGAGTTTCAAATTGAAGCACCCATCCCTGCTTGCAATAATCGGACCCAATGGGGCAGGGAAGACCACGCTTCTCCGGGCCCTTCTTGGGCTCGTGAATTATGATGGACACATTGAAATATTTGGAAAATCTCCAGAAGAAGCCAGGGAAATCGTGGGATACATGCCCCAGAGGGACAATGTGAATATGAATATTCCCCTTCGTGTGAAGGATGTGGTTCTGATGCCCCTCCTCTCCAGGCACCATTTTAAGGTGCTGAGGGAGAGCGTGAAAAAGGCAAAAAGAGCCCTGGAGATTGTTGGGCTTGAAAATCTCTGGAACGAGAAATTTTCCTCTCTGAGTGGTGGACAGCAGCAGAGGGTTTTTCTCGCCCGTGCCCTTGCCAGGGATGCAAAGGTTCTGATCCTTGATGAGCCGTTTTCCGCCGCGGATGTGGCTACCAAGATGAGAATGACTGAGATCTTGCACAGATTGAAAAGGGATAAAACGATAATTCTCGTAACCCACGATTTGAATCCCCTGGCGGATTGCACAGATAATGTCCTTCTCCTCAACAGGAGGATGGTGGCCTATGGCAGGGTCATGGATGTCGTAACCGAGGAGAATATGGAGAAACTATACGGTGTGGCCGTACCTGTGATCCGCGGGGAGAATGTTTGCTATGTTATGGGGAGTGATGTGCATGTTCGTTGATATCTGGCTCCTTCGTGCCGTAATAGCGGTTTTCCTCATCGCCGTTGTATCATCTCTCATAGGAAGTTACTCTGTTTTCAGGGGCAGCACATTTCTTGTCAGCGGCATAGCCCATGGTGCACTTGCTGGGGCATCCCTGGGCATATTCCTCACCCTCTACCTGTTTCAGGCGAATTATCTCATAGTTGCGCTCATATTTTCAATACTCTTTGCCCTTGCAATAGGATATGCATCCCACAGGAAGGAGAGCGTGGATGTTGCCGTGGGTGTTATGTTTGCCCTTTCCATGAGCCTTGCTATTCTTTTCCTCTCCCTCATAAGGGAATATGCATCCATTGCCTGGGGACTCATTGTGGGTGATCTGCTCCTACTTTCTCAGGAGGATATTGAGATAATGACCGTAACAGTGCTCGTGATAATCATTCTCTTTCTTCTATTTCACAGGAGAATCACCTTCTCCATATTTGATCCCGAGGGAGCGCAGGCCATGGGATTGAGGCCCTTTATCTACGAGAGCCTTCTCTTCGTGATGGTGGCCATGGGTGTTGTTGTGCTTCTCAAGGGCGTTGGAGCCATACTGGTTTACGCACTTCTCATCATACCTGCTGCTGCTTCAAAGCGCATATCTTCAAGTGTATCCTACACGCTTCTCTTTGCCTTTCTAATCTCCCTTGCCTCCGGATTGGGTGGTCTCGCCCTCTCCATTTATACTCCCGTATCTCCAAGCGCCTACTCTGGCTTGATTGCAACAACCATATACTTCCTCACGATGTTCAGGAGGTAATGCTAAAAAGTTTTATATATGCCAAGGGGATTATACCCCCGTAAAATTTTGAAGGTGTTAGAGATGGAGAACGCTAAAACTGGAACTACCACGGTGGGAATTGTGACGAAGGATGGCGTTGTGCTTGGCACAGAGCACAGGGCCAGTATGGAAACGTTCATTGCGCACAAGACAGCGCAGAAACTGTACAGGCTGGATTACAACATAGGAATGACGACCGCAGGGCTTGTGGGAGATCTGCAGGTTCTGGTGCGCTACATGAGGGCTGAGATAAATCTCTATCGCATAAGGAGAAAGATGTACATGCCTGTTGGGGCCGCAGCCACCCTGCTCTCAAACATTTTGAATGAGCGCAAGTTCTTCCCGTATTATGTTGGCCTCCTGGTGGGTGGCTTTGACGATAGGGGTTATCACGTTTATGCCATAGATGCCGCAGGAGGGGCCATAGAGGATAAGTATGCAAGTGTTGGTTCTGGCTCGCTCTTTGTTTATGGTGTTCTTGAGGACAGGTGGCACGATGACATAGGGCTTGATGAGGGAATTGATCTTGTGATTCGCGGCATAAACGCTGCCATGCGCAGGGATGCTGCCAGCGGAGACGGCATATCCGTTGCCACCATAACCAAGGAGCGGGGCTTTGTGGAACTCAACCCTGAGGACATAGAATCGAGGATGAAGGGGCTTGGATTGAAGTGATTTTATGCAGTGGGAGGATGTGCTAAAACAGGTTAAGGAGGCCATTGATGAACTTGCTCCCCAGGTCGAGATAACGGACATTGACCTTGAGGGGCCCCTGGTTGTTGTTTATACCAGGGACATGGAGTTCTTCGCGGATCATCCAGATATAGTGAAAAAAATTGCCCAGACTGTTAGAAGGAGGATATTCATCAGGCCCGATCCTGTGCTTTTAATGGATGAGGCCCAGGCCAGGGATGAGATAAAAAGTATAGTGCCCGAAGAGGCGGGAATAAAGGACATATACTTTGAGCCCGAAACGGGAGAGGTCATAATTGAGGCCGATGCTCCCGGAGTTGTTATTGGCAAGGATGGTCAGCTTCTGAATGAAATAAAGAAGAGGGTTAAATGGGCCCCACGAGTCGTTCGTGCTCCACCCCTTGAATCCCGGATTGTTAAGGAGATGCGCGAGTATCTGAAACTGGTTCGCGAGGAGAGGCGTGAGATTCTGAGAAATATAGGTAAGAGGATAAACAGGCCTCCATTGAGTGGAGAGCAATGGGTCAGGGTGGAGGCCCTTGGGGGATACAGGGAAGTGGGGCGCAGTGCCACGCTACTTATGACCCGCACAAGCAGGGTGCTTGTGGACTGCGGTCTTGACGTGGCCGCCGTGAATCAGGAAGGTCCTTGGAGCGGAGCTCCGTACCTCTACGTTCCCGAGGTTTGGGATCAGAGCGATCCTGAGAATCCATTCAAGCATATTGATGCGGTGGTGGTGACCCATGCTCATCTTGACCATGTGGGTCTGGTGCCCCTTCTGTTCAAGTACAATTACGATGGGGCAGTTTACATGACCGCCCCAACAAGGGATCTTGCAGCGATGCTCCTCATAGATTATGTTAAGGTTGCGCAGTCTGAGGGAAAAAGAGTGCCCTACGAGTCCAAGCACATAAAGGAGATGATAAAGCACACCATAACCCTCAAATATGGGGAAACAACGGATATTGCGCCGGATATAAGGCTCACATTCCACAATGCAGGTCACATACTTGGCTCTGCCGTTTCGCATTTTCATATAGGCAACGGGCTTTACAATGTGGTTATAACGGGAGATATAAAATTTGAGCGCTCCTGGCTTTTCAACGCCGCCCACAACAGATTCCCGAGGGTTGAGACCGTCATCATGGAGAGTACCTACGGAGGAAGGGAGGATTACCAGCCATCCAGAAGGGAGGCCGCTGAACGTTTGAAGGACATCGTTTCGCGCACCTACGAGCGCGGTGGAAAGATTTTGATTCCCGTCTTTGCTGTGGGCCGCTCCCAGGAGGTCATGCTCGTTCTTGAGAGTTTCATGAGAAATGGAGAACTTCCGGAGATTCCAATATATCTGGATGGGATGATCTGGGAGGCCACAACAATACACGCCGCGTATCCGGAGTACCTAAACAAGGATCTCCGAGAACTCATATTCCAGAAGAAGGAGAATCCATTCCTATCGCCGATATTCCACAGGGTTGAATCCTCGGAAAGGAGGGAGGAGGTCATAAGTTCCTCTGATCCGGCCATAGTGCTATCCACATCGGGTATGATGAACGGAGGTCCTGTGCTGGAGTACTTTAAGCACTGGGCCGACGATCCGCGCAACACCCTGGTATTTGTGGGCTATCAGGCGGTTGGAACTCTTGGTAGAAGGATACAGAACGGCCTGAGCGAGGTTCTGATGAGCCTTGGAGGCAAGCCCATAACCATAAAGGTGGAGATGAACATAGAGACCATCGACGGGTTCTCTGGGCACTCTGATCGCAGGCAACTCGTTCAGTTTATCGGCTCAATGAATCCAAAGCCCGAGAGAATAATAACCTGCCACGGGGAGGAAAGCAAGTGCATAGACCTTGCCATAGGTCTCCATAAGAGGTACGGGATGGAGACAATCGCACTGAAGAACCTGGAAGTTGTGCGTCTCAAATGATTGTAAGGATGAAGGCGAACATGTCCTTGCGTGGAGAATAGGCGTGTACCCTTCTTTTTTCAATTATTTTCAATTTAATTCCCTCTTTCTTGGCCAGTTCCATAATATCGTGTTCCCTTGAATTTTCTCTGGGGAGAATTTCGTAGTAGTGCACGATGGTGCCTGATTTTGAGGCCTTAAAGGCATCTGGCAGGAAATTGAATGCGGAGTGGGGCAGGTTCATTATTATCCTGTCCGCCTTGATCTTCCCTGCAACCTCCCTGGCATCCCCCAGGATGGGCTCAATGCCCTCAACCCTGTTTATCTTAATGTTCTCCTTGAGATAGGCGATGGCGTATGGATTTATGTCTGTGGCGTATATTTTCACGTCCCTGTACTTGGCTATCATCACCGAGAACGGGCCACAACCCGCGAACATATCAAATATGGTTTCTCCATCCCTCACCATCTGCACAACTCTCCACCTTTCCATTGCGAGGCGTGGGGAGAAATAAACCCTTGATAGATCCGTTTTCAGGTGAATTCCATATTCCCTGTGGACCGTTATCAGGTTCTCGCCCTCAACTAGGCGCAGGTCTCTTATCCTCTCCTCACCCTTCACCCCGTAATCAATGGCTATCTTTCTTATGTTTTTCATCTTTTTTATCTCCCCTATAATCTCCTGCAAACCCGAATCTCGGTACTTTACGATGGCCACATCACCAACGATGTCAAATGAGCCTATTTTTCTCCTTTTTTCGCGCTCTTCAAAATCGTCCTCGCAGAGCTCAAAACCCTCGATAATGCCCTTTACGGGGATGATTACGAAATCTCCCTCTCTCTTCCATTTTAATTCCTGCAACAGGCCTTTTTTTGCCAGCATTTTCTTCATCTCTTCCGCCTTGGATTTTGGCACCTTTATGCAGGGAGATCGCATTGTTAATCCTTAGGCAAACGTATTACAAAAACGCTTCCCTTGGGTTTGTTGTCCTCCACATGTATGCTCCCATCATGGAGTTCAACGATCATCCTCACAATGCTCAGTCCCAGGCCGCTGCCCCTGTTTTGTGATAGGGTCTCAAAGGCGTTGAATATTATGTTCTTCTTCTCGTCGGGTATTCCCGGGCCATCATCCTTCACCCGTATTTCCACCGAATCTCCAAGGTCCCTTGAGGTCACATCAACCACCGTGGCTCCGTACTTGAACGCGTTGTCTATAAGATTAACAAACACCTCGCGAATCAGGGGAAATGCCTTGATTTCAACCTTATCCATAAGGATATTTATCTTTCCATCCGGGTATTTCTGGGAGAGCAGGGAGGCCACATCCTCAATTTCCCTCTTCAGGTCCAGGATCACCTTTTCCTGGTCTATCTTTCCGGCGCCCAATTTTGAGAAGAGGCGTGCCTTTTCAATGATTCTTGAGGCCTCATCAATGGCGTTCTGCATGGCGTCGAGGTACGCCTCGTTGAAGTCCTCCCGTAGAAGGTCAATGTAGCCCTCCAGCACTGCCAGGGGGTTCTTCAGGTCATGGCTCACTATGTGGAGCATCAGTTCCTGCAGGTTCTTTGCCCTCTCAAGTTCCATCTGGTTTTCTAAGCCCTTCAGGGCCACCGCCATGTTGTTGGCCAGGAGGTCTATGAGTTTTATCTCATCCTCGGAAATCGAGTAGGGTTCGTCCTTCTGCACATCGAGCACCCCGTATATGCGATCGTCTATGGATATGGGTGTGGCATACTCACATTTTGCACCCCTGACCCCTTCAATGTAGAGGGCATCCTCATCGGTGTTGGGTGAGTAATATGGTAGATTTCTCCTTGCAACCCAGGCGGTTATTCCCCTCTTACTGCTCACCTTTATTCTGAATTCTGGGTTCACATAGCCCCGGTTCTTTGCCATTACCAGTTCATCGCCCCTAAGTTCCAGGATGGCGGCGTTGTAAAGTTTCAAAATCCTGTATAGGTTTTCAATTGCTATCTCGTATATCTCGTCCCTCGTCTTTGCCATCTTCAACTCCCTGGCGATCTCGTCAAGGGCTATGAGCCTGTCTTCCATCTCCTTCATGTAGGTTATGTCAATCATGCTCACAAGATCCGCCCTTCCACCTTCCCAGTTAATGAGAGAGGCGCGGATGTCCATCCATATCTCCCTTCCGTCCTTTGCCAGGAGTTTTATTACATAGTGTTCCGGTGCATTTCCACCCTGCATTCTTCTCTTGTAATTGCTGAGCACGATGTCCCTTGTGTCGGGATGGACAAATTCTATGAACTCTCTGCCAACAACATCCTCCTTCCTGTACCCCGTGGAGGACTCAAATTCCTTGTTTACGTACACTATTTTCCTGTTCTGAAGTACGAGCACTATATTTGCCATCTTGTTGAAGAGTTCCTTGTACCTTTCCTTCTCCATGCGGAGTTTCTCCTCCATCTCCTTGCGTTTAGTTATGTCCAGAATTATGCCTATGGACCCTTCTATGTTGCCATTCTCGTCCCTCAGAGGTGAGGCGTTTATGAGCACGTGGATTTTCTTTCCGTCCTTCCTTATGAGTTCCATCTCGTAATAATCGCTCAGACCCTTCTCTCTTCTATTTAATTTTTCCCTGAATATCCTTTTTCCCTCCTCGGTTGTGAGATCCATGATGCTCTTTCCAATGAGTTCTTCCTTGGAATAGCCTAAAATTTCGGCGAATTTATCATTCACAAAGTTTATTGTTCCATCCAGGTTTGTTGTGGATATGCCAACAACCGAGGTGTTTATGATGGCCTCAAATCTGTCCTTCGCATTTTTCACATCGTGGAAGAGCTGAATGTTCTTGATCAGAATTGCAAGGGCGTTGGAAATCGTGGAGAGGTACTTCAAATCCTCCTCGCTGTACTTTTCAGCATCCATATGCTGTATGCTTATTACTCCGAATACCTCCTTCTCGTACTTTAGGGGGAGCATGATTATGGATTTTGGAGGCTCCTTCTCAAGATCCCTTATAAGTTTGTACCCCGTTGGAAGTTTATCCCTATCCAGATTTTTAATCACTATGGGCTTGCCTGTTTTTATCACCCAGGAGGAAAGGGAATTTTTAGGATCGTATTTGACCACGTAATCCTTTATGCTCTTATCACCGTATCTCAAAATTTCGTATTTGACTGTTCCCTGATTTTTATCGTACAGTCCTATGTAGAACCAGCGAAACTCAAATATTTTCTTTATCTCCTGATAAACGTTTTCCAGAAGTTCTCTCAGGGTGGGGGCCCTTCCCATGGTCGTGGATATGTTGTAAAGCGCGTTCAGCACGGCGTTTCTCCTGCGAAGTTCTTCCTCCTCCCTCTTTTTGTCCGTAATATCGATCACAACGGCTATTGAGCCAGCGGTTCTGTTTTTCTCATCATGCAGGGGCACTGCGCTTATGAGTACATTTATCACCTTTCCATCTCTCCTCACAAGTTCATTCTCGTAATGCGATTTCACACCCCTTGCCCTCTTCTTCAACTGCTCCTTGAATATCCTTTTCCCGCGCTCAGTGGTGATTTCCATGATATTCTTGTTCATCAACTCGTTGAGTGAGTATCCGAGCATTTCTGCCATTCTCTCATTTGCAAATATCAGTTTTCCATCCAGGGAAACTGCGGCGATTCCGACAATCGCGGATTCCACAATGCCCCTGTACCTTTCCATTGTGGATTTGAGTTCCGTGTAGAGTTGTGAGTTTATTATTGCCAGGGAGAGTTGTGACCCAAGAATGCTCAGAAATTCAAGATCTCTCTGGCCATAGGTGTGGGGCTTGAAACTCTGGAGTATGATTACTCCCACAACCCTGTCCCTGTATGTTAGGGGCACACCGAGCCAGGACTTTGGCAGTTCCTCAATTTTGAACCACTTTGCCGGAAGTTTATCCTTCTCCTCATCCATATTTCTTATGAGCAGTGGTGTTTTGTGGGAAATTATCCAGCCGGAAAGGGAGTTTTCATCGTCCAGATCAATTTCTATTGGACCGAGGTCCTTGCCCCTGTGGAGCATTATCTCGTACCTTATTTTCCTCTTATTCCAATCCACAAATCCAATGGTGAAGTCATCAAAACTCATTACTTTTTTTAGTTCATCCCTCACCTTGAGGGATAAATCTTTGAGATCCGTAACGTACCCCAGATTCAGGGAGAATCTGTGCACGGCGGCCAGTTCCTCCATATGCCTCTTTATGCGATCCTCCATCTCCCTTCTCTCGGTGATGTCCCTTATGATGGACAGGGCGTATTTTTTGCCACCTATGTTGAATACTGTTATTCCGAGTTCCACAGGTATGATCTTTCCGTCCTTCCTCATTGCCTCAACTTCCATTCTCCTGTTGGAAAAATTGCCCCTTTCAAAACCTCTCTTTATTATGTTTGAAAATTCCTTTCCGGGTAGGTATTTTGGAGGGACTATGAGTTTCCAGAAGGGTTTATTTATGGCCTCGCTCACCCTGTATCCGAATATTCTCTCCGCTGCGGGATTCCAGTATTCAATCCTGCCCTCCTCATTTATCAGTATAACGGCATCAAAGGCCATCTCGCTGAGAATCCTGTACTTCTGCTCCTCCTCAGCCCTGCGGGACAGATCCCTGGCTATGGCGATAACCCTCTCCTTTCCATCCAGTCTGAGAAGCCCCAGACTCAGTTCTATGGGCACAAGATACCCATTTTTGTGCCTGTTGAGAACTTCCAGCCGCGTCTCTCCCTTCTTTTTCAACTCCTCCACTATTTTCGGGAACTTGCCCATCTCCTCCTCGGGTACAATCGCCTGCATTCCCAGTTTAAGCAACTCCTCTCGAGAGTATCCGAGCATGGACGCTCCTGCCTCGTTCACATCAAGGAGTTTTCCGTCAAGGGTCTCAATGAATATGCCGTCCCTGCTCATATCGAAGATTCTGCGGTAGTACTCTTCCTTCTTCTTGATCTCGTCCTCCAGCTTTTTGCGTTGGGTCACATCCCTCTTCACGGCCACGAAATGCGTTACTTCTCCATTCTCGTTCTTTATGGGCACTATTGTCATCTCCTCCCAGTACAGGGTGCCGTCCTTGCGCTTGTTGATCAGGTTTCCCCTCCATACCCTGCCTGAGAGGATTGTATCCCACATCTCCTTGTAGAATTTCTTTGGATGCTTTCCGCTTTTCAGGATCCTCGGGTTCTTTCCAATTGCCTCCTCGTATTCGTATCCCGTTATCCTTGTGAATGCCGGATTCACATATATTATCGTGCCATTCACGTCGGTAACAACAAGTCCTTCATCCATGTGCAGCACAGCAGATTCAACAATCTTCAACCTGTCCAGGGTCTCGTAAAGCCAGCTCTTATCGATAAGCGTGACCACTATGGTGTCTTTGACCCTTCGTGCCCTCAGATCAACAACAAGGTTCTTTTTGAATCTCTTTGAAAAGAGTATGAATGTGCCACGCCCCCAGTCCAAATCTCCTTCCTTCACATCCTCAAGTATTTTTCTGAGTTCTTCAAGCGAATCCTTTGGAAACCACGAGAGAAAATCTGTGCCTATTAGCCTCTCCTTATCCACCCCTCCCTTCAGGATTATCTCCCTATTCACATCTAAAATCCTGAAATTTTCATCCAGAATCACGATGCCGACCTTAACGGCATCGGCAAGTTGATCGCATTTCATAGTTGTGGATTGTGCAAGGATGTTATTAAATTTTTTGTATCTTTCTCTTCGTGGATAATCTGTTATGGCTCCAGTACATCCTTCAATATTTGAAAACTCCTGTAAAGATCCTTTTTCAATTCCTGATGGTAGAGGGCAGCAGCCGGATGGTACATGGGAAGTATGAGAACCCTTCCTTCAAACAGTTTTCCCTGAATTCTGGATATGGGCTGCATTTCAAACCCGAATCTTTCAAGTATGTACCTTGTGGCAAACCTGCCCAGGGGACATATGATTCTCGGCTTCATAATTGCAATTTGCCTGTCCAGATATGGCCCGCACATTTTTATCTCAAGATCCGTGGGATCCCTGTTGTTTGGGGGCCTGCACTTCACTATGTTTGTTATGTACACATCACCCCTATCGAGTCCCACGCTCCTTAGAAGTTCGTCCAGGAATTTCCCGGCGGCACCCACGAAGGGCCTTCCCACCTCGTCCTCCCTTCTTCCAGGCGCCTCACCCACGAACATTATGCGTTTCTTGAATCCCCCCTCACCTGGAACTGCGTGTTTCCTCGTTTTGTGAAGGGGACATTTATTGCACTCTCTTATCTCCGCCTCTATTTTTTCAAGAGAATCTCCAAAACTGTCCAGGGTGCTCTGCATCAAAATAGGATTGTAAAATGCGTATTAAAACTTTGCAATCACCAGCCGTAGATCTCGCGCAGTTCCTTGCTCATCCTGTCGGGGCTCCATGGCGGGTCGAATGTGAGTTGCACAGTTATCTTCCCCACACCTTCAAGGTGTTTCAATCTCTCCTCCACCTGTGCGGGAAGCACGTTCATAAGCGGGCATCCCGGCACGGTAAGGGTCATCTTAACGTAAACATCCTTGCCGTTATCCACGCGAACCTCGTAGATAAGCCCGAGATCAACCAGATTTGCCCCTATCTCGGGATCAACAACTTCCTTCAGTGCGTTCCAAACCTCTTGCTCGGATACCATAATGCCAAAATGGATGAATCATATTAAAGCATTTCTGGACAAATATGTTCACTCTTGTCATATTGTGTTTGCGAGTATGTAGGCCGCCAGGATGAATACAAGGACCGAGAAAGAGTATTTCAGTGCCCTTGTGGACAATGACAGTGCGATCTTTGAGCCTGCCACTCCTCCTATGAGGCCACCAATCACAAATATCAGGGTCACGTAATAATTCACGGGCCTTCCCTGAATATGGTAACTCAGCATTCCCGCCACCCCGTTTATGAATATTATAAACAGGGAAGTCCCCACCGCATCGTGCATTTTCATATTTGCACCCCACAGGAGGGCTGGTACTATTAGAAACCCTCCCCCAACCCCGAGAAATCCGGATAGGAGGCCAACAACTGCACCCAGGGTAAGAATGAGCCATACCTCAGTTCGATGCTCACCCTCGTGGTGCACCTTGGCCGTTCTGAGCATGTTTATTCCTATGGCAATCATGAGGATTGCGAATAGAATTAGAAGTACGTTTCCGCTGACCAATCTATTAAGGTAACTTCCGGCATACACGCCCGGTATGCTCGCTGCACTCATAAGCAATGCCGTTCTGAAGATGACATGCCCCTCTTTCATATGGTGTAGAGAACTCACCAGGGCAGCCACACCCACGGCGATGAGCGACGTGCCTATTGCAAGGTGCATTCCCATGCCAACCATATACACAAGCAGCGGTACACCCAGAACCGAGCCACCGCCTCCCGTGAGTCCGAGGGCAATACCCGAGATTATTCCTGCAACAAGAGCTGCCAAAGTTACATCCATTGTTCCACCCAAATGCTTGCTCCGTAAATAGATTTTCAGGAGTGAATTAAACAAATATGTCCAGAAAGGTTTAAAAATGAGTACAAGATGTCGTGGCGAGGTGATCAAAATGTCAGAATTGCTGGATAATAGAGAGCTAAAGAAGGAAAAACTCAAGGAAATGCTAAAAAAATTGCATAGTGGAGAGAACGAAAAGAAGGTGAAGGAGGAATTCAAGGATGTTCTTCGCTCAATTTCTCCTCTGGAGATTCCTCTCATTGAACAGGAACTCGTTAAAGAGGGCATATCTTCCCGCGATATTGCGAGAATGTGCGACATACATGTAGAAATATTCCGCGAGAGCGTGAGCGGTGCTGAGAAGGAGATAATAAAGTTTCCAGAGGGGCATCCTCTGCGCACCTTGTACGAGGAGAATACGGAGATAATAAAAGATGCTGAGATTCTAAATCTCTATGCCTCTTCTCTAAAAAATCTGGAGGGAAGGGCGAGGGAAAATACCCTCAGGACGCTCGAATGGATACTGCGAGCCCTTAAATCCGTGGGATACACCCATTACAATCGTGAGGAGATGATCATATTTCCGTATCTTGAAAGAAGGGGGCTCACGGCAGTGCCTGCCGTGCTGTGGAGAAAGCACGATGAAATCCGTGGAGAAATGAACAAACTCATAAGGGAGATGGGGAATAGAAACTATGAAAACATTGCGGAGATTGCGCAGGATCTGGCATCTCGCCTTATAGACATGGTATTTAGAGAGAACAACATTCTTTACCCCACACTTAAGGTCCTTCTGAGCGATGGCGAGTTCAAGGGGATAAGGATGCAGGATGATGAGATAGGCTATTACAAGGTCAGGCCTCCCGCCTGGGATCCGGGAGTTGAGGCAGTGATGCCATACGAGGTGGAGAATGAGATAACCGCCGAGCAATTGATGTCGCTTCCACAGCATCTCTTGGATGAAATGAAAAAGAACATGGGCACACTGAATCTAAGAGCAGATAAGAAAAGGTTAATTCGTGAGGGTGATGTGGAAC
Source organism: Candidatus Aciduliprofundum sp. HYA1 (assembly GCF_056175085.1). Lineage (NCBI taxonomy): Archaea > Methanobacteriati > Thermoplasmatota > Candidatus Aciduliprofundum > Candidatus Aciduliprofundum sp. HYA1. The sequence goes on from NZ_CM149694.1 coordinate 734,228, forward strand.
TGGAAGATGGGTACATGCTCCCAGAGGAGATCTCGGCAATGCTCGCCGTTATGCCAGCTGATGTCACATTCATTGACGCTGAAGACCGTGTGCGTTTCTTTTCAGGAGGAGAAAGGATATTTACCCGCACCAGGAGCATCCTCGGACGGCCGGTGCAGTTATGTCATCCACCAAAAAGCGTGCACATAGTGAATAAGATTCTTCAGGCGTTCAAAAGAGGAGAGAGGGATAAAGCGGAGTTCTGGATTGATATGCGTGGAAGGAAAATCCTTATTCAGTATTTCGCCGTTCGCGATTCTGAAGGCAAGTACCTTGGTACCCTTGAATTCACTCAGGATATAACTGAAATAAGGAGGATTGAGGGTGAGAAGAGATTGCTGGACTGGTCGTGAGTGTGCATTTTCGTACGCTTATTCTAAACGAAAGATATCTCAGATAATTTCTGTTGCTGTACTCTCTTTAATTTTAATAATTTTAATACTGAGCTAGCAACATATACAGGTACAAATCCAAAAGTTTATATATTCTGTGCAAGATAATGTTTGGTTATTTACCTTTAAAATTTCAGAAGGTGGATGCATGAAGGTGAGGGTGACTAAGAAACTGGCTGTGGTGCTACTCTTTGTGGTAATGCTCTCTGGAAGTTTTGTGTTTTTGGTTGAAAATGCCTCCAATGGTACGCATTCCTTTTCCAAGGATGTAAATGCTGAGAAGATTCCAAATCTATCATTCTCACAGACATTTAAAATACGAAAAATAGGCCTACAGGATATCAAGAAGATGGAATCCATGGTGAGAGAGAAGAGCAATGATAATCGGAATCAAACGGTTATGAACTTTACTGCTCTTAATTTTCATAAAAATGATGTGAAGGTACTATCTGATCCGCATGGATACAGATTGCAGTATAACTCATCAAATGGAAGTTATCCCATAATAGATGGCCATGCCACCGGATTGAAATTGCCCTCTAAAGAAGACTTGAAAAAGTTTATTGGGCAGAAAATGATCGTTGGGGTTAGAGAAAGAATATCTGGGAGAGGTAGTGTGAGATGGGATCTGGATCCGCATTTTCCACCCGTGGGAGATCAAGGTGAACAAGGATCCTGTACTGCCTGGGCAGTGAGTTACTATCAGAATGGTTTTTTACAGAGGAGAATTTACAACTGGACCGATGATTCTCCCACACATCTGATGAGCCCTGCCTGGACATATAATAAGGTGAATGGTGGATATGATGGAGGAAGTACTTTTGAGGGAAACATTGAGATAATTCAAGATGTGGGTGATGCCACGCTTTCAAATATGAGTTATGATCCTGATGACTACATTTCCTGGGGCAACGAGAGTGCGTGGAGGGATGCGCCCAAGCACAGGATTGCAGATTACTATACTGTTTATTTTGGAAATGATAGTGGAATAGAGACTCTCAAGACCCTGCTGCAAGAGGGATACCTGATAACATTTGGTATAGATGCATGGCAATTTGGCAATGGATTTTCAGATGGAAATTACATAATTTCATCAGAAGAATATAATTCTAATCACATGAATCATGCTCAGACAATTGTTGGATACGATGATAGCATCACGGATGATGGAGATGTGGGAGCGTTTAGGGTCGTGAATTCGTGGGGTTCCGATTGGGGCGATCATGGATTTTACTGGATCACCTACAAGGCTCTAGAGGACAAGGTATCCCAGGGCTGGCCCTACGCGTATGTTCTTGTGCCCATTTCTGATAAACCATACAATCCAAAGCTTCTTGCCACCTGGAAATTCAGCCACCCTGGCCCGAGGGATGAATCCATAAACATAACTTTGGGTTCTGAAAATTCCACAAACTACAGAAAGATGTTTTTAGATGGAGGGAATTACTCGTTTCCTGAATTCATGGCTGTTGATATAACCGAGTTTTACAATGAGTGGAAAAATTCCAGTTATCAGTATAGATTCTATCTGAAAATAGGTACGGAAAATTCAGGGAGTGGAAGCAGTGTGGTAAGTTCTTTGAGGATTGAATATTATCCCTACGGTTATAAATTTTTATGGCAGGAATCTCCAGAATCACCCGATGTGCCAGCGACAACTCCTGCAGTTCTGGAATCGGGTAAGTTGATTCCCGGGGAGTATTATCCATACTTATACATAAAATTAGAGAACGGGATCATCCACAGGTATCCAGATAGGAATAATGTGAGCATAATCGTGGGCAATGCTGGAAATAAGACGGATGCAATAATGCTCAGTGCCTCAGCCACCAATGGCTGGAATGTTAGTGTGCCTGAAAAGATTGTACTGGCTCCAGGTACCACTGTGAGTGTGAATTTATCTCTAGATACTCCCCAAAATGTTGAGTTGGGTGATAGTTCCGTGATAAATGTCACTGGTATATCTGAGAACGACACATCCAAGGTCTACGAGATAAGTTTCCAGGCGTATTACACTTCGAGGCCCATATACATAAATGGTGATGATGATCTGAGGGCCCAGGTCGAAAGATATGGATGGCCCGGAGATGGAACAAAGGATAATCCCTATGTGATTTCTAATTTGTTTATATATAAAGAGGAGGATGATGGAATTAATATTTTGAATACAAAATCCTATATTAAGATAGAAAATTCTGTTATGGAATACGTAAAGAATGGAGTATATATATCTCACAGTAAAAATATAGATATAACAAACATTACTGTGGAGTTCTCTAAGAAAAATGGAGTTACTCTTGTTACTTCTCACAATATTCGACTATTAAATAACAAGCTTACTCATAATATCGTCGGGTACGGGATTGGTGATTACATGGATGAATATGAATTGGAATCCACAAATATAACCATAAAAAATAATAATTGCTCATACAATGGAGGAGGGATTGCCGACACAAGCTCTTATTCTCTTATACAAAATAACACGATTTTTAATAACAAAGGGTCCGGAATTGCAGTTTCCGGAAATATTATTCCATTCGATAGTGGTCACAATCCGATTATAAATAATAAGATAATAAATAATGGAGGAGACGGTATTGTTAGATTTGGTTTTTCAAATGAAATTATACGGGATAATGTAATTCTAAATTCAGGTGCCAATGGCATTTATATAATAGCTGGAAGTAATAATTTAATAGCGAATAATGTAATAAATAGCTCAAAAGGGTATGATATAGGTATTGATGGTAGTGAGGCCACATTATGGAACAATAAGATGGGATCTGGAGGCATATTCCTTTGGGCAGGTTCAAGAGATGATAAATATATGTATGGCTCTCAGACGATCTCAAAAAACAATACAGTTAATGGAAAACCTGTTTATTATTATAATAATGGAAACATGCATAATTCAACCGTAGAACCAAAAAATGCTGGGGAAATAATTGTTGGAAATGTTTCTTATCTGAAAATAAGAAATATAACCATAGAGAATGTGTCCATAGGGATTATAATTGGTTGTTCCTCACACATATCTTTATTTAATGTGTCCGTAAAATATGCTAATTGGGTTGGTGTTGATGTTGAGTTATCTAGGGACATTTCAATAAGGAATAGTGTTTTTGAGCATACAGGCTATGGAGGAGTCTATAGTCTGGTTGCCTCTATCTATATTTATATTGAAAACAATAAATTCTCATTTAATTTCTATGGTGGAGTGGTACTGGATCTATCATATAGTATTATAAAAAATAACATCTTTAGGAATAACACTATTGACGGAGCATCTATAGAAGGTAGTTTCAATTTAATACGGAATAATATTTTTATAAATAATGGATTTAATAACCTGACATGGGTATGTCCTCGTCATGACGATGGTTTATTTGTATGGGGAAGTTTTAATAGTATAGTGAATAACTCAATACAAAATAATTTTCGGGGAATAGCTCTTGTGAATTCAGGAGGTAATGTTATATACAACAATAAAATAGTTAACAATAGTGGATACGGATTGCGCATTTATGAATCTTCTAAAAATAAGATTTATGGGAACATATTCTCACATAATCTTGTTGGGAACACATATAATTCATATTTGCCAACACAAGCTTTGGACGAAGGTTCCGATAATTACTGGAACTCAACCACAGGATACGGTAATTACTGGAACGACTGGGCGAATAACAATGATACCAACGATCAGAATCATGATGGGATAGTGGACTGGCCGTACAAGATTGATGGGGGGCAGTAGATTATTATCCTTTAAAGAATGAAAGTCTTATAGTTCCACTACCACCTTTAGAGGTGAAGTATTCAAAGGGATATAGGTACATAAATATAACATGGAAGCCTCCTTTGGATAATGGCTCATCATCCATAATAGAATACAAGATTTATCGTGATAAGTCACTTTATGATACCGTTTATGCATCACAACTGTGGTATAATGATACAAATGTGAGTTTGGGTGAATCTTACACATATTATGTAACGGCGGTGAGTTCAGCAGGGGAGGGTGAAAAAAGTGAATCACTAATAATAGAACTTGATGTGATAACCCCAACCTCACCCCGGAATCTGAAGGGATTTGGGGGGAATGGGTATGTGAATTTAACCTGGAAACCTCCTTTAAAGGAAGATGTGATGAATATAAAAGGCTATAACATATATCGCGATGGTGTGTTGATATCCAGTGTGAGTGCCACTCAATTATGGTATAATGACACGAATGTTACTAATAACAAGTACTATTCCTATTACATCACTGCTGTGAATAGTAGTGGTGAATCATTCCGTAGCAATATGGTGCATGTTGTTCCCACATATGATATATGGGCATCTTTCCATCATGATTTCCTTCATACGGGTAGGAGTTATTATGATACCAGCAATAATATAGGAAAACTTGTATGGAGATTTAATACAGATAAAGCAGTGAGTTCTTCACCGGCGATAGGGAGTGATGGAACCATATACGTAGGGTCATCAGGTAAATACCTATATGCTCTATATCCAAATGGCACATTGAAATGGAAATACCAAACTTGGTATTTTGGCGTAGTGGTTTCATCACCAACAATAGGAAATGATGGAACCATATATGTTGGCTCTGGTAATGGATATGAGATGGGATATTTAAGCGCTCTATATCCAAATGGCACATTGAAATGGAAATACCAAACGGGAGACTATGTGATATCTTCTCCGGTGATAGGGAATGACGGTACCATATATTTTGGATCTGAGGATGGATATTTCTATGCTCTATATCCAAATGGCACATTGAAATGGAAACATCATTTAGAAGCATATTCCATTGAGTCATCTCCAGCAATTGGGAATGATGGAACCGTATATATAACCACGGATCTTGGGTTCACTGGGGGGTACCTATATGCTATATATCCAAATGGAACAATAAAATGGAAATATTTTGCAAGTGGTCTATTCGTGGATAGCTCACCGGCGATAGGAAGTGGTGGAACCATATATTTTGGATCTTGTAATGGATATCTATATGCGATATATCCAAATGGAACGTTGAAGTGGAAATATCTTATGGGGGATATGGTGCAATCATCACCAGCAATAGGAAATGACGGAACCATATACGTAGGATCTGATGACCAGTATTTGTATGCAATCAACCCAGATGGTACTCTTAAATGGAGATACTATACAGATGGATCAATATGGTCTTCTCCTGCGATAGGAGATGATGGAACCATATACGTGGGATCTAATGATGGATACATATATGCGATATATCCAAGTGGAACATTAAAGTGGAGATACCACACAGAGGGCTATGTAAGTTCATCCCCCGCAATAGGAAGTGATGGAACCATATACGTAGGATCTGACGATGGGTATCTATATGCGATAGGCAAACCACATTATTCACCGTTACCTCCCAATAATCTCAAGGTGAAGGTGGGAGATGGCTACGTAAATCTCACTTGGGAAGCACCTAATAGTGGGATTGAGGTAACAGGGTATCGCATCTACCGCAATGGGACGCTTATAGCGACGGTGCCGGCAACTCAACTCTGGTACAATGACACAAGTGTGGGGAATGAGGTTAGATGCGTCTATTACTATGTTACAGCGGTGAATGGAGCTGGTGAGAGTGGAAAGAGCAACATAGTGAGCATAATATGGATTCATAATATCTATGAGTTACAGAATATGAGTGAGGATCTAGGTGCATACTATGTGCTTGCGAACGACATTGATGGCTCCCTCACGAAGGGCTGGAATGGAGGCGCTGGATTTATACCGATTGGCAATTATACAAATCCATTTGAAGGTACATTTGACGGACAGGGACATGTAATAAGGAATCTGTGGATAAACCGCTCCTCGCAGGATTATGTTGGGCTGTTCGGTAATATATCCAGCAATGCAGTGGTGGAGAATGTGGGATTGATTAATGCGACCGTGCGCGGAAGGAACTGGGTGGGCGGCCTGGTCGGAAAGAACGGGGGAGTAGTGATCAACAGCTACGTTACTGGCAGCTTGAGTGCAACAGGATATAATTCTGGTGTGGGCGGCTTGGTTGGAGAGAGCGATGGAAAGGTGAGCAACAGTTACGCCGCGGGTAGCGTGAGCGGAGGCGGGAATGTGGGCGGCCTGGTTGGATGGAACAAGGGAGCGGTGAGCAACAGTTATGCCACAGGTAGCTTGAGTGGATGCTGTTTTATGGGTGGCCTGATTGGAAAGAACGAGGGAATAGTGACCAACAGCTATGCCATGGGCAACTTGAGTGGAAGTGGTTCTGTGGGTGGCTTGGTTGGAGGGAACTGGGGAAGTGTACACAACAGCTACGCCACTGGTAATGTGGCTGGAAGCAACTATGTGGGTGGTCTGGTTGGATTGAACTATGGAACAGTGAAATACACATATTCTACTGGGAAAGTTGATGGCTCATCTAATGTTGGGGGATTGATAGGATACGACGGTGGCACAGTAATTGCTAGCTTCTGGGATGTGAACACGAGCGGGCAGAGTAGCAGTGCTGGAGGCGTTGGGAAGACGACGATTGAAATGAAGAACAAAACGACATTCACCTCTGCAGGCTGGGACTTTAACAAAATATGGAATATCTATGATGGAAAAACTTATCCATTTTTGAGGTGGCAAAAGCCAGGTAAACCATCCGAGCCACTCTATTTTAATTTCACAGTGGGCAATGATTATGTGAATCTAACATGGACCAATCCGTCGTTTGACGGTGCAATGCCGATCACGGAGTATCGCATCTACCGCAATGGCACGCTGCTGGCAATAGTGCCTGCATCTCAGTTATGGTACAATGACACGGATGTGGAGAGTGGGGTCACATACACTTACTATGTAACCGCCGTGAACTCTGTGGGAGAATCGCCGAGGAGCAACGAAGTTCAGGCAATACCTGGTGGAGAGGTGCCGGAGTTTGGGTCCTCAGTGATTATGTTGGTCACAATTTTTGCAGTTCTTGGAATCGCCACGTGGAGAAAAAGAGGAAAATAAATTTTCATCCATTTTTATTTTTAAATTGGCCATGTTAAGAGTTAAACTTTTACTAAATATGGCCCCATATACTTAACCAACAGGAACATTACTTGCGCGGTAATACCTGAACTTGAGGGCTGACCTCATTCTCATATGGGATGACATCTATATGGTGGAGAAAGAAAATGGAAAAATGAAAATGATGCCCCCTATGATGATTGTTTATGCTCACTGTAGATATGACATCAACTAAAGTTTGGAACAAAATAAAACATGGTTAAACAATTATGTCCAGAAACCCTTAAATCTGTGGACACAATGAAGATGCAATGAGAGGAAATCCCGACATGTTCAAATCGCGACTTTGCAAATTTCAGGCACTGCTGAGAGAGAATGATATAGACGGTGCGGTGATACGTGCCTTATCCACATTCACGTACTTCACGGGCACGAGGTGGCTCCGGCCCTCCCTGCTTGTTCCTGCGGAAGGAGATCCTATAGTTTTCGTTGTGGAGGGTGAGGCGGAGGAATTCAGAAATCGCTCATGGATCAGCGAGGTTGTGGAGTATCAGGATGTGGAAACCCTGATGGCCTCGGTGGTTTCCTGGATAAAAAGCAATGGTTTCAAACGTGTAGGTCTGGAATTCTCGGTGGAGAGGGATGCGTATCTTCTCTTTCTCAAGGTATTTCAGCGCCTCAATCCAGAAGTGGAAATCGTGGATATTCTTGACCTGACATTCCAGCTTCGTATGATAAAAGATGAGTGGGAGCAGGATAACATAAGAAAGGCGGGGAAGATTGCATCAAAAGGCATGCAGATTGCGGAAGAAACAATAAAGCCCGGAATGAGCGAGTTGCAAATTGCCTCGGAGATTTCGCATACCCTTATGCAGGAAGGGAGCGAGGACCCCAAGGTATATGTTTCCACCACTCCCCGGGTTCATGCGGAACCATTTCGGGATCTATATGTGAAGAGGGATTCCGTGGTTACGGTTGTAATTGGCGCGGATTACAACAATTATTATGCAAATATGGCAAGGACATTCATCATTGGCGAGCCGGGAAGAGAGGTAAAGAGGGCCCTTGAAGTCAAGGAATTGAGCTATAAGATTGCTGTGGAATCCACAAGGCCTGGAGTTGCATTCAACCATGTGGAGAAGAAGATTCAGGAGATTTATCGCCACGAGAGATTTGATGAGCAGTACATCAAGGGATACACTCATGGTGTGGGATTGCTCATAGAGGAGCCGCCCATAACCACAATAATCGTTGGGCATCGATTCTGGAAGGTTCAGGAGGGCATGGCCCTTGCAATAGTGCATCCGCCCCTCATGCTCCCAGAGGGAGCCATTAAGAAGGAGGACACGTATATAGTTGGAAAAGATGGAGTGGAAAAGGTAACCTAGCCACCGCTTATGGGCGGGTATATGGATACCTCATTATCAAGGGGATCACTCTCTCTTGCGTACCTTCCGTTTATGGATACCTCAATTATCTCATTTTTCAGCACGGGATATTTTTTCTTTAGGCTCTCAATTAAATCACTCACGGTAGCATTATCGGAAATCTCAATTTCCTCAGAAAATTTCCCAATTTCCGCAGCGAATCTGCCAAAATAGCGAACAAGAATCTTCATAATTTCACCTCCAGAAAATTGGTGCTGAGGGCATCGTAGATAAGCAGCCGGTTGCGAAGGAGATCACCCTTGCCTGAGAGGTATTTTATGACCTCTAGGGCCTGAAGTGAAGCTGTGAAAGAGGCGGTTGCAGCGAGAACCTGCACCTCTTTCCGTGGAAATTTTGAAATGAAATCCTCAAGCCTTTTTGTGGAGGAATCTATGAAGGTGAGCATGCCCATGTACCCCTCCACAGCACCGAAAACAAATGGCACATTGTGGGATAATGCGAATTCCTGGGCAATTAATCTGGATTCGATATTATCAAGGCCGTCCACCACGATATCCACCCTATGGGATATTTTCACATTCTCTATTTTCCCATCTAAAGGAACGATCTCAACCTGAGGATTCAATTCTTTCAACCTTCTTGCAGCCACATACACCTTTTTCTTCCCCACATCCCCCTCGTGGTATAAAACCTGTCTGTTCAGGTTGCTCTCCTCAACATTGTCATGATCCACGAGTATTATTTTTCCCACACCCGCCAAGGCGAGATTCATGGATGAGAAACCTCCAAGACCCCCAACGCCCGCAATTAGGACGCTTGCCTTTCTCAAATCTTCTTGGGAGATTAGAGCTCTCTGCCGGGAGTACCTATCCTCCATGATGCTCCATAGGGAAATTATTAATTAATGTTTTTCATAATCGCCTTGAATGAGCATTGTGCAGTGGAAGGACAAATTGAAATTATACGTCATCACCGATGCCCGTTTTGTGGATGAGGTAAAGGGCACAGAGATGGCCCTGGAAGGTGGGGCCACGGCTATACAGTTGAGAATGAAAAATGCCACCACGAGAAGGATGATCGAGGTTGGGAGAAAAATAAGGAAACTGACAGATGAATACGATGCTCTTTTCATTGTGAATGATCGTGTGGATGTCGCCCTAGCCATCGGGGCAGATGGGGTGCATCTTGGCAGAGAGGATATGCCCGTTGAAGTTGCACGGAGAATCGCTGAAGATCTTATAATAGGGGCATCCGCCTCAACGGTTGAAGAGGCCATTCAGGTGGAAAAAATGGGTGCCGATTACATAGGAGCCGGTAGTGTATTTCCAACAAGGACAAAGGAGAATGCCAGGTACATTGGTCTTGACGGACTTTATAAGATTGTTAAGAGCGTCAACGTTCCTGTGGTGGCCATAGGAGGCATAAACCTTGAGAACTTGTCCGAAGTGCTTGATAGAGGTGTTCAGGGGGTGGCCATTGTATCGGCCATTATGGGTGCCAAGGATATTGAGAGGGCCGCGAGGGAGTTCAGAAGAATTATAGAGGATAGGATCTGATTTATTCAATATCTCCTATTATTTCGTAACTTCTCGTAATTTCCGTGCTCTTTGAAAGCATTGCACTTATGGAGCAGTACTTCTCTTCTGACAGTTTTATGGCCTTCTCAACGCTCTCCTCTCTCACATCTCCAACAATAACGTATTTTATGTGGATTTTTGTGTAAATTTTTGGGTAATCCCTTGCTCTTTCGTAGTCAATGTACACGTTCACTTCCTTAACTTTCTCGCGCATCTTTTGAAGAATCATAAGAACGTCAATTCCCGTACAACCACCGAGGCTTGCAAGGAGGGCCTTCATGGGAGTCATCGCCTTTTCATTGCCAGAGAGGATAAGAGCGTTTTTCTCATCTTCTGCGGTTATAAGCAAATCGTTATGAACCCTAACACGCATCTCATTTGCCATGGGTTAAAATGCAATGGATATTAAATAATTACCACGCTCAGAACTCCTCCCGCCTTACAGGTTCAAGTTCCTTTATTCTATCTATTCCGTATCTGCAGGCCTCGAAACCTTCCTTCCTGTGCACGGATGATACGACTACGGCAGCCAGAAGTTCTCCCACTCGCAGGTCTCCGATGCTGTGGTACAGCACCACATTCTCTATGGGAAATTTTGTTCTTATTTCCTCCTCAATTTTTCTCATGATCCTCTCAGTTTCTTGGGTTTTCTCCGCAGTCATACCGTGTACCATTTTTCCGTGGGCAAATTCGCGCACGTATCCAAAATAGGCCACAACGCTCCCCATCCGTTTTCCTGCGAGATTTAGAATTTCATCTTCTCCTTTGTTTCCTATGAGAATCATTCTTTATCTCCTCCACGCGTTCCTGCAGCTCTTTTTTGAGCACATCTCCAATGAATTTACCACCGTAGTAATCTACCCGGGCAGCTATGGCGATCTTGGATGCCAGAGTTCTGGATATTTTACCCCTCATTTTTTTTGGCGAGTTTCTCACCATGGGCACGCGAAATATTATTCCATGCTTGGGGCATTTTGCACCTGATTTGAGGTGCCTGAAAAAGGCCTCCTCGGCACCCAAAACCTGAATTGTACTTGCCGGTAGTTTTGCTAACCTTCCTAGTCCTCCCGCAGAGGCTATGAGCCTTGCAGCCGTTATTGTACCCACGAGAGAGGAGATATTTGGGCATAGGGAATTTGCAAGGGAATCAATATTTTTTGAAATTTCGTCTCTCAGGATTTCCATTCTCTTTACTTCTTCCTTCAGAATATCGGCAACCTCTTGATCTTCTCCCTTTATCTCTCTTATCTTATCCCATTCAATGAGCCGCTCGGTTAACAGATTGAGGGTTGACACTATATCGTCGTAGGTGTTGAGCATCTCTATGAGTATGTAATCCTCACCCAGGGAGTTCTTCATCTCCATCCTTGCCAGTTCTATGGCCGTATCTATCATCTCGCTCCTTGATTTTATCTCGCCCACAAACTTTATTTCTCCATCGCCCAGTTCCTTTATATCTGAGAGATCACCCATCCTGATTCTTCTAAGAATTTCAGCCCTTTTGTCCCTGGGGAAAAGAATTTTGGAAACTGTTTTTCCACCTTCAATTTTGAACGCTCCGTACCATTTAATCACTATCAATGAGCCTCACCCCAAACCAGAGAAATTCTTCGTTGAGTTCTTCAATGTAACTTCTCACCACACCCTCCTCTATCAGGTAAACAAGGGCATCTCTTATTGTGCCTATATCATACTCTTTCAAATCTTCGTGGAGGTACCTTGCCATCTCTGTAAGGCCCTCGTCGTCAAGGCTCTTTCCCTTCTTGATGGTAACTCTAAGATGCCCGCGCATTCTTATCTCTGCCTTTATTATCCTCCCTATTTTCAGGTGCAGGGAATCGTAGTATATGGCCCTTCCAGTGCCCAGGAAATCTCCGTAGTACCAGCCGCAGTGGGGACACATGTAAAGGGGAATATCGCTCTCTGCATCCACAAGCATGAGTTTACCCTTGCCGCAGTGCCTGCAGGTCATGTCCTCGGAAATCTCTATCTTTGGCTTCTCAAAAACCACATAATCCTCAAGTTTTGCACCGCAGAATGGACAGAAATTTGCATTGTCGCTGAGCTTGGCACCGCAGTTTGGGCAGTACTTCATAATCGCCTTATGAGGTGCGGGGATTTAACATTTTCCACTGGTAAAAAGGTGTTTGGTTTTGCCTTTAATGAATTGTGAATTTAAAATTGGTATTCCTGCTCAAAACCTATAAATATGGAGACCACCATAGAAGGGCTGTGGATGATATTGGGAAAAGAATAGAAAAAATTGAGGAACTCATATCTCGGTATCTGGATAACGAATATTTTCAATACGTGAGACACATTCTTGCCTCTTATATGCGATTGATAAATATTTATATGGAATACGGTAAAATCAGCCCCTCCATAATTTTTCCTGAAGTTAAGGATCCGATTTCACGGGATATAATAGAAATCCTGTTCTCCTATGGGGAGTTGAATACATCCAGAATTGCAGATGAGTTGAGGAAATCCCGTGGCAAGGCTTCTCGTCGTGTTGTCAGGGAGAAACTCGCCGAGCTTTTAGAACTTGGGATAGTGGAGTGTGAGGAGAGAAAGAATGAGAAGTTATATTCTGTATCCGAATATGCAATTAAGAAGTGGTTAAAAGTGCTCGGCATTAATATAAAGGGTGATAAACATAAAGAGAAATGAGGTGATAAATATGGGCGAAGAGAAGAAAAAAGATAATGTGGAAAATGAAGAGGATATTAGAGAGTTTAAAGAAGTCATGGAAACGCTTCAGAACACAGTGCCTGCGATAATAAGAGGCATAGTTGATGCCTTGTATTCCTCGCAGAGTGCAGAAGATTTTGGCAGGCAGGTGGCCAATTTCTACAGGTCCATGATTGATGCAGGTATGGATAAGAATCAGGCATTTCAGCTTACCAGAGAATTCATGGAGAGCAGGGATATAGTGGGTCTCCTGAAAAAAATGTTCTCTGAGGGTAACTGGAAGAAATGGGCAGGATATTCTAAAGAGGGGGTAGATGTTGAAGAAATTGTAGATAAGACAATAAAAGAAACTATGGAGGAAATCGATAAGGAAAAGGAGTGAATAATCAGAGGGATCAAGGATGGAAAAATCGGAAATTCTATACCTTTTGGCGTACTTGCCACTCTTAATCATCTCTATTTTATTAAGTTACTTCAGGTATCATCTTCAGGTGAGAAGGTATAAAATGATATTTTTTAGAACGTTAAGAAAAGAAGGTGTTCCTCGCAGAATGGCCAAATCCCTAACAAAGGATATAAAGGTTTTAAAAATTCGCAAATTTTTTAAGTATGGAAATATGCGAAATATCTGGTAAGAGATTTATGAACCCGGTAAGGATATAACTCTTTTAAATCAAAGTGCCTCTTTCCAATTTTTATGGCCCTCTCATCTGGAAGGGCAATAACAACCCTACTGGTGACATTGGAAAAAGCCTCAAAAGCCCTGCTGTAAAGTTCGTATATTCTCTCTCCTCCCGTGGATGAGGATCTTCCATAGGGCGGATCGGTAACGATGGCATCGTAATGTCCTTCAATATCTCCCACATCCCTGATCTCCAATTTTGCCTCAATTCTGAATTTTTTCAGGTTCGTTCTCGCAGCCTCTATCATCTTCATCTCTATATCCGAGCCATAAATTTTCATGCCAATCAGGCCCGCCTCTATGAGAATGCTTCCAGTTCCGCAAAAGGGATCGAGAATTTTATCTCCCTTCTTCACCCTTGCCAGGTTCACCATGAACCTTGCCAGGCGAGGATGCATTGTGATGGGATAGGAAATGGGAAGATTTTTACTTCTCCTTGATTCAAAATTATTGCTTTCAAGGTGCATTATTTCCAGTCCAACGTGCAATTTTTTGCCCCTGTAAACCATGACCAAGTTTTTCGGATTTTTGAGATTCACCCTTCCTTTTATCCCCCTGGCAAGGACGGGTATGATCTCTTCACTTCTACCTCCCCTGACCCTTATGGCGTAGCTCTCCAACTGCATCTCCAAATTTGGAATCTCCTTGCCTGAGTAAATGTGTTTTGATACCCTCCTCAATAGCCCTGCACGATGCAGAGGGAAAAAATCCTCCGTATCCACCACCCCTATAGGATAATCCACCTCTAATATTCTGTAATTTTTTCTCTCACCTTCCATTATTCCCCTGAACTCGGCCATGGGAAGGTCCTCTCTATCTCCCCAGAACTCTAATATAAGATTCATATTGCTCCCTGCAGTTTCGCCGCCTTAACCAAGTTTTCTACCAGGCAGGCATTGGTCACTGTGCCCACACCTCCCGGCACGGGGGTTATGTGGGCCTTATCCTTCAGGGCATCAAAATCCGCATCTCCAACGATTTTTCCATTAACAACATTTATGCCCACATCAATCACAATGGCATCTTTTTTCACCATATTCTCCTTCAGGAATTTTGGCTTTCCAACGGCAACTACCACCACATCGGCGTTTCTTGCCTTCTCCTTTAGGTCCTTTGTTTTTGAATGGGCAATGGTGGGTGTTGCGTCCCTGTTGAGGAGCATGAGGGCAAGGGGCTTGCCTACCACTGGAGTTCTGTTTATTATGAGGACATCCTTGCCTCGGAGTTCTGTGATTTTTTCAAGGATCCTGATAACCGCCCGGGGGGTGTTTGGCACAAGTACCTCCTCCCTCAGCAGGAGTTTCCCGTAGTTTACCGGGTTTATTCCATCCACATCCTTAATCGGTGAAATTGCGTTTCTTACCTTCATATCGCTGATTCCCATGGGAAGGGGAAAATTTACCATGATCCCGTGCACATTTTCCTCTCTGTTCAGATCTTCAATTAGGGACAGGACATCCTTCTCGGAGGCACCCTGCAAATGGTGAATCTTCCCACCAAACCCAAGTTTGCGGAGAAGTTTCAGGTTTGATCTTGCATATACAAGCGAGGCCTCATCATCACCCACGACTATGTTGTGGAGCCATAGTTTCTTGCCTCCTGCCTCCTCCTTCGCTCTCTCTCTAATCTCCTTGGCTATGGATTTGCACTCTATGATCATAGGTGCCTTTAAACATTGAAAGGATTAAAATTTTTTGAACTATGAAAGCAAGGATCTCATTCTTTCCACATCGTCCGTGATCACGATGTCCACGAGGGGAGCTATTTTCAGAATATTGTTGTCCTGGTAGAAGAGAGCATCCCTGTCTGCCCAGAGAACTATGTGAAGTCCCAGTGCCTTGAATTGCAGGATTGCCTGCTTGAATTGATCCAGGGTGAATATTTCCAGTGCATCTATGGGTATGTTTACAGAGTAAAGATTCAGTTCCCTTGCAAGTTGAGGGACCCTCGGTAGGATCTTCTCGTCCTCAATGAGCAACCCCAGGGTTATTTCTTCATTCATCTCTCTGACTTTTCTCAGCGCATCAACGTTGAAGGAGGAGACCATAACTCTATCCTCAACTCCATATTCTTCTATGAGCGCAAGGACCTTTTCAACGGTGTCAATATCCTTTATCTCAACGTTTATCAACGTTTTTTCAGGCATTGAATCGAATATCTCACCCAGGGTTGGCACGTTCTGTCCCATTCCCAGATCTATTTTTTTCAGTTCTGCAAGGGTGCTGTCTTTGATCTTTCTTGCGACATCTGCAACCCTTTTGAAATCTTCATCATGCCCTATGACCACTTTTTCATCCTTTGTGAGCCAAACATCCAGTTCGATTCCATCTGCCCCATGCATCACGGCCTCCAAAAAGGAAAGCACGGTGTTCTCCGGGTATTTCTTTTTGAATCCCCTGTGGCCCAGTATCAGAATTTTTTCAGAGTCCCATATGCTCATATTTTCACCGAAGGTGAATGTATCTGGTATCCTTAAATTTTTGCGTGCTGGCGAAAATTTAAATAATGATTCTGCAATCCATTTTCGTATGGATCGAAATTTACTTGCTTTGTTGGTCCTTGATACCCTCACGGTTGCGATAGGATGGGCAATATACTTTTCAAATGTTCCCCCCGATACGGCTTTATTCCTGTTTTCATCTCAGACAATTCTCATCCTGGGTCTGATATCTCTGGGCATGACCTTCTTTTACTCCTTCTTTGTCGGGGGCAGAGGCATATACTTCTGGCCCGCAGTTGCGGTGATTGTTATAGGCGCTGTTGTTTTATTTTTCAACTGGTTTGCAGGAGGGATTTTAATACTCGCAGCCCTCCTACTTCTTATTTTCAGCAGGGCGGAGGGCATTGGAAATCGCTGGGGTATTTTTCTCGTATTTCTGGGATTTGCAATATTGGTCCTCCTTCCGCCAATTGAAGCCATGTTGAATATGGCAGTTTCCTCATTTGATACTGCGATAATTGTCATATCCGCTGGATTGATTGTTGGTGGGCTAATAATTTCCCTAAGGCGTGGAATAGCCATAGAATCGTACCTGGGTTACATAGCGCTCTCCCTTGCCTTTTTCCTGCTTCCACCGTACCATGAGGTTTTAAGGATAAAGAGCAACGGTTCCTACGGGATGTACGACATGGCGATAATAGTGATTTCCACCATTCTGTTCTCCATCTTCCTATTCGCCTCCCTCTATGCCCTGAAGAAGCAGGATTGGGTGAGCAGGGAGATTGAAAGGGGATACGAGGAGTTGAGGAAGGGTAACTGGGAGAGGGCATATTCCGTGTTCAAATCCCTGCACAAGAAGGGCCAAATATATTCGTCAGTGTTCAACGGCATGGGAGTCGCACTTATGCATATGAAGAGATTTGATGAAAGCGAAAAATACATAAGGGAGGCGCTAAAAATCAGGGAAAGCGATGAGTACAGAACGAATCTTGGCAACCTCTATTACAGGAAGGGCGAGATAAACAAAGCCATGGATGTTTATAAATCCATACTCAGGAGGAACCCTGACTGCTATCTTGCCCTCAACAATCTCGGTAGGTGCCTTATGCGCAAGGGGAAAATAGAGGAGGCGAGAAGGTACCTGGAGAAGGCAATGGAAGTGAATCCGAATGGAACACAGGCCAAGGAGAACTATTCAATGTTGAATAATGGAAAGTGAATCAATCCTTGGTTATTCTGTACCACTTTAGCACCTTTCTGAACTGGATTATGAGGCTCTTTATGGTTATCTCCCCAATGAGGTTTCCATGTTCATCGATCACGGGCAATCTTCTGAGCCTATAAGAGCGCATCTTATCAAGCACGTCTTCGATCTTATCCTTTGGGTGAGCAACTATGAGTTTTTTGCACATCAAATCCTCCGCTTTTCTAACATTTCCGAGAAGAAGTGAGGAAAGGTCTATGCCCCCTATCACGTAGGGCTGTATCCTCTTTGGTGCCATTATGTTGAGCAGGTCCTTTTCAGTTATGACCCCCACAACCTTGGTGCTTCCCTTTTTTTCCATTATCCAAACATGTCTTCTGGCGGACATGATGGATAGTACATCCTCAATTGATGCATCCTTTGGGAGCATGGGCATGTTCCAGAGGTCCTTGGTCATAATATGTTCCACAGGAACGCGATAGAAATTTTTCAAAACGTACTGGAGATCCCTGTGATCGTTCATGGGCAATCATCGCAAAACACATATATAAAGTTATGGTGAAAAACCTTTTAATCATTTTGCAGATGGGGTAGGGGTGATTCCTTGGGTAAAAAAGGCTCCATATACGAGCGTGAGTTGAAGGGCATACTCTCAGGCGATGGTAAGTACATATTCAAATTCAGCAAATCTCTGAGCGAGGAGGAGTTCAGATGGTATAAAAGTTCCATGGAGAGGCCATTCATGGTAATTCGTGCTGCCGGCTCCCTGGGTGTGGATCTCATAGCCATAAGGGATGATTATTCCTTTCCCATAGAGGTAAAATCTGCCTCATCCCGAAAAATAGTGTTCACCCACTCAAGTGCGAGGGCCCAGGAACAGGCGGAGGAATTTCTTAGGGAATGCGAAAGAGCCAGAATACTTGGTATATATGCCTACCGGCTCAAGGGTTTCAGGGGTGATCCATGGCGCCTGTTCTCTCTCCCCGTTGGTGGACTCACAGGCAGGATAAAGTTGCTATCCGAAACTGTGCCAACTATTCCATTAACCCGGGAGGGTAATTTTGTTCTCAGGTGGGACGAAGGCATGCCCCTCAGCAAGTTTCTATCCTATGTGAATCAGGGATAGAGTATGAGAAATGAGAAGAACACTGCGTAGAGAAGAATGAGAATTGCACCCTCCCATCTTCTTATCCTCTTCTTCATGCACATGAGCGCTGCGGCGATGGTGAATATTCCAAGGAAAATCAGATTGTTTGTGATATCCGAGTTTGGTACTCTTATTGGATTTAGAATTGCGGATCCTCCCAGAACTATCAGGGTGTTGAAAATATTGCTCCCAATAACGTTTCCCACGGCTATTCCGTACTTTTTCTTTAAGGATGCTGCGATGCTTGTTGCCATTTCTGGAAGGGAGGTGCCTATTGCGATTGCGGTGATTGCTATTATTATCTCAGGTATGTGCATCACAATTGCGATGTTCACTGCCGATTTTATGACCACCTCTGCGCCCCACACTATTCCAGCGGCACCGGTGAGCACGTGGACCCATGACCAAAGCCATGAATGTTCAATCGGTACCTCCTCGATCTCCTCCTTGCGCCCTTTTATTTCCCAGATGTAGAGTGCGTAGATTATGATGAACAGAACTCCCATCCACCAGAGAAGGGCGTGAAATAGGAGTATTAGGAAGGCAAGGATGCCCGTGACAAGTACCAGAATACCTGCATCCTTCTTTATGTGCCTTGAAAGGGATAGGGGCATCATGATTGCGGCCAGGCCGAGCACGAGACCTATATTGGCTATGTTGCTTCCCACGGCGTTTCCCCAGGATGTTACGGGATGTCCTGTATAGGATGCAAGTGTTGAAACCGCGAATTCGGGTAGAGAGGTTGCCAGGGCCACCAGGGTTAACCCAATTGTGTGCTCGCTCACATTTTTGTGGGCGGCTATGCTGGCAGCACCTTCAACAAAATAGTCGCTTCCCTTAACAAGCAGGTATATACCAATTATGAAATTTATCGTCAAAATCGGTAGAGAATGTAAATTGCCACGCATAACAAGGTAGGCAGGTACCGAGAGGAGAATGATGGATAGGTACACCAGTGCTCCTGCATTTTTCATTTGATACCTTAAATTCCACGATGTATATTAAATTTGATACTCTCCGAGCGCAAATTTCTCAGAAAAATATTTATATCTAGGAGTATATGGCATCTCAATGGTACGTACAAGAAAGGAGCTTCTTGATGAAATAAGGAGCATGGGGGGCGTTGAGAAGGTGGCACTTATAAGCAGAACAGGTATGTTTATTGATGGAGATAATTTTGAAGAATCGGATACCTTCTCCGCAATGAGTGCTATAATCCTCGGGGCGGCAGAAACAGCCTCCGTGGGAGTGGGTTTGGTTAAGAGGGTGGTTGCCCATTTTGAGGATGGAAAAAAGTTTATCGTGATACCTGCAGGTAAGAAGGGTGTGCTTGTTATACTTGCCAGCGAGGATGTTTATGAGAATTTGAATGAAATAGTAAGGGAATTTGATAATCTGATCTAAATTCTCCTGAATCCCCTGCCTATCCACTCGCCAACTGCCTTTTTAACATACCTAATAGTTTCCGACGCACTTCTTGAACTTCCAAATATTTTCACCCTTTTCTTCAGTATGGCCTCGATAACATCCTCCTCATCCAGGGCGTCCACGATTATGCCTGCCTTACCTATCTCATCCGGAAAATGGGCATCGCTTCCTGCAGTGTACGGCTTTCCCAACTCCCGCACCAGATTTTTTGCTCTTTCGTTTGATTTCCTTTTGCACCTTCCGTTGAAGATTTCAATGGCATCAAAACCGAAATTTCTCGCATTCTCCTCTCCGATCCCTGACCAGAAGCGGTATGGGTGGGCTGCCACGGCTATGCCCCCGCAATCGTGGATCCTGTCTATTGTTTCTCCAATGCCCATATCCCTCGGAATCTTGCAATCCAGCCCGTAGGCGAGCACATGCCCCTCTGAGGTGGAAATCTCAATTCCGCGAATAACGGGCAAGATCCCAATCTTCTTTGCCTCAATCGCACCCCTTATCTCGTTGTGGTCAGTTATGGCTATGCCTCCCAGCCCAACCTTTTTCGCTATTTTCAGCATCTCTTTTATGGGTACCTTTCCATCGGGAGAGTAGATGGAGTGGGTGTGCATATCCACCCTCATCTTATTTTTCCCCCGGGCTTAACATACCTCACGGGAGCTATGGGTACATCACCCACATGCAGGATGAGCGGCTTTTTGTCGTGGAAAACCACGCCTTGCTTTCCTGCCCAGTTCTCTGCGGGTCTGTAATCTATGATATATTCTTCCTTTCCCACGGCCACGATCTTCCCATCCCTCTTTATGATGTCCACCACTTCCATCTTCATCTTCTGGAACTTCTTGAACTTCAAAATTCCCTTGGGAGCTGAATGCACACCGTTTGCCTGCACCCTTGCTCCGTGCTCCACATCTCCCTGAGGCGTCAAAAAGCCCACAGTTTCCTCATCCTCTCCCGCCAGAAGCATGCCCTCACTTCTTATTCCTCTGAAATTTGCGGGCTCAAGATTGCACACCACTACGAGTTTCTTTCCCAGAAGTTCCTCCTTCTTGTAGAATCTCTTCAATCCCGCAATCAATGTTCTCTTCTCATCGCCCAGATCTATTCGTAGCACGTAGAGTTTATCTGCATTTGGATGGTCCTCCACACTTTCAACCAGGGCAACCCTCAGGTCAATCTGCTCCCACTTCTCGTATCTCTCCTCTTCCCTCTTTATCTTCTCAAATAGCACTTCTGGCTTACTCAATTTTCTTCCCTCCTGCAGGTTCTTTATGGCCTCCACATATCTGTGCTCAAATATGGAGTCCTCATTGCCCAAAAATTTCCATACTCTCTCAGCGGTGAACGGCAAGAAAGGTGCACCGAGAATCGCCAGGGCCTGGACGATCTGCAATGAGATGTTTATGGCTGTGGCACATCTCTCTTTATTTTCCTTGCACAGGGCCCAGGGTGCCTTGCGGTCAAAGTACACATTTCCGAATCTGGCCAGGTTCATCCACTCTTTAAACGCTTTCTTGAGTTCAACATTTTCAAGGTACTTCTGCATATTTTTCATTGTCTGCATTATGGTCTTTATGGCCTCTCTGTCAATCTCGTCCACCTCGCCCCTGTGGGGTACCTCTCCAAAATTGCGGTACGCGAAGATCAACGCACGATGCACGAAGTTTGCAAATTTATCAATCAACTCCTCATTGACCTTCTGCACGAAATCGTCCCAGGTGAAATCGGAGTCGCGGCCTTCGGGCATATTCATTGTGCCGTAGAACCTGATTATGTCAGGATGGAATGCATCAAGAAGTTCCGGCATCCACACACCGATACCGCGGCTCTTGGAGAACTTCTCTCCTGAAAAACGAAGATACTCGTTGGCCACAACGTTGTAGGGCAGGTTCAGCTCTCCATGGGCCATGAGCATAGCGGGCCATATTATTGTGTGGAACGGGATGTTATCCTTACCGAGGAAGTAGTAGTGCCTCGCATCCTTGTCCATCCAGAAGGCACGCCAACTTTTGCCCGTGCGCCTGGCCCACTCAACGCTTGCGGATAGATATCCTATCACGGCATCAAACCATACATAGATGCGCTTGTTCTCAAATCCCTTAAGCGGGACTTCCACGCCCCATTCTATGTCCCTGGTTATGGCCCTGTCCTTGAGCCCTGATTTTATGAAGTTTCTGGTGAAATTCAGCACATTGCTTCTCCAATAAGTTTTATCGGCGAGCCATCCGAGTAACCTTTTTTC
This sequence comes from Candidatus Aciduliprofundum sp. HYA1, assembly GCF_056175085.1. NCBI lineage: Archaea > Methanobacteriati > Thermoplasmatota > Candidatus Aciduliprofundum > Candidatus Aciduliprofundum sp. HYA1. The sequence goes on from NZ_CM149694.1 coordinate 756,478, forward strand.
CAGTTTGGAAAGTGCAAAAAACACGTGCTCCGTTTCGCGAAACTCAGGCGTGGAACCGCATATTGCGCACTTCGGATTTATCAAATCCTTGGGATCCAGGGTGCGACCGCAGTTATCGCACTGATCACCCCGGGCGTTCTCGTACCCGCAGTAGGGGCAGGTGCCCACAACATACCTGTCTGGAAGGAATCTGTGGCACGAGGGACAGTAGGGAAGGAGCATCTTGTCTCTGTAAAGATAGCCATTCTCGTAAAGCCTGAGGAAGAACCTCTTCACCACATCCTTGTGGGCCGGATCGGATGTGCGGAAGAAGAGATCAAAGGATATGCCCATTTTCTCCATAACCTCTGAGTTGATTTTGTGGTACCTGTCTGCTATCTCCTGCGGGCTCACACCCTCCTTCTCAGCCGTTAGGGTAATGGGAGTGCCGTGCTGATCGCTTCCAGAAACCATAAGCACCTCATTACCCTGCATTCTTTGGTATCTTGCAAATATGTCCGCGGGCAAATATGCCCCCACAATGTGCCCGAGATGAACGGGACCGTTCGCGTAGGGCCAGGCAACTCCTATGAATATTCGCATAGGGCTGTATAACCTCTCAAATATTTAATTTTTCCATATGCTATTTATACTTGAACCCTATGCCATATTGTGTACCGGGACATACCCACAGTGCTCACAGCGGAGGAGATAATCGACAAGATGTTTCGCCGTGCCAAGAAGGTTGAGGTCCCCCTATCAAAGAATCGTCTCAGGTTCCACAAGAATCTGAGTATTGCGAAGATTTACACTGCCAGGGATGTTGCCGTGAGTTCGCTGCAGAGGTATGTAAAGGCATTTCCGTACATAAACAAGATGCATCCATTTTATCGCACTCTCCTAGATCTTCTCGTGGACAAGAACGAATATAAGAAATCCCTGGCCTCTCTGGTATGGGCTATTGAGAAAATCAACGGTTTCGCCGATAAATACGCCCGCAAGATAAAGGGTGTTGGCAAGGTGGAAGAGGCCATAAAGTTTCGCAAGGAGTTTTATGGGAGGGCAACTTCCATACTAAAGCAAATTGGCCCAAAATTGAGGTATCTTGCCGAGGTAAGGGAGATAATGAAGAAATTGCCCGATGTGGATCCTGATATGGCTACGGTTGTTATCGCTGGCTATCCCAACGTTGGCAAGTCAATGCTCGTGGAGAAACTCAGCACTGCAAAACCGGAGATAGCGGCATATCCGTTCACCACAAAGGGAATCGTGGTGGGCCATATGGAAATCGGGGATAGAAGAATACAGATTGTGGACACCCCAGGTGTTTTGGACAGGCCCATAGAAAGGAGGAATAAAATAGAGAAGCAGGCCATCCTTGCCCTTGAGCATCTTGCTGATGTCATCGTTTTCATTCTTGACCCTTCCGAGACCTGTGGATACAAACTTGAGGAGCAGGAGAATCTATTGAAGGAAGTTCGCATGAGTTTTTCCGTGCCCGTAATCGTGGTGGAGAACAAGAAGGATATATACGAGAGGGAGACCGGGAATTTGAAGATATCAGCAAGAACGGGCGAGGGCCTGGATGCCCTTGTGCATAGAATTCTGGAAATAATAAGGGATTGAAACCCATCACTCCTCTATCTTCTCCACTTTGACCCTATTCTTCTTCAGCCAGAGAACATAGAGCTCTATGAATTTTAATCTCTCCTCAAAGTTCTCTCTTTTTATCCTTTCCAATTCCTTCAGATTCACCTCGGGGACTTTCATTTCAGGTACCTCCCTGCAAGGTCCTCCACGCCCATCATCTTTATGAACTTTTCTAAGAGAGAATCATCCAGGGCTTCATAGAAGAAGAGGAAAAGGTGCTTTGCATCCTCAATGTCTTTCTCACTCCCAAGATAAAGCTTGAAGGCGATCTGAACCTCTATGTTTGATATTCTAAGTTGAAAACTTTCAATATTCACCTCTATGGGGTTTTCAATGACCCATATCTCAAGCTCTGTTTTTGGGAACTTTATCTCAATGTTGGGGATCACCTTATTTTTCAGCGCAAATCTTACTGCTGTTCCATTAAGCAGGTAATTTTCGTAGGCACTCCTTGCATCATTCGTTATTATGCACCAGAATTCTTCCCCAGTCTCTTCCCAGAGTTTCAGGAACCTATCATAGGGCAGAGGTTGAATGAGGATGTCAATGTCCTCCGATAATCTGCTTCTGCCAAAGAGAATGGCCACGTATCCGGATACTACGGCGTACTTTATCTTCAATTTCTCCAAAATACTCGTGAATTTTAGCACGAAATAATCCAGATCGTTCAGCTCCCTTGATAGGGAATATCTGTACTTCCCAACGGTAACTTCAATCTGATGTAGCATACTGCGAATATAATGGTCTAATGGTATATAATTTTCCCGTGTGATGAGCACCAAAAATTTATTTGCTCTGCATCATATCCCGCCCTATGGAAGATCTTCGCAACACAATTCTCAAATACGCTCTGCAGAACGCTATTCTTCATGATGGTAAGGCAAATTACAAGGCAGTGATGGGTAAGATAATGGCCGAAAATCCCTCGCTAAGGAGCAGGGCTAAAGAGATTATAGAAGAGGTCAAGAAGGTAGTGGAAGAGGTGAATTCATACGGAGTGGAGAGGCAGCACAGGGAGCTGGAGAGAATCGCCCCTGAGCTTCTTGAGAGAAGAAAAAAGGAGGAAAAGAAGGAGCTGGAGGATCTTCCAGATGTTCGTGGAGAGGTGCGAATGCGCCTTGCCCCGAGCCCTTCTGGACCCATGCATCTCGGCCAGTCAAGAATGGCCATTTTGAATGATGAATATGTGAAAAGATACGGCGGCATGCTCTTTCTGCGCATAGAGGACACCAATCCCCACAACATACTGCCGGAAGCGTACGATATGATTCCCGAAGACCTTGAATGGCTGGGCGTGAAAATCCACGAAATCGTTATTCAGAGCGATAGATTTGAAATCTATTATGATTACGCCCGCAAACTTCTTGAGATGGGAAAGGCGTACATAACCACGGTGCCCGCGGAGGAATGGAGAAAATTGAAATCGGAGGGAAAGCCCACTCCAGATAGAGAATTACCTGTGGAGGAGCACCTTGAAAGATGGGAGAAGATGCTGAATGGTGAGTATGATGATGGCGAGGCAGTTTACGTTGTCAAGACCGATCTGCAGCATCCGAATCCAGCCATTAGAGATTGGGCAGCGTTTCGCATAGTAAAGGATGTGGAGCACCCGCGCATAGGAAATAAGTACATCGTGTATCCTCTTATGAACTTCTCCGTGGCCGTGGATGACCATGAACTTGCGCTCACGCATGTGCTCCGAGGTAAGGATCATCTCAACAACACCTACAGGCAGATGTACCTCTACGATTATTTTGGATGGAAGAAGCCCGTTTACATCCACTATGGGTGGGTGACCATGCGTGACACCATTCTCAAGACTTCCCTCATAAAGGAGGGAATAAAAAATGGAGAGTTCTCTGGATGGGATGACCCACGCCTCGGGACCCTGAGGGCCTTGGCAAAGAGGGGTATAAGTCCGGAAGCGATCCGAAAGTACTGGATTCAGGTTGGCCTCAAGGAGGTGGATATTGAGTTCTCCTGGGACACGCTCTACGCCTACAACCGCGAGATTGTGGATCCCATGGCAAGGAGATACTTCTTCGTTTGGAACCCCGTTGGGGTGGAGATCAAGGGGGTTGAAGCTCTGCAAGGAAAGGCGCCGCTGCATCCCAGCAGGGATTTTGGATTTCGCCATTACCATTTAACCTCTCCGATCAAAATTTACCTCACCGAGGATGATTGGAGCAGGATTGAAGATGGAGAGATTTTCAGACTTAAGGATCTCTGCAATGTTAGAAAGGAGGGAAAATTCCTCGCATATGAGGGCAATGATCTGAGCATCGTGAAGAAGGGCGCTAAGATCATACACTGGGTACCTGCAGATTCTCTACGCTGCAGGGTTTATATGCCAGACGGTAGGGTTATGGAGGGTTATGCAGAAAAGAATGTGAAGAATTCAATAGAAGAGGTCGTGCAGTTTGAAAGGTTCGGATTCACAAAGATTTACGAAGAAAATGGAGAGATTGTGGGCTATTTTGCCCACAGGTAATCATGTCACATTTATGTATGATGGAAACTTCTTCAGCAGAATAACATCCCCCACTGCCTTTACCCAGCGGTATGGCACCACCACTGGAACGCCATCCTCCACAAGCAGCGGGTTACTCTTCTCCACATATAGTCCGTATATCACCTGGTCGTTCACATCAAGGAGCACGTCCTTTATCGTGCCGAGAAGATAACCCTTATCCGTGTAGATTTCCAGACCTATAAGTTCAGTTGCCTCCGTCATCATTTTAATCCCCAAGGAGTATTGGATTGCTATTATTTAAATCTTCTCACCTCCCATTTTTAGTAGAACAAAAAACTAAATAAGTGGATTCTATCCCTATTCCATAGGTGATCAGATGAGACTCGAAGAGCACCCAGTTTTGGATTTTAGCAGAAGAAGGGGCAAAAAGGTCACGATTTATTTTGAAGGACAGCCCATAGAGGCCTATGAGGGAGAGCCCATTGCAGAGGCCCTGCATGCTGCGGGGATAAGGGTTCTTAACTACAGTACCGAAAAACTCAGACCCCGGGGGCTATTCTGTGCCATAGGAAAATGCTCTTCTTGCCTTATGGTGGTTGATGGCATACCTAATGTGCGCACCTGCATCACCCTTGTCAGGGATGGAATGCGTGTGGAAAGGCAGCGTGGAAGACAGCCTTTGCCCAGGGATTATAGGCCGCCTCGGTGGAAGGAGGCTGAGAAGCATGAGGCGGATATTGTGATAATTGGAGGGGGCCCCGCCGGACTGATGGCAGCCATAAAGGCCGCCGAAAATGGGGCAAAGGTATCCCTGCTGGATGAGAATCCTGTTCTTGGTGGGCAACTGGTGAAGCAGACCCACAAGTTCTTTGGAAAACGTGCCCAGTTTGCGGGAGTGCGAGGTGTGAAGATCGCGGAGATTCTTGAAAAGGAGGTAAGGGAGAAGGGTGTGGACATACATCTTGAGACCTCCGCAATAGGCATATTTCAGGAAGGAGATCGCAAATTAGTTGCTGCCATAAAGAATAACAAGAAACTCATGGAATTTTCCGGTAGGGCAGTTATCGTTGCCACCGGGGCCATGGAGAAGATGATCCCCTTTGAGAACAACGATTTGCCCGGTGTTTACGGTGCTGGTGCTATTCAAACCCTGATGAACACCTATGGTATCGAGCCGGGTAAGAGGGTACTCATTGTGGGTGCTGGCAACGTTGGTGTGATTCTCGCCTACCAGTTGAAGCAGGCGGGCGTGGATGTGGTTGCCATTGTGGAGGCCATGCCCCGGATCGGCGCATATTTTGTTCATGCCGCCAAGGTTCGAAGATTGGGTATACCCATTTACACGCGACACACTATTCTCCGTGCTGAGGGCAACGAGAAGGTTGAGCGTGCCGTCATAGCGCAGATTGATGAGCACTGGCAGCCCATACCCGGTACGGAGAAGGTTTACGATGTGGATGTTATAGCCCTATCTGTGGGATTGAGACCCAGCATTGAACTTCTGCATCAGGCTGGAGCACAGATAACATATGCAAGGGAACTTGGAGGCTATGTTGTGCGCCACGATGATCGTATGGAAACCACAGTGCGTGGTATATTTGTGGCTGGCGACTCTTCGGGAATCGAAGAAGCCACAACGGCGATGCTTGAGGGTAAGATTGCAGGTCTATCTGCGGCGCTTCTTGTTGGTAAGGCATCTCCAAAAATTTATGAGGAGATAAAGAAGGCCCATGCGGATCTTGAAGAATTTCGCAGCGGACCGTTTGGAAAGCACATTCTTGAGGGATTGAAGAAGGTGATGATAAATGACTGAGCAGTACCTTGAAAGGGGTTATTTAACCCTTGAAGAGTTGAAGAATTATGTTGAGTTGCCAAGCGAAGAGAGACTTGAGGGAAAGCATCCTGTGGCGGTGCCTGAATGCCCACAGAGAATACCATGCACGCCCTGCAAGGAGATATGCCCTGTGAATGCCATAAGGATGGACAATCCCAACGATGTTCCGGTGGTGAATTATGATAAGTGCATAGGCTGCTCTCTCTGTGTTCAGATCTGCCCGGGACTTGCATTTTTCATGATTCACTACAGGGGAGATAAGGCCCGCGTTACCATGCCCCACGAACTGCTTCCCATGCCGAAAAGGGGCGATGAGGTCATACTTTTGAATCGTAAGGGTGAGGAAGTAGGTAAGGGTAAGGTTGTTCTCGTCATTCCGAGGGAGAAGAGCGTTGGGGATACGTCTGTTGTAACTGTTGAGATGCCCAGGGAGCTTGCCTGGGAGGTTCGGGCCATAAAGGTGGTGGTTGAATGAGCGATAAAAGCAAGATCATAATTTGCAGATGCAACGATGTTACTCAAAAGGATATAGAGGATCTGATAGATCAGGGCATAACTGATATTGAAGAAATAAAGAGACTTACAAGAATTGGAATGGGTCCATGTCAAGGTAGAACATGTATTCCCCTGGTGGCAGCTATAATTGCGAGAAAAACTGGAAAGAGCTATGATGAAATAGGTATACCCGCTACGAGAATTCCAATTAGACCCATCCCTATGGGAGTTCTGGTAGGTGATGAAGATGAGGAGTGAAGCTAAAACCGTAATAATTGGAGGAGGAATAATAGGATTAAGCATTGCTTATAATCTTGCAAAGTTTGGGGAAGAGGATATAGTGGTTCTTGAAAAGAGCTATTTGGGATCGGGATCAACGTTTAGATGTGGGTCAGGGATAAGACAGCAATTTGGAGATGAGGCAAATATAAGAATGATGAAAAGAAGTGTAGAAATATGGTCTAATATGGAGGAAGAGCTTGGAATGGACGTTGATTTTAGGCAAACAGGATATCTTTTCTTACTTTATGATGAGGAGGAAGTCAGGGATTTCAAGAAAAATGTAGAACTTCAAAATAAATTTGGAGTGCCTTCAAGGATAATCACTCCGGAGGAAGCAAGGGAAATTGTGCCACTTTTAAATACAGAAGGTATACTGGCAGCTTCTTGGAATCATACTGATGGGAAGGCAAATCCCTTTAAGGCTGTATTTGCCTATGCAAATGCAGCTAAGAGATTGGGAGTAAAGATATATGAATATACTAAAGCGGAAAATGTGAAAGTTGAAAATGGAAGAATCAAGGGAGTAGTTACTAATAGGGGTGTAATAAAAACGAATAGAGTTATAAATGCTGCAAATGGATGGGCAAAGTTAATAAATAAAATGGTGGGAATTGAAGTTCCCATTGAACCCTATAAACATCAGGGAGTAAAGACAGAACCCATTAAACAGGGACAAGTAGAGCCGATGATAGTCTCGTTCAAACATGGTGGAGTTTATATGACTCAAGAGGCTGAGCAAGGGGGAATGATAGGAGGCTATGGATTGAAATATGGTCCTACTTTTGATATGACACCCACCTATGAGTTTTTAAGGGGGGTAAGTTATAGGTTTTCTCAGATAATACCGGCCTTAAAGTATGTGAATGTAATAAGAATTTGGGGAGGCTATTATGCAGAGACTCCTGATGGGAATGCTGCCGTGGGAAGAATAAATGAAGTGGATGAATATTATCTCTCTGCTGGATTTTCAGGGCATGGGTTTATGCTGGCTCCTGCGATGGGTGAGATGGTGGCAGAGGATATAGTGTATGGGAAAACGGATAAACCTTTATGGTTCTATGATCCTTATAGGTTCAAGCGTGGAGAACTTAGAGGAAAGGCTATTCAGATGGGTTAAGTGATGGAGGTGAGTATTATGAAAACAGATATATTGATAATTGGTGGAGGACCTGCAGGAATAGTTACAGCAATTACTGCTAAACAAAATTACCCGGATAAAGAGGTGCTCTTGGTTAGGAAAGAAAAGAGAGAAGTAGTTCCATGTGGAATACCATACATTTTTGGTACATTGAGAAGTGTTGAAAAAGATATAATATCAGATAAGGGTTTGATTGATAGGGATATAAAAATAATTGTGGATGAGATTGAGGAAATTGATATAGATAAAAAGTTAGCAACAGGTAAAACCTGTGGAGAGATACATTTTGAAAAACTCGTATTAGCTACCGGATCAAAGCCCATAAAACCACCCATCAAGGGAATCGATAGGGAGAATGTTTTTTTTGTGAGAAAAGAGCCAGAATATCTGGAGAAATTAATGAAGAGAATTGAGAAAAGCGAGAGTATAGTGATAATTGGAGGAGGTTTTATAGGTATTGAGTTTGCTGATGATTTAAGAAAACTGGGAAAAAAGGTTGCAATAGTGGAAATGCTCCCTCATGTGCTTTCCACATCCTTTGATGATGAGTTTTGTGAGTTGGCTGAAAATGAGTTGAGGAGAATAGGTGTTGAGATATATACTAACTCAAAGGTTGTGGAGATAAAAGAAGATGGTGTGATTTTAGAGACAGGTAAGAAAATAGATGGAGACACCACAATATTATGTGTTGGTGCAAGACCAAATACTGATTTAGCTGAAAAAATGGGGTTAAAGGTAAGTAGAAATGGTATTGTGGTAAATGAATATATGAGGACATCACATCCTGATGTTTTTGCTGTTGGTGACTGTGCTGAAAAAAGAGATTTTTTTACAAGGGAGGTTAAGCCAGTGATGTTAGCATCAGTAGCCACTGCAGAGGCTAGAATTGCAGGAGCAAACCTTTATAAAATAAAAGCTTTTAAACAGTTTAAAGGTACTTTAAGTATTTTTGCCACGAAGGTTGGGAATCTTGCTTTAGGAGCGGCAGGTCTTATTGAAAAGCAGGCTAAGAGAGATGGTTTTGATTATGTTGTGGGAAGAAGTGAAGTGATAGATAAGCATCCTGGCTCTCTTCCAAACAGTAATAAGGTTAAAGTTAAGTTACTATTCACAAAGCATGGTGGATTTTTCTTAGGAGCTCAAGTAGCTGGAGGTGAAACTATAGGAGAAATGATAAACTTGGTAGGGTTTGCAATAGAAAGTGGATATACAGTCTCTAGGTATATGACTCTTCAGATAGGAACACATCCCTTACTAACTCCCGCTCCTACTGCTCCAGCCACTTTAAAAGCCGCAGAGGATGCGCTTAGAAAGATTTATTGTGAGGGCAATTTAAGATAGCATAAATATTTTAAAATTTTTTGTTAATCTAAATGTAAGAAATTATTAAATCCCTTATTGCAATTCTCCTCCGATGCCCTATGTTTGAGATAGTGGATAAGAAGGTACTGGCTCCGAATATAAAGTGGATTCGTGTCAAGGCTCCACTGGTTGTTGAGAATGCCCGGGCCGGGCAGTTCATAGTGCTCAGATTGCACGAGAGGGGGGAGCGTATTCCCCTTACCCTGTTCAAATGGCATAAGGAGGATGGCACCATAGAACTCGTGTTTCAGGAGGTTGGAAAGACCACATATGAACTGGGAACCTACGAGCCTGGAGACAAGATAATGGACATTGTTGGACCCCTCGGAAAACCCACGCACATAGAGAATTACGGTACCGCCGTTGTAGTTAGTGGGGGTGTGGGTGCACCCATTGGCTATGCTGTAACCTGTGCCCTGAAAGAGGCGGGAAACCATGTGGTCAGCATAATAGGATTCAGAAACAAGCAGTACGTCATTCTTGAGGATGAGTTCAAGAGGATAAGCGATGAACTGCTGATCACCACGGACGATGGTAGTTACGTTCGCAAGGGCTTTACCACGGATGTTCTCAGGGAGTATCTTGAAAATGGAGGCAGGGCAGATTACGTTTTCACCGTTGGACCTGTCATAATGATGAAACTCATAGCCAAGATCACAAAGGAATACGGTATAAAGACGGATGCCTCCCTAAATCCAATAATGGTTGATGGAACAGGAATGTGTGGTGCGTGCCGTGTTACTGTGGGTGGAGAGATCAAATTTGCCTGTGTGGATGGCCCGGATTTCGATGCGCATCAGGTTGATTTTGATGAACTCTTGATGCGTCTCACCGAGTACAAGAAGGAGGAGAGAGAGGCTCTGGATAGGTATGTTAAGGGGGTGCATTAAATGGCGAGGCAGATAAAGAAGGAGAGAATAAAGGTTCCTGAGCAGGATCCTAAGGCAAGGATTCACAATTTCAACGAGGTTGCACTTGGATACACATTTGAACTTGCAAAGGAAGAGGCATCCCGTTGTCTTCAGTGCCCTTATAATTTTGCCCCCTGCATAAAGGGCTGTCCCGTGAATGTGAACATTCCTGGATTCATAAAGAAGATTCTTGAGGAAGATATCAAGGGTGCCCTTGAGGTTATACATCAAACAAATTCCCTTCCTGGTATAACCGGCCGTGTATGTCCGCAGGAGGAGCAGTGTGAGATGAACTGTGTTATGGGTAAACTGGGCGACAAGATAAACATTGGCAAGTTGGAGAGATTTGTGGCCGATTATGCAAGGGAGCATGGAATAATGCCCGAGACGGAGATAGCACCAAAGAACGGGAAGAGGGTGGCCATAGTTGGCTCAGGCCCAGCCGGATTAACTGCCGCTTCTGATCTCATCAAGATGGGCTATGATGTGACGGTTTTTGAAGCACTGCACGAGCCAGGAGGTGTTTTAATTTATGGTATACCCGAGTTCAGATTGCCCAAGGACATTGTCCATTATGAGGTCAAATATTTGAAAATGCTCGGTGCGAAGATAGAGACCAACGTTGTGATAGGAAAGACAAAGAGCCTTTACGATCTTGCCAAGGAATACGATGCAGTGTTCCTGGGTACAGGTGCAGGTACTCCCAAATTCCTTAATATTCCAGGAGTGAACTGCAAGGGCATATACAGCGCCAATGAGTTCCTTACGAGAATAAATCTTATGAAGGCCTTCAAGTTCCCTGAGTACGATACACCAATCCGTAAGGGTAAGAAACTTGCAGTTATCGGCGCCGGAAATGTGGCCATGGATGCGGCTAGAAGTGCATTGCGTGTTGGTTACGAGGAGGTTTATATACTCTACAGAAGAACAAGGGAATACATGACAGCCAGGGAAGAGGAAATTCATCACGCTGAGGAAGAGGGAGTGAAATTCATGTTCCTCGTAAGCCCCGTGGCCTTTATGGGTGATGAGGATTGCAATGTGAAGGTTGTGAAACTCATAATGAACCGCCTGGGAGAGCCGGATTCATCAGGACGCAGAAGGCCTGAACCCATACCTGGAACGGAGTTTGGGCTGGAAGTGGATGCTGTGGTTTTCGCCATTGGCCAGAAACCAAATAAGATCCTCTATCAGGAGGTCCCAGAGCTGAAAACAACAAGGTGGGGCACGCTGGTTGTGGATGAAAACTACAGAACCACGATGCCAGGTGTGTTCGCAGGAGGAGATGCAGTGCGCGGTGAAGCCACCGTGGTTCTTGCAATGGGTGATGGAAAGAGAGCCGCCAAGGCCATAGATGAGTACATAAGAACTGGAGAGTGGCCCAAAGAAATAGAACCTCACAACTTCTAATATTTTTGTTTGGATTTTCACTCTTTTTTGGTCCTATCTTTTAAATGAATTTTTAGGTGAGTAAAAGAATTAGAAAGTTTTATTAAGAAAAAAGTAATAATCTTAACTAAATTAGTTAAAATGGTGACGAATATGGGCATAAAAATTGCTAAAAACAAAATTTCAGAATTCATAGAATGCTTGTTGGACAATTTTATAGTTTATGCTCCTGTAGAAAACGGTATGTCTTATTTCTCAGAGATTAAAAAGGCATCTGATGTGGAGATGCGTCCCAACAGAACCACGGTGTCTTTAAAACCAATTTTCTTCCCGCCCAATGAAGTATTTTTCAGGTTCAGTAAAGATGGGCATTATGTGTTGAAGGATATGCTGAAGGAGATCTCTGGGAGTAAAAAGGTGATATTTGGAGTGAGGGGTTGTGATGTTTCGGCTCTTGAAATACTTGATGGATATATGAAGGGAGAATTTGAGGATCCCTATTATTTCAATAGAAGGAGAGATACGATAGTAATTGGGGTTTCGTGCGAATATCCCAGGGAATCATGTTTTTGTACGGCTTTTGGTGGAATGATACCCAATAGATTTGATTTGTGGTTGACCGATATTGGAAATTACTATTACGTGGATATTGGTTCATCAGAAGGAGAGAGATTGACAAATTTTGAATTTTTTGAAAATGCATCCATTGAAGATGAATTTAAAAAGAAAATGAAAATTAAGAAGATAGAGATGGAAATTGAAAAAAGGACAAGAATAAATCTCTGTGAAATAAAAAGATGTGCTCAGGAAATTAAAAAGAAGGTGGATGATGATATTTGGATAGAACTTGCTAAAAAATGCATATCTTGTGGAAAATGCAATTTCATATGTCCCACATGTCATTGTTTTGATGTTGTAGATAGAACAAATTTTGATGGTACTGAAGGAGAAAGGGTAAGGATGTGGGATTCGTGTCACCTATATAACTATGCAAAAACCTCTGCTGAGAATTTCAGAAAGGAGCGCCATGCTAGGGTGAGATATAGGGTATATGATAAATTCGTTTTTCCAGTTATGCGTTACGGAGTCTATGCCTGTACAGGGTGTGGTAGATGTATTGAGGTATGTCCTGCAGGTATAGACATAAGGGATATTTTGAGGAGGTTGATATCTTGAATCCATATCTTCCATTGATTAGCACAATAAAAAAAGTGGTTGATGAAACGCCCGATACTAAGACATTTACCATTGATGCACCCATAAATTTTTCACCAGGACAGTTCGTTGAATTGAGTGTGTTTGGATATGGAGAGGCACCAATATCGATATCTGGCGGAGACAATAATCATATTGATCTAACCATAAGAGCTGTTGGTAATGTGACTGAGAAAATTCATAAAATGCGGGTGGGTGAGGAAGTCGGAATAAGAGGCCCATTTGGAAGAGGGTGGCCTGTCGAAAAGGCATTTGGAAAGAATATACTTATTGTGGCAGGAGGTATTGGGCTTGCTCCACTTAAGCCTGTAATTGAATATGTAATTACTCACAGGAAAAAATTCAGATCTGTGACACTTCTTTATGGGGCCAGAAAACCATCATTGATGCTCTACAGATATAAATTTGAACACTGGAGAAGGGCGATGGATCTTCTTCTAACAGTTGATGAGCCAGAACCTGGCTGGGATGGGCATGTTGGTGTGGTCACAACCCTCTGTGATAAGATCAAACATATATCCGATACCATCACTTTCATGTGCGGACCTCCTATAATGATGAAATATACCTCCATGGTTCTAATAGAGCTCGGTTTTCCACCAAGTGAGATGTACCTCTCTTTGGAGAGAAATATGAAGTGTGGCATTGGAATTTGTGGTCACTGCGCTGTCGGAGGAGTTTACGTTTGTCGTGATGGCCCAGTTTTTCCTCTTCATAAGGCTTTAAGGTTTATTGAAAAACCCCATGAGGTACAGGGGGTGTTGGATTGAATATTGGAATATTCTCACTCTCTTGCTGTGAAGGTTGTGCTGTGCAGTTTCTTAACATGGAATCAGAAATTCTCGAAATACTTAAGTATATGAATATTAAAAACTTCCGCTTGGCAAAGGAATTTAATAGTTTTCCCGTGGACATTGCGTTTGTGGAAGGCACTCCTACCAATTCTCAGGAGATAATCAAATTGCTTAAAATACGAAAAGAGTGCAAAGTGCTCGTATCCCTGGGGTCCTGTGCGTCCATTGGAGGTGTGCCGGCAATAATAAATACAAAGTATAAAAAAGAGGCGTTGCAAATATACAATGGCTCTCCGCCCATGGTCCCCATTGATCCAAAGCCTCTTGATTACTATGTAGATGTGGATTTCAAACTTTACGGTTGTCCTTTTTCAATAGATGAGTTGAGGGAATTGATAACTTCTGTGCTAATGGAGAAGCGTTTTAAGAATAAGAGTTACAGTGTATGTGTGGAGTGTGCACTTAGAGAAAACGCATGTTTACTTGATGAAGGTAGGTTATGTATGGGACCAGTTACAAGGGCGGGTTGCGGTGCGCTATGTCCCTCAAACGGTGCACCATGTTTGGGGTGTCGTGGAACCTATGAAGATTCTAATTTAAAGGGACATATAAAAATTCTTCTTGATCTTGGATTTTCTAAGGATGATATAATCGAGGCTTATTCCAACTTCTCCTACGGGGAATTGAGGGAGGTAATTGGATGGTTAAAAGAAGAATAAAGATAGGTGAAATCACAAAAATAGAGGGACATGCAAATCTGACGATTGAAATAGATAATGATGATGTTCAGGTAAAATTTGGGGTTCATGAAGGTTCTAGGTACTTTGAAGCATTTATGAGAGGGAAGAGTTACAGGTATCTTCCAGAATTATCGGGGAGAATATGTGGTATATGTACAGTTGCCCATGAAATTGCAAGTGTTAAGGCTGTTGAGAGGGCTCTGGGAATCGAGGTTTCTCAGGATTTGGAAAATTTAAGGAAACTTCTGCTTATAAGTTCCCAAATTCAGAGTCACATACTCCATTTATATTTTCTGAGTTTGCCCGATTACCTTGGTGCTGAGAGTATTATGGAACTTGCAGGTAGGGATATGAGCCTCGTTAAAAGGGCTTTTAATTTAAAAGAAGCCACTAATTATATGACCTCCCTAATTGGTGGTAGGGCGGTTCAACCTTGTACAATTGGTGTTGGAAAGATCACCAAGAAAATAACAAAAACAACGTTGGAACTATATTACAAGAAGATGAAGGAAATATACCCTTTTCTCTTGGAAACAGCAGAGATTTTCTTATCTCTGGAGTATCCGTCATTTGCTAGGGAAAATGAATATGTCTCGTTATATGATGGCAAAAACATTCCTCTATATGATGGTCTTATAAAAACGAAGAGCATCGTTTTCAGAGATGAAGAGTATTCAAAGCATATTGTTGAGAGAAACTCACCTTATTCATCTGCGAAGCACTCATTTTTGGATGATAGGGATTTTATGGTTGGATCTCTTGCGAGGTTGAATCTCAATCCCCATCTTAGGGAGGAGGCAGTGGAATTGGCAGAAGCGTATGGGATACGATTTCCTTCCGATAGGGTGGCTTTTATAAATGTGGCACAAGCGCTTGAGAATGTTCATTATGCCTTAGAGGGTATGGAAATTGCTGAGAATTTGAATGAGTATTTCCCTAAAAATGTCTCAATTTCAGTGAAGGATGGAGAGGGTGTTGGTGTTATTGAAGCTCCTCGGGGCTTGCTCATTCACCATTACAGGATAAGAAATGGTAAGTGCTCCTATGCAAACATAATTACTCCAACTGCTATGAGCATAGAAAATATTGAGAGATCTTTGAGGGATTACATTCAAACCATCATATCAGAAAATGACGAGTATATAAAATTTGAAGCGGAAAAGATAATAAGGGCCTATGATCCCTGTATATCCTGCTCCGTGCATGTGCTAAGGGCCAAAAAGCAGTGATAAAAAACCAAATACAAGTTGAACCATGCCTCTCTGATGAGTGAAGATATAAAAAATATAAAAAAACTGGCCTCAGCGGCAGCAAAAAGAATAATTGAGGTGCTTGACGAATATGGTTCCAATGCGGCAGACATTGTCAAAACGGGGGCCTATGGGTTGCCCTCGTCCAGGGTTGATGTTGAGGCAGAAAATGCAATAATCACCATGGTTAGGGATGAGGATATGCCCTACAACATCTTCACAGAGGAGGCAGGTTATGTGGATTTTGGACAAGAACGCACGCTTATTGTGGATCCCCTTGATGGCTCGTACAATGCAGAGCATGGATTGCCATACTACTCCGTTTCCATTGCGCTTGCAGAAAGAGGAATTGAGGATGTGAGTGTTGGATTGGTGAAAAATGTTCCAACCGGTGATGAGTTTTACGCCATAAGGGGTGAAGGTGCATTTAAAAATTCAAGGAGAATTCGTGTTAAGGGTGATGCAAACCTTTTTGCCATTTATCTCGGAAACAGGGCCAATCCCAGGTCTTTTGAAATTGCAAAGAAAGTTCGGCGGGTGCGCAGCTTGGGCTCTGCTGCCCTTGAGATGTGTCTTGTGGCAGAGGGCATTGCGGATGCCTTTATTTATAATTTCAAAAGCTCTGGTGTGCTTCGCATAGTTGACATTGCAGCCGCCTACCTTATTGTCAGGGAGGCAGGTGGGCTTGTTTTGGATGCAACTAATATGGAGCCGCTAAGAATGAATATTGGAGTTGAGGATCGAAGAAACGTGATTGCCCTTGCCAAGCCCGAACTTATGGGGGTGTTGAAATGAAATTTGCTCTCATAGCGAATCCTGAGAAGAAGGAATGTGTGGATGTTGCTAGAAGAATCTATGATAAAATACATCCGGAGGTTGATACCCATACAGGAAATGCCCTGGGCGTGGAGGGCATACCCATGGAGAGAATTGAAGCGGATATTATAATCACCGTTGGAGGAGATGGGACGATACTTCTCGCTCTCCAGAGGGCCAGGGGAATGATTCTTGGTATAAATATGGGTCTTCTTGGATTTTTGACGGAAATAGGACCCGATGAGTTTGATCTTGCCATGGAGAAGATCGAAAGGGGCGAGTACTTCGTGGACAGGAGAATGAGGATAATGGTTAAATTGAACGGAAAGCGTCTCTACGATTGCACCAACGAGGTTGTTATCCATACATCTGAAATTGCAAAGTTGAGGGGTTATTCTGTGTTTTATGAGGATGAACTTCTGGACGAATTCAGGGCCGACGGCCTGATAGTTGCAACTCCCACTGGATCCACATCCTATGCCCTCAGCGCAGGGGGACCAATAATGTATCCAAAACTTGAGGACATAGTTCTCACACCAATAGCGCCATTCAAGAGGTATCCCCGCTCATTTGTACTTCCAGCCGGAAAAATAAAGGTGAAACTCAAGGATGGGCGAACAAATCTGCTCGTTCTTGATGGGCAGTACAGTGTTGAGATAGGTGACGATGATCTTATAGAAATTGAAAAATCCGAAAAATATGCTGAATTTGTCAGGTTCAGAAACTCTCCAATACGCAGAATTCGGGAAACTCTACTCGGGTGATTCCCTTGTGGAAAATAAAGAAGGAGGTTCTACAACTCATAATGGAATCTTCAAAATCTTCCTATCCCAACGAGTTTGGCGCTTTTCTCCGGGCAAAGCACAAAATAATCTACGAGATAATTCTGCTTCCCGGGACAATTTCCGGAGGAAGGAGTGTGCTCTACAATCTCCTTATGAAACCTATTGACTTCACCATAGTTGGCTCCGTGCACTCTCATCCTTCAGGTGTACCTCTGCCGTCTCAGGCGGATCTGGATATGTTCTCTCGTACTGGGGATGTTCATATAATAGTGGCCTACCCATTCACCCTTTCCTCCTGGAAGGCATACAACAGGATGGGGGAGGAAATTGAGGTGAAAATAATTTGAAATATTATGATGAAATTTGGGAGTTTATGAATCTTGAGGAAATTGGAGATCTGATTGAAGAGGAACTTGACGATAAGGATTCTGTGAGGGAGATTGGGATAAAATCTGCCAGGGTAATAATAAGGCTTTCCTCTCAATCAATAATTATGATGCATCGCGGTGAGAATGTGGATGAAATTGTGAGAAAACTGAAGGAAGAGGTGTGGCATCTCAAAAGCCTCCTTGTGAATCAGTATCCCGATCTTCTTTATTCAGGATTTGTGCAAAATGCACTTCAGGAGTACTGTGAGGCCATGGTGTTTCGGGCCATTCTGAGGGATGAGCCAATACCAAGTCACAGGGAACTTGGAGTGAATCCTGAGGCCTACATTATGGGGATGGGGGATGTTGTTGGAGAGCTGCGTCGTGAGGTGTTGGAATCCTTAAGAAATGAGAATTTTCCTAGGGCTGAAAAATATCTTTCTCTGATGGAGAGCATTTACGAGATGCTTATGCGTTTCAATTATCCTTCTGGGCTTGTTCCTCTCAAACCGAAGCAGGACACTGCCAGATCTCTTATTGAGAAAACGAGGAGTGAGATAACAATTGCGCTTATGACGAACCGCATTGCCAGGAAGATAGAACATAAGAAAAATTAAATATCTGCAATATTTTGATAGTATGTGCAGGAACCTACAAAGATAGTGGTTATGGGAGATGATCCTGAGCGTGTTGCGGAGGAGTTTGAAAATGCTGATCTTATTCTCGTATATCCCAAGAACAGGAGACCAACGGTGCAATTCCTGCTTAAAAAGAATGTTAAAAATGTGTTTTCCGATTATTCTTTTTTCCCCGACATTGAAACTCTAAATATAATTAAGGATACCATCCTGTACCTTTTCAATTCCTCCCTGATCACCTCAAAGGATCGTGTGCTCTTCGTTTTTGAGAAGGAGGGTGAGAGTCATCGCCTCTTCTTCGATATGAGCAAATTGAAAATGCTCTCCCTTATGGATGCTCTATCCGATCGTCTTGAAAGGGATATTGTTGAAAATGTGCTCAAACTATCGATGCAGATTGTTAAGAAGGGCCGGGAGGGCTCTCCAGCAGGTGCTCTCTTCATTATCGGTGATACAAGTAATGTAATGCAGTATGTTGTGCAGAAGATAGCCAATCCGATGAGAGGAATAGATAAAAATCTCAGAAATTTGCTCAATGAAGAGAATTTTGACACTTTGCGGGAGTTTGCCATAATGGATGGGGCAACAATCGTTGACGATAGGGGATATGTTGTATCTGCAGGTGCATACGTGAAAAATCTGGTTTTGGACGAGTGGATTCTTGATGGGTACGGTGGCAGGCATCTGGCAGCAAGGTCCATAACAAAATTAACAAAGGCAATAAGTTTTGCAGTATCAAGCGAGGGCACAATAAGGGTTTACAGGGATGGAAAAATGATATACGAGTTGAACAATTTTTAGGATTTTAATTCAATCTCTATATGTATCCCATCGGGGATCTGGATGCGCATGAGTTGTCTAAGAGCGCGTTCATCGGCATCTATGTCTATAAGTCTCTTATGCACGCGCATTTCCCAGCGCTCCCACGTCTCGCTACCTTCACCATCGGGAGCCTTCCTTATGGGTACCACCAGCCTCTTTGTGGGAAGGGGTATTGGCCCGTGCAACTCCACGCCTGTTCTTTCCGCGATTTTCTTAATCTGATTGCAAACTTCATCTACCTTTTTGTGGTCTGTGCCGCTTAGCCTTATTCTGGCCCTATATACTGCCATATATCTCACCAAAAATTAAAAAGGGATTAGAAGGTTTTCTTCTCCACTTCTATGCACTGGCCTGCGGCGACGGTCTGTCCCATATCTCTTACTGCAAAGCGGCCGAGTTGTGGAATCTCCTTAACGGGCTCTATAACCATGGGCCTTGTTGGCACTATCTTGACCACGGCGATGTCTCCCGTCTTCAGGAAGTCTGGATGATCCTGCTTTGTTTGACCTGTACGGGGATCAAGGGTCTTTATGAGTTCCTCAAATCTGCAGGCCACCTGTGCAGTATGGGCGTGGAACACTGGCGTGTAACCAGGTGCGATAACGCTTGGATGGTTGAGAACCACAATCTGTGCGGTGAAACTCTTTGCCACCGTGGGAGGATTGCTCGTATGACCGCACACATCTCCTCTCTTGATGTCCTTCTTACCTATACCGCGAACGTTGAATCCTATGTTGTCTCCAGGATAGGCCTCCTTCATTGGCTCATGGTGCATCTCAATGCTCTTCACCTCGCCGCTCTTGTTTGCCGGCATAAATGTTACCTTGTCTCCAACCTTCAGCACACCGGTTTCAACGCGCCCAACAGGCACGGTACCTATGCCCGTTATGCTGTAAACATCCTGCACCGGTATGCGGAGCGGCTTATCTGTGGGCTTTGGAGGAACCTTCAACTGATTGAGCAGTTCAAGAAGTGTGGGGCCTTTCCACCAGGGCATGTTCTCGCTCTTCTTCATTATGTTATCTCCCTTGTAGGCAGATATTGGCACCACTGGCACATCCTTCCAGCCCACTGCGGCCAGGAGTTTCTCTACTTCTGCCTTAACCTCATTGAATCTCTTCTCGTCGTAGGGTGGCTTTGTGGCATCCATCTTGTTTATCGCCACTATCATCTGGGGCACGCCCAGTGTCCTTGCAAGGAATATGTGCTCCTTGGTCTGCTCCATCACACCCTCTGGAGCGGCCACAATAAGTACAGCGGCATCTGCCTGTGAGGTGCCCGTAATCATATTCTTGACGAAGTCCCTGTGACCGGGAGCGTCTATGATCGTGAAGTAGTACTTATCGGTTTCGAACTTCCTGTGTGCAACATCAATGGTAAGACCCCTTTCTCTCTCCTCCTTCAATCTGTCCATAACGAAGGCGAATTCGAATGTGGCCTTACCGAGTTTCTCTGCCTCCTGCCTGTACTGATCAATGACCCTCTGATCTATCTCTCCGTGCTCGTAGAGCAGCCTGCCCACTGTTGTGGATTTACCGTGGTCAACGTGTCCGATGAACACGATATTCATGTGGGGTTTGTTGCTTGCCATTTTTCATACCTCCTTTTTCTTTTCTCCCATATATGCATTATATATAAATCCTTTTCCTCACAACTCAGCGTAATACTTCTCATCGTAGGGTTCGGGCTTGAGGCCCTTCCTCTCACGTATCTGTCTCACTATCTGTGGTTGTAGATCCCTTGGCACGCGCTCGTATCCAGCATTTTCAGTGCTCCACAGAACTCTTCCTCCGGTTGCACTTCTTATTGCGGAGGCGAAGCCAAACATCTCAGCCACAGGAGCCTTTGCATGTATTATGGTCTGGTATTCCTCCTGCTCCATGTCCACTATAACTCCACGTCTCTGCTGGATCTCCCTGGTAACCGCTCCCACGAGTTCCATGGGCACGTTGATGTAGATCTTCTGGATGGGCTCAAGAAGCACGCGATTGCCCTGACACATTGCACCGTAAATTGCGTTTCTCACCGCAGGTATGACCTGTGCTGGACCGCGGTGTATGCTATCCTCGTGCAGTTTTGCATCCACCAGTTTGACCTTGAGTCCGTAAACCTTCTCGTTTGCAAGTGGGCCCCTATCAACCGCTTCAAAGAAAGCCTGTTTCACAAGTTCCATGGTCTCATTTAGATACTGCACGCCCCAGGTCATATCAAGCAGTATATTTGGACCCCGAATCGCCTCAACCTTCTTTGCCTCGTCCCTGTTCATTCCCAGTTCTTCAAGTTTCTTGGCAAGGTCCTTCCTGTTCTTTATCCTGTCCATCTCTTCAATCTCCCCATCAACGATGGCCTGGACCACGCTCTCCTCAAGGGGTTCAACTTCAATGTAGAATTTGTTGTGTTTGTTGGGGCTCTTTCCTTCGAAGGGTCCACCTTTATGATCAACGGTTTCACGATAAACCACAATGGGAGGTGAGGTTATGACCTCCACCTTGTACTCATGGGTAATGCGGTAAATTGTAACCTCCAGATGCAGCTCACCCATACCGCTGAGCAGATGCTCTCCAGTTTCCTGATTTATCTCAACCCTCAAACTTGGATCTGCCTTGGATATGGAGCGGAGAACATCTATAAGACGTGGAAGATCCTTTGTGTGCTTGGCCTCTATGGCCACGGTCACCACGGGCTCGCTGTAATGCTTCATGGGCTCAAAGGGCTCCACATCGGGAATGCTTGAAACTGTTGAGCCTGCAATTGCATCCTTAAGCCCTATAATTGCAGGAATGTTTCCCGCATCAAGTTCATCCACGGGTATTCTATCCGGACCAACCATCATAGAGAGCTGCTGGATGCGGTATTTGCGATTTCCCATACCTGCTATATACAGCTCCTGCCCCTTCCTCAGGGTACCACTGAACAGACGACCCACAGCCACCTCTCCCGCATGTGGGTCCATAACTATCTTGGTGATCATCATACCCACGGGTCCCTTGGGATCGCAGTTGATCATGGCCTGACCAAGTGGCGTATTTATATCACCCTTCCATATCTTTGGAATCCTGTATTTTTGGGCCTCCTTTGGATTTGGAAGGTGCTGAATGACCATATCGAGCACTATGCGATGGAGAGGTGCCTTTTTCGCCAGTTCCTTTGTTTCACCCTTCTCGAGGTGATCAAAGACATCCTTGAATGATATGCCCGTCTTCTTCATGAAAGGCACGCTTATGGCCCAGTTGTGATATGCTGAGCCGAACGCCACGGTGCCATCCTCAACACGAACCATCCATCTATCCTTGAACTCCTCGGGGGCATACCTTCTTATGAGTTTATTCACCTCTCTTATTATCTTTTCAAATCTCGCCATCATCTGCTGGCCGTCAAGTTTCAACTCATTGATAAGTCTGTCAACCTTGTTTATGAAAAGCACAGGCCTGACGCGCTCTTTGAGGGCCTGCCTAAGCACGGTTTCCGTTTGTGGCATCACGCCTTCAACGGCGCAGACAACCAAAATGACACCATCAACGGCTCGCATTGCTCGGGTAACATCACCGCCAAAATCAACGTGTCCCGGGGTATCCAGAAGATTTATGAGGTACTCTTTCCCCTCATATTTGTGGACCATGCTTGCAGCCGCCGTATTTATGGTGATTCCCCTTGCCTGTTCCTGCTCATCAAAATCAAGCACGAGTTGCTTTCCGGCCAGTTCCTCGCTCATCATTCCTGCTCCTGCTATAAGGTTGTCGCTGAGCGTGGTCTTTCCGTGGTCAATGTGGGCCACGGTGCCTATGTTGCGTATCAGTTCAACATTTCGCATTATCTGCATTGCCTTCTTAATATTGTCTTCCTTCCTTCCCATTCATACCACCTTTATCTTGCAGAGGCAGCAACGCGCTCAATTTCCTCCTTCTTTGAGACGGCGAAACTGCTCACATCATTCCTTGCTGCTTTGATTATCTCATCGGCAAGGCACTCTTCAATACTTTTTGAATTTTTAAATGTGGAATTCACAGCGCCGAGCGCTATGTTGCGCAGGGCAATATCCAATCTTCTGGAGGGTGCAACATCAACGGCCTTTGGCACTGCAATACCGGCCATCTTGAGTCTCGTGACCTCCTCCCTGGGTGCGGCATTTTGAATTGCATCCACAAGTACCTGTACCGGGTTTTGCTTTGTTCTTTTTTCTATGATTTCGAATGTTCTCTTTACAACGTTGTATGCGCTCATCTTCTTTCCCGTGTACTTCTCTGTGCGCATCAGATTGTTTATGAGTCTCTCCACAATGTTGACACTTGCCTTTCCAAGATGCCTCTTCACATGCCTCCCATGGGTGTGGAGAACGAGCCTCGCATCCAGATTTATGTACCTTGCCAGACCGGGGTCCTTAACAACAACCTCCCTTGGATCGTACTTACCAAAAATGAGAAAATCCATTCAAATCACCTCACAGGTTTCTCCTTGCGACCGCGCACAAGTTCAAGCAGTGATATGCCGTTTACCTTGATTACCTTGTAACGCACTCCGGGAATATCTCCCTTTGAACGTCCCAGTCTCCCTCCAATTCCCTCTATAACAACCTCGTCGTGCTCGTCTATAAAATTGATTGCTCCGTTACCGGGAGCGAATGCAGTTACAACGCGACCGTTCTTGATTAGCTGGACCTTAACGCATTTCCTTATGGCGGAGTTGGGCTGCTTTGCCTCAATACCCACCTTCTCAATCACAATCCCGCGGGCCTGTGGACTACCCTCAAGTGGGTCACTCTTCTCCTTAAGCCTCAGGACCCTGCGCTTGTAGTATCTATCGCTCCATCGGAACTTTTTGCGATCTTCTTCCAGTTTTCTTGCTGTGTATAATCCATTGGCCATTTTGCATCACCTTGAGTATGGCACCTAAACGGATGCCTATATAAAAAATTTATCTCAACGCCTTTGAAACCTGAGCAAAATTTTTACCCCATGGCTCATTCTTCCAGGCGTGAACAGGATTGATCGCATCGCTGCAAGGGTCATTTCAAAGTACCTTCGTAAGGGAAACATGGCACGGGCCATGCGGGACATCCTCCCCCGCTCAGGATTGAGCTTTGAAGAGAGGGAGGAAGTTGCAAAAATTGTTCACACCATCGTTCGCTACATTCTCTACTACGATTTTCTCCTTGATAGGATGAACCTGGATAGGACCCCAGAGAATTACATAGCCCTCTACCGCAGGAACATTGATGTGGATGCACCCAAACACGTGAGGCACTCACTCTCTCCGGAACTTGCTTCAGTCACACCCGATGAATTCCTCAGAATAATAAACAGGGAGCCTGAAACGACCCTGTGCATTAATTTACCAAGGATTTCAAGGGAGAAGGCCATTGAGAAACTGAAGGAGGAGGGGTTTGAGGCAGAGCCCTACGTGCCGGAAAGTGCTGTGATCACGAGTTCTGCTGCCAGATACTCCTCCCTCGTTAAGGAAGGTCTGGCCATAGTGCAGGATGCATCCAGTCAGATGGTCGCTAAAATAGCAGCATCCCTGGGAAATGACATTCTTGATTACTGTGCAGGTAGCGGGGGAAAAACTCTGGCGATGCATGCCCTCTTTCCGGAGAGGAGGTACTATGCCTATGACATAGACAAGAGAAAATTGAAATCGCTGGAAAAGAGGACATCTGGATGGGGTATGAATGTGAGGGTATTCTTCGACGGCGTTGAGGGGCAATTCTCCGTGGTTCTCGTGGACGCGCCATGCAGTGGAGTTGGTGCTGCTGCGAGAAATCCCGAGGCAAAGTATCAGGGGGAGTTTGATAGATTCTCCCATCTGCAGGTGAGCATATTGAAAGAGGCCAAAGATTTTGTGCAGAGCGGGGGTTATCTCGTTTACGTTGTGTGCTCATACACACCCCAGGAGACGGAGGACGTGATTTTTGGATTTTTGAATGAAAATGAGGGGTTCAGGGTTGAAAAAGGAATTTTTGAGGGGAAATATTTCAAACCGGGTCAATTTGGAGCGTACATCCTGGCGGGAGATGTGTTCTACATGGCGATCCTGCGCAGGGAGTAGCAATTTATTTATAGGTGCGTTGAGATTTGATTCTATGTACGATGATATTATCAGAGAACTCAGAGCCGCGCTGAAAAAGGACGATGCCTCCCTGCGCAAGGATGTGGAGCGCATAGTTAGGAAGTACGGGAGAAGGAGGAAGAAGGGGTCCTTTGAGATCAGGGCTGGCCATGCGTACTACATCAACGAAAAGGTGCCGGGGCATGCCCGCAGGATTTTCGTGCAGGTGATTGAAAGGGGTCTCTCCGGACTTTATATAACAAGGGAGAATCCAGAAAACCTTGATTTTCACGAAATGGGCAATGCCAAGATTATCTGGTTGAGCAGCATAAAGGGTGAGAATCACGTTAGCCCGGCGGATTTAACGAAGATTCAATCTCTTGTGGTCAACTTTATCAAGGAGCAGGAGAGGGGTGTTGTGGTCATTGAGGGCATAGAGACCATGATCACCAACACCTCCTTCTTGAAGGTGCTTCACCTTCTTCAAAGATTGAGGGATGCGGTGAGTGAGAAAAAGGGTATTTTGATAGTATCCATAGATATGGAAACCCTGAACCCTCAGGATAAGGCTCTGTTTAAAAAAGAGATAATAAACGAGATTCCATTGAAGAGGTCTATTTAGCCACTCCTTTGTATTCTCTCACAACAATGCTGCAGGGAGCAGGCAGTTTGTAGGATGCTTCCTTAAGTGCCTTTTTCGCCCTTTCAAGATGCTGCGGGTTTACCCTGGCAGTCATTATCACTTGCCCTTCGCGAACCCTTGCAGCCGTTCCAACAGGCTTACCGAATGCGAGGCTCATACCGGAGGATATACGATCAGCACCCGCTCCCGTTGCCATTTTGTGCTCTCTGAGCACATGATGGGGATAAACACGGATCCAGAGATAATAATTGGCAGTACCGATCTTGCCCAGATACTTGTTGGCAATTATACGGGCTGCCTCCAGAGCGGTGTGCCTGATCTGGCACGCCTCATTTATCACAAGATTAACCTCAAGGGTAAAATCGTTCTTGGCGTCCACATTCCCCATTTCAAAATGAACTATTTTTGGATTGGGAACTCCTCCCATGTACTCCCTTCTTGTGTAAGCGGGACCGTCGATGTTGTGATACATTCTCCCCGGTTTTCTCACCATTTATATCACCTTTAGGCGTGATTAGGGAATTCCTATTTATATTTTTGCCAGGGGAAAAGATTTATATATTTCACAACTTTCACGAATTTGTGAAAGTTGAGAGTAATGCCATGAGGAGTGTTCGAGAATCCCTGGCCAAGATATTTGACAAGGCGGGCATAAGGGAGGTCGATGCCAATGTGCTTGCCGAACTGCTAATCAGAGACAGGGATATGGATGTGCAGGAAATTGCAGAAAATCTTGGGTACAGTGTATCCGGTGTTACTGGAAGTTTGCACAGATTGATGCGGTTGCACCTCATAGTGAGAAAGAAGGAGGGGAAGAAGTATCTCTACAGGTCTGAAAGCAACGTGCTCTCCGTATTTCTTCGCCTGATGGAGGACATATACAATCATGACCTTCCAAGGGTTATGAGGCTGGTGAAGGAAAAGATTGGTGGACTTAAGGGAGAGGAGGAGAGAATCTTAAGGGAACTGGATAAAAAACTGGAGAGGGCTGCTGAGTATTTGGGAACCCTCATTGAACTCTTGGAGGATTACTCGGAGGTGGTGTGAATGAGGATAGTGCTCACAGCAGATGAAACCCTAACAAGCACCTACAGGCACATACCGCTATTGGATTTCTTGGGATGTGCGCCCATTGAGCGTGTACCCAAGCCGATTTACAATCTACTGGATACGCAGGTTCCGGACGATAATGGTAGACTGACCTTTGCCCCCTATGGACTTCGCAAGGTTGAGGCATCTCTTCTCCGTGATGGTTTCTCTCCCGAGGATGTTGTTGTGGCGCATCCCCGCCATGTTGAGAAGTTCATAGATGAGAAAACCACGATTGTGGGGATAAACACCATGGACCCATACGGACTTGGGCCAGTGACGATGATGTTCACGGATGGAGGCAAACTCACATCATACACAAAGTTCAAATTCATATCTCTTTTGAGGAGAATTAGAGATTATCGTGAAAGGAAGGGCCTTAAATTTAAGATAGAGGTGGGTGGCCCCGGTGCCTGGCAACTTGAAGCAAGGCCCAAGTTGACGGAAGAACTGGGTGTTGATCACGTGGTGATTGGAGAGACGGAGCACGTAATTGCGGATATTTTCAGAGATATTGAGTCGGGAAATGCTGAGAAGATAATAACAATAAAAACCTGGCCAAAATTGGAAGAGATACCCAACATAGTAAATCCCTCATTCAAGGGAATGATAGAGGTCATGCGTGGTTGTGGCCGTGGATGCAGGTTCTGTTCTCCAAATTTGAGGACTGCCAGATTTTATCCGCTTGAGAAGATCCTTGACGAACTGGAGGTGAATGTCAGGGCCGGGCAAAAAACAGCATGGTTGCACAGTGAGGATATATTCAACTACATGGTTGAGGACCGCAGGAATTTTTACCCAAATGAGGATGCAGTCATAGGTTTGTTTGAAGAGGTTCTAAGGAGAGTTGAGTATGCAAACCCAACGCATGGCACCGCTGCGGGAGCCCTGGCTGCCCCCAGAATCTTGAAGAGGATTGCAGAGCTGAATCACGCGGGACCGAATAGATGGGTTGGCATACAGGTGGGATTTGAAACTGCATCTCCCCAACTTATAAAGAAGATTGCAAATAACAAGATGAAACCCTTCACGCCGGAGGAGTGGCCATGGGTTCTGCTTAATGGAACATACGCATTTAACAAATTTTTCTGGTTTCCTGCCTACACAAGCATAGTGGGTCTTCCCTGGGAAACGGAGGAGGATGAGATTGACACGGCAAGGCTCATAATTACAATGGAAAAGAAACTCAGAGAAAAGCTGGGCGAGCAGGCGCATTTCACGGTAACACCTCTGGCCTTTGTTCCAATGGCTGCCCTGAAGGGAGAGGAAGGATTTGATGTAACGGAGAATCTCACACCTGGAAGGGTTCTGCACATATACCATGCCTGGAGGCATCTGGCCTGGGAGGTTGATCATGGATTGAAAAGGGTAACCAAGGGAAATCCTGCCTTCCTGCTATTCTCTCCCCTGGCCAAGTTCGGCTCAAGAATGCTCGTGCATAGCATAAGGAAATGGGCACTGAAGCATGGGATAGATGTGGATAAACCCCTGGAGCCAATGGATCTAAAAATTGAGGAAATTGAAATTTAAATTTTTTCCACTTCCACCCATACGCTGTGAAGCACAGTTGCATTTCCATACTTTTCATTTCCCCTGGCGGTTGTGAGGTAATTGGCATTCCATCCGAGTATGGAGGGCCAGAATGCCTTGTATAGAAGCACCGTACCTTTTTGAATATCCTCGCTTACCAACGCCCTTGTTCTCACCTCTCCGTATTCGTTGAAAATTCTCACGGCATCCCCATTTTTTATTCTCCTTTCTTCGGCATCCTTCGGGTTGATGTAAAGATTCTCATCCGCGTACCCGTAGGTGTTGTGGTACTGGGAGGATATGGTGAATAGATAGGTGGGTGTGATGAGTTTCAAGCCATTCATATTCAATTTTTCAAATCTGGGAAATGCGGACAGGCCCCTTTTCAGGGCTCTTTCTGAGAGTATTTCTATCCTTCCACTACCCGTAACGGGGTCGTAGGAGTGCATCTTTATTTTCATAACCTTTTTCCTTTTGAGTTTTTCAAAATCCACTCCAAGAGCACGAAGCACTTTTTTGGCTATTTCCTCCTCATCCTCGTAGAGGTAAGGTTCCTCTGCGCCCACCTCTCTCGCTATGAGTTTTGCCACCTCCACATTGCTTTTCCCATGGGAATCAATGACCTTTTCATTTATTGCAATGTATCTGTGGTAGTATGAGTCTGCAATATCAAACCTTTCAAAGAAGGTATTTGCAGGAAGCACAATATCGGAGAACCTTGCTGTATCCGTGAAGAATATATCGTGAAGTGCTATGAACACATCGTTTTTGAGTATGGCCTCTCTCAATTTTTTCTGCTCTGGAAGTGTCGCAAGAGGATTTGCACCATATATGAATATGAATTTTATTTTTCCCTCATCTATGTAATCAGCCAGTTCAAGTTGGGTTATTTTGTATCCCTTTTTCCTTCTTAAAAACTCTCCACGCACATACTCTCTGGGCAAGATTCTGTTGCTGTATATGAATCCTCTTTTCTTTCCCACAAGGGCGGGTAAGATGGATATGGCGCGAACCGCCTCGCCTCCATTTTGATTTCTCTGGAACCCGTATCCTATGTGTACAATGCCCCTTTTTTCTGCATATTCCTCCGCAAATTCCCTTATCTTCCTGGATGGGATTCCCGTCTCCCTTGAGATACGGGCCATGTCCATTTTTTCCAGATATTCCCTGAACCTATCAAATCCTATGGTGTTTTCCCTCACAAATTTCTCATCGTAGAGTCCCTCCTCAACCATTATCTTTTCAACTCCCAGGGCAAAGAGCACATCCGTCTCTGGTCTGAGCATGAAGAATTTATCTGCCCTTTTCGCCGTGGCGCTGCGCACCACATCCACGCTCCAGATCTCCAGTCCCAACCTCTTGGCGAGGAAGAACCCATGCATATTTGTCCACGCTGCATTTATGCCCCAGTAAACTATGAGTTTCTCGTTTTTCAAGTACTCTGGATCCATACCCTGGGCGGTGCCGTAGATATCCTTCAGGGCCTCCTCTCCAGCCCGATCGCAGATCACATCATCCACAATGCTCGCATTTAGGTAATTGAATAATCTGTGTGGAAAATTTGCATTTATGAGGCCCCTGTCTCCGTAATAATAGTAGAGGAGAATGGCTCTGCTCCCGTGGTTTCTTTGCACATCCTTCATTTTCCTTGCAATTTTTGAAACTGCTTCTTCCCAGGAAATCCTCCTGAAATCTTCGCTGGGCTTGGCACCTGCCCTTTCAAGAGGGCTCTTCAACCTCTCCCCACTGTGAAACCACTTTGGCAGCAGGGCCCCCTTTGGACATAGAAAGTTGTATGTTACCTTGTTTGCAGGATTTGCCCTTACTTTTATTTTTCCATCTTTGAACTCTGTTAAAAGGGAACAGGTATCGTAGCAATCTCGCATACACACGTTGTGTCTCTCCACACAATGCAGTATGCTCTGGGGCATAAATAATTATCCCACTGCAAAGGTTAAATATTGCAAGATAATTTTGAAATTATGAAGGCGCTGATCCTTGCGGAAAACGATTTTGAGGATCTTGAACTCTTCTATCCCTATCATCGCCTGAGAGAGGAGGGCATTGATGTCAGGGTGGCCTCTTCGCAATCCGAACTCAGGGGAAAGCATGGATACACTCTAAAGGCAGATATGCATTACGAGGATGTTAAGCCAGAGGAATTTGCTATTCTCATAATTCCCGGAGGCAAATCTCCAGAGAGGGTGAGGTTGCAGGGCAGGGCCGTTGAGATTACCAGGCATTTCTTCGCAGAGAAGAAGCCCGTTGCAATAATATGCCATGGTGTCCAGGTTCTCATATCTGCAGGCGTGGTGAAGGGGAGAAAAATTGCCTGCTGGTACGGAGTTAAGGACGATCTAATAGCGGCAGGGGGAGAGTTTGTGGACGGCGTATCCGTGGATGGAAATCTGGTATCTGCCAGACACCCTGGAGATCTGGCAGAATGGATGAAGAGTTTCGTTTCTCTGCTCAGGGATAAAAAGTTATTATAAATCCTTGCCATGTCCGATGGGTGAATGATATGAGCTCTTTGGATGATGCAATGAAGATTAGGGAGTTAGTGAAAAGGCATACTGAATGGTTCCGAGATTCATTGCCAATGATAGCCTCTGAGAATCTGATAAGTCCCATGGCCATGGAATTTCTGATCTCAGATCTACACAACAGGTACGCCGAGGGTCTTCCCGGAAAGCGGTATTACCAGGGCAACATATATGTGGATCAGATTGAGGAGCTTACAACCGAGCTTGCCAAGAAACTTTTCAATGTGCCATATGCAGATGTCAGGCCCATAAGTGGAACCAATGCGAATCAGGCGGTTTTATTTGCCCTCACAAAGCCCGGCGACGTTATCACAGGCCCACCCCTGCAGGGTGGAGCCCATATAAGCAGTGCTAAATTCGGTGCCGTTGGGATGCGTGGAGTTACGAAGATCGAGTATCCATTTGATGTTGAGGAGATGAACATCGACGTTGATCTCAGCGCAAAGTTGATCAAGATTGTAAAGCCCAAGTTGGCCCTGTTTGGCATGAGCGTCTTCCTCTTCCCCGCACCCCTAAAGGAATTGCAGGACGCCTTTCAGGAGGCGGGTACAACAGTTTGGTACGATGGTGCCCATGTCCTTGGCCTCATAGCGGGTGGGCAATTTCAGGATCCCCTCCACGAGGGAGCCCATGTGATGACTGGAAGTACCCATAAAACTCTGCCTGGACCGCAGAGGGGAATGATACTTGCAAATCCTCCGGGGGATGAGGAGAAGCGCGATAAGTTCTGGAAGAAAATACAGCGGGGCGTGTTTCCCGGTGTGATAAGCAATCATCATCTCCACCACATGGCTGCCTTGGCAATAACACTTGCAGAGCATATTGAGTTTGGAAAGAGGTATGCAGAACAAGTTGTGAGAAATGCTCAAACCCTTGCTCAGGAACTTTACGAACTTGGCTTCAAGGTTCTTGGAGAGAAGAATGGGTTCACAAAGAGCCACACTGTGCTTGTGGATGTTGTGGCCCAGGGTGGAGGGCGCAAGGTTGCCGAAGATTTGGAAAGGGCCAACATAATCTGCAATTACAACCTTCTGCCCTACGATGATCCCAAGAAGCCGAGGAATCCCAGTGGAATACGCCTGGGTGTGCAGGAACTCACGCGCATAGGAATGAAGGAAGGTGAGATGAAATACGTAGCCGAGCTAATAAAGCGTGTTGCTGTGGATGGGGACATCGAAGGTGTTAAAAACGATGTAAAAGAGTTGAAAAAGGAGTTCAACACCATCCATTATTGCTTCAATGAAGGTGTTGAGGCCTACAGGTTCATGGAGCTCTTCAGCTGAGTTCCACGACCCCATTTTTTATTTTTTCTCCGTAGTCGTAGCCTTTCAGGAACGCTCTTTCGTTAAGGTCAAGGAATCTCTTGGGTATGCGCTCTTCTATTGATTTCCACATGGCGTTCTTTGATACCACCCCTGTTATTGCCGTGAAGAATCCAAGCATAACGATGTTGGCCACTATGGGATTTCCAATCTCCTCTGCAAATCTTGTTGCGGGTATTTTGTAAATTTTGAAGTCCTTTGCCCTTTCGTCAGGTTTCACGAGATCCTCGTCGATTATGAGCGTTCCTCCCTTCTTCAATTTATGCAGGTAGTCCCTGTATGCACTCTGACTCATAAGCACGAGATAATCTGCCTCCAGTACCTGAGGATATGTGATTTTCTCATCGGATATTATAACCTCGCTGGTGCTTGCTCCTCCCCTCGCCTCTGCGCTGTAATCCTGGGTGAAGGCACTCTCTTTTCCATCGTATATGGAGGCAGCCTTTGCAGTTATGTATCCAGCCGTTATTATTCCCTGACCTCCAAGTCCTCCAAACTTAATTTCCAGTCTCATTTTTGAGCCCTCCTTATTATATCCTCATACCTTTCCTCATACGTGGGTATGCCCTGAACATCTCTGAAAACTCCCACAACGATCTTTCCGTTGTAGGTCAGTTCAAGTTCCTCAAAGGATGCATCATCCTTCCTCACGGAATTCTTCTGGAAATAGTGCATCATCTCAAGGGGAGTTTTCATGTCGTTTCTCCTTCCATACACCGTGGGGCACTGGGATATTATTTCTATGACCCGGAATCCCTTGCGATGCAGGGCATTGTATATGGAATTTTGAATCTGCATTACGTGGTAGGTGGTCCATCTGGCAACGTATGGGGCCCCCAGTGATATGGCCAGATGTGGTATGTTGAAGGGCCTATCTGGATTTCCGTAGGGTGTTGTTGTGGTGTATGCCCCTGTGGGTGTTGTGGGGCCATGCTGTCCTCCGGTCATTCCGTATGTGAAGTTATTCACGGCAATTATCAGAAGATCATGGTTTCTGCGGGCAGCATTCACAAAGTGATTTCCTCCGATGGCGAAAAGATCCCCATCACCACTGAAAACCACGACGTTCAG
Source organism: Candidatus Aciduliprofundum sp. HYA1 (assembly GCF_056175085.1). Taxonomy (NCBI): domain Archaea; kingdom Methanobacteriati; phylum Thermoplasmatota; genus Candidatus Aciduliprofundum; species Candidatus Aciduliprofundum sp. HYA1. The sequence goes on from NZ_CM149694.1 coordinate 789,659, forward strand.
ATCAGGTCTGGCAAATTTTATTCCCACGGCGAAGGGTATGCCCCTTCCGTGGGTTGTATGGAAAGAATCCACATTCACGTATCCAGCTGCACGACCGGTGCATCCTATACCGGAAACCACAACCAGTTTATTGGGATCCATCTTGCTTCGGATGAATGCTCTCAAAAATGCGTTCATAACAATACCAATTCCGCATCCTGGGCACCAAACATGGGGTAGCCTGTCCGTGCGGAGAAGTTCTTCCTGCTGCATCCTCATTTCTTCCATAGGGTTCATCACAATCGCCTCCTTATTGCGTGAAGAATCTCCTCAGGCTTGTGAATCTCTCCTCCCATCTTGGGCAGAAGTTCAACATTTCTCGTGTATTCCCTAACCTTGTGGTATATTTGTCCGTAATTTATCTCCGCAACTATGTAGGGTACATCGTACTTCTCTATGAATTTGTAAGGGAATGGCCAGATTGTTATTAGGCGCAGCATTCCCGCCTTGATTCCTTCCTTCCTGGCAAGGTCCACCGCGTATCTCACGGATCTTGATTCGCTGCCCATGGCAATTACTATCACATCTGCATCCTCTGTTTTGTACTCCTCCACCTTCCAGATCTCCTCGGCATGTTTTCTTATCTTATCGTTCAACCTTTTCACAAGTTTTTCCTGGGCCTGAGGCGTGAGTTCAGGATAGCCCTTCTCGTTGTGGGTCAATCCGGAGGCGTGGATCTTGTATCCATCACCTATTCTGGGCATAGGAGGAATGAGATCATCATCTGCCTTGTAGATCAGTGTTTCCTCCGGGGGTGTGGTTGGTCTCTTTCTTTCAATTCTCACTATTTCATCCTCGGGAGGTACGTGAATCTTCTCGTACATATGGGCGAGCATGGCATCGATCAGGAAAATCACAGGTACACGGTACCTTTCCGCGTAGTTGAAGGCATCGATCATGAGGTCAAAGGTCTCCTGCACGCTATCCGGGTAAAGGGATATGATTTCGTAGCTTCCATGTGAGCCCCATTTTGCCTGCATGAGATCTCCCTGTCCTATTAGGGTTGGTAACCCCGTGGAAGGTGCCCCGCGCATGGCGTTTACCACCACAAGAGGTACTTCAGTCATGGCTGCCAGACCTATATTTTCGTTCATAAGAGAAACTCCGGGACCTGCTGTGGCGGTCATGACCTTCTTCCCGGTCCAGGAAGCACCTATGATCGCTGCAATGGAGCCTATTTCGTCCTCCATCTCTATGAACTTGCCCCCTTCCTGGGGAAGACGAAGGGCCATACGCTCAGCAATCTCACTGCTTGGGGTGATTGGATAGCCCGCGTAGAATCTGCAACCTGCTGCAATAGCCCCCTCTGCTGCGGCTATATCACCACTCCAGAAATAGTATCCGGGCTTGATCATTTTATCTCCTCCACAATAATTGCAAAATCTGGACAATACAGTTCACATAGGTGACAGGCGATACACACCTTATTTGGTTCCTTCTCCACAAGTTTTGGTGGGTGATATCCCTTTTCGTTTAGTTTTTCTGATACCTCAAGAACCTTTGTGGGACAGTACTCAATGCAATACCAGCAACCCTTGCATCTTCTCTCATCAATGGTTACTTTGCCTCTCTTTTTTGGAGGCTTTGGTTTTTGCTCACTCAATTTCCACATCCTCCTAATGTTTTTAAAGAGGTATAACGGGATATATAAAAAAACTTGCGGTTTGCCTAATTAATATCTTTGATTTCAAATAAGAACTTTAAAAATGCCATCTTTTTACCATTCACAAGGGAAGATTGATGATGGAAGAAATCAGAAAGGCAAGTGGGCCCGCCCGGATTCGAACCGGGGACCTCCACCGTGTCAGGGTGACGTCATAACCACCTAGACCACGGGCCCTATCTGGGATTATAGAGGAGGGGTATTTTAATCTTATGCTTTTTCATAATTTTTCCTGTTTTTCTTTTTAAATATTAAAATTAATACAATTATAAATGCTAATATTATTGTTGCTATGGAAATTATCCACATAATAGTCTCTGTATTTTTATTTGAGGGATTTAAGAGTATTTCATTGCTTATCATGCTTTCTTCACCGTTTTTATTTACTGCTGTGACATAATATATTGTTGGTTTATCATATTTCTCCTTGATTTTATAAGAGTGTATGTCCCTGGAAACAGAGTCTATTAATTTTCCGTTATTGTATATATTGTATCCAACTATCTGAGAGCTTAGGTATTTGGGGGGCATCCATTCAATAATTTCATATCCTGATTTTTTGATTAATTTTAGATTCTGGGGAGAGCTCGAGAAAATAGTGTAATTAAAAGGTCTATTTTTAAGAGGATGATAATCGTATGCATGAGCATGTCCCATTATTGGATAAGTGTAGTTTGTGGTATTTTCATGATTTTGAGATGTAATGTTGTTTCTCCAGTAATTTCCCTCCTCAGAAGAATTCCAGAAACTGTATGACGGGTAACTGTAATTCCAATAGGGAGATTCTTTTGGATACCCTCCATCATAAGCACTGCTGTTCAAAAATATATTCTTATAGATCCAGTTAGAACCATCATGATTTAAGTATATGCCATATTTTTTATCAAATGCAAATAAATTTTCCTTTATTATATTATCATGAGTAGGTGTATTTATTCCTGCCATGTTAATCCCTTCATTATCGTAAATGAATATATTTTTATAGATGATATTTTGATCACTATCTATGCTCCATACTCCGTAGTAATTCTCAATAAATTTATCGTTATTAATGATACAATATTTATCTGATACCATCAAAATTCCGTTATTATGAGTATAAAAATTCGAGAAATTTATTGTTATATTGGTAGAGAAACCAATAACGATCTCTCCTCTGATCAGAGTAATACTATAAATTAAAGAATGGGAGCTATTCTTTATGAGCAGGGCAATATTATTCACGTTCCAGATAGTCCCATTTTTTATGGTGATATTACTACTATTGAGTATCCAAAATCCTGAGTTTTTGCCATTCATGTCTCTAAATTCAAAATTTTTTACAGTAATATATGTGGAATTTAAAATATAGAACCCCATAAAATCGGAGGTAGAAAAATCAGCATTTATGCTGGAGTTTATGAAAGTAATATGTGTCGAGTTTAGAATTCCAACTCCTATCTCTGCCCTTGTGGAAGAATCATATATTCTTAAATTCTTGAATATCACATAAATTGTAGTATTTGCAATATATAAACCTTCATGGATATCTCCTTTTAGGTTTATCTTCATATTGTAGATCTTATATGGATCATTTTTTGTACCTGTGCCGGAAGCATTGTACATCTTCAAAAATTTAAGGATTTGGGTATTTCCATCTATTTTAAATTTGTATTGAAGATCATTTGGATTAAAATTGTAATCTTCAGTACGGGTATTAATTGTTTTTCCATTTAGGGTTAAGGATAGCCCACCACAAAAAATTAATAATATCACAAAAACTGCAATTATTACCGTGATTTTCATCAAGTGGAATATGCACTTTTTATATATAAATTTTTTAAATGTGTGGTACATACCCCACAAAGTTTAAATACGAATCTCTGCAATGTGGCATTCATGAAATGGAAGGGAAAATTATTTAAGAAGGAAAAGGGTGTTTCGGAGGTATTGGGAAGCATACTGGTTTTACTCATCACTGTAATGCTTTTCTCCACGGTGTTTTACTATGTGGGTACCATGCCCACCCCCCAGCCCAAGATTTACGCTCAGTTTGATGCCACGCTGCACATAGTACCAACCAAAACAGGAGGATATTGCCTGAATATCACGGTGAAAAATGTTGGAGGGGAAAGCTTGGTGAATTGGAGAACGATGTTCATTGTTGTAATTGATTTCACGGCAAAACAGCATATGTTATCCGAATTGAATTTTTCAAAACAACCATCTTTAAGAGATGGTAAATTTTCGCAGGGAGAGAGCTTCTACTATAATTCTACTTGGGATCATTGGAGCTGGCCAAGTAGAGCCGATGTGAAGAGTCTGAACATAGGCATAACCCTCATGGGTAAAAACACAGGGAGCATAATTTGGTCCACAAAGCTTCAGGGTAGAACAAAGATGCCTCCCGTACTTGTGGGTCTAACCTCAACGCCTCCTCTCCCCATACTGGGAAAACCTGCGACGTTTAAAGCAATTGTGTTTGATCCAAATAATCCCGAAAATGTTGGAAACTACAGGGTGTACCTTGATTTTTCTGAAAGTGTTTTGAGGTACAGCATATATGGATCTGCTATAAAAAATATGAGTTATTCCGGAAACAATGTATTCACCTCAATAGTGAATTTTAAGACCAATGATAGCCTGAATATAATGAAGCCCTATACCGTTAAGGTGTGGATAAACGACGGTTCTAACAATATAAGCTATCCTGCACATTTGTATGTCAGCAGAGGTACTGGTAATAGAAATCCAGATCTGTATGTGGACTCTAAATTGATAACGCTGGGAACGCAGACACCCACCCACGGAGACAATGTTCAGGTCTCCGTAACAATTGAAAATCTTGGGGGCAGTGGGGCGAAGTTCCAACTTCGTGTGTTTGATGAGTATCCAGGGTACAAGAGTGCATCAAATCCTGATGGGTTGATACCAATTAAAACCAATTTTGGTTCATCTGAATATCTACCAAGCAAGGATGGGTATTACACCATAGCCGCAGCAGGTCAGACAACAATATCCTTCATTTGGGAGGATGTCGGGGCAAATGCTCAGGGCAACACCATAGTTTCTAAGGTGTCAGGTACCCATCATCTTGTTTTCCAGATAATAAATGTTACACCAATAGAAAATCCCAATAAGTATCCTGATACCACTTCCATATCCCTAACGGTTTTACCTAGCATACTTCTGGTGGATGATGATGGGTACGCTGAAGGTGCAAATCTTGATACAAGCAGGTACTATAAATATTATTTAGATACGGCAGGATATAAATACACCGTTGATAAAAGCACAATAGATACTGTGCAGTTAAAAAGTGATATAGACTCCCATGATCTCGTTATATGGGAAACAGGATATAAAGATAATCCGTTGACCTCTACCCAAGCATCTATTTTACAGGATTATGTGGCGAATAAAGGTGGTGCTCTATGGTTAATAAGTCAGGAGATTGGAGAAACCAATTTACGTACGGTTCTTGATGATCCTTCCATAAATGTTCAGAAGGCTCAGGATCCAACATCAATTGTTAAAATCGAAGGTGTCTCTGGAACCCCAATAAATCTCACGCTTTCAAGTGGAAGTTTAATAAGTGATAATCTCACCAACAGAGATAATGCTCCCAATGGAAATGACACCATCTATCTATCCAACCTGGGATCTTATAAACCTTTTATTGAAGGTTTTACTGAGAATTCTTACCAACAAAATCCAGTGGGTGTTTACAGAGAGTTTTCCAACGGTGGAAAGATTGTATTTACAGGATTTGAAATTTCTAGAGTGAGACATTATTATTCTCAGGATTTCATAGCGTATCGTATACTTAAATGGCTTGCCAACATTACTGGTAGAGCAGGTAATGATCTTGCAGTGGAGGACATGATAATAACCCCAAGGGATCCTTTATACAAGCAACCTGTGCATATAAGTGTGATAGTGTCAAATAATGGGGGGAGTCCTCTTTCTAGTGAGGTATTGCTCCTGGTGGACGGAATAAACACACTTAACATAAATACCAAAAATCCAAATTCTACTGGTACCATCCCGCCAGATGGCGGTTTTGTTACTGTGAACTTTACATGGATCCCCACCCAGCCAGGGAAACATATTCTTACTGCAATTGTTGATCCTTATAATAGGATAAAGGAAACGAATGAAGAGAATAATATTATAAATACGGAGATTGTTGATACCCGTGTATTTGTGCATTTTTCCACACTGGTGGTTTATAATGGTACTCAAACATATTCCATAAATGAAAAGGATAGCATCATTTCAACCTTGAATGTCCTAGGATATAAATATAAAGTGTTGGATATTTCCAAAACACCATTGCCTCAGGGATATTCTGATGGTACCTATTTTGCTCAGTATAACCTGATATTGTGGGCAGATGCAAAAATAGGAAATAGGGATGTAAAGGCGATAGAGGATTCCATGAGCAATAATCCAAATACCGGACAATTATTCATAGGAAGTCATATTTCTTATTACATATCTTCGGATTCCTCATTTATGAATTATCTGCAAATAAACTCAATGACTAAAAAATCTACAACCACGGATAGTGTGATTTTCGGGGTAAATAACGTTAATAGCATTACTAATGGTGTTTCAGTTATACTGGCACCCACGGGGATGTACAATATATCCTCAAATGGAGGTATGGCTTTATTCTCCAAATATGGGGGAACTTCTCTGGGTTATGAATCCCTTGAGAACATTTCATCCGAATATTCAAAGATCATACCATCCTATGGCTATGGGATAATCTCAAAAGTTTCGGTTAGCGGTGCTAAATATGGCATTCTCCCCTTTGGAATAGAGAACATAATTGGAATCTTTGGATTAAAAAATGCAAGCATTGCCAAACCATACGATCCGGCCAATCAGGGAAGAGCATGGATTCTCTTCAGATTATTCAGATATTTTGGTTTCAACTCATCAAAACCAGAGTTGGCGACATTCACATCAGATATCCAGATAATCTACGGAGGGGATAACCCAAATCTACCCCCAATAATTGGCAGATCATATATGCTCAGGACAAGGGTGTACAATTACGGTTCTGAAGGCTCTAATGCAATAGTTCGTTTCTACGATGATTTTGAATGGATTGGAAGTAAAACGGTATATGTGCCTCCTGGGAAATATGCTCAGATTGAAATTGATTGGACACCAATGTTTGCTGGTTCAGCCAGGCATATAAGGGTAATTGTTGATCCTCTAAATGAGGTAATGGAGACTCAATTTAATGGTACATCCTATAATGGAAAAGAAATATTCAACTTCAACAATGAGGCTATAAGGACTGTTACAGTTTACTATTTCTGGGACAATATGGAAAATGGTGCAGGAAACTGGGAGCATGAGGCTACCGTTATGGATATAAATGGAGAGAGTCCCTTGGATTTCGTAAACAGGGAAGATGTGAATACAACGGTTATAGGAGATTGGGACTGGAGTTTGAGCGGAGATACTGATAGTAGTGGTACTTATCATAGGGACAATAACATATTCAACTCCACAGATCCTGATGTGGTTGATTTCACCGGTGGTGCACATCACTCTGCTCCAAATGCATTCTGGATGCCAGAAGCTCCCCGTGCAGGCGCAAGAAAACCGGTTGATGTAATTTTTGTGATAGATACATCTGGAAGTATGAACACTACTGTTCCTGGAGCAAGTGTGGGTGATGTAAATGGAGATGGTAAGTCTAATACAAGAATAGATGTGGCCATAAAGGCTGCGGAAGATGCAATATCCGAATTGGGAGATAATGATAGGGTGGCAATTTTTGCATTTGATCAGAATGGTGATGGCCATCCACAGAAATTACTGGACTTCACATATGCCACGCAATCCAACATAATAGATCGGAAACTGACACACTTATATGCTAAGGGTGGCACTCCCCTTTATGATACTATCTCTTGGGCAGTATATTACATGGATAACCATGGTCGTTCCACTGCAGTGAAGGGAATTCTTGTTTTGACCGACGGATTGAGCAATGCAGACACCTATGGAACAGCGGATGGTAATCAGTATATATATGCTCCAGGGACAGGCACAGAAGAAGTTGAGGATGGTGTAATAAATAACTATGTGAAGGGTGTAACTAGCGGATTGATCAAAGTTCCATATTCAATGATGACAATAAGCATTGCGCCAAATGCATGGGACGGGCGTTTGTTTGCACTTGGAAACTCCTCCACAGGTAATGTTTCAATGGCACTGTTTGAAAGTAAACCTGATGCCATAGAAGGTGCATTTACTACATTTATCTCGCTTCTTACGCAGACGGCATCCACAGGAGGCCTTAGGGCAACCATAATTTCCAATCTTGGAGCGGTGGTTTTCTCTGATGGTTTCAGGGATACTTCCTGGAGCAGTCCTGGATGGATGGGGAGATGGATACATCATGATTTCTATATTAAGTCAACTAATGATAGAAACAAATATTATAAAAGTCAGAGTGATGGATGGACAAACAAATACTGGGTAGCGCAAACTGATAGGGATGGTGCTTACCTTGAACATAAGGTTTATCCCTACGATGTTCTCCACTATCATTATCCTGGGAGCTATACTATTAGGAGTGCTAATATAAGTTTCTGGGTGGGAGTGAACTATAATGATATATATTACCCAGACGCAATAATAAAGGTCTATGCAGGTGGGACTCTTATTGCTACATTAAACAATGTATTAAATGGTGTAACTAGGGATGTATATGGAACCAATTACAAAATAGATTATATGGATAAATATGAGGCCTACTGCTATGTGGAAATACCGCCAAACATCAGAGATCTTAATAGTTATGATATCAAAATAGAAGTTCAAAGTACCAATAGTATTATAGGTATAGACGATGTGATGGTGGTGTATCATATTGATTACACACCTCCGTCGCATAATTCTGGGGTACCTCCAACTTATTCCCATGTTGTGCACCCCGATGTAAACTACACCTACCTCATCACACCTCCAGTTGATGTTAGTGGTGCCAAGAAGGTCCTGTTGAGTTTCTGGACAAAGTACTGGATGACTCAGGGTACGAATGGTGGAATAATGTACATGTGGGGTTCAGATGATGAGACCACATGGACATGGGACCAGAGCCACCGGTATTACATTATGCCCACTCAATCTTATACGGGAAATCTCAAAATTTCTGGAGTGAATAACAATCTTACTAGTGGTGGGCCAAAAATAAATGGCCAACGCACAGGACTTATAGATGCAAAATCAACCCATCCATATTGGTGTTTCAATGGTATAAGCGGATCTGGCACATTTGGCTGGGATTACATAGAAGTTGATCTGACCCATTATCTTAAAGAGACCAACTTCAGGTACATACGCATTGTGTTCATGCTCGTTCAGTTTGGTGGCTTACCTCCAAACGGTGGCTGGAACCCTTCAATGGGATGGTATCTGGACGACGTGAAAATAAGTGTGACTTCCGATGGACATAGAGATCTCTGGCAACTTCATAATTTTGGAGGCTCTGGAGCAACAGAGGCCCATTCTGGAGATTACGCCTGGGCATATGGAAATTCAACTAATAATTGGGCATTGCCCAGGGGAGTGGACTCCTCCCTGATCACAAAGCAGATAGACCTTACAACTGCCAGAACCGCCAGACTCTCATTCTGGATAAGGTTCAATTTGAATTCTGCGGCCGGTATCCCACCAGCCACGGTGCGCGTTGAGGTAAGCGACGATAACGGTATGACATGGCAGTCAATAACCTATGGTGTGCGCATAGGGTGGGGCGCGAGTGGCACTGGAGGTATGGCGGGAACAAGTGCAAATAATAACTATGGATGGGTCAACTCTGGAACTTTGGCAAGAATTAACTGTGATTTAAGTGGCTGGGCTGGGCATACTATTATGATAAGATTTCGGGTAGTGACAAACAACACAGATTATCCTACATATTCCAGTTCTTCTGATCCATACGGGGTGTTCCTAGATGATGTTGAAGTTTATGGAAATGGATATGCATCCACAATAGGTGTGTCTGGTAACTACCTGTGGGATAGCTCAGGAAGCACAACAGCATCGGTGCAGGATACCCATAACATATCAGTGCCCCATAAACTTCCGATCAGGCACAGAGCAAATGCAACCTCGAAATTCGGAATAAATTATGAAAAATTGGAAGTGCATATGTCTTGCGCAGGCAGTGAAATTCAAAATTCGGAGATGCCCATGCACAACGAATTTTCAATGCTCACGAGGGTTGCTGTGCCCATTGAAATCGCGGCTGCAGACAGCCGTATCTGATTTTATTTCCATATTATTCCTCTTTTTGGGTCAAGTGTTATTTTCTCTTGCGGGATTTCAAATTCTCCGGTGCCTGCAATTATGCTTAGTCCCTTTTTGGACAAATCTATGAGTTTCCTGACATCAAATATGTCCGATTTCACAATTAGCCCCCTTATATGCGGGTTTAACCTGAAATCTCCTCTGAGTTCATCAACAACCATTATCTCACAGTTTTTGGGGGATTCGCATGCATGTCCCTGCACGATTGATGATCCGAATCCATGACCCCTTGCCAGCACCTCTCCAACAATTTGAACCCAGACAAAATTTGTTGTTCCAGGTACCTCTGATGGCTCGCCACCTACCACAACCAGAATATCACCCCTTTCAACAAGACCCTCCTCCTCTGCAGCCTCAATTGCCTTTTTCACAGCCTCATCCGCATATCTGAAATTTTCTATCTTGAACCCCTGTATTCCCCAGTAAATCTCCATCTCCCGGAGAACCCTTTCAGAATTGGTTGCCGCAAGAAGTGGAATTGGACATCTGTGCCTTGAAATAAGCCTTGCAGTTTTTCCCGAGCGTGTGAGTATGAGAATCTTATGGGCATCAATCTCCGTGGCTAGAAGCACTGCCGCGTTGCTCACGGATTCGGATATTGTGCCCTTCAATTCAACAGAGTGTCTCTTTTCAACCATGGAATCTGCCATTCTGGCCACCCTTGATAGGACCTTTACCGCTTTAATGGGATGCTTGCCTATTGCAGTTTCACCGGATAGCATAAGTGCATCTGCCCCATCCAGAATCGCATTTGCAATGTCTGATACCTCGGCCCTTGTGGGGTGGGGGTTACGGATCATGCTCTCAAGAATCTGGGTCGCTATTATCCCGGGTTTTCCATGGATCAGGGCTCTTTCAAGCAGGTATTTCTGTATTTGCGGAAGTTTTTCAATGGGTATTTCCGTTCCAAGATCCCCTCGGGCTACCATTATTCCATCGCTCACCTCCAGGATTTCATCCACGTTGTCCACACCCTCCTGATTTTCAATTTTTGCTATGATTTTTGCTCTCATTCCTATTTCCTTCATTTTCTCCCGCAGAGCTGTTATGTCCGAAGCATCCCTTGTGAAAGATGCGGCAATAAAATCCACATTTCTTAGAGTTCTCATAAAATCAACATCGCGGGATTGTATGTATGGGATGGGTATATGCACCCCTGGAACGTTAACGCCCATCCTGGAGGATATTATACCACCCTGAATCACCTTTCCGATGGCCTTTCCATCGCTTGCTTTCTCAATTTTTATCTCAATATCTCCATCGTGGACAAGTACCCTAATTCCCGGTTTCAGATATTCGTACACGAGAGAGTGATTGAACTCAATATCCTCTTCCTCTCCAATGGTTATGCTCTCTCCATTTCGGATAAAATTTCTACGACATTGGGATATTCTTATTTCCGGACCCTTAATGTCGAGGAGGGTTGCTGTTACCGTGTTGCATTCCTCGCTTGCATTTACAAATTTTTTGTACATCTCCTCGTGCTCAGCAACGGTGCCATGGGCAACGTTAAGACGTGCTATGTTGCATCCCGCCTTTATGAGTTCTTTCATCTTCTCCTTATCATTCACTGCAGGTCCGAGGGTTGCTATGATCTTGGTTTTTCTCATAGATTTACCTCCCCTTCCGCTTTCACCTTTTTGGAAGCATAAGTTTGAGTTCTGCCAGATTGTCGCCGACTGTTTTTTCAATCAGTATATCCTTTGCCCCGGTGATTTCCGCTATTTTTTTGAGTGAAGAGTATGATGCCTTAACCATTCTGTTTACCTTCAGATGCACTATGTACTCTCCAAAGAAGTTCTCATATATCTCTATGGGTGTGAACAGCTGGTCATCCAGTTTACCCATCTCCCTATTGAGTTTTCTAACAGCATCCTCTGGCGATAGCATACTCCTTCATGCCTTTAACCTTTTAATATCTATTCAAAAAATTTATATAGAAGAACATTTTTATTTCAACCATGAAGCACGAGGAGTATGTCTACGAACTGGCGGAACTGAAGGACAAGGCACCAAGGATATTCGGCATACCCACGGGCACCAAACTTGATGAGATGTTTTACACGGTGCAATACGATGAGAATAAGGATACCTATGTGAAGAGGCCCCTTGGAGGAATCCCCCACCTGGCGGTGATAAATGTCACGGGCATACCCGATACAGGCAAGTCCCTCCTCGCTGAGCAATTTGCAGTTTATCAGGCTGCAAGAAATTATCCCGTTCTCTTTGTCACGGTTGAATCACCTGCTAATTTTCTCTATGCCGCGTTGAAGCAGAAGGCCCAGGTTCTTGGATTAGATTTTGAAAGCGTGGAAAGGAATATGATAATCATAGACGCGTCCCAGAATGTGGAGTTGAGGGAGAATTTGAGTGCCTTGCTTGATACGATGGCCTACGCCATAAAGAAGAAGAACACGAAGAATGTGGTCATAGACAGCATCACGGGCCTGTACGAGCATCGTGAGGTTCTTGCAAGGCAGATTGTACGTCAGATCTTCAACTTCCTGAAGAAGTGGAATCAGACCGCGTTGCTGGTATCCCAGAAGAGATCGTCGCAGAGCAGTGAGACCGCGGAGGCTGCAGGAGGCCTCGCTGTGGCGCACATTGTGGATGGCACCATAGTTATGGATAAGGAGATAATAGCGAGCAAGTGGGCCGCCTCCCTCTACAGGAGGAAAATCGGAGAGGTTGTGCGCACGATCCGCATAGATGGGTGCCGCCTGGTGCCCCATGCCTCTGAGACATATCTATTTGAGATAACTGACACGGGATTGATAGACATAAAAGAGCCCCTGAGTAGGATTGAAGGAGGTGATTGAAATGGAGGTCATAGGCAAGCCCGTGAAGGATAAAAATATAGATGCCCTTGCCGAGAGGATATTCCACGAGAGCATACGCATTCTGGGTGGCCTGAAGAACTTGGTGGAATACAGGAACCTAACATGGCTACCGAGTCTGGCCGAGGCCGCCTATGTGATCGCCCTAAAGAACGAGGCCATAATGACAAACAGGGAGATTGCAGAGTATCTGGGCATAACTGAGCAAACTGTGAAGAACATCCTCAGCGCAGATGAGGAGAATGTGAAGGCGTATCTTGAGGGGGAGAGAAGGGAGAAGGAGCATGTCGCTGGGGGGCTTGCAAAACTGGCCTACAGGGCAATAAGGGAGAGGAGAGACAATCTTGATGAGCGCATTGAGGCCATGGAGGAGGGTGCCCGCTCCCTGGGTGTGGACTGGGCGGTGCACGTGCTTTCAAGAATAAAGGGTCTCGATTTTCCAGTTGAGAAGGGACCCTTGCTGGATAGGTTGAGGGGATACAGTATAAATGGAGTGGCAATGGAGGACATACTTCAAAGATTGAGTTATCCCATAGAGAACCCCGCACGATTGCTTCACGAGATTCGCGAAGCCATCAAAGGTTAAATACCCCTAACCGCATTTCTTTTTATGATTCCCGTTGTGTATGGAGAGCTCTGCCCCATCTGCAGAGGAGATCTGACGTGGGAAGAGATTGAAAATGGCAGGTGTTTCAAGAAGGACATTCCACTGAACAAGAATTCTCTAAAGGAGAGGTATGAGAAATTTGAAGAATTCTTCTTAAGGACCTTGGGCTCAAAGCCCAGGGCAATGCAGAGAATGTGGGCAAGACGTGTTCTTTCAGGTGATTCCTTTGCGGCCATAGCACCCACCGGAATAGGAAAGAGTCTGTTTGGAATTATGATGGCCGCCTACCTTGCCAGCGAAGGAAAAAAAGCGTACATAATTGTGCCCACCACCATAATTCTGAGGGAATTCGTTGAAAAATTGCACTCACTGGGATTTGATCACTTTGTTTATTATCATGGGAGGATGAAGAGGGCTGAAAAGGAGGAGATGGAAAAAAGAATAAAGAGTGGGGATTTCAATATTCTCATAACCACAACAGCGTACCTTGCGAGAAGATATGCCGCGCTAAGGGGTAAGAGGTTCCATTTCATATTCGTTGATGATGTTGACTCCCTGCTGAAGGGCTCAAAGAACCTTGAAAAGATTTTGGGCATCATGCACAGAGAAGGGGTTCTCATGGTATCCACCGCCACCGGAACCAGGGGATATAACACGAAAATTCTTAGAGAGTGCCTAAACTTCGATGTGGGCAATATTCGTAACGCCGTGAGAAATGTGGAGGACATCGTAGCTCCGAAGGAGAGATTCCAATATATTTTGAATGTGATGGGACCGGGGGCTCTCATCTTCGCGCCCACGGCTCAGGAGGCCAGGGAAATTGCATCCCTAGTTCCACGTTCAGGACTCGTTTTGGCCCAGAGCAAAGAATCCTATGAGAGATTCAGGAAGGGCAATCTCGATTTTCTTGTGGGTGTGGCAACTCCCTACGGCTCACTTATCAGGGGAGTTGATATGCCAGAGCGTGTAAGATATGTGGTTTTCTACGGAATCCCAAGGTTTAAAATAGGTCTGGATGATGTTGATGCTCTCGGTGAGAAAATGCTGATAACCCTTGCCCACCTTTTTCGGGAGAAGAGCCCCCTTCTTAAGGAGGCCCTTGAAAAAAATGACATTGTTGCAATTCGAGGAGAGATCAAAAAAATTCTGCAACGTGGAAATCTTCAGGGCAGGGGATTTGTTTACAGGAATGGTCACATAATCTTTCCCGATTTGAAGACCTACATTCAGGGCTCGGGACGTGCTTCCCGTCTTTATGCGGGGGGATTGACGAAGGGGGCATCCTTTGTGCTTGATGATCCTGAGTTGCTTGAAATTCTATCCTCCCGGGCGGAAATTTATGGCATTGAATTCTCACCAATAGATGTGGTTAACCTTAAAAAATTGAGGGATGAAATTGATAGAGATAGGAAGAGGGTAAAGGAGCGGGAGTATGGGAGTGAGATAATAAAACCTGCACTTTTCGTGGTTGAGAGTCCAAATAAGGCGAGGCACATTGCGCACTTCTTCGGCAAGCCCAATTTGAGGATAATGGGCAATGCCATAGTTTACGAGGTTGCCATAGGCAACAGGGTTCTAACCATAGCGCCCTCTCTCGGTCACACGGTCGATTTAACAACATCCCGGGGATACCATGGTGTTGAGGTTGGAGAGCATTTCGTGCCGATTTATGCACCCATAAGAAAGTGCAGGGAATGTGGCTATCAATTCACGGAAGGCGAGAAATGTCCGGTCTGCGGTTCAAAAAACATATACCATGCTGGAATGCAAATAGGAGTTCTCAGAAAACTTGCCCAGGAGTGCGAGGACGTAATAATAGGCACGGACCCGGATACGGAGGGTGAGAAAATTGCGTGGGACCTGAAAAATCTGCTTGCTCCATTTGCAAAATCCATAAAGAGGGCAGAGTTCCATGAGGTCACAAAGAGGGCCATTATCCAAGCAACAGAAAATATGAGGGATTTCAACGAAAACCTTGTGAAGGCTCAGATTGTGAGAAGGATTGAAGACAGGTGGATTGGATTTGAACTTTCCCATATTCTATGGAGAAAATTTGGAGAGCGCAACCTATCCGCGGGCAGGGCCCAGACCCCTGTGCTTGGCTGGGTGATTGATAGGTACGATAAATCCAAGGAGGTCCGGGAGGAGTATTTCCTGAAGGGCACAGATGTGAAGGTGCCTTGGAAGGAGGGTGTTCTCGGCTTTGTTCAGAGGATTGGAGAGGAAATCAAGAGGTATGTGGTGCCTCCCTACACCACCGATGAGGTTCTGAAGGATGCAAACACTATTTTACATCTTGGTGCTCGGGATAGTATGAGGATTCTGCAGGAACTTTTTGAGATGGGTCTCATAACCTATCATCGCACGGATTCAACCCATGTGTCCCGGGAAGGCATGGAGATTGCAAGGAAGTACCTTGGGAATGATTTCAGAGGTCGGCCATGGGGTGAGGAAGGGGCCCATGAGTGCATAAGACCCACCAGACCTATGAGTTCGGAGGACCTGAAGAGGTATGTTGATGAGGGTGTGTTTGCCTACAAACTCGATGAAGAGCATATGGCAATCTACGATCTCATATTTAGGAGATTTATGGCATCCCAGAGTGAGGGGAAAATAAGGATCATAAGGTACAGAATAAGTGCGGAGAACAGGGAAATTGAGTTTCCCCTGATTGTGGATGCAAGAGGGAAATCCGTGGAATTGTATCCATACAGGGTGAAAAAATACACGCCTATCCCGGAGGGAAGGGTGAAGATTGAAGTTGAGAGAAGAAAAATAAAATTAAAGCCCTACACCCAGGCGGATTTGATAAGGTTGATGAGGGACAGAGGTATAGGAAGACCCAGCACGTATGCGACAATAATTTCCAAGTTATTCCTCAGGAGGTATGTGATTGAAAGAGGTGGTCTCATTCCCACTAAAAGAGGCAGACAAGTTTATGAATTTCTGAGGGATAATTATGGAGGGTTCATAAGTGAGGATAGAACGAGGAACCTTGAAAGGAAAATGGATGATGTGGAAAGTGGGAGAAGGGATTATGAGGAACTGCTTGGGGAGTTATATGGGGAAATGCAAACCCTATCAAAGGGAAAATAGATAAGTGTTGAGGGCATGGGTGCATCCATGATAAAGATGTTCAGAATCGATGGTATAGAGGCCAAGAGGTTCATAGAACCCGAAAACGCGCCGAGGGAGATAAGAATTGACAATAACAGTAGCATAATATCCATAACGCAGGTGGATGTGAACAATGCCAAGGTTGATTTCAAGTTCACCATAACGTATTCCGGGATAGGGGTAATAATCTTCGATGGTGTGGTGATCTACGAGGGAAATGTTAAGGAATTGATGAAGGAGTGGAAAAACAATCACAGGATGCCAGATGAGGTTGCCCAAGAGATACACGGTACGATAATAAACAATTGTGTTATTGAGGGAGTTCTCATAGCCAAGGAAATACGCCTGCCACCGCCAATACCCCCTCCAGCCCAGGCCATGCAGCAAAAACCGAAGGGTAAAAAATCGGATGTTGTGGGATACGCCTAATACTCCCTCCACCGGTGCCCACACTTGGGGCAGATGTAGAACCTTGTTTCCGGCTCATCGGCTGCACGGGTCTGTTGAAGCATCCAGTGGGCGCCCACATGCCCGCATTTGGGGCATATCACACTCTCATCGTAGGGAAGGGCTTTGAGTTCCTCCTGTGAGGATATGACTATCATCTCCTTCTCCTTTGCCTCTGCCACAATTTCCTTCTTTTCCTGATCTTCGATAGGAATCTCGTAGCCGCAGTTTGAGCAAACCCATTTTCCGTCCTTGGGATGCATTAAAGAGCCACACTTGGGACAGAACATCATAGGTGAGGCATAATCTCATTATTCTTAAACATTTTGAATTTTCACACCCTCAATTGCCACGAAACTGGCATCTTCGCGGTATCCATCAACGACGTTAAGGGAGATATCCTCTCCAAGAAGGGTACTTCTTACCCTAACGATGAAGAATAGGTCTTCAAGGAGGGACTCAACCTCTTCCATGGTGTAAAAGTGAGCATTCTTGAACCTCTCATCACCCTCCTCTCCCATTCTTGTGTACTTCCTTCCAAAGTGGGAGTTACGGGGTATGAAGCCTATCACGAGCCCGCCGTTGTCCACCAGGACTCTGTGTGCCTCTTCCACAACCTTTTTGGCATCCCTAAGGAATGGAAGCGTGGTGGATATGAGAACCAGGTAAAAACTCTCATCCCCGTAGGGCAGATTCTCTCCCATGCCCCTGACCACCTCTATCCCTCTTTTTCTAGCGAGTTCAAGCATACCCTGATCCGGATCTATACCATGGGTTATGCCCAGAGCCTGGGAGAATCTTCCCGTACCCACCCCTATTTCCAATTTGGGATTCGGATATTTTTCAACCATGGGTCTCAGGGCTTCCACCTCTGCCTCAAAGATTTCGCGATGCCTGTCGTACCAGGAATCGTACTCTTTCGGGTCAAACATGCTCAGCAATCATCGTTCATCTTTAAAACCTTTCCCCTACGCTCGATATGCTCTATTAGGGACTCATATACCGGATGCGCTCTCAATGTTCTGGCGTTTCCAACTATTATCAGTTTCCTCTTTGCCCGGGTTATCGCAACATTCAACCTCCTCAAATCCGTGAGAAATCCGAGTTCTTCACGCTCGTTTGCCCTCACGAATGATATGACGATAACCTCCTTCTCCCTTCCCTGAAAACCGTCAACGGATTTTATCTCCAGATCTTCATCTGGGATCATTGATTTCAGAAGATCAACCTGATCGTCGTAGGGGGTGATGATTCCTATGTGCTTCTCTTTTAGCCCTATTTTTAAAAGGCAGTTCACAATTTTCTTGACGCACATTGCCTCGCCCGGGTTTTGATAGGAAGTTGAGCCCCTTCTCTGCTCCTCCTCGGTCTCCAAGTCCACAAAGATGATGACCTCCTCCGGGTTGCAGATATCATGCATTTCATTGATTTTGGACGGGTCAATACCCAGATCCGCGATGGTTCTGTGCTTCACATTTCTATGGGCTTCAAGCAGGCCATTGTAAAACATCCTGGAAGGAAATTCCATTATTTTCTCGTTCATCCTGTACTGGATGCGTAGGGTGATGGATGCCTGGGGATATGTTTTTATGAGCCTCTCAAACATGGTGAGTTGCAGGGCCCTTGCATCATAGCTCATTACCGTGGGTGGCAGTTGCTTGTGGTCTCCCGCCATTAATATTCTCGTGCCCTTGAGCATCGGGATGAGGCAGGATGGCTCCACTGCCTGGGTTGCCTCATCTATAACCACAAAATCAAATCTAAAATCTCTCAGCATCTCACTTCCTGCCGTGGAATTTGTTGTGCATATCACATCTGCGTTCTCAAGGACCCTGATTATCGCCCTTTCCTCCATTTTCTTCGCCCTTTTCACGTATTCCTCTATCCTCCTCTGAATCTTGATCCACTGGGCCATGCCCTTCATCACATCCACAGGCACACCCCTGTAACTTCTTGATGCGTTGGCAAGATACACGATCTCGTCATCACCCATTCCCCTTCTCCACTGGGGCGTGGGCTTTGTGTACCTGCTCTGTTCCTCCCTCATTCCGTCAATTTTTTCCCAGAGTTCCATGGCCTTTCTGTACTCGATGTCCCTTGATACTATGTAATCCAGTGTGTGCTCCATTATGCTCTTACTTATCCTTGCGGGATGTCCGATGCGTACCACATTCACCTTATGGGCAAGTTTTTCCACGAGATTGTCCACGGCCACGTTTGAATCTGCAGTTGCCAGGACCTTGAATCCGCGCCGGACCATTTGTACAATCCCTTCGGCCAGGGTGGTGGTCTTACCCGTTCCCGGTGGTCCGTGGATCAGAAAGAGTTCAGAGCCCATGGCTCTCCTGACGGCCCTGCGTTGAAACTCATTTAGGCGGGTATTTTCAAAGTTCACCTGTTCATCATGCACTTCCAGATTCGCCCTGCCGAGAAGAATTCCCCGGAGCCGAAGATGCTCTTCCCTTTTAATGGAATTCACAGCCTCAAGCATTCTCTGGAAGGTTATATCGTTGGCGTATAGATCCACCCTCACATTTTTTCCGTAAACGAATTTTGGTGGGGTTTTTGAAAAGGAGAGCACTATGTAGCGTGAGCCCTTCTCGTAAACTGTGGCCTGGGGATTCTTTGGGGAGACCTTTCCTGCACTGACTATGACCACATCACCCACCATTAGCTCGTTCTTGGGTATATCCCTCCGTGAGAATTTTACAAGATAAGCGCCACCAAGTCCCCTGCCGATGAACTTGCCACGGAGGTTCAGAATCGCCCTGCCGAGTTTCTCCCTTTTCCTTCCGGTGAGCCTCTTTATCTCCTCCCAGTGGCGGCGCATCTCCTCCTCCCTTTCAATGTTTATGAGCCTCACAAAATGGGAGATGTAATCCTCCACAGTTTCAAATTTCAACTGAAATCACCCAAATTACTCTGGCTCTTCTTATTCAAAAACCTCTTTGCACTCTTCCATGAGCGGCGCACGTGGGGGGGCAGATCCCCATGCTCTTTGAAATACTCTTCAAGATAGTCCTTTGTTCTATCGTCAGCCGGGTACCCTGAGCCGAAGTCCCCCATCTCCCTTTTCAGTTCTTCAATTATCCGGTCTCTTTCAACCTTGGCAATTATGGAGGCTGCACTGACCTCGGGATAGAGAGAGTCCGCCTTGTGCTTTGAAATTATCTCCACATCCTTTCCAACCCTTGTGGCGATTTCCCTGGCAAAGCGCTCCTCGTCAACGTCTGCGGCATCCACGTACACAATCCCATCGTTCATCTTTGAGATTATTCTCGCAAAGAGTTCAACCTCTATCTCGTTCAGGGTCATCTCCTTCCGAAGGGCATCAATTTCCTCCGGTTGAACAACGAGCACAATGATCTGGGAGGCAATCTTTCTTATCTCCTCTGCCAGTTTCTCCCTCCTCTTGGGGCTCAATTTCTTTGAATCCTTAACCCCAAGGCTTATGAGGGCATCGCGTGATGCACAAACTCCTGCCACGACCATGGGGCCTATCACCGGTCCCCGGCCCGCCTCATCAACTCCACAGGCCATACAGCGCCATACGCACGGGGGTATTAAAGATTTGGGAAAGGTTAAATAGGGGCATATTTTCTCAATCTCATGGGCAATCCGAAGGTGAGCGTTGTCATAACTGGATTTGAGGCGAGGTTCTACGATGAGATCCTTGATTTGGTAACCCTCTTCCAGTACAATAGGTTCATTCGCAATGTGCTTTACAATTACACCCACATCGAGAGGGGCTACAGGGTTGCAGAACTGGGAGTTGGTAATGGGAGGAACGCAATTATACTGAGCGAGAGAGTCGGAAATGATGGAAAAATTGTGGGATTTGACATATCCGATGATATGCTGAAGAAGGCGCGGAGAAAAACCTCTGGTAAGGGGAACATTGAAATTGTAAAGCACGATATTCGCGAGAGTTTTGCCCCCGAGTATCATGGGTACTTTGATGTGGCCCTTATAGTGCTCGCGTTCCATGGATTCACTCCTGAGGATAGGGGCAAAATATTTGAAAATGTGAGAAGCATACTGAAGGGGGGTGGTAAATTCTACATTTTTGATTACAACCAGATGGATTTTAGCAGGGCACCTTGGTACTTCAAGTTGCTGATTGATAAATTTGAATGTCCCCTGGCTGAGGAATTCCTCGGTTACGATCTTGAGGGTGAGGCGGGGAAACGTGGATTCACGCTTACGGGGAAGCATGAATTTGTGAAAAAACTCTTCCAGTATGCAGAGTTCACATTATCTTCTGATGACTAGGCGAACGATGTCCTCGTCCTGAAGTTTGTGCTCCAATCCAACATGCTGACCCGGAAATTTCACGCTCTTTCCCCAGACCATGGCGTATCTGAATTTTTTTATGAAATCCCTGTGGAGGGCTTTGCACACATCTTCAACAGTGCTACCCCTTTTGAGTATAAGGGGTGCATCATAATCGATCTTGCCACTCTGGGGCTTGAGGTAGATGCGAATCAGGCCGGATTCCTGAAAAATCCGCTCCTTCAGTTTTTCAATTCCAACTCCATTTTTGGCCGATATGAACAGTGGATTCCATTTTTCCAGTTTTCTATCTATTTCCCTGATTGATTCCTCATCTGCCAGATCAACCTTGTTCACCACGAGTAGCGCGGGTACGTAGGCCCTGTTTCCAGAGAGAAAATCCATCAACCTTTCCGGGTTTATGTCCTCCTTTATCAGCACATCTGCGTTGATGTACCCGAATTCCCTCAGGATTGCGGCAATATCCTCCCTGTCCATGCTCAGGGGTACCGTGGATGCAATGTTTATCCCCCCGCGATCCTTTTTCTTTACGCTTATTTTGGGAGGTTCTTGATTTATGCGTATCCCGAAATTGTGCAGTTCTCTCATCACGGTGTCAAGGTATTCCACGGTGAATACATCAACCATGAGTATTATGAGATCCGAGTTTCTGGCAATGCTCAGTATTTCCCTTCCATTTCCACGGCCGTATGATGCCCCCTCTATGAGCCCGGGCATGTCCAGAATTTGAATTTCAGCGCCCCTGTACTTCAAAATTCCTGGGAGAACATCTAAAGTGGTGAACGCATAGTCACCAACCTCGCTCTTGGCATTGGTTAGCAGGTTGAAAAGCATGCTCTTTCCCACGCTTGGTGGCCCGATGAGGGAAACCATGGCATCTCCACTCTTCTTCACGCCCTTCTTCGTTTGGGCCCTTTGCTTTTTCTTCCTCTCCTCCAGTTCCTTCTTTAGATACGCTATTCTCGCCTTGAGGCGCAGTATGTGCTTTTCCGTTGCCTTGTTGTACTGCGTTCTCTTTATCTCCTCTTCGAGTTCCTTGATTCTCTGCTCAATGTCCACGGCTCTGCATTTATCCCCTCAATATAATTTTTTTCTCCCCCAATTCGCTCCCATCGCTCAGTGTTTACTATTTTTCGTAACCATTTAACGAAATAAAGCAAAAAAATTAATAAATTCGTAATACATTACCCCAATCATGATAGTGATAATTGGATTGGGTACCGGAGGAATTTACGCTGCAAGGTGGATCAGCAGGTTCAACAGAAAGGAGGAAATAACAATAATTGAGAGGAGAAGTTACGAAACTTATTCGCCTTGCTCCATACCCCTTGTGGTTGAGGGAGCCATTGATGTTAAGGAAATAATTCATCCCTTTCCACGAACTCCTCGCATAAATCTGATTCTTGAGCATGAGGTTGTGGAGATAGACACGAAGGAAAAGAAGGTGCTCTACAGGAAGGTGGGAGATGAAGAAATAAGGGAAATCAGGTACGAAAAGCTCATCTACGGAGCAGGTGCTCGCCCCGCTGTGCCTCCGATTCCCGGTGTGGATAAAAGGGGAGTTTTCACGGTGCGCACGGTTGAAGATGCCCTAGCAATCAAGGAGTGGATAAAGAGAAGCAAAAGGGCTCTTGTTATAGGTGCCGGAGCCATTGGGATGGAGATGGCCTATGCTCTGAGAAAGAGGGGCCTTGAGGTGACCATTGTGGAAATGCTTGAGCATCCGTTTCCCAGAGCCCTGGATGGGGACATGGCGAATATAGTTAAGGAGCGTCTTGAGTCCATGGGTATAAGGTGCCATTGCAACAGCAAGGTTGAGAGGATAACAGGAGATGAGGAAGTGGAGGGTGCAATTGTGAATGGAGAGCCGGTTGAGGCAGATATGGTCATACTGAGTGTGGGTGTGAGGCCAAACACGGAACTTCTACAGGGTAAGGTTAAAATGGACGATAGGGGCTATGTGCTTGTAAATGAGAGAATGCAAACCTCGGATCCCAATATATACGCGGTGGGTGATTGCGTTCGCACTCCCTACGGTATTCTGCAACTTGCAACAATTGCTGCCCGTGAGGGAATAGTGGCGGGCATAAATGCTGCCGGAGGAAACGCCATATACACGAGGCACACGGGGGCATTTGTATCTGCCATGGGAAATTTCGAAGTGGCCTGCGTTGGTGGAAGAAGCGAAATATATGGGAGGGGACATTTGACCATAACTCCGTATTCAAAACACGATGTTTATGTGAAGATATTCTCTGATAAGCAGGGAAACATTGTGGGTGCTCAGGCAGTTGGATACCAGGCCTCCAAGAAAATAGATATTGTATCTGCCCTCATGCGTGGGGGTGGGAAAATATTGGACTTGGCCTTTATGGAGCATGCCTACTGTCCCGCATCTGCACATCTATACGACGTGATAAACATTGCCGCAAACAACGCAATGAGGAGAATAAAAATTGAAAAGTACGAGGTTTAACCGGTTACGCGGATTATATCCATCAGAAACTCATCAAATTTTTTGCTCAGCACATCCAGTTTTTTCTTGAAATCCTCTATTGAGTCCTCCTCCTTTATTATGGAGAGCACGTCTGCAAGGTCACTCACGTAAACCTTGATCTTTTTCAGATCCTCAAGGGCACTTTCATCGCCATCGTCTATCCTCGCCAGTATGTCAAGAAGTGACTCCTCTATCGTGTCAAACAGGTCTTCCACGTTCATGGGTGGGGATTATTCAAGAATTATTTAAGGGTATCCTTGCGCATTATTTTAATCTATAAATCCATTTACCCCTATGAACGTGATAAGGCCGAGAATTCATAAATCCGCGTACATTGCACCTACAGCAGTGATCATAGGAGATGTGGAGATTGCCGAAGGGGTCAGTGTTTGGGACGGTGTGGTTTTGCGTGGAGATGTGGCACCCATAAGGATCGGAAGGAACTCAAATGTGCAGGACAACGCCGTTTTTCACGGGGATTATGGGCAGCCCACCATCGTTGGAGAGAACGTGACAATAGGGCATATGGCCGTTGTACACGCCGCCAGGATTGGGAACAACGTGATAGTGGGGATCCATGCCGTGGTGCTGAACGGTGCGGAGATAGGCGATGGAAGTGTTATAGGTGCAGGTGCCGTTGTAACGCCTGGGACAAAGATACCTCCAAAGAGCCTGGTACTCGGGATTCCCGGCAAGGTGGTACGGCAGGGTGATGATGTTGAAAGAATGGCCATTGAGAATGGGGAAATTTATCAGAGAATAAGGGATGAGCATCGCAGTGGGAAATACGCAAGGTTCATACCTTGATGAGCTCCTGATACTTCAGGATGAAATCGTCAAAACCGAAGGGTGGAGTGAAGGAAGCATCAACTCTCTCCCTCACCTTTCTCTCCATATCTTCATCTCCACTTATCCATATTATTTTCGTATCTCTACTCAGAATTCTTATTAAATTTGTTATGTCCACATCGTTGGGGTCATTGGAGAGGATCAGGGCTATTGTTGGATCGTGGTGTCTGTAAACATCTATTATCTCCTCTGGGGTGCTGGCAAATATGAGCCGCTTTCCCTTGAAGATTATGGGGTACAGTTTCCGCATAGATAGCCCGTGCTCCACTATCAGTACCTCTCCCATAGTTGATACTCGTACCCCTCCTTTTTAAGTGTTTTCTTATCCTTACCTAAGGATATAATCAAAAAAGAAAATTGTTTATAATGCCACACAATACCCATCCCCATGCTTGATGAAGTCGAAATCACAAAGAAAATTGTAGAATCGTATATGCGAGATTTGCTCTCATACACATCGGTGGATGTTGCAATAGTTGGTGCAGGCCCCTCTGGACTCACCGCCGCATACTATCTGGCAAAATCGGGAAGGAAGGTTGCAATTTTTGACAGGAAATTGAGCATCGGTGGCGGAATGTGGGGCGGAGGTATGATGTTCAACAAGATAGTTGTTCAGGAGGATGCCAAGCACATACTGGACGATTTCAGCATAAATTACGAAAGGATGGGTGATTACTACGTGGCGGATTCTGTGCACTCCGTCACGGCTCTTACCTATCATGCTACAAAGGCGGGGGCAAAAATATTCAACTTGATAGGTGCTGAGGATGTGATAATCAAGAACAATCGCGTATCCGGACTTGTTATAAATTGGAGCGTCATTGGAGATTTGCCAATAGACCCACTATCCGTTTACTCCAAGTATGTTGTTGACGCCACGGGCCACGAGAGCGAAGTTGTCAAAACCCTTGTCAGGAAAAACAATATAAAGTTGAACACCCCCTCGGGTGAGATTGAGGGTGAACACAGCATGGACGCAGATATTGCAGAGAGCGCCGTTGTGGAAAACACAAGGGAGATATATCCCGGGATTTTCGTTGCAGGTATGGCTGCCAATGCCGTGTTTGGCTCGCCCAGAATGGGCCCAATATTCGGGGGCATGCTCCTGAGTGGAAAGAAGGTGGCGGAGGAGATAATCAAGAGGTTGCAGTAATCCACTGCAGTGCAGGATTTTAAACTATCTAAAACTTTTTATATGTAGAATTGCATACACATTATAGGGTGATATTTATGAAGTCTCTCATTAAGGAAGCATTGGCCCGGGCAGAAGTGAAGGCCACGGAACCTCAGGGAATTGTTATAGAATCTCAGGAGGATAAAGAGTTAGAGGAAATGCTCAAGAGTTTGAGGACAAATATCAAGATCGTTGGCTGTGGAGGCGGAGGGAGCAATACAATAAGTCGAATAATGGAAGAGGGCATATATGGAAACGTTGAACTGATAGCCGCGAATACGGACGCTCAGCATCTTCTCATCACAAAGGCTCACAGAAAGGTTCTTCTTGGAAAGAGGATCACCAGGGGGCTTGGAGCAGGAGCATTGCCTCAGAGAGGTATGGAGGCTGCAAGGGAGGTGGAGGATAAAATACGGGAACTCCTTCAGGGCGCCGATATGGTTTTCATAACCTGCGGTCTGGGTGGGGGTACGGGCACGGGAAGCGCCCCCGTTGTGGCCCAGATAGCAAAGGAACTCGGTGCTCTTACCATTGCAATATGCTCCCTGCCCTTCAAGGCAGAGGGCAAGATGAGGACCGAGAATGCAGAATGGGGCCTTGAGAAATTGAGGGAAACTGCTGATACAGTTATAACAATTCCAAACGACAAGTTGCTGGAACTGGTTCCAAGATTGCCTCTAAATCAGGCGTTTAAATTCGCAGATGAGGTTCTCATGCGTGCCATCAAGGGATTAACCGAGATGATAACCAAGCCAGGCCTGGTTAACCTGGACTTCAATGATCTGAAGACCGTTATGAAGGGTGGCGGCGTTGCAATGATTGGCCTTGGTGAAAGCGAAGGTGTCGGTGAGGAGCGTGCCCTTGAAGCACTGGAAGATGCCATCAATTCTCCACTTCTTGAGGTGGATATATCAACTGCCACAGGTGTGCTTGTGAATGTGGTGGGCAGTGCGGATATGACGATAAGCGAGGCGGAGCGTGCGGTGGAGGAACTGCATAAGAAGGTGGCAAAGAACGCCCGGATTATATGGGGCTGTGCCATAGATCCCACCTACGAGCGGCGCATCTCAGTGCTCGTGGTTGCCACAGGGGTAAAGAGCAAGCAGATACTCGGTAAGGTAACAGCAGAGGAACTCAAGGCACAGTACGGTGTGGATGTTATCCGCTGAAAGTAATGAAAGGGAAGCGCTGCATTATCTCTCCCTATCTTTTTTGATAAACTTTATTTTTGGTATTATTGGCTGGATCATATCCTTTATGACCCTTGGGTTCGTGCTTTTCTCCACAATGCCTCTTAATTCTCCTGCTCACATTCTCTCTCCCGCGTCTCTTATGCCCACACTCACTGTTAATGCTCTTGGAGTGGTCATCTCCATCTACTACCTATGGCACGGGTTTGATTTAATGGAAAAAATCCTGCCAAACGTTTCTCTGGGAAAAACGGGGTCCATCTTGCTCATCTTTTCAGTCTTCGTTTATCCCTCTTTACTTTCGCTCTTTGTGATAGGTCCAGCATTTCCCGGTTCCCCCGGCCCCATAATGCTCGTTTTCTTCATTGCAGGGGCTCTTGGAGTTATTGGCCTGGTTGGGTTCATAATGGTTCTCATAGCTATTTATCGTATAGGCGATCATTACAACAGCACGATTGTAAAGCTCGGCGCGATACTGATGATATTCATTGGTATTGTGGGAGCCATTCTCCTTTTCGTAGGATTCAAGGATCTTGAAAACAATCCCCGTGGAAAAAAGGCCACGGTTCTTCCACCACCTCCACCGTGGTGATAAGTTTAAATAGGATTTCTCAATCTTCAATCCGGTGATGCATTATGTGGAATGGTCCTCTTAAGAAACTGGATTCTTTTCGCTGGGAGATACCCAGGGACTACAAGCCGGGTATGAACGTGCCGGGCATAATATTTGCCTCCCAGCACATGATTGAGCAGATCAAGCATGATAATGCTCCAGAGCAGGTTGCTAACGTTGCCACGCTTCCGGGCATAGTCAGGGCAAGTATGGCAATGCCGGATATCCACTGGGGATACGGATTTCCGATTGGCGGGGTGGCAGCATTTGATGCCGAGGAAGGCATAATATCTCCGGGGGGAGTGGGCTACGATATAAACTGTGGAGTGCGACTTTTGAGAACAGATCTTGAGGAAAAGGATGTGCGTCCCAAGTTGAAGGAACTCGTGGACACAATATTTGTGAACGTTCCCTCAGGAGTGGGTGAGAAGGGCAAACTCCGCCTCACATTTCAGGAATTGAACAAGGTTCTTGATTACGGAGCAAAGTGGGCCGTGGAGAACGGATACGGGTGGAACGAGGATCTGGATCGATTGGAAGAGGGTGGAAGCATAAAATATGCGGATCACACCAAGGTCAGTGAGAAGGCAAAAAAGAGAGGTGCACCCCAGCTTGGCACCCTTGGTGCTGGAAACCACTTTCTGGAGGTGCAGATGGTTGATAAGATCTACCTTCCTGATGTTGCCAAAAAATTCGGAATAACCCATGAGGGACAGATAATGGTTATGATCCACACAGGTTCCCGTGGTCTGGGACATCAGGTTGCAAGTGACTACATCCGTGTTATGGAAAGTGCATCGAGAAAGTACGGTATAAAACTTGCAGATCCCCAGCTTGCATGCGCTCCCGTGAAGAGCAAGGAGGCGGAGGATTATTTTGCAGCCATGAGTGCAGCGGCCAATTTCGGATTCACAAACAGGCAACTGATAATGCACTGGGTTCGCGAGTCCTTTGGTAAGGTGTTCGGTGAGGATCCTGAGGATCTTGGAATGCACCTCGTATATGGGGTGGCCCACAATATAGCGAAATTGGAGGAGCACACTGTTGATGGGAAGAGGATGAAGGTTTATGTGCATCGCAAGGGTGCAACAAGGGCCTTTGCAGCCGGCAGGCCAGAATTGACTGATATATACAGGGACGTTGGTCAGCCCGTGCTGATACCCGGAGATATGGGTACTGCCTCCTATGTTCTTGTTGGCACGCAGAAGGCCATGGAGGAAACATTTGGCTCAACATGCCACGGGGCTGGTAGAGTTATGAGCAGGCATCAGGCTCTGAGAAGATTCCGCGGTGAGCAGGTCAAGAGGGAACTGTGGGAGAAGAAACGCATATATGTGCGCAGTGCCAGTAACAGGGTGGCTGCCGAGGAGGCGCCGGGTGCTTACAAGAACGTGGACGATGTGGTTCGTGCCGTGGAGGGTGCTGGCATATCCAGAATAGTTGCGAGGATGGTGCCTCTGGGCGTGGTTAAGGGATAACTCTCGCACCAATTATTTTTCTATTTCTCTGTCGAATACATTTGCACACGTGTTCAAATTTTTCAAAAATAATCGAAATATTTAAAATATTCATTAGCATACCCCTATGGTGATAAAAAATGGCGTTTAATCCTGCAAGCGATGGATTTATGTTGATCGCCGCGGCGCTGGTTTTCATAATGACTCCTGGACTGGCGCTGTTTTATGGCGGTTTGGTGAACAGAAAAAACGCAACTACAATGATGATGCAAAACTTCTTCTCTGCAGGGTGGACAACGATACTCTGGGTATTCTTTGGTTTCAGCCTGGCATTTGGTCTGGATGTAAGTGGAATTATCGGAAATTACAAGTACTTCTTTTTGAGCAACATAACACCATCCACCCTTTTCCCAGGAAATGACCAGATAAGTATGCTGACATTTATGGTGTACCAGCTGATGTTTGCCATAATAACCCCCATTCTGATGACCGGAGCATTTGCGGATAGAATGAGATTCAAGGGATTCATTGTTTTCATCACACTTTGGTTGTTCCTGGTGTATTTCCCATTCGCCCATTGGCTCTGGGGTGGCGGTTTTCTAGCAAACTGGGGTGTTGAAGATTTTGCAGGTGGAATAGTGGTCCATACCAGTGCAGGTTTTGGTGCTCTGGCTGCCATTGCTTACCTTGGAAAGAGAAAGTTCCCCAAGGAAGGTAATCACAGTCTGCCTCTTGTTCTACTAGGAACTGCACTTCTATGGTTTGGATGGTTTGGATTCAACGCTGGCTCTGCTCTTAGAGTGGATGT
Source organism: Candidatus Aciduliprofundum sp. HYA1 (assembly GCF_056175085.1). NCBI lineage: Archaea > Methanobacteriati > Thermoplasmatota > Candidatus Aciduliprofundum > Candidatus Aciduliprofundum sp. HYA1. Next base: position 819,572 of record NZ_CM149694.1, read on the forward strand.
GGACACAAACATTGCATTCGTAAACACTATGGAAGCGGCGGCTTTTGCGGCAATTACCTGGATGTTCATCGACTACTGGAGAAATAAAAAGTGGAGTGCACTTGGATTCCTTACAGGTTCCATTGCGGGACTTGCCACAATAACCCCGGCTGCAGGGTTTGTTACCCCTCAGGCGGCTATGGCTATAGGAATACTGGCAGCGATAATCTGCCATCTGGCTGTGGACTTCAAGAACAAGAGAGGATGGGATGATTCCCTTGATGTTTGGGGAGTACACGGAATCGGTGGCTTCTCAGGAATAATCCTGTTGGGAATATTTGGCAGTGCGGCCATTCTTGGAAGCAATGGCTTGATTTACGGCAACGTTGTGTTCTTTGCCAAACAGGTTGCTGCTGCTGTAATGTGTGCAGTGTACGCGTTTGTGGTTACCTATGCAATCATGTGGATAACAGACAGAATAACACCCCTGAGAGTTCCTGAAGAAGAAGAAAAAGAGGGACTGGACGCAGTAGAGTGGGCTGAGTCCACATATCTAAATGCGGATTAAATTTCTTTTTATTTTTAACTCTTCTTTTTATCTCCCAATACTTTTTATATTCAATTTCCATCTCTTTTTTATGGAAGCGGGTACGCGGGAAAAGGGTGATGTTTTCGTTCAGATTGAACCCAGTGATGAAAGGGAAGTTGTTGTGAAGAGCAAACTTGAAAGGTTGTATGGAGATGCAATCCGTGCCACCGTCGATGAAATGACCAGGGAGCTGAAAGCCAGGATATTGGTTGAGGATATGGGTGCATTGGATTGGGTTCTTCGTGCCAGGCTCGAGGCAGCCATAAGAAAATTCGGGGGTGAGGACCTATGAAGTTGAGGCGAACCAGGTTGTACATTCCCGGCAACAATCCGCATCTCGTTGAGAATGCAGGTCTCTACGGTGCGGATTGCGTCATTCTTGATCTTGAGGATTCTGTACCCATAACGCAGAAATTTGATGCTCGCATCCTCGTGAAGTACTCTTTGCAGAATGTGGATTTTGGAACAAGCGAAAAGTGGGTTCGCATAAATGGAATAGACACGCCCTACTGGAAAAGGGATCTTAGGGAAGTGCTCCCATTTGTGGATGTGATTAACCTTCCAAAGGTTGAGAGTACGGCAGAACTTGAACTTGCCGATGAGGAGATTAGCCTCATTGAGGATGAGTACGATCTTGAACCCAGGAAGATAGTGCCCATAATCGAGACGGTGCGAGGATTGGCCAATGCCAGGGAGATTGCCTCTCATCCCCGTGTTGTGGCTCTTGCCTGGGGTGGTGAGGATTTGACCGCTGATCTGGGCATTCCAAGGAAGAAGGCACTGATTCTGGAGCATGTGCGTGCCGAGATAGTTTTCGCTGCCAAGGCCAATAAAAAGCAGGCCCTTGATACTGTGTTCAGCAATGTTCGCGATGTGGATGCTCTCTTTGAATACGCCCAGAGAGCAAGGTACATGGGATTTGATGGCATTGGCGTGATACATCCCAATCAGATTGAGGTTGTGCACCGTGCATTCAGGCCCACGGAGGAGGAGATAGAGGAGGCAAGGAAAATAATAGAAGCGGCAAAGGAGGCCGAGAGGGAGGGTAAGGCTGTGGTGGCCTTGAACGGAAGAATGATAGACCCTCCCGTGGTGGAGAGGGCAAAGAAGATCCTCGCTTACGCGGAGGTGGAGTGAATGCCCGTAAACGCCGTTGGTCGTGAGGTGCCCAGCGAGATAAATGGCCAGAGATTCAAGCCGTTCGCAGGAGATTTGAAAACCCCTCCAGAGGGAAGAAGGGCGGGCTCGCTCATCCGCATGGCTCCACGTGGGAGAGATAAGGTTGTGAGCTCAATTGAAGAGGTCATAAGGAAAGTTGGGCTTGAGGATGGAATGACAGTGAGTTTCCACCACCATCTCCGCAACGGAGATTATGTGGTGAACATGGTGATGGAAACCATAAGGAAGATGGGCATAAAAGATATACGGGTTTTTCCAACCGCGCTTTTCCCGGTGCACGAGCCCCTTGTACCCATGCTCAGCGATGGAACCATAAGGAGGATAGAGGGAAGCATGAACGGTCCCCTCGGTGAGGCAACGAGCTACGGAGCTATGCGCGAGACCGCAGTGCTCCGCTCCCACAGTGGCCGTGTGAGGGCGGTGGAAAGTGGGGAGGTGCATATTGATGTTGCATTCATCGCCGCACCAACCGCGGACAGGTATGGGAATCTCAACGGTGTGGATGGCCCTTCCGCATGCGGCCCACTTGCCTACGGCATGGTGGATGCCTATCATGCTGATCATACTGTGGCCATAACTGATAATCTCGTGCCCTATCCTGCGCATCCCATAAGCATATTCCAGCACCAGATTGACTATGTGGTGCCAGTTGATAAAATAGGGGATCCCCAGGGCATAATGTCCGGAACGCTGCGCATAACCACATCGCCTTCAAGATTGAAGATAGCCAGGTACGCGCTTGAAGTCATTGATAGAGTGGCCCTGCGCGACGGCTTTTCCTTCCAGGCGGGAGCGGGAGGAATCTCGCTTGCAGTTACCAAATTCCTGGGAGATTTGATGCGAAAGAGGGGAATAAGGGCATCTTTCATAAATGGTGGGGTAACAAAGTACGTGGTTGACATGCTTCACGAGGGCCTTGTGGATGTGGTTTTTGATGGTCAGGCCTTTGATCTTGATGCCGTTAGATCCCTTAAGGAGGATGCGAACCACATAGAAACGCCCCTTGCCATGTACGGAAACCCATATTCCTCTGGAGGCATAGTGAACATGCTGGATGTTGGAGTTCTCGGTGCCACGGAGGTGGATGTGGATTTCAATGTGAATGTTAACACGCACAGCGATGGTCTTTTGCTTCATGGCATTGGAGGGCATCAGGAGGTCGCCGCCGGTTCCGCGCTCACCATAGTGACCGTTCCCCTTTACAGGTACCGTGTTCCAGTTATACGTGAGCGTGTCACGACGGTTACCACACCCGGCGAGGTGGTGGATGTAGTGGTTACAGAGCATGGAATAGCGATTAACCCGAAGAGGGACGATATAATTGAGGCAATGCGCGGTTCCAAAGTGCCCATATTCGATATTCAGGATCTGCAGAAGAAGGCGGAGAGGATATGTGGAAAGCCCCAGGAGCCGAAAACAACGGATGATATAATCGCAGCCATACTATGGAGAGATGGAACTGTAATTGATGTGGTTTACAAGGTCAAAAAGTAATTTCCTTTTTTTAATTTTTGAAAAATTTTTAAGGATGGTGACAGCGAACCGTGCTTCCCGGGAGCTCGCGCATCCCAGTACGCACACGGTACGCGGGCGGGCTTAACTGCCGGGTTCGGAATGAGACCGGGTGTTTCCCCGCCGCTATGACCGTCACCAACCCGTGTATATCAGTGAGATATTTAACCCTTTCGCTTATATCAATCCCACGCTCTCAAGTTCTTTCTTGAGTTTCTTTATGGCCTCTACAATTTCTTCCTTCTTCTTTGCTCCTGTGCATACGACCTTGCCGGAGCCGAAGAGAAGAAGCACGACCTTTGGCTCTTCAATGCGATAAACTAGTCCTGGGAACTGCTCTGGCTCGTATTCCACGTTTTCAAGTCCCAGGGACATGGCTATATCTGTCAGGTTAAGTTCCACGCCAAGATCATACACAGCCACTATGTTCTGCACCACTATTTTTGGATTATCGTAAACATCTATGCCTGCAGCCTTGAGTTTGTCTACCAGAATCTTTATGGTTTTTTCTACCTTTTCAATATCCTTTGCCCCTGTGCAGTTAACCTTTCCGCTACGGAATATGAGCACGGCCGTTTTGGGCTCCGGCAATCTGTAAATAAGTCCGGGGAACTGCTCTGGCTCGTACTCTGCCCCGTCCAGGGCGAGGGCAATTTTGCTCAAATCAAGTTTATCTGCCAATGATGTAGAAGCCACTATATTCTCTATCTGCACCTTCTCCATTTCATCCTCCATCTAAATCACCTTTAAATAGGGTATGGATAGGTTATATATAAACACTTCACAAAATAAAATGGGGAGTGGGGCCGCCGAGATTTGAACTCGGGTCGCCACCGCCCCAGGGTGGTAGGATGCCAAGCTACCCTACGGCCCCATGCTTGGCTCAGTCAAAGGCCATTGTGTCGTCTATGAGATCCACATGGCTCAGAATCATCCTGCGGCAGCAGTATCTGCGTACCCCTATCTCATCAAATATTTTCTGAATCTCATCGGGGGTGGGTTCCCTGTTTTCAGTCTCCCTTATCAGGTTCACCTTGTTCACGAAGGCAATGTAATCGGATGCTATCACACGGCCGCAGGAGAAACATCTCACAGGTATGATCACGTGAATCACCTGTAAGATTTCTGCCTGCGTTTCCTTGCACCGCGACCCAGTGGTAGTTTGGGCAACTTGCGGCGCACATCATTCACCAGCAGGGTTCTATCGTAACTCTTGTATATCTTCTCAATTTCCGGATCGTTGAAGTACTTTAATATTGCTCTAGCAACAGCCGTTCTGGATGCCTCTGCCTGGCCCATAACGCCTCCGCCCTTGACCCTTATGTCAACATCCACATTGTTGGCCTTCTCACCTATGAGGGCCACAGGCTCCATAATGGTCAATCTTGCAAGTTCGGGCTCGTAAATTTCAAGGGGTACATGATTAACGCGAATTCTGCCCTTACCCTCTTTAACCACGGCGCGGGCAATTGCAGTTTTTCTCTTTCCGCTTGCAATGGCAACCTTCATCATATCACCTCAACTTGGCACCCAACTGAATGGATAGATCCTTGAGCGTTATAAAACCTTCAAGTTTATTATTCTTTGCATCTTCAAGCACTTCAAATTCTCTGCTCTTCAGTTCCTTTGGCACGCCCATATAAACCTTCAACCTTTTGTATGCTTCCTTTCCATGGGATTTTTTGATCGGAAGCATTCCTTTTACTGTTCTTCTCAGAATTCTATCGGGCATTCTTGGATAGTGGGGGCCCTTGCGCACACTTCCTATGTTTCTTCTCTCCTTGTACTTCTCTATTATGAATGATTTGTTCCCAACGATGACAGCCTTCTCTGCATTCACTATGATTATTTCCTCTCCGTTGAGCAATCTCTTTGCCACTATGCTGGCCAGCCTGCCCAAAACGGCATTATCTGCATCAATGATCGTCATCACCATCACCCCATGATCCTAACGTTGGAGCCCGTGGGATTTTTCTTCATAAGCTCCTTTATCGTCATGGTCTTTCCACCAATGCTCTCAATTTTTTCCTTGGCGCCTTTTGAGAATTTCCATGCGGCCACAGTAACCTTCTTTGTGAGAATTCCAGATCCCAGAACCTTCCCGGGAACGAGAATCACATCGCCATCGTTGGCGTAACGCTCAATGCGACTCACGTTTACCTCCGGCCAGACACGCAAAGGTCTTTCAAGACGCTCTGCAATGTCTCGCCAGATAGGCGCGTTCTTCTTTTTCGCTTGTATCCTTAGCTCCGTGAGGAGCTTTACCAGTTCAGGATTATTTTTCGCCATATCTGACTCCTCCGACATTGCGATTATGCTCGCCATGCCCATACCCTTTATAAATTTTTCTTATCCCGACACAAATATTTATTTAAGGAATCACATTAAGCCCCATGGATTTTGCGGAAATAGAGCGCAAGTGGCAGAGAAAATGGCAGGAGGATAGAATCTTCGAGCCTAAGGTGGAAAAAAGGAAGAAGTTCTTCATAACCGTGCCCTATCCCTACATGTCTGGATCTCTTCACATCGGGCACGGGAGGACATTCACCACGGGAGACATAATTGCCAGGTTCAAGAGATTGCAGGGATACAACGTGCTCTTTCCCATGGCCTTCCACGTGACGGGCACTCCCGTTCTCGCCATAGCAGATGCCATTCGCAGCGGGGACGAGAGGGTGATCAATCTTTACAGGGAGTACGTGCGCATATACGAGAATGATGAAAAAAGGGTGGAGGAGATCGTTGCTTCATTCGTTGAGCCAGAGAACATAGCGAGGTACTTCGCAGAAAAAACTCAGCAGGACTTCATAGGGATGGGTTACAGCATTGACTGGCGCAGGAAGTTCCATACGGCAGAGCCCATTTACAACAAATTTGTGGAATGGCAGTTCAAGAAACTCTACGATAAGGGCGTTATAAAGAAGGGGGCATATCCGATAACGTATAGCCCCGTGGATGGAAATCCTGTGGGTGAGGACGACATTGAGGATGGGGATGTGAACAAGGTAAGCATAATGGAATTCACAGCCATAAAATTTGAATTTGAGGATGGATACCTCGTTGCCGCCACGCTCAGGCCCGAGACAATATTCGGTGTCACCAATCTCTGGATAAACCCCAATGCCGAGTACTGCGAGGTATTGGTGAATGGGGAGAAGTGGTGGATCTCAAGGGAGGCAGCCGAGAAGTTGAGTTACCAGAAGGAGGGTGTTAAGAGGGGAAAATGCGTGAAAGGCGTGTATTTTGTGGGGAAAAATGTTGTTGAGCCTTCAGAAGGGCGCGAAGTGCCCGTGTTACCTGCGGATTTTGTGGATCCTGACAATGCAACAGGCGTGGTTTATTCCGTGCCCGCTCATGCGCCGTACGATTATCGTGCCCTTGAGGATCTCAAGGGCAACGAGGAATACCTGCGAAAATTCGGGCTTGACCCAGAGGAGATAGGGAGTATCGAACCCATAAAGATAATCGAGATTGAAGGATATGACATACCTGCAAGGGACATATGCGAGAGAATGGGCATAAAGGATCAGAATGATCCAAGGCTGGAGGAAGCAACACAAATAATATACAAGGACGAGTTCTACAGTGGCGTGCTCAACGAGAAATGTGGGAAGTTTGCAGGCATAAAGATAAACGAGATAAAGGATGAGGTTAAGAACTGGCTTAAGGGTATTGGCAAGGCCGATGTTTTCTACGAAACTTCTAGAAAGGCTGTCACGCGCAATGGACACAAGGTCATCGTCGCTGTTCTCCAGGATCAATGGTTCATAGATTACACACCATCCTGGTGGAAGGAAGCCGCCCACAGGGCTGTGGATAAAATGCTCTTCTATCCACAAAAATACAGGGATATAATGCACGGCATAATTGACTGGCTTGAAAAGAGGCCATGCGCCCGCAAGAGGGGGCTTGGCACGAGGTTCCCCTGGAACAGGGAGTGGATCATAGAGAGCCTGAGCGATTCCACCATATACATGGCCATGTACACCATAGCCCACGTAATAAGAGGAGAGAACATAGGGCCTGAGCAGTTGAGTGAGGAGTTCTTTGACTACGTATTTTTGGGTAAGGGTTCTGCCTCTGAAGTTTCAAAGATCACGGGCATAGAGGGAAGAATAGTGGAGGAGATGCGCTCAGAGTTCCTGTACTGGTATCCAAACGATGAGAGACACACAGCACCTCCTCATCTCAGCAATCATCTGGCCTTCTTCATAATGCACCATACGGCCATATTCCCAGAGAAACACTGGCCAGGTGGGATAACGTTGAACGGGCTGATGATTCGGGAGGGGGCAAAGATATCGAAGAGCAAGGGCAATGTGATCCCCCTCGCCCATGTGGCCGATAAATACGGCGTGGATCTCTTCAGGCTCTACTGCGCTTTGAACGCGGATCTGGACAGCGTCGTGGACTGGAGGGAGAGCGAGATTGCCTCACTTCGCAGGAGATTCGTGCAATTCGTTAATCTAGCGGAGGAGAGCATAGGCGTGGATGAATTGGAAGAACTTACCAGAATGGACAGGTGGCTGCTGTCCAGATTCTACAGGCTCTTCAGGGAAAGTGTTGCACTCTTTGAGAATTTCAGGATCAGGGATGCAATGCTCAACATGCTAATTCATTTTGTTAATGATATCAAGTACTATGAGAAGAGAGCGGGCTCAGAGCGCAGGAAAAGGATAGTCCGGAAAATCCTGGAGGACTGGCTTCTGATACTCTCCCCTGTGATACCCCACATCTGTGAGGAACTCTGGCACATGCTTGGGCATGAAAGTTACATCTCCCTTAAAACCCTTCCGCCAATAAGGGAAGATTACATTGATGATGTCGTGGAGGCCGAAGAAGAGTACATACGTTCGATTCTTGAAGACATCAGGGAAATCGTTGAGGTTGCAAGGATAAAGCCAAGCAAGATATACATTTACACTGCAGAGCCGTGGAAGTGGGAGATATTCAGGGCACTCAAAAACTCAACTCCCAGGGAAGCTATGAAAATCGCGATGCAGATTCGTAAGGGCAAGGATACAGCAGATTTCGTTAAGAGATTGCTTAAGGAGCATCTGGAGTACAGGGAGATTGACGAGGTTGGCGTTTTGAAGGAATCAAACGAGTATCTGCAAAAGGAGATGGGAGCAGAGATAATAATAAATGCAGAGTACGATCCAAGGAATAAGAGAAGGTTCTCACTTCCGCTGAAACCTGCAATTTATATTGAATGAGAGGGCAGGTCGGGATTCGAACCCGAGTGAACGGGATCTGCAGTCCCGCGCATAACCTCTCTGCCACCTGCCCTTTCTTTCGAGGAATATGATTCGGGTTTATTAGGTTTTCTCCCCTGTGGGAAATGATAAATAGGGCATTGCCCATTCTCAACTATGGGTATGGAATCCATAAACATTCACTGGTTCAAAATCATAAACTCCATGGCCGGAAAAAATCCCTATTTGGATGCTTTTATGATACTCTTTGCGCAGTATATGATTTTCATTGTGCCCCTTTACCTGATTTATCTCTTTTTCAGAAAAAATGGTGAAGATAGAAAATTTGCGATTTTTGTTCTCATATCCACCCTTTTGTCTCTATCTTTATCCATGACAATAAGCCATTTCTACTACCATCCACGGCCATTTGCAATGGGTCTTGGCACGACTCTTATATCTCACCCCACCGATAGTTCATTTCCAAGCGACCATACCACGGTAATATTCTCCTTTGCCTTGCCATTTCTGTACTTTAAGAGATACAGGGAGAGCGCTGTTTTTCTCATCATTTCCGTGCTCATAGGCTATGCGAGGATATTTTGCGGTGTGCACTTTCCCTTTGACATAATCGGAGGGTTCCTCGTGGCGTTGGTGGTTTCTTACCTCCTCTTTCTTTTCAGAACTCCCATTTACAGGTGCATATCCAGAATACCTCATCTTTCGTAGGCGGGTTTTCCAGAGATGTAGGTTGCCTGCACATCTTCTCTTCTTCCAAGGTAGATGAGGTACGAGAGCAGATCCCTGGTTTCCATTGGCTCATCCGGGGCTTTTAAAACCACAAAATCTGCCCATTTCCCGGGTTCAAGCGAGCCTATAATGTTCCCGAGATTCAGAGATTCTGCGCCTCCAAGCGTTATGTGGTAAAAGGCCTCCTCAGGGGATATTTTATTTGCGTAGGAGGCATCCCTGGCAACTTCAAGCATTGAAAAATAGGGACCAGCAGCGATATCCGAGCCGAATCCAACTCTTATGCCATACTTTCTCATTTTCTCCATACTCATTATTCCGCTGTGCAGGAAGAAGTTTGAAGATGGACAGTGCGAGATTTTCACATTTCTATTTCTCAAAATTTTCAATTCCAAATCCGACAGATGCACTCCATGGGCCAGTATGGTGCTCTCTCCCAGCAGTCCCGCATGCTCGTAAATAGAGGCATAGTTTTCATAATTGGGATGCACTCTCCTTACCATATCAATCTCGCCAGCCTGCTCAGATATGTGGGTCTGCACGTAGAGCCCTAAATTTCTGGTCATATCTCCGAGCATACGCATCAGTTCCATACTGCATGAAACTGCAAATCTGGGGGTGACCGCGTAGAAAATTCTGCTCCCATATCCATTCCATTTTTTGGCAAGTTCCACCACATCCTTTTTCGCCCTTTCCACAGTTGTTTTTATTTCATCCGGCACGTTCATATCCATCAGCACTTGGCCCATTATGAAGTGCATACCAATCTTTGCTCCTTCTTCAAACGCTACATCCGTTGCCTCCCTAAAGGGAGAGGAGAATATTGCAGCCGTTGTGGTGCCGTTTTTTACGAGATTTGAGAGGAACTTTGATGCTCTGTCCCTTGCATAATCTTCATCCGAGAACCTTGCCTCTGCGGGAAACACGTATTTTTCAAGCCACCCGAGAAGTTCCGGGCTCCACCTTGCCCGTACGTCAATTTGTGGTAGATGGGTATGAGTATCCACAAAGCCAGGGAGGATCAGGTGATCCCTGTAATCCATTGCGTTCTCCTGCCTCTCTCTTGTTATGCCCTTAACTTTTCCGTTTTCCACGACCAGATATGCATCTTTGAAATCCCTAAGTTCTCCACGCCAGTATGTTATTATCCTTGAGCGGTACGCTCTCTTCATTCCATGGCGAATTGCGGTGGTTAATTTAATACTTTTTGCGAAAACCCAAAATCTAAAATAGAAGAAATCAATATGTGCTTTGCTAAGGGAGATGATATTATGGGAGTTTTGAAAGATTCAGGACCAATAGAGTATTCCAAGGGTTTGGAAGGTGTTATTGCAGCGCTGTCCTCAATAAGCGCAATTGATGGCAATGAGGGAAAATTGATCTACAGGGGCATACCCATTGAGATGCTTGCCAAGTATTCCTCCTACGAGGAAACGGCCTATCTCCTTCTATATGGAGAGCTACCTACCAGGGAGGAACTGGATGAATTCTCCACTCAGATGAGGGAACTGAGGGTGCTTCCAAAGAAGGTTGAGGAGTGCGTTAAGGAACTACCTCCAAATCCTCATCCCATGGACATTCTCAAGGTGGCTGTGGCCCATGCCGGGCTCTACGATCCTGACCAATATAGGTGCTGCCGCGAGGGCGTGATGCGCAAGGTCATACGCATAATTGCCCAGATCCCAACGATCATTGCATACTATCACAGGGCCCGTACAGGTCAGGAGATCGTGCCACCCGATCCGGATCTTGGGCACGCCGCAAATTTCCTCTACATGCTTCATGGAAAGAAGCCTGATGAGGAAGAGGCCAGGATCTTTGACATAGCACTTATCTTGCATGCGGAGCATGGGCTCAACGCTTCCACATTCGCTGCCATGGTAACCGCTTCCACGCTTTCGGATATAAATTCAGCCATTGTATCGGCCATAGGTGCCCTAAAGGGTCCCCTGCACGGTGGAGCCAATGAAAGGGTTTTGAAGATGCTTGATGAGATAGGCTCGCCTGATAAGGCTGAGGAATATGTGCTCAACGCCCTTAAGGAGAAGCGCAGGATAATGGGCTTCGGGCACAGGGTTTACAAGACCTACGATCCTCGCGCCAGGATTTTGAAGGAGTACGCGGAGTACCTCTCTGATAAGTACAACGATAGGAAGTACATATCCATAGGTGAGAAGATAGAGGAGATAATGATCAGGGAACTAGGAAAGAAGGGAATATTCCCGAATGTGGATTTCTACTCTGGCATTGTGTACCAGTTCCTTGGCATTCCCCGTGACCTATTCACTCCCGTGTTCGCAATGGCCCGCTCTGTGGGGTGGGCTGCGCATGTTTGCGAGTACACACAGAATAATCGTATTTTCAGACCAAGAGCGTATTATACCGGACCTGATTATGTTGAGTATGTGCCCATTGAGCAAAGGAGGTAGAAACAATGGGAAAAACGATGGCTGAAAAGATAATTGGAGAGCATGTGGGAAGGGAAGTTAAGGCAGGCGAGATAGTCGTTGCAAAGGTGGACGTTGCAATGGTACAGGATGGAACAGGGCCTCTCAGTGTTCAGGTTCTTCAAAAGATGGGAATGGAGAGGGTATTTGACGGAAAAAACACCATTCTCTTCCTTGATCACGCCACTCCTTCGCCCAGGAAGGAATTGAGCAATGCCCACAAGATACTCAGGGAGTTCTCGGAGAAGACAGGAGCGTATCTTTCCGATGTGGGCGAGGGTGTGTGCCATCAGAGGCTTGTAGAATCTTGGGCCTCGCCAGGGCAGTTGATCGTTGGTGCAGATTCTCATACCTGCACATCCGGAGCTTTGGGGGCATTCGCCACGGGAATGGGAAGCACGGATGTGGCCATAGCATTTGCCCTTGGGAAGGTGTGGCTTCGCGTGCCGGAAACCCACAGGTTTTACATTGAGGGGGATTTCCCAGAGGGAGTTTACTCCAAGGATCTCATACTGCACATCATTGGTACTATTGGGGCGGATGGTGCCACCTATAAGAGCATGGAGTTCGTTGGACCAACAATTGACAGGATGAGCATGGAGTCAAGGTTCACAATAACGAATATGGCAATTGAAGCGGGAGGCAAGACAGGAATGATCCCACCGGACGAGACTACCAGAAAATATCTGGAAATGATGGGCCGGGGAGATAAATACAGAGAGATAAAAAGCGATGAGGATGCGATTTTTGAGAAGGAATACGAGTTTGATGTCAGCGAGCTTGAGCCAACGGTTTCATTCCCGCATACCGTTGACAATACCCGCACAATAACGGAGGCCAGGAAGGAGAATATAAGGATAGACCAGGTTTACATTGGAACATGCACAAATGGCCGCATTGAGGATCTGCGCGTTGCTGCCAGAATTCTTGATGGAAATAAAGTCAATAAGAAAACCAGGCTCATTGTTATTCCAGCATCGCGCCGCGTTTATCTTCAGGCATTGAAAGAGGGGCTCCTGGAGAAGTTTGTGGAGGCAGGAGCGGCCATAGAATCTCCTGGCTGTGGCCCTTGTGTTGGCATACATAAAGGTGTTCTCGCAGATGGCGAAAGGGTGCTCAGTACGCAGAACCGCAACTTCAAGGGTAGAATGGGCAATCCAAATGCGGAGATTTACCTTGCTTCACCTGCAACTGCCGCTGCGACTGCCATAGAGGGTAAGATTGCAGACCCTCGCGAGTATCTGTGAGGTGATGAGCATGGAGAAGATAATAAAAGGAAGAGTTTGGAAGTTTGGCGATGATATATCAACGGATCACATCGCTCCTGGGCGCTATTTCCACCTGCGCACAAATCTGCCCGAACTTGCGAAGCATGTGCTTGAGGATGCGGATCCTGAGTTTCCAAAGAAGGTTAAGCCTGGAGACATAATAGTGGCCGGTAACAATTTCGGTCTGGGAAGCAGCAGGGAGCATGCACCACGAATAATCAAGATTGCAGGAGTTAGTTGTGTCATTGCAAAGAGTTTTGCGAGGATATTCTATCGCAACGCGTTCAACATAGGTCTTCCCCTCCTTGTTGCCGATACGGATAAAATCGACGAGGGCGACGAACTGGAGATTGATCTTGAAAAAGGCATAATAAAGGACCTTACCAAGGGAATTGAGCTGCAGAGCACGCCTATTCCTCCTTTCATGATGCGGCTTCTTGAGGATGGGGGAATAGTGGAGCACATAATGAAGCACGGGGACTTCAAGGTGGATTAATTTCTCTCTTATCCACAAAGTTTTTATTTTTTGAACTCTAATGTTATTTGTGGGAGGAGGCTATCGTGAATGGAAAATATAGTGTTATGGGTATTGTACTGAGCCTTATTTTTGTGGCTCTATTAGTGACACCAGTGGCACTTGGAGAGGACGTGAACAGTGATTCTGATAATGTGAGCATAACCGAAAACCAGTACTGGTATCATACAATTGACCTGCCAAATGGTGGAGGCATAAAGTACACCATAAAGGCAACTGGACCTGTGAATGCGTATCTTTTGGAAGAAAGCAATTTTCAGAAATATGCGGCCGGGCAGAGATTTGTCTATCTATCTGGAGGCTCTGTTCTGAGTGTTCAAAATGCAAACGTGCAGTACTACGTTAACAGTTCTTCTGGAGGTAAGTATTATCTTGTGGTGGAAAGCGCAACGCCAAATCCGGTCAGTTTCAGTTACTCTCTGAAATATGGAAAGGATGTTGAGCTATCATTCGGTGAATTCCTTGGTAGTATGGGAGGAAAGGCCTGTATCCTTGGTATGCTATTTTTTGTGGTATGGCTCTTGGTACTGATCTGGGTTTACAGAGATGCAAGGCGCCGTGGAAAAAGTGGACTGGTATGGTTTCTGGTGGTTCTAGTGCTGAACATAATCGGACTCATAATCTGGCTTATAGTCAGACCAAAAAACAGAGTCCGGTAATTTTTTCATTTTTTAAAAATTTAAGGGGAGGTGTATTTCTTCCACCTTTCCTCCAGTTTTGGGTCCTTCAAGGTTTCCATAACGTAGTTCGCCAGTTCCTCGCCAGTTGCGCCATCACTGCGTCCAGTTACTACGATTTTCTTTTCGTACACCGTGCATATGTCTATGGCCATATTCAGGCGCTTTGCCTCCTCTTTGTAACCAAGGTGCTCAAGCATCATTGCTCCTGCCTTTATCATGCTCATTGGGTTCGCGTACTTTGCCCTGCCTTCCTTTACCATTCTCAATGCAGTGCCATGTATGGCCTCAAACATGGCGTATCTCTTTCCGATGTTCGCAGAGCCGGCCGTTCCAACACCTCCCTGGATCTGGGCGGCCTCATCGGTGAGGATATCTCCGTATAGATTTGGAAGGACAATCACATCAAACTGTGAGCGGCGTGCAGGATCAATGAGCTTTGCAGTCATTATGTCTATGAACCAGTCATCCCATTCTATTTCAGGATAGTCCTTTGCAACACGCTCCGCCACATCTAGGAAAAGCCCGTCGGTTTTCTTGACCACATTTGCCTTTGTTACAACTGTCACCTTTTTGCGATTGTTCTTCTTTGCGTACTCAAATGCAAGGCGAATTATACGCTCAGCTCCAGGTTCCGTAATGACCTTGAAATCCATGGCGAGATCGTTGCCTATTGTTATGCCCCTTGATCCCAGCATGTAGGCACCCTCCGTGTTCTCTCTGAAGAATACCCAGTCAATGCCCAGTTCTGGTACACGTACCGGACGAACATTGGCGAACAGATCCAGGGCCCGGCGAATAGTCACATTGGCACTCTCAATATTTGGCCATGGATCACCCTTCTTTGGAGTGGTTGTGGGACCCTTTAAGAGCACGTGACATTTTTTGATCTCCGCAAGCACATCGTCAGGTACGGCCTGCATGTGCTTCACTCGATTTTCAATGGTGAGCCCTTCAATCTTCCTGAACTCTATTTTTCCCGTGGCGATCTCATCCCTCAGAAGGAATTCAAGAACGCGCTGTGTCTGCTCCGTGATGTATGGACCTATTCCATCTCCTCCCGCAACCCCTATCACTATTTTTGGAAGCTTTGAATAATCAATCCAGTCCCCCTCGTTTCTTATTTTCTGTACCCTTTCCAGCTGCTCTCTGAGCAAACTTTCAAAATGCTCCACCGCTGCCTTAATCTC
The DNA here is from genome assembly GCF_056175085.1 of Candidatus Aciduliprofundum sp. HYA1. Lineage (NCBI taxonomy): Archaea > Methanobacteriati > Thermoplasmatota > Candidatus Aciduliprofundum > Candidatus Aciduliprofundum sp. HYA1. The sequence continues at coordinate 834,893 of NZ_CM149694.1, forward strand.
CTGCTCATACATTGTATCACCAATTGCAATAATGGAATTCAGTAATTAAACTTACCGCTTTTTGTTGGAGTTCGTAAAATTGTATCTTTTAAAGTATGCATATAGAATTGCAATGTAGGTTCCCCATCCCAGAGGTAATTCGGCAAGATGGCCCATGGTAGCTAAAGCGAGATCCATAAAAAGAAGCCAGAATGAAAGAGCGCCCAGCATAAGGCTATGGATAACTTTCTGTGATTGATTTACTTGAATAATGTAAAAAATAATCCCGAGAGGTATGCCTAAAATTATTGGAGCCTCTGAAGGGATAGTTGTATATGGAATGAGCACAAATATTATGAACAATGCCGTTGAGTATGCTATCCCAAGGAGAAAGGCTTTTTTCTCAGATATCTTGGGTAATTTAGGTAGTTTGAGCTTTGTCCCCAAAATTATGAATGATAGGGCAAGCATCGCTGTCAGGGAATATGGAATTAATGGTGGATGATAATTGTCCAGAATATGATTCATTACAATTCCCATGCCCAGGTACATTGATAAAAGGACTATGGCGCTTTTTTTCTTGAGGAAGGTTGTGTTTTTTAGTTCTGGAAATAGAAGTTCGAACAGCATTATGGGTACCCATATGCTCATAAATGCATGAAAAATGGTGAGCCATACTGCCCATACTGTGTTTATGCCCATAAATCTTCCGTATCTTCCGAGTATTCCCAGATCCGGCCATTTGGGGTCAAACCATGATTTTATAAACACACCCTCTTCTAAAATGCCATAGGCAAATCCCAGCATCATGATTCCACCGGGAGTTTTGTTTTTTCGGATCCACAGTTCGCGAAACAGGAGTACTCCAGAGCCATAAAATGCCCAGAGTGATGGAAATGATAGTGGATCTGAAATCACCTGATATGGAGGAGTTGAACCGCTGAGTACCTCTGCAAAGAATGGTGATAAAAGTGAAAGTACCAGTGCAGCCTTGATCTCCTTTCTCACAAAAAGGATATGAATGGGAGAGTATTTAAAATGTGTGAGAAATTATTTTTTTCTCCTAAGAAGAAGCACCGCAATTGCCAGGAACACGGTTAGTGCAAGGAAACTCAGCTCTGGTACGGCCTGTAAAGTTACGTCTATTTGTAGATTGGTTGTTGTGCTGCTCATCGTACCTGAATTTGTTCCCTTCATACCCGTGCTCTCTGCATCCACGCTTATGCTATCCCCACCCATACAGTTGTGTGTGTAAATCTCATAGTATCCATTGCTGTCTGTGGTTGTTTCATAGGTTATGCCAAGGGTGGTGTCGTTTACCCAAACTGTTGCTCCGCTCACCGGGTTCCCGCTGGAATCTTTGACGTATCCATATATGTGGTACTGTGGAATTCCTGCCTTCACCTGGATGTCGTCAAAGTAGAATCCAGGATAATTATGCACAGATTCGTCGCTTTCAAAGTAGAATATGAAGCGAACCTTATGTCCGAGAAGGTTCCTGTTCACGTTTGGATCATTTATTGCACTGGTGTTGAAGGTTTTGAGTACCCATCCTCCAGAGTTGCCCCCGAATATGTATGTGTCATTGAGTCCCTGATCAGATGCGCATATACCATCGTACTGAGAAGCATTGTTATTTGGATCTAAGAGCCACCATGTGCTACCGGTATCATTTTCAAAAGCCATGGTAACGCCATCCCACATTCCACTGGAATCTGCTTCAAGGTCATACCATGCATAGAATGAAAGAGTGACCCAGGACGCGTTTGTGAAATCCATCCAAGGAGTCATCAAAACCTGTACCTGCTCATCTACCCCATAATCTCCATTCAGCACTGTGCCTATCAAATCACTTCCAGAATGTGCAGATGTTGGTCCAACGTTGCTGGGAGAGCCCCATTGCCATATGCTCGGTTCACTGTTACCAGTGCTATAATTCCAAGCCACGGTATGCCAGTTATATAGATACTGCCCATTATCACTGGTCTCAAAATCATTTGTACCGTTGAGGGTGAAGCTATATATGTTACTCCACACGCTCGTGGTACCATCGGTCATATACACCTTAAAATAATACCTCATTCCCGGAGTGAGATTCTCTATTGCCACCTCGTGATATATGCTCGCACTGCTCTCTTCCGGTGTCTGCATATTCATATGGTTCGGGCCAATTCCATATTCTATGTAGGTTTTTACGCTCTCGGAAGTGGTGTAATTTATCACCGCATCCAGGTGAGAGTAAATGTGCATTTCAGTGATGGATATCGTTGCTACGGTTGTTGTGGTGGTAACGCTATCACTCTTGCTTGAATTACCCTCACTAACCGCGGTAACCGTTACAGACTGCGAATCTCCATTGTTTGCGGTGCTTGGAGCAGTGACTGTCAGGGTAACCGTTGTGCTCGCCCCCGCGTTGAGTGTGACTGAATTTTCTGAAAGTGATGCAGACCACCCCGTTGCCACCGAAGATGTGCTCAGATCAAAGGTATCCTGGAGAGTTCCAATGTTCTTCACCGTTATGGTATATGTGGCGGAGTTGCCCGGCTGCACGGTGGCCAATGCTGGATTTACTGAGAGAGATACTCCATATCCATTTACGGTTATCGTGGTAGATGCAGAGTTGTTCGTCTCATTCTTCTCAGCTATTATGTTGTCTGGATCTGCGTAGGCAATCAAAGTATGCGTTCCCACATGCCCGGTGGTATCCCACGTAATCTGAACATTTGCGCTTGCCCCCGCTGCCAGAGTGCCCACGGAGGCATTTCCGATGTGGGTACTTGCAGAAACATTATCATAATAGAAGCCCACGTAAACATTGCTGGCATCTTCATTTCCAACATTCTTCACCGTGGCGTATATTGTGACGCTCTTTCCCTCATCAACTGTGCTCGCGGAAGTGGATATTGAGGTTATTGTAAGATCCGGTGCATTTGCAGAATTTACCGTCAATGTGAGCTGCACGCTCTGAGTTAGATTACCCCAATGGCCAGTGGTGTGATTGTAGGAATACGCATAGAAGGTTAGAGTGTATGTACCTGTGGGAGTGGACGGCTGGGTGGCCACGTTCAAGGTGACCGATGCAGCTGTGCCATTACCGGCAGGATGCACGTATTCCACCGACGTGCTTGCAGTTGCACCGGAAGGTAGGCCGCTCACCGTGAAATGCCCCACCTCGCATGTCCACATGTACGGAAATGCCACATTTATCGTATAAGAGGCAGTCTGTCCCTGAGATATGGTGGCTGAGGATGTGGAGGCACTGAGCACAAATCCGATATCGTGCACAAATTCCCAGGCATTTATAACTCCCCATCCAGATGCAAGGTCCCAGCCGGTGCGGGCATCGTAGGCGGTTTCTCCGTTGTGATACCCGCTGGGAGTTTCTGTCACATCAAAGAATGGTGGAGAGGAACTGTACTTTCCATTATTGTAGAAATCATTTCCAAGCTGATATATTGTTGGTAGAAGATATCCAAATCCATGATCTGAGACTCCGTACTGCACACCCACATAGGCGGCCATCTCTGCAATCATTCCTGCGGTGACGGGGCAGGCTACGGAGGTACCAGCCACATAACTCCACTGCAATCCATTGCTACTGCTGGTGTAGATAAGGGTGTGATTACCCATTGCGGATATATCTGCAGTGGCCCTTCCTGTGCTTCCAGTATTACTTATTATACTCCCTACAAAATCCTGCTGGAACCATGGCTCGGGATATGTAGAACTCACACCACTCTGAGTGCCCCAGTGATCACCAGCACTATTTGTGCTTGAAATATCGTACCACACTATCTCACTGCTTCTGGGGTCAGCAAGGTTTGTATTATATCCCATTGTGGCTTCATCATCAAGAGTGGTAATATCATACCCATTTGGGAATGGCGTGGTGCCACCAACTGCAATAACACCAAATGACGAATGAGCATCTGTTGAAATATAACTTGGTGAATTGGTATCTCCGTCATCTCCTGAGGAGGCAAGAACTGTTACTCCCATAGCATTAAGAGCCTTTATATCGTTGTCTGTGGTTGCAGAACCCGTAGCATCTCCTCCACCCCACGAATTGCTAACAGCCACCAGTGTTGCAGATGTGTCTGTAGCAAGGGTATTTGCTATATAATCGTATTCATTATCTGGGAAATTAGACTCTGAAGGTCCTCCGTTACTTCCTCCAGGTCCATAGACACAGTAAGCATCCACTCCTGGAGCTAAAGTTCCCACCATTTCGAGATCAAGTTCATTCTCCACAGAAACTTGACCATCTGTATTACTGCCTGGAGCCACAGTACCGCTTGTGCCGTAGTAATGAATTGTAGAATTCACACCCAAATTCTGAATCCAAGAGGGAATCACATGACCATAGTAATAACCCACTGCACTCGGATCAAATGGAGCATACTGGTTTCCAGAGGAATCGGCACCTTCCCATAGTACAGTAGCCACGCGAAGTCCAGTGGCAAATATATGCTTTGTACTTGCTGCCCCTGAGGCAGAATCATTGTACAACTCATAAACATGGTACATTCTTGCAACATCTGCTCCACTGAGATAATCTATACCAGAGGAGGCCTTAAAATAGTTTAGATGATACCTTGTGGCGTTGTCAAGTCCATCAATTCCAAATATGTAAGGTATGAAGTTACTTGGGAATTCTATGGGTTTTGATATGGCAAAATACTCTTTTCTTAGATGCTTGCCATCCCCCCTGTAAATGCCGAACTGGGTGTGGAACACACGTTCTATTTTTCCCATACTATCGTATATCGTTATGGAATTTCTTAGGGGGTATGTATATTGCACGTGTAATCCTTCCTTTTTCAACCACTTTAAAATTGAGTTGTAAACAACTTCTGAGGGTGCATATCTATTTTTAAACTCCTTCCAAGAGAGAAAATGGTGGTATTGAGGAGATCTGGGATTGTTTATGAGCCATAGGGTCTTATTCAGATCATCATCGTTTCTCCATTTGAGGGCTATGGTCATATATATTTTCTGCCCAGGATTTGGAGAACCTATATAATTTTCAGGTTTTGCCAGATCTGCATTGAAACCTTTTGTGTAAATGACCATTTTTCCAGGGGATATTTCCCTGGGGCTGTTCACTCTCTGTGGTGTATTGATCAATGTGGCCATGTTCACTATGACCAACAAAAGGATAATGGCAAATACGAACAATCTTTTCTTCCCACCCAGTAAACTCATACGAATCACCTTATAAACTTATCAAATGAAACAATATTATTAATACCTTTCGCAACTCGCAACCAAAAAAAAGTTTAATAGAGAACAGCCAATAACCCACCTATGAAATCCTCACGCATATCCGGATTCTACAAGTTGCCTGTGGAAGATCGTCTCAAAATCGTGAAGGAATTTGCGAATCTGAGTGATGAGGAAGCAAACTTTCTTCTGAATGGGCATCTGGGTATGGAATTGGCAGACAGGATGATTGAGAATGTAATAGGAATGACCGAATTGCCAATGGGCATCGCAACGAATTTTCTGATCAATGGAAGAGATTATCTAATTCCCATGGCCATAGAGGAGCCAAGCGTGGTTGCCGCGGCAAGCCACGCGGCGAAACTTGCAAGGCCCGGAGGCGGATTCTTCACATCCTCCACCGAGCCAATTATGATCTCCCAAATTCAGGTTGTTGGCCTGAAAGACCCTTTCTCCTCAAAATTACAGGTTCTTGAGCATAAAGATGAGTTGATGAGGATTGCCAACGAGCAGGACCCGGTGCTCGTCAAGGTCGGTGGAGGGTGCAGGGACATAACTGCGAGGGTGCTGGATTCAAAATTGGGGCCGATGCTTGTTATCCATTTACATGTGGATGTCAGAGATGCCATGGGCGCAAATGCGGTGAACACCATGGCAGAAGCTTTGGCTCCGTATATAGAGGATATAACTGGTGGCAAGGTCTATCTCCGCATCCTCAGCAATCTGGCCATATATCGCCTTGCCAGGGCCCGCGCGGTGTGGAGGAAAGATGTGATTGGTGAGGAAACAGTGCGTGGTATCCTGTACGCCTATGAATTTGCCCGTGTGGACCCATTCAGAGCGGCTACACACAACAAGGGAATAATGAATGGGATAGATGCCGTGCTAATCGCCACAAGCAACGACTGGCGCGCGGTGGAGGCGGGAGCGCATGCTTACGCCGCTCTCAATGGACAGTACACCTCCCTAACCACCTACGAGGAAGACGATGAGGGGAACCTTGTGGGAAGCATTGAGATCCCAATGGCCGTTGGGATTATTGGGGGAGCAACGAGCACACATCCAAAGGCCAAAATCGCAAGAAAGATTCTGGGCATAACGAGTGCGAGGGAATTCTCAGAAATTCTCGCCGCCGTGGGACTTGCACAGAATTTCGCAGCGCTAAGAGCTCTGGCCACGGAGGGCATACAGCGGGGACACATGAGTTTACATGCTAGAAACATCGCTGTCATGGCAGGAGCGAAGGGAGAGGAAATTGACAAGGTCGCTGAGAAACTTGTGGCCGAGAGAACTGTCCGTGTTGATCGTGCCAAGGAGATACTGGAGGAACTGAGAAAAAATGAACATTAAGAGAAGCGAGATCGTTTTCAGGGGCAAGTTTCTGCGTGTTAGAAGGGACTACAACGGAAGTGCAATATGGGAAAGCATTGAAATTGGAAATCATACGAAAACTGCGGTGGTGATTGCGCTCACGGAAAATAAAGAAATCCTGCTGGAGAAGCATTACCGTTTTCCCTTGAACAGGTATGTTATTGAACTTCCAGCAGGGCTGGTTGATGATGAGGATCCGGAGGAATGTGCCCGAAGAGAACTTTTGGAGGAAACGGGGTATGAAGCAGAGAAACTAATTTTCCTCTTCAGGGGAGTGATCTGTCAGGGGCTAACAAGAATGGAGGCCTACTATTTTTACGCACCCGATGTGAAAATGGTTGCAAAGCAAAATCTTGAACCCACGGAGGAGATAGAAATAATTAAGGTTCCATGGGTAAATGTTGATGAGTATCTCTTTTCTCTTCCTGGGGATCTTATTCTTGGAGCCAACGTGCTAAGCGGGATTTACGCTCTGAAAAGATACCTTGGAAAGTGTTAAATTGTATAAATGCTTGGACCGCGTATGGGGAATGCGCTGAAATACTTCAACAGGGAAAATTATCGCAGGGCGCTTGAACTCTTTCTGGACGAGTTGGAAAATTCCACAACCAGGGATGAAATAGCCTACAATGCGAATCTTGCAGGGCTATGCCTTTATTTTCTCCACTATCCAAGAGAGTCCCTTAAATATTTTCAGATGGCCCTTGACAACACTGAGGGGATTGAGAATCAAAAGGTTCAGGAAAATGTGGAAGAGGTCAAAAGGTTCATGGAGCGAGTTCAGAGCGATATTGAGGAACTTGAAGGTAAGCTTGAAGTTGAGGAGGATAAGAAACAGAGGGGTATAATTTTGAGCAATCTTGGTCTCTTACATTATTTTCTGGGCATGAGGGATGAAGCTGAGAAAGATTTTGGTGAGGCAGAGAGAATATTTCGTAATCTTAGGGATAACGTTGCCCTTGGTGCGGTATATTCAAATTTTGCCTTGCTTTATGATGATATGAGACAGCTGGACTATCTTTACAGAGCCCTTGATCTGTTTGAGAGGGAGGGACATATAAGAGCCCAGGTTGAGACACTCTACCATCTTGCCATGTACTACCTTGAAGACGACTATTTTGACGAGGCTCTCCATTTTATCAAAAAGGCGTTATCCATGCTTGAAAAGGATGGAGATGATGAACTGAAGAAAAAGATCTACGAAGTGGCTGCAGACATATATATGGAGAAGGGAGATGTGGAAAAGGCTTTAAAATTCACCGAGAGTGCATCCAATTTATAATTCCATTATTCTTTTCTCTACCTCTGGGTAAAATTCGGAGCAATCTATCCCGTTTTCCTTGCAGTAAATTAGGGCTGCCACTTCAATGCTCACATACTTCATCCTGTTTTTGATTTCGTTTATTTCCATAAGTATGTCCCTTCTGCTCCTCTTCAGGCTGGATGTCAGGCGATCCATTATCCTTGTGAAAATATCCGGTTTGGTGAAATACCTGGCAACATTCTCCTCGGTGACCTTAAAATCAAGGGGCAGGATCAGTCCCTTCATCTCAAAGGTTGGCTCGTAATGTTCATCCTTTTTCTCAATGAGATGGGTATCCACGGCCACCTTGAACAGTGCGCGTGCGGAATTTGGAGAAATCCACTTCATATCGTAGGACAGGGTATTTACAAAATCCTCCTCCCTTATCTCCCTTCCCTTCCGCTTCACCACGAATGCAACCACCCTTTTCAGATCCTCCATGGGCAGACCTCACCTCCTTTTAGCACATAGGTATTGGCATGCACAAGTGGGGCCATGCGCGCGGATGTTATAATATCTTTGCCCCCCATACTCAGAAATTTTTCAATTTCCTCCATATTGTATGATTTCAAAATCGTGTTCTCCGTTAATTCTATGGCCTTTGCTATCTCCTTCCACCTTGTGAAATGGGGCGTGATCACCGCCTTGGTGCCTCCAATTACGAGCACGTCCATAACATCGTAGTGTCTTCTTGGAGCCGCATCTATCCACATTTCAAAGAGTCCCGATAACTCATCGTAAACCTTGAAGTTCATCTCCCTACCATTGTGGGAGTCCACGTCTATGAGATATAGCACATCTCCATTGAAGGAGTCCACGAAGTTTTCAATACTCTTTCCGTCAATTTTTCCATGCGCCACAGGATATATCTTCAAGCATTCCACGGGGAAGTATGTGTGTATGGAGTAAAAACTTTATCGTTGCAAGGTCATGCGTAGCACGATGCAACTGAGGCACATGGGTGAGCGAAGGGCCATAGACGGGATATGGAAAATAATTGGAAAGAAACAAACCTATGAGGATTGCGTTTACATAAAAATGGGAGATATTTACCAGCTTTATACCGTGGATTTCATTGGAGAGGGTGTGCATTTCATGCGAGAATGGAACCCCGAGAGGGTTGGAGCCTTTTTCGCATCCATAAATTTAAGTGATATTGCTGCAATGGGCGGGCTGCCCGATTTATTCATGGCCTCCATGGCCTTCCCGCAGGATGTGGACTGGAGTTATGTGGAATCCTTTGTTGAGGGAATGAACAGTATCTTGCAGAGATTCCGTGTGCCCTATTACGGTGGAGATTTCAAAGAGTCAAAAAGCGTGGGAATGAGCGGCTTTGCGGTTGGTCATGTGGAGGCCAACAGAATCTTGAGAAGGAACGCATTAAAGAATGGTGAGCGGGTTTTTGTTACTGGAGAACTTGGAAAGCAGGCCGCTGGATATTTTCTCTGGAAAAACGGGCATGATGAGGGCATTGAGTACCTGTTGGACGTGAATCCCCGGATTGAAGAGGGTAGAAAGATTTCAGAGGTTGGAAGCGCATGCATGGACCTATCCGACGGCTTGCTTGCATCTGTTAAATTTATGGGGAATGAGAAATATGGGCTGAGAATATATTTTGATAGGATTCCCATACACAAACTTGCCTATGAGGTTTCAGAGGATTACAACCTGCCCTTGGAGTACCTTGCAACAATGTTTGGTGGTGAGTACGAACTCATATACACTGCCAAGCGTGGTGTGATTGGCAAGGAGATAGGGGAGGTTGTTGAGAGGAAAAATGCAGGGGTATGGAAGGAAAATAAAAAAATTGAAGGTGAGGGTTATGCTCATTTTAGCCAGGCACTGGGAAAAATTGGAAGACAATAAGGTTCGGTGTAATCTGTGCCCACACAGATGCGTGATCGGGGATGGGCAGGTGGGCGTTTGCAGGGTCAGGAAGAATATTGGAGGTAAGCTTTACACGCTCAATTATGGCAGCGTATCCTCAATGGCGGTGGATCCAATAGAGAAAAAACCCCTCTTTCATTTCAAGCCCACCTCCCAGGTTCTATCTGTTGCCACGGTGGGCTGCAATATGAGATGCAAGCACTGTCAGAACTGGGAGATAAGTCAGGTTGGAATGGAGTTTCCATACATAAGGGAGATGAGCCCGGAGGAACTTATGCAGGTGGCCAGGAATTATGAGGGCATAGCATTTACATACAACGAGCCAACAATATGGCACGAATACACCCTTGATGTGGCAAAAATGGCAAAGAGTGAGGGGCTATACACCGTTTATGTTACGAATGGATACATATGCAGGGAGCCATTTGAGGAAATTGCCAGGTACCTTGATGCAATGAACATAGATGTCAAGGCATTTAATGATGAATTCTACAGAAAAATCGCAGGGGCAAGACTTCAACCTGTGCTGGAGACCGTTGAAAGGGCCTATCGCTTGGGAATTCATGTTGAACTCACCTACCTCATAATTCCAACGCTGAACGATGGGGAAGGAGAGATAAGGAGATTTGTGGAGTGGGTGTACGGATTGAGTCCAGAGATACCTGTTCACTTCTCACGGTTCTTTCCCATGTACAGACTCACGGATAAGCCTCCAACCCCGGTTAGGACTCTTCACAGGGCCTACGAAATCGCAAGGGAGGTGGGACTGGAATACGTGTATCTTGGCAACACTTGGGAGCCTGAATACGAAAGCACCTACTGCCCGAACTGTGGGAATCTCCTGATTGAAAGGGTCTACTACAACACCAGAATTTTAGGACTGACGGGAGATGGAAAATGTAAAAAATGTGGCGCAAGGATAAATGTTAGATTGTAATTGCATTTATACGCAAACATTAAAATAAGTTTTATCCTTTTAGGGCTTCGTGGCACTGCGATTGAGCAGGGAGGAGATACTCGAAGGCGGAGTTATACGTACCATGTTCCTCCTAGGCTGGCCCATGATGCTGAGCAGCCTTCTGCAAACCCTTTACAACCTGGCCGATATGTTCTGGCTGGGCCGCCTACCTCAGGAGGAGGCAAAGGTGGCTGTGGCGGCCATAAATTTCACATGGCCCGTGGTTTTTTTCTTCATATCCTTTGCAGGAGGGCTGGGGAGGGGAGGTATACCCATAATATCCCAGTACATCGGTTCAAATGATAGGGAGCAGGCGAACCATTACACGGGTCAGATTTTTGGCATAGTCATAGTTCTTGCAACAATAATGGCGCTCATAGGCTCGGTTTTCTCATACCCCATATTTGAACTCATAGGGGCAAAGGGAACTCTGCTTCAAACATCTGCCATCTACGGATCCATAATATTTCTTGGACTTCCATTCATGTTCGTGGTGATGGGTGGAGGTGCTGTAATATCTGCGGAGGGTGATACGGTAACGCCTCTCATAATAAGTGGAGTGTCGGTGGTTATAAACATAATCTTGGATCCAATTCTCATATTTGGTCTACTTGGATTTCCGAGAATGGGTGTGTTTGGTGCGGCAACTGCAACCGTGATAGCGAGAATGATAGCAGCGGTATGGCTTTTGTACCTACTATTCAAGGGAAAACTCAGATTGAAGCCAAAACTCAGGGATTTCTTACCAAGATGGGAGAGTGTGAAATTCATACTCCGCATAGGCCTGCCCTCAAGTTTCAGCATGAGTGCAATGGCCCTTGGCTTTGTCATAATTCAAAGTATTCTGGCCCATCTTCCAAACTACGAGGTGGCGATTGCAACCTACGGTGTGGCAAATCGTATTGTGAATATGATGTTCGTGGTTGTAAACGGTCTGGCATCTTCGGTGAGCATAATGCTTGGCCAGGCCCTCGGAGCAGATTTGACATCCAGGGCCAAGAAAATTGCACAGACAGGCATATTTTTTATGTTTTACCTTCTTCTAATTGCATCAGGCATAATCTATGTGTTTAGAGAACCCATAATTGCCTTCTTCGTGCCAAATAATCCAGATATAATAAAAAGTGCAGGGGTATTTCTCTCAATAGTTCTGATAGGAATACCCTATTTTGGGATATTTCGGGTTATAAACTCCATTTTAACAGGCTCAGGACACACATTTCAGAGTTTCGTGCTCAGCGTTTCACGACTCTGGGGAATAAGAATTCCACTGGCCGCTTACTTTGCCCTATCCATTGGTGTGGGTATGGGAATGGTGGGCGTGTGGTTTGCCATGGCCATATCCAACATGGTATCCGCAGGAATCGGGGCAATTTTCTACTTCAAGGGGGATTGGTTAAAGAAGATAATCAAGAAGCCTAAATCAAGAACTCGGGTCCCCCTCTCCTGACAAGGATGTTTCTCTTTACCCTTATCACGCCATCCTTAAGGTATATTGAGGGCACAATGGTCACTATCATATTCTCCTCAATCACACAATCGCCGGGTGCGAAGGGCTGATAGAACCCTGCGGAGGGTACGGCACTGTAGTGTGGAAAATTACCAATGATTCTCACATTCTCATCAAGGGTGTTACAGGAGATCCCCGGTTCAATGAGTTTTCCCAGGGACTCGTACATTGAATTTATCCTTTCCAAAGATTTAATCCACTCCCTCTTCTCTCCGGTGAATATTACCCGGGAAAAATTCATGGGATAGCCCTTGAAAAATGGGGTACTGTCTATGTAAAGAATTCCATTCTTTTCCACCTTTCCCGAATGGGTGTGTGGCGCGGGATACCTGCTCTTCGGCCCGAAGGCCACTATGCTTGGATGCTGAAATCCTTCAATGCCATTTTTGAGCAGTTTGGATTCCAGAATTGCCTTTACCTCGCTCAGATCCATACCTATTGAGATTTCGTTCCAGAATTCGCCCAATGCAAGATTTATGCGCTCATTCATAATTCTTATTATTTCAATCTCCTCCTCAAAGGGTTTTCGCATGGCCCTTTTCAGTATCTCCTCCCCATTTTTGAACTTGAAACTTAAATTTCCCGCTCGTGAGTACGGGCTTACAAAGTACTCTCCCCTTAAATCCGGTCTTTCGTAAATCACCTCGTACTCCTCCTCCAGTTCGTCTTCAATCTGCTCCTCCATGAGCGGATGTGCGTAAAGTGTGATCTCCTCATCCACAACCAAGTGCGTGAACGCCTTCGTGCTCACAATCTTTGGCACCTCGGGGTCATCGGGAAAGAAAACGAACCTGCCGTAAGAGCCAACCAATCTTGCCCGCATTTCCCTATAATTCATCCATCACACCCCTGCACACCCTTATTTCCTTAGTTAGATGCTCATCCACATTGTAGATTTTCACCCTTTCATTCAGATAATCATCCACCTCCTTGCCCCTCCATTCTGCCAGTATTATGGTATCGTTGATCTTCAAGATTCCAAAATTTGTTATCAGGTCATAGAACAGATTTGAAATTTTCAAGGGATCAATCCTATCCACGTTGATTCTGTGGGGCAGTTTGTAGTAGATGGAACTCAATCCCTGTGCCTGGGCGTGGAATACCATGTCCTTATCGGCGGTTATGAGCACAACCTCACCATGGAAATTCTCAGCAAACTCCTCATACTGTTTTGCAATCTCCCTATCCCTTATCTCCTTGTCCCTGGTATCTGTGCTTTCCCCTGTCCGAAGGGCATCAAGTACATCGAAGAGGTAGTAAATTTCGTTCATGGCATTCTTTGCCTTTCTTGATTCCTTTACGCTTCCGTTGGCAAATTCGTGCATTATGGAATGATAGGGCAAACTCTCAAAATGGTAGAGCATCTTTCCCGTATACTTTGTATGAATCCTCGCATCCACCTCATCAACCACTATCTGGCTTATCACATACTCAAACTCCTTTCCAAGGTGCCTTGATACAACCCGATAATATGCAATATTTGTATCTATTCCTATGAACACAGGCCTTATGTAAACCTTCTTGTTCTTCATCGAATCGCGCAGTATTTTGAATTCTTCCCTTATTTCTTCCTCGTTTTCAAAATCAACAAGGGCTGAGGACAGAAAGGAATCAAGGAGATCGTAGTAATCTGGCAGATCCCTGCGCAGAAACTCGCCCTTTGCGTATTTCTTCCGTGCAGTGTCCATATCGCCCGGGGTGAGTAGATCTTCAACTTTGAAATTCTCAAGGTTTAGCGTGAAAAGTGGAATTTGGAAAGGAGGATACTCAACCCTTGCCTCTCTCATCCCTTTTACAACGAACTCGTTGAGAAGCACATGTATTTCCTCCTTGGATATGATCATCTCTCCACCTCCGAGAATTCTTGGAGGGACAGGGGGCGCATCATGAAGGGGTATTGGGAGAATCTCATGTCCTTGAGGAGAAGGTACACTATTTTCACGCCACGAATGTCTATGAGGGCCAGAAGCATGCTCTTTCTTGCACCCGTGATGTCTATCGTATCTCCATTCTCCACAAGATCCCTTATGATTTTCTTCATTTCTTCCACAGAATCATCAATTTTCACCCTCTGTATGCTCACATCCTTCCCGTTCTCCCTGTAGAGCACTCTTATTTTCTCCTCCAGTTTTTCTGCCATACCCTTCTCCGTGTGGAGGATGAGAATCTTTGGGGGAAATTTATTTTTCAGTTTCGTGTAGGCGTATATGGAGTTGAACGCGGGCCACACCTCGCGGGATACAAAGGTTATGTACTTCACCTTTGCATTAATGCCTTTGAAATATTTATACGTATGGAAAAAGATTTAAGATAGGGCACAATTCCATCATCAATGAAAATAAATGAGATGTTCCTGAGCGTTCAGGGAGAGGGCATATACATCGGGGTGCCAATGTTCTTCATACGCCTCACCGGATGCAATCTGAGATGCGAGTGGTGTGATACAAAATATGCGTTCTACGAGGGAGAGGATATGAGCATTGAGGATATCATGCAAAATGTGAGAAATGCGGGTGTGGAATGGGTCTGCATAACTGGAGGTGAACCCCTCCTTCAGGATGATGTGTACAAACTCATTGATATCCTTTTGAAGGAGAACTACAGAGTTCTCTTGGAAACAAATGGGTCCATACTTATTGATAAACTGCCCACGGAGGAGAATCTCGTGATTTCCTTGGATATAAAGACCCCATCATCGAGGATGGAAAAGGCCATGAGATTTGAGAACCTTGACTATCTGGGCCCCAAGGACTTTGTAAAATTTGTGGTTGCCGATGAGAGGGACTTTGAGTATGCAAGGGAGATCATTGAGAGATATAAAATAGGGCAGGAAATCGTTTTCCAGCCTGTTGGAGGTACCGATTTGAAATGGCTTGTTGAGAGGGTTCTGAACTCCCGTATGAACGTACGTGTGCTTCCACAATTGCACAAGATAATATGGGGTGAGCAAAGGGGTGTTTGAAATGATGTACACAGATGAGGAGGGAATATTTGCCGTGAAAACCGCGAGAAGGGTTGTGGAAGAGTATCTGAATAGAAGGCGCGTTCCTGAAATTGAGTTTCCAAAAAAATTTGAGGAGAAAGGCGGAGTTTTTACCACAATATCCACCTATCCCGGTAGGAATCTTCGTGGATGCATAGGTTTTCCAGAGCCCGTGTTTCCACTAAAGAAAGCGCTGGTGGAATCCGCCCTTGCAGCCGCATTCCAGGATCCGAGATTTCCACCGCTTACGAGGGATGAACTGAATAGCGTGGTTTTTGAAGTATCGCTTTTAACTCCCCCTGAGGAAATAAGGGTGAAAAGTAGAAAAGAGTTGCTGAGCAGGGTAATCATAGGAAGACATGGGCTCATAGTTGAAAGGGGATTTTACAAGGGTTTGTTACTTCCCCAGGTGCCCGTCGAGTGGAACTGGGATGTGGAGGAGTTTTTGTCTCAGACCTGCTGGAAGGCTGGCTTGCCAATGGATTGCTGGCTTGATGAGAATACAAGGGTATATGCATTCTCCGCCGAGATATTTGAAGAAGAGGAACCAAGGGGCAGGGTAAGGAGGAAGGAAATTGGAGATTGAGGGAAGAATTTACCACCGGGGAGAGATAATAGACGCGGCACTTGAAATTGATGGGGGAAGGATAAAAAGGGTGAAAAAATACATTCCAGGAGCGAAGAAAATAGGAGGCATAATTTTCCCCGGAGCGATTGATCTGCACGTCCATTTTCGCGAGCCGGGTTACGAGCACAAGGAGGATTTCTACACGGGAACAATGAGTGCTGCATTTGGAGGGATCACATTCGTAATGGACATGCCCAACACAAATCCTCCAGTCGCGGATGTGGAGAGTTTCAGCGAAAAACTCAGGATTGTAAGGAGGAAGGCAAATGTTGATTTTTCCCTTTATTTTCTTCTAAACGAAAATGCCCAAATGATGAAAGATCACAATGCCGCTTTCAAGCTCTACATGGGAGAGACCACAGGTGCAAGGGGTTCTAAGGTGATTTCCGTACCCAATTCATTCATCTCGGCGCATGCCGAACTGGATGAATGCATAAAAAAGGAGAGCACGAATTTGAAGGAGCATGACCTCGCGAGACCTGAGAACTGCGAGGTTCGTGCTGTGAAAACCCTTCTTGGGATGGGTAAATTTCACATCGCCCATGTGAGTTCTGTGGATACTGTGGATATGTGCAAGATTGGAAGGTTCACATGCGAAGTCACACCCCATCATCTCCTGCTGCACAGGGATATGCCGCTGGGCTCCTTTGGCAAGGTTAATCCACCACTTAGGGCCAGATGGATATCTGAGAAATTGTGGGAGGAGTTACTGAGTGGCAGAATAGACATTGTGGCAAGCGATCACGCTCCCCACACAATTGAGGAGAAGGAAGAGGATTTTTCAAACGCTCCTGCGGGCATACCCGAGGTGGAAACCTACGTGCCAATTTTTATGCGGCTGATGAGAATGGGAAAAATTCCCCTGCGTAGAATGGTTGAAGTACTGATGGAGAGGCCTGCAGAACTCATTGGAATAAAGAAGGGAAAAATTGAAGAGGGTTACGATGCAGATCTGATCGCTGTGGATTTCGGCGAGGTGAGGAGGGTGAGAAGCAGGGACCTGCATTACAGGTGCGGATGGACTCCCTATGAGGGTTTTGAGGCCGTATACCCGCATACCGTGATTTTGGGAGGAGAGTATGTTATTGAGGATGGTGAATTTGTTGGCGAAAGAATGGGAAAATTTGTGAAGATAGAGGGGAATAAATTTTAATATATTGGCTCATTTGCCAAATCCATGCTTGAGAGGGAACTGGACCTGCAGTTCTTCCATGAAAATGGCTGGAAGAGATACAGATGCAAGAAGTGCGGCTCCTACTTCTGGAGCAGGGAGCCAAGGGACACATGCACGGAGGCACCCTGCGGAGAGTACAAATTTTTAGAGGAGCCGATTTTCAACAGGGAGTACTCCATTGAAGAGATGCGCTCTGCATTCATAAATTTCTTCAAGAGGAGAGGGCATGAGCCCATACCCCGTTATCCCGTGGTGGCAAGGTGGAGGGATGATGTATTCCTCGTGAACGCATCCATCTACGATTTTCAGCCACATGTGACCTCTGGCCTGGCACCTCCGCCTGCAAATCCCCTTGTTATTTCGCAGCCGTGCATAAGGATGGTTGATGTTGATTCTGTGGGAAAAACGGGAAGGCATCTGACCGGATTTGAGATGATGGCACACCACGCATTCAACTATCCTGATAAATGGGTGTATTGGAAGGATGAAACTGTGGAATACGCCCTCAAACTCATTGAAGAGTTGGGCGGAGAGGCGGATAAGGTTGTGCTCAAGGAGCATCCATGGATCGGAGGGGGCAATGCAGGTGCCAGTTTTGAGGTCATTTACGGGGGTTTGGAGCTTGCAACTCTGGTATTTATGAATCTCAGGGAGGATGAAAGGGGCAACGTGGAGATCGATGGAGTTCGCTATTCTGAGATGCCCGTTAAGGTTGTGGACACCGGATACGGCCTTGAAAGGTTTGTCTGGGCCTCAAAGGGCACACCCACCATCTATGATGCGATTTATCCAGATATGATAGGGGAGTTGATGGGAAGATTGAACATTGAGAGAAACGAGCGCAGGGATCTTATACTGAAGCAATTTGCCCTGATCTCACCACGCATAGAAATTGAAGATGAAAAAACTCTTGTGAATGAGGTTCTGAAAGCATCTGATTCAAGTATCAAGGAATACAAAGAGTTCATCGTACCCCTTCAGAAAATATACGCTGTGGTTGATTATACAAGAAGTCTGGCATTTATGCTCACAGATGGAATAGTTCCATCAAATGCCCAGGCGGGTTATCTTGCAAGGTTGCTGATAAGAAGAACGTTGAAACTTCTGGACGATCTGGGCAATCCTGCCAGCATTGGAGAACTCGTGGAAATGCACGTTCACAGGTTCTCGGACATAATGGATACGAGCATGCTTCCCATCGTTCTGGAAGAACTTGAACTTGAAGAGTCCAGGTACAGAAAAACGCTATCAAAGGGTATGGAGATAGTGAAGAGACACGTGAAGAAGAAGGGAAAAATAGATGTGGATGATCTCATCCTCTTTTACGATTCCCATGGCCTTTTACCGGATATCGTTAAGGGTGTGGCTGAAGAGCTTGGTGTGAAGGTTGAAATTCCAAGGGATTTTCACGGACTTGTTGCAGGTAGGCACGAGAAAGCAGCAAGGAAGAAGAAGAGCAAAAGGAGTTACGATTTGCCCGCCACGCGGAAGTTGTATTACGAGGATCCATACCTGAAGGAATTTGAGGCTGAGGTCATTTACTCAAAGAACGGTGAGATTGTTCTCGATTCAACGGTCTTTTATCCGGAGGGAGGTGGCCAGCCGTCGGACAGGGGATATTTTGAGTATGGGGGTAGGAGGTATCCTGTTAATGATGTTCAGAAGTACGGCGATGTGGTTGTGCACCTCATAGAGGGCCATATACCTGAGGGAGCGAGGATCAAGGGCTTTATTGACTGGGAGCGTCGCGAAAGGTTGATGAGGAATCACACCGCTGAGCATGTTCTTCTTGCCGCGTGCCGCAGGGTTCTTGGAAAGCATGTGTGGCAGCACGGTACCCAGAAGGATGTGCACGAGTGCAGATTTGACATAGCCCATTACAAACCCATAACCCGTGAGGAGATAAGAAGAATTGAAGAGGAGGCCATGCGCATAATAACCTCATGCATACCTGTTGAGGCTAAGTTTATGAATCGTACTGAGGCGGAGAAGAAATATGGATTTGTGCTCTATGAGGGAGGAATTCCCCCAGGCAGGGAGATAAGGGTCGTTAGGATTGGGGATTTCGATGTTGAGGCGTGCGGAGGTACCCATGTTCGCAACACGGGCGAGATAGGATTTCTGAAGATTATGCGTACCGAGCGCATTCAGGACGGTGTTAGCAGAATAATTTACACCTCTGGTTTGAGCGCCCTTGAGCATACCCACCATGTGGAGGATACCCTGCAGAGAAGCGCAGATGTTCTGGGTGTACAGTGGGAGAAACTGCCCGAGAGTGTGGAAAGGTTCTTCAATGAATGGAAGGAGCAGAGAAAGACCATTGACAGGCTGAAGAGGGAAAGGACGGAGTCCATAAAGAGAGAACTTGAAGACAGGGACATAATTGCGGAACTTCTTCCCCTTGAAATGAAAGAACTCGGTATTCTGGCCCGTGGACTTGCCAGCGAGGGAAAAAGAGGAGTGCTTATAGGAGAGGATGGAAGTTTTGTTGTATTCGGCGCAAATGCCAGGGAAATTGCCGAGAAAATTGCAGAAGCCATGCAAGGCAGGGGCGGGGGTAAGAATGATTTCGCCCAGGGAAGAGGCAAAAGGGAGAGGGTCAAGGAAGGATTAAATAGGGCGAGAGAATTGCTGGGGTTGAAATGATCAATCCAGAGGTGGAAGAGGTAAATTTCATCGTGAGAAAGTACCTGAACGTTTACGATTTCAGAATCACACAGGATCATCTTGAATTCTACTTTACCCCCGGCGATGAGGGCGAATTTGAAAGAAATTTTGAGAAATTGAGGTTGGAACTCAAGAAAAGACAGATGGTTCCCATAGTGAGGAAAGAGACGGGTGAATATGTTCTTGTGGTCATAAGAACGCCTAAAAGAAAATTTCTGGGTCTCTGGGTGAACGTGGTCCTCCTTCTGGCCACCCTCGCATCAACGATATGGGTTGGCATGGGTTACTACGTGACATACTACGGTCCATCAACCACTGTAAACGAAATAGTGGGTGGTTTTCTTTACTTTGCCCTTCCACTTATGACCATTCTCGGTGTGCATGAAATGGGACATTATTTTGCTGCCAGAAGGCACAATGTTATGGTATCCCTACCCTTCTTCATACCTGCACCCACCCTGCTGGGCACACTTGGAGCGTTCATATCGGTGAGAGAACCCATCCCCGATAAGAAGGCCCTTGTGGACATTGGACTGGCGGGGCCCATAGCCGGGTTCATAGTGGCAATTCCTGTAACTTTACTGGGTATGTACTTGGGTACCCTCAATCCTCCAGCGATTAATATAACGGAAACAAACAGGTATATCCTGCTCAATGTTCCAATAATTTACAACGTGCTTTCCTATTTCATGCCCTCCCCAGAGTTCATACATCCCATGGCCATGGCTGGATGGGTGGGATTTGTGGTCACTGCCATAAATCTATTTCCCATAGGACAACTGGACGGCGGGCACGTGGCTCGGGCGATTGCTGGAGATAATACAAAGTATGTGAGTTATGCCTTTGCTGCAATTCTCTTCATACTCGGAATTTGGTATCCCGGCTGGATAATCTTTGCCCTCCTGGTGGTTTTCCTGGGATTGAATCATCCACCACCCCTCAACGACATCACAAAACTGGATAAAAAGAGATGGGCTCTGGCGATCTCTGGATTTTTGCTTCTTGCGGTTACATTCGTACCTGTGCCCATGCAGATGGTTACCCTCCACGAGGATATGCAGCTCTCCGTGAATTTAAATGGTGGAATCTTGGTTGAAAACCTTGAAAATTCAACAACCATCCATATTATGGTGGTTAACAATGGTGAGATGAAGGAGAATACAACCATAACCATAGGGGGTGATTTTTACATATCAAATTCAACCTTCAATTTTGTGCTGGATCCAGGTGGAAACTGGAGTGGTAGTGCAATCTTGAAATTGAAGGAAAGTGGAGTGCATAGAATAACCGTATCCCTTTCAACCAGAAGCGGGTATGTGATGGAGTGGCACAGGGATTTGCTGTGCCTGAATGAAAGCAGAACTCTGCATTTTGAGCCAGATGTGGTGCACTCCTTCTCCTTCAACACCACACTGGTCAACGATGGAAATATCTCCACAGTACAGTTTATGGCCCTAAATGGTGTTTACTTCAACATAACAAGTTCCTCTTTACCGATGCTGGAAAACGAAACAATGGTTATACCGGGGAATGCATCTGCCACCTTACATTTTGTGGTTATGGGGAAAACCACGATTCTTGCTGTGGACATGCTCAATTACCGGGCTGTCTGGATTCAAGTAAGAGTTTAAATCTTCTTGCATCTTCCCACATACGGGTGTTGTTAAACATAATGTAATCTTCCCCTTTTGCCAGATTCATCAATTTCTGCAGGTCTTCATCAGAGTACCTGTAATTATAACCACCTATGCCGTGAAGCCGGTAATAGGAGAAATCGCCCCATACGCTCCTGTTTTTGAATGGATCGACCACATGAATCAGATCTGCCTCCATGCATATTTCCCTCACAACCTCCAAATCCCATCTGCCCCTTGGCTCCCATCCATATGTGGTAATCCTTTCCACCTTATCGAAGAAATTGAGTATGTTTTCAATATTGCTCTTATTCTGCCTGAAACTTGCAGGGGTTTGAAATACTATTACCCTGGCCTTTAGAATTCTGGCAATCTCTGCAAAATTCTTCCACGAGAGCATAACATCCCCGTTGCTTTTGAAGTAACCAAAATCTCCGGGGGGTCCCCTGTATCTGCGATATGTTGGACTCGACGTTGGATGGGTGATCGTTTGGGGTGCCTTAAGCGTGAAAATGAAATCTTCGGGTGCATTGTCTCTCCACCTTTGGGCAAGGGATTTTGATATTGGTGTGTAAAATGTTTTTTGAATTTCAACAACATTGAACTCTTCAAAATATTTTTTCTTTGCAACCGGAAATCCACAGGTGCCTATGTGCATATTTTGCAATTTAAAGTATTGCATATTAATTTTTCTAAATGCACAGGAATGAGAGCAATGCTCCCAGAAATCCACCAACTATTATGAGGGGCATGGCGAATTTTATGGTATTGATCGCACTCTTCGTTATATTTGTCATCTCCTCTAACTGTCCCCTCCGGGCCATTCTCAGTTTAACCATCTCTGTGTGCATGCTCACTTCCACTTCCTCAGCGTTGGAAAGTGCATCTTTTACGGCGTCCTTTACCATTTTTATTATTTCACTCCAATCATCCTTATCCCCAACAGGGTTGAGGTCCATAATGTTGTAATTTACAATGTGATTGTCTGTGGAAAAAACCTCAACCTCATCAAGAACACCTTTGAGGGATTCTATAATCCTGTTTCTCAATCCCTTTTTGACGTTGTTTCCATCCAAGAGAATGTACCCAATTCTCTTCCCGTTATGGATAAATACGGTCACCTTTATCCCATCGGGCCCAAAACTTTTGCTTTTGAAGGACCTCTGGGCATAACCCATGATTATGGGCGCGTCTGCATCAAGATTTTTTATTTTCCTTGCAATTGCATCCACATCTCCATGGGTCAGGCTCAGTGGAAAGGCGTTCTCGTCAAAATTGTTATGGGCATCTACAATTGCAGCATCCTCGTAAAAATTCAGCAGTTTTTTTCTAAGCATTAGCCCCGCTTTTAGATCCACATCATCAAAAATATCTCTTGTTGGGAGCAGCGCTACTATGAGATACCTTCCAAAAAGATGGGCGAGTACCTCCATATTGCCAAATTCAAATCTCAGAACATCACTCATTTTTCTGCAGCGATTTTTTGTGTTGAGTGAATTTTTAACCACATTGGCAATCTTCTTAACATCCCTCTCATCGGCCACATTGTTATCGTGGGTTGTGGTTGTGTGGAAGATCATGAGATTATCAAATCCCGTGAATTTTTTCAATTTTTTTGTTATATCGCTGCCACCAACCTCTCCAAAGGGGCCAGGATGGATGTAGGGAAACAGGAAAATGGCTTTTGGGGAATCTCCTCTCCAAAAAACCATGGAGGATACAGGCACTGTTCTTTCAGTGTATATGTTTTCAAAGAATCTGTTTATTGAACGGAGATGCTCTCTCTCTCCATTTGAAAGGTAGTTTATGAAGGATGCTATGAACCAGAGAGGATCCTCGCTGAACTCTCTGACGAACTTGGCTACGGAAATGCGAAGGATGAAGAGCGCGGAGATCAGATAAATTCCGGAGGCAATGGTGTATGAAATTGTGAAATTCCTTGCGGTGAGCAGGGCAATTACCCCGTATATCATATTGTAATTGAGAGAGGTGATTATACCCAGAACAGGTCTTTTTCTCATAAATACAAAGTAAACAAAGGTTCTGAGGAACACAGCGGAGGAGAATGCGAGCAGCAGGGAAAATTCAAATGAAAAAAATCTCTGAAATATCAGTATTTGAATGAGCACCCCTATGAATATGAGCAGATTCAATGTGAGTATCCTTTTTCCGGGAAAATAGGTTCTTCCAATCTTGATCATGGCATAGTCAAGAAAATTAACAAGGAGGTATGGCACTCCAAATATCAGTAGGGCTTTCCACACGTCCCAGTATATGAGATAGGAGGAGAGGAGAATGAAGACTATGGAAAGTGTGATGCTGACCTCGTATCCCGGGGTAGTTATTATATGTCTCCGCAGCGAGAGTATGTACTTTTCGCCCTCTTGACCCATTTGAATTCCCCAATATTGTGCGTTTATTTACCTTTTGCGATGTAGTGAAGGGTGAAGACAAGTCCCACCCCTAGATTCATGTAGAATGTGAGGATTCTCCACACAATTATCAGAGGGCCCAGAAACTCGGAAGGAACCCTCTGACCATAGAGGAAATAGGCTGAGAACTCTGCAAGACCGCTGCCCCCAGGAGAGACGGGGATCATGGTGATGAGAACTATTATCATCTGGAACGTGTAGGATATGAGCCACATGGGATCCTGTCCAAAACCCATAAGGAGCACGGAGGGTATCATAAATCCACAGGTCCACATGAGCGCCGTTGCCCCCATTGCTGCCACAAAGTGCAATTTTTTTCTTTTGAATATTGTTATCGTGCTCTCTGAGAAGGTGACGAATTCCCTCTCCATTTTTCTGAGAGTCTTCCATCTCTTTGCATCTTCCTTTATTATGAACCTCAGAATTTTGTCAAGTTTATGTATTTTATTCTTGAACCTGTGCGGGTGAGTCACCAGGAACATCGTAAAGAGGCCTGCAAGACCGAGAAGCACGGCTGATGCGATCATGAAATATTTGACGCCTGTAAGGTCTATTGAAAGCCCCACAAGGAGAAGGAGAATTGGAAGAGAGATACCGAAGAAAAGGAAATCTATCAGACGCTCCCCAACGGTGAGGGCAGTTGCATCTCCCACGGAGGTGTTACCCCATGTCATGTTATCCTGGGAGAGCATGTATATCCTCATGGGTTCTCCTCCCATGGACGATGGGGTGACCGCAGCCATAAACTGGCTCACCATGACTATGCGAAATGCCTTTCTCAGGCATATTCCTATGTCCAGGGCTGAGGCAAGGATTTTTATCCTAATTGCCCAGAAGGTCCAGGCGAGAACGTTGAGGATTATTGCGTAGAGAATGATCAGGGGGTTAAGACTCAAAATTATACTTCCAGCCTGCTTGGTATAACTGAGCATGAATATTATTGCCAGGGAGGTGGCGCTTATAACGATGGATATGATGAGCCATTTCCGGTACTTTTTCACATCCATTGGAAGATCACCCTCATGGCGTTCTCCACGGATTTTGAAACATCGTAATTGCCCCGGAATCCCCTGTAATTCTTTGCCCTTTCAATCATCTCACCAAGGTTTATTTTATCCTGGGTGGTGTAACCTGCTATGCCCATTTTTTCAAGGTACCTTGCAAGGTACTCCTGCTCAGGTTGTCCCGGGGTTGGTACGAACATTGCCTTTCCCCCGATCACATACAGGTCCATAATAGTTGAGTATCCCGAGCGGGATATCACAATTTTGCTTCTGTTCATTATTTCCTCCCTTTTCTCCATGCTAAGGTAGGGAAATATGCGCACATCATCCCTCTTCTCTCCATCCTCAGGTCTGCCGAGGGTAACAACCACATTTCCCTCAATGCTGTCCAGGCCTTCAAATATTCTCTTTTCGAATATGCTTCTCTGGGGCTCCGGGCCTGAAATGGATATCAGCACATCAATATCCCTTTTCATATTTCTGTACTTGAAGGGAGAGAGGGGCCCTATGTATTCGATTTTACTCTCCTCCATCATCTTCAGATTGTGGGACATCTCTCCTGATAGGGAGTTTTCCCTGAAATCCGGAACTAGAATTCTTTTGAAGAATCTGGTGATGTACCTGTTGTAGATTGTTATTCCGAATCTCAGTAACTTGAGTGGAACCATGATGCGCAGTTGATGAATTATGAGAAATGATGGAACGTTCCTGTGAAATACATCAAATCTGCTATCGGATATTATGAGATCGAAATTCTCCCTCTCTTGCAAGTTTACAAATTCCCTGTGTGAGCCAAGCATGGTGCTGAGAATTTTGTTTGAGTGCATAAAAAAATAGGGGATGAACTGATGAGCCTTTTCAGGGTACTGGATTGGAAAATCCGGGATCTGGTAGAGTTTCAGATGTCCCATTTCCTTTTTGAGCATCTGCGCGGCCCTGCCGTAGGATACAAGCACAATCTCGTGGCCCTCTTCTTCCAATTTTTTTATGAGGGGAAGACTTCTGGTCACGTGTCCGATGCCGAGGGAGCATATGCCAAACGCAATCTTCACAAAATAGAAAAAAGAGGGATTGTATTAAATGTTTTCTTAACTCAACGCAAGGTATATGAAAACCTTTGCATCGTTTATGCAATTATCAACACGGCAGTACTCGTTTGGCTGGTGCTCCACATCGTCTGCAGTCATCCACACAACTGCAGGTATGCCAAGCCTGCGGAAAAATGCTGCCACTGTGCCTCCTCCAATACCTCCGGCAACAGGCTCTATGCCTCTTAACTCTCTAAGTGCCCTCATCAATTTTTGCACAATTTCACTGTTCACATCGGTTGGGGGTGCTGCCTGAGATGCCTGAACAATCTCCACATTTATCCTGACATTCTCCTTCTTTTCATATTCCTCCGCAATTTTCCTCACATCCTCTATGACATCTTCAATTTTGTAATGCGGAAGAACACGGAAATCAAAGTAGATCACATCGGTGCCGGGTATCGTGTTTATATTATCCACATTCCTCTCCTTCTTGGTTATCTCAAATGTGGATATTGGGGGTTCAAATGTGCTATTCTCATCTGCATACTTTTTGTGCAGGTACTCATCCACCGCAAGGGCGAATTTCATGGCCGCCCGGTGCGCGTTCACTCCTGTGTGGGGCATTGATGCGTGGGCCTGCTTTCCAATGGTCACGATCTTTATCCATGCTGCGCTTTTCTCCGCAATTTCCACAAACGAACCGTCCGGGGCACCTCCATCCGGCACAACCACAAGGTCATTGGGCTTGAATATGCCCTTATCCATGAGAAATTCAGCCCCGTATCTGCTTCCGGCCTCCTCATCTGCCACGTAGGCAAGTCCTATGTTGTACTTGGGCTTCAATCCTGCGGCCAGTATGGCCTTTGCAGCAAAATATGAAGACACGATTGCCTGGCCATCATCCAGGGTCCCACGCCCATATATCTTTCCGTCCTTCAGAATCGGGTCATAGGGATCATGGTCCCATAGGGATAGATCCCCCTCGGGTACGGTATCCATGTGTCCTATGAGCCACAGGGTTCTGCTTCTATCCTCTCCGTATATTATGCCAATCAGATTTGGTCTCTTGATTCCATTTTCATCAACGGTCTCGTAGCGTTTGACCTCGTCGCAGATCTCCCTGAGTTTTTCTTCAAGCCAATCTGCCCTTTTTCCCTCACCCTCTCCGCCACCTGTAGGATTCACAGCCTTTATTCTGTTCATTTCAATTGTGAACTGTATAAGCTCTTCCCTCATACTTTCAAGTTTTTCAAACACTTTTTCCATCATGGGTGGGGATATCGCGGACAATAAGATTAATGTTTTCATGGTAAGATTTAAGGTAGAGGAGTGCATAACCCCACACCATGTACGAGGTAAGATTCCATGGAAGAGGCGGTCAGGGAGCCGTTACGGCGGCGAATATCCTGGCCATAGCAGCGGTGAAGCAGGGATTCTACGCCCAATCGTTTCCATACTTTGGTGTGGAGCGAAGAGGAGCGCCTGTGCAGGCATTTACAAGGATAGATGACAAAAAAATAGACATAAGGATGAACGTGTACAATCCGGATGCGGTGGTTGTGCTTGACCCATCGCTCATGGATGTCATTGACGTGACAGAGGGACTCAAGGAGGGGGGAATAATTGTGATAAATACCTCCAAAAAGCCTGAAGAGTTTGAACTGAAAAACTTTAAGGTTGCCACCGTGAATGCGACGGAAATTGCACTGAAGCATCATCTCGGTTCACAGGCAGCACCCATTGTGAACACATCCATTCTGGGCGCCTACGCAAGGGCAGTGGGAAATGTGAAGATAGAGTACGTGGTGGAGGCAATTCGTGAGAACGCTCCTGCAAAGAAGGAGGAAAACGCTCTGGCTGCCAAGGAGGCCTATGAGCAAACCGTTTTGGGGTGGTAAAAAATGGAGATAATAACCAGAGGAGCCGTTATTCCCGAACCGGGAAATTCGGTTGAGAATAAAACAGGAACCTGGAGAGTATTCAAGCCCATAATTAACTACGATAAATGCATTCGTTGCCTTATATGCTGGCAGTTCTGTCCTGAGCCGGCCATATGGAGGCACGATGATGAGGAGACGAGAATGAACACACCCGCACCCAAGGAAGCCCTAAAGAAATTGCCCGTTGTGGAGATAGACTACGATTACTGCAAGGGTTGTGGAATATGCTATAACGAATGTCCTGTTAAGGCAATAGATTTTGTGAAGGAGGAGAAGTAAATGAAGGTGATGATTAGAGGAAATGAATCAATAGCGTACGCCTTTAAACTGGCAAGGGTAAAGGTGATACCTGCATACCCGATAACGCCATCCACGCTTGTGCCTGAGAAGATAAGCGAGTTCATAGCCAACGGTGAGATGGATGCCGAGTTTGTGACTGTGGAGAGCGAGCACAGCGCAATATCTGCGGCCATAGGAGCAAGTGCCCATGGTGTTCGCGTGGGTACTGCCACTGCATCCCAGGGGCTCGCATTGATGCATGAGGTTCTATTCATTGCCAGTGGAATGCGCCTTCCTATTGTTATGGGCATAGGAAATCGTGCTCTGAGCGCACCCATAAATATATGGTGCGACCATCAGGATATGATGTCCCAGCGCGATACGGGATGGATGCAGTTCTACGCTGAGAGCAATCAGGAGGGTCTGGATCTTGGACTTATGGCCTTCAAGATAGCTGAGGATGAGCGTATTCTCCTGCCCGCCATGGTGGGTATTGATGCCTTCGTTCTCACGCATACCGTTGAGCCTGTGGAACTGCCAGAGCAGAAGGATGTGGATGATTTCATAGGTGAGTTTGTGCCCCACTATGTGACCCTGGATCCTGAGAAGCCGGCAACCCTTGGAGCATTTGGATTTCCCGAGTACTTCATGGAGTTCAAGTACGGGCAGTGGATTGCCATGGAGAGGGCGAAGAAGGTCATAGATGAGGTATTCAGCGAATTTGAGGAGAGATTTGGTAGAACCTACAAAAAGGTCTATCCGGAGTTTATAGAGGATGCGGACATTGTGCTCATAACCATGGGTTCAATGACCTCAACCACCAGGGAGTTTGTGAAAAGACTACGCGCTCAGGGCAAGAAGGTCGGACTTCTGAAGATCACCACATTCAGACCATTCCCCAAGGAGGAGTTGAAGGAACTGCTCAAAGGCGTAAAAGTGGCTGCGGTGCTTGAGCGTAACATATCCTTTGGATTCGGCGGTGCCGTTTATGCCGAGGTTGGAGCGGCATTTGCCAACGATGAAAACAAGCCCAAGATCGTGGATTTCATCGTGGGTCTTGGAGGAAGGGACATAACCTTCAAAACGCTAAACGAGGTCTACGAGATTGCAGAGAGAGCAGCCAAGGGAGAGAAGGTGGACGAGGTGAACTGGATTGATGTAAATAAAGAGGCCGTGCTTAAAGCGGAGGGATTACTATGAGTTACGAAAAGGAAGAATTTTTTGCACCGGGTCACGGAATGTGCGCCGGTTGTGCCGCTCCCATAATCGTGAAATGGGTGCTCAAATACGCAGGTCCAAATACAATAGTGGTCAATGCCACAGGATGCCTGGAGGTGGCCACAACAGCATATCCACGCACATCCTGGCGTGTGCCATGGCTCCATGTGGCCTTTGAAAATGCTGCCGCAGCTGCCAGTGGAATAGAGGCTGCTGCAAGGGCCAGGGGTGAGAAACTGAATATAATTGCCTTCGGTGGAGATGGCGGAACCGCTGACATAGGATTTCAGGCGCTCAGTGGTATGGTTGAGAGGGGACACAATGTGCTCTACGTGCTCTACGATAATGAGGCATATATGAACACTGGAATACAGCGGAGCGGTGCAACACCCTGGGGAGCATGGACCACCACCAGCAAGGTTGGACAGGCAAATCCCATAGGCAAGTTGCAGCCCAAGAAACCAATTGCAAGGATAATTGCAGCCCACAATGCCAAGTACGTTGCAACGGCCAACCCTGCAATATTCAACGATTTCAAGAAGAAGGTTCAGAAGGCGCTCAGTTACGAGGGTCCTCGCTTCCTGCACGTGATCTCATCCTGCACAACTGGATGGAGGCATGATCCCAGCAAGACAATAGAGATAATGAAACTTGCAACCGATACGGGCATATTCCCGCTCTGGGAAGTTGAGGATGGAGATCTTGAGAACATGCGCATAACATACAAGCCAAAGAAATTCAAGCCGGTGGAGGAGTACCTCAAGCCCCAGGGCAGGTTCAGGCACCTGCTCAAGAATCCAGAGTACGTTAAGATTTTGCAGGAGCAGGTTGACGCATGGTGGGCCAAGTACGGGCACCACTACAAACCATAATCCCTTTTTATATTTTTGAGTTCTTCCAAGAAATTCTCAGTTGTTTCTTTTGTCACGTGGGGCATAACCACGATTCTTATTGTGCTGTATTTCGGGTTTGTTGATATTCCCCAGCCCCTGGCGAGGAGAAGATTTTTGGCCTTCTTCACATCTTTTAAGCCAATGTTCACAATGTTCATTTCCGGCTTGAAGGGCACATCGAAACCCTCCTCCTCTGCTCTTTTCACCAGGTATTCTGCTCTCTCCATGCATTCTTTCACCACATTTCTATAACCCTCCCACCCGAAGTGGAGTATTGCGGAATATGCACCTGCAACACTTCCGCTCTGTCTGGTGCCCAGGAGGGTATCATTGTGCTCGTTCATCAGGTATGGGGCCTTGATTTTGATTTTCTCAAATATGTTTTCCCTTGCCACAATACCCCCTGCTGGATATGGGGCCATGCCCATTTTGTGGGGGTCAATGGTCACACTCATAACACTCTCCACATCAAATCCAAATTTTTTATTCGTTTTGCCCAATTCACGCAAAAATGGAATCACATAGCCTCCGAAGGCAGCATCCACATGCAAATAGCATTCATCGCATAATTTTGAGACCTCTTCAATTGGGTCAATGAAGCCCAGGGGTGTTGTGCCAGCGGTTAGAACAACAATGTCTCCTTCCTTCAACTCTGCTGACAGTGCCTCTATATCCATTATGCCATTCTTCACTGCCAATTTCTTAATGGGTATTTTGAGCAATTTTGCAGCCTTTGTCACTGAAAAGTGGGCGTCCTCAGTAGTCAATATCCTGCTGTATCCCATTTCCCGGGCGGCCCATAGGGCTATTATGTTTGCCTCTGTGCCTCCACTCACAATGTGTCCGTGAAAATCCTTCCTGCCAGAAGTCAATTTAAGCAGAAATTTAACAACCTCCCTTTCAAGTTGGGCAGTTCCGGGATAGAGGCCTGCATTGCCCAGATTTGCCTGATAGAATTTGAAAAATGCTTTTAAAACCACATCAGGAGGCCTTGTGTACATTGAGCCGAGAATCCTGCCATCTTCGTAGTGCATATCCCTACTGTAATACCCGTTCAGCAGATTTTCTATTTCTTCATCGTTCATCTCTTTCAGCATGCGCTCGTGGGATTAATAAATTTGCAGTTAGAGTATTGGCAGAAGATTCTTTATCTCCCACTCTGTGACCTGAGCCCTGTAGTCGCTCCATTCCTTGCGCTTCACATATAGAAAATGATTGAATACGTGCTCTCCAAGGACTTCCCGCATGAACTCGCTTCTGCTCAGGTGGTGTAGTGCCTCGCCCAAACTCTCGGGCAGGGACTTAATTCCCATTTCTTCCCTTTTTTCTGGACTCATTGCAAATATGTTCTGCTCAACGGGCTCGGGGGGCTCTATTCTTTTTGCAATTCCATCAAGGCCGGCTGCAAGCATCACGGCAAATTGCAGGTACGGATTCCCTGCAGGATCAGGATTTCTCAATTCGATTCTCGTCTTCATACCCCTTCCTGCGGGTACACGTATTAGTGCGCTTCTGTTGAGGTTTGCCCAGGAAATGTAAACTGGTGCCTCGTATCCTGGCACAAGGCGCTTGTATGAGTTTACCCAGGAGTTCAATATGGCGGTGGTCTCATCGGCATGCTTGAGCAACCCACCTATGTAGTGAAGGGCCACGTCACTAAGTTCCCATGGCCCATTGGGGTCATAGAATTTGTTTTCATTGCAATCCCGACTTAAAAGACTCTGATGCACATGCATTCCGGTACCGTTAACTCCAAATACGGGTTTTGGCATAAATGTGGCGTACAGCCCGTATTTGAGGGCAACCCTCTTTATCATGGCCTTCAGGGTGAGAATCCTGTCGGCTATGGTCAGAGCGTATCCGTATCGCAGATCAATCTCGTGCTGTCCCGGAGCAACTTCGTGATGTGCCGCCTCAGGCATGTAGTCTATGTCTGCAAATATCCCTATTATCTCCTTGCGCACCTCCTCACCCTGATCAACCGGGCCAAAATCAAAGTAACCACCGTGGTCGTTTGGCTCCAGGGTTGGCTTACCATCCCTCATCTTGAACAGAAAAAATTCAAACTCGGGCCCCGTGACGAATTTGAAATCCATTTCCTCCGCCTTTTTAAGTGCTCTCTGAAGTACGTACCTCGGATCACCGTCAAATCTCTTGCCGTTTGGCAGATATATGTCGCATATTATCGTGGCAGTTTTTGGGTCATCGGGCAGGATTTGAAAGGTTTTTGCATCTGGAACCGCGCGCATATCGCTCTCGTCAATGGTGGCATATCCAGCAATGCTGGAACCGTCAAAGAGTATTCCCTCGTTTAGAGCCTTCTCAAGCATTATGTGGGGTATCATAACGCTCTTTACCTGCCCCAGGATGTCCATAAATTGCAGGTGTATGTACTTCACACCCCTCTCTTTTACCATCTTCAAAATCTCTCGCTGCATATGAAACAATGATTATCCAAGATTTAAAACTTTCTCTTACCAGATTTGGTAAAATTTAACGGAGAATAAAGTTAATATCGCACGCACACATTACCCTGTGGTGGTAAAAAATGTGGGATGAAGAATTCTCGGATATTGCAAAACGCCTCAAAGCCTCGGAGATCAGAGAATTGCTTAAGGTTACCCAGGAGCCCGATATAATCTCGCTGGCCGGGGGTTTGCCAAGTCCCAAGGCCTTTCCCGTTGAAATAATTAGGGAAATTGTCTCCAATATGCTTGAAAAGCATGGGGATAAGATGCTTCAATACGGCTCAACCGAGGGTGTTAACACTTTCAGGGATACCCTTGTTGATTTTCTCACATCACGCTACGGATTCAATAACCTAAAGAGGGATAATATTCTAATCACAACGGGCTCTCAGCAGGGTCTCTATCTACTCGCCAAGATATTTATCGATCCGGGGGATTATGTGATCATTGAGGCGCCCACCTATGTTGGAGTCCTCACGGCGTTCCAGTCTTATCAGCCGCGGTACGTAGCCATTGAGATGGACGATGATGGAATGAGAATGGACATGCTTGAGGATACACTTAAGAGATTGAAGGGCGAGGGAATAAGGCCCAAGATGGTCTATACTATCCCAACCTTCCAGAATCCCGCGGGCGTGACCATGTCTGAGGACAGAAGAAAGAGACTTCTTGAACTGGCGGAGGAGTACAACCTTCTTGTTGTTGAGGATGCCCCCTACGAGGCACTTCGCTTCTCAGGTGATCCAGTTCCCCAGATCAAGAGATTTGACCGTGACCACAGGGTTGTGTATCTTGGTACTTTCTCAAAGACCCTTAGCCCCGGAATGAGGGTTGCCTACATGGTGGCCCATGAGGATATAATTCACAAAGCCGTTCTTGCAAAGCAGGGCATAGACCTGTGCACCAGCCCGTTCTTGCAGTATGTGGCTCAGGAGTACATCAAAGGGGGATATTTTGAGAAGCACATACTCAACATAATCAAATTGTACAAAGAGAAGAGAGATGTGATGCTGGATGCCCTGGAGGATTATTTCCCGGAGGGTGTTAGATGGACAAGGCCCGATGGTGGAATGTTCCTGTGGGTAACCTTGCCTGAGGGAATGGATGCAGAGAAACTGTTCAAGAAGGCCATTGAGAAAAGGGTGGCGTTTGTCATAGGTGCGGCGTTCTTCCCCAACAGGGACCACAGAAATACCTTGAGATTGAATTTCACCTATCCAACGGAGGAAGAAATAAAGGAGGGTGTGAGAAGGCTTGGCCAGGCGATAAGGGAAACCCTCTAATTTCCATTTATTATTTTTTCCAGAAGGTCAATTGTGTTTTTTATGTCTGCAATATGGCACATCTCCACCGGGCTGTGGGTGTATTTTACGGGTATGCATATTGGAAGTGCCCTTAGACCATGGTTGAATGCAACGGCGGCATCTGTTGAACCTCCCGTTATTGCCACCTGCACTGGTATACCGTGCTCTCTGGCTATATTCAATACCTTGTCCCTGAGGAACTCGGAGGCAGCACCCCTTCTATCAAAGAATCTTATTGCTGGGCCTTCTCCTATCTTCACTGGGCTCAGATGGAAGGGCACACCTGGCATCATGCCAGTTGTCATGGTATCTATGGCGTAAACCTCATCGAAATCCATTCTGGATGTGATGGCGCTGGCTCCACGCAGCCCTGTCTCTTCCTGTACAGTCCATATGAATGTAATCCTGTTCTTGAGATTTTTTCCTTTGAGTTTCTGAGCGAGGTGGTAGAGAATTGCGCAGCCGACCCTATCATCTATGCCCCTTGTTACCACGTAATCTCCCATCCTCACAAAATCCTTCTTCCATCTCCCGGGCATCACGGGCCCTACTCCAATCTCTATGGCCTCTTGGTAACTTCTTGCTCCTATGTCTATGGCCAGTTCCTTCCATGTTGGGCTCTTCTTTCTATCCTCTGAGGTGCTCAGGTGGGGCGGAATCAATCCAATCACACCGTAAACTATTCCCCGTGGGGTGAATATCTCAACCACCCTTCCGTATAGCATCCTGTCATCCACCCCACCCACAGGGGCAAAACGTACATAGCCATCCTTTTCAATGTGTGTGGTCACGAATCCTATCTCGTCCATATGGGCCATTATGGCGATGTGTCTCTCTCCCTGGCCCAGGGTCACGTAAACGTTGCCAACGGCATCCACCTGGGGGTTTATGTCCTTTAACTTCTCCAGTAGATAGCTCCTTATGGGTGTTTCAAATCCGCTCACTCCGGGAAGCATCACAAAATCCCGTAGAATTTCAACTATGTCCATTTTCATCACCATGCAATTGTAATGCCTTTTCGCATATAATCTTTTTCAGAATTTTCGCAAACTCCTCAGGGTTTGGAACGCTACCGCTCAGGAAATTGCCCTTTCCACCACCTCTACCACCCATGCTCTCAATGAGATTAAGATATTCCACCCTTGCCCAGGAATGGGCTGGGTTGAATGCCATGCAAACCACATTGTTTATCGCATAAATGATCACAGCATCTCTATGATTTGCAAGTTCCATGGCCCTTCTCTGAATGATTTTGTGGTCCCCATAGGGAAATATCTGGTGATAAATTTCCACATTTCCGCAAAGATCCCTTGAAAATTCTCTGCTCTTGCTCAGTTCCCTGAGGGCATTGAGCATCTTTTTACTCTCCTCCTCCATATTTTCCACATATTTTTCCACGCTTTCAATGCTCAGGTTTCTCTTCCACATCATTTTCCTGAGAGTTTGAGATGCTATGAAATGATAATCTTTTGCCCTTTGCCCTATGACAAATTTCACCTCTTTTTTCTTTCCCATCCTGATGGACGTTATGGCGAAATCTCCTATTTCTGAAAGGTTCTGCACATGCACACCCTTGCAGGCCGATAGGTCATGGCCCTCGATCTCTATCACCCTTATAGCATCTTCCTTTATCCTTTCAAGTTTTATTCTCAATTGAGGATAATCCTTTATCTCCTCCCTATTTATCCAGAATGCCCTAACCTTTCTTCCCTCTTCTATGAGTCTTCTTGTATCCCTCTCAGCCTGCAGGATATCCTCAATACCGATATCTCCTGTGAATATTATGGCGGATTCCTCGCCCAAATTTATTTTGCCCATCCTTGCCCCCATATTTTCCAGAAATCTGAAGAATGTGTGCTCTGCAGTGTGGGACCGCATGAAAAGGTACCTTCTCTCCCAGTTTAGATCTATCTGCACCTCTGAGCCTTTGCATTCCCCATCGATCTCATGCCATAGGTCGCCAACGTGCCTTATTTTGAATTTTTTCCCTCCGCATAGGGCTGTGCCCTCATCCGCTGGCTGGCCACCCCCTCCGGGGTAAAGGATGGTATCGTTTAGAAGAATTCTATTGCCCTCGACCTTGAGAACCTTGAATTTTGCCCTCTTCAAATATGGGTTCTGGTAGTAAAGGTACTGAAACATAGGGGTAAAACAAAAAGATATAAAAAATAGTTATGGAGAGCGCCGCTTTTTGAGAACTGCAACGACTATTGCAATTATAACTACTACAACCACAAGCACTGCAATTCCTATGGCAGTGGGCAGAAGCCAGGAATTCGCCTGTGTGCTGGTTGTTGAAGGGCGGCCACCCTCACTGTTTTCTATGGATTTAATTTCCTTCTGAGCATCATCGTATGTGGTTGCCTGGGTATCAAATTTCTTGGTACCTATCTGTATGCCCCCACCAACTATGAATTTCTTGGAAGGCGAGTAGAAGTACCAGAAATCAAAGTTAGAGATGCTCTTCTCCTTCGGTATGTTTAGATGCACGATGTACACACTCTCTCCACCATACTGCATTGTACCGCTTATCCTCACAGTTCCAACGGTTATTGTTGTGTTCTCGTTTATTGTGCCGTTGGAGAACCCCGGTATGTGCGTGTTGAAGGTTTGCAGGTTTATTGGGAATGTAAGGTTGAGCACATTTTCCAGAATCTTCTTGTAGGGCTCCTGAAGTCCGACTATGGTTATTGTTCCATAATATTTGCCCCTTGTGACCATTGTTATGTTTTCCTTGCCTTTTGGAATGAGTGGGAGTGGAGGAGTGTAAGTGGTTGTTGTGTTTTCCTGAACCTCTGCCAGGATTGTGAAATTGAAGTTGTCATAGAGGGGGAGCGATTTAACCTCGTTCAACAGTTTTTCGTATCTGGGCACGATCATGGGCACATCAAAGTCTCCCCCGAAGCTTGTGGACCAATCTTTTGGCATGAGCCAGACGGAGAAATGATACGAGTGCCCATTGTATGATGTTATGAAGCCCAGCTCCACGGGTGTGAACTGATTAAAGAAACTTGGATTTATATGGATACACAGGTAATCTCCAGTGTCCAGATAACCATCCTTGTTCTGGTCAATCACATTCACGCTCACAAGGGTTGAGTTAACATACACATCTGAAGTTTTTATGGTTGAATTTATGGGAACACCATTGAGCGTCTCGTTAAGATAGGTTTTGAGGCATATGGTGGTGAGATTGCTCATTGAAGATATGTATTTTAGACTCATTCTTATGCTCAAATGCTGGTATCTCACGGCCTTTGACTCTATCATGGGATAGAGGAGCATGGATAGAGGTATGTTCTTACCTTCAAAATGCGCTCTGAAATAGCTATAGGAGTTTGAGATGATCTTGGATATGTTACCCGAAGTGCTTTCAATAACAGTGCCGTTGGACAGGTGCTTGGTGATGAGACTCACCATTGCAGATATGTTCACATTCTTTGGCTCCACGTTTCCATTGATCACCTGAGAAACATTGGATGCATATGGAAATACCCCACTGGCGTAGAAGGATAGGTTTGCATTGGTGGATTCTCCACCTTTATATTCCACCCCATTGCCCGTGGCCACCATTGCCTCTGCCATCTTGAAAGTTCCATTTAGGCTGGAATCGTAGGAGTTGATCTGGTAGGTGGAGTTCATATCGTTGAACTTTGAAACAAGCATATCGGTCAGAATCTTCAGATAGGGCTGTACCTGGTCTTGGAGATTGATGTTGAGTTTGAAACCCCATTTCTGGTTCTCCTGGGCAATTGCGCTGCTTGCCAGTATGCTGAGGGATAGAATTACCACCAGCCCAATACTTAGTAACCTCTTCATTTTCATCACCTGTCCATGGTATAGGGGCGCTTCCTCATAAAACTTCTGGATTTTTATTCTTTCTTTTCAATTAAAAATTCGCAGTACTCGTATCCCTGCGCTTTGCACTTCACTTCCCTTCCTTCGTATTTTGCGCCCTCTATCTCCTCAACTATTCCTGTAAGAACTCCCCTCATGAAATGGCACACTGGCTTATCGCCCTTGCCCTCGTTCTCGATGTAACTATCTGCCTCAAACGAATCATATAAAACCATTCGATAATTCTCACCATCCTTAAATGAGTCGCCAATGGCCCATCCAAAATACCAGCCCACGGCTGCCAGAACATCGTACATACTGATGCCATCCTCAATTGAGTTTGCATACTCCCTGACGAGCCTCCTACCTATTCTCTTTCCTCCTCTGTAGAGGACGAAATCTCCCACACCACCAAACAGTTCCTCCATATCCTTCTTGAGTTCGTAGGGAAAATACCTGGTGGATAAAAGCACATATCTATTTCCGTAGAAATCTATCCGAAGATTTTCAGAACAGCATCTCCCATCCTTACCCAATTTTTTAAGGGTTTCTTTTGCTCTCCTCTCAATTTCCTCTTTTTTCATTCATCTCCCCGAAATATTTAGGGCTCCATACTATTTAAAATCTTCTCAATCAATTACCCAACCGAGGGACCTTGAAACAGCCCTTTTCCACCGTGCATACAGTTTTTCCCTTTTTACCTCATCCATCTGGGGAGTGAATCTCCTGTCCACCTTCCACAGTTTCTCAAGTGTGTGCATATCCCATATATCCTCCTGCAATCCTGCCATAAATGCTGCCCCCATGCTTGTACTCTCTCTATTAGCAGGTCTGAGAAGGGGTATGCCAAGGATGTCTGCCTGAAACTGCATTAGAAAGTTGTTTACGCTTGCTCCCCCATCAACTCTAAGTTCCCTCACAAATATGTGCTTTTTGATCTCTTCAACCACATCCCTTGTCAGATAGGCAATGGCCTCCAGAGTTGCCCTTACAATGTGCTCTTTTCTTATTCCTCTTGTTATGCCTATGATGATGCCCCTTGCGTAGGGGTCCCAGTAGGGGGAGCCTAGGCCGGAGAAGGCGGGCACAAAGTAAAGATCTTCATTGCTTCCCAGGGATCCTGCAAGTTCTTCCGTTTCCTCATAGGATTCGATTAGGCCCAGATCCCGGATCCATTTAAGTGCCGCGCCTGTTATGAATATGCTTCCCTCCAGTGCATAGTTAATTTTATTCCCAATTTTCCAGGCTATGGTGCTCAGCAGGTTCCTTGGGTTTGGCACGCTCTCACCCGTGTTAACCAGCAGGAAATTTCCAGTGCCGTATGTCACCTTGAGCATTCCATCTCTAAAACATGCCTGGCCGAACAGTGCTGCCTGCTGATCTCCAAGCACCCCAGAAACTGGTATGTTTTGGAGGAATCCCTTCGCGTCTCCATAGTTATCTGCAGAATTCAATACCTCAGGTAAAATATCCTCTGGGATTTTGAATATTTCGAGAAGTTCGTCATCCCACTGGCCCCTTTTTATGTTGAACAGCATGGTGCGTGATGCGTTGGAGTAATCTGTGGCATGAGTCCCTGTGAGTTTGTAGATTAGATATGAGTCCACGGTACCGAACATGAGTTCTCCATTTTTTGCCCGCTCCCTCGCCCCTGGAACATTATCTAGGATCCAGCGTATTTTACTGGCTGAAAAGTATGCATCTCCAATGAGCCCGGTTTTCTCCCTTATCAGATCCCCATACTCCTTTTTCACCCTTTCCATGAATTCTGCCGTCCTCCTGCACTGCCACACTATCGCGTTGTATATCGGTTTTCCATCCCTGTCCCATATTATTGTCGTCTCTCGCTGATTTGTTATACCTACCGCTGCAATATCCCTTGGTTCGAGCTTCGCCATTTTTATTGCCTCTCTGGCGGCGAGGATCTGAGCATTCCATATTTCCTCCGGGTTGTGCTCAACCCAGCCGGGGCGGGGATAGTACTGGGGAAACTCCCTGCTCGCCGAGGAAATTATATTTCCCTCCTCGTTTATTATTGAGGCCTTTGCATTTGTGGTGCCTTCGTCCAGAGAAAGAATGTATGGCATCCTATCACCATACGGTTAATGCCCTTGGGGAATATATGATTTTTCTGCTTTAATCCGCAAAATTAAAAATGGAATAAGGCATAATGAGAGATATGGGCGTGGAGATAAAGGTTGTGGATATCAAGAAGCCCAGCAGCGATATAAACGTGATCATTGGCTATACTCATTTCATAAAGAGCACTGAGGATATATACGAGGCGCTGGTGACAAGCATGCCGGGCATAAAGTTTGGGTTTGCATTCTGCGAGGCCTCTGGCCCGAGGTTGGTCAGGTACGAGGGCACGGATGAGGAACTCGTGCAATACGCCATTGAGAATGCCAAGAACATTGGGGCGGGGCACTCATTCATAATAATGCTACGTAACGCTTATCCGATAAACGTGCTCAACACACTCAAGAATGTGCAGGAGATCACGCACATAATCGTGGCCAGTGCAAATCCCCTTCAGGTGATAGTGGCTGAGACCGAGCAGGGAAGGGCTATAATGGGCGTTGTGGATGGCCACTCTCCCCTTGGAGTGGAGGACGAGGAGAAAAGGAGAGAGCGTAAGGAATTCCTCCGCAAGATTGGTTACAAGTTGTGATCTCCATGGATTTCTACGACATTGAGGCGGATCTCTACGATCTTTTTTATTTTGATTTTCAGGACGATATTGGTATATACCGCAAGTACGCAGGGGGATGCGACTCACTGCTTGAACTCATGTGCGGCACGGGACGCATACTCTATTATCTTGATCATCCGAATATGTGGGGCATTGATTCCAACGAGAAGATGCTTGCCCGTGCAAGAGAGAACCTTAAAGGAAGGAATGCAAGACTGATAAAGGGGGATGTGCGTGAATTCTCCCTCTCGGAGAGATTCTGCCTCGTTATAATCGGGCTCAACTCCCTGACAATGTTCCCCCGGGACGAGAGGTTGAAGATTTTGAAAAATGCGAATGCACACCTTAACAAGGGGGGAAGGATAATTGTGGACATTTTCAATCCCTTCGAGATGGTTGAGGGAATTGTGCACCATGGCGATACGATATTTCGGGATGGCAAGGTCTACTCTCGATTCTTCGTTCCTGTAAAATATGAAAATCGCTGGAAACTGCTCTATTTTTACGATATCGTGGAGAGTGAGATCTTGAGAAGAAGGGTCGCTGAGATGTACATCTACCCCATTGAGAAGGATGAAATCGTTGAGGAATTGCAGGATGCGGGATTTGAAATAGAGCACGTTTATGGGGATTATGACATGAACGAGTTTGACGAGTATTCCGAGAGGATAATTGCTGTGGGAGTGAAGAGGTAATGGTAATGAGAAATGGGCTGTCTGAGGAGAGCATTGAAAAGGTGGAGGGCATTCTTGAGGATATGAGGATGGAGAACAGGAGAATTCCCATTCTTGTTGAGGGGAAGAGGGATAGGGAGGCGCTTAGAACTCTCGGAATGGATGGGGAAATAATAATCGTTAATATGGGCAAATCCCTTGCTGATCTTGCGGATTTCATAGCATCCCATCATTCTGAAATAATAATCCTCACCGACTG
The DNA here is from genome assembly GCF_056175085.1 of Candidatus Aciduliprofundum sp. HYA1. Taxonomy (NCBI): domain Archaea; kingdom Methanobacteriati; phylum Thermoplasmatota; genus Candidatus Aciduliprofundum; species Candidatus Aciduliprofundum sp. HYA1. Next base: position 876,241 of record NZ_CM149694.1, read on the forward strand.
GGACAGGAAGGGCAGTTATCTTGCGGGGAAATTATTCACTCTCCTGCGTGACAACGATGTGGCCTGCAATATGGAGTTCCGCCGAAAACTGGGGTTCTACGTTGGGGCCCACATCTCCAGCGTGGAGGAACTTGCCTCACTTTTCTGAAAAATTTATTTAAATGCAAAGCCTTCCCCACCCATGGAATTCATAAATCCCTGGTCTTCACAGCAGTACAAGGACTATGCCAAATTGCGCGATCAATTCGGCATTGAGCCCTTTGATTTTGAACTTCCCGATGCACCTAGGCTTTTCCGCAGGGGCGTCATCTTCGGGCACAGGGGCTTTGAGTACATATACGATGCCATAAGGAACGGAGAGAATTTTGCAGTACTCACAGGACTCATGCCCTCAGGACGAATGCATTTCGGGCACAAGATGACCATTGATCAGGTCCGCTATTACCAGGACTTAGGCGCGGATGTTCACATAGCCGTGGCGGACATAGAGGCCTATGCCTCGCGGGGAATTTCCCTGGAGAGGGCGAGGAAAATAGCCCTTGAGGAGTACGTACCCAGTTACGTAGCCCTAGGTCTGAAACCCGGTAAGACGGAGGTGTATTTTCAGTCCAAAAGACAAGAGGTGAAGGATATTGCCTGGAAACTTGCCAGGAAGGTGAATATGAGTGAATTTCTGGCCATATACGGATTCGGCGGGGAAACGAATATGAGCCATATTTTCTCCCCCTTGATTCAGGTGGGGGATATACTCCACGTGCAACTTGAAAAATTCGGGGGTCCAAGACCGACAGTGGTGCCCGTAGGCGTGGATCAGGATCCCCATATGCGCCTGACCCGGGATATTGTGGCGAGGTGGAGGATGTTCTCCCTATCTCCCCAGGGAGAAGAGGGCATGGGAATTTTCTACAAGGGCGAGGATGTGGAGGTGAAATTGAAAGATGTGGCCCTGCACCTTGAATCTGCAGGTTTTTCAGAGTTCAAGATCAATGTTCCCTACAGGGCCCTTTACGTGAGGGATGCGGATGAAAGGGATGTGCTGAAGATAAACAAGATCCTCATCAGATACGAGCAGGGATTCAATGAGAATACCTTCTATCCCCCTGCTGCCACGTACCATCGCCTCATGACGGGACTTACCGGTGGAAAGATGTCCTCCTCGGTACCTGAGAGTGCGATATTTCTCACAGATGATCCTGAGGATGCAAGAAAGAAGGTTCTCCGTGCAAAAACTGGTGGAGGTGCAACCCTGGAGGAGCACAGGAAGCACGGGGGAAACCCTGACGTGTGTACAGTTTACGAGTTATTCGTGTACCACCTTCTGGATGATGATAAGTATCTTAGAGAAGTGCACGACACCTGCAGATCCGGAGAGAGGGTGTGTGGTCCCTGCAAGAGGGAGGCAGCCGATATAATATCCCAGTGGCTCAGAGAGTTTCAGGAGAGAAGGGAGCAGGCCAAGGAAGAGGTAAATGACATGGTTTCGTGGGAGTGAAAGTGTGCATATAAATCCTTAAATATACGGATTGCATACGCCTCCAAGAGAGATGGTGTCCAGATGGGATGGGAAAGAGGATTCAGGATAGGAGATGGGATAGAGGCGTTTGTGGGTGAAAATAGGATAGTGGTTAAGGTAGGGGTGAAGGAGTATTTGCTTTACTCGGAAGATTAGCCCTTCTTTACTTTCACGATAAACTCGTCCAGATCGTTTACCACAAAGCTATTTGGGAATATTTTCCTTGCCTCACTCTCGAGAATCTTTGAATCCTTGTACCTGGGGCTTATGTGCACAAGAAGCAGGGTATCCACATTGGCCCTCCTCGCTATTGAGGCTGCCTGCCTTGCGGAAGAGTGCCCATACTCGTTTGCCTTCTCTTCCAGTGAAGATTCTGTGGTTGCCTCGTGGATCAGCACACTCGCATCTCTGGCAAAATCTATCATCTCATCCATCGGTGCGGTATCTCCAGAATACACTATCTTTCTTCCTATTCTCATTCCATTGCTCACGTCTTCAATTCTTATTGTTTTTCCCCGATATTCTATTTCACCTTCTCTTCTCAATTTTTCCAGAACCTTGCTGTTGAGTTTCAGGGATTTTGCCTTGTTTCTATCAATTCTTGGCATATCCTTCTCCTTTATGGAGTACGCCAGAGATGGTACTGGGTGCCTGGTTCTGAGGGTCGAAATGGTGTAATCTCCAAAATCAAGGACCTCGTTTCCTTCAAGTTCGTAAAGTTTTATTGGAAATGTGGTTGAATAATAGCCAATGGATAAATAGCGGGTGAGTATGTCCACGGTTCTCTCAGGCCCGTAGATCTCAAGGGGCTCCCTCCTGTCGTTGAGAGCCATAGTCTGAACAAGCCCGGCAAGGCCGAGAAAATGATCCCCGTGGTAATGGGTGATAAATATCCTCTTGATTTTCATGAAGCTCATATTTGTGCGCATCATCTGCCTCTGTGTTCCTTCTCCACAATCAAACAGGAGAACCTCGCTATCTATCTGAACACCTATGCTCATAACGTTTCTCTCAGGAGAGGGCCAGGAGCCTCCTGTGCCAAAGAACACGATGCGAATGGTGGATGCCATAAGGAATACCTTATCTCTTCCAAATATTAAACTTTGTTTATTCGTCTGGAATGTGTGGAGTATTTCATTTCATATTTCTGATCTTATTTAAAAATTCCCTGTTTGCCTCCTCTATTTCCATTTTTCTTTTCTCTGCTATAGAGGTTATCAAAAGGAGAATAAATATTATGAAAAACATCAGTAACTCTAGGGCATGTGGATGAGCAATTCTGCCACCTGTGTTTTCCTGTAGCAGTATGTATCTAACCTCTCCATCAAACTTAATTGGATTCTCTATTTTCCAGGAAAAATGAGTGTCCTTAATTTTTATTTTTGTGGAATTCACAATTTGAATGCCCACCTTCTCTTCATCATCAAAATAGGATCTCTCAATAATTATGTACGTGGAATTCTCTAAAAGGATTCCTGAGTGGGCAGAAATCATCCCACTCATAGGAGTTATGGATATATGTAAATCTTTCAATACTCCGTAAGATAAATTATGCCCACATATTCCATTTGTAAATGGGCCCGAAATATGTATGTTTTCCATATTAATATGAAAGTCATCTTTCATAAAAATCCCACAATATAACTCTCGATTCGACTCTGCCGGAACAATATGTATGTTGCTTATATCAAGATTTTGAATGCCCCCAAGATATACCCCGCCATCTGCCCACGATATTTTTAAATTTTCAAGTTTGACGTACTTAACAGGATTTTTAGTCCCCATTATGGATAGACTAAAAATTGTGGAATTGCAAAGCATTACCTTAGAAACATTATACATTATTATATCCTTGTGAAAGTTATCCCCAGAAAAATCCACATTTTCCATCCATATGCCTTCAGTATTTTCTATCGATATCACTCCATCTGAGCCACCTGAAAGATACATTCCAGAGATGAGGAAATTTTTAGATTCCGAGATATAAATATACGGGCCACTTATATTTTTTAAGGCTGCCTGCTCAGTTTTCTTTAGATTTATCATATAATAACCAGAGATATTCTCAATAGAAATGTAGCTCACGTTGGTAAACAAGAGATTATAGGATGAGTGAGTGCTGAGTTTTTCTAATCGAATGTGGGTTGAGTTATAGAAATACACCCATGAATCATCCAGTGTGGACCTTACCAAACTTATATTGTGTGCGCTCCTAAAAATCATCATTGTGGGATAAAGGTTTGAATCCTCAATGATAGCGTTGCTCACATTATACATTAAAAAATTATCACACCAAATGTTTCTCAATATTAAATGGAGTGATATATTCTCAAATCTCATTGTGTGAAACCCATGCGGAATAACATATGGATTTTCAGAAGCCCCGTTACCTGGAAAGTGATGCTCCCTAATAAATTCACTCAATTCTTTGTTACCATTTATTTCAAGGTCTTTCTCATTTGCTCTCACTTTGATTGGGTACTCCAACGCGCAAGAAATGGGGATAAGAAGAATAAGGAAAAACAGAGATAAGGCCATTGCTTTTTTAAGCATAGATGACAATATTCTTACATTTATAAATAAATTTTTCTTGCTTTCTTAAGAGTTGAAATCAATTGATAATTGGGGTGAGGGTGTATTTTAATATGACAATGCTCTGCCACAAAATTTAAAAACCACATTATTATTCCCTCTGTAGGGCCCGTGGTCTAGTGGTTATGACGTCCGCCTCACACGCGGGAGGTCCCCGGTTCGAATCCGGGCGGGCCCACTAGCCTTTCTGATTTTTCTGGAAATCTTTGCCGGGTTCTGCGAATTGTTTAATATTGATGAATCCATAATCCCCTGCTCTGGTGAGTGGGATGACTAGGATCATTATAATAGGTGCGGGTATCGTAGGAATGAGCATAGCACGTGAACTGAGCCAGTATGAACTGGATGTGGTGGTGATTGAGAAAAACTCCGATGTGGGATGGGGTATAAGCAAGGCAAATACTGCCCTGATCCATGGTGGTTATGACGATGACCCTGAGAGGTATCCTGTGCGTGCCAGATTGTGTGTGCGGGGAAATGAAATATGGCACAGATGGGTTGAAGAACTTCAGATTCCCCATGTGTGGAATGGGGCCCTTGTGGTTGCAAGCAGTGAAGAGGAACGAAAAGAACTTGAGGTTCTTCTCAAAAGGGGTGAGATCAACGGAGTTGCGGGTATGAAGATCATTGAGGATGAGATTTTCACCATGGAGCGAAATTTGAGTGATGATGCCCTGGCGGCTCTCTGGATTCCAAGTGTGGGGCAGATTGCTCCTATACCTGCAGTTATAGCCCTTGCGGAGAATTCCGTTGACAATGGAGTGAAAATAATGCTCGATACAGAGGTGAAGGATATAAAAATTGAAAATGGAGAGGTAAGTGGAGTGGAAACAAACAAGGGATTTGTGGATGGGAACATAATAATAAACGCTGCTGGACTTTACGCCGATGAGATATCCCGGATGGCTGGTGTGGATTATTTCACAATTCACCCTCGAAAGGGTGAGTACTGGCTCTTTGATGATTCTGCAGGTCCAAAACCTGAGCATGTGCTCTTCCCGGCACCCACAAAAAAGAGCAAGGGAGTCGTGGTCACAACCGAGATCTCAGGACATCTCATGATAGGGCCCAACGCACAAGATTTATCTCCAGATGAGAAGGAGGATTTGGGCAATACAAGGGAGGGTCTGGAAGAGGTTTGGGAGAAGGCAAGGAAGATCTGGCCAAGATTACCTCCAAGGAGCAAGGTGATACGCACCTTCGCGGGTCTGAGACCTGAGACCGAGGGGGCCGATTTCATAATAAGGAGCGAGGAGGTGCATGGTTTCATAAACGTTGCGGGAATACGCTCTCCCGGACTCACGGCTGCACCGGCAATAGCTAGGGAAGTCTCTGAGATTCTCGAAAGGGATTTGGACATATCACTTGTGCGAAGGGAGAAATGGAACCCCCATCGCAGGGAAATAACGCATTTCTTCATGATGGACGATGAGGGCATATCCTCAAAAATAAGGGAGAATTCGGCCTATGGCAGAATAATCTGCAAGTGCAACAAGGTTAGTGAGGGAGACATTCTGGAAGCCATTGAGAGAATGAAAAAAATAGGTGTGCAGGTTCCCAGTGTGGATTCTGTTAAGTTCCGAACCAAGGCAACAACGGGCACATGTCAGGGTGGATTTTGCAGGCCCCGGATTGTGGAAATTCTTTCAAGGGAGTACAATGTGCCCATGTGGGATGTAACCCTCAAGGGTAAGGGGACAGAGATTGCCATTGGAGATGTTAAGGTGCTTCGCAGGGGGGCGAGAGCATGAGATATGATCTTGTTATCGTGGGAGGCGGTCCTGCCGGGCTATCTGCAGGTATAAGGGCTAGTGAAGATGGATTGAAGGTCCTGATTCTTGAGGAGAGGGAGTACCTTGGAGGTATACTTCCCCAGTGTGTGCATCCGGGATTTGGATTGCACTATTTCAGGGAGGATCTCACAGGTCCAGAGTTTGCCCACAGGCTGGTTGAAAAAATAAAGAATTTGAACGTTGATTTCATTCTTGAATCCACGGTTTTGGATATCTCTCTAAATGGAAAATGGAAGGTGGTGAAGTTTGTCTCTCCCAGAGGGCTTGAGTATGCTCATACCCCTGCCATAATTTACGCGGCTGGAGCGAGGGAGAGGCATAGGTTTGAGGTTGGAATTTATGGAGATCGCGTGGCAGGTATATTTACCGCGGGGGAGGCCCAGACCTTAATGGACATTTACGGAATTATGCCGGGAAAGAACGTGGTCATAGTGGGTTCGGGAGATGTGGGCCTGATCATGGCCAGAAGATTCGCCCTTGAGGGTGCCAGAGTCAGAGCGGTTATTGAACTGATGCCCTATCCGGGTGGACTTGCGAGAAATGTTGTGCAGTGTTTGGAAGATTTCAACATACCTCTCTATTTATCCCACGGGGTTCTTGAAATCAGAGGTAGGAAAAGGGTTGAGTATGTCAGGGTTGCACGGGTTGATGATGATTTGAACCCTATAGAGGGTACTGAGTTCAATATTCCCTGCGACACGGTTGTGATCTCTGCAGGACTTATGCCCCGTACAAAATTGCTGAAGAAAATGGGGGTAAAGATGGATCCATTGACAGGAAGTGCAGTGGTTGATGGTAATCTGGAGACCACAGTCTCGGGCGTTTTTGTTGCAGGTAATGCCCTTATGATAAATGACCTTGTGGATTATGTGGTTGAGCAGGGTGAATTGGCCGCTCGATCTGCGGTAAAATACATAAGGGGGAGAGTTGAAAAGAAGAGGAAAATACTGGTTATTCCGGGCAACAATGTGCGTTTTGTGGTTCCCCATTACGTCTTTCCGGGGGAAGAGGTAATTCTATATGCGCGTGTTGAGAGACCTGTTGAAGATGCATCTCTTGTAATGAAGGAAATAGGGTTCCGCAGGAGGTATCCCGTTCTTAAACCCTCTGAGATGGTTCGACTCAAACTTTCCGGTGCGGATGTTGGGGGCGATGTTGAGGGTCTCACCCTGGAGGTGCAGAAATGAAGAAACTCTACAAATTTACCTGCATAGTTTGTCCCCTTGGATGCTATATCGAAGCGGAGGTGGATGGGGAGAGCGTGCATGTGCGGGGCTGCCGCTGTCCCCGTGGTGAGAAGTGGGCCAGGCAGGAAATCCTTGAACCAAAACGTGTTGTTATGAGTGTTGTGAGGGTGAAAAATGGAAGATATCCTGTGGTTTCCGTCAAAACAGATGCTCCCGTGCCCAAGGAGAAAATAGATGATGTGATGTCCTACATTGCTAATATGGAGATTCCCGCTCCCGTGAGGATAGGGGAGGTTCTTGCTGAGAATATATTGGGTCTTGGAGTGAATTTGGTTGCCACCAGGAGTGTGGAAGAGAAGTAATTATACATTAAATCCATATTCCCCCGGTGAGGAATATGAAATGGAAGGAAGATGCGTTCACGAGGTTTTCATATCTGCAGGATGTGAGCATAACCAGGGATGGAACTCTTGTTGCCTACGTTCTTAGAAAGGCCAATATGAAGGAAAATAAGTACGAAAGCACAGTGATTATTGAGAATCTTTTGGAAGGTAAGAGGAAGTATGTGGAAGATGCCACAATGCCCAAATTCTCTCCTGATGGGAAGAAGATGCTCTACCTGCGCGTAGATGAGGATAAGAAGAAAAGTGATCTATACCTCCTTGACCTGGATAGCATGACATCAAAAAGGCTCATAGAGGCGAAGAACATAGTGGGTGTTGACTGGCACAGAAAATCGAGAAAAATTTTGATTCTCTATTCAAAGAAGTTGGAGGATGAGGATCTGTACTACGATGACTCCATTCCCGTGTGGTTCAATGGAAAGGGATTCAGGGACAATGAGAAGAATGTTATCCAGATATACGACACCGAGGGAGAGGTGGCAATTGAAGAGTTTGAAGATAAGTATGTGGAGAATGCCATGTGGTTTGGGGATGAAATAATATACACAGTTTCCCGCCGTGAAAATCCTTTTAAGTCATTTGATATCATTGCGTACAGGGGTAAGAAGAAAAAGATTTTTGAAAACGTGTCCTTTCATCCCGTTGCCACCAACGGAAAGCAGATTCTCATGCTAGGGAAGAGGGAGATGAAGCACATTTCAGGGCATTCATACCTTCTCATATACGACGGAAAAGAGGTGAGAGAGATAACATCCAGGTACGGGCTTGAGAATTTCTCAGGTAAACTGGATTCTTCTGGAAATGTGTATGCACTCACAGCAGATGCAGGAAGCGTTGTGCTTGAGAAGTTTGAGAATGGAGAGCGAAAAAGAATAGTGGGCAGTGGCTGGTACGTTTACTCCTTTGATGTGAGTGATGATGGTAAAATGGCCATCTTGATGATGAGCGATACAAAACTGGGGGAGCTGTACATCTATGATGGAAAATTGAAGAAATACACATCCTACAATGACGAGATTCTCAAAAAATTAAGACCAAGAAAGCATGTGCACTTCACCTACGAGAGTTTTGACGGCAAGAAACTTGATGGATGGTACATAAGGCCCAGAGGCGCTGGAAAGAGAAAGATGCCTGCCATACTTTTTGTGCATGGGGGTCCCAAGGGTATGTACGGGCATTATTTCCACTACAATGCGCAACTGATGGCGGATCGCGGATTTTATGTGATCTTTACAAATCCCCGTGGCTCAACAGGTTACTCCGAGGATTTTGCCCTGGAGGTTCTGAATCGCACGGGTCTTGAGGACTTTCAGGACATACTCGCAGGTCTTGACTGGGTTATTGAGCATGAGAGCGTTGATGAGAACAAGGTGGGCATAACAGGCATAAGTTATGGGGGCTATATGACAAATTGGGCCATAACCCAGACCGATAGATTCAAGGCAGCCATAAGTGAGAATGGAATCTCCTTCTGGCTGAGTTCCTACGCATTTTCGGACATAGGTCTGTGGTTCGATAGGGAGGTGATAGGCGAAGACCCGCTCAGCAACGATAATTACAGAAAACTGAGCCCCCTGTTCTATGCGGAATCTGTTAAAACTCCAATTTTGCTCATTCACAGTCTTGAGGACTACAGATGCCCCTTGGATCAGAGTCTCATGTTCTACCATGTGCTGAAATCTATGGGAAAGGAGGCCTACATTGTGATATTCAAGCAGGGCGAGCACGGGCACAGTGTACGGGGTAAGCCCAGGCACAGGTTGAAAAGGTACAGGATTTTTGTGGATTTCTTTGTTAAAAAGATAAAGGAAGAAAAGGAATTCAGAATAGAACCGCTTCTGAAGTAAAGCTTATATTCCCTTTCTTTTTTCCTTTTTCTATGATATTCGTGATGTTTGCCACAGCCGCGCCGGAGCGATTTGCGGATCTATTTCACCTTGTGAGAAATGCGAAGGTTCCAGATGGAATAAAAATTCTGGAGAAACTTGAGGTTTTTGGAAAGCCCGATGTTGTGGTGGTATTTGAGGCACCAAACGAGGAACTGGCAGCAAAATTTATTGAGCAGTTCGGAAGGGTTAGTACTGTAACCACCCATCTTGCCATGAAGGTGAGTAAATGAATTACTACGAGGAAATCGGGTTGAATACGGCAGGTGAGGTGGATATAATAGACATAACTCCAATGGTACAGTCCATAGTTGACAGATCTGGCATAAGGAATGGGATGGCGCTGGTTTTTGTGATAGGTTCCACAGGAGCTATTACAACCATTGAGTACGAACCCGGGCTAAAAAAAGATCTGCCCGCTGCACTTGAAAGATTATTTCCCAAGAGCATCCCCTATGAGCATGAAAAAACATGGCACGATGGAAACGGTCACTCCCATATACGTGCCTCTTTTCTGAAACCGGATCTGTGTGTGCCCGTTGTTGATGGGGCCCTTGTACTTGGCACATGGCAGCAGATTGTATTTGTTGAACTGGATGTGAGGAAGAGAAAAAGGCGAGTTGCCGTGCAGGTTATGGGCGATTAGCCCTTACTACTCTCCTCACTTCTTCTATATCCCTCTCATCGATTTTCAGGAGTATCAGAAGGAGGGTCAATTTTCTCAAGATTCCCCAATCAACGTCCTTCTCTAATTTTTCAATATCCTCTATTGAGAGTTCATCAAGACGTACAAGAAGGTCAAAAAGGGCATCTAAATCTGTGACTTCATAACCAATGGAACGAAGTGTTTCAGCAAGGATCTCAACCCTCTTCTTGTTCATCTTCTTTATGGCCTCATCCTTCACGTAACTCTCGGGAGCAAGAAATATCGTTCTGGCGGTTCTTCCGTAGATTTTCTCCGGAACGTTGTGAATCCTGCGCTCGCCTGTAACTTTAACAAATCCAGCCCGTTCAAGTTTCTTAATGTGCCTGAAAATCGTGGATACATCCTTATTGAGAATGGATGCAAGTTCAGATATGGTCATATCACGGAAGCGCAGAAGCCGTAGAATCTTGGTCCTTGTGTCCTCAATTATTATTTTGATTTTCTCTGGATCGTCGACAATCTCAATTTCTTTCATTGTTTGTTAAATAAAATTAAACGATTTATAGTTTTCCCCGCCCAAATAAGCGTAAACCATTCCTGCAAGGTAATTTATTACCATCTTTTCTATGAGCTTCTTTGGAAATCCAATATGCTCGAATGGAAATGGATATATCACATCCATAAGTACAAGGGGCTCAGGAGGAGCGAGACCAAAATTCATTCTTTTTTCAAATACTTCCTCTCCGAATTCCATGCCTGAGGCGTATTTCACCATGGCTGCAACCAGGCGCCTTATGAGATTCCACAGGTAGTTTCGCGCGAGGAAATCAATGCATATCACATTTCCCTCCCTTTTCACGCTTATTTTATCAATCCTTAATACCGTGTTTTTTCTTGCCCTTGTGAAGTTCTTGAAATCGTGCTCTCCCTTAAATATCCCTGCGGCGTCCCTTAATAGACCAATATCATAGCCAAAATCAAAAAGATGGTATCTGTACCACCTTTTCTCTGCATGGCGAGGGTTTAGATTATAAGGAGAAAATGAATGAAAATATATTCCATTCAGATTTGAGTTGAGCATTCCGATAACTTTTCTGGGCTCCATATTCGTGTGGATTAGGATCACATTTCCAAGGGCGCTCACTCCTCTATCTGTGCGGGATGCGCTTTTCAGATCCTTGGCTATGCCCTTTTCCCTGAGCACCCTTAGAATCTCCCCCTCCACTGTTGGCACATCAGGCTGCCTCTGATATCCGTAGAATTTTGTTCCATCGTATGCGAATTTGAGGAGCATATATGCATATCGACACATTTTTAATAATCCTTTTCCATTACTGCATATGGAAAGACTGTGGGCTCCGTGGAGAATAGAGTACGTGCGTATGGAAAAAATGGAAGGGTGCATATTTTGCAAGTTTCCCAAGGAAAACAGGGATGAGGAGAATCTCATCTTGTATCGTGGAAAATATGCGTTCATAATAATGAACAACTATCCCTACAACCCCGGCCATGTTATGGTTGCCCCCTACAGGCATGTGGGGAATCTTGAAGAGCTGAGCGACGAGGAAATCTTGGAGGTGCATCGCCTCACCTCTCTGGCAATAGGGGCGATAAAAAATGCGATGAACCCACAGGGATTCAACATTGGAATAAATATAGGGCGCGTGGCAGGCGCGGGCATTGAGGGGCATGTGCATGTGCACATCGTACCAAGATGGAATGGTGATACGAATTTCATGCCCGTGCTTGCAGACACCAAGGTGATCGTGCAGGGAATAAGGGAGAATTACAGGGAGTTGAGGAAGGAGATAGAAAAAATCATCTCTTCTTCAGAACGGCCGTGAAGCCGCGGATCTCCAGTATATCCGCGTTGCACTTCTCAGCAAGGTTCTTTATCTTCTCCTTGAAGTTATTCCTGTCCGAGTTTTGGAGGAATTTTATCTTGACTATCTTTCTCTTCTTCAATTGCATTCGGATCTCCTCTATTATTCCCTCCGTAATCCCTGCCTTTCCGATCTGCACGGTGGCCTTGAGTTCCATATTCACCCCAATGGAGGCTTGGTTAAAAATGTTGCCATAATTTTTTTATTCCACATAGCCATGGTGAATTATGAGGGAGATAAGAGCCCCAAGGGGCACAAAATTGAATGCAAAATCATGGCAAACCGAAGCGCCGCTTCGCCTGTTAATGAACAACCTTGATCCCGAGGTGGCCAAGGACCCTGCGCATCTCATCGTTTACGGCGGCACAGGCCGTGCCGCAAGAAGCTGGGAAGCTTTCGATGCAATCGTGAAAACTCTCAAGGAAATGGAGGAAGATGAAACTCTTCTCGTTCAAAGTGGAAAGCCCGTGGCTGTTTTCAAGACGCATGAATGGGCACCTCGCGTGCTAATAGCGAATTCCAATCTCGTGCCAAAATGGGCAAACTGGGAGTATTTCCGCGAATTGGAAGAGAGAGGATTGATAATGTACGGGCAGATGACCGCGGGCTCGTGGATTTATATCGGCACGCAGGGTATCCTTCAGGGCACATACGAAACACTTTACGCCGTTGCAAGGAAAGAGTACGGACAGCATGATCTCACGGGCAAGTGGGTTCTCTCCTCGGGCCTGGGAGAGATGGGCGGTGCGCAGCCTCTCGCGATAACCATGAACAACGGTGTTGGCATAATCGTTGAGGTTAATAAATGGGCCATTGATCGCCGTCTGAAAGGTGGATATCTGGATACCTGGACCGATGATCTTGACGAAGCTCTCAAGATGAAGGATGATGCCCTCAAGGAGGGAAAGCCTCTGAGCATAGGATTGCTTGGCAATGCGGCCGAGATTTATCCCGAACTGGTTAGGCGGGGCATAGTGCCGGATATAGTCACGGATCAAACGGCTGCGCATGATCCCCTCAACGGATACATACCTGCCGGATACAGTGTGGAAGAGGCTGCGGAGCTGAGAAGCGAGGATCCTGAAAAGTATCTGGAAGAGGTTCGCAAATCCCTGCGCAAGCATGTGCCTGCGATGGTATGGTTCAAGGAGCATGGAGCTAAGGTGTTTGATTACGGAAATAATATAAGAGCACAGGCCAAGGAGGCTGGGGTTGAGGATGCCTTCAAGATTCCCGGCTATGTACCTGAATACATTCGCCCTCTATTCTCGGAGGGAAGCGGGCCATTCCGCTGGGTGGCGCTCAGTGGAAATCCTCAGGACATATTTGAGACGGATAATGCCATACGCAAATTATTCCCGGAGAACAAGCATGTGATCCAGTGGCTTGACAAGGCAGAGGAGCATGTTAAATGGCAGGGCCTGCCCGCGCGTATTCTCTGGCTCAATTACGGTGAAAGGGAGAAGGCGGGACTGGCATTCAACGAACTTGTGCGTGAGGGTGTTGTGGATGCGCCCATAGCAATTGGCCGCGATCACCACGATACGGGAAGCGTTGCCTCTCCATACCGAGAAACGGAGAGGATGAAGGATGGCAGCGATGCCATTGCCGACTGGCCGATTCTCAACGCCATGCTCAACGTCGCCTCAGGTGCTACATGGGTATCCTTCCATCACGGTGGTGGCGTCGGCATAGGATACTCCCTGCACGCGGGAATGGTCATAGTGGCCGATGGAACTGATCTGGCTGAGAAGAAATTAAGCAGGGTGCTCAACAACGATCCCGGCCTGGGCGTTGTGCGCCATGCGGATGCTGGATACGAAATCGCAATTCGCACCGCGAAGGAGAAGGGCATCTGGATGCCGATGCTTGAGTGATTTTTTTTCCTCTTATTTTTACAACTTTTTACTCTTGGGTACTGTGCTGTTTGAGGAGATGTGGATTCCGAAGGTGGTGTTATTGTAAACTACTGTAAATCCAACAAATTAATTGCTCTGCATTTACCGTAAAATTTTTAACATTTACAGTTATTTACAGTAATATGAAGATGGAAGAGTTGATGAGGATCATAGGGGAAGGTGAATCTGAGAGAGTTGAATTCAAGGAGAGGGTTAGCAATAGGGTGATTGTGGATGTTGTTGCATTTGCCAACGCCGAGGGTGGCTATATAGTTCTGGGCATTGATGATGATGGGAACATAAAGGGCATAGACACGAAAAAGGCTAAGGAATATATTAGCAACAGCATTCAGAGCATAATACCTCCACCGAAATTGAGGATGTATGAGTTTGAGATAGATGGAAAGAAAATTCTGGTATTAAAGGTTAACAAATCCCCAACTCTGTGCAGTATTGGGGGAGTTGCCTATATAAGGATAGGTGCGGGCGTGAGACCACTGTCAATTCAGGAGATTGTTATGCTCTCCTCGGAGATGGGTACCATAAATTGGGATGAGATGCCCATTGTGGATATCGATGCATTGCGAGATGATTATCTTCGGTGGTATTTTTCCAGACTGGAGGAGGCAAGGGGTAGAAAGATAGAGGAGGAAGATTGGGAAAGATATTTGAGGAGTGTAAAAGCGATAAAAAACGATAAACTTACAAACGCGGGTGTTCTGTTTTTCACAGATGCTGATAAACATATACCTCATTCTGGGGGCAGGATACTATTTATGGAGGGAAATGAGGTTAGAGAGAGCAGAGAATATACTGGACCCATTTGGAAGGTTATTGAGGATATGCACTCCACGCTGGAAAGAGAATTGAAGAAGGAGGAGATCATCGTAGGGCCAAGAAGGAAGGTTATTTCAGGATATCCAATGAGAGCGATCAGAGAGGCCTTGATAAATGCGTTTGCGCATCGCAACTACGCTATATCTGCGGATGTGCGCGTGTTTGTTTATCCTCAGAGGATCGTTATTCGCAATCCTGGAGGGTTGATGCCCGGTGTTGATATCGCAGATCCTGAGCATGTGCCAAGAAACCCGGTGCTGTGCTCATTGCTGTATGATACAGGTTACATTGAGAGGTATGGGTACGGAATAAGGATGATGCGATCGGAAAGCGAAAAGTATCCGTGGATAACTCTCAAATTTGAGCCCAGAAGTCAGAGATTTGATGTGGCCTTCATTAAGAGTTATGAGCATATTCTGGACGATGTGGACAGGAAGATACTTGAGATTCTTGGAGAGGCGAGAAAGAGCAGCGAAATAGCCAGGATGGCTGGGATATCAAAACCCACCGCAATAAACCACCTCAAAAAACTGGAGAGATTGAGATTGATAATCAAAAAGGGCAGTGGTGCGCATATAAGGTATATGAGAAAATAGCAGAGCAAATTTAATAAATTTTGCCATTATATCTTCTTGTGATGTACGAGCAGCCCACCCATGATCTGGCTCAATTTTTGATAGGGAGCGAGAGAGAGTTGAAAAATCTCCGCAGTGAAGTTACGAGCGATTCGGATGAGGCGTTGAGGATTGTGTAAGATGAGGTAACAAATTGATATTCAATTGAAGTTCAGATACTAGGTGATAAGATGCGAATTAGATTTGCAACTCTTGAGGACGTTAGAGGGATAGTCGAAATTCACAGAATAGGTAAACATCTAAAAGGGGATCTCTACAAGCTCTACTCCATGGGTGGACCTTGGATGAGTGTTGAAACTATGGCAATTCATATTAACAACCTTCTATTAGATAATCAGTTGGTTGCAGTTGCAGAAATCGACGGAAAAATTGTTGGTGAAGTTGAGGTTATATTCTCTGAGGAGCCCTTTTTGAGAAGGCAGATTAAAATAGCCCATATTGATGTTATTGAAGTTCATCCTAATTATCGAGGTAGAGGTATAGGTAGGTCCCTTATGGAATTTGTAGAGAATGTTGCTAGTGAGCGAAAAGCTCAACTTCTCACGGTTCAACCTAATGAAGATGTTGAGAGTTTCTACAGAAAGCTCGGCTTTGATATTAAGCTTTTTAATGGGTTTACTGTTTGGGTTCCCACGCTAAATGGGCATGGTGAGGATGGCACAGAGTCCTTTGAATTTGAATGGAGAGATGTCACAAACCTTGAATTAGTTGCAGGACACTTTCAGAGCTCCTACAGCATGTGGTTTTCGGCATTCAAAGATAAAATCTTTGGTATTCATTATGTTATACAAGCGGGAAAGTGTGGGGAATCTTACTATGCTTTTAGAAATCTTCCTGGTAGGGAGGGTGTCGCGTTGTTTTTATGGGGGAGAATTGAGGATCTATATCTAGTCCTTGAAAAGGCTAGGAACCTTGGGTTTACCAAGGTTCTAACAGTCCTTGGTGATGCTGATGTATTTGAAGCAAAGAAAGTAGGAAAGATAGAGATAATTGGAAAGAAGGTTACGGGAAGTATTTTACTATAGTGCATATTAAGGATAAGCCTTGAGAAAATGGCAAGGAAAGATCAAATTCAAGGTATAGCCTATGGTATCCTGAGAGTAAAATTCTAAAACTTATAATTGCTTCTATTATTTCCAAAACTACAAGATACAAACGATGCTGTTTTTTCTTTCTCTATTTCTCCGAATTCTTTATATACAAAATATCTTTATGGTGGGCCAAAGAAGTTAGCCAGACGCCAAGGGCGTAATGGCCCGCGATCCGGCCCAAATGGGAGTTTTGGGCTAGGAAACGGCGTCACGGCTGCTACGAGGTGAAAAGTATGGGAAGTTCGCATCATCCTAGAAGAGGCTCTATGGCGTATTATCCACGCAAGAGAGCGGCTAGTCACATACCGCGCATTAGGACATGGCCCGAGATAGAGGATGGACCACGCATACAGGGATTTGCAGGCTACAAGGCTGGAATGACGCACGTGTTCACGGTGGATTGGAGAAAGCACACAACCACCGCTGGCCAGGAGATATGGACACCGGTTACCGTTATTGAGGTTCCACCCATGAAGGTTGCTGGTGTTAGATTTTACGAGCGCACGATATATGGACTCAGGAGCATCGGTGAGGTTTGGGACGAGAATCTGGATAAAGAACTGTCAAGGAGATTTCCATTGCCAAAGGAGTACAGCAAAGAGGGTGTCCTTTCCAGAATAAAGGGAGATGTTGAGGATATTCGTCTTATGGTGCACACCCAGCCCAGGCTTGTGAGTGGCGTACCCAAGAAGGCTCCCGACATAATGGAGATTCGAGTCGGGGGAGGAACGATTGATGAGAGGAAAGAATACGCTCTCAACCTTCTGGGTAAGGAAATAAAATTCTCCGATTTCAAGAGTGAGGGTAAATTTGTTGATGTTGTTGCCATCACCAAGGGTAAGGGATTTCAGGGGCATGTGAAGAGATTTGGTGTGAAATTGCTGCATCAGAAGAACAGGAAGCACCGCAGGATGATCGGTACTCTGGGTCCTTGGCATCCGGACTGGGTTCGCTACACCGTGCCTCAGGCAGGGCAGATGGGCTATCATCAGAGGACGGAGTACAACAAGAGGATCATAAAATATGTGGATTTTGTGGAGGAGAATGGGGAGAGAAAGCTGGCCATGGAGATAACTCCTGAGGGTGGATTTCCCCATTACGGTGAGGTTCGCAACCCCTATGTGCTCATTCATGGCTCCGTACCTGGGCCTGCCAAAAGGTTGATAAGATTCCGCGATCCCGTTAGGCAGGTTCTTGAGGATGTTGAGAGCATTGAGATTACCTATGTATCATTGCAATCCAAGCAGGGGGTGTGATGAATGCGTGTCAATGTTTACACAGTTGAGGGCGGTGTGAAAAGGCAGATAACCCTTCCCAAGGCCTTTAATTATCCATACAGGCCTGATTTAATAAGGGAGGCCGTTCGTGTATTTCAATTGAATAGGGTACAGCCCCATGGTGTGGATCCCATGGCGGGTATGAGACGTGTGGCAGAGTCCTGGGGCCCTGGGCATGGAATATCCAAGATGGTTCCCAGGGTTGGGCATACCTCAAGGGGTGCGATAATTCCCAGCACGGTAGGAGGTCGTGCAGGTCATCCGCCCACAACCCAGAAGGTCTGGAAGAGGAAGATGAATGTCAAGATGAGGAGATTGGCCAAGTACAGTGCCCTTAGCATGACGGCAAACAAGGTCATGGTTGCAAAGAGGGGTCATAGATTCAATCCAGATCTCACACTTCCACTTGTTGTGGAGGATGAATTTGAGAAAATCTCGACCACGAAGGAAGCAATACGTGCCCTTAAGAATCTGGGAATTTATGAGGATGTTGAAAGGGCAAGTGAGAGGCGCATCCGTGGTGGAAAGGGCAAGAGACGTGGCAGAAGATACAAGATAAAGAAGAGTGTTCTCATTGTGGTGTCAAACAAGGAAAACGTTGAGAAGGGCTTTAGGAATCTGCCTGGTGTGGATGTTGTCACCCCCAGGGAGCTGAATGCTGAGGTTCTGGCCCCCGGCACACATGCTGGGCGCCTTACCATATTCACTGAGAGTGCCATAAAGGAGATCAGGAGGTGGGTTAAATGACGTTTCATCCAACCAAGGTGATTATCAAGCCCTATGTCACGGAAAAAACGCTATTGCTCATAGAGAAGGAGAACAAACTCACCTTCATAATCAGAAGGGATGCCACAAAGGCTCAGGTGAAAAACGCGGTTGAGCGTCTTTTTGATGTGGAGGTTGAGCAGGTTAACACCTACATCACAAAGTACGGGAAGAAGGCAATTGTTAAGCTGAAGAAAGGTTACAGTGCCGAGGAAGTCGGCATGAGGTTGGGTATATTCTAAGGTGGTGTAAATGGGTAAGAGAATAATTCCACAGAGAAGAGGTCGCGGGACCTCCCGATATCGTGCTCCCAGTCACAGGTATGCAGGTAAGCCTGTAAATCCAAAGGTGGATAGTGCTGTTGGGATTGTGAAGGAAATATTCCACGATCCAGGCCACACAACTCCACTGGCAGAGGTTGTTCTCGATAATGGTGAAAAGTATCTTATGCTCGCCCACCTGGGCATGTACGAGGGTCAGGAAATTCAGATTGGTGAAGGTGCAGAGATCAGACCTGGAAACGTACTCCCATTGGGTAGCATACCTGAGGGTGTACCCATATACAATATAGAGGCCCAGCCCGGGGATGGGGGCAAGTACATTCGCTCTGGTGGTTCCTACGCCCAAATTGTTACCCATGGCATAAAGACCACGGTTCAGATGCCCTCTGGAGAGTTCAAACTCTTTGACCCAAGATGCAGGGCCACCATAGGCATAGTTGCAGGTGGGGGCCGCAAGGAAAAGCCCATGCTCAAGGCGGGAAAAGTTTATCATGCCTGGCGTTCAAAGGCCAGAAAGCATGTGCAGGTTCGCGGTGTTGCAATGAATGCTGTGAACCATCCCCATGGAGGAGGAAACCATCAGCATGTTGGCAGACCCAGCACTGTGAGCAGAAATGCTCCACCTGGGCGTAAGGTTGGAAGATTATCACCCAAAAAGAAGAAGAGGAAGAGGTGAGTAGATGGCTAAGATGAGAAAAATCAGCGCCAAGGCGGCGAGAAGGAGAAAGAGGAAGACGAGAAAACTGGTAATGGGGAGAATGAAGGAATTCTCCTACAGGGGCTATTCCCTTGAAGAGTTGCAGAGGATGAGTTGGGACGAATTTGCCGAACTCCTTCCCGCCAGGGCCAGAAGAACCTTGAAACGTGGATGGGACGAAGAGCGTATGAAGGCCGTACGCAAGATAATCAACTCCGATGGTAAGGTTGTTAGAACACACAGGAGAGATCTCATAATTCTTCCACAGTTCGTTGGAAAGCGTGTTGCTGTCCATAATGGTAAGGAATTTGTTGAAATTGAGATTAAGCCTGAGATGATAGGTCACTATCTTGGAGAGTTTGCACTTACAAGGAAGGAGGTCAAGCACAGCGGTCCAGGTGTGGGAGCAACCCGCAGTTCCAAGTTTGTGCCGCTGAAGTGAGGTGAGTGTGATGCCTTACAGTATGAAGGTTGAAGGTGACAAATACGCAAAATCCTTTGGCAGGGATCTGCCCATATCGCTGAAGGATTCGGTCAATCTCTGCCGTGCCCTTAAGGGCATGCGTCTTGAGGATGCCAAGGATTACCTTGAGGACATAATAAAGAAAAAACGTGCGGTGCCATATTTCAGGTACCTTGATTCCGTGTCCCATCGCCGTGGTATCGGTCCCGGCAAGTATCCTGTAAAGGAGGCAAAATACATACTGAAAGTACTTGAAAATGCCGAGGCAAACGCCGAGGATAAGGATCTTGACACTGATAATCTCTACATTATACACATTGCGGCCAATAAGGGCGAGGTCTATAAGAGATACGTTCCGAGGGCCATGGGTCGATCTGTGGAACTTCGTAGAGAGCGCGTTCATATTGAGGTGATCCTTGAGGAAAGGACTCCTGAGGAGGAATAATTATGGATGAGAGAAAATTTGTGAAGGAGAGCGTGAATCGCCTGCTGATGAAGGAGTACCTCATGAAGGAAACTGCCATGGCGGGATTTGGGGGGCTTGAAATACAGCGTACGCCCCTGGGTACCAGAATTGTGCTTGAGGTTGAGCGTCCTGGAATGGTTATAGGCAGGAAGGGTGCCAAGATAAAGGAACTCACCGAGAGGCTTCAGCAGGATTTTGGTGTTGAGAATCCAACCATTGAGGTAAAGGAGAGTGATAATCCGTATTTGAATGCGCAGATAATGGCTCAAAAACTTGCAATGGCCCTTGAGCGTGGCTGGCATTTCAGACGTGCCGGGCACTCCACCCTGAGGCGCATAATGGAGGCTGGGGCCAAGGGTGCCCAAATTATAATTGCGGGTAAATTGACCGGAGATAGGGCCAGAACGGAAAAGTTCATGGCCGGCACGATAAAGTACAATGGAAAACCCGTGGAACTTGTTAGATTCGGATATGCAACCGCGAAGACCAAGCCCGGTATAATCGGAGTGACTGTTAAGATAATGCCTCCTGATGCAAAATTACCCGATGAGATCAACATCATTCCTCCAGGTGAAGAGGAGCCAGCGCAGGAAGTTCAGGTGGAACCCAAGGAGGAAAATGAAAATAAGGATGTTAAGGAAGAGGTGAAGGAAAATGCCCAAGGAACTGAAGGCAAGGCAGATACGGGAAATGAGTCCTGAAGAGCGAGTCAAAAAATTGGGTGAACTTCGCGAGGAACTGATGCATGAGTGGGGGGTGAGCGCCATGGGCGGAGCTCCACCCAATCCTGGAAAGATAAAGAGTTTGAGAAAGCAAATTGCAAGGATACTAACGGTGATGAACGAATGAGATCCAGAAAAAACATTGCCATGCATGAGTTGATAGGTCTTCGTGCGGAGGTTAAGGATTCAACCAATCCGAATCAGATCGGAATCTCCGGTAGGATAGTTGATGAGACCTACCACATGCTGGTGATCGAAAAGGATGGAAAGAGGAAGATGATAATGAAGAAAGGTGCGAGGTTTGGAATATGGCTCAACGAGGAGTATGTTACGCTAAATGGAGATAGGATAAATTACAGACCTCATGAAAGAATTAAAAAACTTATGAGGAGGAGAATAAAATGATAAGGGATATTGGAGTGGATGCAAAGCCGCCCGAAAAGGAGTGCAATGACCCATTTTGCCCCTGGCACGGTCATCTGAAGGTCAGGGGGCAGATCATAGAGGGTGTGGTCATATCCGATAAGATGAATAATACTGTGGTTGTTGAGAGGGAATATCTCCGCTATGTGCCCAAGTATGAGAGATATGAGAAGAGGCGCAGCAGATACCATGTGCACAATCCACCCTGCATAGATGCTAAGGTCGGTGATCATGTGCGATTTATGGAGTGCAGACCCCTCAGCAAGACCGTAAGTTTCGTGATCATTGAGAAGATTGAGAGGTGAGCATAATGAAGGGAATTGCTGGCAGACAGACCCGCGGATTGCCCACAGGGGCAAGATTGATATGCGCCGATAATACAGGAGCCAAGGAAGTTGAAATAATTCAGGTTCTCAAATATCATAGTGTTGCGAGAAAATACCCCTCTGCGGGAGTTGGTGATATGGTGATTGTCAGTGTTAAGAAGGGCAGTCCTGATATGCGTAAGAAGGTTTTCCCTGCAGTTATAGTTAGACAGCGCAGACCCTTCAGAAGGGCTGATGGCACTTGGGTTCAGTTTGAGGATAACGCCGCGGTCATAGTGACTCCCACTGGAGAAACCAAGGGCTCCGAGATAAAGGGTCCTGTGGCGAGGGAAGCTGCGGAGAGATGGCCGAGAATTGCTGCAATAGCCAGCATAATTGTGTGAGGTGTTGATTATGGTGTCATATTTGCCAAGGAAGCAAAGAAAAATGCTGTACCAGGCTCCTAAGCACAGAAGGCAGAAGATGATGAAGGCCCATCTCAGCGATGAACTATTTGGAAAATACGGGCTCAGGAGCCTTACTGTGAGAAAGGGTGATGTTGTGCGTGTTATGCGCGGTAAGTTCAAGGGCCATGAGGGGAAGGTAGTGGAGGTAAATCTCAAGAACATGCGCGTTGCTGTTGAGGGAGTTACCGTTCGAAAGGTGGATAACAAGGCAGTGCAGTACTGGATTCACCCATCAAATCTCATGCTTGTCAAATTGGATCTCAGCGATCCTAAGAGGAAGGATAAGATTTTCAAACTTGCCGAGCAGAAGAGGGGAGTTTCCATAGAGGAACTTGAGGCAGGTATTGAGGAAGAGGCCGTAGAGGAATCTGTGGAGGAAGAAGAGGAGAATGAGGAAGAAGAGGAAAACGAAGAAGAGGTGAATGAGAATGAGTGATCATATTAAGAGACTTGCTGCACCCCGGATGTGGCCCATTGCAAGGAAGGAGTACACCTTTGCTCCCAAGATCTCTCCGGGTCCGCATCCCGCCGAGAGGGCAGTGCCCATGCTCATCGTTCTTAGGGACATGCTTAAATTGGCCAATAACAGAAGGGAAGCCAAGAAGATTCTCAACTCCAGGAAGATAAAGGTGGACGGACGTGTGATCACAGATATAAGGTTTCCCATAGGATTTATGGATGTCATAACCATTGATGATCTGGATAAGAGTTATAGAGCAGTTTACGATATTTACGGCAATCTGCGCATCGTTGAGATACCCAAGGACCATGCAGAGTGGAAACTTGTGAGGATAGAAAACAAGCATGTTGTTCCTGGAGGTAAGATACAGCTCAATTTGCACGATGGTAGAAACATACTTCTGGATGAGAACAAGTACCACACCAAGGATGTTCTTAAAATAAAGGTTCCCACCCAGGAGATAATTGCCCACTATCCCATGGCTGAGGGAAGTGTGGCCATTATAATCGGTGGAAAGCATCGTGGAAGAGTTGCCCACATAAAGGAATATGTCGTTGTAAGGGGTCCCCAGGATAATATGGTCAAGTTCGAGGAAGGATTCGAGGTTAATAGCCGCAACGTATTTGTCATTGGCGTGGGCAAGCCAGAGATCACGATACCAGAGGTGAGCGCCCTATGAAGGAGGAGAAGGTGAAGAACCCGATGAGGGACATAGTCATAGACAAGGTGGTCATCAATATGGGCGTAGGGGAGGCAGGTGAGAAACTTCGCAGAGCACAGAAGGTCATAGATCTGCTCACCCACAGAAAACCTGTGCAGACCGAGGCAAAGAAGACCATAAGGGACTTTAACATAAGAAAGGGGTTGCCCATAGGTTTAAAGGTTACCCTTAGGGGCAAGGAGGCAGAGGACTTCCTTCGCCGTGCCCTGTGGGTTAAGGATTTCAAGGTTCCAAATTACTCCTTTGATTCCAACGGGAATCTTAATTTTGGTATCTCGGATTACACCGAGTTTGAGGGAATGAAATACGATCCAGAGATAGGTATATTCGGCATGGACATAAGCGTTGTTTTCAGAAGAAGGGGCGGCTACAGAATTGCAAGAAGGAGAATCAAAAAGAAAAAGATTCCAGCCAGGCACAAGGTCACCCGGGAGGAGACCATGCAGTTCATGCGTGAGAGGTTCAATCTCAACATTCTGGAGGTGGAATGATGGTTCGTGTCAAGCTCAGACCAAAGAAGAAGTTTGGACGAAGCGAGGGATGTGTTCGCTGTGGAAGGAAGAGAGGATTGATAAGGAGATATGGTCTAAGACTCTGTAGGCAATGCTTCCGAGAGGTTGCCTACGAGCTTGGATTCAGAAAGTATTCTTGAGGTGATGAAAAATGCAGAATGATCCACTGAGTGATGCTCTGTCGCGTATAAACAACGCGGCCATGGCGGGCAGGAGAGAGGTATTAATAAGACCAGCATCCAAGTTGATAGGCAGGGTGCTTAAGATCATGCAGGACCATGCTTACATTGAGGAATTTGAATACATAGAGAACGGACGGGGAGGCATGTTCAAGGTTCGTCTCGGGCCTTCCATAAACAAATGTGGGGCCATAAAGCCAAGGTTCTCTGTAAAGCGTGATGAGATGGAAAAATTCGAGTCCAGATATCTTCCAGCGCAGGATTTCGGCATATTGATAATAACGACAAACAAGGGTGTTATGACCCATACAGATGCAAAGAAGATGGGAGTTGGAGGAAAACTCCTGGCCTATGTGTACTGAGGTGATATGAATGCCCGTTGCAGATATTGTTAAGCATGAAATCGAAGTTCCCGATGGAGTTGAGGTCAGGCTCGAGGGATTCAACCTCCATGTTAAGGGTCCTCTGGGCGAGATAAGCAGAGAATTCAAGCACACAAGGGTGAAGATGAGCATCCAGGATGGTAAGGTTGTGGTATACTGCCCCCTGCCTAAGAAGAAGGAGTATGCCTTGGCTGGCACATGGAAGGCCCATGTGCAGAATATGATAAAGGGTGTTACCGAGGGCTTTGAGTATCATCTGAAGATTCTCTACGCCCACTTCCCGATGAAGGTTACAGTGAAGGGTAATAAGGTAGTTATAGAGAACTTCCTTGGCGAAAGGGCTCCTCGATATGCGGATATATTTGGAGATGCCAAGGTTGAGATTAAGGGAGATACAATAGTTGTGAAAAGCATAAATAAGGAGCATGCGGGACAGACCGCCGCAAATATAGAGAGGGCCACAAGGGTGAAGAATAGGGATCCTCGTGTGTTCCAGGATGGAATTTACATTGTGAAGAAGGGGTGAAATAAATGGTTAAGTTGAAGCCAAAACTGAGTGATGAGGAAAAACGACTCCTCAAGATTCGCAACGAACTGAATCGCAAGCGCCCTTGGTTCAGAAGGCAGGAATGGTTTAGGTACAAGAGATTGGGTGATGCCTGGCGCAGACCAAAGGGCAAGCACTCAAAGATGAGGGAGCATAAGGGTTATCGCCCTCCTGTGGTTGATTCAGGTTATCGTGGTCCAAAGAAGGTTCGTGGTCTGCACCCATCCGGATTCAGGGAGGTACTCGTTTACAATCCAAAGGAACTTGAGGGTATAAATCCTGAGAAGGAGGCCATAAGAATAGCCAGCAGGGTGGGTGTCAGAAAGAGAATGGAAATAGAAAAGAAGGCCAAGGAGATGAACATCAGGGTGCTCAATCCAATGCTCAGGGGTGATTGAAGATGGATGTTAAGTTTCAGCGAAGACTTGCGGCAGACATATTGAAATGCGGGGAAGAGCGCGTCTGGATGGATCCCAATGCCCTTGATGAGATAAAGGAAGCGGTGACGCGGGAGGATATAAAGATGCTCATAAAGAGAGGGCTGATAAAGAAGAAACAGAAGCGTGGCACCTCCCGTGTGAGGGCCAATTATATAAAGGCCCAGAAGGAGAAGGGACTGCGAAAGGGTCCGGGTTCCAGAAAGGGCAAGAAATACGCAAGGTATCCCCGCAAGAGGAGATGGATCAAGACGATAAGGCCAATAAGGGCTACCCTGAGGGATCTCCGTGATGCTGGAAAAATTGATAGGCACACTTACAGGCGCTTTTACAGGCTCGCCAAGGGTGGCACGTTCAAGAGCAGAAATCATCTTCTGACTCACCTCAAATCTGAGGGCTATCTCAAGGAGGAATGAAAATGGCAAGAAATGCGGTATATAGGGTCAAGATGCGCAGAAGGCGTGAGGGTAAAACGGACTACAGGAAGAGACTTGCCTATCTCAAATCCGGTAAGCCCAGAGCCGTTGTGAGGAAAACCCTGCGCTATGTTATTGTTCAGATTGTTGAGTATCAGGATGATGGAGATAGAATTGTTGTGGGCGTAACATCTGCTCATCTGAAAAAATACGGATGGGAAGGGTCATTTAAGAACACCCCTGCAGCGTATCTCACGGGGTTTCTGGCAGGTAAACTTGCCCTCAAGAAGGGTATTGAAGAGGCCATTTTGGATATAGGATTGCAGAGTCCCGTAAGGGGTTCAAGGGTATTTGCTGCACTCAAGGGTATGGTGGATGCGGGTCTTGAAATCCCGCACAGTGAGGAGATTTATCCAGATGATTCCAGGATTAGGGGTGAGCATATATCAGAGGATGTGGCAAAGATGTTTGATGAAGTTAAAGCCAAGATAATGGAGGTATGAAAATGGACTGGGAACCAAAAACAAGGCTTGGGAAACTCGTTTACGAGGGGAAGATAACCAACATGTCCCAGGCACTGAGAAGCAATTTGCCTCTGCGAGAACCTGAGATAGTTGATATACTTCTTCCCGAACTGAAGGAGGAAGTGATTGATGTTCGTATGGTGCAGAGAATGACCGATAGTGGCCGCAGAACGAAGTTCTCCGTTATGGTCGCCGTTGGAAATGGCGATGGTTTTGTGGGCATAGGGAAGGCCAAGGCAAAGGAAGTTGGTGCGGCCATAAGAAAGGCAATTGAGGTTGCAAAACTTAACATAATTGAGATAAAGAGAGGTTGTGGTTCCTGGGAATGCGGTTGCGGAATGCCCCATTCCATTCCCTTTAAGGTAACCGGTAAATGTGGATCAGTGCGTGTGACTCTTAAACCCGCGCCAAAGGGTGTTGGTCTTGCGGTTGGAGATGTTGCAAAGACCATATTGACTCTTGCAGGAGTAAAGGATGTTTGGGGCTTTACTCAGGGCCATACGAAGACCACGGTCAACTATGCCATGGCCACCTTTGATGCACTTAAGCAAACCACAATTGTTAGGGTAAATCCGAGGTTGATAATGCCAATTTACAAAGGAGGTGTAGAGGATGTACGCAGTGGTCAGAGTTAGAGGTCGCACAGGTGTTAGGAAGGATATAGCAGACACGCTAAAAATGCTCAATTTAACCCGTATAAATCACTGTGTTCTTGTGCCGGATACGCCTGCATATCGCGGTATGCTTCAGAAGGTTAAGGACTATGTGACTTGGGGTGAGATTGACGAGGAGACATTGTTGAAGTTGATTCGCCTGAAAGGTCGTCTGTATGGGGATAAACCCATAACGGACGAGTATGTGAAGGAGACCATGGGATTCGATGATCTTGAAACCCTTGTTAAGGCCATTATTGAAGGAAAGGTGCTTTACAAGGACATTCCAAATGTGAAGCCCGTTTTCAGATTGCATCCTCCATTGAAGGGCTGGGAGAAGACCAAGAGGCACTTTACGGAAGGGGGTGCACTTGGGTACAGGGGAGAGAGCATCAATGCCTTGATCAATAGAATGTTTGGACCGGGGGTGGAATAAATGGCAAAGAAGAAATCGAGGAAGATGAGAGGTTCAAATACCTATGGCCATGGGCGTAAGGGTAGAAGAGGCGCGGGTCGCAAAGGTGGCAGAGGATACGCCGGTCTTGGTAAGCATCACTGGAGTTTTGCCCTGAAACATCCAGAGTTCCTTTGGGGCAACCATGGCTTCACATCCCATCATCCCAAGGAGGAAATTGAAACCATAAATATTGGAGTACTCAACGAGAATTTAGATGCCCTTGTGAAGCAGGGTATTGCCAAGTTAAACGAGGATGTTTATGAAATTGACCTGAGTGCTCTGGGAGTAAAGAAACTCCTTGGAAGGGGAAAGGTGACCAAGAAAATCAGGGTTAAGGTTAAATATGCATCTTCTAATGCCGTAGAAAAAATAGAAGATGTGGGTGGTGAAGTGATCTATGTCTGAAGAACAAATACCCCGGAAGAAGGGACTGGCTCTGCCGGTTATACTCTCGTGGATAATCTTTGCTTACCTTTACTTCTCAATAGTTGGTTGGAAACTGTTGAGCATTCAGGATATGTGGAACATAGTGACCAAGCAGTGGGTTAGTTTTCTCATATTCTCTCTCTGGTCAGTCCCTCTGTTCTATTTGGGGTATTTGGTTATTTCATACAACGGAGATAAAAGCAAGTTGTACGGTTTGAAACCCGTGCTGGAATATCTGCCAATGATCCGCAAGCCCAAGGGTCATGTGCAGTTCAAGCACAAGTTGATGTGGACTTTCATCACCCTCTTGATTTACTTCTCGCTCACTAATATTTACATATACGGACTTGATAAGGCAAAGACGATTGATCTCTTTGCATCCTTTCGTGCCATAATGGCCGGTGCTTCAGGTTCTCTTGTGCATCTCGGTATAGGTCCAATAGTAACGGCAAGTATCATAATGCAGCTGTTTGTGGGTGCAAAAATATTCAACATAGACCTTACCAACGATGAGGACAAGGCCATATATCAGAGTACCCAGAAATTGCTGGTTATAATAATGATCTTTGTTGAAGCCATTCCACAGGTGTTTGGATATCTGCAGCCATCCGATGCCTTTGTTAAGGGTCTAAATGCCTTTGCTCCGGGATATGGAATGTTCCTGGCCCAGCTAATAATAGTTCTGCAGCTCTTCTTTGGCTCTTATCTGGTCTTTCTTATGGATGAGGTAGTATCAAAATGGGGTATAGGCTCCGGTATATCCCTCTTCATTGCAGCAGGTGTGTCTCAAGCCATATTCACAGGTATAGTTTCATGGATTCCACCACAGCCAAATTCCCCCCTAAGTCTGAATAATCCGCCCAGCGGTACCATACCAAAGACAATTTATATACTCACCCACAGCAGTGCAGCCCAGCTATATGGTGGAAGAATTGAATCAATCCTCTTCGCACCTCCAAATCCGATAATTGCACTGATAGGAACAACCATAATATTCCTCCTTGTTGCCTATGTACAGAGCGTTAAGATTGAGTTGCCATTGGCCCACGAGCGTGCCAGGGGCGCAAGGGGCAGGTATCCTATCAAGTTGATGTACTCCTCAAACATACCTGTTATACTGACATCAGCTCTGCTAGCCAACGTTGCAATGTGGTCCATTCTGTTCTGGACCAATCCTACTTTGAGCCATGTTCCAATTTTGGGACACAATCCCTGGATCGGCGCCTATCCAACGGCCCAGCAGGCGGCAGAATGGGGAATAAAAACAACCACACCCATAGGTGGTATAGCATATTATCTGAACAGGATCAGAGGTCTCAACTACTGGCTTCTGCCACTCATCAATCCGCAGGCCTATCACTATGTGTTCACATATCAAACCTACTGGATGCTCGTTGGAAATGTGGTAATCTTCACGTCCTTTATGATAGGGATGAGCATCATATTCGCCAAGTTCTGGATCGAAACCGCAAATATGAACGCGAAGGCCATTGCCAAGCAGATTCAGTCAAGCGGGATGCAGATTCCAGGATTCAGGAGAAGCCCTGCTGTTCTTGAAAAGATTTTGAATAAGTACATTCCTGCGGTTACCATATTCAGCGGAGCTGCTGTAGGTGCCCTTGCGGCATTTGCTGACCTAATTGGTACTGTGGGAAATACATCCGGTACAGGTGTTCTGCTTACCGTGGGTATACTGATCCAGCTGTACGAGGCAATGGGTAGGGAGCAGTTGATGGAGATGCACCCTGTGATAAGGCAGTTCTTCGAGTGATTGAAATGAGAGTGGTGGCAGCAGGTGTGCCTGGTGTGGGTAAGACGAGCATACTGGAAGAGGTTGCAAAGAGGGCAAATTACCCCATCGTGAACTTCGGCACGCTGATGTTTGAGATGGCAAGGGAAGAGAAACTGGTTGAGCACAGGGATCAGATGAGAAAACTTCCCATAGAGATACAGAGGGACCTTCAAAAAAGGGCGGCAGAGCGAATATCTGGGATGTCCGATGTTATTGTTGACACCCATTTCACAATAAAAACACCCTCTGGCTATTTTCCGGGGCTTCCTCGCTGGGTTCTTGAGGCAATGAATCCTGAGATACTTGTGGTGATAGAGGCATCTCCTGAGGAGATATATGGCAGGAGAGTGAAGGATGCCACTAGGGAGAGGGATGTTGAGAGTGTGGATGAGATAAATGAGCATTTGCAGGTAAATAGATATAGTGCCTTTGCATGCTCCATGTATACGGGTGCCACGGTGTTGATATTGAAAAACAATGATGGTCAGCTGGATAGGGCGGTTGAGAGGTTTATGGAGGCCTTGAGATGACAGACTCTCAGGAACCTATTGTGCCAAAAACCCAGTCGAGTATGAGCGGAATGTACATGATGTTCACATTCCTTATGCTTATGATACTATTCATCCCAAGTTTGAGATATGCGCTTGGTAATGTGGCTGGGATAGTCTTGGAACCTCTCTTTTCCTTTGATTACATGTATCCTCTCTACACCTTCCTTGCCACGGGAATTCTGGTGACCCTTATAAACACATGGGCTCGCCATCACTTTACAGACTGGATAAATATGGCCCGCATACAGACGAAAATGAAGGCCTTCAACAAGGTTTACAGAGAGGCCATGCAAAAGCAGGATCTCAACAAACTTGAAAAATTGAAAAAGCTGCAGACCAAGTACATGGCGGAGAATATGAACATTCAGAGCAACAGTATGAAGGCAACGATGTTTACCATGTTCATTGTGATTGCTATATTCACCTGGCTCTGGCTATTTCTCCAGGCCAAGGTAAGTTACACCCTCATAGCCATACCCTGGAGCAATGTTATTGAGCTCAACAAGGTTCAGTATCTGTTTCCAAACTGGCTTCTCATATACTCTGCCCTCACAATGCCCCTCAGCTGGGTGGTTACGTACATATTCAAGTTTTTCGAGTTCAGGAAGAGGTTGGAAAAACTTGGTTCCGAGCCCGTATCCGGGGCGGTGGAATGAGAATAACCATAAGTGGTCCTCCGGGAAGTGGAAAAACAACAGTTGCAAAGGTTTTGGCGGATAGATTGGGCTATGAATTGGTTTCGGGTGGTGAAATCTTCAGAGAAATGGCAAGAGAAATGGGTATGGATCTTGTTGAATTCAGCAGATATGCTGAGGAAAACTGGGAAATTGATAGGCGTTTGGACTCCCGCTTGGTGGAACTTGCAAAAAGTAAGGAAAATGTGGTTATTGACTCCCGGTTGAGTGGATGGCTCATGCATCTCAATGGTATTCCAGCCTACAAGGTATTTGTGGATGCCTCTCTCGAAGTTCGTGTTTCAAGGATTAGAAAAAGGGAGGGTGGAGATGAGGAAACTGTCAAAAGGGCAACAATTCTCCGTGAGCGCAGCGAGAAGAAGCGATACAGGGAGATTTATGGCATAGATTTTGATGACCTATCAATTTACGATCTCGTTGTGAACAGTGATTCTCTCACTCCTGAAGAGATAGTGAATATGATTCTGGAGGGGATTGGATATGGAACGCACAGTTGAGGAACTTCTAAGTTTTGGAGTTGTTGTTATTGATAAACCCAAGGGACCCACAAGCCATCAGGTAAGTGCGTGGGTTAGAAACATACTTAATGTGAACAAAACTGGTCACGCTGGTACCCTTGATCCCAAGGTCACCGGTGTACTTCCAATTGGTATAGGAAGGGCCACGAAGATAATCAATCTCCTGCATCTTGTGCCCAAGGAGTATGTTGGTGTTATGCGTTTCCATGGTGATTTCTCCGAGAAGAAATTGCTCAATGTGATGCGAGAGTTTGAGGGGGAGATATATCAGACTCCCCCATTGCGCTCTGCAGTTGCAAGAAAATTGAGAAAGCGCAGGGTTTACTCTCTGGAAATTCTGGATACTGAGGGTCGCGATGTGCTTTTCAGAGCAAGGGTGGAGTCTGGAACGTATATACGAACATTGTGTAACGATATTGGAGAGGCCATGTGTATAGGGGCCCATATGGAGGATTTGAGACGCATATCCACGGGACATTTCAAGGAGGGGGATGCCCATACACTTCAGGATTTGCTGGATGCATACGTTTTTTGGAAGGAAGAAGGAGAGGAAAAATACATAAGGAGCATAGTAAAACCGGGGGAGGAGATAGTTTCCTTTCTTCCACGGGTGGTTGTTAAGGATTCTGCTGTGGATGCACTTGCTCATGGTGCTCCCCTTTACAATCCTGGAGTATTGAGGATGGATGAATTTAATAAAGGAGATTACGTTGCAGTGTACACGGAGCGGGGTGAACTTGTGTCTGTTTCAAGGGCATTGCTGGAAAATGACATCGTGGCTGAACCGTTCAGGGTAATAATGGAACCGGGAAGATATCCCAGAAGATGGAAGGGCCCGTAGGCTAGTCAGGATAGACTGTGGGTCTTCGGAATCCACGACCCGGGTTCGAATCCCGGCGGGCCCGCTTCTCTTCTATATTTTCGTAGGATTCTCATGGAGTACCATGGCATTCAGAGGAAGGAAGACCATAGAGATACGAGTTGTGCTTGAAAGGACTGCCTAATTGTACAAGAAAGTATGGGGATTAAAGGGAGTCCGATTAATTCTTCCAGACGAAGATATACCGCTGCACAAAGGAGCATGCGTGAGATGAATAGGATTCCTAAAAAATTAGTGCGGGTGCCGGGATTTGAACCCGGGGCAAAGCCGTGGCAGGGCCTCGTGTTACCAGGCTACACCACACCCGCATCCCGAGGGTAATAAATGTTTTTATATTTAAGGTTTTAGAGCCTCATTTATGATAGCGTTGACATGGATCCTGGCAGTATCTAAGAGTGGAACGGAAGTATCTCCATCTTTCAGAGCAATGGGCAATTCTGTGCACCCAAGTATTGCCGCATCAATCTCGTTCTTGTAAGATTCAATGAGTTTCACAAGATAACCCTTGCTCTTGGTGTTTCCAAAGGATAGTTCTTCAAAGATTATTCTGTCAACCTCATCAATCTCCTCAGGATTCGGGACCATGACTTCAAGTCCATGGCCTCTGAGCCCGCGGATGTAAAATTCGGAGGTCATAGTTATTTTTGTTCCCAGAAGTAAAAGTTTCCTGAAATTTCTTCTCTTTGCCTCCTCTGCCACCGCGTCTATTATGCTTACCATCTTTGCCTTGCTCCCTTTCTGAAGCTCTGGGAATATTATGTGGGGTGTATTCGCCGACAAAGCAATGATCTCAGCGCCAGAATTTTCAAGTGCCCTTATACCCTCCATGATATACTCCTTTTTCTTCGTCCAGTCGGGCAACTCTCTGAATTTTTTGAAGTTCAAACTGAATATCACTATCTCAGGGTAGAAGTTCTTTTCAAATCTTTTCCTTGAAATTTCCACAAAATTCCTGTAGTAGTATATTGTGGATTCTGGGGTGGTGCCCCCGATTATGCCTATCCTCTTCATGGAGGGGCATAGGTCTGGAGAATATCATAGTTGCGGTTATAAAAAGAAGGAGGGTTTAGAATAAGAGCGCATGGTGCGGGCAGAGCAGCGCCGAGGGGGAGATTTGAACTCCCGAGGCCTTGCGGCCAGTGGATCTCGAATCCACCGCCTTGCCGGGCTAGGCTACCTCGGCTCTTGAGGTGGATTGACAAAGTGGATTTAACCTTTTCTGGAAAAGAAAGGAAAATTTATATTTTTGCTCTCAGAGATGCCAGATCCTTTAGCAGTTCCTCCTTCTGCTCTGTTAGCTCCTTAATCCTCTGGTTCAGGAATTTTATCTCTTCTTGGAGGTTTTCTACTTCCTTCTGATACTCTCTGATCTTCTTCTCTTTCCTCTGGGCATCCTCAAGCATCTGCTCTATTTCCCTTCTGCGGGCGTCGATCTTTTCCTCTCTCTCTGCAAGCATCCTTGCATATCCTGCCAGTTCTCTCTCCTTGTTTAGCAAGTTACTCTCCCACTCCTTGAGTTTTGCCTCTTCCTCGGATAACTGTGTTCTTTTCTTAACCTCCAGTTCGTTCAACTCCTTCATAAGGAGTGCTTTTTTTCTCTCCAGTTCTGCAAGTTCTTCCTCCTTTCTCTCAATGTTTCTGGCACGTATTTCCAGCGTGTTTTTCAGACTTTCCAGGGCTCTCTCCCTCTTCTCCAGTTCCTCCTCGATGTTCTTTCTCTCCTCATCCCATTTCTTGCGTTCCTCTTCCCACTTCCCAACAAGGGTATTGAAAGAATCCAGCTTTTCATTCAGACTCTTTATAACCTCTTGAGTTTCTGAGAGTATATTGTTCAGGGTCTTTCCCCTCTCCTCTATCTTTTCCTCCTCTGCGCTTAAACTTTTCTGGATCTTTGTGAGAGAATCCACCAACTGGCTCATTTTATCCGCTTTGTCAAGCATTTCGGAGATCTTTTTCTCCCTTTCTTCAAGATTTTTTTCCCTTTCATCCACCCTTTCGTATCTCTGCGTGAGTTCTTCTATTTTTTGAAGGGCCTCATCCATTTTTTTGTTCAGGGCAGAATATTTTTTAAATATGCTTTCTGTATCCCTCTCAAGTTCCTCTTCCTGGGATTTTTTCCCCATACCAAAGAGTTTACCCATTTTTTCACCTCCTTACGTTATCCTCAAGTTCTAACAGCATCATACGTATCTTGGCCATGTAGGCCTTCAAATATTCTTCAAGGGAATCAAGGCGTTTGTTTACATCCACAAGTTTATCCATCTTTTTCAAATTTTCATCTATTGATTTCTCAAGGCTTTCGCCTATTTTATTTGCTGTATCTTCAAAATTTGACAATATCTGGAAAGATGTGGTGTTCAACTTGGCCGGAAAGGCATCGAGCAACTCTTCAATTTCATCCAATTTTTTTAATTTTTTCTCAATATTATCTGCCCTTTTTGATAGTTTTTCAATCCTCTCGCTTAGTGTGGAAATTTCTCTTCTCAGAGAATTTATTTCGTTGATCAAATCACTCTTGCCCATGGGTGGAAATAGATGCCAAAGAATTTAAATTTTACCTATTTTTTTCTAATTGAATATGGCATTGTGAGATTTGAAATTGCGCATTCTTCATCTTCGCTGACTGCAATCACACCAACGGGTATATTCCCAAATTTATCAATTTCCTCCCTGCATATCTCGTCAAGGGGTCTGCTTCCTATGGAGTTATATATTCTGAGTGAGAGCATTCTCTTTATTATCTCCTCCCCGATTCCAGTGGCAACCACGGCGCCCTTTTCACCGCAGTATATCCCTGCACCGGGAATTGGTGAATCTCCCACCCTACCTCGAAGGGTGAGACTCGTTCCTCCTGTGGATACGGCCGCTGCAAATTTTCCGTTTATCCTTGCCACCGCACCTACGGTATCTCCCAGAAATTCCAGGAGGAATTTGGGATGATAGAACTCTGGAATCTCTCCGTTTTTCAATTTTTTTAGAACCCTTTCCCTCTTCTCTCTGGCCCTCTCCGTTGCGGGATCATAGTAGGCATACCCCATCTTTCTTGCAAATTTTATGGCACCATCTCCTGCAAGTATGAGATGAGGGGATCTTAGCATAACATCCCTGGCCACCAGCACGGGGTTTTTCACGAATTCTATGTTCATAACAGCCCCAAAGTTGCCTGGAACCATAACTGCAGCATCCATCTGAATGCTTCCATCAATGCGCATATTTGATCCCGTGCCCGCGTTGAAAAGAGGATCGTCCTCCATCAGCGTTACAGCCTTCACAACAGCATCAAGGGCATCCCTCTCCATAAATGCCATTTTTGCGAAATCATCAACCTTGATCTTCAATTCCCTTTTATTTGATGCGCCACCGTGAAGTATTATGGCATCCATACGGGGTCATATGCTTTCGACATTATAATTTTTCCGTGGACAAATAATTGCGAATGTTTTATTTTTGCAACTATATTTAATCACGATTTTTGGTGCATCCATAAAGCAATATTGCGATATCCGTCTAATTCGGATTGAAAATAAAATCTTTAGGTTTGTTTTTCAACATTTCACAAAAACTCTAAATATGAAGAGAATCATCACGGGTCATATTCCCAGTATGGAGGCCTCAGGATGAAATACACGATAAAGGAAGACCCTCACAATGACGAAAGGGTCAAGGAAATTATAGAGATAAGCGGTGAAAACATTTTCGCCTGCTATCAATGTGGCCGTTGTTCTTCTGGATGTCCCATGGCTGAGTTCATGGATGTGCTACCCAACCAGGTGTTTATGTTCTTGCAGGAGGGAGATGTGGATACCCTGCTGAATGCAAAGAGTCCTTGGATATGCGCCGCGTGCTTCACCTGCACTGTGCGTTGCCCGGTGGGACTTGATTTGGCCGCTGTGATGGAAGCGATACGCGAGTTGCAACTCAGGAAGAATTACGATTATGTTGATCCCTACAAGGTGGAAGAGCGCGACGAACTTCCACCCATAGCTCTGGTGAGCAACTTCAGAAAATTCACGCCTTGAGGTGAAAGAATGGAATTGAAGAAGATAATGTTTTATCCGGGATGCACCTTGAAGGGAGTGGCAAAGAACCTTGAGGATAGCACCGTGGAAAGTGCAAAGATTCTTGGTTATGATTTCATTGAGCTTCCCGGCTGGACCTGCTGCGGAGCCGTTTATGGACTTGCCCAGGACAGTGTGAAATTCACAATTGCCAATGTTCGCAATCTGATAAGGGCCCAGCAGTATTCGGAGGAGATAGGGGATAATCGTTTGGTGGCAGTGTGCTCAATGTGCTACAATAATCTGCGCAGGGCGCACATAGATGTAATGAAGAATCGCGATAAATTAAAAACTCTGGATCTATTTATGGATGAAGAGCCCGATTATAGGGGAGAAATAGACGTTCAGCACTACCTGACCTTCCTGAAGAAGGAGGGATTTGACAGGATTGCAGAGAAGGTGAATAACCCGCTGAAAGGGCTCAAGGTCGCGCCCTACTATGGCTGCCTTCTCCTGCGCCCGGATGAGATAGCAATTGATGACCGTGAGGATCCCCACATTCTTGAAGAGTTGCTGGAAATTTTAGGTGCGGAGGTCGTTGATTACCCCCTCAAGAATGAATGCTGCGGCTCCTATCATACGGTGGATAAGAAGGAGTTTGTGGCCGAAAGGACGTACAAACTTGTGAATGTAGCCCGGGAGACGGGAGCGGATGTTATTGCCACCTCCTGCCCCCTCTGTTTCTTCAATCTTGATAGGAGGCAGGAAATAGCCAAGAACAAGCATTCAGATTTTGATTTCATGCCCATTGTGTATTTCACGCAACTTATGGCCATTGCATTTGGGATTAAGGATGATAAGGTGCTTCATTTTGAGCAGCATTATATTTCCCCGAGGGAGGTGCTTTCAAGATGGCTATGAAGAGAATTGGCGTGTTCATATGTCACTGCGGTCGTAACATTGCGGGCACCGTGGATGTAAAGCGAGTCGCAGAGGAGATAGGAAAGAGGGAGGATGTTGCATTCTCCACCACCTATGTTTTCATGTGTTCACAGCCCGGCCAGCAACTCATTGAAGATTCTATAAAGAAATACAATCTGGATGGTGTTGTCGTAGCCAATTGCTCACCCACGCTTCACGAAAAAACCATGCGCAACGCCGCCGCCCGTGCTGGTCTGAACCCGTATCGCGTTGAAATTGCCAATATACGAGAATGGGCTGCCTGGCCCCACGAGGACAATCCTGAGGCGGCCACAAGAAAGGCAATACGCATAATAAATGCCACGATTGAGAAACTCAAAGCGAATGCCTCTCTGGAACCTATTGAGGTGCCAGTTATAAGGAGGGCTTTGGTTATAGGGGGTGGGGTTTCTGGAATGCAGGCTGCTTTGGATATTGCAGATGCTGGAATCGAGACGATTCTGGTTGAGAAAGATCCTAGTATAGGTGGAAATATGTTCAGACTCAGCGAAACATTCCCAACGCTTGATTGTCCTCAATGCATTCTCACTCCAAAGATGAATGATGTGGGGGCTCATCCCAACATTAAACTTTATACATACAGTGAGGTGGAGGCCGTTGAGGGATTTATGGGTAATTTTAAGGTTAAGATAAAGAAGAAAAGTACCTTTGTTGATTGGAATAAGTGCACAGGGTGCGGTGAATGTCTGAGAGTTTGCCCTGTTAAGGTTTCATCTGAGTATGATCTGGGTATGGCAAAGAGAACATCCATATATATATACAATGAGCAAGCGGTACCTCTAAAGGCATTGATAGATGAAGATTCCTGTATAAGATTACAGTTTGAAAAGAAAGTCAGAGATGGAAAGATAAAGCCAAAGAAAAATGTCAAGATATGTTCAAAATGTGCTGACGTTTGTGAACCCAAAGCCATTCATTTTAAGAATAATGAGGAGATAGTTGAGGAAGAGGTTGGCTCAATAATCGTGGCCACTGGCTTCGAGGTTATGCCTGCCGAGGCGTTTCCAGAGTTGGGTGGCAAGTATCCGGATGTTATCACCTCGCTTCAGTTTGAGCGTCTTTTAGCTCCATCGGGTCCCACTGCAGGTGTTCCGAAAAGACCTTCAGATGGTAAGATTCCCAAGAGCATAGTGTTCGTGCACTGTGTTGGCTCTCGCGACCCACAGAATGGGGTGCCTTACTGCTCCCGCATCTGCTGTATGTACACAATCAAGCAGGCAATGCTCGTCAAACACGCATTCCCGGACATTGCGGTTTATGATTTCTACATTGATATACGCTCAAATGGCAAGGGATACGAAGAATTCTATCATCGTGCCAAGGAGGAGTACGGGGTGAACTTCATAAGAGGAAAGGTTTCCAAGGTTTACAAGGTTGGGGATCGGTATCGCGTGCAGGGTGTGGATACTCTCACCGGCAGGATCATTGAGGTTGATGCGGACATGGTCATTCTGGCCACCGCCGCCAAGGGTTCATCCACGGTTAAGGAACTCGCCAAGAAATTGCGTATTCCGTATGATGAGTGGGGCTGGCTCAAGGAGACACATCTGAAACTCAAGCCCCTTGAGACTCCCGTGGGCGGTGTGTTTATTGCAGGTGCCGCTCAATTTGTGAAGGATATCACCGATAGTGTTTCACAGGGAAGTGGTGCCGCAGCCAAGGCAATGGCATTGCTCTCCAAACCCCAGCTGGAAAAGGAGCCACTCCTCGCAAAGGTTGATCCTGAGATATGCGCCGGATGCGGTCGTTGCAAGGATCAGTGTGCCTATGGAGCCATAACGATTGATCCCATAAGGCATGTCTCTGTGGTGAACGAGGCTCTATGCGAGGGCTGCGGTGCGTGCAGTGCAAATTGCCCAACCACCGCTATACAGGTGGTGAACTTCAAGAAGGGTCAGGTTATAAGAGCGGTGGACATACTTGCGGAGGTGTTCTAAATGGGTAAGGTGCTTATTTACGGAACCACTCTCGCTTCGTACCGTGCTGCTGCCAACTTTGCCAAGGCAGGACACAAGGTTGTGCTGTTAAATAGAGGTGCTTTTCTCTGGCATAAAATGACACAGATGCAGTGGCAACAGCCCAGGGATATAGTTAATGGGTACTCCAAGGGTATTTTGCTCAACGTGGCCAACATGACGGGAAATGTTGAAATCTATCACAATTCGGAGTTTCTGGGGCTCGAAGGTGGTCCCGGCAATTTCAAGGTGAAGTTCAAGTTTAAACCCCAGAGTGTTGACGAGTTCAAGTGCATTGGCTGTGATCTCTGCCACGAGAAATGCAATGTCAAGTTCATACCGATGCCTCTTGGACCTGGAATGCGCATAATCCAGGATCCCAAGGAGGCGGAGAGATGCGTTGATGTTTGTCCTGCCAGGGCAATTCAGATACCCAGGGAGGAGGAAAAGGAGGTAACCGTGGATGCGGTGGTTCTATCTCCAGAGTATGAGCCTGAGGACATTAAGAAGTACGTGGGCGATGTGCCCCACACCATGGCCTTCAGAGATTTTGCATGGCTCTTCCGGGGTAAGGGTGTTGAGAAGCAGTTCTTGAAGAGGGATGATGGAAAGACCCCCAGATCTCTGGGGTTTTTCATTCCGGTTGGATTCAATAACTGGCTTGGTTCCTATGAGGAATTCGTTATAGTTTTCAGGGAAGCACTGTTGATGAAGGAAATGGATCCCTCGCTTGAGGTGCACATCTTTGCCAAGGAGATTCGTCTCTACGGACACAACCAGATGGTACTCGTTGAGGAGGCAAAGGAAAAGGGGATCAACGTTCACATAATCGATGATGTGAATATAAAGGAGAATGGAGACTCTCTGGAGTTCAACGGCGTATCCATAGACCTTCTTGTGGTCATGCCGGGGCAGAAGATACCTGAGGACTGGGAGAAACTCGCCCAACTTGCTGGAATTGAACTTGAAAACGGATTTGCCGTTACAAAACCCTTCAGCCTTGAAACTAGCAAGGATGGTGTGTTTGCAATAGGGGAATTTGTTAAGCCGGTGGGAAGCACAGAGGCCATTTATCAGGGCACTGCTATCGTGCCCCAGGCTATGAGGTATCTAAAACCACCGGAAGAGCCAAGGAAGATGCCTGAGGTGGAGTGGGTCAGGGACGATTTCAATCCCAAGGTTGGCGTATTCGTATGCGAATGTGCCGCAAAGAATCTCAATATTGATGTCAAGGCAGATTACGTTGTGAAGAAGGATTATCTATGTTTGCATCCTGAGGAGATTGTGAAGGAGATCAAGGAAAGTGGGGTGAATCGCGTTGTATTCGGTGCCTGCTCCCCTGCACTGAGGGGAACCATGCTTGAGATGCTCGCAAATCAGGCTGGAATCCATTCCTCCTATGTTGAACTTGTGCAGTTGAGAGAGTATGTTTCCCGTGTTGGCGGTGATTCTCGCAAGGCAAATGCCATGCTTCAGGGGGCCATTGAGAAGGCAAAGGCGGATATGTTTGTGGACGTTCCATTTAACACGCTGGGTAAGGGTGTGGCAATAATTGGAGGAGGCTTGGCTGCACTGATCGCTGCGGATTATCTTGTTGAGAAGGTTCCCATGGTCTACATTGTGGCCAAGGAGTTTGATTCCCCACACCTGGCCACGGGAGTTAAGGGTAATACTCTGAAGATTAAGGATGAGGAGCTAAAAGAATGGTACGAGGCAATGAAGGACAGGGTTCTTAAGAGGGCAAAGTGGATTAAGGGCGATGTTGACGATATTGAGGGCTATCTCGGTAACTTTAAGGTCAGAGCGGGCAATGAGGAAATTGATGCGGGAATCCTTATAATTGCAACTGGTGGAGATATTCTGGAGAAGGGGAACAAGATAGATGCTATAACGGGAGGGACGATGCATGGAACCATTGGCTCCCTTTATGCCAAGAGGAAGGGAGTTGAAGGCACCTACTCCTTTATGAGTTCATACTCCCTGATGGATGTGGACCCCCCAAGTGCAAAGCGTGGAGAGGGTGAGCCCATTGCGGAGGTTAAGCCAAGGGAGATCAACAGGAGAATCGCAGAGATGCTGGGTATGCGTCTTGACGATGAGGGCTTTTTCTTCTTTGGAGAAGAGCCAAGGTACTGGATTGAAAGAATCGGAATACAGTTTATGGTTGTGGAGTATCCTTCCAGCGGTGTATTCGTTGCAGGTCTGGCCCATAGGCCCATGAGCATTGAGGAGGAGGTGTACGAGGCCGGATTTGCAGCTCAGAACGCACTGTTCTCCATGAGTGATGCCCCCTCGCCGGCGGGTAAGTTTGTCAGCACCACGAATCCGAGAAGGTGTGCTGGCTGTGGGTTGTGTGTGGATGCCTGCTTTGCAGGTGCAAGGTATATTGATGAGGAGGATAAGATCGCCAAGGTTAGAACGGAACTCTGCGTTGGGTGTGCTGCATGTGCCAACGCATGCCCGAGCGGAGCGGCCATCGTGATGCCGTATCATCCAAATGGAGTGTTTAAAATGTTAAAGGAGGTAGTAAAATGAGCGAAAAAGAGTTTGACCCAGTGATAGTGGGATTTTTCTGCAACTGGTGTACATCCGCGGCTGCGGATCTGGCTGGAACTTCAAGACTGCACTATCCGGCGAGCATAAGGCCCATAAGGGTTATGTGCTCGTCCACGGTGGACCCCGTGTACCTGATTCGTGCCCTGCAGGAGGGTGCCGATGCCACCATACTCGGAGGTTGCCACCCTGGAGACTGCCACTACATAACGGGCAACTACAAGGCGCGCAGAAGGGTTGCCATAGTGAAAACGGTGCTCAAATCCCTTGGATTCGATGATGATCGTGTTCTTCTGGAATGGATATCGGGAAGTGAGGGTCCCAAGTTCGCAAGGGTTATGAATGAATACACAGAGTACATAAAGAAGAAGGGTCCCTCAGATTTCAAGTACCTTGACTCTCTTGGAGGTGAAAAGATTGAGTGAGAACGACATGCTCAAAAAATTCATAGTGGAGGCCTTTGAGAAGGGTCTCATTGAGGCGGTTATGGCTCCTGCAGCCACAAAGGACTCTTACACCTACGCACTCGTAACTAAGAAGGAGGATGTGGATAAACTAACGCCCATTGCACCGGTGATGCAGTGGAACGGTGCGGATATGATAAGGCGCATAACAAAGTTGAAGAAGAGCGAGAGAAAGTTGCTTGCCATACTCAGACCATGTGAGGCTAGAACATACAAAGAACTTGTGAAGTTCAATCAGATCAATCCTGAGAACATAATCGTGCTGAGTTACGATTGCCCTGGAACGATTCATGCACGTAAGTTCAAATTCGAACTCAATAAGCCCGAGGATCTCATTGCTGAGATAAAGAAGGGCGGAAAGAGCGAGAAGATTCGCGATTCCTGCAAGGTTTGCGAGTATCCATCACCCATAAAGGGCGTGGGTGATATTGGTCTGGGACTCGTTAACACGGAGGAGCCGGTGTTCTTCTCCCTGAGCGATAGGGGTAAGGAATTTCTGGCAGGTATGGGCATTGAAGAGGGCTCCCGTGACAACGAGGCCTGGGTTGAAGAGCATAGGAAGCGTAGGGCAAAGTGGCTGGAGGAGGAACGCATCCGCAACGGCCGTGAGGGACTGGAAGATTTCCTCTCCTCCTGCCTGAATTGCCACAACTGCAAGGACATGTGCCCCATATGCTTCTGCAAGGAGTGCTTCTTCGAGGATCACAGTGTGTTCGATTACGAGTCCAACAAGTTCTACAACTGGGCAGATGACAAGGATGGAATTCGCCTGCCCACAGATAAATCCCTGTTCCACATTGGCCGTCTCATACACATGGGCACATCCTGCATTGGCTGTGGCCTGTGCCAGCAGGCGTGCCCGATGGATATTCCCCTTTACAGGCTATTTGGAATAGTGGGCAACGACCTACAGAAGGTGTTCAACTACAAGCCCGGCGTGAACGATGATCTCCCACCAGTTATGGACTTCCGCGAGGATGAATTGCATGAATTCGAGGGTCTCCTGGGGGGTGAGGAGTGATGGGAAA
Organism: Candidatus Aciduliprofundum sp. HYA1; assembly: GCF_056175085.1. NCBI lineage: Archaea > Methanobacteriati > Thermoplasmatota > Candidatus Aciduliprofundum > Candidatus Aciduliprofundum sp. HYA1. The sequence continues at coordinate 919,602 of NZ_CM149694.1, forward strand.
GAAGGTTGAACTGCTTGAGGTGGATAGCGAGAAGGTTATGAATGAGATCCGCAAGGCTGCTTCTCCGCCAGAGGAGGTGGAGCACTGGGTTACCATATATGTGATGGGCAAGCCATATCGCGTGCCTGCAGGATTGACCATAATGAAAGCTCTGGAATATGCGGGATATCGTTACATAAGAGGTGCTGGTTGCCGTGCTGGATTCTGCGGTGCATGCGCCACCATATACCGGAAGAAGGGTGAGTATCGCTTCAGGACTGCCCTCGCGTGCCAGACCACTGTGGAGGATGGAATGTACCTTGCCCAGATTCCATTCGTGCCCGCCAACAAGGCCACTTACAATATTGATGAGATAGAGCCCACGCCTACCACGCTACTTGAATATTATCCTGAGATTGCGAGGTGCGTCTCGTGCAACACCTGTACCAAGGCATGCCCCCAGGAGTTGGATGTGATGTACTACATCCAGTACGGTATCCGCGGTGATATAAAGAAGGTAGCCGAATTGAGCTTTGATTGTATTCAGTGCGGATTGTGTACGCTGCGCTGCCCCGCCGAGATACAGCATTACCATATGGCCCAGTTTGCCCGCAGGCTGTATGGCAAGTACTATATGAAGAGATCTCCCTTCTTAAAGAGAAGGTTAAAGGAGATCGAGTCGGGAATGTACGAGAAGGCCTTTGAAAGGATCAAGAAATGGAGGGAGGAAAATCCCGAGAAGGTTAAGGAACTTTACAGATACATAATTAAGAATGGAAGGGAGAAGGAAGAGAAATTGATTGAAAACCCACTTGCAAGGTTGGGAGAGGATTAAAATGGCTGATTTGAAAATGATTGGGGGATACCCGGAGTATATGCGTGAGAGCATAGAGATGGTAGAAAAGACCAGGGACGAGAGAATAAAAAACAAGGAGAGGGAAATAGAATTTGCCCTTACAATGGAAGAGCGCGAGGAGGTTTTGAACAAATTCCATCCGGATTACGCACCTGGTGGTAAGAGAGAGCTGAGGGTAGGACCCAATAGCGGAGATATCGTGCCAAATGAGGTGGCCGACATACTTGAGGCATGGCCCGCGTTGAACCCCGAGGATGTGGATTTGAACGACATTGATTACGATGTGGATATCCTCATAATCGGTGGAGGAGGCGCTGGAACAGTAGCCGCCCTATGGGCAAATTATGAGGGAATTCCTGCTGAAAACATACTCATTGCCACAAAACTGAGGCATGGGGATGCAAATTCAATGATGGCTCAGGGCGGTATTCAGGCTGCCGATAGACCATGGGATTCTCCTGTGATACATTATCTGGATGTTCTTGGTGGTGGCCACTTTGCCAACAAGCACGAACTTGTTAAGGCACTCACGGAGGATGCACCGTTCATAATAAAGTGGCATGAAGAACTTGGTGTTATGTACGATAAGGACGAAAATGGGAATTTCATTGAGAGATGGGGTGGAGGCACATCAAGAATGAGACTGCACTCTGCCAAGGATTACACGGGAATGGAAATAATGAGGGTGATCCGAGATGAGGCCAGGAACCGTGATATTCCTGTGCTCGAATTCTCCCCCGGCGTTGAGCTCATAACCACGGAGGACGGCGAGATAGGGGGTGCAATACTCTGGAACATGGAAACCAAGGAGTACTATGTTGTCAGAGCGAAGGCAACGGTTCTCGCCACAGGTGGATGGGGCAGATTGCACATTCGCGGTTTTCCGACAACAAATCATTATGGGGCCACCGCAGACGGCCTTGTCATGGCTTACAGAGCAGGGGCCAGATTGAGGGATCTGGAATCTGTGCAGTATCATCCAACAGGAGCGGCCTATCCCGAGCAGATAGTTGGATTGCTCATAACTGAAAAGGTTCGTGCAATGGGCGCAACTCCTGTGAACAAGTATGGGCAGGCCTTTGTGTTCCCCATGGAGCCAAGGGACGTTGAAGCGGCCATGTTCATCCGGGAGTGTTATGGAAAGGGCAACTGTGTTACAACCCCGACAGGTATGCGTGGTGTATGGCTCGATTCGCCCATGATTGAGGAACTCAGGGGTGAGGGTGCAATTCGCAAGAACCTTGATGCAATGTACCGTATGTACAAGAGATTCGGCATAGACATGACCAAGGATCCGATTCTGGTGTTCCCCACTCTGCACTATCAGAATGGTGGAGTGGAAATAAATGCGGATGCCCAGGTCATAAGGGCAGATGGAAGCCCGTACCCAAGATTCTTCGCCGGAGGCGAGGTTGAGGGCGGTGTGCACGGCAAGAACCGCCTGATGGGTAACTCTCTTCTCGATTACAATGTATTCGGAAGGAGAGCTGGAATAAGTGCGGCGAAGGTTGCCCGTAACTCGGGTAAACCTGGGAAACTGACTCTGAAGCACGTGAAACTTTTCGCCGAAGAGGTCAGGAAGATAAATGTGCCCCCAGAGCGCAGAAGCCCGATTCTTCTACCCGATTATCGTGGAAAGAGGGCACTGGCCAGGAAAATAGATCTGCCTGTACTGGAGTGATGGAAATGAGAATAATGCTACATGGATGGGACACATCCCACAGGTTGGGTGTGCCAGAGATATGCGATGCCTCCAAGTCCATAGTGACAAAGATGGGGCACGAGTTCGTTCCCAACGAGAGCAAGGTCATATGTGCGGAGGCCATAGGATTCTTGGGCTACGATAATCTAACCGATGATTTTGCCAAGGCAACTGTGAAGGAGATTGAGGAGAAGGTCAGCAAATACGACATTGATCTCATTCTCACATCCTACGCTGCTCCCTACGTGGCCTGGAGCAAGGAGGTGAATGGATTTCTGGTAAAGAGAGGATATGAACTGCCCGTGCCCATTGAGCACATATCCACATTCCTTTACAAGAATCTGGATAGGCTGAAGTTCAAGGAGTTACCAATGAGAATTCTGCTGCACGACGGCTGTACCCTTGGCCGGAAGTACGGCGTGGTTGAGCAGCCACGAAAGGTTCTTGAAAAGATTCCAAAACTGGAGTATCTGAACTTTGACCATCCCGAACTCTATGTTAAGGAGAGAAACCTGAAACCTTGGGACATATCCGCATGCCCGGGAGGATGGCTTGATTTCACCATGCCCGAACTTATGCCCTATGTGGCCTCCAATGTTGTTCGCGAGTACGCGCTGCCAAGGGATGTGGATGCCATTGTAACTACATGCGGCAATGGATACCACGCTTTCAAGGCAGGCATAGAGCACTCTGGATTCAACATCAAGGCATACAGCTACACCAATCTTGTGGACATGGCCCTTGAGGGGGTGGAGTGAATGATAGATGAAGTTTACAAGGAATATGTGAATCGCATCGTGGAATACGGTGCAAAGAGCGAGAAGGTTCGCATCGCGTTATCCCGTGCGATAAAAGCATTTGAGGAGAATCGTCGCAACGCTTTGAGTCTGTTTCCAAATTCCGTTGAAACCGCGGAAGAGGTCAGAAAAATTAAGGAGTACAGCATTCAGCATATGGACGAACTGATAAAGAAGGCCTGCGAGAGCATTGAGCGCAACCATGGGCACTGCTATTATGCGAGAACCAAGGAAGAGGCCCTTGAGATATTCAAGGAACTTGTGGGTAGTGGAAAACTCATAGTTAAGAGCAAGAGTCTGACAAGCGAGGAGATTCATCTTCGCGAATTTCTGGAAGAACTGGGCAACGAGGTTTATGAAACCGATTTGGGAGAGTTCATAGTGCAACTGATGGGGACGAGACCCACGCATATTCTTGCACCTGCCATTAATGTGCCCAGGGAGGATGTGGCAAAGGTACTCACCAAATTTATGAAGGAGAAGGGCATAATTGATAAGGATCTTGACGAGCAGGACATACCGAAGATGGTTGAGACAGTGCGCAAGTTTCTGAGGGATAAATACTTCAAGGCTGATATTGGAATAAACGGAGCAAATGCCCTCGCCGCAGATACGGGCACTATGTTCATAATTGAGAATGAGGGGAACGCAAGGTTGAGCATAGGTGCTCCTCCCGTGCAAATAGCCATCGTGGGTGTGGAGAAAATCGTGCCAACCATTGAAGATGCGTTCAAGGTCACAGAGGTCACCTGGAGGTACGCCAATTACACGGTGCCGGCATATGTTAACCTTGTTTCTGGACCCAGTAAGACCGGGGACATTGAAAAGGTCATAACCTACGGTGCCCACGGTCCCAGGGAACTCCATGTGATTCTCCTTGATAATGGAAGAATGAGGATGCACGAGGCGGGCTATGATGAGGCCCTCTATTGCCTGCGCTGCGGCACTTGTCTCTACGAGTGCCCCGTTTATGCGGTAACTGCAGGATTCTTTGGACAGCAGTACATGGGTGGAATAGGTGCCATATGGGACGCGTTCACCACAGTCGGGCTCGAGAAGGCCAGCCCCATAGCATATACGTGCACCCGCTGCGGCAAGTGCAAGGTTATGTGCCCTCTGAATATTGATATTCCCGGAATGATATCAAAACTGCGCAACGATGCTCGTAAACAGGGTTATGTGCCGAAAATCGTTAGGGAATTTGCTGAGGAGATTGAGGAATTCATAAAGGAGTCTAAAGAATAATGGGAAACTATATGGGGTTGAAATCCATGCGGTAACTTGGTGATACAAATGGCAGAGGATATTGGAAATAGGGCCTTGGAAAGGCATGAGGTGTATAGGGGCAAGATTCAGATGTTACCAAAGGTACCTGTCAGGGACCGTGGAGATCTGAGCATATGGTACACCCCGGGGGTGGCCGAGCCCTGCAAGGCCATTAAGGAGGACCCTGAAAAGGTCTACGAATACACCAACAAAGGGAACACTGTGGCTGTTGTGAGTGATGCTACCCGCATCCTTGGACTGGGAGATATTGGACCCCTCGCCGGTTTGCCGGTGATGGAAGGTAAATCCCTTCTCTTCAAACATTTTGGAGGTGTGGACGCAGTACCAATAATGCTGGATACTAAGAACCCTGATAAGTTCATTGAAACTGTGAAATTGATAGCACCTTCCTTTGGAGGTATAAATCTTGAGGATATATCCTCTCCTAAGTGCTTCTACATCCTGGACAGGTTGCAAAAGGAGCTGAACATTCCAGTATGGCACGATGACCAGCAGGGAACCGCAACTGTTGTGCTTGCAGCTGTTCTCAATGCCCTTAAAATTGTGGGCAAGAAACTTGAGGATGTGGTTATAGCATCATTCGGTGCTGGGGCTGCAGGATATGCTGTTATGCGTCTTCTTGTGGAAGCCGGTGTGAATCCCGGAAATATGAGGGTTGTTGAGATGGTGAATCGAGAACCCACCGTTCTGCATCAGCATATGGACCTTGCCCGGCTGTTCCCCTACAGGGGCTGTCTTCTCAGAAAAACAAACAGGGATAACGTGATGGGTGGTCCTGAGGAAGCTTTGAAGGACGCGGATATTCTCATATCCTTCACCAGGCCTGGGCCTGGCGTGATAAAGAAGGAGTGGATAAAGTTGATGAACGACGATGCCATAGTGTTCCCTCTGGCCAATCCCGTTCCTGAGATTCTTCCTGAGGAGGCCAAGGAGGCGGGGGCCAGGATAGTGGGCACGGGCAGATCAGATTATCCCAATCAAATAAACAACTCTCTCGGCTTTCCAGGCATATTCAGGGGAGCTTTGGATGTGCATGCCACAACCATAACTGATGGTATGGCTGTTGCTGCAGCCCACGAGCTTGCGAAGGTTGGTGAGGAGGAGGGCCTGAGTGAGGAGCATATCCTGCCCACAATGGATGACTGGGACGTGTTTGCCAGGGAAGCCGCTGCCGTGGCCATCGCCGCTCTTGAAGAGGGTGTGGCTAGGAAGTACGTGACGTGGGATGAGGAATATGAAAGGGCGAGAAAGATGATCAAACTTTCCCGTGATAGTTTGAAGATCCTGATGGATAATGGAATAATAAAGGAGGTATGAAAATGAATCTGTACGAGTATCAAGGAAAGGCGCTGTTTAGGAAATTCGGAGTGCCCACTCCGGAGGGATACGTTGTATTCAAACCGGAGGAGATAAAGGAAGTGAACAGGGACGTGGTCATAAAGGCTCAAGTTCTCACCGGTGGTCGTGGCAAGAGCGGAGGAGTGAAATTTGCCTCCACTGTGGATGAGGCAAGAAAACTTGCCGAGGAAATCCTTGCCATGGAGATCAAGGGCCACAAGGTGCACGCGGTCCTAGTGGAGGAGAAGTTGAAGATAGAGAAGGAGTACTATCTCAGCATACTGATTGACAGAAGCACGAGGGCGCCTCTGATCATGGCCTCTCCAGAGGGTGGGGTGGAGATAGAGAGCGTGCCCGATGATAAGATTTACAAGTACAGGGTGAATCCTGAGATAGGTGTACAGCCGTTCGTTGGGCGCATCCTCTCAAAGAAGATGGGTTTCACAGGAGATCTGGCCAAGCAGTTCACGGCCATACTTATGAATCTCTATCGCATGTTCAGAGAGTACGATGCTGAGCTTGTTGAGATCAATCCCCTCGTACTGAGCGAGGGAAAGCTCATAGCTGCGGATTCTAAAGTTGTGATTGATTCTGACTCGCTGTATCGTCATAAGGATCTGGAGGAGAATGCCGAGGAGAAGACGCCTCTGGAACTTGAAGCAAATAAAGCAGGTTATGCGTTTGTGGAGTTGGATGGAAATATTGGAGTGATAGCAAATGGAGCTGGACTTACAATGGCCACGCTGGATACTCTTCTTCTATATGGACTGAAGCCGAGGAATTTCCTTGATCTTGGAGGCACAGACAGTGTGGATATAACCAAGAACGCATTCACCTATGTGCTCAAGGCCAATCCTGAGGCCATTCTGGTGAATATCTTTGGAGGAGTTACGAAATGCGATACCGTTGCGCAGGGTATAATCGCCGCGAAGGATGAATTCAAAATAGAAATGCCCATAGTTGTGCGCCTGAGTGGTGTGCATGAGGAAGAAGGAAGAAAGATGCTGGCTGATGCTGGGATTCACGCATTTGCGGATATGCGGCATGCAATTGAAAAGTTGAAGAGTGTGATGGAGGGATCTCAATGAGTGTTATAATTGATAAGGATACCAGGATAATTGTTCAGGGAATAACCGGGCATCAGGGCAGGTTTCACAGTGGTGAGATGATAAAATTCGGAGCGAATGTGGTTGCGGGTGTCACACCCGGCAAAGGTGGTCAAGAGGTAAATGGCGTGCCGGTTTACGATACCGTGGAGGAGGCTATGGTGCATAAGCCGGAAGCAACAATGATAACCGTTCCTGCGAGATTTGTGAAAGATGCAGCATTTGAGGCCATGTACCATGGGATACGCGTGGTTTACATTCTCACCGAGAAGGTCCCGCTGCATGATGCCCTTGATATCGTGACATACGCTCGCAGTCATGGACATGTGGTTATAGGCCCGAATGGGCCGGGTATCACGATACCCGGTAAGACGAAGATGGGCATAATGCCCAACCACATATTCCGCGAGGGCCATGTTGCTGTTGCTTCGCGCAGTGGAACGCTCACATATGAGATTGTGAACGCCCTTACCCTTAACGGCTACGGGCAGAGCGTTGTGATTGGATTAGGTGGGGATAGAATAACAGGCCTTAATTTCGTTGATGTTCTTGAGATGTTCGAGAATGATGAGGATACAGAAGCGATAGTACTCGTGGGCGAAATAGGAGGTACGGCGGAAGAAGAGGCGGCAGAGTACATAAAGAAGAATGTGAGCAAGCCCGTCGTTGCATATATTGCAGGCCGCTCCGCTCCACCTGGCAAGAGAATGGGCCATGCAGGAGCGATAATTACCCGCGGCAGGGGAACGGCGGAGAGCAAGATAAAGGCGTTCAACGAAGCTGGCGTGCCTGTGGCGGAGTTTCCGTGGGAGATCCCACAGGCATTGAAGAAGGTTTATAAATAATCCATCTCTCAATTTTTTAATTTTTCCGAACGTCTTCACACTGAAATTTTCTTGGATAGGTTTGGGCACGCAACTCTTTTATACTATGCCAGATATATGAAAATTGGGGAAGAGGTGGTTAAATGGAAAAAGCCATAGTCGTGATAGTGTTTCTCTCTCTTCTGTTTTCCCTGACATTTTTGAATGGGGCCGCAGAATTGGGAGTTTCCCTGCAGAATAACCGCGCACCTGAGCCCTTGGAGGGCACAACGATACTCACCACTGATAGCTATGTTGGCAAGATATCTGTTTACGGAAACAGGGCTGCATGGGTCGCGTATGAGGGAGATAATGGAACAAACTACAACGTTTACGGCTACGATGGAAGCGTGATTTCTCTGGGTACCAACGATTATCCCGAGGATTGGCCATCCGCGGGATCCTCAATGGTGTGGGAAGCGTGGCCGGATAATGGAAGCGGGGTGATTGTATCCAACTCTGGCGAGATATATAGCGGCGCTGATGGCCCGATATGCCCACGCGCGGATGGGAGCAACGTGATTTTCAAGGTGAGCGATGGGATAAAGGCGTACTACAATGGAGGGATAAGGAAAATAAGCGATTACAGTGGATACTCTTGCCCAGACATATCCGGCGACCTGGCGGTTTACGGCCCGTACATCTACAGCTTTAAAAACGGTACGGAATGGAGATTCTCCGGCGATGACAGGATTGAATCCAGAATCTCGGGTGACTGGATAATGGGCGTAGGGCGCAACAATTTCGGAAGAGGAGTTTACGTGGAGATATGGAATCTCAACTGGAAATATGATAAGATAATATGGCAGATGGACATTGGAGAGTACTACACTCTGGACTCCTTCAACATCGACGGGAACTTCGTGGTTTGGAGCTACGATGGAACAGCGTATATTTTCAATCTAGTCACCATGCAGCTGAGCACGCACTATTCACCGCTGGGAAGCATAGGAGAGATTGATGTTGGCGGCGGAAAGCTGCTCTGGACCGTGGATGACGATTACGGAAAGCATTACATTGTGATGGGTGATGCACCAGGCACGCCTGAGTACGTGGATGTTGTCCTCACGAGCAAGGTATCCGGATTGCACGATGAGTTCAATCTCCTGCTTCTCGTTGATTCCTCCGGGAGCAGAATGGGATACGATTCCTCCTATCATCACTACCAGGAAATCAGCGGGGGTGTCGAATTGAGCTACGGGGATGTTATGAGATTCAGGGTTGTGGGAAACACGGCGGGATTGAAGTACCAGGTAATTGGTGGTAGCAATGGAAAGTACGATCTGAGAATTGAGAGGCATGGAGCAACGAGAGGATCCGATTTGATAGACATTGTTAAGGCCACGGACATTTCAATAAGCAAGGGCGAAATTCAGCAGTATGTGGTGGATTGGGTCAAACTTACGCAGGGATTAAAAGGGGCTGTCAAGGTAAGCATTGATAAGAATGGAGATGGCACATTTGATTCATCAATAACAACTTCATCGGGAAACATAAGTGATGAAACCTTAAAGGCGCCCAACTCTTCTGGAGAATCAGAAGATACTAAAAATTTAGAATTTGGCTTTTCTATGGGAGGTACTACGTGCTTTATGGCTATTGCTCTCGTACTACTGATTGTACTCCTATTGGCTATACGCAGGATTAGAAAATAATCTTCTTTCCTTTTTTTAGGTTCACAGAAACATTTTTTACTTAACAGGTACATTACCTTAAGGTGATAATATGATTGATGAAATTGTTGAAGCCATAAGGAGGGCAGAAACGCAACTTTCCGAGGATACCATTGAAGCCCTCAAAAAGGCCTATGAGAGGGAAAGTAATGAGATGGCGAGGACACAGCTCAAGGCGATTATAGAGAACTTCACCGTTGCCAGGAATGAGTCCCTGCCAATGTGCCAGGATACGGGATTGCAGACATTCTTCATAGATATGGGCTACGATTTTCCATATCGGGCGGAGTTGAAGAATGCGATAGTGGAGGCGGTGAGAAGGGCAACTAAGGAAGTGCCACTGAGACCAAACGCAGTGCATCCCTTCCTTCATAAGAATTCGGGAGACAATACGGGAAGGTACGTGCCTTATATCCACTGGGAACTTCGGGAAGGGGATGACGCGATAATTCATGTTATTCCCAAGGGTGGTGGCAGCGAGAACATGAGCGGTCTTTACATGCTCCCTCCAGGCGTTGGGATCAAGGGAATAAAGAAAACGGTTATAGAGCACATATTCCGCTCAGGCGGCAAGCCATGCCCACCAACGATAATTGGCGTGGGAATTGGAGGCGGCGCGGATCTTGCACTCACACTTGCGAAGAAGGCTGCGATTTTGAGGCCAATTGGACAGAGACACGAAGAGGATTTCGTTGCAAAGCTTGAAGAGGAGCTTTACGAGATGGCAAACAAACTGGGAATAGGCCCAATGGGTCTTGGAGGCGATACCACGGTACTTGATGTCCATGTGGAGTACGCGCACAGGCATCCAGCCACGCTACCTCTTGGAATTGTGACGCAGTGCTGGGCAAATCGCAAGAGGAAGGTTATTATAGATGCCAGCGGCAAGGTGGAGGTGGTCTGAATGGAGTATCACGAGAAAACACCCATCACAGATGCGAGGAAATACAAAGTGGGAGATGTGATCTACATCACCGGCGAGGTTATCCTTGCAAGGGATGAAGCTCACAAGAAACTACTTGAGGAGGGGGCACCTCTGGATCTTAAAGGTTCCGTTATCTACCACTGTGGGCCAGTAGTGACGAAGAAAAATGGAGAATGGAAGGTCGTTGCAGCCGGACCCACAACGAGCATAAGAATGGAGATATTTGAGGATGAATTCATCGCAAAATTCCATCCTGCGATAATAGTTGGCAAGGGTGGAATGGGCGAGCGCACCCTGAAGGCCTTGAAGGAGTACGGTGCCGTTTACGCCGCCTACACCGGAGGATGCGGTGCTCTTGCGGCTGAGAGGATTAAGGGCGTGAAGGAAGTGCATTTTCTGGAAGAACTTGGAATTCCGGAGGCGGTATGGGTGTTCCGCGTGGAGGAATTCGGTCCTCTCGTGGTGACAATGGACTCGCATGGAAACAGTATATACGATGAGGTTGATGAGAAGGCAAGGAAAAATCTGGATGAAATTCTTGCCAAAATTTAATTTTCTTTTATTTTTATATAAGTCCTAAGGATTCCATGTACTCGTCGTCTTCAACGATTTTCGGGTCTCCATCGTAGATGATTTTTCCATTTTTCAATCCGATGATTCTTGTTGCATGCACAATCTCGCCAAAAAGATGGGTTGCTATGACAATAGTTTTTCCATCATTCTTCAACTCCTCTATCAGGTTTTTGAACTCCCTCCTTCCCTTTGCGTCCATATTGGCAGTAGGCTCGTCGAGAAGTATGAATTCTGGAGAGTATGATAGTACCGTTGCTATTGATGCCCTTTTCTTCTCCCCTTCGCTTAATTCGTAGGGATGTCTGTTGCGAAGATGCCATACATTCATTCTTTTCATGGCACTCTCCACAACCTTTCTATTGTATTTCTCCTTCAGATGTTTAGGGGCAAATGCCACGTCATCAAATACTGTTGGTGAGAATAGCTGTACATCTGAATCCTGAAACACAATTCCAATTTTTTTACGTAATTCAGTATCTTTGGTGGCCCTCTCATCTATTTCTTTTCCGAATATTGTTGCTTTCCCCTTGGTTGGCACGTATAGGGCTGCAAGAATGAGAAGCAAAGTACTTTTTCCGGCGCCGTTCTCTCCTATGAGGTATAAAACCTCACCCCTGTTTATGCGTATATTTATATTATGAAGGATCTCTTCATCCCCGTAGTTGAAACTCACATTTTCAAGTTTGGCAATTTCCATAGTAGCCCTCCGTTTATGCTTATGAGAATAATCGCTAGGAAGATGAATATTAATAGGTAATGCCAGTTGATTTCAAAGTTTTTCTCTCTTGTATATGAATGCTCTCCTGAAAATCCTCGCGCCTTCATGGAGAGAAATATTTTATCCTCCATTTTGTAGGTTTTTATGAATAGATTACCTACAAGGGGGGAGTAGAGTTTCCAAGATTCTATGGATTTTTCTTTACCGATAACTCTGCTCTTTATTGAGAGTAGTGTGTCTTCCAAAATTCTTGTGAAGAAAAATATGTATCTGAAGGTCAAGAATAGAATCATTATGAAGGTATTTGGCAATTTAAGCAATTTGAGGGAGTACATTATATCGTCCCATCTTGTGGTTTTTGTTACAAGTGCCACGGCAGTAACGGCTATTAGGGTTCTAACAGTTAGATAAAGTGCGGCCTTTATACCCTCTTGGGTTATTTTTAAAAAATAAAAACTCCATATTTGGGTTCCAGGAGTTATAAAAATTGCAGGGATGGCTATTATCCCTGTGAACAGAGGTATGAATAGCCATGTTCTGAACACACCTCTCTCCAGGACTAAACCTTCCATTACCAAGAATATTAACAATAAAAATAGTGTAAATAGGGAGTGCATAACCAGCATAAGGATGATCACTATTATCATAGCCAAGATTTTTGTTTCGGCACTTATTCTGTTTAGTGGGGAGTTGGAACCGTTGAACTTTTCTATTGACTGTATGCTTTTAAGTGTTGCTTCCACGAATCTCACGGATTATCTCCCCCAGTTTTATAACTCCGAGAGTTACTGTTATTACCATAAATACGCCTACAAACGCTGAAATTATGTATCCAAAGGATGCCATCACCATGGAGTCCCATCCTGGTACATTGTAGTCTTGGAGCGGGGCCCCACCACTGTATTTCTGGGGTACCCATGTTTTGTTTCCTATTGTGACCTCACTCCACTCTCCCCATGCATCACCGTAATTCCATGTTAGCAGTATGCCGATTGGGGATATTATGCACAGAATCAGAATTATAAGCACAGCCTTTTTAAGCCACAACCGCATTTTTATCACCCTTCAAGGTGAGCTTCGGAAGGTTTAAGAGGTTCGGAGCCCGTTTTTTCATGTAATAAATAACAGTACCGGTTACAACTGCTTCTACAGGTCCAGCGGTGATCAAATGGGCCAAGAGCATCGCTGGTATTGAAACCGTAAATGGAAACGGACAGTACCCTGGGGCAATGAACGGCTGTATTCCCAGTTCTAAACCAACCATAAAGGCAGCAGTATTGATTCCAATGTATCCTCCTATTGCTGCAGATAGAGCCATGGTCCAGGCGTTTTTTTCTTTCATTACTTTCAGCAAGAGTCTGTACACGTAGTATCCCACAAAGGGCATGACAACTCCCATGTTGAAACAGTTGGCTGCATAGCTTGTTAGTCCACCATCTCCAAAGAAAAATGCCTGTATGAGCAGGGCTACACTTATTGCAATTACAGAAGCCCAGGGTCCAAGAAGGATGGCAATCAAAACAGCTCCTACCATGTGGGCGGTTGTTCCGTTGGGAACTGGCCAGTTAAACATCATCACGAGAAATGCGAAGGCGGAGAGCATTGCTAGCATGGGCACACTTTTTTCGTTAAGTTTTTTTGCAGAGATTCGGAAGGCTGTGTACCATATTGGTATCATCACTATATAGAAGAACGCACAGGTGGCAGGTCCTAAATATCCATCCGGTATATGCATGGTATCACCTTTTTATTTTATAGTAACACTAATTGCATATTAATATTTAATTTTTGCTACAAGTTTAATTTTATACCGATAAGTTTAAATTCACTCAGAGTAATGCGGGCATCTGGGGTGAAAGTTAATGAATTCGAAGGAAGTTGTTATGAAGTGCGACTGTGATTGGAAGACATTTGTGAATATCGCTAAAAAGCCGGAGTTTTTGCTTTATTATTTTCCATACTGTAAGGGCTGTGCTCTTAAGAATAACGCTGTACATGTAGAATTTGACGTTAAAAAATTTATCTTTGATTTCAAGTTTGATTTTGACATAAAGGTTGAAATTTCTTATCCCTTCTTGAGATATATAATGAAAGGAAAGAAGGGAACTTTGGTGATAGCGTTTGAAATGAACGAGAAGAAAAAGAATATGACTATATATGTCTCTTGGGAGGGTTTTGGTGAGAGGTTGATGGATAAGCAATTGAAGGAATTTGCAGAGGGAATCCGAAATGCCTTGAGATACATCATTGATGAGTTTGTACATACCAAATTTTTAATAAAAGAGAAGAAAAGGGGTGGAATGAGGGTTACTGATATAGATCCTACCAAAATGCCCGCAATCGTGAAGTATTTTTATACAACGGCAGACTCTAGGAGTTTTGTGATTTTAGGTGCGGGTGAAACCGGAGATTTTTTCAGGATATACATCAAGGATGGTTTTGTTGAAAAATGTAGGTATATAAAGGGCAATGAAAAATTTGAAATGAAAATAGACAAAGAGATCACGGAACTAAACTGGGAGGATTTCAAGGATATGAAGCCTAGGGGAGATTATTTTATGAAAATAGAGGAATGATCAGGGTTCCACAGAGGTCAGGTGGAATCTTACATTCTTGACACCCTTCAGGCTATTTAATTTATCTGCTATTTCTTTTATGATGGCAGATTTGCCATGTACTATAACCACCTCCAGGCAGTTCCTCTCGTCAATATGCACGTGGATTGCTGCCCTTATCTCCTTGACATAGTGATGCTGGATATGTGTTATCTTCTCGCTGATACCTCTCACCTCATGGTCGTAAACGACACTTATTGTTCCGAATACCTCCTCTTTGCCCCTTGAAATGCTTTCATCTATCAACGCGTTTCTTATCAAATCCCTAATTGCTTCAGAGCGCCCAACGTACCCCTTTTGTGATATGTACTCATCAAATTTTTTGAGCAATTCTTCATCGATGGACACGCCAAATCTTCTCAGCATATTAATGGATATGCAAAAGAGTATAAAATTGTTTCCTGAATGATGTCATTTGCGTTTTTTCACCTCTTTTTTCAACGATAATCGTAAAATAAATTTTAATTTTTATTCACAAAAAAACGAAAAACATATATTTATAATTGCAATTATCTTACATGGTGATTAAATGATTGCATTCATAATCACAACAATCGTTGCATTCGTTATATATCTCGTCCTAACGGCAGGTAGTGGCCATTTTATGATGTTCTGGGCACCTTCTGAAATAGTTATGGGGATTTTCTTGAGTTTGATCGTTGGGGCAATCACAAAAAATTATCTCTGCAGGTCAAGAAATTACAGGATGTTGAATCCTGCAAGGTGGCTATTGTTTATGGTTTACGGGATAGGTCCATTTTTCTGGGCCATGGCCAAGGCCAATCTGGATGTGGCTTACAGGGTTATAACTGGAAAGATTAGACCTGGGATAGTTAAGATAGATCCAAAATTGAATACAGATTTTGCCGTTACTTTTCTTGCAAATTCAATCACTTTAACTCCCGGGACTTTGACCGTGGATGTTGATGATGATAATGTGCTTTATGTGCACTGGATAAATGTGCCGCATGGAGAGGAGAAAAAAGAATATGCGAGCATTGAGAAGGTATGTGGCTCGTTTCCCAGGTGGGCAAGGAGGGTTGCGGATGATTGACATGTGGTTTTTAACAGGATTTGTAATTATCGTATGGATACTTCTATCCCTACTCCGTGTAATTTTTGGTCCAACAGCGACTGATAGGGTTGTTGCACTTGACACGATAAACACGCTGATAGTTGCTGTTATGGTAGTTTTGTCAGTGGCATACAGGGAGCTCATTTATGTGGACATAGCCATCGTCTACGCTCTTTTGTCCTTTGTTACCACACTCTACATTGCAAAATATCTGGAGGGGGGGATTTAAATGTGGACCTCTTACCTCATTTATGTTTTCATTGCGATAGGTTTGACCTTTAACGGGCTCGGAGTCATCGGTCTTCTCCGTTTTCCTGATGTATATACAAGATTGCATGCGGCAACGAAGGCAACAACATTCGGATCCATATTTACATCCCTCGGTGTGGTGACATGGGCTTTTACCCAGCTGTATTTGAGTGGGAATCCATGGAATTTGACTCTCGCGCTCCATTCCCTGATTGCGATTGCTGCATTGCTGTTAACCAATCCTGTTGGTGCCCATGCCATTGCCCGCGCTGCATATAAAAGTGGGGTGAAGCCAAAATATGCTGTTGTGGACCGGCTGGAGGTGAGAAAATGATATTTGAAATACTCATTCAGATTTTAATAATTTTGGGATTGGTGATTACTGCATATATGTCCATCCATTTCAAGGATCTTTTAGCCTGTGCTGTTGCCCTTGGTGCATTTTCCTTCCTTCTGTCTCTTGAATTCTACGTTCTTCAGGCTCCAGATGTGGCAATAGCGGAAGCTGGTATAGGTGCGGGTTTGACCACGGCAATTTTCATACTTGCCATAAGGGGAACATCCCGGTGGGAGGTGGAAGGATGAGAAGAATTCTCCTTTGTTTGGTGTTTGTTATTTTCTCTTTGTCACTCCTATACGTGGCCATTAACCCAGCCGATTTTGGAATGTCAGGTGATGGGCATTTGGTGTTTGGGAAACCAAGGTTCGAGGACATGGATAATTATTTCCTTCACAATGGTCAAAACCAGACAGGTGCAAATAACATTGTTACAAGTATAGTTTTTGATTACAGAGGTTTTGATACATTGGGTGAAGCTTCTGTTCTGTTCACCGCAGTACTTGCTGTTGGAATGGTTCTCAGAAATTTAAGGAGGGATGCCAAATGATGAGTAAAATTGTGCGTACACAGGCTAATTTCCTTTATGTCTTTATTATGATATTCGGTTTTTACATCGTTGCTCATGGACACTTAACTCCCGGAGGTGGTTTTCAGGGTGGTGCGGTGATAGCCACAGGTATAGCTCTTATTGTTGTTTCTTATAATTATGAGAGGGTTAAAAAATGGATAAAAAAGACACATTTGACTGGTGCAGAGGCCATAGGTTTACTCGCTTTCATAATCACAGCGTTTATTGGTATAAGGACCTCTTTCTTCTACAACTGGCTTGCTAATACAGGTTTTCTATTTGGAAATAAAGTTTCATATGGTCCAAATCCAGGATATCTAAATACGGCTGGCACATTGCCAATAATGAATCTCGCTGTTGGAATTGAGGTACTTGGAGGTCTAAGTGTGATAGTAATGTACTATTTACATTATCTTAAGGAGGTGGATAAAAATGCTGTTTAATATCGTTTATATAACTGTTGCCTTGATTATCATAACTGGGCTATATGCAGCGCTGTTCAAAAGAAATTTGATAAAAGTTGTTATCGGGTTGGATCTGATTGAAAGTGGTGTTAATCTATTTCTGGTGTCCCTGGGATATAAAAACGGAGGAATTGCACCCATATTCACAAATGCTCCAAATACCAGAATGGTTCTTCCAACACCCCAGGCCCTCACACTTACATCCATAGTGATCGGTGTGGCCACCACGGCTATGCTACTTGCCTTTTGCGTGATAATTTATAGGCATTACGGAACCCTCGATGCGAGGAAGGTAAGGAGGTTGAAAGGATGATATGGGATGCTGTGGTGCAGAATTCTCCAGCTCTCATAATTGCGGTTCCAATGCTTGCGGCATTTATCACACCTGTTATATCCAGATTTAGTGCTCGTTTAAGAAACGTATGGGTTCTATCAGCGCTTGTTTTTACAGAAATTTTGGTACTTCTGCTTCTCTATCAGGTCTACAATTTTGGTACTCAAGTATATGTGTTCGGTGCAAATCCCTATAATCTAACAGTACCTCCCGACTCTGGAGGTATTCCCATAAGAATTATATTTGAAGTGGATGCAATGAGCATTTTTATGGCTTTCACCGCATCAACGGTTGCCCTAGCGGGGGCCATATACTCAATTTCCTGTGAGAAAGAGCAAACAGGACAGGATAAATATTATGCCCTCCTCCTTTTAATGACCGTGGGCATGCTTGGAATGATGTTAACAGGAGATCTTTTCAACTTCTTTGTGTTTCTTGAGATAAATTCCCTTGCCTCGGCGGCCCTGGTGGCCTATCGTGTGGATAAAGGTATCGCCGTTGAGGCCGCATTTAAATATGCAGTTGTGAGCACTCTGGGAGGTCTTATGGTTCTATTTGCCATAGGTTTACTCTATGGGCAGTACGACGCTCTAAATATGGCAATGATTGCACATAGGATGCAGGTAACTGGCTTCACAGGTCTGGATAAAATTGCCATGGCACTTTTAACTGTGAGCCTTGCAATGAAGGCAGGAGCGATACCTATGCATTTCTGGGTGCCTGATGGATATGGAAAAGCTCCTGGAGCAATAACTGCCATGCTTGTTACAGCATCACAAGCATCGCTTTATGGACTCTTCAGGATGTGCTTTACTGTTTTCGGTCTCGCTGCCAATACCTATACCCTTGGGTGGTTCCTTATTGTGCTTGGAGTATTGAGCATGTTTGTTGGAGTCACCATGGCGCTTATACAGCACGATATAAAGAGACTCATGGCTTATCATTGTCTCTCTCAGACAGGATACATGCTCTTAGGTGTAGGAGTTGGTCTGGCCACGCTGGGAACCGCGGCATTTCATCAATACGGTTTAGCAGCGATGGAAGGGGGGATTTTCCATATGATGAACAATGCCATGTACAAAGGGCTTCTGTTTTTGACTGCCGGAGCAATCATATACCGGGTTGGTACATCGGATTTGAACAAGATGGGTGGTCTAGGCCATACCATGAAGTACACTATGATATTCTTTATGATTGGAGCTCTTGCCATTGCTGGAATTCCTCCATTCAATGGCTTTGTGTCTAAACTTCTTATATACGAATCTGTTTACATGTTCAATCCACTGCTCTCCATAATTGCAATGGTTGTGAGCATTCTCACTCTTGCGTCCTTCGTAAAGGTTTTCCATTCGGCCTTTATGGGTCCAAAGATGTATGATGTTAGGGAGGTTCCACGCCCCATGCTTGTTGCCATGGGTATTTTGACATTCTTTATCATACTATTCGGGATATTCCCAAATATTGCCATGCATTATCTGGTTTCTCCTGCAGCGCATGCCCTCTCTGATCCTGTTGGATACATCACACGTGTACTCGGAGGTGGGGTGCCATGAACATGGATTTTCTCACCCCGTATGGCTATTGGGCACCCTTGCTCTGGGTCCTGGTGATTTTGGTTGCACTGCTTATCTCTTATTTGATATGGAGGAGAGGTAACGGGAGATGTAAGAGAGGAACCGATCAGACAAAACCATTTCTCTCCGGATATGAACCTGAATCAGTTGGGAATTCAAGGGTTCGGGCTTCAAATATATACTGGGGTTTCTTCACATCCCTTGAAAAATATTATGAAGTTTTAAGAAAAATTCATACTGGAGATGTTAGAGACTACATTGGCTGGTACATAGGAGTTCTTGCTGTGATGATTATACTGTACGCGTTGTGGGGTGGTGCTCCGTGATTCCCACAAAGAGTTTTGATAGATCTCTCTGGGTTTTCCATGTAAACACTGGTTCCTGTAATGGATGTGACATAGAGATACTCGCTGCACTGACACCCAGATACGATGTGGAAAGGTTCGGTATTAAACTTGTAGGCTCTCCCAGACATGCGGATGCTCTTCTGGTAACTGGACCTGTTACAAGAGATATGGAAGACAAACTGAAGAGAATATACGAGCAAGTTCCTGATCCGAAAGTTGTAATCGTAATTGGATCCTGCGGCATAAGTGGGGGGGTATTCCACGAGTCCTATAATCTAATCGGCCCTGTGGATAAGGTAATCCCTGTGGATGTATACGTTCCAGGATGCCCCCCCAGGCCAGAGGCGATAATAGATGGTGTGGTTAAGGCATGGCTTAAACTGGAGAGACTTAGGGGTGAGAGCAATGGACACTAAAAAGCTGGTGGATATGATTGGTGAAAGGTTCAATGCCAAGGTTACAGTTAAAGAGATACCCTGTGGAACAAAGAAAATAAAGAGAACCAGCATATTTGTGGATATATCCACGGAGGATTTTATGAAATTTGTTAGGTTTCTTTTTGAGATCCAGGATCATCCTCATTTCGCGGTGATATCTGCCACGGATCTTGGCGAGAACATTGAACTGCTCTATCATTTTACAATTGATTATGGGAAACAGCATCAGGAAAAAACCGTATCTGTTAGAGTCAAACTTCCAAAGAATGACTTAAAAATTCAAACTATTACTGATTTAATTCCAGGTGCATTGATATCTGAAAGGGAAATTCATGAGATGGTAGGAGTGGAATTTCTGGGACTCAAGGATACGAGGCACTTCTTCCTTCCAGAAAACTGGCCAGATGGGAAGTATCCTTGGCGTAGAGATGAAACCTTTCCACAAGATATGCTTAACAAATTGTATGAAACCTGGAAGGAAGGTGATGCCAATGAGTGAGAACTCTTACACCATTCCCATAGGGCCTCTCCATCCTGCGATTCATGAGCCCATAACCCTTAAGATAGAGGTTGAGGGTGAGAGAATAGTTGGTGTGGATGTTTTCTGCTCGCAAGTACATCGTGGAATAGAATGGATTGGAATGAACAGAAACAATGCCATACAGAGCATTTATCTTTCAGAGAGGGTTTGCGGAATATGCAATGTTTGCCATCCACTCTGTATGGTGCAGGCAGTGGAAGATGCAATTGAACTATATCCCCCAGAGCGTGCGGATTATATAAGAACCATAGTTGCAGAACTTGAACGCATACATTCACATCTTCTCTGGGCAGGTGTGGCAGCGCATGAAATTGGATTTGATACAGTTTTTCATTACACCTGGGCTCTTAGAGAAAATGTGATGGATCTTATTGAGTATCTCACTGGAAACCGGGTTACCAAGGCAATAATGATGATTGGAGGAGTTCGCAGGGATATCACAGAGGAGGGTAAAAGAAAAATTAAGAACGGTATGGAATTTTACCTTGAGAAATTCTCCAAGATTAGAGATATGTATCTTAAGGATAGAACAATAAGGATGCGAACAAGGGATGTTGGGGTGCTTACCAAAGAGGATGCACTCAAACTCTGCGCAGTAGGTCCTGTAGCCCGGGCCTCTGGAGTGCCCAAGGATGTTCGCCAGGATTTTCCATACGCAGCCTATGCCGATTATGGCGTAAAGGCCATAACTCCTAATATGTACAATGGGGAAGTACATGGGGATGTGTATGATCGCATAATAGTGCGCCTTTTGGAGGTGAAGCAGAGTGTTGATATTATAAACTGGACCATTGAGAATATGCCCTCCGGACCAATACTGGCTGAGAGGAATCTGGTGAAATTAAAAATGATGATTAAGAAGGCAGAGGGGGAGGGCATAGGCAGGGTGGAGGCACCTAGGGGCGAGGATATTCACTATGTTAGGCTTGAGAAGAACAAAGAGCCATTCTTGTCTTGGAAAATTCGAGCACCTACCTATAACAATGTTCTGCCTTGGATTCCCATGCTTTTAGGTGCTCAGATAGCGGATGTGCCAATAGTTGCAGCGAGTACGGATCCATGTATGTCTTGTTTGAATAGAGTTACCGTTGTTAATGAGCGTGGAAAGGAGTATGAAATCACAAAAGAGTATATGCATGAATTGAGTGTTAAAAAGACAAGGAGGTTGATGCGCAATGCCCATTAATATTATAGAGTTGCTATGGTACATGGTGGCTACTTGCGGCATTGCCATTTTTGCTATACCCTTTGGATTGCTTACTAAGGGCATTGATAGAAAACTTGCAGCCCATATGCAGTGGAGAGTAGGACCACCAGTGTGGCAACCCTTCTGGGATGTGAAAAAATTACTGCAGAAGGAGAGCATAGTTCCAGATGATGCTATCTCATGGCTCTACAACTCAGCCCCAATAATCTCTCTTGCCTCAACGTTGGTTATTCTGCTCTATATACCCCTGGGGCCATTCGGTCCAGTTCTCCAGGGTCATGGAGACGTTATACTTGTGCTCTACCTTCTTACTATCCCCTCCCTTGCGATGGTTGCAGGGGGATTTGCTTCATCCTCACCCTTTGCCTCCATAGGTGCCCAGAGGGAAATGGTTCTCATGATGTCCTATGAGTTTCCACTGGCCATAACCGTGATTGCTCTTGCTTGGAAAATAGCCTCGCTCTATCCTGGAGAGAGAGTATTTTCATTGGCTGTATTTGCAGAGCATCCTGTATGGAGTATAATGGGACCATGGGGATGGATAGGTGCAGTGATTCTACTTGTCGTTCTGCTCTTGGTTACAACGGGGGAGATAACAAAGGTCCCATTTGATATTGCCGAGGCAGAAACTGAGATAGCGGAGGGTTTATTTGTTGAGTATTCCGGGAGAAATCTTGGATTGTTCTACATAGCAGATGCTGTGAAAACTGTGGTTATGTCATCGCTCATAGTGGCCATATTCTTCCCTTACAATTTATCTCCATTGCTGAGCGGTTATGTTTCACTCCCTCCGTGGGCATGGAACATTGTGGATTTCCTGTTTTTCCTTCTGAAATTGGAAATAGTGATCTTCTTTTGTATGACATTTATACGAGTATCCGTTGCAAGATTCAAGGTGAATCAGGTAGTTAAAATGTACTGGGGATATCTCACGCTGGCCTCGTTGATTGCTTTGGTTTTTATAGCTCTTGATGTGATGTTGTGAGGTGATAAAAATGATGTTTTTTGAGGTTTTAAAATTGCTATTCAAAAAGCCATTCACAAACAAGTTTCCTGCAAAGTACGCTCCTAAAAACACCAGTAAATTTATTGAAGGTGTACAAAATAATGAGATAAAGATAAATCCTCCAGTCCCAACGCCACCAGATTTCCGAGGAAAACTGGAATACAATACTGATCAATGTGTTGGATGCGGACTTTGTGCTCAGGTATGTCCCTCTAAAGCCATAGAAATTGTTAGGGATAAAAAATGGATAATAATGCACTGCAAAGATGGTGCTAAACTGGCTGCACCCTTGAAAATAAGGATATATGTTTCCCGTTGCGTTTTTTGCGGTCAGTGTGCTGAGATATGCCCTAGGAAATGCCTTAAGATGACCGATGAATTTCTGTTAGCCGACGAGGATAAATTGTCTAAGAACCTGGTTGTTCCTGCAGATTAAATTATCTCAACTATTTTTTTTAGTTCCTGGGCAAACTCCGAATTCAGGAGTTTCTCGACATCGCCTATCACAGAATCTATGCTGGTTATTAACTTTATCTTTCCAAGATATCTTATGGAATGCTTCTTTGCCAGTTCTTCTAGGAATTCTTTATCCTTGGCCATATTTTCTATTAACCCAAGCACCTTTACATTTTGCTCTTTAAGAACCTCAAGAACCTTATTTACGACGTTCAGTGCCAGGGGCGAGGGTGTACCAACTAGTATGAATTCTCCTCTTCTCAAGAATCTGAGAAGGTCTAAAAATTGATCACCCATTCCAGGTGGCATGTCAATTATGAGAAAATCCAATGGCCCCCATCTGGTTATTGCCATTAGTTCTACAAGTGCATCACTTATTTCCATACCTCGAAGAGGCGTGGGTTTATCCTGAGAGTAAAACACAATGCTCATAAATTTTATTCCAGCAACCTCTGAGGGAATTACTCCCTTTTCCTCCTCTGGAAGAGTGGTAGTATCTGCATTCAGAATTATATGATCGCTTGCCCCATGGAAATCTAGATCTAGGAGACCAACCCTGTAATTTCTCTCCCGCAGCAATAGGGCCAGGGTTGTCGAGATCAAGGATTTTCCAACACCGCCCTTTCCACTAACAACAGGGATAATCCTCTTCACATTTTTTGTTCTTTCCTCTATTGCCCTAATTCTTGGATCTATCATATTCATTCCTCCACAACTATCTCCTTTATGTAAACTCCTCTACCCTTCACAACTTCAAAATCTCTGCTTCCACAATTCGGACAAGCGAGGAACGCATGCACAACCTCTGGTACGAAGTGTATGTCTTCCCTTATTTCCTCATTCATATTGGAACTCACATCCTTTAATTTCCACACATATCCGCAATTTCTGCACTCAAATATTGCTTCCTCTTCCTCGAATCTGAATTCTGCCTCTTCTGCCATGGTTCCATTCTTCATTTCGTTCAATGCGAACTCCACAATTTCCTGCTCCACATCCTGTAGTTCTCCAAGAACAATGGTAACCCTCTTTATTCTTTTTGCCCTGTGCTGCTCTGCAAATTCCAGGGCCGTTTTCATTATTCCATCTGCAAGAGCCCACTCATGCATTTTTTCACCTCCTAACATACCCTGGGCACAGGATCGCCCATGGGTCTCTCGAGAAATCTCCTACCTCCTATCTTTGTTTTCAGTATGACTTTCCCTGGAAATTCTTTTGTTACTCTGCCTATTATATTTGCATTTTTTCCGTTCTCACATTTTCTCATTGCGTCCAGTGCATCTTGAGCAAACTGTGATGGTACAATTATTATTACCTTTCCCTCGTTTGCCATGATATAAGGAGATATGCCAAGCATCTCTCCAGCGGCCCGTACAGCAGGATCCATTGGAACAGATTCCTCTTCTATTTCAATACCCACATTCGCCTTCGTTGCCATCTCGTTAAGCGCCTCGCTCAACCCTCCACGGGTGGGGTCCTTCATGGCGTGAATGTTTTCCCATCCAATTGCATTTGCCACGCTCTCCACGACATTCCATATTGGAGATACATCACTCTTCAACTCTGTTTCAAATTCCAAACCCTCTCTCTTGCTCATTATTGAGAAGCCATGCTCACCGATTCCTCCGTTTATGAGAACCGTATCACCCACCCTTGCTCCAGAATCACGCACGACATGCTCTGCAACACCTATCCCGGCAGTTATGGCATATAGGCCTATTTGATCTTCCACAACTTTGGTATCTCCTGTAATTATCGGTACGGGAACGCTGGTGGACACCTCGTTCATTGATTTCAGGATTTTTTTAAGAGAATCTCTCTCAAATCCATTTTCAAGGATGAGAGAGACAGCAATTGCCATGGGTTTTGCTCCCATAACTGCAAGATCGTTCACTGTTCCACTTAAGGCCAGTTTTCCAAGATCACCTCCAGGAAAGAATATTGGCTGCACTGTATGACCATCAATGGTGAAGACGATCTCTTGTGATCCAAGAGAAACGGTTGCTCCATCATCCAGATCATCCAGAGAGACACTGCCTGCCCTTTTTAGAGATAAGGTTGATAGGATCACATCTCTTATCAAGCGGTCCATCAACTCTCCACCTGCTCCATCCATCAAGGTTATCCTACTCAATTTCATCCCTCCTTAAATTTCCATTCAGATACAATCCACCCAGGTAGGCCTGTCCGGCACTTATGCCGTTATCTCCCCGGGGAATGTCCTTGGTTACCAGAAATTTTAGGTTTGAGTTTTCCACGATTCTCCTCATTGTGGAGATTATGATCTGATTGTATGCGACTCCCCCTGAAACTCCAATGCTTTTTATGCCCATCTCTTCAGCTTGTCTTATGGCTTCTATGGCAAATGCTCTGCCAATAGCTGTTTGAACGCTGTATGCCGCATCCTTTCTGGATAAATCGAGAATCTGTGGAATAATGGTGTGGAGTTCTATCTCCTTATCCACCTCCACATCAATGTTCATCTCTTTGCCACCCATTGCAAAACTCTCAAGTTTCATTGCAGGCTCTCCCTCATAGGTTCTTATGTATGTGAGATTTAAAAGTACAGAGATTGCATCTAAAAATCTCCCAGTGGATGATGTTTCGGGTGTGTTTATTCTTTTTTCAATCTGGTGGAATACAAGATTAAATTCTTTCTTGTGCTTGAGGGCGTCTATTGCCTGGGGGCACATCTTTCGAATTATACTTTCTATTTTCTCAGCATCGTATGTCTTTGAGAGCAGTCCGATGAGGGATCTCAGGGGGTAATGGGCGGCTAGATCTCCTCCCGGAATTGGGTAATAGGAAATGTGGGTAAGTCTCTTTATGCTACTTTGGGTGATTGAGAATATCTCTCCACCCCAGATCTTACCGTCCGAACCATAACCAACTGCATCCATTGCAATTCCTATAATCTCCTCAACGCCGTATTCAAGCATTATTGATGCGATGTGTGCCTTATGGTGCTGTACCCTAAGCAGGTCCACATCCTCCTTTTCTGATAGGTCCTTCCCAAATCTTGAGGTGTAATAAAGGGGATGTGAGTCCACAGTGATTAGTTCTATGGAATCAACCGATATGAGCTTTCTCAGTTTCTCAATGGCCTCTTCCATAAATTCTAGAACTTCCACCTTTGATGTGTTTCCTATGTATTGACTGGGATACACCTTCCCGTTTTTTATTAGGGATACTGAGTTCATCAGTTCAGCTCCAAGAGCAATGCCGTTGTACCTGTGGCATTTCCCCACAGGGAGGGGCACAAATCCGCGGGAACGGCGTATGATTGCTCTCTTTCCGTCCACAAATCTTACAACACTATCATCAACTCTGTTCACAATTCTTCTGTTGTGGATGAGGAAGTAATCGACCACATCTCTTATTTCCCCAATCTTCTCATTATCCTTCACCATTGGGAAATCCGGATAATTGGCAGAAGTCATAACGTAAACTGGAGTTTTTGAATAATGAAACATTATATGGTGTACAGGGGCATAAGGGAGCATAACTCCAATCGTATGAAGCCCAGGGGCTAGGGAATCAGGTAACGGAAAAGGTCTCTTTTTTCTGAGTAATATAATTGGACGACGATAACTTTTCATTTCTTCCAATTCATCTTTGCTCACTATGGCAAAACTCTTTATTGTATCCATATCCTTTGCCATTATTGCAAATGGTTGCTGAGGTCTTCTCACCCTTTTTCTCAGGGTTTCTATGGCTCTCTCATCATTGGCATTGCATGCTATATGGAATCCTCCTATACCCTTGATGGCAATTATATACCCATCGTCTATCAATTTGGATGCATTTCTAAGGGGATCCCCTTTTATTTTATTTCCTTTCCTATCCACAAGAGTATAACTTGGTCCACAGGATGGACAGCACACGGGTTCTGCGTGATATCTTCTGTCCATAGGGTCTTCGTATTCTTCTTTGCAATCCTTGCACATGGGAAATTCGCTCATGGATGTGTTTTCTCTGTCGTATGGAAGGGATTCAATTATTGAAAATCTTGGTCCGCAGTTGGTACACACTATAAAGGGATACAGATACCTTCTATCTGTCGGATTAAAAAGTTCTTTAAGGCAATCTTCGCATATTGCAATATCCGGCGGAATTATGGAATCACCACCCTTCTTTTCCAAGGAACTATTTTGTATGGTGAATGTACTGAAACCCTTTGGAGATATGCTCTTCACCTCTATCTTCTCCACCCTTGCAAGAGGAGGGGCCTTTAACTTCAACATATTTATGAAGTTTTTAATATCCTTCTCAGCACCCTCAACAACAATCTCCACTCCAGCATCCCCTAAATTTTTTACGTATCCTCTTAGAGAATTTTCACTGGCAAGTCTGTAAACAAAGGGGCGAAATCCTACGCCTTGGACTATACCATTTACACTTATTTTTACACATTTCATAGGTTCACCCGAACAGAGAGCCATACTTGTAAAATATCTGACATGTGCCTTCGTAGGAAACCATGCAGGGACCCACGGGTGAGGATGGTGTGCAAACCTTTCCAAATAATGGGCATTCATTAGGAAGGATAAGCCCCCTCAGGACCTCCCCGCATCTGCAACCCCTTTCAAGGTCCTCCATTTCTGGGACATCCACATCCAAGTGGGTTCTTATTTCCATATCCTCGTATTCCTCCTTCAGGACAAGACCGCTTTTGGGAATTGTTCCGAGGGCTCTCCACTTTGCATCTTGTATTGAGAAGAACTTTTTTATGGCCTTCTGAGCACTCAAGTTTCCATCATACTCTACAACCCTGGTGTACTCGTTTTCTATCGCTACACGGTCCTCATTGAGCATTTTGAGAAGCATCAGCACGGATATGAGAATATCCTCCGGTTCAAATCCAGAGATTACTTGAGGAACGCCGTAGTCTCTCGTTATATACTCCCAGCCCCTGACTCCTATAATGGCGGATACATGTCCCGGAGTGATGAGCCCATCAAATTTTGACCCTTGTTTCAGAAGATATTCAACGGCGGGAGGTGTGAGACGATGTACCGAGTATATTTTGAAATTTTCAATATTTTTGTCCCATACCTCCTGGAGTATGCCTGCAGTAGGGGCTGTGGTGGTTTCAAATCCTGGTGAGAAATGAACAACCATCTTGTCCGTTTTGAGTGCCATCTTGTAGGCGTCGTGAATTGAATAAACTATTCTAACGTCGTGTCCCTCTGCACGGAAATCTGCAAAACTACCTATTGGAGTTGGAATACGGTACATATCACCAAAGGTTGTTATTACCATCTCTCTTCTTTTTGCAATCTCCATCATGCGCACTATGTCTTCAACGGGTGTAATGCATACAGGACACCCGGGACCTGCAAATATTTTCACATTTTCAGGGAGGAGTGTTCTTATTCCCCCACGATTTATGGTATCCTCGTGGGTGCCACAGACATCCATGAATCTGACAACGCGTCCTATTTTCAAAGCCTCTTTTTTTATTCTATCAATGAGCATCCTGGTCTTCATCATCATCCCCCAGTATGAATTCCCAAGCATCTATGCTTTTTAATGCCTCATCTTTTTTCAATTTTTCAATGGCAAATCCCGTGTGAACGATCACATAATCCCCTATTTTAACGTCAGGAACGAAATCTATGCGTGCCTCTTTTTTTATTCCACCATAATCCACAATGGCCACATTTCCATCGATTTTCACAATTTTTCCAGGTATGGCAAGACACATCGCTACTATATCGCATTTTACCTAATAAATGTTACGATAGTCGTTTTTTAGATTTTAAAATTCGTAAAAATGGTGGAAAATTATTTTTCATTGGAGTGTAAATGTTTTTAAACGGAAATTTGCAAGGTACTTGGATCATCTATGTGATGCAAAATGGATTGATTTTGAGAAATATTTATATGTTTAAAACGAATATCGTATTTAATGAGCAATAAAATAGAATCTATAGTTACAAGAATCGAAGCAGATGGAAAAATTATCGTTTATGTTGATGAAGAAGATAGAATAAAAAAAGGATTTTTTTACCCGTTTATGCCGGTGAGGGGATTTTCAAAGATGTTTGTGGGAAAGGATCTTGAGTTTTTGCCTGTGGCGGCAATGAGGATATGTGGTGTTTGCCATGTTACGCATGGTATCGCGGCGATTGAAGCAACGGAGTATGTGCTTGGTATCATACCTCCTAAAGACGGACTTATCCTAAGGGAAATAGCGGGATTGGGAAACAGGTTGCAAAGCCATGCCATGCATATGCTCTTTCTTTACCAGGATTTCTTTGAAGATGATAGGGCTGTGTTGAAAAAAATTTTCAAAATGCTTGAATTGGCCAGTGAGATAGTTAAAATAAGCGGGCATGCACCCATTCATCCCTCCAATGTCTGCGTTGGAGGCATGCTGAAAAATGTAAGCGATAAAGGTAAGGAAGAAATAGAAAAATCAACGAGAGAATATAAGACATTAATGGAGGAGTTCCGCACATCTTTTGAGGAAAGATTGGGTAAAATGGTGGAAGAAAATAAAATTCCTGAAGATCTCGGGAACGTTAATTTACCCTTTTTGGCCACGCACCCATATTATGGGGATAGAAATGAGGTAAATCTTCTGGATGTATCAGTAGTGCCACCTGAAAAGTATTACGATCTGGATGAACCAATAAGGGAAACTGGATCGTCCCTGGCCATGTATAATAACGAGATAACTGAGGTGGGTCCAAGGGCAAGATTAAAGAGATTCTTTAAGTTTGATTCCAGATTCCCATTGGCAATAAATATGGCTTACATAGAAGATGCCTTAAAGGGATGCGATAGGATAGAGGAATTATGTGGACTCCTAAATACCAATGGAGAAACAAGAACATTTTTTGAACCAAAAAGTGGAATGGGTATTGGCGTTCATGAAGCCCCAAGGGGTACAAACATACATGTGTTGAATTTAAGACAGGATGGGATAATAATGGATTATAGGATAATAGTTCCAACTATGTTCAATATACCTGTAATAGATGCTGCACTTGTGGGTGCTCCTTTGAAATTTGCAGAGGTAATTGTAAGAAGTTATGATCCCTGCCTTTCGTGTGCAACACATAGGATAATTGTTAGGAGGGATGGGGGATGAAGGTTATATACATCAAACTCGCAGATTGTAGCGGATGTATGATTAACTTTCTTGGAGTTCTTACAAATCCAGATGTTGAGTTGGTTTACTGTCCAAATTTGGTAGATAATAAAGAAATGACAGAGGCTGATATTGGATTTGTAAGTGGATCTGTATGTTTAGAGTTTCCTGAGCATATAAAAATTCTTAAAAAACTAAGGGAATTGTGCAGGGATATAGTTGCTGTGGGATCATGTGCTTGTGTTGGGGGTATAACAAGGTTTTGCAGGGGTAATCAAATACCGCAGGCATATCATATGACCTTCGTTCCAGTTTCTGATGTTATCAATATAGACTATGCAATTCCTGGATGCCCTGCATCGGTTGAGATTTTGAAAAAGTTCCTAGATGCTTATTTAAAGGGTAATTCAAAATATTTGATTCCATTTAAAAATCTCATAAAGAAAAAGAGAGCGAGTGGTCAGGACCTTCAGGATGAAATTGTTGCCCGTGGTTTATGTGTGGGATGCGGTATGTGTGCACTTTCTTGTCCTGTTGAGGCCATAGAAATGATTAAAGGTATGCCAGAGGTAAGGATGGATAAATGTATAAGATGTGGAACCTGTTATTTTAGATGTCCCCGAAACTTTCTTAAATTGAAAAAGGAAAATGCGGAGGTGATTTGATGTATGAAAAATATTTTGGGGAATATATAGATGTGGTTAGAGTAAGATCCAGAAAACCATCGTTTGGTGCCACCACAGCACTTATAGCCTATGCTTTGGATTCAAATGAAATAGATGGGGCCATCGTTGTGAAGGCGGATGATAATTGGAATTCTAAAGCGATTGTTATAAAAGATAGTGAGCAACTCAAGTCTGCCATTGGAACGAAATGGGTTATCACTCCAATGGTGGATGCGATAGTGGATGCTTTAAAAGTTGGGAGATTGGATAGAATTGCAATAATTGGCACACCTTGCCAGTGTCAGGTAATAAGGGATATGAGAGAATATCCTATGCAGGTAGGCGATATATTTGAAAGGATAAAACTTATCATTGGTCTATTTTGTATGGGTTCATTCACACAGGACGGATTTAAAACAATGTTGGAAAGAGAAATGGGAATTAGTCTTCCACAAATAAAAAGTGCAGAGATAAAAATGAATGAGTTTATAGTGGTGCTTAGAAATGGTGAAGTTAAAAAGATCTCTTTAGAGAGTGTTAGGAGAGATGTGAAACTTGCCTGTTTGTCTTGTGAGGATTTCACAGCAAAGAGCTCGGATATATCCTTTGGTATCGTGGGCTCAAAGGGTGATTGGAGAAGTTGCATAATCAGAAGTGAATATGCTCTAGAGATTTTAAGGTCAGCTGAGGAGAATGAATACGTAGAAGTGGGTGAAATGGATGAAGAAGGTATTATAGATATTGTGAACCAGGCCCGTGAAAAGATGAGACGTGCAAGTAAAATATAAAACGAAAGTCACAATGATTTTATTAAATTCCAATTTTCGCTTTGAAGTATTTTAATTAACTGATCTGCACCTCTCTTCACTTCTTGGCTAATCTGAACTCCGAACTCCATTGTTTTAGGCTGAATTCCTATGAGAATGCTGTTTCCCACGAAATCATTAATGTAGGTTAGAAAGAATGAAAGTGGCATACCATGGGTGCTGAATGCCACGTTCGGGATTTTCTCAATTGGTACGATACGGAACTCTCCGGGAGATAAGCCCATCAACGCGGCATCTACCAGTACCAAAGTTTCAGGTTTGATCCTCCTTATCTCGGAGGTGAAGTCCTCCGGTACCTGGCCGGCTATTATCACATGCCAATCATTCCTGTGAAAATTTCTGGCTACATAGATTCCAATGGCATCGTCTCCCCTGAGTTCGTTACCCACACCCATAAGGATTTTCATTAACTCACCTCAGAAGTCCTTGGACTATGAAGTCCGTGGCCTCTTCCTCAGAAAGTCCTCTGCACAGAAGGGTTATTATCTGCTTTTTATCAACCCGACCTATTGCAGCCTCGTGTGTAAGTTTTGCAGTGGGATTTTGAACGTTTACTATTGGATAGGCCATGGCTGTTGCCTCATCCATCAATATCTCTGTGCAGTCTATGTGACCTCTGGATTCTATTCCGAGTCCTGTTATCTCAGAGTTCACCACGCTTTTTGATCTTTCGGTTAGCACATTTCTTGTTTTTACCATCCCATTCGATTCACAGCCCTCCAGTGTTATCTTTTCGTTTAAAACTATGTAATCATCCTTCTTTCCAAGGATCTTAGCAATAACATTTGCTGAAGATTCTGCACCCACATGAATATCCGTAGATGAGTTTAATTTTCCAGCCCTTCCATGTGTTGCAGTAAAACTAAGATCGAATCTTGATTTTATGCCTGTATTCACGTGCACCTTGGAATCTATTTCTATGTCTCCTTCCTGAGAATGAATATGATTTTCCTCGTATTTTACCACTGCTCCATGTCCTATTTGAAACTGGATATTTGACTTGTGAACAACTTTTTCTGCATTTGGAAATACACAATGGGAAATAAAGTGCACCTTTGAGTTATCCTTTACTGTTATCCTTGCATTTATACTCTGCTCTCCGGTTTTGTTCAATATTGCAAAGCAAATATGTACGGGTTTTTCAAGACTCCTTTCAACCAGGATATCTATAACCGTGCTGTCCTTCAACTCTTCTGTATTTATGATTATACCATCTGCCAGTTTAATTTTAACAGGTTTATTTTTGTGTATGAGTAATCTGGGGGTATTTTCATCCACTATTCCGGTGTACCTTGATATGCTCTCAAGAACATTCGTCCTCATCACCCCCATTCATATTTTCAAAAAAACTTTTCACAAGTTTTGGCTCACCGGATTTTATTATCTTTCCGTTACTGAGCACATGGGCCACATCTCCCAGGTTTACAAGTTCTTTGTTATGGGTGATCAGAATGACTGTAGCTCCATTTTTCTTCAGAGTATACACCGCCTCTCCTATTTTTCCATAGGAAAGCATATCTATGCCACTATCTGGTTCATCAAGTATTGCCACTCTGGGTTTCATAAGTAAAACAGATGCGAGTTCTATTCTCTTTCTCTCACCACCGCTGAGGGTATCGTCCATTCTCTTTTTCACTATCTCAACCGGTAGTCCAACGAGATTTAGAACGGAGAACAGCGAATTTAGGCTTTTTTCTTTTGAGGAAATCAGCAGGTAGTCCTTTATAATTATCCCCTCAAATCTTGCTGGCTCCTGAAAACAGAGTGTTATGCCCAGTTTGGCACGTTCGGTGATGCCCATGTGATCTATTCTTCTCCCATTCAATTCTATTTTTCCCGTGGTGGGATATATCCCCATGATTCCTCCTGCAAGCGTGCTCTTTCCTGAACCGTTAATCCCGAGAATAACATGAATCTTGGAATCTTGAAAATCCATATTTATCCCTTTTATTATCTCCGTATCTCCTCGATACACCTTTAGATTTCTCACCGAAAGCATGTATGGGGTTTTATGAAGCAACTTATTAAAATTTTTCTCCCCATATTTGCGTATCGTATTTAAAATTCAAAGATAAAACAAAATAAAAACGAATTATGAAAATAAAATGAAGAAAAATTTAAATTCAATGTTGTAATATCGTATAACAATGGGAAAAAGGATTCTCATAGCAAAGGTCGGGCTCGATGGTCACGATCGTGGAGCCAAGGTAGTTGCAAGGGCATTAAAGAACGCAGGGTACGAGGTTATTTACACCGGAATCAGGCAGAGTCCTGAGCAGGTTGTAGCAACTGCAATACAGGAAGATGTTGATCTTATAGGTCTAAGTTGTCTATCCGGTGCACATCTTCAACTTTTCAGGCGGGTTATTGAGTTGATGAAGGAGAAGGGTGTGGATATTCCTGTTTTCTGCGGTGGTACGATACCTCCAGATGATGTGGAGGCTCTGAAGAAGATGGGAATCAAAGAGGTATTTGGGCCGGGTACTTCTTTAAAGTTTATAGTTGAGAAGGTGGGAGAATGGGTGAAATAGGCGAAATTCTGGAGAGGGTGAGGTCGGGGGATAGGGTTGCACTTTCAAAACTAATAACAATGATGGAGAGGGATGCAGATCTTAGAAAGGAAGTGATCGGAAAGATATACGGTTGTCCGGTGAAGGGTAAGATTATATGTTTCACCGGTCCTCCAGGAGTGGGGAAGAGCACGTTGATAGATCATGTTATTTCACTCTTGGTTGAAAGGGGTAAGAAGGTTGGAGTGATCCTTGTTGATCCAAGATCTCCTTACACCGGTGGAGCCATACTGGGGGATAGAATAAGAATGCAGAGACATGCAACAAATCCCAATGTTTTCATTAGAAGCATAAGTTGTGCGGATAATCCGGAGGGGATATCAAGGTCTGTAAAGGACATCCTCAAGGTTCTTGCCCTTGCGGGGATGGATTACATAATTGTGGAAACCGTGGGCACGGGGCAGATTGCAGTTGAGGTGTCCTACATATGCCATACCACAGTACTCGTGCTCATGCCCAATATGGGTGATGATATACAGATGATGAAGGCAGGGATAATTGAGAGTGCGGATATATATGTGATAAATAAGTGTGATATAAACGGAGCAGATCTTACAGAGGCTTATTTGAGGGATAATGTGGAACCCAGAGACGGATGGACCCCTCCAATAGTAAGAACAATAGGGTACAACAGGGCCACGGTAATACCACTTCTTGATAAGATTGAGGAGCACTTGAGTATGGAGAACCCAATGTATGTTGATAAGATAAGGGGATTGCTTAGAACAATGTTTCTGGACCATGTGGATGATCTTGCAATTGAATTTCTCAATGGAAACGAGTCGTTTGATGCCTATGTGAAGAAGGTGGCAGAATGCCAGTGTGACTATTATAGTGCAGTAGAGAATCTTTATGAAATCTTTAAAAAGGAGGTGCTCTGCAATGATAAAGAAGATTGATCATGTTGCAATAGCGGTTAAAAATCTGGAAGAAGGCGTGAAAATATGGAAAGATATGGGTTTTAAAGTAGAATATGAAAATGTGGATGATCAGGGGGTAAGGGTTGGAATAATTCATCTTGGTAATGCCAGAATAGAGATTCTTGAGCCCATTAACGAGAATTCGCCAATCAATAAGTTTTTAGAGAAAAGGGGTGAAGGATTGCATCATCTTGCCGTTGAGGTGGAAAACATTGAAAAATCCCTGAAAGTTTTGAAGGAGCTGGGATACAGGCTTATTGATGAAGAACCCAGACTCGGTGCAGGGGGCAAAAAAATAGCATTTGTGCACCCACAGAGCACCAGATTTCTTCTGGAACTTGTGGAGGGATAAATGTGGATGTGGAGAGAATAATCAGGGAAAGGGAGCGTTGGGAAAGCACAACTCTAAAGAAATTTCTTGAGAGGAAGGGTGAGAGGAAAAAATTTGTGCTGGATTTTGATGTGAATATAGATAGATTGTACGCACCAGATAATCTTAAGGATTGGGACTATATTGAAAAATTGGGATTTCCGGGGGAGTATCCCTTCACCAGGGGCGTTTATCCAACCATGTACCGTGGTCGTCTGTGGACAATGAGGCAGTATGCGGGATTTGGAACAGCAGAGGAGACAAACAAAAGGTACAAGTTTTTGCTGGAGCAGGGACAAACAGGGCTCAGTGTGGCGTTTGACTTACCCACCCAGGTGGGATACGATTCTGATGATCCTATGGCTTTGGGGGAAGTGGGCAAGGTTGGAGTGGCCATAGATACAATTGAGGATATGCGGATCCTGTTTGATGGGATACCACTTGACAAAATAAGCACCTCAATGACCATAAATTCCACGGCGGCAATACTTTTAAGCATGTATCAGATTGTTGGGGAGGAAAAAGGTATCTCTCCTGGTGTATTGAGGGGAACCATCCAGAATGATATACTCAAGGAATACATAGCCAGGGGCACGTACATATTTCCACCTCAACCTTCAATGCGCATGGTGGCGGATACCATTGTATACTGTGCTGAGAAAATACCAAAGTGGAATCCCATAAGCATCTCCGGATATCACATTCGTGAGGCTGGGAGCACTGCGGTCCAGGAGGTGGCATTCACAATAGCAGATGGCATTGAGTATGTTAGATGGATCACCCGTAGAGGTGTGGATGTGGACAAATTTGCCCCTCGCCTATCCTTCTTCTTTGCGGCGCACAATAATTTCTTTGAAGAGATTGCCAAGTTCAGAGCCGCCAGAAGAATATGGGCAAAGGTTATGCGTGAAAGGTTTGGTGCGAAAAATCCCAAGTCAATGATGATGCGGTTTCACACTCAAACTGGAGGTTCCACTCTTACTGCCCAGCAGCCCTTCAACAACATAGTTAGAGTGGCAATACAGGCACTTGCTGCTGTTCTCGGAGGAACTCAGAGTTTACACACAAATTCCTATGATGAGGCACTTGCACTACCAACTCGCAAATCTGTGGAAATTGCTCTGCGCACGCAGCAGATTATAGCGTATGAAAGTGGTGTGGTGGATACCATTGATCCAATGGGCGGTTCCTACTATGTGGAATGGCTTACGGATACAATTGAGGAGGAAGTTTGGAAGTACCTGGATAGGATTGAAGAACTGGGTGGAATGACCAGGGCCATAGAGGTTGGATATGTGCAGAGGGAGATAGCAGATTCAGCATACCGGATGCAGATGGGGATTGAAAATGGGGATCGTATTGTTGTGGGTGTTAATAGATTTGTAGATGAAAAAGAGGAGGTGAGTATCGAGATAATGAAGGTTTGTGAGGAAATGTGTATGAGGCAAATAGAGCGACTTCGTAGGTTTAGGGCGAACAGGGATAGCAACAAGGTGAAAAGGGCTTTAAATGAATTGAGCAGGATTGCAGAGATGGAAGAGTCCAACGAAAACAATATTGTGCCCTACATTTATCAATGTGTGAAGAGCAATGCCACCCTTGGTGAGATTGTATCTGCGCTCAAGGAGGTTTATGGAGAGTACCGCGCTCCAACGGTGATATGATGCGCAAGTATAATATACCTGGAGCATTTACTATCGTCGAAACTCGTTAAACCGATTGACGGAAGTGGGGGATTACTATGCTCGAGGAAAAAAGAAAAAGGGCTATGCTCGGTGGCGGAGAGGAGCGCATAAGGAAACAGCATGAAAAGGGTAAACTCACAGCTAGGGAGAGGATTGAGAAACTTCTCGATCCCGGGACATTCGTTGAAATAGGAATGTTTGCCCAGTCCCGTGCCACTGATTTTGGAATGGACAAAAAGAGGGTACCTGGAGATGGTGTTGTCACAGGTTACGGTACAATAAATGGAAAACTCGTATTTGTATATGCCCAGGATTTCACAGTTCTCGGTGGCTCCCTGGGAGAGATGCACGCCCAGAAGATAACCACAATAATGGATCTGGCTTTGAAGAACGGAGCACCGATAATAGGGCTCAACGATTCTGGGGGAGCGAGGATTCAGGAGGGCGTTGATTCTCTCAAGGGATATGGAGAGATATTCTTCAGAAACACCATGGCCAGTGGAGTTGTGCCTCAGATTGCAGTGATAATGGGTCCAAGTGCAGGTGGTGCGGTATACTCACCGGCCATAATGGATTTTGTGATAATGGTGGACAAGACGGCCCACATGTTCATAACAGGGCCCCAGGTTATCAAGGCTGTAACCGGCGAAGATGTTGATTTCGAGACTCTTGGTGGTGCTCTGGTGCACAATCAGAAGAGTGGAAACGCCCATCTTTTTGCCAGAAACGAGGATGAGGCCCTTAACATGGTGAAGATTCTTCTCAGTTATCTTCCTTCAAATAATATGGAAGATCCCCCGGAGGTGGATGTGGGTGATCCTCCGGACAGGATTGAATACTCTCTGGACAGAGTCATACCTGAAGATCCAAAGAGGTCCTACGATGTAAGGGATGTTATAAACCTCATTGTGGATCGGGGTACGTTCTTTGAAATACATCCCTTCTTTGCAGAGAACATTGTTGTTGGATTTGCCAGGATGGCAGGTAAGACCGTTGGAATAGTTGCAAATCAACCAAAGGTGTTTGCAGGTGTTCTTGATATAAATGCAAGTGATAAGGCGGCGCGTTTCATAAGATTCTGTGACGCCTTTAACATACCGATTATTACCCTGGTTGATGTGCCTGGATACATGCCCGGTGTGGAGCAGGAGCATGGAGGTATAATTAGGCATGGTGCTAAATTGCTTTACGCGTACAGCGAAGCCACCGTGCCCAAGATAACCGTGATAATGCGCAAGGCATATGGTGGGGCCTACATAGGTATGGGTTCAAAGCATCTTCGCACCGATGTGGTTTATGCGTGGCCCACCGCCGAAATTGCTGTTATGGGTCCCGAGGGTGCAGTGAACATAGTGTTCAGGAAGGAGATAAACAATGCGGAGAACCCGGATAAAAGGAGGCAAGAACTAATAAAGGAGTACAGGGACAAGTTTGCCAACCCCTATGTTGCCGCATCCCGCTTGTACGTGGACGATGTAATATACCCCCATGAGACCAGACCGAAGATCATTCAGGCGCTCAGAATGCTGGAGAACAAGATGGAAGATAGACCTGCAAAGAAGCATGGGAATATACCTCTGTAGGTGATGTGTTGAGGGCCCTTTTCTGTATATCTCTAATTATTCTTCTGACCTTCGCCTATGCCTCTGGAGAGAGCGTGAATGCAAACTGGAATGTCAGTTACAGGGCGGATAATTTCGGGGTTTCATCTCATGGAGGATGGATCAATATAATTTTGGAAAACGGATTTGCTTCCCTTACAACTGCACTTTCAAACATAACCACACATCCTGAAGAGGGCGCCCGGGTAAGCATGAATATTATAACTCATATTTCTCCCTCCACAGTAATGGCAGGGATGAAGATAGTTATAGGAAACGATACCGTGTTTAAAAGTGCGTTGACGAGCGGGAATAAAACGGTTGAATTTTATCTTCTGAAAAATTACAATGCTACTGAACGCTTTGCAGTGATTTTCTATGACCTTGGCGGCTCAATGGATGTTAAAATGAGCCCAATTCATGTTGAAAAATCCAAGAACGGTCTGGACGAAGGGCTCCTTCTCTCCGGAATCGGCATGGGTGTGGTATTTTCCGTCCTTGGAATTCTTGCAGTGGTGATGTACACATTTGCAAGATTCATAGGTGATGAGGAAAAGAATAATAAGGATGAAAAGCCTTCAAAGAAGGTTGATATTGGCTCAAGGAGTGTGGAAGAAATGGACGAAGAGGTAATAGCCGCTATAACTGGTGCCATAAGCCTTTATTTGGGTGGCAGAAAGTTCAGGATAATAAGCGTGAAACCGTCTCCCTGGAAATATTATGGGAGAATGGCAGGAATGAGGCGATTGAGATGAAGAGGAAGTTTAAGGTTGTTGTTAACGGTAGGGAGTACACAGTGGAAGTGGAGGAGCTGGGTGAACCTTCTTCAACGCCCACGGTGCAATCAGTGGCCATGGCACCTGCAAATGTGCCGGTAAATACATCTGCTAAATTGAAGGAGAGTGTTTCTAATAAAACCGTTGAAGGCGCAGTAACTGCTCCTATGCCAGGTAAGATACTGGATATCAGAGTCAAGGTTGGAGATGCTGTGAAAAAAGGAGACGTGCTTCTGATATTAGAGGCAATGAAAATGGAGAATGAAATAGTATCGCCCAAGGATGGCAAGGTTAGAGAGATAATGGTGAATGTGGGAGATACCGTGGATAGGGGTGCACCCTTGATAGTGATAGAGTGAGGTCAATATGCTCGGAGTGCTGGGAGAACTTCTCGGGTTCCTCTCTCTAAACTGGAGAGAGGTTGTTATGATCATAGTCGGCCTGCTCTTCATTACCCTGGGGATAAAGTATAAAATGGAGCCATTGCTGCTGGTGCCCATAGGTTTCAGTGCAGTGATAGTTAACCTGCCTTTGAGTGGACTGACCGAAGCGCCCCATGGATTTCTCTATCTTGTTTACAAGTATCTGATAAGTACAGAGGCCATTCCACTTCTCATATTTTTAGGTATAGGTGCAATGACCGATTTTGAGCCCCTGCTTGCCAATCCAAAGACCTTTCTTCTTGGGGCGGCTGCTCAGATTGGAATTTACTGTGCCATGCTTGCTGCCCTCATTTTCGGATTTAACATAAATCAGGCGGCAGCCATAGGTATAATTGGAGGAGCAGATGGACCCACCACAATCTACACGGCTACAAAACTTGCCCCTGATATTCTGGGTGCCGTGGCTGTTGCCGCCTATTCATACATGTCAATGGTTCCACTCATCCAGCCACCTGTAATAAGGGCCCTTACCACCAAAAAGGAAAGAAGCGTCGTTATGAAACCTCTGAGAAAGGTCGGAAAGAGAGAAAAAATTCTTTTCCCAATAGTTACAACGATTGTTGTTGGATTGCTGGTACCCACTGCCCTGCCCTTGATCGGGATGCTAATGTTTGGGAATCTCCTGAGGGAGTGCGGGGTTACGGAGAGATTATCAAAAACCGTGCAAAATGAGTTGATAAACATTGCCACCATATTCTTGGGGCTCGGTGTGGGCTATATGATGACGGCCAGTAGATTTTTAACCATACAAACTGTTGAGATTCTTCTACTTGGTGTGTTTGCGTTTGCTACAGCCACAGCTGGGGGAGTGTTGCTTGGTAAGCTCTTCTACTTCCTGTCCCACGGTAAGATAAATCCCATGATTGGAGCGGCTGGAGTGAGTGCGGTACCAATGAGCGCACGGGTGGTTCAGAGAATGGGTTCAAAGGAGAACCCAGGTAATTTCCTGCTCATGCATGCCATGGGTCCAAATGTTGCAGGTGTTATTGGATCTGCCATAGCGGCTGGGGTGTTTATTGCGTATCTGCTTTGAGTCTTATTTCTCTCTCATTAAGAATTCTTAAAACCAGCTCTTTCAGTTTCTCTGGATTTTCAAGTTTAAATTTTTCCCTGTACGGGCAATCCTCATCTCTCATTATCCGATCCCTCTCTGGATCGTAGATGAAGGGATAAAACCTGCAACCCTCCGGCCTTTGTTCGTATATCTTGCACAGTCCTTGTTCATTCAGAAAAACGCATCTTCCATTCCTGTTTTTGAGGTATAGGAACCCATCCTCCTCATAGTAAAAATCATCGTATCCCAGCGCCTTTATTCGTTCCACGTCCTCCTCGGTTAGCATCATCTCCGTATTGTGGCAGCAGGCGGAGCATCTGTATTTAATGCAGGGTAGCATTGATGATGGATATAATTTGAGAACTTAATCTTTTTTACGTGAAATTTTTAATCTTTAACATAATCTCCCGTTATGAGACTCTTGGCACTGGCCGATATCCACGGCTCTTGGAACGCGCTCTATATGATTGAGGAACTTTCCCAGGAATATGAATTTGACGCAGTGCTGATTGCTGGTGATATAACCAATTTTGGTCCTGCTGACTTTGCCCTTGAATTTTTGAATCATATTGAAGGGCCTGTGCTCGCGGTTCCTGGCAACTGTGACCCCCCGGATGTGCTGGATGCCATAGAAAAAAGCAGGGCTGAAAATTTGCATGATAGGGCAGTCGTGCTTGGTAACCTCAAATTCATCGGGCTCGGTGGCACAAATGGAAGGGGATTCACCATGGGCATAACATTCTCGGAAGATTATGCCTACAGTGTTTTTAGAAATTGCAAGGGCTGTGTGTTCTTGACTCACCAGCCGCCCTTGGGCATACTTGACGATGTTGGAGGCAGGCACATAGGTAGCAGGGGTATAAGAGATGCTGTTTTTGAGGCAAAGCCCCGGCTGGTTGTATCTGGACATGTTCACGAGGCGAGAGGTTATCAATTCATAAAGGATATTCTCTTTGTGAATCCAGGACCTGCCAAGGATGGATACGCTGCCATTATCAATTTGCAGGACATGAGCGTTGAGATGATAGAAAAATAGGCAAAAATTTAATATTTAATGAGTATAATATCCATAAAGGAGGTATGACTATGGCTGAGGATGAAGATTTGGGTACCCTCAACTTGTGGGAGCAGGTTCAGAACTACTTGGCAAAGATTCAGAAGAGGGAGAAGGAAGTTAATGAACGGGCCCGCCAGCTGGATGAACGGGAGAAAAAAATCAAGGAGAGGGAAGAAAGGATTGCAGATCTTGAAAAGAAGGTTCAGGAGAAGGAGAAGTTGCTTGACAGAAAGAGTTCAGAACTGGAAAATTATGCAAAGAAACTTGAAGAGGAGAAAAATAAATACCAGCAGATGGTAAAAGAACTGCAAAAGAGGGTTGCCGCCGTAACTTCTGCAGAGAGCGTGCTGAAGGAGTACGAAAAGACCTTGAAGACAACTAAGGATGAGATTGAGAAGAAACTTGGGGAGATATCTGCCCTGTACCGCGGTCTCACAGATCTCAGAGAGAAGATGATCCAAACCCTTGAATCCCTTGCTGGTGGTGAAGTTAAGGTTGAGGAGAAGGAAGCTCCTGCCAAAAAGGAGGAGAAAAAGGAGGAATTTGAGGTAGTGATTGTGGATGGTGAGGAGTTCATAAAATGTCCCCAGTGTGGAACCCTGAATTCAAAGGATGCAATAATGTGCTACAACTGCGGTTATGTCTTCAAGCCTGAAGAGCTTGAAAAGTGAGATGCCAACCTCTCCAGTCTATTTTTTATATGATTTAAGCTCTGTGCGAGGATATCCCGGTTATTGTACCCTTCGAGCACCCTAATTGCTCTCTCCTCATTCATACCTTCTGCAAATTTTATCATATTTTTTATTGCCCTTGTGAGTTCGTCCACGATGGTGATATCCGCCGTTTGGGCGGTTCTGGATAGCGGGTTCAGATCTATGGTGATGACGGATTTTCCCATATCCTTAAGTGCCTTTGTGCGATCTCCATCTTCAAGGGGTACAAGCACCACGTCCGCTGAATATATGCCTTCCCTTGTGCATAATGCCCTTGCATGCTCAAGATTCGGAATTCTTGCATCCGGCTCAGCCCCCAGAATCCTTGCACCCAGTTTTTCGAACTCTCTCACGATTTTCCTTACCCTCTCCTCTGTGCGGTAGAAAAGGTTTACCTCAATTTTTGTGTTTAGTACCCTAGCAAGTTGAATCACATCTGGGGCTGCAAGGGCTGTTACATTTCCATTCACAGAAATCACAGGGTTTTTTGCAAGGAACAATCTTGCCACCGCGGCTTCCTCGGCTCTCAATGCAAAATCCTCACTTCTCTCACCGATCAGGTAATCAAAGGTCTCTCCCCTTCCGTGGGCTATCAGACCTGCATGGGCAACTATACCCTTTTTAAAACCTTCTATTATCCTTTCCCTCTTCATCAGGGATTCATATCTTGGATGGCTTTTGGGAATCATAAATCACCAATGCTTCAGGAGGATAAACTTTTTTCTATCTCATTGTTTAATTCCTTGATGAAGTTCTCCTCAGTGCCCTTTGGAATGGTCGCTCCTGCAGCAATGTCGTGGCCCCCTCCATTGCCACCAAATTTCTGGGAAAGTTTGCGCATCAAATCTCCCAGATGAACCCTTTTTACGAGTTTCTGGGTTCCCCTTGCAGATATGTGAACCATGTCATCCGAGTATATGCCAAGGGTGACCTTTCTATCGTCAAGGATGTACAGGGACCCTATGGTCGCCAGCGATGATGCGAGATAACTGCTGTTTACGAAGAAGTACTGGAGATGGGATAACTCAAATAGGTTATCCAGCATGGAGTATATGCCTTCAATAACCTTACTCTTGTATTCCTTTCTGAGGACTTCCATTTTTTCTTTAGCACTTTCGTCGCCAAGTATGTAGCCAAGAGCAATGCTCTGATTATCCGTGCGGGCTGAGGAATCAATGAGCTCTGTTAGGTACCTTATGCTGGTTCCATCCACGCTGACATCCATATCCATTATTTTTCTTCCGATTGTGGAGACCTTGCTGTGCTTTAGTAGATTCATTGTAAGTGCAGACACCAATTTTGTTCTCTCCCTCTCGGATAGTTCTTCAAAATCCCTTGTCAGGGGTATTTTTATTTTTCTCAGGAACTCTTCAATGGCCTCCT
Organism: Candidatus Aciduliprofundum sp. HYA1; assembly: GCF_056175085.1. Taxonomy (NCBI): domain Archaea; kingdom Methanobacteriati; phylum Thermoplasmatota; genus Candidatus Aciduliprofundum; species Candidatus Aciduliprofundum sp. HYA1. The sequence goes on from NZ_CM149694.1 coordinate 963,795, forward strand.
GGTTTCCAGATAGTCCGAAAAAGAAGGGCTCTGTGGAGTAAAGAATGGAATCAACCACGTTTCCATGGAGCACGGAAACATCTTCCACCCTCAGGCCCAGTTTTTCGAATATTTCTCTGTTAAGCCCTGTGAACCCTCCAAGATGCTGTTTGTCGCCAAACACCCCAGCAAGGAAGAATTTTGCCATAGCAGGATCATCTGCAAGCATATAGGCGAGAGTGCTGGCACAGGCGTCATGGGAGCCGTTGTACCCGTCAAGATGCGGGTTCACGTGTATAATGCTCTCATTATCTCCCGGTGGCTTGTGGTGGTCTAGAACAATCACATTTCCCTCAAGAGAATCAATAAGTCCAGAGCCGAGATCGGTCATTATTACATACTCCTCATCTTGGATAATTTTCAAAATGGTGTCTTTTTCCACATTACGAAAGAAAGAGATATGGAATCTCTTACCTCTCTTCAGAAGGTACCTGGCCACTATTCCTCCGGAGCAAACGCCGTCAACGTCGTAGTGGGTGATAATTCTAAAATCATCACCCTCTTCAATGAGTTTTCGGGCTTTTTTCAACCTCTCTTGAATGACAGAGGACATCACTTCACCAGGAGTTCAGCCTCTTTAAGGCTGTATTTCCAATCTTGAGGTAACTTTCCAACACGCTTGTAGTACTTCACAAGGCGTCTTATCTTTGCCTCTACAAGTTGTAATCCCCTTCTGTTCCCCAGATCCTTTGGATGTGACGCAAGATGGTTGTTTAACTTTACGGCCTTTCTCATGAGAGCCATCAAATCATCCGGAATTTGGGGCGCAAGCCCATTTTCCTGAAGTATTTTACCTATACTCATTCCAGTAACAAGTTTCACATCTGGCACTCCGTATTCGTCCCTCAGAATGGTGCCGATCATGGCCTGAGAGTGCCCCTCTCTGCTCAGCTCTATAACCTTCTCTATGACCTCCTCTTTGCCCATATCCACCCACTCGGGCTTCTCGGTTCTGAAAGGCCTTCTTGATCCGGATCTTCCCTTCCTTCTAGCGTGAATCCTGCCCATAAATTTCACCTTTGGGTGGCTAATATTATCAAATACTTAAAGATTTTCTTCTGCTTGCTTTCCTGCAATAGATGAATGAATGATGAATTTTTCCACAAAAACTTTAAATAGCATGATTTTGGTATATATCCTGGTGATGAATGTGTGGAGGGGTATGTGGATCATTGGTGTAGTTTTGCTCCTTCTTATCAGTTCGATGGGGGAACTTTCAGTGGGAGTTATCAGAGTATCCATATGGAGGGGATGATACGCCCCAAGAATTTGATGGTGATCCTGATATGCCATTTTATCTGTGGGGGTGTTAAATAATATGATAGGACATAACAATGAAATAAGAAAGAAAGTGGCAATTATAAGTGCTTTCATTGTAATAATCTCAATACTAAGTGCATATGGTATTTTTCAATTTTCTGCAAATCATCATCAGTTGATGTCATCCATTTCTCCAAAAATAGCAGGAGGGGTTTATTTTTTCAACTCCACATCAGATCCAGGCACATATGCAATTGGAATGGTGATTCATAATAACCATTCTCTGATATTTCTGTGGAATAAAATAAATAATACCACGGTTGTGGAGGTAGATTACATATGTCCACCACAGTTTCAAGGGGCCTATAATATTATTATCCAAAAGGGGAGATCTCCATATACTGATGATAAAATTATTCCCTGCAACATCACCAAAATTTCTGAAAATGTTTATGAGTTTAAATACTATGATGGTTGGCATCTATACTGGTCATTTGGATATGCAAAGCTGTATCTTGCAAACAAGACAATAATATATGGAAGTCATGTAAAGATATGACAAATACAGAGGTGACTAAAAAATGAGCAAAATCATTCCTGTTATAATGATGATGGAACATATGCATCAAAGATATATTTATGAGGTGATGTAAGAGTCGGTAATATAACTCAGGGCTTACTATGGAAGTATTATGGAATAACCACACCATCCACCCTTCTGCACTTTCCAAGGAGATGCAGGTACGCTGTATAGGCTGCTATGATTGCATCTACTTCGTGCTTGTTCCTCGCGCCATCAATTGAGAAATCTTTGAAGTAGGTGAGCATTTCCATCTTATTCCTTTTGTAAAATCCGAGAATTTTAGCTGTTGCCGTTGGAAATACCTCAATCACCTCAAATCCTTTCCTTTCAAAATCTTCCTTTAATTTAAGGCCTCTCTGTGCGAGGAGTCTCATTGAGGGAATTTTAAGGCTCAAGGCTCCATATTTTTTTTCAAATACTTTTCTGCGTAGCGATCTTTGAGGGTTAGTGGGGCATCCATTGCTATTATTCGTGGATGGATAGGAATAACAAGGTTCAGTATTTCAGAATCATAAAAAAGTTTAAGGGTTTTTATTTTAGAATCCTCCATTATGGCGATTCCCGTGGGATTTTTCTCCTTCGCAGCGAGATCTATGCCTATTATTCTCACAGAAATGCAATTGAATGCTCCCTATTTACGCTTTTCTTTTTTATGAGCCTTTCCACATTCTTTGGCGTATCCATTTCGTGGACCACGAATTTGCTTTCCCTTTCATCCTGGAATGGCCTGATTTTCTTCTTACTCCTCCTTTTCGCCGCTTTTCTTCTCTTGCTAACAGGTTGATTGGGAGGATATTCATAGGGGTATTGATCCTGCTGCGCGTGTGGATATTGGGGATACTGGGCGTACTGAGGGTACTGGGGATACCCGTATTGCTGGTACTGTGGGAAATTTTGCATTTGTGGTTGTGCCTGGGGATACATGGGCTGGGGAGCGTAGGCATACATTGGCTGAGGAGATGGATTGCGATTTATTGGTTCTGGATTGGGGATATATTCACGGGGTGCCCTGCGTCTCGGAACATCAGTTTCTGGCTCCTGATCTTCAGCCCTTTCCACGTCTCTTTCCTTCTCCACTCTGAACGGTTTTATCTTTTTCTTGGGTCTCACAACTTCCTTGTAGAGGCCTCTTTCAAGTATGATCTGCCTGCTGACGGCTCCTCCTATGAAGGCAAAGGAAAGCATGATAAAAAATGAGGGAGGTGCATAGTAAATATAATGCTCAATGTAGGTGCCCACATTCATGGCTACCCTTGTGCTAACCTGTATGTATTGAATAAAGGGAAGTGCAGCGGTGGATGTGAGCAGGGTCCCACCAAGGTAGGTTTTCACCACGGGGGGGATGTTGATTAGTCCCTCATTTATGGCATGTACGGCCATGAAGTAAAGAACTATTGGCACGGCCATTGCTATTAGCCCCTTAATGGGTCCTCCCGCCTTCCTTCCGGTTATGTACCCTATTATTATGGGTCCGAGTATGGGAATCCACCACAGGGTGGAGAGAAGAGCGATGGAGTATATCACGGCTGATCCAACACTGTAAGGATATTTTTTCATATCAACCACCATCTGACATTTGTCATATAAATGTATGACAAAATAGTATTTAAATCTTTTGTGGATAATTGCCTCTTTTGAGCGTTATTCTAAGAAAGTGCTTGAAAGCTTGATAGAAAGGTTTAAATACTATTGTGATGTTATCTGTCATGAATCTGACATGATATATTATCATGTCAGACAAAATATTTGCCAGAAGGTGATGGGATGTATCTTAAAGCCATTGAGCTTGAAAATTTCAAATCATTCGGCAGAAGGACAAGGTTGGAGTTTAGAAAGGGTTTTACGGCCATAAGCGGTCCCAATGGAAGTGGTAAGAGCAACATAACGGATGCCATACTCTTTGTTCTGGGACCGAAATCCTCTAAGAAGATAAGAGCCCAGAGGCTCACGGACCTGATTTACAATGGGGGCAAGAATGGGAGGCCTGCAGATTACTGTAAGGTCAGTTTGATTTTTGACAACCGTGACCGTGTTTTGCCCATAGATGAGGATGAGGTAAAGCTCACAAGGTACATAAAAAGGGCCAATAACGAGGAGGGATACAACAGTTATTTTTACATAAATGGTGAGCGTGCCAGGCTTCAGGATTTCAATTCAATTCTTATGCATGCAAAGATCAGTGCAGATGGATACAATTTTGTGCAGCAGGGAGATGTGACGAGCATAGTCAAGATGACTCCCACGGAGCGCAGGATCATTTTGGATGACATTGCTGGCATAACAAAGTTCGACAGCGAGATCAAGAAGGCAGAGGATGAGAGACGCGTAACGGAGGAGAACATGGGGCGCATTGAGGTACGGCTGGATGAGATAAGGAGGAACATGGAAAAACTGGAGAGGGACAGGCAAATCGCACTGCGCTATAGGGAACTGGAAGAGAAGGTTAGGGAAACAAATGCAAAAATTGCCTATTCGGCCATGAAGGAGGCCGAAATGTCCATTCAATCACTCAAGAGACAACTGGACGGGATAATGGAGAGTATCGAGAATCTCAAGAAGGAGATAAATGCCAGGGAGGAAGAGGAGAAGGAGATTGCAAGTAAAATTGATGAAATAGACAGGAAGATCCAGGCCATGGGAATGGAGGAAATATCCGAGATGAGCAAAAAGATTGAGGATTTGAAGATCAGATATGCGGAGGTCAAGATGGACAAGGAGAACAAGGAGTACCGTGTGGAGGAGATGAGAGATGAGATAAAAAATCTTGAAACTCTCCTTGCCCAGATCAGGAAGGATAAAAAATCAAAGATGGAGGAGTTAAAATCCCTCAAGAGTGAGAGGGATTCCATAAGGAAGGAATACGAGGGCAAATTGAAAGAACTGAAGTCCAAGGAGCAGAACCTCGGTCAGGCCAACCGGAAATTCAAAGAACTGCAGAATGAGGTCACTAAAATAGAGGGGGAGATCAAAAATTTGAGGAAGATTTATGCCTCCAAGGTTGATGAGGAGAACAGGATAAAGGGGGAGATAAGCAGGATAAGGGGAGAGATAGCATCCAGGGAGGAGAGCATAAAGGACGTTGAAGCAGCCATAAGGGATGCAGAGTGGAGAATATCCCAGTTCAAGAACGAGACAAGGGGTTTTGAGAAGGAGAAAAAATCCTTGGAGAAAAGATACTATGAGCTCAGCAACGAAGAATCCAAACTCTCAAAGGAGTTGCAGCAGAAGGAAAAACTCGTCACCCAGCTTACAGCCGAGTACGAGAAGATAAAGGCCAGGATGGAAGGAAGCGAGGATTCTCTTAGCAGAGCCGTTATGGCAATTCTCGCTGCAAGGGATAGGGGAGAGTTGAGAGGGATATACGGCACCATTGCTGAACTTGGAAATGTGGATGATAAATACGCCCTTGCCATTGAGATTGCCGCGGGAACCAGGATGATGAGCATAGTTTGTGAGGACGATGATGCCGCCGCCAGGGCCATAGAGTATTTGAAGAAGAACAGGCTTGGAAGGGCAATATTTCTGCCTCTAAACAAGATGCTCCGTGGAAGGCCCAGAGGCAAGGCAATACTTGCAGCCAGGGATTCTCATGCCTTGGGATTTGCCATGGACCTAATCAGTTTTGACAAGAAATTTGAGGCAGCGTTCTGGTACGTGTTTGGAGACACCGTTATTGTGGACAACCTTGACAATGCCCGTAGATTGATGGGAGGTGTTCGCCTCGTCACCCTTGATGGGCAACTCATAGAGGCAAGCGGTGCCATGGTTGGAGGAAGTGTGGAGAGGAGAAGGAAAATAAGCATGGGCAATTTGGAGGAAATCGGGCGCAAATTGAGGGAAGCGATGGGCGAGCGTGATGATATAAGGTTGAAACTTGAGAGCGTGAGGGCGGAACTTGAAGATGTGATAAGAAAGATAAGAGAGTTGAAGGCCCAGGATAATAGTTCCCAGATTGCAATCTGGAACGAGGAGCGGAAGAGGAACCAGGAAAAACTAAAAATCCTGCGCTCGCAGGTGAAGAAACTTGAGGATGAAATGCAGAATTACGAGAAAATTCTTGAGAGTGTGAGAGCAGAGGAAGAGGAGATAAGGGCAAAGATTGAAGAAATGGAGAAAAGGGAATCCAGGATGCGTGAAGAGATGCAGAGGCTCATTCCCGAGAACATATCATCCGAGATCAATGCGCTCCGCGATGAGGTGGAATCCCTTAGGGTGAAGTTGGAGAGCGTTGAGAAGGAGATCGTGCGTGTTGAGGGGGAGGTAAAAACCCTTCAATCCAGGGAAGATGATGCCCTTGCAGATAAGAAAAAGAAGGAGAGCACCGTTGAGAATTTACTCACTGATATAAAGGGCCTTGAAGCACAAATGGAAGATATAAAGGTTGAGCGCCGCAAACTTGAGGAGATCTTGGAGAGGGAGAAGAGCAAGGTTCAGGGGTTGATGGATCAGCGTGATGCGCTTGTGAAGAAGAGGGAGAAGGTAAGGGAGGAAATTGCCCAGAAGAAGAGGGATATAGAGGTCAACGAGGGACTTAAAATTCATGTTATGGCAAATCTAAAAACCCAGGAGGCCAATTATGAGGAGGCGAAGAAGGATTACGAGAGTTACGGAATAGAGGTACACAGTGCCGAGTCTGTTACGAAGCTCAAGAACATACTCAAGGATTTGCAATCTCAGATGCTCTCCCTTGGTCCCGTGAATATGAGGAGCATTGAAGAGTATGATGAAGAACGGGAAAGATACGAGACCTTAAGGGAGGAGTACAACAGGTTGAAGGAGGAGAAGAAGAATCTGATTAACCTTGTGAAGGAACTCAACGGGAAGAAGAAGGATGGGCTGATGAAGGTATTCAATGCGATAAACGAGAACTTCAAGAAGATATACAAGGAGGTAAGCAACGGTGGAGATGCTGAACTGGTGCTTGAGAACCCCGATGATCCCTTCAAGGGAGGTCTTATAATACGGGTGAAGCCTGTGGGCAAGAAATTCGTGCTTCTTGACTCTCTCAGCGGTGGAGAGAAGAGCCTGACTGCTCTGGCCTTCATATTTGCAATTCAGCAGTACGATCCATCTCCATTTTACGTGCTTGACGAGGTTGACATGTTCCTGGATGGCGTGAACGCTGAGATGGTTGGAAGGATAATAAAGAGAAACTCGGCCACGGCCCAGTTCATTGTCATATCGCTGAGAAAGGCCACACTGAAATTCGCAGATTACGTTATAGGTGTTACCCACAGGGGAGATGGACTTTCCCGTGTCTTCATTCAGAAGGTTCCGGAGGTGGAAGAAGGTGCAGCATGAACTTACAGAGCATCTTATGTACTACAAAGCGCTTTTAGACGAGGATATTGATATTGATTATTACATCCACATGGCCCGTACCCTGGAGGAGGGCATACATATATCTGCGAAGAATCCTGTGGACAAGGCGGTTGCCATAGCATTTGAACTCGTTCTCGATGAAAAACTGGACCCATGGAAAATAGACCTAATGAAATTCACAAAGCTCTACCTTGATAGGATAAGGAAGGAGAGGGAAATAGATTTCATCATCGCCGGCAGGATCATATACATGGCGTGGAACGTATTGATGAAGAAGAGCAAGGATGTGCTCGAAGAGGCCGAGAGAGAAATGTACTATGTGGATGAGGATTTCTTTGATATTGACGTGGGTGCCTTTGAATTTGATGAGGAGGAATTTGTGGAGCCAAGCATTGAGATAAAGGAGCCCGTGAGGCGGGAGGAAGAGCGCCCCGTGAGTTTGATGGAACTCATTCAGGCCATAAACGAGGCGAGAAGGGAAGTGGAGATAAAGAAGAGACAGCGCAAGATTCGCGAAAAGTTCAAGTTCAATCTGGACGAGAAGGTGCATCGTGAGGATCTGGAGGAGGAGATAAAGGAAGTTTGGACCAGGCTGAGTGAGGTTCATGGTGATGAGATTTCCCTCAGCATGGTATACGATGGCACGAGGGAAGATTTCATCAAGGTTTTCCTTTCTCTTCTATTCCTTGAGAAATTTGAGAAGGTTGAACTGCATCAGTCCGTGCCGTATGGGGAGATAACCATAAAAATACTGATACCGGAGGAACTGAGAAACATAGAGTTTATAAATCCTCCAGAAATAAGTTTGGAAACTATTTAACCCTTTCAAACTCCTTTTCCATTTCTTCAAAAACCTTTTCCAATCTTTTTGCAGCCCTCTTTATTGCTGCTTGGGGCTTTCCACTCTTCACCCTTATTTTCAGTGTGGGATTTTCAAGGTAGGGATGCTCATAGTGGTAAATGGCCTGCTCAACCATATCGTCCCTGTTGAGTTCTTCAACCAGGGGAATTAAAAGGGTTCTGTCCGCGTTCACAACTTCCAGAACCATCTCGTTTTTCTCCTTTGAAATTATCCTGAACTCCATTTCCTTCATATTGTGGGTTAAATTTCGCTATTATTTAATTATTCCGCCCCTGTCGCATAAGTTTAAAATACCAAGAAGCCAATATGGAAAACGGTGCTTGAACATGCCTAAGGATTTCGTGGATAGCGGTGACATAATCGATTATGATTACGATAGGGAGGAACTTCAGAGGCAGGTACGTATTCTGGAGGATGAAAAACGTTATCTTGAGGCGGAACTGCGTAGATTGCAGGGCGAGATTGAGCGCTTGCGAAAGGAGATAAACCGTATGAAGGCCCCTCCACTTCTCGTTGGAACCATTGAGGATGTTATTGATGAGAATAAGATCGTTGTGAGAAGCAGCGCAGGTCCAACCTTCATTGTGAACGTATCCTCCTATGTTCCCAGGGAATCCATAAAACCCGGTGCAAAGGTTGCACTAAACAAGCAGACCTTTGCCATAGTACATATGATACCAGAATCCTACGATCCATCAATTGCTGCGGCCGAAATAATTGAGAAGCCAAATGTGACATATGATGATATTGGGGGTTTGGACAAGCAGATTAGAGAGATCCGCGAGGCGGTGGAACTTCCACTTCTGAAGCCAGAGCTCTACAAGAAGGTCGGCATTGAGCCACCAAAGGGCGTGCTTCTGGCAGGTCCTCCGGGCACTGGAAAAACCCTGCTTGCCAAGGCGGTGGCTCACCATACCCATGCGACGTTCATCCGAACCGTGGGGAGCGAGTTGGTGCGCAAGTACATTGGAGAGGGAGCAAAACTTGTGCGTGAACTGTTTGATCTTGCGAGAAAGAAGGCTCCGAGCATAGTTTTCATTGACGAGATAGACGCAATAGGTGCCAGGCGCCTTGATATGGCCACATCCGGGGACAGGGAGGTGCAGCGCACCCTCATGCAACTTCTTGCGGAACTTGATGGTTTTGAGCCCCTTGATAATGTGAAGATAATAGCGGCCACAAACAGGCCTGATATACTTGATGAGGCCCTACTCAGGCCCGGTAGGTTTGACAGGATCATTCAGGTGCCCTATCCCGATTACGATGCCCGTGTTGAGATTCTCAAGATCCACACAAGGCGTATGAACCTTAAGGATGTGGACATTGAGAGAATTGCCAAGAAGACAGACGGGTTCAGTGGGGCGGATCTTAAGGTAATATGTATGGAGGCTGGAATGTTTGCCATCCGCGATGAGCGGGACTACGTCACCCATGATGACTTTGAGAAGGCAATAAGAAAATTCCTTCACGCGGATGAGATGAGAAAAGAAGCACCAGGCGAGATGTTCGCATAAATAGAATTGCCAGAAGGGATGGATAGATGAGCGCGATAGATGTGGATACGGCAAGTGGTGAGTATACGAATAACGGGCTTAAAAAGGTTGGGATAATCTACGGTGATGTGGGTACCACTGAGTTTCTATGCCACGTGACCGGAAATCTGGAGCAGGGCGATTACGTTCAGGTTTACCACGAACGTTTTGGCTGGGTTCTGGGAAAGGTTGATGAGATAAAGAGGAAAACAAATTTAACCCTTGAAAAGGCTGTTAAAATTGCCAATGAAAATCTGAAGATAAATGAGGTTGTTTCCGCCCTGGTGGTTGTAATAGGTTATCGTGATGAGCGTGGGCTTCTTCAATTTCCGCGCACACCCTTCAATGTGGGCAGTGTGGTTTACAAGGCTGAGGAGGAGTTCATAAAGAGGGTAATTGGCATCAAGGAGATTGGTGAAAAGGGAGCCTATATTGGGCGGCTCTACAGGTACAGAAAGATTCCCATTTATCTGGACATAAACGTTTTGGTGCAGAAGCATGTGAGCATCCTTGCAAAGACAGGTGCGGGCAAGAGTTACTTCACAGGGGTACTTCTTGAAGAGCTTCTCAAGCACAATGTAACGGCTGTTGTTATAGATCCCCATGGGGAGTACATCTCCCTCGGCACTCCTGGAAAGAAAACGAAGATGCATGGTGTGTTTGGCGTTACACCCCGTGGTTACGCATCAAAGATAAAGGTATTCACCCCGGATGTGCAGCTTAACAAGGGCAAGCCTCTAAAGTTCACCCTTGCATCCATGAGTCCCCGTGAACTTCTGAATCTGATGAACCTTGATGCCAGGCAGTACCTCATACCCCTTCGCAAGGCGATGGATTTGCTTAAGACCTCCAAGCAGTATTTCAACATACGGGATGTTATTCGCATCCTTGAAAGTGAGGAGAATAACTCTCTTGCGCCTCTCATTGCTCAGCTGGAGTACCTTGATGAGATGGGTGTATTTGATAGGAAGGGAACAAGACTGGGGGATATTGTGCAGCAGGGAAAACTTTCAATAATAAATCTGAGGGGAGTGCCTCCGGATATTCAGGAACTGGTGGTTCAGAGACTCTCAATGGCTCTTTTTGAGTTGAGAAAGAGGAACAAGATTCCACCCCTTATGCTCGTGATTGAAGAGGCCCATAACTATGCACCCCAGCAGGGAACGGCCTCGTCCACAAAAATTTTAAGAACCATTGCCTCGGAGGGTCGGAAATTCGGACTCGGACTCTGCATAATCTCCCAGAGACCTGCCAAGGTAGATAAGAACATTCTATCCCAGTGCAATACGCAGATTATTCTCCGCGTGACCAATCCCAATGATCTGCGTGCGATTGGCAACTCGGTTGAGGGCCTAACCAAGGGCTCACTTGAGGAGATACAGCGCTTGCCCGTGGGTGTTGCCCTGGTTACGGGGGGAAATATCCCCATGCCCCTGTTTGTGGAAATCAGACCCAGGGAGACCAAACATGGTGGAGAGAGCGTGAAGGTGGTTTAAGGCATCATCTTTTTATCTCTTTGCTCATATCCTCATCCATGGAAATAGAGGATGAAACCTTGCATCATTATTTTGAAATCACAAGGAAGGCGTATGAAAAGGTTAAAATATCCGTACCTGAAAACTCTCATCTTTACCCCATAGCCAGGGATTTTCTGAGTATGGCGAAGGCCTATATGGAGGATGCAGAGTACTTCCGTAAAAAGGGGGATTATGTAAGGGCGCTGGGAGCAATTTACTACGCCCATGGCTGGCTAGATGCGGGAGCCAGATTGGGTCTTTTTGATGTCGAGGATGACCACACACTGTTCACACTTGCAAGGTGATCAGATCTGTCCCACAGCCAAGAATTTATCTTTTTTTCTTATCACTATGCCCTTCTGCACGAGTTCTTCAAATATCCTTTCTGCATTTCTGAATATGCCCCTATCCTCCAGTTTTCTTTCAAAGTAAAAGAAATCCCATCCCTCCGGACGGAGAACGTTCAGTTCCCAGAGAATTCGGTTTATGGCCCTTTCAAATCTCTTTTTCTCGCTGAGCGCCGATATCTCTCTTCTGAGCCTATCCTGTAATGCATCCTCTACCCTCTCAAAAAGAATGGTGTAGAGATTTAGCACCTTTCTTAGGGGATCACCCACGCTCAGCCTCTCCCAGGAGTTTATCAGCCTTCCTATGTGCTCTCCAAATCCGTTCACATCAGAAATGTCCATCAGTATTCCCATCTTCATTGCCTCCGAGAGCAGGGGAAATTCTGAGTCGATCTTCCCCATAATTCTCTCCTTCATCGGGATGATTGCATCTACGTCTATTTCTGGTTGAATAATATGCCTGTGCAGGACGTAGGTGGCTATGTCAAGTGAGTATTCGCGAAGTTCAGAATCATCCACCTGTACCTCCTCCCTGTAGGGTATGAAGGCAAGTTCTGCAGAGTTGATCAGATTTTCCATTTTTACTGTGGCATCTGTTATTGCACTCTTCTCCCACTCCCTTCCTCTTCTGCTCTCGTAAAACTTTGCCGCCTTGCTGCTCTTCATCTGCTCGTACTTTATTCTAAGAGCGCTTCTGATGCTCACCTTCAGTGGCTCTTCGTATATCAATTCCACCCTTATTGAATTCTTCGTTAAAATGGGATTGAGTCCTTTCACGATGCTTTCAATCTCCTTGAAATTTGAGGCATAGTGCTCCGAGAGTGTGTTGAGGAGCGATACTGTGCATCCTCCAATTCTCGTTAGATAATTACCAGATGACATGAAAAGGGAAAGCATCACATCTCTGGTGGATTCCGCGAAGGCCAGGTCAAATATGTTGTATATTTTTCTTCCATTTAGAGAGGGGGCCTCGCCGATCAGGTACTTTTCCACCTGCATTTTTCTCGCATTTTCCACAAGCAAAAATCTTCCGGGGAGTGGGGAGAATTGGGATAAATCGTATACTCTCCCCTCCACAAAGCCAAATGAAAAATTGAGTTTTATCCAGTGGGGTATGATGAGAAGCATTACAGGGTAACCATTTTCGGGAAATGGGGTTATACCCTTAACTGTAAAATCGCCAATCCTTGGTGATAGGAAGTTCCAGAGAAGATCTCTTAGGTGCTGCGCATTTGAAACCCTGACGATGAAACCTTCAAAACTGCGATGCTCTCCAATTCTCAAGGTACTTCCCAAAAATTTTGATTTGAGTTTTTTCGGAAGAGGAGTTGGTAGAATGTAGTCCCCTATCATCTGTACACGCTGTACTTATAAAGCAGGTCTATCAATCTCTTTGCCAGTTTTTCGTCTATAACACCTTCATCCCTCTTCTTCAGAATGTACTCCTTTGCCTCCCTTATTCCCTGATTCGATGCCTTTGCGTATATGCTACCCTTGAGAGAACCCTGCACACCTTCTGGAAGATCCTTGAGTGCCTGACCGAGCATGTAGCGGAACTCGAAGTCCTTCCTCATATTCAATTTTCTTATCTTCTTCACGGCATACCCATGGGCTACGGGATAATATAAGTTGTGGTCAGAACCCCTCAAGATCGCTCTGGAACCTTATCTTCTCTCCATCAATAGCTACTGGATACTCCCCAGTTAGGCACCCCAGGCAGATGTCCTCCCTTGGCAGTCCAATTGCCCTCACAAGCCCCTCTATGCTTATGTATCCAAGAGAATCTGCTCCTATTGTTCTTCTTATCTCTTCCACGCTCCTTCCGGCGGCTATGAATTGCTCGCGCGTCTTCATATCTATGCCAAGATAACAGGGTGCGATTATGGGAGGAGAGCCTATGCGAACATGCACTTCCTTTGCTCCCGCATCCTTCAGCATCCTCACTATTTTTCGCATCGTGTTTCCACGCACTATGCTATCATCCACGAGCACAATTCTCTTTCCATCCACAACCGATTTAACGGGACTGAGCTTCATATTTATTTCCATCACCCTTGTTTCCTGGGATGGAAGGATGAAGGTGCGCTCCACGTATCTGTTCTTCATAAGCCCCTCTGCATAGGGGATACCGCTTTCTTCAGAGAATCCCAGGGCATGGGCCCTTCCGGAATCGGGAACGGGAACAACCACATCCGCATTTGCAGGATGCTCCTCTGCAAGAATATGCCCGATTCTACGACGTACATCGTAAACCAGTTGTCCATCTATTATGCTATCGGCCCTTGCAAAGTAAACGTATTCAAACATACAGTGAGCGTAATGTTTTTTCCTGAATACATGGTGGCTCAAGAAACCATCTTCCCGTACCTCAACAATCTCACCGGGTTGAACATCTCTGATGAATTGTCCCCCAATGGCATGGAACGCGGTGCTTTCAGATGCGACTCCGAATCCACCGTTTATCTCTCCCAGTGCGAGGGGTCTAATGCCAAATGGGTCCCTGATGGCGAACAGGCGTCTGTCTATGAGAATGGCAAGGGAGAACGAGCCCCTGAGCATCCGAACCATGTTCTTCAAACTCTCGATCACATCGTGCTTGCTCAACTGGTAGGCAAGCAACCTGGCTATGATCTCGCTGTCTGCCTTTGTGACAAATGCAGAACCTGCCCTGCCCAAAAAATCCTGCAGTTCCCGGACGTTCACTATTTCCCCGTTGTGAGCCACCGCGATTCTGTGCTCCTTTGTGTAGATTTTTATGGGCTGGGCGTTCTCCTCTATTGAACCTCCTGTGGTTGAGTATCTGACGTGCCCTATGCCCACGTTTCCTCTAAGATTATTTAGAATCTGGGAATTGAAAACCTCGTGAACTAGTCCCATTCCCCTGTGCAGAAGAATATCCTCCCTGGCATAGGTGGCTATACCCGCACTCTCCTGACCCCTGTGTTGAAGGGCGCGAAGGGAAAAATAAAGCAGTTGAGAAACATCAAATTTGGAAACAAAACCAGCTATCCCGCAGTACTCATTTCTTCTTTTTAGCCCACGCATAGGAGCGCATTCTTGGGGCAGGATAGCCACAGTGGGAGCACCTCTTTGTATGCACGTTATAGGTCTTGTGTCCGCATCTTCTGCACACGATGTGTGTGGGCGTTCTGTTTCGCTTACCCTTTGATGTTGTACCTTTCGTCATTTTTACTCACCTCAGGGTGGGGATATGTAAATTACATTATCTCCTCTCACGATCACAACGTTATGCACGCCTTTGGATTCTCCATTTATTATTTCTTCCACATTTTTCAGCACGAGATTGAGATGCTGGTCGTAGCCGTCCAGCACTCCACGATACTCCTTATTGCCCTTCATCGCAACTAACACGGGCTTGTTTAGGCTTTCGTGGAGAACATGCAGGGGTTTCAGTTGTTCTGTCATCTTTACCACTACGCCCTTTATTTAATTCCCATATTTAAATTTTGGCTTGGCTGCAACGCCAAATTTATATATCCCCTCATTATTTCCGTTTTTGGGCAGGCGTAGTGTAGTCTGGCAGCACAAGGGCCTTCCAAGCCCTTAGCCCGGGTTCAAATCCCGGCGCCTGCACTGAGCCCCTTTCTTAGAAAGAAAGGTGCTTTACCCCCAAAGAAGTTATATTTCTCTCCAAGCCCTTAGCTCGGGTTCACGAGCAACGAGCATGGTGAGTTGCGAGCAAGCCCCGAACGGGGCGCCGAATCCCGGCGCCTGCACTGGAGGAGACACCTCCGGTTTAACCTCCTTATGGAGGTAAACTCGCCACATGCCACATTGTGGCTCGTTTCTCCCTCCACCCTCTTCCCTTAAGGGTTTTTTGTCAAACGAATAGAAGAAAGAAAGGTGCTTTGTGACCAAAGAAATTCTGTTTCTTCCTTTGATTTCATTGAGCCGCTTTCTTGGAAAGAAAGCGGCTTTACCCGGAAAGAAACTAAATTTTTCTTCTTTCTGGATCTCAAGATTTTGGTGCGGGCTTTAAAAAAGCGGTGAGCAATATTCGATCATATGTCAAACAGAACCTTGGCGCATCCCTTCTCCGGGTCAACTCTCAATTCGTGATAGGTGACGGCCTTTATCTCCGTCTTTATCCCATGTTTCTTCCTCCTGTACGGCTCGCCCCAGCAGGTAGCGTCCAGGTGATATCCGTCCTCAAGTTTTTTTATTTTCACCTCGAATTTTCCCATGACGAAGAGTTCGGTGGAGAACACGTAAAGCAGTTCGGAGAGCCAGTCAACCATGAGATCCTCCAGGGTTGGTGATGATACGGATACCCGGTATTTCCCCGCATCTTGAATTTTTTCAGCGTTTAAAATTATGTCAAACATCGCGTAGGCGGCCTTTTCAAATAGTTCTTCCACGGTTTCTCCATGTACGATTATGCCCACATCAGCGGTGTGGTCAAAGATCTCGTAGTCATATTCCACATCGGGAAAAGCGAAATGTAGAATTTAAATTTTTCTTAGGGCTAATATTTATTAGAGAGAACCATTTCCCCAATTAAGGTGTGGAAAAATGGACAGCGAGGAGGCACGGAAGAAATACGAGTTTCGGAGGTATCTGGAGGAACTTGAGAAATACGAAGGTAGGGGTACCGAGTTGATATCCGTTTACGTACCTCCAAAGCGTCCCATTTCGGATGTTATAGCATACCTGCGTGATGAGTATGGAACATCGGCAAATATAAAGAGCAAAACCACGCGAAAGAATGTTATGAGCGCAATTGAGAGTATAATGTCTCGCCTGAAGTACTTCAAGATGCCCCCTCCAAACGGCCTGGTGGTTTTTGTTGGACATGTGATAAAGAGAGGGGATCAGACCGAGATGGTTTCATACGTTCTTGAACCTCCTGAGCCGGTGCAGTCCTTTATTTACAAATGCGATTCCAAGTTCTATCTTGATCCCTTGAAGGCAATGCTGGGAGATAAGGATATATACGGGCTTCTGGTCATAGATAGGAAGGAAGCCACCATTGGATTTCTTAAGGGTACGAGAATTGAGGTTGTGAAACATCTGGATAGTATGGTTCCCAGCAAACATCACCAGGGTGGGCAATCATCGCGAAGGTTTGAGAGACTCATAGAACTGGCCGTGCACGAATTTTTCAAGAAGGTGGGAGACAAGGCCAACGAGGTATTCCTTGCCGAAGAAAGGCTCAAGGGCATACTTGTGGGTGGTCCTGGAGGCACCAAGGACAGTTTTCTCAAGGGTGATTACCTGCATCATGAACTCAAAAAGAAGATAATTGAGGTTTTTGATGTTGGTTATACAGATGAGTACGGACTGCACGAACTTGTGGAAAAGGCATCAACCACGCTGAAAAATCTTGAGGTTTTCCGTGAAAGGCAACTGCTCCAGAGATTTTTCAGGGAGATCAGAAAGCCCGATGGTGGACTGGCTCTTTATGGAGAGAGGGAAGTGCGTGAGGCTCTTGAGCGTGGTGCGGTGGATGTGCTCCTCATTTCCGACAGTTTGAGGAGATACAGGGTTACCTGGAAATGCCCCCAGTGTGGGTATGAGGTGAGGGAAACTGTGAAGGGTGAGATTCCTGAAAAAACGTGTCCCAATTGCGGTGCAGCAATGGACATAGTGGAAAAGAGAGATCTGATAGAGGAGTACTACGATATAGCAGAGCAGTTCAACACACAGGTGGAACTCATCTCCGATGAAAGTGAAGAGGGAAAAATATTTTCAAAGGCTTTCGGTGGTATAGCCGCAATACTGCGCTATCGCTGATTATTTTTTGAGTGTCAGCACAACCACATCTCGCACAGAGCGCATTGTTTGGAACGGCATTATCAACCTGCCCTGTGCATCCTTTTTGAATCCCCTTGCATCAAAATCTTCGGCGGGAATTATCAGCATGTGCATTATTTTGCCCGTCTCCGTATCTATCACGAAATTGTCAATGGTTCCGAGAATCATTCCGTCATCCGTCATGGCAGTTTTTCCTCTCAATTCCGTTACGAACTTCCTCATATTACCACCTCACGAGTAGTAGCCCAAATCCTCCTTTTTGGTTTTAACACCCTTACTCAACTCTAACCCAATGTTTTCGTAGTATTTTATTGTTTCTTTGTCTAGGGAGGGGTGCACTATTTTCAGTGCCTCTTCAAAGTGTTTCATCCTCACATTTTCACTCTCTTCCCTTATGGCAGCCATCCCCGCCTCCCTGCACAGGTTTTCCAGATCCGCTCCTGTGTAGAATTCTGTCTCTCTTGCGATTTTCTCCAGCGATACGTCTTCTGCAAGGGGCATGTTGCGGGTATGGACCTTTAAAATCTCAAGCCTTGCCCTCTCATCTGGAGGAGGTATGTAAACTATCCTGTCTATTCTTCCAGGTCTCAAGAGGGCAGGGTCCACAATATCCGGGCGATTGGTAGCCGCAATCACAACCACCCCCTCCATCTTCGTGAGTCCATCCATGGAGGTTAGAAGTTGATTCACGATTCTCTCAGTAACACCGGAACCTGAGTAATAACCGCGGCGTGGAGCAATGGAATCTATCTCATCGAGGAAAACTATGCAGGGAGAGGACTGTTTTGCCTTTTTGAAGATCTCCCTTATGGCCTTCTCACTCTCTCCAACCCACTTGCTCATGACCTCGGGTCCCTTA
This sequence comes from Candidatus Aciduliprofundum sp. HYA1, assembly GCF_056175085.1. Taxonomy (NCBI): domain Archaea; kingdom Methanobacteriati; phylum Thermoplasmatota; genus Candidatus Aciduliprofundum; species Candidatus Aciduliprofundum sp. HYA1. Next base: position 981,891 of record NZ_CM149694.1, read on the forward strand.
ATGCTTATGAAATTTGCATCACTCTCAGTTGCGACTGCCTTGGCGAGAAGGGTTTTCCCCGTGCCAGGTGGGCCGTATAAAAGCACACCCTTGGAAGGTCTTATTCCCATCTCCTTGAATTTTTGTGGTTCTTTCAGGGGTAATTCAACGGCCTCCTTCAGTACCCTCTTTGCCTCATCCAGATCTCCTATCTCATCCCAGTGGACGGAGGGTATTTCGATCATCACCTCACGTAGAACGCTGGGTTCTATCTCCTTAAGCGCCTCTTTGAAGTCCTCTCTTTTGACCTTCATGTTTTCGAGAATCTCGGTGGGTACGGGCTTATCCAGATCTATCTGGGGAAGGTATCTGCGGAGGGCTTTCATGGCTGCCTCCCTTGCAAGGGCTGCCAGGTCTGCACCCACAAATCCATGGGTGAGTTCTGCAAGTTCTTCAAGCAGTTTATCCCTATCCTCCGGAGTGCCCTCAATTGGCATACCCCTGGTGTGAATTTGAAGGATCTCCTTTCTTCCCTTCTTATCGGGTATGCCTATTTCAATTTCCCTGTCAAACCTTCCAGGCCTGCGCAGAGCTGGATCTATGGCATCAATCCTGTTGGTCGCTCCAATAACAATTATGTGACCCCTCCTGCTCAAACCGTCCATGAGCGTCAGAAGCTGGGCAACCACCCTCCTTTCGACCTCCCCTGTAACTTCCTCCCTCTTTGGAGCGATGCTGTCAATCTCGTCAATGAATATTATGCTTGGCGCATTTTTCTGGGCCTTTTGGAATATTTCCCTCAACCTTTGCTCGCTCTGCCCGTAGAACTTGCTCATTATCTCCGGCCCGTTTATGGCGTAAAAATTCGCATTGCTCTCATTGGCCACTGCCTTTGCTATGAGAGTTTTCCCCGTTCCAGGTGGGCCGTATAGAAGCACACCCTTTGGAGGTTCAATGCCCAATCTTTCAAACAGTTCGGGATGCTTCAGAGGTAACTCGATCATCTCCCTGACCTTTTGAAGTTCGTTCTCCAGTCCTCCTATGTCCTCGTAGGTAACGTGCTCAAGCTCTTCCTCCATCTCTGTTGGTGGTTCCTCCCTAACCTCTATGACTGTCTGTGCTCCCACCTGAACAACCTTCTTTCCGGGCAGGGTTTTTACAACCTGAAAAAGTATGCCTGTACGCCCCATAAGGGTTATGTTTGGTACAACTATCTCATCTCCCTCAACCAGAGGTCTTTTGAGCAGGACCCTTCTTATGAACTCACCTATACCCTCACCGAATCTGAGTCTCTGATTCTTCCCGATAAGTGGAGCAATCACAATTCTTTCTGCCTCAACGGGTTCGGCCCTTCTAACGCGAACCTTATCACCAACGGTGACCTTGGCATTGCGTCTTATGTGGCCATCTATTCTTATTATTCCTCGACCCTCATCCTCCTGCTTGGCCCTGAAAACTCTGGCGGCTGTGACACGTTTTCCTTCAATCTCTATTACATCGCCCACCTCCAGACCAAGCATGAGGCGTGATGAGGTATCCAACCTTGCTCTACCCAGACCTACATCCATCTGGGGAGCCTCTGCAACTCTGAGTATGAGTTCCTTTTCCATGGGGCACGCTAACTCCGAAGAGTTAATAAACTTTTTCAATCGTTGTTCTTGGGCATGTACCTGTACAGGATATTTGCAAACACTGGCAGGTTCCTGGACTGTATGAATACCCTACCTGGCCCTTCAAACTCGGTGAGCAGGTATTCGCCACCGAAAAGGAAGGATTTTAGCTTTCCAAATTTGCGCAGTCTGAATTGCATTCCGGCATCAAAGGCGGCCAGATGAATGTTGTCTATCAGCAGATGCTCTCCTGGTTTCAACTCAATCACATCCACACCGCCAAAGGTCGCAAGCCATACCTTTCCAGTACCTTCAAGTTTAAACCAGAACATTCCACCGGGCGTGAATATGCCCCTGAATCCTGTGAATTTCACCCCAAACTGCAATCCTGTGCTGGCAAGATAGTTTGTGTCTGAAACGTACAGAGGTTTTGACACATCAATTTCCATGATATCTCCTGGCAATCCAGGTGCAAATACAACATAACCCCCGCTGCTCTCAGCGTAGTATGTGTTCATAAAAAGCGTCTGCCTGGTCAGTATCTTCCGTGCGAGCCCCTTCAAAAATCCTCCACCGGTTGTTGTTCTCACCCCTATGTTTGAGGACATGTACACCATGGCTCCGGCCTCGGCAGTCACGCTCTCTCCAGGAGAGAGATGAACCTTCAGTTCTGCAAAAGCAGGTTTATGCAAAATCTCGCTCTTCATTTTTATCCCTGTAACCCATGGAAATTGGCCTATTAATCTTTTTCCAACGTTAATTTTATTTTAACCCTGAGCATGGCTTTCACCATGCTCGCTCTTATTTCGGACATCCATGGCAATCTTCCTGCCTTCAAGGTTGTGCTTGAAGAGATTGAGGATGCCGATTTGATTCTCTGTGCGGGAGATCTTGTTGGGTACAATCCATGGCCCAACGAGGTGATCTGGGAGATAAGGAAAAGAAATATCCAATGTATCCGTGGAAATCATGATCGTGCTGTCATATACGATGATTACTCTCATTTCAATGCGTATGCAGCCACTGCTGCTGCATGGACCCGAAGAGAGCTCACAAGAGCGAACCTTGAGTATCTTTACTCCCTTAAGGACAGTATGCTCGTTGAATATGCAGGCAGGAGAATCTCGGTGCATCACGGGGCTCCCTTTAATGAGGATTACTACGTGTACCCAGAGGATGCCGATGAGGGCTTGCTTCGGTACGAGAATCCTGATATGCTTGTGCTGGGACACACCCATGTTCCCTTCGTTAAGAAATTTGAAAAAGGGGTTATAATAAATCCGGGAAGTGTGGGACAGCCCAGGGACGGAGATCCCCAGGCATCCTTTGCCATTGTGGATATTGATAAGGGAATCTATGAGATAAGGCGGGTGGAGTATCCAATAGACGAGGTTTACAACGCCATAATTGAAAATGATCTGCCACCAATTTTGGGAGAGAGGCTTTACATGGGTTACTGATTTTTCTTTTTCATCTTCTCTCTGACTTTCCTTTCAAGGTACCTGTACTTGCCCTTGAGTTGGTATGCGTATTCTTCCTTCTTCCCGATTTTACCTTCTTCGTGTAAATAGGTGTAAAATGCTGCCATTCCCACAAGAATTGTTACTCCCACGAGCACGTAGAATATCCAGAGTAAACTGCTCTTGACGCTGAAGGAAGAATCGGGAATTATGCCATCCACCGGCTGACCGAGCACATATGAGAGGTATTTCAGGTTGATGGTGTGATTCTCCGTTGCCCTGTTCCATTCCTCCTTGGAGAAATACCCGGGAGACCACATTTTGTATGTGGTACCATTGTATTTGAAGAATAGGGAAAATCTCACGAAGTACACGCCATCGGGAGTGTCTGATAGGGTTTTAATATGAAATGCCACAGGTACGATTTCCCTAGGGTTTATATCTCCAAGATTCATTGTGTAATTGACATTGTCGGATTCCTCGATCACTGGAGGATCTCTTATTTTCCATATGCTCTTTGCCTCCTGCTCCGTGGCCCACATGTAGATTGTTATGTGCAGCACACAGTTTTTCATGGGAGCAACGTACCTGTTCTTTATGGTGAAATTGAATTTTCCGCTATGGCCGGGCTCGATCACGGGAGTTGTGAAATTATCAAAATTTGGTACGTGGGCGGGGGAACTAACGTAGGTGAGCATAAGAGCTAGGAGTATAACTGTGAATTTCATTCAAATCCCTATATTTTGCATAATTTTAAACTTTACCATGGAACGGACTTCTTTCCCATTTTGTATGCCGCAATGTTCACGCCTCTATGTATCAGCGGAGTCAGAACGAGTATTGTGAGCAATGCAGGAATGTTGCCAAATGCGAACATGAAGAACGAGGGGTAAAAAATCCAAACAAGAAGCCAAGCCACAAATACGAAGGTGAGTTGATCGAGGAGAAACGCCCTGCCCCCGCTTTCTATTCCCAATCTTCTCTTTATGAACGATCCCGTTGCATCTCCAAGCATGGCTCCAAATGCCAGGCAGAGAATTATGCCAATGGCTCTAAGTATGCTCTCAGAGAACGGAGGAAAATAGGGCTGGGGGAGAAATCGGGCGAGAAAATTTAGGATCATTCCAAGAAAAAATCCTGTGAGCGAGCCACCGAAAAATCCTCGCCATGTTTTACCCTTTCCCAATATTCTCCTCCCATCTATGAAATTTTTTCCAAGGTCCATGGGGGTTTTCCCCTTGAATAGCACGGCTGCCGAATTTGGTACGTAGGCGGGGAGCATGAGCCATAGGGCTGCGATGATCTCTGCAATTACGTTCATCGGTATGGCAATGCGAATGCTCAAAATAAATTTTTGGTAAAAATTAAATAAGGCGTGCTTATTAGGGGATTGGGCGCGTGGCCTAGCATGGATAGGGCGCTGGCCTTCTAAGTCAGTGGTCGCGGGTTCGAATCCCGCCGCGCCCGTTTTTGTGGGCAAAATTTATATTTGAGTTCAATTTACCGAGGGTTGGTGTCACAATGAAGCGAAGTTCAAGAAGTTGGAAAAAACGGGGAAAGATGCGCTGGAAGTGGAGAAAGAAGAGAATGCGCCGTCTTATGAGGCAGAGACGGGCAAACAAGAGTTGATACTCTTTTCATTTCTTGCTTTTCAAATTTGACCTTCTTTAATGGTAAATTTTATATCTTTGCTGAAATTACCCGTAATTGCGGGGGCATGGGGTAGTCAGGCATCCTGGTGGGCTCCAGTTAGATGATGACAAGCGGGTCAGCTGAAAGATGATGAGTAACTGGAGCGCTGACCCACAGGAGAGACCCGCGGACCTGGGTTCGAATCCCAGTGCCCCCACTTGTACTCACAAAACCCGTTAAATACGGAAAATCACGCTGTTGGTTTTTCCCGCCTGGAGGGGCAGAGGTCGCCCAGCTCCCCGGCCCCTCTGGGCCCACAAGGCTTCTTCCACTATGTCGTACCTGAGTCCCAGGTACCTTATGGTCGTCTCTATCTTCTCGTGTCTCAAAAGATGCTGGATGGCCACCAGGGGCCAGCCCTGCTCCCAGTAAAACCTTGCTCCCGTGCGGCGGAGATCGTGATAGGAGAACCTCACCCCTGAGAGCCTGGAGATCCTCGTGAGCCTGTTGTCCATCGTGGTGTAGTGCTCCTTGCCTATGCCCATGTCCTCCCTGTACCAGATCAGCAGGGATTCCCTGGCCTCTTCCTCTATTCTCAGGCCCCTCTCCTCCGCCTTCCTGAACTGCTCCTCTCTCCAGTTCAGGTACCTCTCCAGGTAGTACTCCGTGTCCGGATGGAAGGGTATGTAGGCCTCCTTTCCTCCATCCCTGCCCTTGCCGAGCACCCTTATCTTTCCGTGGCCGTTTCCCGCTCTCCAGAAATCGGATATCTTCAGCCGGAACATCTCCACCTTGCGGAGACACAGGTCCAGGCCCAGGTGTATGCGTATCTCGTACTCCGGTCCAAGTTGCTCCGCTGCGGCCCAGATCCTCTCCACCTCTCCGTCGCTCAGCCAGCGCACGTTCGTTCTCTCCCTGGCCTTCAGGGATATGTGCATTCTCTTGAGCACGCTGTTCCCGTAGAAGTTCAGTATTAGGGCCAGGTGGCTCATCTTCCACTTTATGTAGTTCGGATGCAGTCCCGCGCCTCTCCACTGCTTCAGGAGAAAGCGAATCTCCCTCTCGCCAATACGCTTCGGATCTGCCTCCAGTCCGGCATCCGCCAGCATTCTCAGGGTCCTCCCGATCTCCCGCCTGTACTTGCGTATTGTGTAATCGCTCACCTCCACCGACTTGGTGTCCAGGAACTCCTCCAGCCTCCGGGCCCACGGCGGGTCCCTGGCCCGAGGCATCGCATGAGCATGCACCCCATCCCTTATATACATTCACTTTCACACCTCCAGAATTCCTCCTCCGACATCAAATTACCACTTTACAAAAGTGTATAGTGAAGGATGTATTTAAATTTTTCATTCTACACATCTGTAATCTGCAGGGAAAATATTTAAATACTGCCCCTTACATATGGGTAATGTGAAGGGGGAGACCATCGTGAACAGGAACGCGTCTGCGGTGCTCGTGAAGCTCCTGGAGGGAAGGATGAAGATCTCAAAACTCCAGGATGTGGTGAGGAATTACTCCACCCTGAAACTCACGCTGATTGATCTGGAGCGCCAGGGCTACGTGAAGATGGAGGAGAAGATTGAGGGAAGGAAGGTCATATACGTGGAACTCACCCCCAAGGGAAGGGCCGTGGCCGAGAAGCTCCAGGAGGCGAGCAGCGTTGCCAGGTTATCCTCCAGGGATCTTGAGAAGTTCAAGAACATGCGTGCACTCCTGCACCTCAATGTTTACGAGGATCACGTTTCCATAATGGACATCCACATGGGGGAGGAGAGAATTGCCAACATCTATCCCAGGAGAAAGGGCCACGAGGTCTATTTCTGGTGCGACCTGCACGATGACACGGACTGCTACCACATCCATTACATGTTTGCCGATCCGAAACTCTCGGACTTCATCCGCTCCTGGATAGAGGAGAACGGCTATCGGTTGGCCAGGAAGTACCAGAAGTACGTGGACAGGTACTGGTAGAGTTTGGTTTACCTCTTATGTTTTTTTCTCGTTCTTCTATTGGGACTTTCTATGGATATTTCCGTTCATGCCCATGTATGTGGTCTGGACGATTTGTCTCCAGAAAGAGAGCATATATCAGAGATCCGGTAGAGCCAGGGATATATACGATATCTGGTACTTATACGGGCATGTTAATATGGGCACGGTGCTATCCCCGATAAGACCCAAGTTTGAGGCAAAAAACCTGCAATTTGAAATTGGAAGGATGGCAGACTGCGTCACATATACCGTAATAACTGGAATCATCTGTCGGATCTTATTGGCAGTCTGCCCGATTTTGATGATGTATGGGCCACTGTTATGGAGATCTCCACACAGGTTGAGAGGGTAATGGAGCAATTCCTGTAGATTTCATCTGGATATACCTATGTGGTAGGTACAATAAATTCTGAGGTTGTGAGATACGCTATCGCCTCGCTTAACTAATATTATACTCGTTAAGAAATAGGTAAAGATTTGGAGATAATCATATACACACTATGCTGCAGCATATATAATCTCAATCTGAGAAAGCATCTCATTAGCGATAGCATCGATCTGTTTATATGATATTTTAGAGTCAATCATTTTCATTAACGATTTTTTCACTATCATTTTTATCTTTGCTCGTATGTTCTCTTTTTTATTCCAATCTGCCACCCTTATATATGGCCCAAGTTCTGTAAGTATATTTTTAACTATATCTCTTATTTTATCTGAAGGTTCCATTGAGCCTATCTTCGAATAGAGAAGGTCGTAAAATGCCATTTCCTCTTCGGATAAATCAAGAGTTTTTCCTTCTTCGGCGGTTTTTCTCAATTCTTTCGCTATCTCTATAAGCTCTTCTATGACATCAGAGGTATCAATCAACCTCACATTGTATTTTTCAATAATTTCAAGAAGCATCTCGTATAGTGATTTATATCTTATAGGATTTTTCTTAAGCCTAACTTTGATCTGATCATTCATTATTTTCATCAGCACTTCAGCCGCAAAATTTCTGTATTCCATTTTCTCAAATTGAGCAAGAAAAGAATCATCCAGCATTGATATGTCCGGCTTATCCTTCTTCAGTATGGAGAATACATCCACAGGTTCCTCCGCTGATATGCTTTTTGATATTAGCATATTTATCTCGTATTCAAGGTCTCTGGAGATTTCGCTCTGCCTTCTTATTGAATATTTAACTATCATCTTTTTGATCATTTCAAAAAACATGATATCATTTTTTATCTTGATGGTCTCAGGGTGCGGGCTGGCAAGGGCATACAATTTTTTCAGAGCAAGATAGTTTTTCACAAATCTTCTTTTCGCATCGTCGCTATTCAATCTTGTATACGCTTTTGTGGTCAGTTCTGCCAGCCCCTCCGGAGGCAAACTCTGCCAGTTTGAATAATTCAACCCGTGAAACATTGAAGCAACTATATCGTATTTTTCTTTCATTAGCGTGATAATCTTGTTTATGTCGCTCAAAATATAATCCACAGTGTCCATAGTATAGACACGGAGCGATTTCCTCAGATTATCTGCGATCCCTATATAATCCACGATCAGACCGCCGGGCTTGTCCTTGAATACTCTATTAACCCTTGCTATTGCCTGAACTAGAGAATAACCCTTCATGGGCTTGTCAAAATACATTGTGTGAAGGCAAGGGATATCAAAACCTGTAAGAAGCATATCAACAACTATTACCATTTTCGGATCTTTTTCTGGATTCTTGAAATCGTTGAGTAGAATATCCAGTTCTTTTTTATTTCTTATATGAGGCCAAAATTCCTCAGGATCTTTTTGTTTATTTCCTGACATGACAACCGCAAGCGGTGGTGCATCTGGGTGTTTTATCATCTCCTCGTAAAGCTTCACAGCCACTTTACGCGATATTGTGACAACCATTGCCTTTCCGTCGATATCTTTAACCCTTTTGTTAAAATGTTCTACAATATCTTTTGCAATGTTTTTAATCCTCTCAGGAGCCATAATAAGATTTTCAAGCCTTGCAAATTTTCTTTTCAATCTTTCTCTCTCTTCCTCGTCCATAAACTCTGAGATTTCTTCAAACTCCTCATCTATAAACTCGTTCGTGAGATGCAGGTTTGAGAGCCTTGCCTCGTAGTATATCGGCACAACAACTTTATGTCTTCTTGCCTTGTCTATAGAGTAGATGCTTATGGGTTCGCCGAACACGAGGTATGTGTCTTTGTCCCTCAGTTCTATTGGTGTTGCAGTAAAACCCATGAATGATGCGTTTGGTATGGCCTTTCTTAAATTCTGGGCAAGTTCTCTGTACTGGCTTCTATGCGCTTCGTCTGCAATGACAATTATATTTCTCCTATCAGTGAGGAAAGGATACGCTTCCTGTTTTTTCTTTCCGAATTTCTGTATGGTGGCAAATACAATGCCGCCTGCAAAGGTCTTTATGCTCTCCTGGAGATCTTTAATCGTACTTGCTTTCTTGGCAACATTGAGCTGGGAGAAAAGCCCGTAGAGTTGCTCATCAAGGTTTTTCCTGTCTGTTATGAAAAGAAGTAGTGGATTTTCAAGTGATTTTTCTTTTAATGCCTTTCTCGCATAAAGAAGCATTGTGAAGGATTTTCCAGAGCCCTGGGTGTGCCACACCACGCCTATTCTCCTTTCCTCCGGTGCTCTGCCTTCTAATACACATTTTTTGGTTCTCTCAATGGCTTTTTTAACCGTGTAAAACTGATGGTACATGGCAATCATTTTGTTGTATGTCTCTCCGGACTTCAGAAAGAAGATGAAATCCTCTAAATACTCCGTGAAATGCTCCTTTCTGAAAAGTCCGTTCAGGAGAAGTTCAAGGGAGGTGATTTCCTTTCCGTTGTAAACATATTTAAAGTGGTCATCATCTATCTGCTCAATCTCCACATCGTTATCATCAAAAATACCTTCCCAGACAAAGAACCGCTCCCAGTCGCTCGTTGTGGAGCCGTATTTTGTCTCAAGGCCATCGCTTGCAACCAAAACCTGAGAATAAATATAGAGTTGCGGAATGTCCTTTATCTTTGTCTTGTGGTCATTATAGGCATCCTTTGCCGTCTCGTTGGCATTGAAACTTTTTAGTTCAAACACTGCGAGAGGAATACCGTTTATGAAAACCACAATATCTGGCCTTCTGTGCATGCCTCTTTCAAACTGATATTCAACCGTGAATTGATTCGCAACTAAAAACTCGTTGTTTTCTATATTCTCAAAATCAATGAGTTTAACCAGCCTTGCCCTATCTTCTTTTTCTTTTATTACCTTAACCCCCTGCGTGAGATAATCGTAAAAAATTTTGCTCTGAATTATGAAATCAGGATGGCCCAAGTCGGTAATTTTTTTATAAACCTCTTCTGCGATCTTATCATCAATCCATGGATTGATTCTTTTAATACTTTTAACAAATCTCTTTTTCAGGATAACATCCCTGTAGGATTCTCTTTCCCCGTTCTCAGGGCAAAGCTCAGAGCCGTGAATGTACTCATAACCCAACTTTTTAAGCCAGTTTATGGCCGCCTGCTCAACCATGTAATCTTCGTTGAGTTTCGCCTTCATATCTCTACCACCCTTAATTTTCCAAACACAAGTTGCGGAAGCAGGGCATCTCTAACCTTTCGCAAAACCATAATCTCTTTTTCATTGATTATAATTTTCTTAAACAGCGGCTCCACCATCTTGTGGAATTTCTGGAGGATTGGGGAAGGGGGGAGTAAAATAAACTTGTTTTGTTTGAAGTTGTTAATATCCAACCCTAATACATTGGTTCCTGTAGAGAATGTGGTATTCTCGTTTTGAGTGTCCTTTAAAAACAAATACACATACCATTTCATATATTCCCTTTTAAGCGCTATTTTTGTTATATGATGAGAATACACCCCAATTTTCTCTTTGTAGTCATTTGGAAATATTACAATAGCCGGACTTCCTATTACTTCGGCATTTTGAGTCATATCAGTATTTGCCATAATTAGGTCTTCTTCTTGTAAATAATGTCTCTTCTTAATCCTATCGCTAATAATCCATGTATATTCAGTCTTAAAGCCGCCTTTTCTTAATATATTGTCTAAAGTTATGAAAACAAAAGACTTAAGTTTTGGTTTTTCATAGAATTTCTCTGTACCCTTATAAGACAAACCTTTAGTGAAATCCGCCACCTCACCAATCGGCCGCACCTCCCACCCCTTCGGCACCTCCCGGCCCAGCTCCTCGCTGTAAACGAACTCGCCATCTTTAAACGGCTCAAAGTCCACGAACCAAGATTTAAAAAGAGCCATTGCCGTTTTCTCCAAAATCTCGTTCTGCTTTTTCTTGTTCTCTATCAAATCGTCAAACCAAGATAAAACGGTGGCAATGCGGGATTGCTCAGGGGGCGGGGGAACCCAAATATCTATTTCCTCAAATTTAGACTTGCTTATGATATCTTTTGCAGCACCACCCCCTCCATATTCTTCTTTTATTCTAAACTGGTTTAATCTCATAAGATAAAATACAAAAATCGGATTATAATCTTTTTTTACAATGATATTATTAATCTGCTGGTTTGTAAAAGAGTCTTCTTTTGATAAACACAATTTACCAATAGTTGAACCTATACACACAAAACAGATCGTGTTTTTAGGGATCATCATTTGAGGATATTTTTGGGCCCACAAATTGGATAAATATCTTTCCACAGAATAATCATACCTAACATCATAATCAGGAATATCTGATGGTGTTATAAATGGATAATCATTGCCCCAATACTCCTTCCTTTTCGTAGGGGGAGTTTTTCCTGTGACTATTTTACCCAAATCCCTAACCTTCTTCACCTCCCACTCCCTCGGTATCTCGCCGATTTCGGTTTTCTGGAACTGGGTCTCACGGCGGAATTTGATCATCTGTGCTCACACTCCCTTTTATCCAGATTTTCAATTAGCCAATCATTCAAAGATTTTAAAATTTGATATCCCACTTTAACGAGGGCTGCATCACGAGAATAGACTTTTTCAGAAGTGTTATATTCTTTATCTCCATGAAAAAGATTACACCGTATCCAGTATATGGCTTTAACAACATTTTCCGCTTTTTCTAAATCCTCTTTTTTGATTTCTTTCTCTCCACTATTTCTTTTAACATTTCTAACATTTTTAAGTGGCATTAACTCTTTCAAGTCATCTAAATTTTCTTTTTTGAACAGATCTTTTGGAATATCAGATCCTACTCTATTCACAACTAAAGTGTTATCACCAACTATATACCCATACTTTTTCCTTGCTAGAGCATTAAAGGCAATATATTCAACAATAAACTTTATAAAATCATCATCTATGTTTTTTGCTAATTTTCTCCAGCCTTTAACTCTTTCCAAAACCTTATCCATTCCCACCACCTAAAATCTCCTTCATAAACTGAGGCACATTTATTGATTCAATACCAAATTCCCGCGCAATAGTGGGAATCTTATTTGGCTTTACCTGATTCTCACTTGTCACGATGACTGGATGTTCTTTTCCCACGTCTTTTATTATCTCTGTTGAGACCGCAAGTGATATCACCCATGGGTCCGCCCAGTACTCTTCTTCACTGTGCTTTTCCCATTCTTTTTTATCGTATTTATCTCTCACTTTGTTAAATACTTCTATCATTTGATAATCCACATCCACAAACATCTTCGCATTCTCTTTGCACCATTCTTTTAGCTCATCATCGCCCCGTTCAATTTCATATAGCACTTCCTGAGGAGCTATAATCTCACCATCATTGACCATCCTCTCTATTTTCTCCCACAGTTCTGGGAAGGCCTCGCGAGGATACCATCTCTTCATGTCTATAAGTGCACTGGTATCAATGACGAATATTCTTTCTATTCCTATCAGCGGCTGTACCACATGCTCACCCTATTAACTTTTCAGCATACTTGAGCTTCACGCCAAGTATTCGCATGGCCTCGTAGAAAGACAGATCCCCCCTTTTATGGGCTTTTGAGACCTCCTCAATTGCCAGATGACCAGCTCTGTTTCTGAATGTGCTTTCCCAGTTTTTAACACCTCCACTTTTCTTATATTCTGGCACATTCCTTTTGAATGCCTCGTATTCCTCTCTGGAGATAAGCCCCAGATTGAGCAAACGGATCATCATAGCATGGATACTCACTCCAAAAATCCGCTGCAGTTTTCTGAGCGACTCGTAATCTTTTCCGTACCTGCTTATCATCTCTCTAAACTCATCCTCGGGCATGAGAAACTCCGCGGCAAATCGGTTACAGTATCTTTCCACATCTTTTTCCTCTTCCATAGTTATGGAGCATATCCCCATCTCATCTCTTAGCAGATGTCCTAATTCGTGGAACAGTGAGAAAAGTTTAACGGTGGCTTCATCACTCTCATTTAGCACGATCACAGAGAGTTTGTCTTTTATAACAAATCCCCTCACATCATCCGCCTTTAATGGGTACTCTATCACGATAACATTGAGCTTTTCTTCTACAATTTTTTTGTAATAATCAAGTATCTTAGTTGGTGCAACTCTTCGAGGAGCTTCTGAATTCAGATATTTTCTCAATTTATCTGCAAGTTCTTTCGCACTTAGATCTCTTGGAAATTTTGGGAGTGTTGTCTTTCTACCGCTTATTCCGTATATCATATCAGATAGATATTTTGCCCTACGAATTGCAAGATTCACAGAAGGCGGTACTTTCTTTTCTCTATTGACCCTGTAATCAGGAAGAGACGGAAGATGCGGTACTTCCTCGCTGAAAAAGGCAGCCAGGGGAACCTTGTAAATATCCGCCAGTTTTTTGATTTGGTTTAGTGTGAAATCATCCTCTTCTCTTTCCACTTTTTTTATTTTTTCCTCAGATACCTTGAGTTTCTTTGCCACATCTTTAATAGAGTAGCCACTATTCTCTCGTAAAGTTTTGAGAACTTGTGGATTTACATGGATCTTTTTAGTTTTTTTTCTCATGGTTTATACCCCCTCATTAATCCTTTTTATGATTTCTTTCTTTATTGCCTTTTTTCTTACAGCCAAGAAATTTTCCAAGTCATCTTGTAGAAGATAATCTAATCCTTCTTCAGGTATAATATGTGTTGATAATATTTCAATAAGCTTATCTCTCCCATGTTGTCTTAGTAAATCTGAGAAATACTCCGATGGTTTTTTGTTTGATTTGGATTGATTTGTAGTTATTAGCGTTCTATTTGCAATTTGATCTATATCTATGATATTTCCATCTTTATCTTTATAGTTCCCATATATACTTTTAGGGAATATGTGATCTATTTGAATTTTGCTTTGAGGTATTGCAAACTGTGGTGGTTGACCTGTCTTAAAATCATATGCCCCCTTCAACACAATTAAATTAATAATACCTCTGAATATAGCAGAGGATGCAGTAGAGACATCTAAATCAACACTATTCACATCAAAGTTTTTAATGAACTCTGGCATCTTATCTGTATTAATCCATTTTTTCATAGATTTATAATCAGAGTAAGTTATTGAATCCACAGAATGCTCATAATGGTTGGAAAAGACGGAAGTCCAATAGAAAATATCTATTTTGGAATAGGAAGATACATCTTCTAAGTGATTTTTATTTAGAAACTCAAGTAACGCTGCTACAGGAACAATTATAGACGAATATGGAGCCCATTTTTTAAAATCTACTACACCATATCCGTCTTTTATATCTGTGATTTTTATATATGCCTTCTCTAAAAATTCACAAGCTCTCCACCAATCTATTTCAAAATCATTGTGGTCAATTTCTAACAAATTTCGTCTGGCAGGTTCTCTTTCTCTTATAAGAGTTATAACTTTTAAGATGGTCTCTGGTTTTAATGCATCTACAAATGAGAATTTCTTACCAGCATCCTTTAAAAGATTCCTTAAGTTAATGTTATATTTATATAACCTTGCGGTAGCTAAATCAAAAATAGATAAAGGCATACCCGTTTTGTTTAATCTCTCAAAGGTTTCAACTATTTTATCTAATGTAGTATCTTTTGGCAAAGAAACTATGTGAATTTCATAGTTTTCTATTACTCTGTTATGGAATTCTACAAGATCTGCTATATTTATTTTATCATCATTATTAAATATTCTAACTAATTCATTTAAGTCATAAAAAGATGATACTGGGATTACATATTTACTATTTGCATATTCTTTTATCTTTTTTTTGTTTGCTAAGCTAATGGTATAAATTATATCATCCCACCCATAATCCAAATTATTTTCAGATTTCTTTTTCTCTATTTTGAAAAGGTCTAGTGCCCGTAAAATATCAATATAAAAAATATGTGGATGTTTTTTAGTGGGGTTTATAGGTACTTTTGGAGAATAAAATGCATAAAATAGTGCAGTAATTCTCTGCTGTCCATCAAGTACAATCTTCACAAGGTTACTTATTTTATTACTGTGAGTTATACTCTCGACTCCTCTTATCAATCTTACAGCAAAAGGTATATTTTCGTTATATAATGAATCTAAAAATAGCAATGAACCTATGAAATATCCGCCAAAGATTGATACCAAAAGTTGCCTGACGTCCTCTGGCCCCCATACAAAATTCCTTTGAAAATCTGGTAAAACGATAGAACCTTTTTTTACCTCTTCAACCACTTGTTTTAGTTTCATATTCATACTCACACCTCCCAGCCCAGCGCCTTAAAAACCTCTTTTACCTTCTCCGTGAGCTCCTTCTCCTCCCTCAGCAGGACTGCCAGCTCACGGGAATACTCCTTCATCTTTTCCTCAAATGGCACGCCGTCATCTTCAATCTTTATTCCCACATAGCGCCCAGGTGTTAGAACCCAGCCATTCTTTTTAATATCTTCAAGCGTGGCAACCTTGGCAAATCCAACCTCGTTTATCTCTTCCTCATCAGCGCCTTCCTCAAATAACCTGAACTTTTCCACCATCTTTGCTATATGCTCCTCTGTGAAAACAACCTGCCTGCGTGAAATCTGCTTGAACATCTTCTTGGCGTATATGAACAGAACCTTTCCTTTCATGTGATCGGGCTTGGATTTCCTTAAAAACCACAAAGACACCGGTAAAGATACTGTGTAAAACAACTTGGCTGGAGTGGCAATTATTCCATACACGAGGTCATCTTCAATTATCTTTCTTCTGATTTTTCCCTCAACACCTCCTCCAGACAAGGCACCATTTGCCATAACAAATCCAGCCTTTCCGTTCGGCGCAAGATGATAAATATAATGCTGAATCCATGCATAGTTGCCGTTATTATCCGGTGGAATACCATATTTAAATCTTGGATCGTCCTCCTTAACCTTATCCGCACCCCAGCCGCTATCATTAAAGGGCGGATTTGAAACCACATAATCCGCTCGTAAATCCGGGAATTTATCATCATGGTATGAATCTCCAACTCTGATATCTCCTTCAGCTCCCCTTATTGCGAGGTTCATCTTTGCTATTTTCCAGACAAATTCCTTTGACTCCTGCCCGTATATGGAAAGCAAAGCTTTCTCTCTGCCTTCTCTTTCAAGCTTTTCAAGGGCAGAAACAAAGAAACCACCACTTCCACAGGCAGGGTCAAATATTCTTCCCTCTTTGACATCAAGTATTTCAATTATAAGCCTCGTCAAACTTCTTGGGGTGTAGAACTCTCCACCTTTCTTTCCCTCTGCCTCGGTAAACTTCCCCAGAAAGTACTCATATATCCTCCCGAAGATATCTTTTCCTTTATGCCCGTCACCAAAATCAATTGTGGAGAAGACATTTATAAGGTAAGCAAGATCATCTGGACTTAGGTTAATCTTTGTGTATATCTTTGGAATAACATTTTTTAGTTGTTTGGGGTATTCCTTTTCCAGAACTTCTATTGCCTCATCCAGAATCTCCCCTATATTTGGCTGATTTGCATTTTTCTTTATGTAATTCCACCTTGCCTTCTCTGGTACATACAGAACACCCTCTGAAAGATATGCATCTTTATCCTCCAAAATATCATCCATGAATCTATCAAGAAGTCCTCTATCAGTTTTATTTATAATCTCTTTCCGCTTCTCTTCAAAAGCAAATGAAACATACCTTAAAAAGATCAGACCTAAAACCACATATTTATATTCGTGAACTTCAACCTTCTTTCTGAGCTTATCTGCGGCTTTCCAGAGTTTGCTCTCAAAGTTTATATCTTTTTCAGTCATTTTTTCACCCCACATACCTATTAAATCTCTCTTCATCCATAGAATACCGGCAATATGCGCAACTCATCAGAATTGCAATGGGTTTGAGAGATAAAAACCTTACTACGAGATTACAAAAAATAAGAAAATAAATCATTTCCTTGCCCACCACCGCGTATCCTGCTTCTGCCAGAGCTGCAGTTATCCATAAAATCTCCATTACTTCCGGAGAACTGAAATGGAAACGCATCCAGGAAAACAAAATCACTCACTCAACTGAGCAAATTCACAGAAAAATGCTCAGTGCAGTGAGCAAATTTAATATAGAATGATGCGGTATTGATGCACGTGACCTCAAAGGATGTGCTGCTGGATGTGGTTTCGTACTGGGACGAAATAATACGGAAGGAGAGGGTGATAGGGAGGAACATAACCAGGTACGTTGAGGACACATACGACATGGAGGAAATAACCGTAATAACGGGAGTGAGGCGTGCAGGAAAGACGTACCTGCTCTTTGAACTTTACAGGAAGCATGGCGGGCTGTACGTGAACTTTGAAGATGAGCGCCTCTACGACTTCACCCTTGAGGACTTTGAGAAGATAACCGGCATCGCGGATGAGATGAAAACAAGGATCATCTATCTTGACGAGGTCCAGGAGGTTCCGGGCTGGGAGAAGTTCGCACACCGGGCACATAAGAGGTACAAGATATTCGTAACGGGTTCCAATTCCCGGTTGCTGCGGTCCGATTACTCCACGGCCCTGGTGGGAAGAACGATAACATTCCACGTGCGGCCCCTCCTCTATTCCGAGTTTCTGAGGTTCAGGAATGTGAGGGTTGAGAGAAGCAGTTTTGAGCAGTATCTCCGCACTGGTGGATTTCCAAGGGTGGTGCTGACGGGCAACACGGGATTGCTCAGGGATTACCTGGACAGGATCATATACAGGGACATAGTGGGCCGTGAAAACATCAAGTATCCAGAAGCGCTAAGAACAATGGCCATGTTTCTCCTGTCCAACGTGGGAAAGGAGTTCTCGTACAGGTCCCTGAGGGAGATCACGGGTATAAGGCATGAGGTCACCGTGAGGGAGTACCTGGCGCATCTGGAGAACGCATACCTCCTTGAGATCGTGAGGAAGTACTCTCCATCCATAAAATCCCAGGAGGGTTATGCAAAGAAGGTTTACGCGTCAGATGTGGGATTCGTATCCCTCGGAAAAAGGGCATCGGAGGATGCTGGCAGGGTGCTTGAAAACGCCGTGTACCTTCACCTGCGGAGCAGGTACGATGTGTGCTTTGGCAAGAACGGAAGGGAGGTGGACTTCGTACTCTGCGATAATTTGAAACCGGTTAAGGTTCTGAACGTCACCTACGAGGCCAGGGATGGAAAAACGGTTAAGAGGGAGGTCTCCGGGTTGAAATTCTTCATGGAGAAATACAGCGTTCCCGGGGAGATAGTTGCCATGTATCCCTTTGAGGGCGGGGATGTTCCTGTACGCCTCGCCCACAGGTTCTGTGCGGAGTTTGATTGATTCACCCCAGGGACACAGCCGTGCAAGCGGTTGAAATATGGTCTCCTTTCCCGAATTTGGCGTATGTTGCTAGCGTGGAACCATGGTTATTGAAGACCTCAAAAAATGGAAAGTAGTTGATGAGATCACCCCCTGGACCTTCCCATCTCGTACCCGGCCAGGGCTGCGATTACTGCCACCACGCTGGAGAGCACCGCGCCGTCAATGTGCCCTATGGTCAGGGCCAGGGCCTCCAGGATCGTTATGGCTGCTATGGCCGAGATCTTCACCCTGCTATCGTTCCTCATCACAGGCTCACCGTTGCCTCCACGGCCACACCGCTCTCCAGGTCCGGATAGTAGGAGGTCACAACCTGGTAGGGCTGCGGTCCCTGATCACCTTCCTTCAAAACACTTCCATCGGCCAGGAAATAGGTGTAGGTTTTGCCCTGCTCCACTCCACCGTCCAGGAACTCGCCTTCTCCGTCCAGGGATTCGGGAGTTACGTCCTCCCAGGTATCGTCCTGGAGGCAGTACCTGTATATGCGGGCGTCCACGGGTGAGAATCCAAGATGGTAGGATACCCTGACCTGTGGGCTCTCGGATCCCTGCACCTGGGCCCTTATCCAGCTCTTCCTCCCCTCGGCTATGTAGAGGTTGAACCCGCTTATGGGAGGATTCACGCTGCTTCCCTTCCTGTTCCATTCGTCCCTGGCCTTCACGCCGTGCACCTGGTAGAGGCGAACTATCCTGCTCCAGGAATCCCTCAGGGCCATCTGCCTGGCCGTCCTGGGATTCGCCGGCTTCACGAGTTTTCTCAGGTAGTTCCTCCCCTTCCACCGGGAGAACACGATCTCCTTCCCAAGGGCTCCCGATGCCTCCGATATTATCAGGCTTCTCCACTTCATTCCATCACCCCACGGGAAGATATGTAAACAGAAAATATAAACTTGGTCATTGTTATGTGTTTACTTACCTCCAAATCACCCTACGTTGTGGCCTGCAATGCGGAGTTGAAGCGGTGTTGTTTCGGAGCATTCGGCAGGGATCATCTGAAGAGAAGGAGAAGCAGGGATGCCGTGTAGAGTCCCAGGGCATAGTCCCGGATGTCCACGAAGGCCAGATCTCCGAGGTGCAGGTCCTCATCCAGTTCGTATATGATGAATGTGGAGAAAAGCAAGAGCCCCAGGAGCCAGCCCTGGACGGATGCGGCCGCGGTTATTATTCCGGCCAGGAAATGGGCCAGCCTCTCGTACCACCTACGCATAGCCCTCAACCTCCCCGGAGTTTCTCCAGATGTTGATGCTCCTCAGTATCAGGGCAAGGGCCCTGGAATGCTCCTCAACATGCTCCCTTATCCTCTCCACCTCCCTCCTCAGTTCCTGGAGTTGCTCCCTGGAGTTATCCCTTTCAAGCATGTATATGTGGGCCGAGAGCTCGCCTATGGCCCTCTTCAGGCTCTCCAGGATGTCCACCTCCCTGGCTATGCCCTCAATCTCTCCAAGTACCCTTCTCCTCACGTACTCTGCCCCCTCATCGCTTATCCCCTCAAACTCCAGATCCCCGGAGGCCCCGAAATCGCTCCTGTTCACGGTGACCCTTATGGTATCACCCTCCCACAGCACCTTTGTTATCTCGTCCAGGTTCAGCCCGAAATGGGAGGATATGCCGATCCGTATGGCCCTCCTGGTGAAATTCTCCCCGAATATGGTGCTTGCGTAGTGGGTCCAGGAACCCCTTCCCCTTGGGTAGATCATCACCTTTGCCTGTCCCTTCCTGTAGGAGTAGGTTATGTGGAACGTTGCTCCTGGAGTGATGAGCCTCACCCCATGGCTCCTGTCCCCATCTCCCGTTGGACGTGCCTCAATGTACACACCATTCACGTATTCCACGACGGGCTCCCTGCTCCAGATGTAACGGGATACCCTCTGGAACTCCTCACGGGTTAGCGGTACTGCCCTCCTTATGCGGAAGTGGTGCCTCACCGTTATGATCTCCCTGGAGCTGTGAGGATGATCCACATCCCCTGGGGGTGTCCCTTCAACCTCGCATTCAAAATAGGATCTCGCCAGGTCCCAGTTACCAATGAAGTAAACTCCCCTTCTCCTCCTCTCCAGGATTCCCATACGTCTGAAATGATTGATGGCTGACTGCACGGATCGGTAATTTGCCTGGCCCCTTGATTCCCTCACGAGAAGGTGAACCTCCCTTATGCTCATGGGCCTCCTGTTGTTCCAGAAGATGAAGAATACCTGCCTCCTTATGGGAAATGATCTCTCTGAAAGAAATCCTCTGGGGTGTCCCCTTCTGCCCGGAGAGTCCGCCGTTTTCCCCATATCCTCTGGATGATTTCCACCCCCCGGGCGTGTCCCCATCCGTCCCCACTGATGATTTCTCCTGTCCCCTCTGGGTGAAAAAATATATTCGCCCCTGGAGATGCGTTCAAGAAATCCTCTCCTGTGGAGTCTCTGGAGTATCTTCTTTGCGTACTCATAACTCAGCGAGATGTCCCTCTTCAGGGCCTCGTATTGAAGGGTTTTTGGGGTGAAGATCGTTCCTGGCCTGTCCCGAATGACTCTCCATACTGCCTGGGAGAGGTTCATATCACCCACGCCATCCACCCGCAATTCCACAGGATCCTCATTGCCTCCTCCCGGGATCTGGCCCTTCTCACTGAGCCATCCTCCAGGAAGAGGTAGAACAGGATCATCTCACCTCCCTGTACACTGTGTAGTTCTCCCTTACCCGCTCCAGGAACCGATCAACGTTGCCCTCAACGTCCAGCCACAGGAATCTCATCCTGTCCAGGCTCTCCAGGGTTCCGCCCTTCAGGAGCCTTATGTGTGTTCTGCTCTCGTAGGCCAGGGATACCAGGTACTCGAAGATGATCCTGTGGGTGTTCTTGCTCACCCTCCCGCTCCAGAGAACCAGGATCCTCATTTCCAGCCCCTCCGAATGTGCTCTTCAAAAGGGATGTTCGTGGCCAGGTGACTACGTTCCAACCACCCTATCACCTCCCGGAGAAATGCCCTGGATTTCAGCCCCTTCTCCTCAATTGTAGAGCGTCCGCTAATCACGTACAGTGGGGAGCACGGAATGCAAATCCCAGTGCCCCCACTCCCAAGCCAATTACCATTTTCTTCCCATAGCAATGATTTTTATTTTCTTGAGGTCAACCACTATTATTGCCCATATATCATCTGGCTCGTCCCCAAATTTTTCCATGGATTCTACCACTATTTCCTCCTCGTCTCCATCGATTATTTCATATTCAAAGTTCTTCTGGTCCCTATCCAGGAGTCCTACTAGATAACCCCTCTTGTTGGTTATGTTTATTAATGTGCGAAAGCCGGTTGTGGTGATTATGTGAAGGTACTCTCCTTCCTCGTTTTCTTCCAGCCACACGGTGAATAATCCTTGACCACCACTCCTGATAAAGGGATCATCCATAAATGGATCATCCTCCTCGTCAAATATACTTCCTTCTGGAATTATTGAATCATCGTAATCGACGACGAAAAAGTCATCAAACGGAGTGCGTGGCTCCTCTGTAAAGTTCTCATCAGCCAGCAGATCCATAAAATCCATTTCTCCGTCTGATTTACCATTTGAATTTTCACTTGTATAACCCTCATCTGTTTCCACCACATTGCCCCATTCATCTTCTATCACATAACCTCTGTCGTTTTTGGGCGCTACAAAGTTCAAGATGCTGAGGAAGCACTCCTTGGCTTTTGGAACTGTGTCGAAGGTGTTTATTATATATTCCGTATTGTCCACTTTTTTAACAACCTTGTACCTTCCACCCTCTATCTTTATAGGATTTGCGGTTTCGTGCCTCTGGAATGTGGTCATTCTCTTGAGCACATTGCCTTCAGGACCAACTAGGAGGATAACCATGCTGGAGGATATCCCAAAATTTGAGACAATGGAATGCGCATATCTCCACAGTTCCTCTGGATTATCATCCGGAAGATGAAGAGGTATTCTGTTTTCATCTATGTTTATAAACAATGCCCAGTATGTGTATTGCATTTCCGGCTCCCTTTCCAGCAGGGCGTCTATCAATTCCTTAACCAACTTGTTTTTCGGGTTCATAGCGAATGGAGTTTTTTCTGGAATTTTAATTTATCTCCGAAGTATACTCCATGGGTTGTGTAATCATTTCCTTCGTTTTTCATGTAGTATTCAGTTTTATGGTGATCCTCATAGAACTTGAGATAATACTGGTCAGCTGGAAATGATGTGTGATGGGAATCATTTGAGCAGTCTCCACATCTCCGTCTCCACACCCCTGATTATTTTTGCGGCAATGTAGGAGAGATAGAAAAGTACTGTGAATCCAACAAAGAAGTATACTGTAAAGCATATGCTAAATCCAAGGGGTGTTCCGTTTGTGATTGTTAAAATCAAGAACGCTATGGCTATGAAGAGGGACAGAGCCATGGAGATTTTCAATCCACGATTCATGGATAACCCTTTGCACTGGAAAATATAAACTTTTTTACGAAATATGAAAAAAATCAAAGCATATACCTTCCCCCGTTTATATCCACCACTGTGCCGTTCATGTAATCGTTTTCGAGCAGGAATATCACTGCGTGGGCTATCTCCTCTGGTTTGGCCACTCTTCCAAGGGGTGTGAGTTTTGAAAGCTGCTCTTTCTTCTCCTCACTCAAGAGCTCCGTATCCACAGGTCCAGGAGCAACCGCGTTTACAAGTATATCCGGTGCAAGCTGGGAGGCGAGTGCGAATGTGAGCCCGATTATTCCTGCCTTGGAAGATGCATAATGTACCCCCACAGTTCCACCATTCCTTCCGGCTATTGAAGCCAGATTTACTATTTTTCCCTTCTTCATATATTTTACCACTTCCTGGGTTACCATGAACGCGCCCTTGAGATTCACGTTGAGCACCTTGTCCCACTCTTCATCGTCTATCTCGCTGAATCTGTGCTTGTTTCCAAGTACTCCTGCATTGTTCACGAGGATATCAATTCTCCCAAAATGATCAACTATATTCTTCACGCCTTCTTTGACCTCATTTCTGTTTGATACATCGAATTGCACGGTGATTGCTCCCACTCTATATTTCTCCGCCAAGTTCTTTGTTCTCTCTGCATCTTCCTTGTTTTTCCTGTAATTTATGGCCACATTGCATCCCCTCTCTGCCAGCGCCAGCGTTATGGCCCTTCCAATTCCTCTATCTCCCCCGGTTATGAGGGCAACCTTTCCCTTCAGATCCATTTTCTCACCTCCAAGTTGATATCCCTCCAAACCTTAAAATTTTTACGTTAATTCCACATTTTTGTACCGCAAATATTTTTATATGAGCGCTCATACCCACAACAAGGTGGTTATGATGGGATATATAAGGGATGAGGATAAAAAATACCTGAAGGGAGAATTCGACAAGAATTTGAAGGAGGATGTTTACCTTCTCGTGTTTGTGGGAGATAACTGTCAGTACTGCAGCGTTGCCACTGCCATTGCCCAAGAGGTTTCCGAACTGCATCCATTGATTCATTTTGAGGAGCACAGAATTGGGGATGATCTCGCCAAGGAATATGGTCTTGAGCATGCTCCAACGGTTGTCATTACCGATAAGGATAGGTATGGAGGGCGCATAAGGTACGTGGGTCTTCCCTCAGGCTACGAGTTCTCTTCAATGATTGAGGACATAGCGGATGTGTCACGCAGAACCGCGGAGGTCAGCGATGAGGTCAAAATGAAACTTGAAAAGATAGATAAACCCGTTACAATTCAGATATTCGTCACGCCCACCTGTCCGTACTGTCCCAAGGCGGTGCGCACAGCCCATAGATTTGCCATATTGAATGAGAACATAACCGGAGAGATGGTTGAGGCCATGGAGTTTCCCGAATGGGCCGATAGGTGGAAGGTTATGAGCGTGCCCCATATTGTGATAAATGAGGATGTACAGTTCATAGGTGCGTATCCCGATGAGCAGTACATAGATTACGTTGTCCAGGCCTATGAGAAGACGAGGTGAGACCCATGAATTTTGGATTTGTGCTTCCCACAGGGGCCAGGGAAAGCAAGGATGTGGATCTGGCCATAATAGGAGGAGGTCCCGCAGGTTTGAGTGCTGGAATATACGCAACCCGTGCAGGGCTTGAGGCCATAATAATTGATAAAGGTAATGCTGGGGGCCTTGCAGAGGAAGCACCATTCGTGGAGAACTACCTCGGATTCAAGGGAATAAAAGGTGAGGACCTTGTGAAGGAGTTCAAGGAGCATGCTGTGGATTATCTTGAGATTTCTGAGAGAAACGAGGTGCGGGATATAACAAAGGAGGGTGAGTTATTCCACATAAAGGCGGAGAAGGGAGAGTACAATGCCAAGGCAATAATATTCGCCACGGGAACAACCCACAAAACCCTGGGTGTGCCCGGTGAGAGGGAGTTTTTCGGAAAAGGAGTATCCTACTGCGTTACCTGCGATGGATACTTCTTTAGGGGTAAGAAGGTGGCCGTTATAGGCGGTGGCAATTCAGGTGCAATAGCGGCCATATACCTCAAGGATATTGGCGTCGAGCCCTTGGTGCTCGAGTACATGCCCCATTACATGTGCGAAAAGGCGTACCAGAGGATAATTGAAGAGAGGGGTATATCCTATCTCACAAACGTTCAAGTTACCTCCATCGAGGGAAGCGATAAGGTTGAAAGGGTTGTTTACAAGGATCGTGCCACAGGAGAGGAGCACAGTGTGGATGTTGATGGGGTGTTCATATACGTGGGTCTAATACCCATCAGTGATCTTGCCAAAAAACTTGGGGTCGAAACTGATTCAAGGGGTTATATAAAGGTGGATCTGGATATGCGCACAAATGTGCCACGCATCTATGCTGCCGGAGATGTCACAGGCCATGCCGGTCAGATAATCATAGCCGCAGGTCAGGGAGCTCTGGCTGCCTTGAGCGCATATGCGGATTTAATGCTTCGTTAACCCTCTTTTTTCAAAAATAATTCCGATAAATTTATATAGATGTTGGATAATTGCTTGAAAGGTGATAATGCGTGAGTGAAGAGGTAACGAGAGTTCCGCTGCCCGATCGGAACAAGGGTGAGATGTTTGCCATAGTTGATAAGATATTGGGCGGTTCCAGGATGATAGTTATGTGTGCTGATGGTAAGTCCAGAATGGCTCGCATACCCGGGAAGATAAAGAGGAGAATGTGGATCAAGGAGGGGGATCTTGTAGTAATAAGGCCCTGGGATTTTCAGGATGAGAAGGCCGATGTTATTTACCGGTATACGAGAACTCAGGCAAGTTATCTGAGCAGAAATGGAAAGCTTCCTGAGCTTCTGGATGTGTTCGGGAAATGAGAGAGGATATTGAGGATTTTCTCTATGAAAAAATTCTGCCGTATCGCAGGGAAAAAAGGGAAAAGGGTATGGAGGATAGGAAGACCTACGATGGAGTCTTTGACAGGCGCACTCTTCTAGCATTTTACAAACTTCTCAAAAGGGGCACCATAAGGGAGGTTGAATTTCCCATATCCACAGGTAAGGAGGGTGATGTTTTTAGGGGCGTGGGTAAAGAGGGATACATTGCCATAAAGGTTTACAGGATGACCACTGCAAATTATCGTGGACTCTCGAGATTCATAGATGGAGACGACCGATTTGCTCACATTCACAAGACAAAGGATACCATAATTCTTATCTGGGCCCAGAAGGAGTTCAGAAATTTGAAGGATTACAGAAATGGAGGAGTGAATGTCCCCGGACCCATTGACAGGTGGAAGAACATAATAGTCATGGACTACATAGGCGATGATAGTATGCCCGCACCGCTCCTAAAGGATGTGATGGAAAGTGTTAAAAAGGAGATGGTATACGAGATAATTCAAGAGATGAAGAAAATGTACCATGTGGGTCTGGTTCATGGGGATCTGAGCGAGTACAATATACTCATATGGAGAGATAGGCCATACATCATAGATGTGGCCCAGGCGGTTCCGCTTGATCATCCACTGGCAGATGAACTCTTGCTTAGAGACCTGAAGAATATGGTCCGCGTGTTCAAAAAATTGGGGGTGAATATGAGCGTTAAAGAACTGGCCCATGAGGTGGGAGTGGTATAAATGATGTACGTGAAAATTCCCAAATCCAGAATAGGAGCTTTGATCGGAAGGAATGGGGAAGTAAAGAAAAGGGTTGAGAGCATATCAGGGGTTAAGATGGAAATAGATTCCAGGGAGGGGGATGTGGTCATAGATGAATCCTCAGGGGATCCTCTTATGGCTTTGAAGGTAAGAGATTTCGTAATGGCAGTCGGGCGTGGATTCTCTCCGGAGCGTGCATGGCGCATATTCAATGAGGATGTTTACTTTGAGGTAATTGATATCAAGGAGTTTGCAGGGAAGAGAGAGAACAGGATCCGTGTTCTCAGGGGAAGAATAATAGGCAAAAATGGGAAGACGAGGAGAATAATAGAAGAACTGAGTGGTGCGTCCCTTTCAATCTACGGGTATTCCGTGGCCATAATAGGAAGTTATACCCAGATTGAAACGGCCAAGCATGCAGTTGAGATGCTCCTCCGGGGAAGCAAGCATGCAACAATATATCATTATCTTGAGAAGAAAAGGCGCGAGAACAAATACCGAGCGCTGGATTACTATTATATCCAGTGATTTTGATGAGCATAAACGACTTTTTATTCTCCCTGATTCTCCTTATCTTTCTTGGCCGTGCACTTGGTTTGCTCTTCGTTAGGTACAAGTTTCAGAGTATGATTGGCGAGGTTCTTGGAGGAGTGCTTCTGAGTCCCCTGTTTCTCGGGTTTCTGTACCCCAATGAGATTCTAAGAATATTCAGTCAGTTTGGTATAATTATGATCATGCTTCTCTCTGGACTGCTCACAGATTTCCGGGCATTCAACGAGCACAAGTACAAGAGCATACTGATTGGTGTGATGGGTGTCGTGTTTTCAATGGGCATAATTTTTACGATTTTACATATTTTCAACGTTAGTTTGGAAGCCTCTCTTTTTATAAGCGTGATCCTCTCAAACACTGCGGTGGAGGTCTGTGCCAACATATTGATTAAGAGCAAAGTTTCCAAGGACATTCAGGCCGTTATAATGGGAGCCAGCTTTGTGGACGATATAGTGGCTGTTTTTCTTATTGGAGTTGTGGGTTCTATTACCCTTGGCTCTGAGGTCACACTCTCCTCCATATTCGTTCTGTCATTAAGTGTAATAGCGTTTTTGGTGGTCTTCCTTCTACTTGTGCCCTATCTCCTTGAGCGCTATCAGGTGATAGACAAATTGATTGGCAGTGGCCCACAGCGAGAGAAGGTCCTTCTAACCTTTACCATACTCTTCTCCCTGCTTCTTGGTCTGATAGCCCAGTACACCGGACTCCAGGTTGTAATTGGTGCTTATATAGCAGGACTGATTATTGGAAAATGGGGCTCCAAGGTTGGGCCAATGCTGCGGAGACGGGTTGCCTATGAGGATCTTATCGGAGACATTGAGCCATTTTCCCATGCTCTTTTCACACCGCTGTTCTTTGGATATGTGGGTCTGACTCTGGGTAACGTGCTTGCAGAATTTGGCATCACCTGGGAGATGGGATTGCTGGTAATTACCCTGACAATCGGTGCTCTTGCAGGTAAATGGCTTGGATGTGGGACAGGAGCGTATCTCTCAAAAATAGAAATGAAGGAGGCCCATTTTGTGGGCATTGCAATGGGTGGCCGTGGAGCACTGGAGTTGGTGCTTCTCTCCCTGGGATATCAGAAGGGAATAATCAACGGAACCCTATTTGCCTCCGTGGTGCTCGTCACCCTTCTAACTGTGATAATCACACCGATTATCCTATCCCTCTACGAGAAAAGGCTCATGGCTTCCCCCTAGACTCGCCAAAGTGCAGGGCAGAGGCGATGAGGTGAGCCACTCTCAAGGGCTCTGGAATTGCGCCCCTGACGGTGAATGATCTAATTACTTTCATTGCCTCGTCCATGGAAATGCCCACACGCTGCACATATATTTCAAATTCTCCGTTTTGTATTCTTTCAATTTTGTGCTTTTTCAACAGTTTCATTCTGTATTCCCAGTCCTCAAAATGCTTTCTAAGAGCATATTCCATGGCCTTCAAATCCGGGTTTTTTCTCGATATCACAATTACGGGGATCTCCTTTTCTTCCCATATTCTTTCTATGTCGACTATGTTGAATCCGCCAAAGGTTATGCCCTGCAGGAAGATCACCTTTATTTGCCTCCCATACTTTGAGTTGAGCATGTCAATGATCGAGTCGGTGGAATCAAGGGCATCCACCCCTATTTTCCTTCTCAGCATACCCTCAAGGTAGTTTGGAGCTCTCAAAACCACACCGATAAGATCAACCTCGCCGGGGATGTGGGGAACGAAATAGGAATCGTCTATACCGAGGGCCCTTATGTATTTCTTCATAGCAGGGGTAAATTGCCCGTGACCTTATTAATTGTTTCCTCTGGAGCAGGGCCTATCCCAAGGCATGTGATCGTTCCGGGAGGGATCTCTGTGAGTCCCGCATCCTTTATTAGGGATGTCACGAGCCCGAGGGTTTTGGCCTTGAATTCCAATTCGTACAGATCCCGAAGAGTTTTTGCCTTCACAACAACCTTCTTCTGCCCCTCCCTCACCCACTCCTCCAGATGCGGATTTTTCTGTTTCTTGGATTTCAGGGTGCATTCTACGGCCGCATGGGCCACCTGAACTGCGAGTTTGCCGCATGAGAGTTTGAGATCCTCCCTGACCACTATTACCATCTTATATTTCATTCACAACACCTCGGAGTTCATCAATTTGCTCATCCAGATTTCTTATATCTTCAAGCACCTTCTTGCGTTTTTCTTCGTACTGGTCCCTTCTTCTGGGATTTATTTTTATGAATCTCTCAATTTCCTCCAGTTCTTTTATTTTTTTCTTTCTCTCCTTTAAAAGCGTGTCCAAGAGCACGAGCTTATCGTGCTTGTCCTCCTTCTCCAGTCCCATCCATCTTCTCAGTGTGGGATATCCTCCCCTGTAAAAGCCTATGATGAAGAATAGAACCGTTAGGTTTAGGAGCGTGATCCAAAGGTAATTTGCGTAGAACAGCGCGGAGTAACCGAGCACATACCCAACCAAAATTGAGATCACTATGCTCATCCCCATGCCCAGGCCTATGCGATAGAGTTGATCGTATTCCAGATCCAGTTCTCCCCTTTTAGGAAAGAGCATGTTTATGAATGTGTATCCGGGAAGGAAGAAGAGCATAAGCACCGCGGCAATCACCTGAAGCACGCCCATCCATTGAGCATAGACCCATAATATTTAAATGTTTTAAGGGAGGGCTTAAATATCCAGTCATCATTCTTTCTCTGTGAAGGTTGTGATTCTCGATGGCTATGTGGACGAGCCCTCAATTCTCGGAGTTCCCCCCTATATCTCCCCCTACGTCAGGGAACTCGTGGGTGTGTGCAAAGAGCTAGGGGTGGAATGGGAGTACATGACCATTGACCAGTGGAGAGCCGGCGCCGTGCCCAGGGGAGATATACTTGTTGCGGTAGGAGGAGCCGTGGTGCCCGGAAAGTACCTGCGTACATATCCCGCATCCCTCCGGGAGATAAGGGAGATATTCTCATCCTTCAAAGGAACAAAGATTTTTGGTGGGAGCGTTGCCAGGTTTGAGAGGCCAGATGTTGGTGCCGACATTCTTTCCTTGGGTGATGTGGATGCCCTTCTTTATGATGTTCTAACTGAGAATTTCACGCACCACAGGTTCCACGGGCTTGATGAGTGGAACCGCTGGCTCAAACTTGGTGCGGAGGTTGTAAAGTATCATCCCGATTTTCCCGAGCCCCTGGTTGTGGAGATTGAAACATTCCGGGGGTGTCCAAGGTACATAAATGGTGGATGCTCATTCTGCATAGAGCCCCTGTACGGTAAGCCCCTGTTCAGGGAAGTGGATGATATTGTGGAGGAGATGCAAATTCTTGCAAATTTGGGCGTTAGGAATTTCCGCATTGGGGGGCAGACCTGCATATACTCCTACCGCGCATATGGCATAGGCCAAAAGGAGGTCCCGGAGCCAAATGTTCCTGCCCTTGAGGAGCTTTTCAGTAGGGCGAGCAAGGTGCCCCATAGGGTTTTGCATGTGGACAATGCCAATCCTGCGGTGATTGCACAATATCCTGAAAAAAGCGAGAGAATAACAGAAATCATAGTGAGATACACCACTTCAGGCAACGTCCTAGCCTTTGGAATGGAGAGCGCGGATCCTGAGGTTATAAGGGCAAACAACCTGAACTCCACGCCGGATATGGTCATGGAGGCCATAAAAATTGTGAATGAAATAGGTGCAGATAGGGGCGAGAATGGCATGCCAAAACTTCTGCCAGGGCTGAATTTTCTGTGTGGACTCTGGGGCGAGAGAAAAGAAACATATGCAATGAATTTCAAATTCTTGAAAGAAGTATTAAATCGCGGTTACCTCCTACGCAGAATAAACGTAAGGCAGGTGGCATCCATACGCAACGATTTCAGGTTGAAGTACAGGCACCAATGCTGGAAGTTCCGAAAGGATGTGCGGGAAAAAATAGATGCTCCCATGCTCAGGAAAATAGTTCCCCGTGGGACCGTGCTCAGGGATGTATTTCTTGAGATGCGCAGGGGAAACTACACATTTGGAAGGCAGCCGGGTTCCTATCCCCTCATAGTGGTGCTTCCTTACGGAAGGGATGTGGGAAATTATGTGGACGTGAAGGTCATAGGGTACGGAGAGAGGAGTTTAACGGCGCTTGAGTACCCAATAAATGTGAATGAAGCTCCATTTTCAACCCTAAGGGCTGTGCCAGGAATAGGAGAGAAAAGGGCAGCGGAACTCGTGCGCAGGAGACCATTCAGGGATATGGAGGAACTGCGTGAAATTTTTGGAGAGGCCGAAGAGTACTTTTCCCTCTGAATCCGTTATTTTTATATAGAAGAACTATCTTACCGAACTTGAGGTGATAAAGATGATGGGAGGACAAGTACCCATTCTCGTGCTCAAGGAAGGCACTGAGAGAGAAACCGGTAGAACCGCACAGAAGAAGAACATTGAGGTTGCAAAGGCGATAGCGGATGCAGTGCGCACCACCCTTGGTCCAAAGGGTATGGACAAGATGCTTGTGGATAGCCTTGGAGACATTGTCATAACCAATGATGGAGCAACAATACTCAAGGAGATAGATGTGGCACATCCAACTGCCAAGATGATGGTTGAAGTTGCAAAGGTTCAGGACACCGAGGTGGGAGATGGAACCACAAGCGCCGTGGTGCTTTCTGGTGAACTTCTCCACAAGGCCGAGGAACTGCTGGAGCAGAACGTGCATCCAACCATAATAACCAACGGTTATCGCCTGGCAGCTGAGAAGGCACTGGAACTTCTCCCTGAGCTTGGCATAAAGGTTGATAGCGATGAACTTCTCAAGGAGATAGCAATGACTGCAATGACGGGTAAGAACGTGGCAGAGGCCAAGGAATACCTTGCCGATATAGCCGTGAAGGCCGTCAAGTCCATTGCCGAGGAGAAGGACGGAAAGACCATTGTTAATGTGGATAATATAAAAGTTGAGAAGAAGCAGGGAGGAGGCATAAAGGATACTGAACTTATTGATGGTGTGATCCTCGATAAGGAGAAGGTTCATCCACGTATGCCCAAGGTTGTGAAGAACGCCAAGATTGCCCTCATCAATACCGGTTTTGAGGTGAAGAAGACCGAGATAAGTGCAAAGATTGAGATCACTGATCCGACGCAGATACAGGCATTCCTCGACCAGGAGCAGGAAGAGATAAAGAAGATGGTTGACAAGGTCAAGGAAGTTGGAGCAAATGTCGTATTCTGCCAGAAGGCCATTGATGATATAGCGCAGCACTACATGGCCAAATATGGCATATATGCAGTGCGCCGCGTCAAGAAGAGCGACATGAGCAAACTGGCCAAGGCAACGGGTGCTAAGATAATAACCAACTTGGACGACCTAACTCCTGAGGATCTC
Organism: Candidatus Aciduliprofundum sp. HYA1; assembly: GCF_056175085.1. Classification (NCBI taxonomy): domain Archaea; kingdom Methanobacteriati; phylum Thermoplasmatota; genus Candidatus Aciduliprofundum; species Candidatus Aciduliprofundum sp. HYA1. The sequence continues at coordinate 1,014,250 of NZ_CM149694.1, forward strand.
GGATACGCCGAGATCGTTGAGGAGAGAAAGATAGGCGAGGACAATATGACATTCGTGCGCGGTTGCAAGAATCCAAAGAGCGTTAGCATTCTTATAAGGGGAGGCACCGAGCACGTTGTGGATGAGGCAGAGCGTGCTTTGCATGACGCCCTGAAGGTTGTTGGAGTTGCCCTTGAGGATGGCTATGCCGTTGCAGGCGGCGGAGCAACCGAAATTGAACTGGCATTGAAACTGAGAGAGTATGCACCCAGTGTTGGCGGCAGGGAGCAGCTGGCCATTGAAAAGTTTGCGGATGCTCTTGAGATAATACCCAGAACCCTGGCGGAGAATGCAGGTCTGGATGCCATCGACATAATAATGAAACTCAAGGCAGAGCACCAGGCGGGAAAGAAATACGCGGGCATCGATGTATTTGAGGGCAAGATAGTTGACATGGTGGAGAGGAAGGTCATAGAGCCCATGCGCGTTAAGAAGCAGGCCATAGAGAGCGCCACAGAGGTAGCAACGATGATCCTACGCATTGATGATGTCATTGCCGCCAAGAAGAGCGAGACACCCAAGGGAGGCCAGGGAGGACCTGGTGGACCCGGAGGAATGGGCGGCATGGGCGGAATGCCCGGGATGATGTAAATCCCCAAATTTTTCTATTTTTTATCAGACATCTATTTTCAAGTTTCGTGCAAAGGTGTATGATTCAAGCAGGTCCGGCTTATCTTTCAGGTACCTGAGTATGAACATACCGCAGTTAGAGCCTATCTCGTTCTCCCTCGTATCTCCTATGGAGATTATAACATCGTAGCCATACCTTTTAAGCTTTTCAACGAATTCTCTGTGCTTCTGGGGCATTCCGGATATGAGGTCTACATCGTTGGTCAGGCCATTCATCGTTGAGCTCACGGTGGGATTTATGGGTGTGATTTTTATGAGGAAATGCTCTGGCGAGAAATGCTCTTTGATCACATCCGCGTCCACAATATTTTCCTTGGCTAGGGCGAAGTTGAGCGTGATTTTCAATCCACCTTCATCGTAAAACTCTTCACCATATCTCGCAATTTCCTCAAAGCTCCACTTTTTGACGGGAATTATCTCGTCTCTCATCTTCTGATCTGTCGTGTGTATTGAGAACTGAAGCTGAAAATTTCTGGGGTATTTTCTCTTCTTAATTCTCTTGAGTTTCCCGAAGAATGAATCCACCCCCACGGGGGCTACTGTTGAAAGTGATGGGAAGAAGTTTGGATACTCATCGCCCAGATGCTCAATGGCATCAAGCACAGCGGGATTGAAACTTGGCTCACCCATCCTTGCAAACTGAACCTTGAACTTTCTAGTTCTGGGCACTCCACCAAATCTTCTAGTAACGGGATAATGAACCTGCTCAAGAATCTCCTCTTTGCTCAACTTGCCTTTATAAAAGAAGCCAGCATCGCACATCTTGCAGCCCACGGGACAGCCATTGAGGGAGGATACAATCAGAACCCATTTTTCCTCAATCCTTCCCGTTGGAATGGATTCCACAAACTCAACTATATTTCCTCTGCTCGTTCTTCCTATGTACACCTTGGCCACGGACTCATCGCCTATTTCCTTGAGGATTTCCATACCTCTCACGCCTCCATATATCCATCGCAACCCTTATTCCGTCTGCAATTGCTAGCGAGCTCTGGCGGTACATCCCGTTTTTCACATCTCCCGCCAGATATATATTTGGGTGGGTAATCCCTTCCACAATATCAATGTTTGGAACACGCCCAATGGCAGCCAAGAGGGCATCCGCTTCGAATTCTCCGGCAGTTGTGATTATCTTCTCCCCTATCTTCACAATCTCTCCCCTCACCAGTTTTATTCTCGGATTCACGCGTACCTCCCGCTGCAATGCAGGTATGGCTTTCAGCTCGCTCCTGTGAAGAACCACAACCTCGCAGCCCATATCTGCCGCTGAGAGGGCATAATCAAGTGCTATGTCCCCACCCCCAACGATCAGAACTTTAGAGGGGGTATAATTCAACTCTCGTATATGGTAGATGAACCCAGGGAAATTCAGCTTTCTTGGTCGGGTGCCAGTGGCCACAATGAGGTATTTGAACTCAAATTTATCTTCCGATGTTTTTGCGGTTAGACCCTCATCGGCCATTATCTCTGTTACCTCCTCTTTGATTATGTTTAACGAGTATTTGCTCACATACCCATTCAGAATTTTAACGAACTCTGGGCCGGGAAGTCCGGAGGGAAACAGCATCGTGTTATCTATCCTGTGCGCATTTTCAATGAGTCCGCCAACCTTTCTTTTCTCAAGTATTATGGGCTCAAAACCGTATCTTTTAAGCTGCACAGCGGCGCTTATGCCTGCTGGCCCTGCCCCTATTATTCCCACGAGCGCATCCATTCCATCACATCCTTCAAGGTTGGGGTTGGAGCAAATCCGTGCGCTAGGGCTCTAAGGGTACATAGGTGCATCTCTGCGTTCTTCGTGGCCGTGCCATCAATCGGAAAGATAACATTGAACCCGCGGACGAAGGCGGCTCTTGCGGTGGTTTCACAGCAGAGATGAGTCATCACCCCTGTGATTATGAGGGTATCCACGTTTTTATCTCTCAAAATATTTTCAAGATTCGTGCCATAAAACGCGTCGTAGGTTCTCTTCTCAATTATTTCATCGCCGTACTCCCTCAATTCCGGCATTATTTCGGTGTCATGATTGCAGGGCATGGCATCGCCCCACCATCTTTCCATAATATCGCCCCCATGGCAGTGTCTCGTCATTATTGTGGGAATTTCGAAGCTCCTTGCAAAAGAATAGAAATCCTGAAGTTTCTGGATCAGCGCGGGAGCGCTGGGCAGGTATGCATTTTTTTCTCTCTCTAAAAAATAGCGCTGCAGGTCAATGCCAAGAATTGCCACCTTCTTTGGTTCTATGGCTGCCAGCTTTCTGGGTCTGAAATAATTATTCCGCGTATTCTCAACGAATTCAGGAGTGAGATATGCCTCGGAGAGCATGGTTCTGGCATGTGGATATTTGATTAAGGTTTTATCCATAAAACACCCTTTTTGTTTTCAGCCCATTGCCTGTCCTTCAGAAATATGCCAAGATTTGCCAGAGCCATCACGGAAAAGAACAAGGCGGATTACGTTCATTTTAGTTGCTTCCTAAGGGGATTTTGGAGGTAACATGGAATATCCGAAACTCGCATAATCTCGGATATTGAAGTTATCCGGAAATTTCGTTACTCTATAACTCCCCAAACAACCAAACATCAATGAGTATATGATGGCACACCATTAAAAATTTTCTCCCGACGCACCATTTTTATACTCTCTCCCCATATCCACCAATATGCTTCTCATCAAGAATGCATCGCAGCTTCTCACCCTGCATGGAGGAATAAAAAAAGGGAGTTACGATCTGGGGATAATAGAAAATGGAGCCGTGCTTATCGACGACGACCGAATTGTGGAGGTGGGTAAAACAAGAGAGTTGAAGGGAAGTGCAGAAATGGAAATAGATGCATCCGGGCGTGTTGTGATGCCCGGTTTTGTGGACCCTCACACTCATCTCGTTTTCTCAGGTACGAGGGAAAATGAATTGTACCTGAAATTGCAGGGTTACTCTTATCTTGAAATTTTAAAGATGGGGGGTGGAATCCTGCGCACTGTCCGGGCCACGAGGAGCGCAACGAAGGAAGAGCTGATGGAGGAAACCAAAAGAAGGTTGGATTACATGCTCACCAATGGCACCACCACGGCGGAGGCGAAGAGCGGGTACGGATTGAATTTTGAGACGGAAAAGAAGATGCTTGAGGTTATAAATGAAATCGCACACCCCATTGACCTCGTGCCAACTTTTCTCGGTGCGCACGCGGTGCCTCCCGAATTCAAGAACAGTGGTGAGTACATTGAGTATCTGAAATCCATAATCCCTGAGATTGCCCCGCATGCTAAATTCATTGATATTTTCTGCGAGAAAGGCGTGTTCAACGCGGAGGAATCAAAGGAGTATCTTGAAGAGGGTAAAAAATACGGGCTTGTGCCTAAGATACACGCGGATGAGATTGAGGATATTGGGTGCACGCGTGTTGCTGTGGATGTTGGAGCCATAAGCGCTGATCATCTTGTGAAAACCAGCGAGGAGAGCATAGAAAATATGAGAAAAAGTGGAATAATAGCCACATTGCTTCCTGCCACACCCTATATGCTTTTAAGCAAGGAATACGCCCATGCCAGAAAATTCATTGAAGCGGGAATACCCGTTGCACTTGCCACTGACCTGAATCCAAATGCATACACGGAGAGCATGCAGATGGTCATCTCTCTCGCCATAACGCAGATGCGCATGCTTCCAGAAGAGGCAATTGCGGCCAGCACGATAAATGCCGCAGCTGCCATAGGAATGGAAAACGAAATAGGGAGCATTGAGCCAGGCAAGCAGGCAGATATAATAATTTTAGATGCTAAAAATTACCAGCAAATCGGCTATCATTTTGGCGTGAATCTCGTTGAAAAGGTGATAAAAAGGGGCCGCATAGTCTGGAGGCGAAGTGATGGTCTACTTCATACGTAAGTTTCAGGAGGAGGACCTGCTGGATGTGCTAAACATAGCAAACGAATCTCTCACTGAAAATTACATTCCTGAGCTTTTCTTGGACATACACCGGGCCTGGCCAGAGGGATTTCTTGTGGCCGTAACTGGTGACGTGGTGGGTTTCATAGCAGGGATAAAGCAGAGAGTGGAGGCAAGAATTCTTCTTCTCGCTGTTAAGAGTGAGTTTAGAAATATGGGGATAGGTTCTGCGCTTATGAAGAGATTTATTACGCTGTGCAAATCCGAGGGCATACTCTCCGTGAGACTTGAGGTACGCACAAAAAATCTCCGGGCGATCGAATTTTACAAAAAGTTTGGATTTAACATAATTTCCTATGTGCCAAATTACTACACCAATGGTGATGATGCCTATATAATGTGGAGGGAAATATGAAGAAATCAGAAGACGTTTATTTTTCCTTCCACAAGCATCTCAGTTATCTTTGATATGTTGGCGAGCCATTCGTCTGCAATGTTTCTGAACTCCTCCTTGTACCTGTTTAGATTTACACCCTCTGCTGGTATTATCTGTATGCTTGCCACCTGGGGCTCATCCACGGGCTTACCTATCTGTGAAACTATGCGTACGTTCACCTCCTTTATATCCCCATCCCCTGCCTTTGCTATGTCCTCTGCAATTTTGAATGCCAGGATGTTGTACAATTTGCCCACGTGGGTTACTGGATTCTTTCCCGCAGAAGCCTCCATGCTCATTGGCCTGTATGGGGTTATCAATCCATTTACCCTGTTGCCACGACCCACCGAGCCATCGTCTCCGTTTTCCATGCTCAGTCCAGTTACAGTGAGGTAGAAAACCTCCTCATCCAGAAGATCTCCCGTGTTTATGAAATAATTCACCTCCTTATCTGTGAATTTGAGTGCAAAATCAGTTAAAATATCTTTGAGTTCCTCCTTAACGTTCAGGTAGTGATCCTTATCGGGGGTGTGCCTTCCCACAAAGGCGGCGGCCACGGTAATGTTTATTTTCTTTCCATTTCTGAATCCCATGACCTTTATGTCCTCGCCTATCTCCGGCAGTTTGTCCTTTAGAGGTCCGTTTATGTATCTCTCCGTCTCGTAAACTATCTTTTCGAGATCGCTCATGGGTGCGTAGCCCACGCCGAAGGATGTATCATTTGCCAGATACTTTTGCGTATCGTACAATCCGCGCAGATCCACAGAGCCCTGGCCGATCATACAGTCTATGATCACATCCTCCTCAATGTTCAGATTGCGGTAATGCTTCTTGAGAAAATCTGCTGCAGCCCTCTTTGCTATGGTCCTGTAGGGTACTCTCTCACCGTTTACCATTGTGGTTGCCCTTCCTGAAAGGAGAATGTAAACGGGCTCCAAAACCTGGCCACCACCAAATTTGGGTTTGGCCTGGCCACCCACAATCTCGGCCTGATCAGTGTTGTGATGCAGGATCCTTCCATAATGCTCAAGATAATATTTTGACAGGGCCCTGCTTATGCTCTCGGCAATGCCATCTGCCACGCTATCTGGATGTCCTATTCCTTTCCTTTCTACAATTTCCACATCCCTCTCTTCAACGGGAGTTGCTGTGAATTCCTCTACAACAATGTTTCTTGCCATAGTGATGGAAATCTTTAATAATACTAAAAATTTTTTGTAGTTTTAAGCGCTACATTTTGAAAATGAGCATTGCATCTCCAAAGCTGTAAAACCTGTATCTTTTCTCCACAGCGATCCTGTAAGCATGCATAATCCTTTCGTATCCACCGAAGGCCGTTACAAGCATTATGAGAGATGATCTGGGCACATGGAAATTTGTTATAAGGGCATCCACCCCAGCCTGAAACTGGTAACCGGGATAGATGAATATGTTGGTGTATCCCTGGGAGGCGTGAATCTTCCCTTCCATAGCAGCACTTTCAAGGGCTCTCATAACCGTGGTGCCCACCGCGAATAGCCTTCCGCCGCGGTTGTTTATCATATCTGCAACCTCCTGATCCACAATATAGTACTCTTCATCCACCCTGTGCATCCTTATGTCCTCAGTTTTCACGGGCTTGAATGTGCCGTAACTCACATGCAGTGTTATGTATCCGATCTTCACACCCTTTTCCTCTATCCTTTTGAGGAGTTCCGGGGTAAAGTGCAGCCCGGCAGTTGGAGCAGCAACGGCTCCCTCTTTCCTGGCAAATACAGTTTGGTACTTTTCCTCCGCCTTCGGGACTTTCTTCTTTATGTACGGGGGCAGCGGAACCTCGCCCCTCTTCCTTGCCAGTTCCATTATGTCGCCTGAGAATTCAATGTCGCATATGCCCTCATTTTTCCTGCGTACCACTCCTTTTATGTCCTCAAATATTAGAACGGTGCCCGGGCGGATCTTCTTTCCCTTGACCAGGCAGCGATAGAAATTCTCATCTATCCTCTCAAGTATCAGGATTTCAACCCTGCCTCCAGTATCCTTTATACCCTTTAACCTTGCCCTTATAACACGGGTATCGTTGAGTATGAGCACATCCCCACTCTCCATATATTCGGGTAAATTGTAGAAGAACCTGTGCTCTATACCCTCGCGCAGAACCATAAGGCGTGCGTGGTCCCTCGGCTCCACGGGCTCTTGGGCTATGAGATCCTCGGGTAAATGGAAATCGTATTTTTGCAGGGAGTACATCGGGCATAGCATTTCATAATCATTGATTAAATTTGCTGTGGGCAAAATTAAATAAGATGAAAGGCGATATGCTTCTATGGGCATGGTTGACATAAGTGGAAAAGAGGAAGTGCTGCGCGTTGCCAGGGCCAGGGGCACCATAGTGCTTAAAAGTACAACAGTTGATGCCATAAAAAATGGGAAAATAAAGAAGGGCGATGTTTTTGAAACCGCCAAGGTTGCGGGAATGCTTGCGGTGAAGAACACTCCGAACATTATTCCCCATTGCCATCCTATACCTGTGGAGTATGTGGGATTCAACTTCAACATGCACGGCAATCGTATAGATGTGGAATGCGAGGTCAAGGCGCATTACAAGACGGGCGTGGAGATGGAAGCCCTTACCGGTGTGAGTGTTGCCCTACTCACAATATGGGACATGGTGAAGTACCTTGAGAAGGACGAGAACGGGCAGTATCCAATGACCCAGATTCTCGGAATTGAGGTTCTGGAGAAGAGAAAGGGTGAGTGATATGGGCGTGAAGGAGCACAAGAAGCATTCCTACAAACTCAAAATCGGAGTCATAACGGTGAGTTCAACCCGCAGCGAGGAAACTGATGAATCCGGAAAGATCATAATGGATGAGGTGAAGAATCATGGGCACGAGGTTTGCGACTACGCAGTGGTTAAAGATTCAAAGTTGGAGATTCTTCGTGCCCTTTTTGATTTCCTTTCCAAGTGCGATGCCATAATTCTGAATGGGGGAACTGGGATGAGCAGAAAGGATGTCACCGTGGATTCCATAGAAGGTATATTGGATAAAAAATTGCCCGGTTTTGGAGAGATCTTCAGATTGAAGAGTTATGAGGAAATAGGCACCGCCGCCATGATGTCCCGTGCCCTTGGAGGCATGTGCTGCGGAAAATTGATATTTGCAATTCCAGGCTCAAGGGGCGCGGCGAAAACGGGATGTGAGGTAATATTCAATGAGATAAACCATATGTGGTACGAGATAAATAGGGATTAAAAAAATTATTGAGAGAGGAAGACCTTGTAGGCGAGGTAGGCACTCCAGACATCCATCTTGCTTACCAGTTCAAAGGGTGAGTGCATGCCTATGACGCCGGGCCCCATGTCCACAACGTCCATCCCGTACTTGGCGAAGAACTTGGCTATTGTGCCACCTCCACCTTCGTCCACCTTACCCAGCTCAGCGAGTTGATAGGGTACCTTGTTCTTCTGGAATAGTGTTAAAATCTCGTGCATGAACTCTGCGGTTGCCTCGCTTGAGCCATACTTTCCTCCGTGGCCAGTGTATTTGGATATGACCACTCCGTAGCCGGCCTTGGCAGCGTTCTGTATGTCGTGTACACTCTTGAATATTGGGTTGATGGCAGCGCTCACATCCGCGCTTATGGCCTTTGTTCTGTAGAGAATCTCAAGGAATTCTGGATATGTGTAGTTTGGCTTTATTATGGCGAGAACCTTGGCAAGCACGTACTCAAGGAAATTGCTCTGTGCCCCCACGTTTCCGTCGCTTCCTATCTCCTCTTTATCGTAGAAGAACGCGATGCTCGTGTAGGTGGGATTTTCAACCTCAAGTATGGCACGGAACGAAGTATAGGCGCAAATCCTATCGTCATGGCCGTAGGCTCCAACAAGGCCACGATCAAAGCCAACATCCTTGGGATCCTCTGCCGGTACGATTTCAAGATCTGCAGAGTTGAAGTCCTCCTCAACTATGCCATATTTTTCGTTGAGGTACTGAAGAACATGCATCTTCACCTTCTGCTTTATGTCCTTATCCTCTATGGGTATGTTGCCAACCACAAGTTGCAGTTCCTCTCCCCTTATCCCGTCAAAGAGTTTTCTCTCTCCCTGTACCTTCCTTGCAAGGTGTGGAAGCAGATCTGGTATCACGAAAACTGGGTCTTTTGGATCCTCGCCGATCCTCAAATTTATCCTTCTTCCATCCTTCGTGTACACAATACCGTGGATCGCGAGGGGCCTGGAAACCCACTGGTATTTCTTTATGCCGCCATAATAATGCGTCTTTAATAATGCCAGGGAAGAATCCGCATCCTCCCACAGAGGATTGGGTTTCACATCTATGCGAGGGGCATCAATGTGAGACACAACGAGCCTGAATCCATCCAGGGGCTTTTTACCCACAACACCCAGAGCCAGGGCTTTCTCCCTGTTTACAACGTAGAACTTATCTCCGGGTACAAGTTGATTCTTTTTTGATAGGTCCTTGAACCCGTACTTTTCTGCAATGGTGAGAAGGTAATCCACCGTTTCTCTCTCAGTCTTTGCTTCCTTCAAGAATTTCTTGTACTCTTCAGCAAATTTCATTGCTTCTTTAATATCCTTTTTTTTCAGGTTGAGCCACATGCTCTCCCTCTTCATAGAAAGTTTATCCTCCAGATTATCCTTTTTCCTTGCCATAGTATCACCTCTTGCATCGTAATGCATTTGCCTGATTTAAAATTTTTCCAAGGTTTTTATTTTTCAACCTTAATTGCAGCGTAGCCAACTACATCCTGCATGGGCTGCACATCGCCGCTTGTTGCGTATTTCAGAAGAGTGCCTCTTCCGTTGGTGGCCGTGAGCATTGCCGTTACTGGGCCATATCCGCACATGGTTATATTGTGCTTGGCAATCACATCGTAGAGACCCTTCGTGTCACCCTTCAAAATTTTCTCAATTGCAAGTGCATCTTTTCTGTAAGCATCCTGCCTTGGAACGTAGTGGGAGAAGTCGGATGATGCGATGACCACGACATCCCTGCCACCTATGGCATCCCTTATTATCTTCCCCAGTTCAACGGCTATTTCGTGCTCCTGAATGAGCATGGAAATCGGGACAAATTTTATCTCTCTCTTGAAAAACTGTAAAAATGGAAGCTGAACCTCTATGCTGTGCTCGTATCTGTGCGCGTAATCATCAATATCCACAATTTCCCTTGCTACCTCCCTTGCCAGTTCCCTATCTATCTGAACCCTTCCAAATGGGGTAAGGAAATCCTCAAGGGTCACTGCCACGCCTGATCCAATTCCGTAGTGATTTGGCCCGATTATTATGAATGTATCCGGAAAGCCGTCTTTGGCCAATGCTGCGTAAAAATGTGCTGCCACGGGCCCTGAAAATATATAACCCGCATGGGGAACCACACCACCCACTATCCTTCTGGGCCCATCTGGTGAGAGGGAAGGGACCTCTCCAGGGCCAAGGGGATGAATAAAAAGTTGACTGAGCATCACCTGCAGTTCTTTTCTCTCACCCGGGTAAAATTGGCCGGCAACTGCAGGATACCTCATAGGGGTGCCTCAAAGTCCTCAATGGTGTACTTGAACTCCTCGTCGCTTTTTATTTCTCCCCTCTCCTTGAGAATCTCCCTTGCCAGAAGCCAGTATATGAGAGCGAGGGCCCTGCGTCCCTTGTTATTCGTGGGTATCACGAGGTCCACATAACTTGTACGGTTGTTTGCATCGCAGAGGGCAACAATCGGTATCTTGGATTTAACGGCCTCCTTGAGTGCCTGGGTATCCGCCGCAGGGTCGTTTATGAGAATGACCTTTGGTTCCATGTATCCTGGAAGTTTCGGATTTGTGAGTATGCCCGGGATGAATCTGCCAGGTACGACCTTGGCTCCACCTATAGCCTCTGCGAATTTTATGGATGGTTTCTGTCCATACTGCCTCTGGGACACCACCAAGATATCCTCCGGTGCATATCTTGCCAGGAACTTTGCTGCCAGACGTATTCTCTCATCTGTCTTCGTTATATCAAGCAGGTACAGGCCGTCGTTGCGAACCTTGTATATGAATTTCATCATATCCTTGTTCTTCACCTGGGTACCGATATGCACGCCCGCCGTGAAGTACGTGTTTTCATCTATCAGCAATTCCACCATATCACTCACCTTTTATCTCCTCTTCAATCCTTATCATCTCGTTCAATTTGGCTATCCTCTCTCCCCCTATTGCACCAGTCTTTATAAACTCTACGCCGAATGCCACGCCTATATGCACTATGCTGGCATCGCATGTCTCACCGCTCCTGTGTGAGATCATTGTGGCGTATCCATTCTCCTTTGCGAATTTTATCGCCTTAACGGTATCTGTGAGCGTGCCTATCTGATTGGGCTTTATGAGCACAGTGTTGGCAGCGCCCTTGGATATTCCCATCTTTATGCGCTCAACATTTGTCACGAATATGTCATCACCCACAATGTAGGCAAGATGCCCTATTCTCTCCGTTAATTCTGCGAAACTATCAAAATCCTCCTCGTCAAAGGGATCTTCCACAATATAAACTCCGTAATCCTTAACGATGCTCTCAACGAAATCCACCTGCTCTTCCGGGGTGAGGACCCTGTTTCTGTAGTGGTACTTTCCATCGTGGAAGAATGAAGATGCGGCGAAATCCAGCGCGGGCTTTATGCTCACCCCCGTGCTCTCACTTGCCTCCTTTACTGCCTCAACAACGAGTTCTATGGCTTCAATATCGTCCATGGGCGCTATCCAGGCCTTCTCGTCACCCAATCCTAGCGAGAGGTTCGGAAATCTTTCCCTGAGTTTCTTACCCACGATCTTATGCACTTCCGCGTTGGCAAAGACATTGTCCTTGGCGCTTTCGCTCAAACTAACTGCCAGCATCTCCTGGATTGTGGTGCCTCCAACCGCGTGTTTCCCTCCGCCCAAAACATTTCCCACGGGTTTGGGAATGTTTCTTGCGAAGGTACCCCCGAGGTACTGGTAAAAGGGCAGGCCAAGGGAATTTGCGGCTGCCTTGGCTATGGCAAGAGATACGGCAGTGGCTATGTTGCCACCAAGCATTGAGAAATCTTCGGTACCATCAATCTCATGCAGTATGGCATCAACATCCTCCTGCTGGGTGGAATCCATACCTATGAGGTTGTCCATTCTCTCCTTGAAATATTTGATTCCGGCGTCTATGCCTCCCGCAGGATAGGCCTTTACCTCATGCTTCCCTGTTGATTTACCTGCAGGGGCGGCGGCACGGCCATAGCCGTTGAGGGTGTACACCTCCACCTCTACGGTGGCATTTCCTCTTGAGTCCAGAATTTTGCGCAGTACTATATCCTCTATCAGCGTCATATTTAGCACCTCTTTGAAAGGGGCTATGCCCATAAGATATTTAAAGTTTCCAAAAATTATTTTTATTGCACTTGCATTCTTATTTATGGATTTGATGAGCACAAATGCCAAGGGAAAAAATGTTCGTGGCAAGAAACTTCTTCTCTATGGCTCGTGCCTGGATGAAAGCCCCGAGTATCTTGAAAAATTCAAAGATTATACGAAACTTGCATTTTGCCCCGAGAGGGAGCACATAAACATGGCATTCTACAAACTCATGGCCATGCTCTCCGTTGCAGATGAACTTGTTGTGATTACTACAGATGGCTCGCCCCACTGTGTGCAGATGCATTACATAGCAGAGGAAGTACTGCGCTATTCAGCCAAGAAATTTCCTCTCAGGCACTTCGTTGTCAATAATGGAAAACTCGTAGAAATAAGTGCTGAGGATGTCAAGATATCCCGGTACCTTTCAAAAATAAAAAAATTGAGGGATTCTACCTGAATTTTGGTCTCTGAGAGAGCAGTGGGGGTAGAGGCAACCTCCTTCTTGGATATCCATCGGTTTTCTCCTTCAATATGTTCAGCAGTTCCTCTCTGCTCATCTCCTTCATACCTTCGCCGCGAATTCTCACCGTGAGCATATTTCTCTCCTTCTCCCTCTCACCTATGACCACAATGTAGGGAATCCACTCCTTCTCCGCATCCCTTATCTTGCGGGATACGCTCAGATCGCGATCGTCCACATCCACTCGAAATCCCTGCTGTGTGAGGAAGTCCATTTCCTGAATTGAGCACCCCAGGAAATCGTCCTTAACGGGGATTATGCGAACCTGCGTTGGGCTCAGCCAGACAGGGAGCATGGGCTTCTTTCCCTTCTTTGCATCCATATCTGCCTTCTCCAGCATGGCGTAGATTATGCGTTCAACGGCACCGCTGGGAGAGCAGTGCAGTATGTATGGATGTTTCTCCTCTCCATTCTCATCGTAATAGGTTATGCCGTACCTCTTTGCATTCTCCACATCTATCTGTACGGTGCTCAGGGCGGCCGCCTTATTTAGTGAGTCCACAAAGTTGAACTCAAATTTGAGCACGAAATAGAAAAATCTCTCGTCCCACATCTGTATGAGCACTGGCCTGTTTACCAGGTGCACGAGTTCCCTTATGAACTCCTTGTTCTCCTCGTAAAACTCGCGGGTGAATCGTATGGCCACCTCATAATCTCCCAGCTCAAGCCCGAAATCCCTTAGCACTTCTATGGCCATCTCGTACTGCTTCTTGAACTCCTCCATGGCCTGGGGCATATCCGCTGCGAGGGTGTGCATATCGGGCATGGTGAATGCGCGCAATCTTCTCAATCCTGATAGTTCGCCCTTCTGCTCCCTTCTGAAGGCATACTTTGCCATCTCGTAGAGTTTCAGAGGTAGATTTCTGTAGGATATGGTGGCATCGTGCATCATAAGAAACTGGCCGAAGCAGGCGGCGAATCTGAGGAAATACTTATCCTTACCGCTCAGAACTATGTACTGCCTTGCAGGAAATCGATTGAGATAGGATTTCAAAGAGGGATGATTGAAATCGTACATTATTGGCGTTTCAACCTGCATGGCACCGTAATCAAGGACCTTGCCTTCAACATACTCCTCTATGAGCCCCTTTATCAATTTCCCCTTGGGATAGTAGCGCATATTGCCCGAGTCGCTTCCCGGCTCGTAATCTGCAAGTTCCAGGGCCTGCATGAGTTTCACATGCGGAGGAATTTCCTTCGCCGCTCTCGTGCCCGAGATTTCGTAATCTACAAATTTTTTCAGGTTTGGATACTTGGAGTAGTCAAAGTCCTGCACATCGTGCAGATCGCCATTTTTATCCATTATGTACCAGTATGTCGTCCTTTTTTCCGCCCTCAGGGCTTCGCTCTCCTCCTCCTTCTGGCCACGAATCTCCTTGCTCAACTCACTCAGAGGATGACCCTTGCAGGATATGACAAAACTCTTGTACCAGCCAAAGGGAGCACGATGCACCTCGTAATCCTCGCCCAGCATATTTTCCAGTTCTTTTAGAACTTTCATTGCCTCCGATGGCCCTGCGAGTTTGTTGCTCAGATGCGCGTAGGGATATAGCACGATGCGCTCAACATTGAGTTTCTCGGCTACGTCCACAATTTCGTTCTTTGCACGCTCAACGATGCCCGCATCTCCCTCCTCCACGGAGATAAATGCCACGAGACATTCCTCGTACCTCTCTTTTTTCTTTTCTATATCCTCGGCATCCTTCATGGCCTTGCTCTTTGACTCAAACTCTATGTAGTCCGCGTGAATGAAGAGAATACGCATGGGTGGGAATTTTTGTTAAGGTATAAAAGGGTTTTTACCCCTGAGTTTGAGAATGTTTATAATTGAAGATGCCTATATGCACCTATGGATACAATCCAGATACTTCAGGGTGCCCTTGCTCCCATACTTCTCATCTCTGCAGTTGGACTCCTGCTTCTTGGACTTGGAAACAGAATAGGACGGATAATTGACAGAATAAGGAAATTCTCCGAGGAGGTTCGCAGGGGTGAGGTGGGGGAAGAGAGAATGCGAATTATTCAGGCTCAAAAAAATACCCTGGTAAAGCGTCTCAAACTATGCAGAAATGCCATGCTGTATTACTATCTCACCATCCTGTTCACCTCCATATCCTCCATAATGTCCTTCGCCCAGTTTTTCAATCACCTATTTGGGTACCTTGCGGTATGGGCCCTTGCCTTTGCTCTGAGCGCACTGTTCATAGGCATAATTTACGCCCTCTACGAGGTTGTGTTCACCTACACGGCAGTGCTGAAGGAAGCATCATTCTATCTGGATGAAAATCGTTAAATACTCCATTGGGGATTTAGAATCATGAAAATTTGGAATAGCCACATCATCATGGACAAGAGCGTCAAATGGAAGGATCTAGAGCAGGTCTGGGGCGATATGCTGAATTTATTTTTTGAGGAAACTAGGCAGTTCAGGGACGAACCGGAGCAAAGGGAGATTATAATTCACGAGAACATGGTGGATATAGGGCATGATCGCAAGCCCGAGGGGTTCAACAGGGAAGGAAAAATGAGAATAGTTGTCCCGATGAGCGATAGGAGGGAGTTTTTCATATATAGGGGAGTTTACAGCGATGATGTGCGCATAGTGACAGAGAAGATAAGCAAGTTTCTGGCTGAGAAGGGTGTGAAGCACAGGGTTGAGTGGAACGATATGCTTCTGTTCCAGATGAAGAAGAGGCGTAGATGATGCAGATCGGAGAGATCATGAACAGGAACGTTATAACCCTGCGACCGGATATGACGATCAAAGAGGCATCGGAAATTTTTGCAAAGAATGGGATAAGCGGTGCACCCGTTGTTGATGAAAATGGAAAATTGCTCGGCATACTCACCATAAAGGATATATTGAAGACGGTGAAGGATGGTATGGAGAGCGTGGGTCTTTACGTCTTTCCGACACCCTTCGATTTTATGGAAATAATCCCCTTTGAGATCCCCGAGGAGCAGAGCAACGTTCTGAGGGAACTTTCTTCCATAAGGGTTGGAGATGTGATGGAGAAGAGGGTACATTATGCGGAACCCGATATGGATATCTACGATGCCCTCAACATATTGGTGAAAAAGGAGATTTCAAGATTGCCCGTGGTTGAGAACGGGAGGGTTGTGGGCATTGTCACGCGCAGCGATCTCCTGCGTGCCATTGCCAGATCAGATGAAGTTTCCGAGTAGGTAGGCTGCAAAAAGCCCAGCGGTTATGAATATTATGAATGGGATCTTTGGCTGAACCCAAACCCTCTCTCTTCCAATCCTCTTCAGATTTTCTATGTCCTCAGGACCGTGATCGTGTGGATGCACGTATAGCACATGCTCCCCGTTCACGACCCTTTCCATAAGCCAGACCTGTTTTTTGCTTACCTCATCTATGGGTATTCTGTACCCTATGAACATCTCCGGAAATCCAGTATCTCCGCGTATCAAGTTGCGGATGAAAATTGCAAGTATGAAAACAAGAGAGGCGATGGCAGCGTAAAGAAGTGTGAGAAATGCAAATGGAAACGTGAGTTGCACGATATTCACGTAGTTTGGCACAAAAACGGGAAACGAGAGGAAGAATGGGTATGTGGGCTGGAGAATGGCAACACTCATAAGAGCACGGGCATCTGCCCTTCCTCGGATAACTTTAATGGCGTGCAATCCTCTGAAAACCAGGAGCATTATGAACATAACGATTAGAGCGGGCTCTGCATTTAGAATTATTGAATATGCGAAAAGTGCGATGGCCAGAGCCCAGAGGGAGTACTGAATGATCCTTTCTTTTTTCTCCCATTCGAAGAACCACTCGTAGAAAACTATTATGGAGGGTGTGATTGCTATTATGGATGTGAGGGAGGGATACTGATAGAGATCTATCCCAAATGCGAAGAATCCTAGTATGAACCAGACCATGGGGGAGATCAACCTCTCCTTCCAGTCGCTGTAGGAGGCGTATAGGAAGAACGGTATGGCTATGATGAACCTGAGTAAATCAAGGTACATACTTTGAAAATACCCAAAGAGTACAAAAAATTTGCCACCCAATTTTCAAATTTTAAGATTCACATATTGCCTTGTAGGGGCAGAATCTGCAATGCTCTCCCGGAGTGGCCTTGAACTCACCCTTGATGATCTTATTGGCTGTTTGAGAAATATCTTTTCTCATATTCCAGATTTCATCGTGCGTGAATCGGAAGGTTTTTATTTTTCCTTGTTGAAGGTAAAAGAGTTTCGCCGTGGGGATTATTCCTTTGTTGAGGTAAAAAATAACAGAGTAGAAAAGAACCTGATCCCTGTCGGAATTGTTCATTTTACCCGTTTTCAGGTCTATTATCTCGTACTGGGAGATCATATCAAATCTGCCAAAGATCAGAAAATCTTCAAGGTGGCTGTAGAGCCATTGCTCGGTTTTATATCCTTCTGCGTTTATCTCCTCAATCAGATTCTTGCTGTTTTTGAGCATGGCATCGATTCTCTTAATGTA
The DNA here is from genome assembly GCF_056175085.1 of Candidatus Aciduliprofundum sp. HYA1. Classification (NCBI taxonomy): domain Archaea; kingdom Methanobacteriati; phylum Thermoplasmatota; genus Candidatus Aciduliprofundum; species Candidatus Aciduliprofundum sp. HYA1. Next base: position 1,031,594 of record NZ_CM149694.1, read on the forward strand.
CTCTTCTTCGCTGCTCCACAGAAGAAGAGAGTTGCCGAGGGATGAGTAATAATGCTGCATCTCATCCATACTTTCGAAGTGATCTCTGAGACTTCGGGCATCAATAAGATTGCTATCCTTCTTTACATCTTTCCATAGATCCTCTGCATTCACAACCATGTATGGATTTTGGAGTATTCTGTAAAATGTGTCGTGTATCAACTTTCCTATCTCGGCATCAGCCGTTTTTGGAGTAACAACGGGCATTGTGTTTGAGTAATTATACCACAGTGGACATTTTTTGAATAGAGCATACTTGCTGTAACTGAGTCTCAGGGTGCTAATGCATATCCCCCCATATCAATTGAACCCTTAATCTCATCCTGTATGAATTTTCTCACGCTTTCGACTGCCTCCTTCATACTCTTTCCAGATGCGATCTCTGCAAGGAGTGCGGATGAGTAAATGCATCCTGTTCCATGCACATTCTTTTTTATCATGGGCATTGAGGTTGAATGCATGAAATCCGGGCCAAAGAGATAATCGGAGCCATCGAGATGTCCACCCTTGATGACAACGTACCCTCCATAGATATCCCTGAGGGAGTATCCAGCACTTACTATATCAAGTGGCTCTTCAATTTTCTTTCCAGAAAGCTGCTCTGCCTCTGGAATATTTGGGGTTATCACATCTGCCCTTTTGAGAAGAGCTTCTATATTTTCCTTTCTGTTGAGCACATATCCGTTTTTTGCACTTAGAAGTGGGTCAAACACCAAGAACCAGTCATGCTCGTTTGCAAGCTCTACAATCAGATTTGCTGTATCTTTACTTCCCACGAGCCCGACCTTCACGTATTTTATTTTGAAAGAATCCAGGAGCGCGTCAATTTGATTTCCAACACACTCGGAAGGGAGAGTGCTCATGCCGTAAAATCCTCGCATATTCTGGTAGGTTATTGAAGTTGTGACTCCAAGTCCATAAAACCCGAATTTTCTGAATGTGATTATGTCTCGTGTCACGCCTGCACCGGTTGTGGGGTCAAATCCGGCGATGCTCAGGAGATATCTCATATGATTGCAAACTCTTGGGACTATAAAAACCTGTTTACGAAAAGAGTTAAATATCTCTTCCCCATACTCCGCACCATGACCTTCCAAGAGGCAGTAAACAGACTGCTTAACAAAAAAATTTGCATGAAATGCTACGCTAGAAATCCGCCAAACGCCACCAGATGTAGAAGGTGTGGCAGCCGCGACCTCAGGCCCAAGGCTAAGGAGCGGAGAGGCGGTAAATAACATCTAGGATTATTTTTCCAGCCCTTCTCATTGTTTCATACTCCACATAGGGCACCTTTCTCTTCAGTGCCATCTTTTCCGTGGATGGTAGATGCACAAATCCCACGGGTATGCTCTTTCCCATCTTGTGGGCATAATATAGCAGGGAGTAAAGCAGGGTGTTGCAAACGTATGTGCCTGCTGTGTAGGAGATATATGCGGGAATGCCATTCTCGTGCAATGCATCCAGAATTCTGTAAACTGGGATGGTGGAAGAGTAGGCATCCTTTCCGTCTTCAAAGATCTTCATCCTCCTGGGTTTGAATCCTGAATTGTCCGGGGTTGAGGAATCCATAACGTTGACGGCGATTTTTTCTATGGAAATTTGGGGCCTTCCATCAGCGAGTCCGAAGGATAGAACCGCCTCTGGATCCTGCTCTATTATCTTCCTAGCATAATCCTTTGCCTCTTCAAATTTAACGGGGACGATTTCAGCCCTGATTTCCTCGTATTCCTTCTCAAGATATTTTGCTATGCTCTCCGATGGATTGCTCTTGAACTTTGAAAAAGGCTCAAACCCCGTCACTATGAGCATTCAGATCCCCCAACTGTATAAGCACGTAATCCCTTATTTCATCCACAGATGGATACTTCCCTACAGGCTCTCCATTGATGAGCACGGGCTTGAGCATGCTCTCCACATTTCCACCACACTCTGGGCAGGATTCCAATTTTTCATCCTTGTATGTTACGAAGAATTTGCCACATTTTTTACATCTGTAAACATTCTTTCTTCCGCTGAATTTACCCTTCTTGGCCATGGGCTTTCCCTCAATCTCAACTATGTCCATGGCATAGTCAATTGTTTTTGCGTTGCTGAGCGAGGTGCCAACTCCAAAACCGTTTGCCCCCGCATCCCTCAACCTCGCCACGCTCTCTTCATCAAGCCCCCCTGATACGAATATGCCCACATTCCTATATCCCCGAATATCCAGTTCCCAGCGAACCTCGCGAATTATGTCCTCGAATCTACCACGGCGCGAGGCCGGAGTGTCCAGTCTAACGGCGTACAGGTCCTTGAGGATCTCGGCCGCTTTTATGGATTCAAATTTCTCGTCACCAAACGTGTCTATAAGTGCTATTCTTGGAACTCCCTCTTCCACGAATTCGTCAAATTTCTTCCAGGCATCCTCCTCTCCCAGGGTTAATATGAGTGCGTGGGGCATTGTACCGCTTGGCTTTTTCCCAATATGCTCTGCTCCGATTATGCTTGATACACCATCGCAGCCTCCTATGTATGAACTCCTGTCAATCAGGGGTGCTATGGAGGGATGCATTCTTCTGACACCGAAGGAGAGTACGGGGGAATCTCCTGCTGCGAGACGGATCCTCGCTGCCTTTGTGGCAATGCCTGAGGCCTGGCATATGAAACCGAGAATGGGAGTCTCGTAGATTGCAAATTCCTTGTAATCTCCTTCAATGGCCATAACGGGAATGGGCAGCCCACGAGCATCCCTTCTGGGAAACACGGTGCCCTCTGGAAGAGCGTATAGGTTCACAGGTTTACCCTTCAAAAGTTCAACCACCTCATCAAGTCCAGCGAAGACAACCCAGTCGTAGGGAGGATTTGAAACGATGAATTCCGCGTAAACTTTTCTTTTTATTCCATTTCTCTCAAGTATTTCCCTTGTTCTAACGAAGTACACGTCAGTCGTTCTACCTTCGAGGATATCCCTCTCACTTGCCATATGGAATTTCATAATCTCTCACTCTCCTCAATTCTCGCACCGTAAATGCGTTCCATGTATTTTAAAGCCCTCTCATGCTCCTCCTGGGATGTGCCTGCACAGGCATCCTTCACTATGTGCACCCTGAATCCCCTCGCAAACGCGCCGAATGCCGTGTGCTGTACGCATATATCCGTGGCAACCCCGCAGATGTGAACCTCGTCCACTCCTGAATCTCTCAAAATTTTTTCAAGATCTGTGAATAAAAAACCATCGTAGGTGTTTTTCTCTATGACCACATCGCCATCCATTGGCTCTATCTCTTCCACAATTTCAGAGCCCCATGTTCCCTGCATTGCGTGCTGACCCCAGATGCTCAGCTCCGCATCTCCTTCCCTGTGAGAGTCCTTCAGGTAAACGACCATACCATCTTTTCTGAACCTTTCAATGAGTTTGGCCACAACGGGTACTATGCTCTTGGCCTTTGCACTTCCAAATTTGCCATCAACGAAATCGTGGATCATATCCACAACTAAGAGGGCGCGCATGGGTGAATAAATTATCCCAATTACTTAAACCTTGCCTATTCCACTCTCCACAGGCTCAGATTTCCGTGGGGGATCCTCTCCAGATTCCCTCCACCAAGTTCCTCAATGTAGAGTTCTGCGACAAATACCCTGCCTTCTATGAGATGCCCACCTCTAACATTTCCCTTTTCGTCTCCCAGTATGACGTGAACATGGGCAAAGGGCTCTCCATCCTTCAAACTTATGTTTCCTGCAGCCATAAGAAGTTCGTGAACACCCTTTACTTCTATCTCCTCGTACCTGCCAAGTTGGATGCTGTAATACCCTATTTTTGCGTTTTTCAGGGAGCCTATGGCCTGCAGAATACCCGTTTTTATTTCATTTTTCCTTGCAAATTGGTTTATGAATCCAAGCAGGTCCTCATCTTCGGGGACTCTAAGCATAAACGTTCTGCCCTTCTTGAAATCCATACTCTCACCGGGAAATAATATGCTCCCGCCCTATAAAGAATTTACTCAAAATCAAACAGGGTTTTCCTCTTACTCTCAAATCTCGTCAGGCTGGCCTGCTTGCTTCCCGTGAGCAGGTTTTCCTCATCTACCCCAAACACCTCGGTTATTCTTGCCAAGGTTTCGGCTACTCTTCTGGCGTAGTACTTGTAATCGGGTCTCTTGGCGAATTCCTTTCCTGGGATGTAGGGTTCAACTTCCTGCTTTGAACCCCTGGCATTTACGACTATCCAGGCCACCTTCATTCCGGGGATGAACTCATGCCCCATCTTAATCAGTTTCTTGGCTGCCTGAACATTTGCCATGCTCTCTGGATTCTTATAGGATTTGAAATCCCGTACAGTGCGGGAAATCACGAGGCTCTCAATAGGGACATTGCCTGAGCGAACCCTTGCCACTATGCTTCTGGCCATTTCAATGGCACCCTCAATGTCTCCATCGAGAATTTTTTCAAACACGGCCCGCTGTGCCTCGCTCTGGAGATCGAATGAATCGGTGCGACGAATCTCATAACCCCTCACGATCATCTCACCCCTGCTCTCCTCAGGCCAGATTATCCTGCCAACGTATCTTTTCTTGGCCCCATGGGAAAAGAAGGGTTCAAGGATCTTCTCAAATTCAAGTACTAGGGATTCTCTATTTGAGATCTCCTCAGCCTTCCTTTTTCCGAATTCTATGGTTTTATCAAGATCATCGTAGGGAGACTGAAAGAACACACTGTCCGTATCTCCGTAAACCACCCTTATTCCCTCATTTTCCAGTTCCCCTATTATCCTTTTTATGGTCTCTCTGGCAAATGCTGTTATGCTCGCTCCTATGTCTGGATTTGTGAACCTGTAAAAGGATGATGCAAGAACCCCGTAGAATGTGTTCATAAGTATTTTTACGGCCTTCTGGAGGCCATCATAGTACCTGCGTTCTTCATCGTTTTTTGCCTCTTTCATTCTTCTCTTCAGAGTATCCCTCTTATCCATTAGGTCCTTGAGGATCTTTGGAATTAGCCCCTCTCTCCTCTCCTTGGAGAGAAATCTCACGCCCGTTGGGCTAACTATCTCCCCATCCCGGCTTAGTGTGGTGAAGCATATGTTGTACTTGATTATGATGCTCGGGTACATGCTCTTGAAATCAAGCACGCATACCCAGTGATAGAGCCCGGGCTCTATGGTGTGTACATAACCTCCTTCAATCTTGCCCCTCTTCCTCTCCTGACCTTGCAGCGGTACCCCTATGCCGTGCCTGTCCGCCTCCCTTATGAGCAGGGAATCAACCCAGGTGGATGTGCCCGAATGAATGACATCATCCAGCGGAAATTTTGTGACCGTGGCGAGGTCAAGATACTTGTCAATTATTCCAATCCTCATGAGAATCCTTAAAGCCAGTTCTGCATCCTTTTTGCAGTACTCAATAACCTTCTCTCTATCCTTCTTCCACTCCTCGTCTATGTTTGTTCTATCAACATCCATCTTCCCCTCGCCAAAGAGGTGCATTGCCACAGCCTGCAGGGTTTCCTGCTTTAACCGCAGTTCCTTCTTCACGGCCCACCATGCATCTTCAATCACCCTTCCATGCACTCTCCAGAACTGTCCAACCACGCGCTGGGGCTTTGAGCCATCTCTGCCAATTGCAAATTCCATACCGTACTTCTTGTACCTCTCGCTCAGAAGTTCAAGATCATACCCGTCAATGTTGTAGCCCGTGATCACATCAGGATCCTCGTTCTTTATGACTTCTATGAATTTCCAGAGTATCTCCTCCTCGTCCCCCTCTATTCCGTATTTTTTTATCTCTCCGTCCCAGACGGCTATGCCTATGGTGAAAATCCTCCCATCTATCATGGAGTTTTCAATATCAAAACTCAGAATTTTCAGAGGAGGCTTAAAATCATCAATGTTTTCAAAACTCTCGGCATCCACAACGATCTCTGCGGTATATTTAGAACTCTCAATCTCCCTTCCATATATACGCACGCAGGAGCCAAGGTCAAAATCGTAAATGAAGCGCTGGTGAAACGGAATGTCTGCAGCGAGAACATCGCAGAATTCCAGAGCCTCGCGGCGATAATGGGGAGTTTTCCATGGAGAATGCAGGGTTACCTTTACGCACTGGCGCACTTTTCCTTTGTGCCAGAGTTGAACCTCTTCCATTCTGTAAATCTCGGGGTCCTTTGAGAATCTCTCAAGTATTGTTGCAGGAGGCTCCACAAGGTAAAAATAGGGCTTGAACCCGTGGTATCTTGCCACTATGCTCTTTCCCTCTCTTGTCTTTCCGTATAACTCCACAACTACCCCATCATCCTCCTTTGAGTAGGAGGCGGTGAGCAGTCTAACATCCCAGTACACGGTTTAAATATTGCATGGGGGAATATAATGGTTACGATTAGAATGTCAGTACCTTTCCAACCGCCCAATTGGTGACGTATGCAACTATAATGCCCACCCATACCAGCATGGAGAAGTGGAGGTATATGCTGTGTCTGTGCGAGCCGCTCACGATTTTTATGATCATGGAAGAAACGAGTGCGTGGATAACGAGGAGGAGTAGAAACACGACACTTGCAGCCTGAAGCGGGAAATGCGCAGACAGGAGGGGAATGTGTATGTACTTCTGCAGATTCACGGGATAGTATTTTATCATATTGGCCATCATCTTCATGAGGTTTAGCGTTGTGTAGAGTGTAAATGCCATACCAACCATTAGGCCGTAGAGTATGCCCGTTAGATTTGCAGCGGACTGGTACCTTTTTTTACGCAACCCTATCATGCGCACGTAGGACTCGCTTATGATCTTTGAAATCTTTCGAGGATTTCCACCCATGTCCAGGCCTGTAACGAACATATCTGTGAACTTGGAAATCAGATTGCTCCCCGTCTCACCTGCAAAGTACCGCCATGCCATTTTCTTATCGATTCTTGTGAGCAATCTCTTGTAAAGGGTATCTATGTACTTTGTGAGTTTTCCAAAATCGTGCTTTCTCAGCCTCTCCATTGCGGTCACATCACTGCCCTTTGCCTCTATGTAACTCCCAACTGCCCTTATGAATGCGTCGTAATTTGTATCGCAGTTTATCAAGTCACTCTCTGCAGTATGCACCAGGTATCCGGGGTAGAACAGGGGAAGGATGGATATTGCCACCACTATTGGGAGTGGCAGCCCCAGAAAGTAGGTGATGAGAAAAAGAAGGGCCACCATGAGGTAGGCGAAGGGAAGAACCTTGAGAAGTTTCATCTCGTGGGGTGAGCGAACATCCTTCCTGTTGTGCCATATATCGTCTTCCGGCAGGCGTATTTTTATGGCGTAGAGCATCACAGCCTCAACGGTGATGAATGCCAGGAGCATGAGGTAGAGGTAGATGGTCATATCCCCCGTGGTGAACATGGGCAGTATGGTTACAAATACGGCAAAGAAGAGCATGGATATCAGCATGGCCACGAAGGTTTCCTTGTAAACGTCCATCTGGTTCAGGGCAGCCTCGTACTTAACGGCATAGGTTTCAAGAACCACAGCACGCTCCTTTTCGAGGAAGACCTCAAAATCCTCGCCTGCATCTGCGCTGTGTGCCAGCCTGTCAAGGAAATCTGCCAGTTCAACGCTGGGGCATCTCTTGGCAACTATCCTTGTGGCATCCGGTAAACTCATGTTCCAGTACTCCATAAGATGGTAGATCTTTGCTATCTCATCGCTCAGTGCACCGTACTCTTTCACCTCAGAGAGTATCCTGAATATTTCCTTACGGGGCAATCTGGTGGAGGCGAGAACGGCCATTCTCGTTATGAACAGATGCAGATATTTTTCAATTTCCTTCTTTCTCTTCTCCCCCTTGAGCAGTGGAAAGAGCATGATGGTTAGGATTCCAAATGCGGGTATGGTGTAGAGAACAAGAGAGAAGGGGAAAACGTTGAAAAATTTGAACGAGATTGATAGGTAGAGGGTGATGAATAGGGTGGTGAACAGTATGGGCAAGGCGTACATCAGGATGTATTTTCTCCATGGGATGTCGAATGAGGCGTAGAGCCTTGCAACCTTCTCCCTTATCCCTGCCATTTCCATCACACCGTGAAGGGCAGTTTCTCCACTCCATACTTCTGGAAATCCACTATTATTTTCACCACGTCCCTGTATCGGAATATGTTGTGCTCAATCATCTTGCGGATTATCTTTGCCCTGAGGAACAGGTCGTCGTACACTTTCCTGGGATCCGCATAGCCCAGAAGAGGAGCGATTTTTTCCTCAAGTATGTATGAGTTATTCAGTCCCCTGAATATGTGCTCGTCGCGCAGCGGGTCCCAGACAAATACTGCCTTTGTCATAACGCCTCCGAGTTCTGCCGAATAGCCGAGGATCTCCTCCACAGATAGAACCCTTCTCAATGTCCTGCCCTTCAAATAAACGGCCTGCTGGAACACACCTATGTTCAGGTTATCCATGAAGGTTACCGGCACGTTTATGGGTGGAGAGCTCAATCTCTGTATCATCCTTTTTATGGATGATGCGTGGAACGTTGCCATAACAGGATGTCCTGTTTGCATGGCCTGAAATGCAACATTTCCTTCGGCACCTCTTATCTCTCCCACAATTATGTAATTTGGTCTGCTTCTCAGAGCAGCCTTCAAAAGATCGAACATCTCAACACGGGATTCCTTCGGACCTGCCTCCCTTGTGAGCAATCTCTGCCATATCTCGTGGGGCACGTGCACTTCTGGCGTATCCTCCGCTGTGAAGACCTTGTAGTTGTATTTGATGAAGGGGATTATCGCATTCAAGGTAGTTGTCTTACCGCTTGCTGTCTCTCCTGATATGAACAGGCTCTTTCCAAACTCTATGGCCATCCAGAGATAGGCTGCTATCTCCGCGCTGAAGGTTCCCCACTTCACAAGCTGCGTCACACTCAGGGGCTCAGCGGCGAATTTTCTTATTGTGAAGGATGCTCCCTTTATGCTCACATCATCCGCATAAATTATGTTTATCCTTGATCCATCCGGCAACGCGCCGTCCACTATTGGCCTTCCCGTGCTAACTGGTCTGCCCATCCTCTCGCTCATACCTCGGAGGTACGAGTCCAGTTCATCGTAACTTGAAAAATGCACATTTGTCTCCATGGTCTCAAATACCTTGTGGATCAGATGCACGGGTTCTATGCCTATTGCGTGAATATCCTCTATGTATGGGTCCCTCAGTAGGGGCTCAAGTGGCCCGCTTTCTATTATGTCCCTCTTGAGGTAATACTCAATCTTATCGTACTCCTCCTGCGTGACGGGTACCTTTACCTTTCTGAACATGCTCAAAAAACCCTTCTTCTCTTCAAAGGGCACGGGCTCCTCCACGATCACTGTGGAATCCTTCAGCAGTCTCTCTATCTGTCTCTCAAATTCTTCCTTGGTTTTGTGGGGCGGCTCGTATCCTGCCTTTATGAATATCAGTTCTCTGACCTTGTAGTACTTTACCTTCTCCTCGTCTGTGAGTTCCGGCTGCACAACCACATACTTTCTATCGCCCCTCCTGCCGTATATGTGGATGAATATGGGGTCTCCCACTGGGTATATGAGGTTTACCCAGTCCAGGTCCTTCATATCCCTGGATAACTGCTCGTAGAACTCTGGAGTTTCGTTGAGTTCCCTTCTAACCTTCTCTATGTACCTTCCAAGATGTGGATTTCTCTTTATTGCCAGGGCTACCTTGGTTCCCATAGCCATGGGCATCACCTCACGATATTGCCATTATCTCAAGGATTATTCCGGTACCCGCCTCAACCCTAAACGCGATTGTATTTTCAATTCTACCTGCAGCGTTGGTGTACCTTCTTATGAATGCAATTCTGTTCACCATACCTCCAATCTTGTTTATGGAGGTCTCTATGTACACATTGGCGGCAGCCCTGAAAGGAGCCAGTATCTCTTCACGCATAACTCCCTTCTCCACGTTCAAAATTATGGTTCTATCAAGGGCCATGAGCCTCTTGAAGAAGGATAATAACTGAACTGAGCGTGATTCAACATTCAAACTCGCCTTGACAAGAGAAGAAAGGGTATCAATTATGATTATATCCGTCTTGAAAAGTGCAGGAGAGGACATCAATCTTCCAAGAAAATCCTTGCGATCTCGCATATTTCCTATAATCGGATAGACGGGTACAAACACCAGCCGATTGCGAAGCAGGAAGTTTGCTATTGGATAGTTGAGGGAGTACATCTGCTTTATGAAATCCCTAACTGTGAGTTCTGTGGATATTATTGTGACCGTATGCCCGTTCATCAGAAACCCGTAGGCAAATCTCTGTGTGAGCGCGCTCTTTCCACTACCGTTCTCCCCCTCTATGAGTACCAGTGAACCCTCCGGGAAACCTCCCCCTAGGCGAGAATGCAGTTCATCCCTCTCAATTTTTATCTTGTACATCTCTCACACCCTGAAGTAGAAAGTGTCCGATAATCCATTTTCAAGCACAACCTTCACCACATGGGTGCCAGATGCTAGATCCACATTTATTGTGAGCACTATTGTTTCTCCGGGCAACCATGTATCCTGGCTCACCGTGTAATTATCCTGGGCAATGCCGTCAATCAGGATCGTTATGTGGCTCGTGCTTAGGGGCACCTTTCCAGTGTTTTTCAGGTACAGCACCAGGGGGTTGTTGCTCATTCTGTCAGGGTCGTTTATTATTTTGAACTCTCCAGAGAGCTGGTTTGCAATCATATCTCCCCTGTTCTCTATGCCGTTTGATATGTTGAGAACTGCGCTGGCCGCTATGCCAACAAAACTGGCGGCTATCACCACGGAGGCAATGAAGAATATGATGTGGGTTGCACTTGTGCTCAGTCCCATGGCATCACCTCACAGATACCCATAAACCTCATTCCCATATTCATCAACAACCTTCACCCTATAACCCATATCCATGCCCAGCACTCCATCAGCACTGATGTAAATCTTTCCGTAAATGTCTATGTTTTCCGCCAGAGAACTCAGGGGAATCTCCGATGCAAATGTTCCATTTTCGTAGATTAAGATTTCGTTGTGATTATTCAGCACGAAAATGTATGAGCCCTGCATGTTTTCATCTGCCCCTATTTTAGTTGCGTTGGTGATTCTCCAGTCCGTGAATTTTGTGATGTAGTATCCATCGTAGGTGTACTCGTATATCTCATTTCCCTCCAGAATGTAGAGGTACTTTCCAACGGTGACGTCTCTGGCATTCACCAGGGCAACCTCGCTTTCCAGAGTGCCTGTGGAGTTGAATATGTACAGCGTGTCGTTGGATATTCCGTAAACGTAATCATCCGTGGCTGCTATGGCCACTATGCTGGTATTGTAAGCGAAGGATTTTATGTAGTTTCCTGAGAAATCGTACATCTGGATCTCCGTGGAATTCAGCACATAGAGGTAAGAGCCGCAGGCCACATCCAGGGGGAATTGAACGCTCACGCTCCATATTTTCTCCCCGAGATAGGAATATGCGGTTATGGACGTTTCATTTAGCACGTAGATTTTATCCCTCTCTGCGGTTGCTATCACATGATCCCCCACATCAATTTTGAACTGCACGGGGTGGTATGTACCGAGGGTGTAGTTTGTGCTTATTTCGAAATTTTCCATGTTTCCGGGGAACCAGTATGGAGAGTTGGAGGTAAAGTTCATCATTGTACCGTTTACAATTATTGACATTTGGCTCGTGTTCAGTGTCAGCGGTCCACGATTTATGGCGTAGATTTCAATATTTGAAGAGTTGTAAACCACCCGATCCACTTCAATCACGTTCTTTGCGCTTTCTATGAGCGTGCTCCTGTTTTCCATTCCCTGGTTTGTTATGGTGTAGGAGTAGATTATGCTGTTGAGTACTGTGGCAAACATTATGAGCGAGGCGGTGAACAGTATCCCATAGGCTGCCGTTGTGCTAAGTCCCATATCACATCAACTCCACGTATCTTGATATGTAGGGGGATGGGGTTGTTATTTCCTTCAAGGTGGAGACCCCATGCTTGGGAATGATCTTTATGCTCAGATAGGTCTGTGGCTCCAGGTTCAATCCGTTTGCGGTGGCGTTGAAGGATAGGGCCACAATGTCTCCAGATGTGAGCACACCGTTGTTAAGGGTCTGCGGTGGCAGGTCTCTCACGATTTCCATGCCGAATACGCCTGCACCCCCAACCGGGTCTGGTCCACCATCAAATTCCACACCGCTGCTGTAAACGAGGTTCACCGAGGTGTTTCCATCGCTAACGATTATTATCACATCCTTCAGGTTTATAGGGGGACTGCCAGAAATTGGTGTCACCATTATGCTCACCCAGTCAATGACATTGTGATACGGAGCAATGGTACCCCATTCATCATTGTACCTGTAGCCACCAATGGATATTATCTTCATTCCTGTGGATATGTCCTGTATGGCCACGTTTCCGGTATCTTCCGCCTGCTGCTGGAGTTGGTAGGAAATCTGTATCAGCACCACAGCCGTTACTGCAGATACTATGATCATGGCGATGAAGATTATCAGCGAACCAATACCGAATTCTCCCTGTTCCCTCTTCATCACCCTCTTCATATTTCACATCACCTCTGATTATCACCTCCCAGGTGATTTTTGGTGAGGGAGAGCGTGGCGCTCTCCCGAGAGAGGCCCGAGGTTAAACTGCTATCACCTGCGGGCATTCAGGACCTCTCTCAAAAATAAGAAGAATATGGGGTATTAAAAAATTTTTCACTGAAATTTATAATTTGTTAAACATAAGAGATACCCAATGGTGATTTTCAAAAATGATTTTCAACCCTAAACCCTTCCCTGCTGATGCTCACCTTGTACGCGCGGCCGCCAACCTCCTCTATGGCGCGGGCAACCTCGTCCTGCTCGTCTGTGAGTGCTATTATTGAACCGCCTCCACCCGCGCCGGTGAGTTTCGCCCCGTAGGAGTGTTTCATTGCAGCGTTTATCATCTTCTTCAGCATTGGATGGCTCACTCCAAGTATCGTTAGGAGTTTATTGTCCCTTGTCATGAGTTCTCCAATGCGCTCGTAATCCTCGTTCTGCAGGGGGTTTAAGGCTTCAAGCGTTATCCTTCCGATTTCCCTTATTACATCCCTGGCGAATGAGTTCCATGAGTAAAATCTTCGTACCTTCTCAACCATTTCCCTTGTGGAACCCTTTATACCTGAGAATCCAACAACCAGGCGAAGGGAGGGTATCTGAACGTGGTGTATGTGCCAGACAACTCCATTTTTCTCCACACTCCAAAGATGATTTTCCCTCCTTACCTTGTGCACGAGTATTCCCTGTCCATGGGTCACAGTGCTCGTGTCAATGGGGCTTGCCCTGCCCTGGGTTCTGTACTCCACCTCAAAGCCCATCTTTGCTATTCTCTCCTCCTCAATTTCCTTTTTTATGGCAAGTAGCGCTGTGAGTGTGGCCACCGTTATGGAGGCTGAAGAGCCCATGCCCGATGCTGAAGGCACCTGGCTCTTCGTTCTTATATGAAGGGGCTCACCATCCCAGCAGAGGTCAATGGCGTTTTTTATGTAGGCGTGGTATCTGGATTTCATGGGATGTCCATTAACCCTGTACTCCTCACCCTTTTCAACCTGCACATAGGTTCTCAGATCAATGGCCACCGCTATGGCCGGCTCTCCGTAAACCACAGCATGCTCTCCGAACAGTATGACCTTGGCCGGGGCAGAAGCAATCACAAAAAGAATAATGGGATTAGAATGATAAACATTTCTCTCATAGAGTCAGATCCACCTTGCCTATGTCCTTCAGTGCCGCCTTCATAATTTTGACTGCGTTTTCAAGATCCCTTTTATCTATCATCTCTACGCTGGAGTGCATGTACCTTAGGGGTATGGATAGAACGAGGGTTGCAACTCCCTCCCTTGCCAGTTGAATTATGTCCGCGTCTGTACCGCTTCTTGATGGATTTGGCTCAATCTGGAAGGACACTCCGGTGTTTGTGAAATGCTGCACGAGTTTTGGATGGGCAGTTGGTCCCACCCCTATTGTGGGACCCTTTCCAAGGGTGATTGGCATCTCTTCACTTCCAATTCCTGGCATCTTGGCATGGGTCACGTCTATTGCTATTCCAACATCCGGATTCAGGCGAAATCCTGAGACCCTTGCTCCCCGCAGTCCCACCTCTTCCTGGACGGTGGCCACAAAATACAGGGTGGCATCACTTTCCACGCTTTCCATTGTTTTGAGAAGGGTGTATATTCCGGCCCTGTCATCCAGGGCTGTGGCCACAATCCTGTTTTCCATCTCCACGTAATTTGGAACGAAACTTCCAACTGATCCAAGGGGCACGAGTTTTTCTGCCTGCTCCCTGCTCTCAACTCCTATGTCCACGCGGAGATCCTTTATTTCCTTCTTCTCTGCCTTTTTCTCAATGTGTGGGGGTTTCTCACCGATTACCCCGTACACAAAGCCATCTTTTCCCTTGATTCTCACAAGTCTTGAGCGGAGGGTTATGGGATTCACACCGCCCATGGGAGAGATCACAAGATATCCATCTTCTGTGATTCCCCTGACCATGAATCCTATCTGGTCCATATGGGCTGCGATCATGACCTTTCTATCACCACCGTGCTTGATGCCTATCACATTGCCCAGCATGTCCACGTGCACCTCGTCCGCATATTTTTCCATGTGCTCTTTTACAATGGCCCTGATTTCATCCTCAAATCCAGGCACTCCAAATGCTTTTACAAGTTTTTCAAGGAGCATAGTGGGCCAATGCACTGCCGTATTTTAAACCTTCCTAAGGGGTTGGGAAAATTAAATAAACCCAAAACTATTACTATGTTTATGTTTGAGATGAATATAACCCTGTTGACCCCGATGGTCCACGAGAAGAATCTGGATTATGTGCTTCTAACCTTTCTCAGTTCCATAGGGTATATGCCCAGGGTTGATCCCCAGCGAGATTTTGAGAGGGCTGTCAAGAGCGTGCCATACAGGCTTTTTAAGGAGTGTTTTCTGCTTCATCCCGATAGGGAATGGAGCGTGGAAGAGTTACTCGTATATCTGGGCACAACGAGAACCACACTTTACAGACATCTCAACAAGCTGAAATCTCTGGACATCCTTGATGAGCGGCAGGAGGGAATGAACAAGATGTACCGTCTCAGGTACGGAGATCTGGCCCGTGCCTGGAACTTTGTGGAGGCAAATGTGAAACTGGCAATGGAAAATTACAGAATAATGGTGGAGCACATATCAAAACTTGCGGAGGGTGGTAGGTATGAATAAACTGACAATAGGATCAAAATGTGTGGTGTACTCGTTAACAGCGCACAACAGCATAATGAAGAGCAGTGGAACGTTTAAGGGATTCGTGGCCGTTGGTGAAGACACATCTCTGTGGCTTGAACTTGATGAGAGCCATGGGGAGATGAAGGGAAAGACAAGGCTCATACCAATAGGCTCTATAGCGGCCATAGACGTAATTGAATTCGCAGAAGAAGAGGAAGAGGAGGACGAGGGAGAAAAACTGTACTACAGTTGAATTGTGGCAAGATCCTCGTATATGGGACCATTTGGAGTTAAAGTGCTCTTTTTTATTTTTATTTCCTTGACCTCCATTTCGGCAAATTTCATGTTTTTGAACTTTTCCAGATTTTTTATGCTTATCCTTCCCTTGGCTCTGGCTACCGTAAGATGGGGCACGTAACTCCTCTCCCTCTGAAAACCCATTTTGCTCAGTTTTTCGTCTATGCACCTTGCCATTCTCTCGATGGGCTCGTAGTTATCCACACCTATCCATACAACCCTTACATAATGCTCATTTGGAAAGAAACCAACACCCCTGAGGGTTATTTTGAAACTCCCCACCTTGCACTCTTCCACAATTTTTCTTACAATTTCAAATGTTTTTTCATCTATCTCTCCCAGAAATTTCAGGGTTATGTGCACGTTCTCCCTTTCAACCAGTTTCACGCGTCCCTCTATGCTATCCTGCAAACTCTCCATCTCTTTTGTGAATGGTACCTCAATTGCGATGAAACTTCGCATATATCCAAATGGCATTTGCAATTAAAAATCTTGTCATCGCAATGTTTTTTATCCTTCAAGTATTTAACCCATCGGTGATAGGTATGAAGATTCCTGAAGATTTGAAATACACAAAGACCCACGAATGGGTGAAGGTTGATGGAAACAAGGCGAGGATAGGGATAACCGATGTGGCTCAGGAGCAGCTTCACGATATTGTTTATGTGGAACTTCCAGCAGTGGGTGATGAATTTTCAAAGGAGGACACCATTGGCGTGATCGAATCGGTGAAGGCGGCCAGCGATATATATGCACCCCTCTCCGGAAAGGTTGTGGCGGTAAACGATGCTGTTGTGGATAGCCCCGAATTGCTCAATCAGGATCCCTATGAGAACTGGCTGATTGAAATAGAGATAACGAATCCTGATGAGATTGGGGAACTTCTAAGTGCAGAAGAGTACAAGAAAGTGGTAGAGGAAGAGAGTTGAAAAACAGAGATTTTTATTACTGGGAGGCGAAACGGCGCGGCTACAGAAGCCGCGCATCCTTTAAGCTTTTGCAGATTAACGAGAGGTTTTACATAATTCGCCCCGGTTATCGTGTTCTGGATCTCGGGGCCTCTCCCGGGGGCTGGAGTCAGGTGGCCTTGAAGATTGTGGGAGAGGAGGGCATGGTCATAGGGGTTGATGTAAAGCCCATAAGGGTATCGGGTGTGAAATTCGTACGTGGAAACGTTTACGATGAGGATATTGTGCAGAGAATAATGAAATACACGGATTATGTGGATGTTGTGATTTCTGACATGGCTCCAAACATCTCCGGTGTGGCTTCCTGGGACCATGCGAGATCCGTGGACCTGGCAGAGCGAGCATTGTTCATTGCGGAGAAGATGCTCAGAGAGCGTGGACATCTTCTCGTGAAAGTATTTCAGGGGGACATGCTTGAGGGATTCAAGAGGAAATGCAAAAAGAGATTCGAACTTGTTAAGGTTCATAAGCCAAGGGCGTCAAACAGGGCGAGCCCTGAAGTTTATGTGGTGTGCAAGAGATTCAAATTGTCAAGCACCCCATGAAGGCGTTCAAGTTCAATGATAACCATTATTTTTTTCTCCCCTCTTTCTCTTAGAAGTTCCCTTATCCTTCTACCCATGTACCTTTCTCTCTCATTCTCAATTTTCCTGTACTGGGGAATCTTGTTCACCTCTTTGTCCCACATCAGCACGAACTCCTCGGGAGTTTCTGCTTCGAATTTTTTACGCCAGATCTTCCTCTTTCTGAAATTGAAGTGCATCAGATGGAATATGTCAATGGTGTTCACGTAAAGGTCTGAAAATTCCTCATCTGGCATGTCAATTGGAATCATATCCACACCATCTTTTCTGGATAGGGCGAAGGCCTCAAGGTATGTGGGTACAGGGAGCCCTACCTCTCCATATTTTTCCAGTTTTAGCCCGTAGATTACCTCGTAATCCTCAGGTTCAATGTCAAAGGGCTCTTGAAGATACCGTTCAAGGCCCCGCATCTCCTCCGGGGATATGCCAAGAAACATAACCTCGGGCTTGAACTCGCTAAAAAGATTGCGCAGTTTTTCACGCTCGCTAACCAGTCCCTTTATCGTTCCCCAGAAAAGAACCTCTTTGTTCTCAAGGGTGAATTTATATGCTCTCTTCATAGGGCACTCCTTTCCCTGACTATGCTCTTTATCTCTTCCTTTCTCTCGCTTTCCATAAGTTCGTCCTTCTGTATCAGGGGTATGCCCTCAATCTCCTCGTACCTTGCCCTATCTACTATGATAAATGCGTTCTTTTCAAGTATCCGTGTCATTATTCGCAGATTCATCGCCTTGTACCTTATTCTCCTCTCGTTCCTTCCTATGCCCGTTAGAAATATGTCCTCCTCATCCTTGCTCAGGGCCTCAAAGGGGCATTTGAGGGTTAAAAATACATCGTATCCCAAATCCATGAGTTTTCTGTAAATCTCATCCACCTTGTCCATTTTTGGATATCTCTCCTCCTCAAGGCGTGTCAGGTCCATAATGTTTATCGGTTCAATTAGGGGAACCTTCAGATATTCCTCGAGCCTCAACGCACTGTCTATGGTCGCACTCATTCCCTCCTCGTAGAGCTGTATGGCCTTTCTGCTAACTCCTGCAACCTTTGCAAGCTCCCCCAGTGATATTCCCCTTGCCTCCCTTATCTTTTTCAATAGCCAGCCGTTTATGTTAACATAGAACCCGCCGGGGGAGGCGTAAACCATCGGATACTCACCATTAGTTATGAAATTCTTGAAGGTATTGAATGAGAGAATCGGTATGCCGTGACGCGAGTAAACCACATCGTCCAGTATGTTGCCCATCGCACTTCTCTTGCCTATAACTATGGGTGCTGCCTTGAGCTCCTTACCCAGAATCTTCAGTTCTCTGGCAACTTCCGAGCGTAGAGCATCTATGTTTATAAGCGCTTTGAGTATCAAAATTATGTCCTCTCTTCTTGCTATCATGTCAAAACTTATACTTTTCAGTATGGGCTCTCCAATCTCAAACTCTTCACGCCGTAGCAGTTGCCGGATATCCCTGAGAAGTTTATCTTTCTCCATTCTGCCTTACGATTACTCTTTTACTATAAATTTTTTTCCCCCACCCTCTCCAGCTCTTGGAATATGTTGTTCATAAGTTCCACAAAGTACCATGCCACCATCAACTGTGCTATCTGTATCCCGTTAACGTACTCGCTTCTCTCAATGATAAAGTTCTCAAATCCTGTGTACTCCATTATCCTTCTTTCCAGAGAGTCAATGGCATCGTGCGGGATGAGCCCGTCAAATGTTATGCGAGATACCTTCTTCATGTAGTAAAAATCATCGCGATATGAAATCATCATCGGTTTTTGTGAGGTGTTTATGAGCGATGATATGCTCAATGGCATCTCTATTCCGCTGAGGGGGAAATCAAGACGTTTCATTATGGTTTCCACAAGGTACGAGTTTTCCTCGTTGAATCTTGAGACATCTATTTTTATCACAATATCGGCGTATATCTTCTGGAAATCAATGTATCTTTTGTATAGAGGCTCCCTTTCTCTTATTTCCTTTATGACATCCCTCTCCTCATATCCCCTTTCTTTCACATCTCTTTTGATCTTCCATTTCCATTTGATATCCCGTGAGGGATCCACATAGATTTTCAGATCCAGGTACCTGCGAAGTTCGTCGTAGAGTGTGTGCAAACCCTCCACAATGACTATTTTCTTTGGCTCGAATACCTCTGGAGGATCGAATTTCCCCGTGCTGTGGTTGTAAACGGGTTTTATTACAGGCTCACCCCTTTGCAATGTTTTCAAATGCTCCCCCGCAAGTTTCAGGTTATTTATCTTTGGATCCAGGGGAAGATGCCCCGTGCGTCTTCTCGTCTCCCTGTCTTCCGTGTGGTAATCGTCAAGGGAGAAGGAGGATACAAGTTCCTTTCCAAGAAGATTTGCAATGCTCCTCGTTAAAGTGCTCTTCCCACTACCCGAATCTCCGGCCACGCCGATTATAAGCGAACCCTCGTATTCCTCAAGCCTTTTTCGGAACTCTCCCAGCATTGGGGAATTAATGTAAAACGAGAATAAAAATTTATGGCAGAATTACACTTTGCACAATACCAAAGCACGTACGCTCCAATTTTCTTATCCTGTACTTGGCGAGCCAGTATTTCTCGCCCCTTTCTGATAATTCAATTCCCAGCGAGTTTAGAATTTCCACATCCTTGGGGGATGTTATGTATCCCTCGTATGAGCCAGCAGGAATGAAAAATGTTACTGGTAAAAAAATGTCAGATAGGGGAAGATTGCACTCCCTTGCTATCCTATCCATGCATTCTTTGTTCACGGGAATCTTTCTGTTTCCCTCCCTTATGACCGGATTTTCGAGCAGTTCTTTTATGCAGAACCTCTTCCTTATTATTTCTCGATTTATCTGCATTATTTCATGCTGCAGTATGTTCTCAATTACCATCCTCTCTCCTGAAGTCTCTCGTTGAGTTGGGAAATCTCCTGTCCGTACATTCCCTTGAGTCCCTTGGACACCTCAACTATGGTTTCCGGTTCATCGTAATGCATAACTGCCTCAACTATTGCTCTTGCCATCTCCTCGGGATTGGGAGATTTGAATATTCCTGAGCCAACGAAAACCCCATCTGCACCCAGGTTAATCATAAGGGCCGCATCTGCTGGGGTGGCGATTCCTCCGGCGGCGAAGTTCACCACAGGCAAGCGCTGCAGTTTCTTTATCTCAATCAACTCCTTGTACAGGCCTTCAATTATGTCGTTGAGAGTGTATTTTCCAAACACGGGCTCGTGGGGATCTATTTCCACGCTCATCCCATTGAACTCCTTGACCTGCTTGAGCAATTTCTCATAGGATTCCGCATATTTCCTCGCAATTTTGTAAATTTCCGCATCGTCCTTGTACTTGAGTTCCTCAATACCACGATTCACCAGGCGCATGTGACGCACAGCCTCAATCACGTTCCCAGTTCCTGCCTCTCCCTTGGTACGGATCATTGCTGCACCTTCCCATACACGGCGTACGGCCTCTCCCAGGTTCCTGGCACCGCACACAAATGGGATTGTGAATTCCCTCTTGTCTATGTGGTAGAAGGGGTCGGCAGGGGTTAGCACCTCGCTTTCATCAATCATATCCACACCCAGGGCCTCCAGAGCACGGGCCTCCTCTATATGTCCAATGCGCACCTTGGCCATGACGGGAATGCTCACAGCATCCATAATTTCCTGGATCTTCAGTGGATCAGCCATCCTCGCAACTCCTCCGGCTGCACGGATATCTGCGGGCACGCGCTCAAGGGCCATAACGGCAACGGCTCCTGCATCCTCCGCAATACCCGCCTGCTCTGCATTTGTAACATCCATTATCACTCCGCCCTTCTGCATCTTGGCGAATCCCCTCTTTATCAGATCTGTTCCGTACCTAACTTCTTCCAGATTCAGATTGAATGGCATTCATCTCACCTCATCCGTGCCATGCCTAGCACCCTTATTTATCTTTCGTTAAAAAAGAAGAAAAATTATTTCCTCTTTATGAGGAAAATCGTCAGGATTCCCAAGAGAACGATAAATGTCCAGGAGAGCTCGGGTATGGGTACATCGCTTTCAGCCAGAGGATAATAGTCCTTGCTCCCAGAGCCACCATCCAGCACATAGGGCTCATCCACGATTCCGTCTCCATCCCTGTCTGGCTCTGTCCAATCGTACCAGAAATTTCCACCGTAATCCGAGTTCCAGGTTGCACCAAGATCATCGTAGGCCTGAATGTGCGAGGAATCGTATGTATCATTGCTTCCATGGTTGTAGTAAAATGAGTTGCCGTGGATATTCAGCGTCGGGGATCTATCGCCGAAAACTGCAATTCCATAGCCTGTGTTGTTTAGAAACAGATTTTCTGTTATGTCTCCCTCAAGATCAAAACTCTCATAGCATATGGTTGTTCCATTTCCCATATTGTAGGAGATTGTGTTATGCAGCATACTGAATCTGCTATCCTTTATCCATATGCCATCCTCTCCATTACCATACACCGTATTGCCCAGAATCTTGATGGGCAAACTATCCTCAGAGATTGAAACACGCTCAATGTGCATTCCATACTTCTCATTGTGAGAAACTGTGTTGTTGACCAGTTTCCCATCTGCATCATGAGGTGTTATCCCGTTTCCACCGTTACTGGATATGGTGTTGTTTTCAATGGAGATGTATGTGCGTTTAACCCATATTCCGTCCCCTCCATTGTTGTGTATGCTTGTCCAGTTTATTTTTAGAAATCTATATAAGTAGATATTTATTCCCGAACCGCCATTCTGGTATATCTTGCTGTTTGTAACATACATCATGAACCCATCATAATTCCAGTGCTGTGTTAAAGCATTGATTCCATCCTTGCTGTTATTGAATATGCTGCATCCATCTATTGCAATATGGTGGGTATAGTAATAGGCAAAACTCTCTATCTTCAATCCATTGCCCCCGTTTCCCTCCAGGGTTGAATTTATTATGTCAATATTAACCCCCGCTCCAGCTTTACCCTCCAAGTTTCCATCCAGCAGGATACCATCGTAGTTGTTTTTAACAATGCTTGTATTCTCTATTGTAATGTTGGTCAGTTTCTTGTACTTCTGGTAATACCAATCTCCATACTTCTCCCCGTAGATGTATATTCCACCGTAGTTATTCTCGTATATCCTGGAGTCTCTTATTTTTATGCTCTCTTCAAAACTTCTGTTTGCAAGTATGAAGAGCCCATCCTTACCATTCTGCACAATATCCGAACTATCTATGGACACATCAACGGACTTGTAAATCTCCACTCCATACCATCCATTGTGCGACATGTTCATCTCCCTCACAATTATATCTTCTGAGCCCCTGATAACCACTCCGCTTTTACCAGAATCCTGAATTTTCTGTTTCTCTATTTTGACTATCGTGGAGTTGAGCAAATAAATTCCCACAGTATTGCTGGAAATGCTGTTATCGCCGATACGCACATTGCCAACCAGGTAGAGCTCAATACCATCCACATTTCCCTTTATTTCATTTTTATCCACATTGATAACCCCTGAGGAGGTGAGATTCAATCCGAAGGTTGTGTGATTCAAAAATTTGTTGTATGCAATGTACATGAAATGGGATGATAGAACTTTGATTCCCCAGGTATTGCCTTCTAAACGATTTCTCTCCACAAACACCATCCCAGAGTGGTCCACAATAATGCCACCGAAATTATCAAGAAATTTGTTATCCTCAATATGAGAGTACTCTGTGATTATGTATAGCCCGTACACATTGTTTTCTGAAAATGTGTTGTTGTTCACGCTGAGATAAGAGGAGTACTCTACATTCATCCCCTTATCGTTTTCGTAGAGATGATTGCCCCGAAGTGTGGTGTGGTTTGAACGCGATGCAAGTGCAATACCCTTTGAGTTGTGGTCAAGGGTGTTATTCTCCACCGTTACATTTTCAGAGGCATAGAGATCAATCCCATAGGATAGCCAGGAACAGTGATTCCCCCTTATGGTGAGGTGCTCCGAGGATTTCAGGTATATTCCATCCCTTGTGAAGGCTGTTCCATCCCCAAGGCACGAGTTTTTCTCCAAAACGTTGCCATCTGATTTTTCCACATGTATGGACTCGTAGTTCTTCCTCAATGTGTTGTATTTAACCTCGCTGGAGGATGTGGATACGATATAGATACCGTACATTCCTCCATTTATGGTGTTATTCTCCACCCTTGCCGATGAGACCCAGGATATGTACATGCTGTAATTGTTTTTCTCAAAGGAGTTGTTGCTAACAACAACGTTTCTGCTGCTGTATATGTACATTCCCCTATCACTCCCCGAAATGGTGTTGTTATCCACAAGATTGGAGTAAACGCTTGATCGGATGTATATGCCGTAGGATTTTGCATCCTTTATTTCGTTATCTCTTATTGTGGAGTGCCCCACCTTGTAAAGATCTATGCCATAATTTTTTGCATTTGTTACCGCATTATTTGCCACAAGGAGATTCTTTGAATCTGAGAGTGAAATTCCCGTATCTGTCACGCTATTTTCCGTGATTCTTGAACCGTCAGAATTTGAAACCTCTATGTCATTTCCCTCAAGGGCGTTTCCCTCAATGATCGTGCCTGGTGAATTATCAACGTATATCCCGTTTCGGGTACTGCCAGATACGGTGTTATCCCTTACAACAATGTTGTGGGAATTCTCTATGACTATTCCATTGAAGTAGTTATCAGTGGCCCTAACATTCTCAATTATCCCATTGGCAGCATTCTTCACCTCTATTCCGCTTCCTATGTAGAAAAATCCACTGGTTGCCTTTGCATTGTGCACATAGCAGTTTTTGATTTTGAAGTGCTTACTCGTGTTTCCTATGTAGATGCCTACCTTTTTTCCCGAGGCGTCTATCTCCCATCCTGAGATGATGTAGGGGTCATTCTCGCTTCCGCTTCCCCCCGTTACGCCATGCGCCGCGTCAAAATCCTCGTCACCATCTATCCTTATAACATCCCTGCTGGTGTATGCTGCATTCACATCCATGAATTCACTGGCCCCTTCCGGGGCGAAAATTCCTGGTGTTAAGGTAATCACTATAGCCGTAATAAACAATAC
Organism: Candidatus Aciduliprofundum sp. HYA1; assembly: GCF_056175085.1. Taxonomy (NCBI): domain Archaea; kingdom Methanobacteriati; phylum Thermoplasmatota; genus Candidatus Aciduliprofundum; species Candidatus Aciduliprofundum sp. HYA1. The sequence goes on from NZ_CM149694.1 coordinate 1,055,747, forward strand.
GCTCCAGATTTTCATTCAATACCCCTCCAATACATTAATCCATAGATGGGGTAATATATAATATTTACCCTTCGCTGCTGGGAACCATTAAATAAGAGCACATATTTGCATGGAAAATGGCAGATGAGAAGATTGAGGAGTTGATTAGAGAGCGTGATGAATACAAGGATAAATACCTCCGCAAACTGGCGGAGATGGACAATTATCGCAAGATGCTTGAGAGGGAGAGGATCATTGAGATGGAGAGGTGCAGGGCAGACATAATAAAAGAATTTCTTGAGCCCTACGAAAATTTGAAGAGGGCCGTTGAAAATGGTGTTGAGGGGGTTGAACCCATTTTAAGGCAGATGCAAGGAATACTGGAATCCCTGGGGGTTAGGGAGATAAATTCCAAGGGAGAGAGGTTTGACCCAGAGTACCATGAGGCCATAGGTGTTGTGGATGGAGAGGATGATGATATTGTGGTGGAGGAGTATCAGAAGGGTTATATGCTTGGCACCTTGGTTCTGCGCCATGCCAAGGTTTTAGTTTCAAAAAAGAAGGAGGTGAAAGAAAATGAGTGAGAAGATTTTGGGAATAGACCTGGGAACGAGCAATTCCGCCGCAGCCGTTTACATCAATGGCTCGGTGAAGATGATACCCAGTGCTGAGGGTAACACCCTTTACGGCAAGGCATTTCCGTCGTATGTGGCCTTTACCAAGGATGGTCAGTTGCTTGTGGGAGAGCCCGCGCGAAGGCAGGCGCTCACCAACCCTGAGGGTACGGTTTACGCGTTCAAGCGAAAGATGGGCACTGATTACAAATACAAAATTTACGGGAAGGAATACACGCCCCAGCAGCTCAGCGCTTTTCTTTTGCAGAAAATAAAGAGGGATGCTGAGGCTTTTTTAGGTGAGGAAATCAAAAAGGCCGTTATAACCGTTCCCGCGTATTTCAACGACAATCAGAGGCAGGCCACCAAGGATGCCGGGGAGATTGCTGGCCTTGAGGTGGTTCGTATAATAAACGAGCCCACCGCTGCCGCTCTTGCCTATGGCATAGACAAGGAGGATGAAGAGCTGAAGATAATGGTTTTTGACTTTGGAGGAGGCACCTTAGATGTGACAATAATGGAGTACGGTGGTGGGGTGTTTGAGGTTTTGAGCACCGCTGGGGATACAAATTTAGGCGGAACGGATATGGATAACGCAATAATCAACTGGCTTGTGGAAGAATTCAAGAGGCAGGAGGGTGTGGATCTCAGCCAAGATAAAAACGCGTATATCCGTCTCAAGGAGGCTGCAGAGAAGGCAAAGATTGAACTCTCAACCGTTCTGCAGACGGAAATAAATCTGCCCTACATAACCATGATCAACAACCAGCCGAAGCATCTGAACATCACATTGACGAGGGCAAAACTGGAGCAGTTGGTCCGTCCCATAGTGGAGAAATGTGGGAGGAGTATTGAAGCCGCCCTTAAGAACGCTGGAATCTCGAAGGGAGAGATTGATAGGATAATTCTCGTTGGAGGCCCCACAAGAATGCCCATCGTTCAGAAATATGTGGAGGATTACATGGGTAAAAAAATTGAGAGGGGCGTAGATCCAATGGAATGCGTTGCCACAGGTGCTGCAATACAGGGCGGTGTTCTTGCGGGTGAGGTTAAGGACATAGTGCTTCTTGATGTCACGCCTCTAACTCTGGGAGTTGAGGTTCTCGGAGGTCTTGTTGAGCCCATTATTCCGGCCAACACCACCATACCTGTGAGAAAATCTAAGATCTTCACCACAGCCGCGGATAATCAGACCACGGTAACCATTCACATTGTCCAGGGTGAGAGACCCATGGCCAGGGACAACGTGTCTCTTGGGATGTTCAATCTTACGGGCATACCACCTGCGCCCCGTGGCGTCCCGCAGATTGAGGTCACATTCGATATAGATGCAAATGGAATACTCCACGTAAGTGCCAAGGATCTTGGCACGGGAAAGCAGACAGGAATAACCATCAGTGCCTCCTCAAAACTCTCCGATGAGGAAATTGAAAAAATGAGAAAAGAGGCGGAAAGATTTGCAGAGGAAGACAGGAAGAGAAGGGAGGAGATTCAGAACAGGAACAATCTTGAGCAGTTGATTTATGCCACCAAGAAATCTGTGGAAGAGTACGGAGCTAAGATTCCCGAAGATGTTAAAAGGGACATTGAAGATGAGGTGAAAAAGGCAGAGGAATCGTTGGAGAAAGGTTCTCCTGAAGAAATAAAGGAGGAACTTGAAACACTTTCAAAGAAGATCGAGAAAATAGGACAGGCCATATACCAGCAGGGAGATCAGAGTAAGGGCGAATCCGTTGAGAAGTGACGTTGATGGGCAAGGATTACTATGAGATACTTGGCGTTTCCAGAAACGCCAGCAAGGAAGAGATAAAAAGGGCGTACAGAAAACTGGCGAAGAAGTACCATCCTGATTTGAATCCCCAGAACCGGGAGGAAGCAGAGGAGAAATTCAAGGAGATCAGCGAGGCCTACGAGGTTTTGATGGATGACGAGAAAAGGGCCATATACGATAGATACGGAGAGGACGGTTTGAGGGGAAAGGTTTTTGGACAGGGTGGATTCTCATGGAACGATTTCACCCATTTTTCTGACCTCAATGACATATTTCAGGGATTTGACGAGTTTCTACGCAATATTTTTGGATTTTCCTACGGCAGGGAGAGGCACAGGGGCAGGGATATATCGGCCAGGGTCAGCATATCCCTCAAGGATGTTTTAACGGGAACCGAGAGGGAGGTGAAGGTCAAGACCCATATAACCTGTCCTGTGTGCCATGGCACGGGAGCCTCTCCGGGTTCTCATCCCAGAACCTGTCCGGCCTGCGGAGGAACGGGTCAGAGGAGAAAGGTACATCAGATGGGGCCCGTGCAGTTCGTCTCAGTATCCACCTGTGACGTGTGCCATGGGAAGGGCGTGATCATAGACAAGCCCTGCCCCGAGTGCAGGGGAACTGGATTTGTTCTAGGTGAGAAAACCTACAGGGTACACATACCTCCTGGAATTGAGGATGGGGGAGTTGTGAAACTTTCAGGAAGGGGCGAACCCTCTCCAGATGGAGGGCCACCGGGAGATCTCTACGTGTATGTGTCCATTGATATGCCCGAGGGTGTTTGGCGGGAGAATCTTGACCTGCATACTCGCATACAGATCCCCTACCCGGTGGCAGTTTTGGGGGGCGAGGTGGAGATAAACACCCTTGAGGGCACGGAGAAATTAAAGATTCCACCGGGAACGGAAAGCGGAAGTACCTTTGTTCTCAAGGGAAGGGGTTTACCCCCCAGAGGTGGTGGAAGAAGGAAAAATCTGGTTGTGCACGTTGAAATTGAGGTTCCAAAAAAGCTGAGCAAGAGGGGCAGAGAATTGGTAAGAGAACTGGGAAAAGAATTGAATGCAGAGACAAGGAAGAGATGGTTCTCAAGGTGACCGATGATAACTTATATGTTTTTGAATGGGATAATGTACCGGTGAGTTTATGCGTGTGGATCTGAACTCTGACCTGGGTGAGAGTTTCGGAAGGTACAAACTTGGCATGGATTCCGAGGTTATGCGTTACATCACCAGTGCAAATGTTGCCTGCGGCTGGCATGCTGGAGATCCCCTGATTATGAGAAAAACTGTGAGACTGGCCAAGGAGCATGGGGTGGGCGTGGGGGCACATCCCGGGTATCCGGATCTTATGGGTTTTGGTAGAAGGTACATGGATTTATCCCCTGAAGAGGCAAGAAACTATGTGCTTTACCAGATAGGCGCTCTCTATGCGTTCCTTAGAGCGGAAGATATGCCGATTCAGCATGTAAAGCCACATGGAGCGCTATACAACGCAATGTTGAGGGATGAGAATCTTGCCCGTGCAGTTCTTGAGGGCATTGCAGATTTTGATAGGAATCTTATATTTGTGGGGTTGGCAAACTCAAGGGTTATTGAGATGGGCAGGGAAATGGGATTGAAGGTTGCAAACGAGGTGTTTGCAGACAGGGCCTACAATTCCGATGGCACCCTTGTATCCAGGAAGGTGAAAGGGGCTGTGCTGACGGATAGGGAGGTTATTGGAGAGCGCATCATCTCAATGGTTAAGGATGGTGGTGTGAGATCCATTGATGGTGATTGGGTTGAACTGGATGTGGACACAATATGCATACACGGGGACAACGCCCATGCCCTTGAAATTGCAAAATACGTTCGTGACCTGCTTGAAAGGGAAGGGATAGAACTTGTGCCCCTTGGAAGTATCATAAGGTGAAATGATGGTTCGTATAAAACCTGTTGGAGATTCTGCGGTTGCAATAGTGTTCGGAGATACGATAGATGAAAGGGTAAACAGTGAGGCACTTTCCGTGGCATCGGTTATTGAGAAGAATCTAAATGTGGAGGTTGTTCCCACATACACCACTGTTTACATCTATTATGACCCGCTTGAATATCCCTATTCCCGTTTGATTTATGAGATAAATAAATGTCTATCAAAAAAGCATTTGGACGTTGAGGGAAAGATCGTTGAGGTTCCAGTGCTTTACGGTGGAGAGTTTGGCCCGGATTTGAATTTTGTTGCATCCCACAACTCCCTTTCACCTGATATGGTGATCGAGATTCATTCCCGCCCGGTTTATAGGGTGTACATGCTCGGATTTATGCCTGGATTTGCCTATCTGGGTGGAATGGATTCAAGAATTGCGACTCCCCGACTGGGTACCCCAAGATTGAGGGTCCCACCTGGAAGCATAGGGATAGCTGATAGACAAACTGGATGGTACGCTGTTGAAAGCCCGGGAGGGTGGAGAATAATAGGAAGAACTCCAATAAGGATATTCAACCCAAGGTGGGATGTGCCCAGCATAGTCGTTCCGGGGGATCAGGTAAAATTCAAGCCGATAACTGAGCAAGAATTTTTCCGGATATACGAGGAGGAATGGGGAAATGAGAAGCATTGAGATCCTGGAATGCAGGGGTCCTGCGACGATCCAGGATTCTGGAAGAAGGGGATACATGAAATATGGTGTTCCCCGGAGTGGTTTCATGGACGGAGTAAGTGCCCGCATAGCAAATTACCTTGTTGGAAATGATGGGAACGCACCCCTTATTGAGTTTGCCATTCATGGTCCATTGCTCAGGTTCAGGAGCCGAGTTCTCTTCTCCGTGGGTGGCTGGTATGAGGCCAGACTCAACGGCTCGTTGCTGAGGCCCTGGAGAAGTTATGTGGCAGATCCTGGAGACATTCTGGATATTGGTCCGATGAAGAATGGGGTTTATGGATATCTGGCTTTTGGGGGAGGAATAGAATGCAAGCCAGTGCTCGGAAGTTGCTCCACAAATGTGAGGGCTAAATTTGGAGATTATCTGAAGAGTGGCGATGTGCTTCCTCTACATCCTGTCTCTCGTGAGCCTGTGGAAAGGGCATTGCCTGAAAATTTGGCTCCCTCATATGGGAATGGGGAGATAAGGGTTATATTGGGCCCGGATCTTGAGAATTTCACCGATAAGGGTGTGGAAACCTTCCTCAATTCCGAGTTCTTGGTAACTCGGCAATCGGACAGGATGGGGTACAGACTGGATGGACCTGAAATTGAGCACAGCGCCCGTGGCGCTGATATAATCACGGAGGCACTTCCTCCTGGATCCATAGAGGTTCCCGGTGATGGAAAGCCCATTATTGTGATGGCCGATGGACCCACCACAGGTGGATATCCAAGAATAGCCATTGTTGCCACCGTTGATATCCCATCTGTTGCACAGACCCCTCCTGGAGAGAAAATCAAATTCGTGAGCATTGATATGAATGAGGCCCAGAGATTGTACAGAAAAAGGGAGATCAGTATGAAGGCCATAAAAAAATACCTTCTGGGCATGGCCAGGGGTTTCAAGATAAAAATGGATGGTGAGGAACTCACAGTGTTCGTGGAAGAACTATAAAATTTAGGGTTTAAAGAATTTCAATGATCACAACAATCAGAAGTGTTATGATGAAATATGGTAGCGAGTACTTGTGAAATTGAAGCACCCATCTTCTATCCTTCACGAATCTCAGGGCTATCAGGTTTGCCAAAGAGGCTATGATGGTGCCGTTACCTCCAATGCTCACCCCATATATCAATGCCTTGAAATCCGTGGTGAAATTTCCAAGGAGAATTGCGGTGGGTACGTTGCTCATAAACTGGGAGAACAGGGCTCCATAGAGAAACGCATTAACACCTCCAATGTTTTGGGCACTTAGAAAATTGTGGATAACGGATACATGGCCGAGCGCGTTGAAATCTATGAAGAAGAGTAGGAATATGAGGAGCAACGCCCAATCCACGTGCACATAGGATCTTCTTCCGTAAACCAGATAAACCAAGAATACTAAAGGAATTAGATACATCTCAAGACGCAGATCCATGAAGAGCACAAGTAAAATCAGGAGTGAAATTGAAATGATTCCCAATGTCCTATCTTTTTCCCAAACATCCTTCACATTCAATTTTTCCATGCACTTTTTGGGAAATGAGAAAAATGCAAAAACGAGAAGGATCACGAGCATGAGCGTGCTGAGAGGTAAAAGATAATAGATGAACTCCAAGAATCCAACTCCCCAAATCTGCCAGAGATACAGGTTCTGTGGGTTTCCTATTGGGGTCAGGGCAGATCCGGCGTTAACTGCCAGAGCCTCAAAAATGATCATCTTTCTTATGTCCTTCGCGATGTATCTTTGCAGGGATAGGGTAAGGGGCACAAGCACCAGAAGTGTCACATCGTTGGTCACAATCATGGATAGAAAAAATGAGATGATTATGAGAGTGATCGCGAGATTCCTCTCCCTTTTAACCCTTCCAATCATTTTTGATGCAATTATGTCTAGGTACCCGCTATCCCTCATTGCGGTGGTTATCAGAAACAAGGCTGCCAGAGTTAGCCAGGTATTCCAATTTATAAAATGAGGGTATTGGGAAATGAGGTTGGGAGCGATGAGCGTGATTATCAGTAAAAGCAGGAGTGATGCGATTAGGGTGTAATCCTTTTTCAAGGATTTTGTGTCCATCGTATGGTATATGTTTTTGAAGCAAATAAAATCATCTATGTTCCCAAAAATTAAAAATCTCTGAGGTGATACCCTTTTATGTGGCAGGAGATATCTAAGTTTGGGCGCAAACTCGTTGAACAGGGCTTGGTAAGTTCCCATTTTGGCAACATAAGCGTTCGCGTGGGAGATTATATGTACATAACCCGCTCTGGAAGCATGCTGGATGAGATAACCAAGGACGATGTTGTTCGCGTTTCTGTTTATGAACCCACTTCATTGGATCTCATTGCATCCTCAGAGGTAACGGCCCACAGGATGATATACCAGAACACATCAGCACTGGCCATAATTCACGACCACTCACCCTTTGCCGTTGTTGAGTCCCTAATCCACAGGAAAATGGGGAAGGATAGAATTGTACCCATAGATAGCGAAGGCTCTTATTTCCTGCATGATATTCCCATAGTGGAGGGGGGCATTGGCACGGAGAAGATGGCAAGAAATCTGGCGGAGGCATTGCAGCAGAGAAAGGCCGCAGTTGTGTACTCCCATGGAGTTTTTGCCCGAGGAAGCATACTTGAAGATGCGTATGTGGTGGCAAGCATGGTTGAGCACTCCTGCAAGATGCTCTACTACTTTGACCTCTGGAAGGGTGGTATTGGAAAGGGTCAAAGAGAATTTTAAAACGAAATTATTATATTCTTTTTCCCTTATCCCGTGGCAGTGATTTCCTATGCCTGAACTTTTGGAAGAGTTGGAAGCAAGATACGAGAAGAGAAAGCGCGAGATGGAACTGCACAGGATGCTCAGAGATAAGCATAACAAAGAGGCCAGGGAATGGGCAGATAAGAGAGATGAGCTTAACAAGCAGGTAAAAGAGATGCTGGCGGAAGCAAAGGAGCATAAGGCCAAGAGGGACGAACTCAACGAGAAGGTTAAGGAACTGAAGGAGAAGCGTAAGGAGTGGAATGAGAAGGCCAAGGAACTTGCAGCCAAGTTCAAGGAGGCACGTTCAAAGTACATGCCCAGGAAGGATCTGCCCAATATAGGCAAGTTGAGAAAGAGATTGAAGGAACTTGAGTTCAAGCAGCAGACGATGGTTCTGACACCTGAGAAGGAGAGAGAGCTTGTGGAATTGATAGATTCCCTCTACAAGAAGATCACGGAGTACGAGAAAATAATAGAGGAGGAAACAAAGAAAAACAAGGAGCTCAATGAATTGCGTCTCAAACTTCAAGAGGCCAGGGCAAATGCTGAGAAGTATCATCAGGAGATAGAGAAACTCGTGGCAGAGGCACAGGAGCATCACAACAAGATGGTGGAACTATTTGAGAAGGTCGATGAGTTGCGCAAGCAGGCTGATGAGGCCCATAGATTGTTCCTTGAGAACAAGAAAATAGCGGATGAGGAGCATGAGGAGTTCATCCAGGCTGCCAGAGATGTGCGTGACTTTGAGAAGATTCTTGCAGGTTTGAGGCAGAAGAGAATTGCAAGCAAGAAGAAGCAGGAGAAGACTGAGATAAAGAAGAAGGCCGAGGAAATTTACGAGAGGTTCAAGCGTGGAGAACCACTTACAACGGAGGACATACTGATCCTGCAGAAAGCTGGGTTGCTATGAGATTATACCCCGTTGCCTCGGACTCCTTGGGAGTTCGCTCATTATCCCTTTTTATTGAATCTCGCTTGAATGTTTTTATAGATCCCTCCGCAGCCCTTGGACCCTACAGATATGGTTTACCACCAAAACCTCCCGAAATTGAGGCGTTAACAAGATACAAGGAGGAGATAAGGAGGCTGGCTGAGAAGACGGATATTTTCGTCATATCCCATTATCACTACGATCACTACGATCCAGATGAGGAGTTTTACACCGGAAAAATCGTTCTTGCAAAGCACTGGAAAGAGAGGATAAATTACAGCCAGAAAAAGAGAGCATATGTTTTTCACGAGAAATTTGCAAATAAATGCGATCTGCGCTATGTTGATGGAAAGAAATACGAGTTTGAGGGTGTGGAGATAAAATTCTCACAGCCATTTTCCCACGGAAACGAGAAAACCCGCCTTGGATTCGTGATAATGACCACGGTGGATGATGGAGATACGCGCGTTCTCCACGCCTCCGATGTTGAGGGACCCATAGTGGAGGAGGCGGCAGATTACATAATATCCGAGGCTCCTGATATTGCCGTAATCGATGGCCCGGCCACGTATTTCTTAGGGTATCGCTTTTCCCAGAAGGATCTGGAGAGGAGCATAAAAAATCTTGTTAGAATCGCAGAGAATGTGCCCCGGGTGATTCTGGATCATCATCTTCTCAGGGATCTCAAGTACAGGGATAGGTTGAAGGAAGTTTACGAGTATGATAACGTGCTCACCTTCGCCGAGTTCAAGGGCGAGCCGATAAACATGCTGGAAGCGCATAGAAAGGATCTTTGAGATTCTAATCAAACTCCAGTTTTGGGTTTTTCTGCTTAAGTACCAATAGCATCTCGCTTAATTTTCATAGGCACGAATATTTGCTAAAAATCACCTGCTCGAATTGAATAAAAAATTTAATAAATGGGTGGTGAAATTTCAAATTGCCCTCAGAAATCACGATGACCCACCCTCCCCCCTTTTTTATTTGGAAATTTTTAATACGGAGTTTTGTGATACGGGACACATGGGCATTTCTGAGAACGTTATGAACATACTCAAATCCCTGCCACCCGGAGTCAGGCTTCTTGCGGCCACAAAATCAAGGACTGTGGATGAGATTCAAGAGGCCATTGATGCAGGTGTTGATCTTATAGGGGAGAACTATGTGCAGGAAGCTGCAAAAAAATTCGAAAAAATAGGGAAAAGGGTTGAGTGGCATTTCATAGGACATCTGCAGAAAAACAAGGTTAAAAAAGCCCTGCAGATTTTTGATGTCATTGAAACTGTTGATTCCCTGGATATCGCCAAGGAGATAGATAAGAGGGCAAGGAATATGGGGAAAACTGCCTTTGTAATGCTCGAAATAAATTCAGCCAGAGAGCCACAGAAATTTGGAGTTATGCCCGAAAAAGCTCTTGACCTCGCAGATGAGATCCTCTCCCTGCAGAATTTACAGCTCATAGGTGTAATGACCATGGGTCCCACGGTGAGCAATCCAGAGGATATAAGGCCCTATTTTAGGCTCACAAGGAAGATATTTGACGAACTCAGGTACATTTACGGAGATGAGCAGATTCGTTACCTTTCCATGGGGATGACGGACACGTGGCGCATTGGTGTCCAAGAAGGGGCAAATATAGTCCGCATAGGTACGGGGATATTCGGTCCAAGGGGTGGGCAAGGAAAATTATTATAAATGTAAATGCAATTTGCTACTGAGTTTTATGATTCAGGACGAGATTAAAAGAATCAGAGAGGCCGAGAGTGACGCGCTTCGCAGGATAGAGGAGGCAGAGAAGGACAGTAAGGAACGAATAGAACAGGCAAAAAAGGAGATAAGAAGGAGCATAGAAAGAGAGCGTGAAGAGATTTTGAAGGCCATAGAAGAGTGGAAAAGAGAAGCGGAAGAAGAGGGTAGAAAAGAGGCAGAGCGTATAATCTCAGAGTACAGGGAAAAGGTGAAGGAGATTGAAAACATAGAGGAGTCCAAGATAAAGGAAGTGGCCTCAAAGGTTCTTGGAGAGATATTTGGGTGAAATTCATGCTGTTTCCATCAAAGATGGTGGAAGTCGAAATTCTCGTGCACAATTCTGTTAAATACGATGTTCTAAAGACAATGCAGAGAAACGGGTTTATGCACATAACCCAGCACAATGTTGAGGGCCTTGAAAATGCTGTCCCTTCCGATGTAGCCACGAGGATCGTTGATTATGAGTTTCGGGTTGGCAAGTTAATTGAGATTCTGAATATAGCGAAGGAGAGAAAGAAAACGGGTCTCCTCGCATCCCTTCAGACAGAGCCCCCTGAGAGATTTCCGGCAAAGCCAAGGGATAGGGATGAGATTTTGAAGGATGCTGAATCCACACTTCGAAAAATAGAGCCCCAGATTCTCACACTGTACTCCAGATGGGAGGGCATCAATGGGGAGATTGAGAGGATAAAGATCCAGAGATCTCAGGTTGAGAAGTTGAAGAACATACCAATAGATATTTCTTATCTTGGGGAGGGTCCATACGCTTACATTGTTGCAGGCACGGCAAAAAATCTGGAGCGCCTTGAGAAATTAAAGAAGGAGGGTAAAATTGCCCTGTGGAGTTTCACAGAGGGCAAGAAGAAGGATGTGACATATACCATTGTTGTGGCATCCCATATGAAGGATAAGAGGGATGTGGAATCCGCCCTTAGATTTGCCGGATTCTCTGAATTTGAACTTGGTGGATGGAGTGGCTTGCCAAATGAGGTTCTCAAGGCCATGGATAAAAAGATGGGTGAGCTCAGGAATGAAAGGGATAAGATAAGAAAGGAGTTGGGAGTTTTCAGAAGAAAGTACTACCCCTATCTATCTGTGCTGAAGGACGATCTCTTCAATGAGAAGGTGAAGGAGGAAATTCACTCAAAGTTTGGAAGGACCCATTACACCACACTCATAAGAGGATTCATACCGAAGAAGGATTTTGATAGGGCCAAGAATGCCATAGAATCCGTATCTCGCGGTCTGGCCTATATAAAATGGAGAGATGCCCGTGGAGATGATGTGCCTGTAAAGTACAACAACGCGAAAATATTCAGGCCGTTTCAGGCCTTTGTGGATATGTACTCCACCCCCAAGTACGGGCATATTGACCCAACCGTGATAATTGCGCCCCTATTTGTTATATACTTCGGCCTGACCCTGGGGGACGCTGGATACGGTATGATAATGGCAGTCCTCGGCTTTATAATGTGGAAGCCCCTTGGCAAGTACAACTGGACCAACAGAACTCTTGGCTCCATACTCTTCGTTTCCGGGCTATCTGCCGTGGTATTTGGTCTCTTGCAGGGTGGGATATTCGGTCCATTGAACCAATCAAATCCCCTATACCCGCTCGTGCACTACAAACCGGTGCTGGATCCCATGCAGGATCCAATAACCCTTCTGGTGATATCCCTCATAGTTGGTGTTTTCCAGCTGAGCCTTGGACTTGCGCTCGGCGCATTTCACCATCTCAAGGATAAGAATTATGCGGAATTCCTGCAGGCGGAGGTTTCATGGTTTATCCTCTTCCCTGCGGGAGGTGCCCTCATAGGTTATTATTTTGGATGGTGGCCCCTTCAGGGTACATGCCTAACCGTAGCATGGATCTTCACCGTAATTGGCCTGTTCCTCTTCCTGCCCGGAGTGGCAAGCAAGATGGTGGATAGGAAAGCATCCATAAATGGGCTTTTCTTCTTTGACATTACGGGTATGATTGGCGATTGGCTCTCATACTCTCGCCTGCTCGCCCTTGATCTGGCCACATCAGGTCTTGCACTGACAATAAACATTCTTGCGGGGATAATATGGAGCATGACCAAGGGTGCGAGCAGCATGGTTTGCTGTCTACCGGTGCTTCTTGCAGGTGTTGCTCTCGCATTGCTGTGGATGAGGAAAAAGGATCCCATGAAGAAGGGCATAATAATCCTGCTTCTCATATTCGGCATAGTTGGAATGGTGAATCTCCACGCTGCAATATGGCTATTTGTTGGCATATTCCTGGTGATCGGGCATATAGGAAACTCCATGCTTCAGGCCCTTGGCTCCTTCGTTCACTCTCTGCGTTTGCAGTATGTGGAGTTCTTCTCAAAGTTCTATGAGGGTGATGGCGTGAAATTCGAACCCTTTAGGGAAGTTAGGAAGCACAGCCGTTTGGAGGTGAAAGAATAATGAAAAAGGTCATTCCGCTTGTGTTTCTGGGTGTGATACTCCTGCTTCTTGCGGGCTCCCTGCCCGTACATGCGCAGGGTATTGAACCCACTGTGATGTACGAGATGAATGGTAAAATTGTTGAAAAACCGTTGAGCGAGGCAAATTCTTCTGGAGCATTTGAAATAGGCAAGGAATACACCTTTAAGTGGAGTTCCAGTGTGACCTGGGTACTGAGCAATGGCAAACAGAATCTTACTGCAACGGGGGAAATTTTCAAATTCATGCCTGAGAGCAGTGGAACCTACAAATTAACGGTCATTGCAAATTCAACCCATTACACCTACACATTTGTGGTGGGTGAGGGACCTCTTGGGGGCTATCTCGCGTTGATAGGTGCGGGTCTTGCAGTGGGTCTCTCAGCCATAGGCTCCGGTGTGGGTGTTGGTATCACAGGAGCGAGTGGTGCGGCTGCCATAGGGAGCAACCCAAAGAGTAAGTTTGGGAGAATCCTCATATTTCAGGCATTTCCACAGACCCAGGCAATATACGGTTTCCTCATAGCGATAATCATAATGATGGGAATTGGTGCGTTCTCGGGTAAGATTGAAAATGTGCCCATATCAATAGGCCTTGCAGCCATAGGTGCCGGTATATCTGTAGGACTAGCAGGATTGAGTGCCATAGGTCAGGGTATAGTTGCGGGCACTGGTATAGGCACAACGCAGCATGATAGGGTCTCCTACGGTAAGGCTGTTGTGTTCTCCATTTTACCAGAGACACAGGCAATTTACGGCCTGCTCATAGCAATCCTCATACTTTACGGCTCAGGTATGTTTGGAGGGGGTGTTAAGCACTACTCCATTGGGGTTGGTCTTGCAGCCATAGGTGCCGGTCTTGCCATGGGGGTTAGCGGTCTCACGGCCATAGGACAGGGTATAGCAGCCTCGAGTTCCTGCGCAGCCACGGCCGAGAATCCAAAGGCATTCACAAAGGGTATGATCTTCTCCGTTATTGCAGAAACACCGAGTATCACGGCGTTGATCATCGCCATTGTTGTTCTCAGCGCCACAGGATTGCTGAGTGGTGGAAACTTCATGAGTGGGGATGCCGCCATGTTTGTAGGTCTTGCGGCCATAGGTGCCGGTCTTGCTGTCGGCTTTGCTGGCCTAAGCGGTATAGGTCTTGGAATTGCCGCCGGAAGCAGCGTGTATGCAAGTATGCGTGAGAAGGCATCCTTTGGTAAGATTATGGTGTTTGCCATAATGCCAGAAACCCAGGTTATTTATGGTCTGCTCGTTGCCATATTCATTGTCAACGGAGCGGGATTATTCGGTTCAACTCCGCAGGTATTCCCCTTGGGAGTTGGTCTTGCAGCCATAGGTGCCGGTCTTGCAATAGGAGTCAGTGGTATGACCGCCATAGGTCAGGGTATTGCTGCAGGAAGCGGTGCTGCAGCATCCACCGAGAAGCCCAGCGCGTTTTCAAAATCCATAATATTTTCCGTTCTTCCCGAGACCCAGAGTATATACGCTCTGATAGTGTCCATAATCATACTTTACGCTGTTGGCCTGCTGGGTGGAGGTATGCAGATACCGAAATCCATGGCCATGTTTGTGGGCATAGGAGCCATCGGTGCAGGTCTTGCAATAGGATTTGCAGGCCTGAGTGGTATTGGCCAGGGTATAACGGCTGCAATGGGTGTTGGTGCATTCACCCGGAGACCCGAGAGTTTCGGAAAGAGCATGATGCTGTCCGTGATGAGTGAGACCTTTGCAATATTCGGACTGCTGGTAGCAATACTGCTGCTTATGGCCATAGGGGTGTTCTAAATGGATGCCATTGAAAATATAATAAAGAGAATCCGTGAGGATGCAGATTGGAAGATCAAGGAGTACTACGAGAAGGCAGAGAGGGAGATTGAAAAGATAAAAAATGCAGAGCAGGGAAAATGGGAAAGGGAAAAGGAGAAACTTGAATCCTCCGGAAAAAGAGAGGCCGAGACCATAAGGCAGATGCACATATCCAAGGCACACCTCGATGGCAAGAAGATGTTGATGAACGCTAGGGAGGAAATAATACACAGGATAATTGAAGAAATGCTCACGAATTTCAGGGATTATGTGGATTACAGGAAATACATTGAGAGTTCCCTGAAAGATGCTTCTGATTTGTTGGGCGATAGATTTGAAATTCTCTGCAAAAAGGAAGATATTGGGCTAATTGAGGATATGGTTAAGGATATGGAACTCCAGGTGAATGTGCAAGAGGGAGATGTGGAGCACGGTGGGTTTCTGGCAGTGAGCACAGATGGATTGAAGAAGGTTGATTACTCTGCCAGGGCCTTCGTGGAGAGGAATATGGGAGATATTAGGAAGAAAATATATTTGAGGCTCTTCGGTGAAGAACATGCTTGATTCCACAGCAATAATCCTGGCAATTACGATTTCGTTCCTCGCCATCTTTGTCACAATAGCCTTCCTTATGGGCTTTTTCAGGAAGATGCTGAATATAGGAGCATACATGGGTCCCAATGCGACCATATTTGCCATAGGTGCGAAGTACACTGAGAAGGAAAATATTGAAAAGTTGCTCAACTACACGAATTTGACGGAGGTCATATCAGACATAGGAAAGGAGGGCTATAATATTGAGGATTTGAAGAAGTACGACATTGAGTTGGAGAAGAGCATGCTTGCCATGGTGCAGAGAGTAGTGGAAATGCTACCTGACGAGGGTAAGAGCTTTGCTGAGACCTATATGCTCAAATACGATGCAAATATGATAAAGAGGATCCTGAGAGCCAAGTACGCAGGTGTGTCAAAGAACAGAATCTATGAGGAAGTTTACGAGGGCCGTTTTCTATCAAAATTGATAATCCAGCACATGGTGGAGGCAACCAGCATGGAGGATGCTGTAACTGCCCTGGATGCCACACCCTTTGCCGAGGTTATAAAGGTATGGAACGAATCCAACGATATCTACAAGGTGGATATCTCCCTTGATAGGATAGTCCTGAAAAATCTGGTGGAGTCCAAGAGAATGCTTGATGAGAACTCAATGGAACCCATAAACATAGTTATCCCGATGTTTGTGGACATATTCAACATAAAGACAATTGTTAGAGCCAAGAATGCGGGCATTGAGGACATCGGTAACCTGCTTCTTGATGGGGGCTACCAGTTGAGTGACTGGAAGGTTCGCAGCATGGCAAACGCAAGAACCCTCGACGAGGCCCTTTCTCAACTTGAGGGCACTGATTATGCATTTTTGAGAGATGTTGAGGATCCATTCATCATAGAACTTGAACTGGATAAGATGCTTCTCAGAAAGGTCAACGAGATTGGTCTGACCTTTGCCACGACAGCCGGGCCGCTCATAATGTTCCTCGTCTCCAAGGAGTACGAGGTGAGAAATCTGAAGGGAATCATAAAGGGTTTTATGGAGGACTTGCCCAAGGACAGGATCAGAGGCTTGCTGGTGGGTGATGTGGCATGAAGATACTTGTTGTTGGTGACAGGGATATGGTGAACGGGTTCCAACTGGCAGGCATAAAGGATGTCTACGAGGCAAGCGATCCCTGGAAGGTTAAGGAAATTCTTGATGATGTTAAATTTATGAAGGATGTGGCCATTGTCATAATATCCAGAAGAGTGGCCCGGGAGATTAGGGATTTTCTGGATGAATGGAAGAGGGAGAAAGGAATATACCCCATAATATTGGAAATTCCCGATAAGAAAGGTGGAGAGTTTGAAGATCCGATGAGGACTCTGGTTAAGAGAGCCATAGGTGTGGATATATTGAAGAGGTGAAAGAAAATGGGAAAGATAATTAGAGTAGCAGGTCCAGTGGTCGTTGCTGATGGAATGAAGGGCAGTGAAATGTACGAAGTGGTGCATGTTGGCGAAGAGGGACTGGTGGGTGAGATAATAGGATTGTACGGAGATACCGCTACAATTCAGGTTTACGAGGAAACTTCAGGCATAAGGCCGGGAGAGCCCGTTAAACGCACGGGAGCCCCCCTGTCGGTCATGCTCGGACCGGGTATAATATCCCAGATTTACGATGGTATTCAGCGCCCATTGCCCCAAATAAAGGATATGATGGGTGATTTCATAAAGAGGGGTGCAAGTGCATCTCCCTTAGATACGAAGAAAAAATGGCATTTTGTGCCCAGAGTTAAGAAGGGCGATAGGGTGACAGGTGGAGATATCCTGGGTACAGTGCAGGAGACAAAAATCGTGGAACATCGCATAATGGTACCTCCCGAAAAAGAGGGGGAGGTTGAGTGGATAGCGGAGGAGGGTGATTACACAATAGAAGAGCCTATTGCAAGGATAAATGGCGAGGATATAAAGATGTACCAGCGCTGGCCTGTGCGCAGACAGAGACCCTTCCGTGAGAAAATGGATCCAATTCAGCTTCTCGTGACTGGACAGAGGGTTCTGGATACCTTCTTCCCGATAGCCAAGGGTGGTACGGCTGCGATACCTGGAGGATTCGGAACGGGGAAGACTGTGACACAGCACCAACTTGCCAAGTGGAGCGATGCTGATATCGTTGTGTATGTGGGATGCGGAGAGCGCGGCAACGAGATGACCGAGGTGCTTGAGGATTTCCCCAAACTCAAGGATCCCCGCAGTGGAGAGCCCCTCATGAATCGTACGGTTTTGATAGCAAACACCTCAAATATGCCTGTGGCTGCAAGAGAAGCATCAATTTACACGGGCATTACAATTGCTGAGTATTTCAGAGATATGGGCTACCACGTTGCCCTGATGGCCGATTCCACCTCCAGGTGGGCCGAGGCTTTGAGGGAAATATCCGGAAGGTTGGAGGAGATGCCAGGAGAGGAAGGTTATCCTGCATATCTGGCCTCTCGCCTTGCAGAATTCTACGAGCGTGCCGGCTATGTGGAGGTTCTCGGTTCTGAAAAGAAGCATGGCTCCGTGACGGTGGTGGGTGCCGTATCCCCTCCAGGTGGTGATTTCTCCGAGCCAGTTACGCAGAACACTCTTCGCATAGTCAAGGTGTTCTGGGCTCTTGATGCGGACCTGGCCCACAAGAGACACTTCCCGTCAATACACTGGCTTCGCTCATATTCCCTTTACCTCAATTCTGTACGTCACTGGTGGGAGAAGAATGTGGCCAAGGACTGGTACGATCTACGTCGTGAGGCCATGGGCATATTGCAGAGGGAGGCAGAACTGCAGGAGATAGTGCAACTCGTAGGACCAGATGCCCTACCGGCAAAGGAGCAAGCATTGTTGGAGACGGCCCGTTCAATAAGGGAGGATTTCCTGCAGCAGAATGCTTTCCATGATGTTGATACCTATTGTCCCGCTGATAAGCAGTACCTGATGCTCAAATTGATACTGAAGTTCCACAAACTGATAACGGATGCCGTTGAGCGTGGCGTGAGCATGGATAAGATCAGAAAGTTGAGCATTAAGGAAGACCTTGCATATATGGGTAGAATACCCAACGAGACCTACAAGGACGAGTTCAAAAACATTGAGGCTAAGATGGAAAAAGAGATTGATGCTCTCATAAAAGAGGTGAAGTAAATGGAGGTTGAATACCGCACAATTAGGGAGATCAAAGGTCCTTTGCTCATCGTGGAAAATACCAAGGACGTTGCCTATGGCGAAGTGGTGAAGATTCGCGGTCCAGATGGTAAGGAACGTCTCGGTCAGGTGCTTGAAGCGAGGGAAAATATGGCAGTTGTGCAGGTTTTCGAAGGCACCAGGGGCTTGGATGTTAAATCCACATCCGTGAAATTTCTGGGTGATACTCTGAAAATAGGTGTGTCTTTGGATATGTTGGGTCGCGTGTTTGATGGTACAGGCAGACCCATTGACGGGGGTCCTGATATCATACCGGAGGAGATGAGAGATATAAACGGTTATCCCATTAATCCAGCCGCAAGGGAGTATCCAAGGGAATTCATACAGACGGGTATATCCACAATCGATGGAATGAACACTCTTGTCAGGGGTCAAAAATTGCCCATATTCAGTGGCTCCGGTATGCCCCACAATGAGATAGCGGCCCAGATTGCAAGGCAGGCTAAATTGAGAGGAAAGGGTGAGAAATTCGCGGTGGTATTCGTTGCCATGGGTATAACCGCCGAGGAGGCAAATTTCTTCCGCAAGGAGTTTGAGCGTACAGGCGCGCTTGAGCGTACCGTTCTGTTCCTGAATTTAGCCAATGATCCTGCAATAGAGCGTATTGTTATCCCGAGAATGGGATTGACAGTGGCCGAATATCTTGCCTACGACAGGGATATGCATGTTCTCGTCATCCTTACAGATATGACCAACTACTGCGAGGCGTTGAGAGAAATATCTGCCGCCCGAGAGGAGGTTCCAGGTCGCCGCGGTTATCCTGGTTATATGTACACTGATCTTGCGACCATATATGAGCGTGCAGGAAGAATAAGGGGTAAGAAGGGAAGCATTACTCAGATACCCATACTCACGATGCCGGATGATGATATGACCCACCCAATTCCTGATCTCACGGGATACATAACTGAGGGTCAGATTGTGCTTAGCAGGGCCCTGCATCGGCGTGGAATATATCCTCCAATAAATCCCCTTCTCTCACTTTCAAGGCTTATGAAGGAAGGTATTGGAGAGGGTAGAACCAGGGAGGACCATGCAGGCGTGGCAAACCAGTTGTACGCTGCCTACGCAGAGGGTCTCAGATTGAGGGACCTTGTTGCCGTGGTGGGTGAAGAGGCCCTTGGAGAGGAGGATAGAATCCTGCTCAAATTTGCCGACGCATTTGAGGAGAGGTTCATCACACAGGGAAGGGATGAGGATAGAAGCATAGAGGATACACTGAGCATAGCATGGAGCCTTCTTGCTCTGCTTCCAAGAAGTTACCTTAAGAAAATAGACAGGAAGTACATTGAAAAGTATCTGCCGAAGACTACAAAATGAGATCCATAAGGGAAGAGTAACGCACTATGGAATCAGCAACGATTGTTGCAACCTTCCAACCTCTTTCTTTTGATATCTTCAAGGCGTGGTAGTAATTGGCTCCTGAGGTAAATCCTCCTGGAATTCCCCCAGACAGAAGGGTCCTTACTCCCCTGATGCTCATCTCAGAATCCACAACGCGGATCTCATCTATTATGTTTTCATCAAGGGCCTTTTTCAGAAGTTCTGTGAAGGAATGGTACGAAAAACCCTCAAGAAGAGGAGTGTCCTCCTCCACCTTGCCCAACAGTTCTTTTTGAAGTTCAGAACCCCTGGGTACGAGGAGTACGATTTTTATTTTTTCATTCATATTTTTAAGGTACTTTCCTATTCCGTAGATTGTACCACCCGTTCCTGCACCCATAACAAAGCAATCAATATCCTTCACCTGTGAAAATAATTCTGGGCCTGTCGTTTCGTAATGGGCCATGAAATTTGCCCTGTTCTTTGTTTGTTCAAGATAAAACCCTTCTCTTTCCTTTGCCAATTTTTCTGCAAGTATGTGCCCATCCTCGCCTGGATTTACGATTCTTATCTCCGCTCCAAAGGCCCTTATCATATTCACCTTTTCCTTGGAGGTACCCTGAGGAACAAAAATCACAGGTTTGTATCCGAAAAATCTGGAAGCCCAAGCAACCGAAATACCGGTATTTCCTGAGGTGTATTCAATTACGGTAGTCCCCTTTACATATCCTTTATTCTCAACGTCTCTGAGCATGTACAGCGCAATTCTATCTTTGTGACTACCCGTGGGATTTAGGTACTCAAGTTTAAGATACACATCCCCCATTTTGACAACAGGGGTATTACCCACGAGGTCTTTAATCTCCATACTAATCACCGAAAACTCGTTTCAAGAACCAGTTAACATCGAATTTCATTAAATCCTCATAGTTCTGCCCGTTTCCAAAAAATATTATTGGCTTTTTGAGTTCATATGCTATGCTGATGGCAGCCCCACCCTTTGCATCTGCATCTATCTTTGTAAGTATTATGGCATCCACTCCCACTTCCCTATCGAAAATCTTTGCCTGCTCAATGGCATCGTTTCCAGCAAGGGAATCTCCCACAAATATCGTGAGATGGGGTTTTGCCACGCGTTTTATCTTCTTCATTTCTTCCATCAGGTTCCTGTTGGTCTGCATCCTTCCGGCTGTATCAATCAGCACAAAATCCTTTCTTTTCGCCTTTGCATGTTCAATTGCATCGTAGGCCACCGCGGCTGGGTCCCCTCCTGCCTGGTGCCTTATCACCTTAACTCCAAGGTTCTTCCCGTGCACATCCAGTTGTTCGATAGCCCCGGCACGGAATGTGTCCGCCGCCGCCAGCACCACTGTGTGGTTCTTGTCCATGAGGTACTTTGCAATCTTTGCTATGACCGTGGTTTTCCCCGTGCCATTTACCCCAAGAAACATGATCACTGTTGGCCTTGGAGAATTTTCCACAAATGAGTCAAAATCAAAATCTGTGCGAAATATGTCCCTTATGGATTTTTTGAGGGTATCTTCTACAATTTTTCCGAGATCTGCCCGGAGTTTGACCTTCTTTCCAACTAAGGCCCTTTTCAGATCTCCTTTTATCTTCTCAATGACGTCAACGGCAACATCAGCCTCCATAAGCGCTATTTCAATATCCCACAGAAAATCCTCAATTTTGTCTTCCGTGATCTTCTTTCCCAAACCGGATGTGAATTCCTCATCCATACTCTGGGCCTTTTTTCTTATGAGCCCGAGTTTTTCCTTAAGGCCCCCGAACATTTTGCCTCTCCTCTACATACTTTGCGTAATCCTGCTCAACCTTTGCACTTAGAATCGCATAATTCTCCTGTAGTTTTTTAATATCGGTGGAAAGTTTGAGTTGTAGGTTCTCCAGATCCTTCCGGCGCTCATCTACTCTCTCAATTATTTTTTCCAGCGGCAGTTCCGTGTAGATCTCGTTGCCTATTGTCACGAGTCCCTTTTTCTCTCCAACCTTTGCTGATATGAGCACCCCTGCACCCACAGGCACGAGAATTTCCTCGTCTTCAAGGTTCAGATATCCTTCCAGGGTTTCCTTCGCCCTTTTATGCTCCTGAATTGAACTTTCAAGGGCATCAATCTGTTTCTGCAGGTTGGTTATCTGGGCCTTCAGAATTTCAAGCGTGGCCAGATTCCTCTCCAACTCCTCCTCATTCATTTCCACCACGCATCAGGTATTTCACCATGGGATCGTCGGATTCCTCTGGATTTATCTCCCTTATCTCCTTTATGTCGATGAGTCTTCTCTTTATTCCATACTTGCTGCCCACTATTGAGTATATTTTTTCCTTGGCTGCTTCCTCTTCATCAGCCACAACATCCTTCGTGAACTTGAACCACTTCTTGCCCTTTGGTGAGTACAGACCTGCAACACGGTACACTTTCATGCTATCACCTCTACCCCCATGGCATACTAAATTAATAATTTGCGCTCCGGGTAAAGAAAAGTTTATATGCTGAATGTTATCCACCTTTAAGAGGTGATACAATGAGCAAACTTGCAGATGTTGAGATTGTGCGCGAGGGCGACATATTTTATGCTCGTATAATGCTCCCCGATGGATCTGTAACGAAGATAGAGAGTGAGAGTTTTGAGGAGATTCTCAATCAGGTTGCTACAGAGTTGCAGGACAGATTCGGCTTTTTGTAAATTTTATTTTGGCACAATTATCAAATGCCAAAAAATTTATATATTTGCGTTTTAATTATCTTCACGCCCAAAAGTATGGGAGGTAGTTAAATGAAGAAGAGTGCAATATATGGAATAATTGCTGTGGTGGTGATAATAATTGTGGTGGTCGCCGCGTGGGCGGTGATGACAGCGCCACCCAGCAAGACAAAACCCCAAGTGAAGAACCCAGATACCTTTGTGTGGGACACCATAGGTGACCCACAGACCTTGGATCCAGCAGAAGCGTACGATACGGCCTCTGGTGTGGTGATACAGAACGTTTATCAGACGCTGGTCACATATCATGGCACGGATACCAAGACCATATACCCGCTTCTCGCAACCCACTGGACCGTGGATAAAACCGGAAAGAATTGGACATTCTATCTGAGAAAGGATGTGAAGTTCTCCAATGGTGATCCCTTCAATGCGACAGCAGTTAAGTTCTCCTTTGATCGTGTTCTTATAATGAATTCACCACAGACCGGTGTATCCTGGATTCTGAGCCAGTTTATGTACACCTACAACGCCACTGCCAAGAAGTGGAACAGCCCAGATGGGAAGAGCAGTGTGCAGGTTGTGGGTCCATACACCGTGGAGTTCCATCTAAGAAAGGCCTATGGTGGTTTCTTACCAGCCATAGCGTTCACCGTGGCATCCATCGTTGATCCAAAGGTTGTGAATGCCCACGGAGGAGTTGTGCCAAATCAGGATAACAGCTGGATGAGCCAGAACATGGTTGGAACCGGCCCATACAAGCTTGTTGAATGGCAGCACAATGCATTTATAAAGCTCGAGTGGAATCCAAATTACTGGGGTGGCTGGAGCGGACATCATGTCAAGTACATAATAATAAGGAACATACCCTCACTGGCAACCAGGGAGCAGGAACTTGTTAAGGGAGATGCAGATATGGCCTACATCCCTGTGAACCACCTTAATGATACGATCCTGACCAATGACAAGTACATCAAGATAGATACAGGTGGACTCACCTTTGATGTTGATATGATTGAGATGAACTGTAGGAAGACCTATCAGAACGAGACAAATCCGCTTTACTACAAGGAGGTCAGGCAGGCCATCTCCTACGCTGTACCATACGATACCATCATAAAGGAGGTCTACTGGGGTTATGCAATAAGGCTTCAGGGCCCAATACCAAAGGGTATGCCCGGTCACGATAACAACCTGTTCATGTATCCCTACGATATAAAGAAGGCCCAGCAGTTGATGAACGATGCAAGGCAGAAATATGGACTTCCGCAAACAATTAAGTTGACCATACTCTATAATCAGGGTAACGCGGTTAGAGCCCACATAGCTGAGATTCTCAAGGGCTCATTGCTGAAGATAGGCATACAGCTGACCATTCAGAAACTCTCATGGCCAACTCTTCTGGACAAGATGGATAGGGGAGATTACAGCATGATCATAGTTGGCTGGGCACCAGATTACAACGATCCTGATGATTACGCGTTCCCGTTCCTTGGCTCAGCAGCCATTGGAGGTGATACTTTTGAGACTGGCTGGCACAACGCCACCGTTGATAAGCTACTCCTCGAGGCAAAGTACTGTGTGAACCAGACCAAGAGGGATCAGCTCTATACTGAGATCCAGAAGATAGCAATGGAGAATCCATCCTTCATCTATCTCGCTCAGAACAAGCACGTTGCAGTTTACAGAACTTGGCTTCAGGGTTACTACTACAACCCAGTGATGATGCTGAACTTCTACAGCCTGTATAAAGCGTACTCCTAAACCCTCTTTTCTTTTTATCCTAAATTTTTAAGTATTGGTTATGCATTCTCCCTTCAATGAAACTATGGCAATATATTGCTAGAAGATTGATACTGCTTTTCCCAGTTATAATCGGTGTGACTCTGATAACATTTACCGTATCTTTTGTTATTCCTGCAAACCCTGCACGTGCCTGGGCTGGTCCAAAGGCTCCACCTTCCACTGTGGAAGAAATAAAGGAGAAGTACCATCTAAATGATCCGCTGTACGTGCAGTACTATTATTACATCACGGGGGTGTTTACGGGTAACTGGGGCTACTCTCACTCTCAAAAAAGACCCGTTGCTGCCTGTCTCGCAGATTTCTTCCCGGCCACCTTTGAATTGACCCTATGGGCTATGATGATTGCAATTCCCTCCGGAATATATTTGGGTGTTGTGTCGGCGGTGAAGAGGAACAAAATCCCGGATCACCTTTCAAGGATATTTGCTCTGAGCGGGGTTTCCATGCCCATATTTTGGCTGGGTTTACTCTTGATCCTTCTCTTCTACACGTATTTGGGCTGGTTCCCTGCGAGTGGTAGGGGAATTCCACCATCACACATATACACGGGACTTTACATTCTGGATAGCATACTCTCTCTGGACTGGACATCCCTGGTGTCGGATGTATGGCACATAATACTTCCTGCGGTAACCTTATCCTATGCAACTCTTGCAGTTATAACCAGGATGACAAGGTCAAGTATGCTTGAGGTTCTTAGGTTGGATTATATAAAAACAGCCAAGGCGAAGGGCCTATCCGACAAGGTGGTTATATACAGGCATGCTCTGAGAAATGCGCTTATTCCCACTCTAACGGTGTCTGGTCTTGCCTTTGCCGGACTGCTTGGAGGTGCGGTTCTCACTGAAACGATATTTGCATGGCCCGGAATGGGTAGATACGCATATCAGGCCATATCTTCCCTCGACTATCCTGCGATCATGGGAGTGACATTGCTTATGGCAATAATCTTTGTTATTGGTAATTTGATCGTGGATATAATGTACGCGTACCTTGATCCAAGAATCAAGTTGGGAGAGTGATAGTGTGGCGGAGATTAGCACCACAAAAAAATTCATGAAGGAGCACGAATCCCAAATCAAGGAGTTCAAATACACCCTGCATCTTATGAGGAGAAGCCCCCTTACCCTGGTTGGTCTTGGACTTCTTATTTTTATATTTCTCGTTGCAATATTTGCTCCCTGGATTGCTCCGTACCATCCAGAGAATGTGGGCGGCCAGCAGTACTGGCCATACAATTTTTCCCAGGCATTTCAGCCTCCAAGTTGGAAACATCCCTTTGGAACCGATGATATGGGTCATGATCTGTACAGTATGGTTATTTACGGCACTCGAGAGGCACTTTACATAGGATTTATTGTTGTAATGGTGGCCATGCTCATAGGTGTTCTTCTTGGGGCCTACTCTGGATACATAGGTGGATGGTTTGATGAACTCATAATGAGAATTTGTGATATGTTCTTTGCATTTCCGGGCCTTGTGCTTGCCATGGCCATAACTGCTGCCCTGGGTCCAGGGCTTCAAAATGTTATGTATGCTTTGATGATAGTGTGGTGGCCCGGATATACTAGAATAGTAAGAGGTCAGGTTTTATCTGTGAAGCAGAATCAGTACGTTGAGGCCGCCAGGGCAATTGGAATAAGCAGATTCAAGATCATATGGAAGCATGTGATACCAAATTCTCTACCTCCAATTCTGGTTCAGGCCACAATGGACCTTGGAAACGTGATTTTAACTGCCGCGGGCCTGGCGTTTCTTGGGTTGGGTGCAGCGGCCTATACTGCTGACTGGGGTGTGATGGTCAGTCAGGGAAGAACCTGGCTTGTTGCAGGATACTGGTGGTGGTCAACATTTCCGGGATTGGCCATATTCATTACAGTGCTTGCTTTCAACCTGTTTGGTGATGGACTCAGGGATATCCTCGATCCGAGGTTGAGGAGGTGAATTCGATGGATGATGATATTCTGCTAAAGGTGGAGAACCTTCACACATATTTTTACACCTACGAGGGTGTGGTGAAAGCCGTTGATGGTGTATCCTTCTATGTTAAAAAGGGTGAAATTTTCGGGCTTGTTGGAGAGACCGGGTGCGGGAAATCCGTAACTGCGCTTTCCATAATAGGACTTATAGATAAGCCAGGAAAAATCGAGAGTGGTAAGATCATATTCAATGGTAAGAATCTTCTGGAACTTCCGGAGGATGAAAAGAGAAAGATAAGAGGCAAGGGTATTTCAATGATATTTCAGGAGCCCATGACCGCTCTGAATCCTGTTTATACGATTGGAGATCAGATTCTTGAGATAATAATGCTCCACAAATACGGCATAGAGAATCTCAAAAAGGCCCCAAAGGATTTAAAGAAGAAGGAGAGAAAAACGGTTATAGATATGCTGAGACTGGTTCGTATGCCGGATCCTGAAAGGGCCATAGACAGTTATCCCCATGAGTTGAGCGGAGGTATGCGTCAGAGGGCCATGATTGCAATGATGCTTGCAACCGAACCTTCCCTGCTCATAGCCGATGAGCCAACAACTGCACTGGATGTTACCGTACAGGCTCAGATTTTGAATATTCTTCTGGATATGAGAGAAAAACTGGGAATATCCATAATACTGATAACCCATGATCTCAGCGTGGTGGCAGATGTTTGTGACAGGGTTGGTGTGATGTACGCGGGGAATATAGTGGAAGTTGGAGACGTTTATACAATATTCAAGAGACCGATACATCCATATACAAGGGGTCTTATGCAGGCAATACCGAGCATTGCAGAGAAGAGGGATGAGCTGCATTATATAAAGGGATCCGTACCCAATTTGATATACCCTCCTCCGGGTTGCAGATTCCATCCAAGATGCGAATATGCCAAGGATATATGTAAGAGAGAGAAGCCACAACTTGTAGAGGTGGAGCCAGGACACTTTGTGGCCTGTCATTTTGCAGATCAATTTTTTGCAAATTCCAAGGAAGGTGATGGGGATGAGTGATGACACAATAATTCAGATTTATGGGCTCAAAAAATATTTTCCGGTTAAGGGGGGCCTTTTTGGAAAGGTGATTGCCAATGTTAAGGCTGTTGATAATGTGAGCATAGAGATCAAGAGGGGAGAAACCCTGGGTATTGTGGGTGAAAGTGGCTGTGGTAAAACCACCCTTGGAAGAACCATTTTGCGTTTGATAAAGGCCGATGATGGTATGGTGTTCTTTGACCTGCCACAGGATCTCCAGGATAGGGTAAGAGAACTCATTGGGAAGAAGGACGGAAGATCCAAGAAAGAACTGCTGGAAATAAGAAAAAAGTACGATCTCAATATGAAGAAAGATAAGGAAATGATGCATTACAGGAAAAAAATGCAAATAGTTTTCCAGGACCCTCAGTCTTCCCTGGACCCAAGGATGACCATAAAGAAGATTCTCGCTGAACCATTGCTCACCCATAAAATTGTTCCTCCCAGCAAGGTAGAAGGCAGAATTATAGAACTGCTCGAACTTGTGGGGCTAAAAAAGGAGCATCTTCACAGATTTCCCCATGAGTTCAGCGGAGGGCAGAGACAGAGAATAGGAATAGCCAGGGCATTGTCCCTGAATCCCGATTTCATTGTGCTAGATGAGCCCACATCGGCGCTCGATGTCTCAGTT
This sequence comes from Candidatus Aciduliprofundum sp. HYA1, assembly GCF_056175085.1. Lineage (NCBI taxonomy): Archaea > Methanobacteriati > Thermoplasmatota > Candidatus Aciduliprofundum > Candidatus Aciduliprofundum sp. HYA1. Next base: position 1,083,689 of record NZ_CM149694.1, read on the forward strand.
CAGGCCCAGATTTTAAATCTTCTTAAAAAATTGCAGAGAGATTTCAAACTCACCTATATGTTCATAACCCATGATCTCAGTGTGGCAAGGCATATGAGTCACAGAATAGGAGTTATGTACGTTGGAAAACTTGTGGAACTCGCTCCAGCAGATGAACTGTTCAATGATCCATTACACCCATACACAAAATTGCTTCTGGAGTCAATTCCCTTGCCTGATCCAACCAAGAGGAAGAAGGAGAGAAAACTCTTCACAGGTGAGGTTCCAAGTGCTGTCAATCCTCCGAAGGGCTGCCGTTTCCATCCTAGATGCAGTTATTTCATGGCAGGAGTGTGCGATAAACTTGAGCCACCGCTGATCGAGGTCAAGAAAGGCCACTATGTTGCCTGTCATATGTACACCAAGGGATAAAGAAATGGACAGGGAACTAAGAAGAAAGGTAATAAAACTCATATTCACAATACTTGGCTACCTAATGGCTATGATGTTCCTACTTGGAGGTGTAGTTTACCTTCTCATTCATTTATGGTTTTCAGGATTGATAATGCTTACAATCTCAATTGTGCTGTTTTATTTAACCATGTATTTTTACATGGGCACCTCCGTGTATGTGATCTTTGAGGATTCTGTTTATGTACCTCGTCTCTACCGGTATGGAAACGTAAAAAAGAAGGATTTGATGGAATTGAAGAATGTTAAAAAAGTCGTTGAACACAAGGGATTTTTCAGGGAAGGGTTCTACTTTTATGTGTCCGAAAATGGGTACTACTTTATCAAGCGCTCTGTGTTCTGGGAGATTAGAGAGAAATTAAATCCAGATGTGAAGATAGTGTGGATTTCTAAGAATTAAATTTTTACTTTTATATTTTGAATTTTTTATGATTTATTTAATCCACTTTGTAAAGTTATTACATTTACTAAATCATCTAAAACTTGGCGATGGTTTTATTTCTGTGCTCTCCATGAGCCAAATGTGAGCAAGGAGAAAGCCGTGGAGCGTGCAGTGCGACTGATAAAAAGGGGTTACAAAAAGAAAAGTGTGATTGAAAAACTGAAAAATCAAGGATTTGATCCGGAGGAGATCTATGAAATTGCAAGATGCAGGCTTCGCATCAAAGACAAATTTTCCAAGAAAAATCTTTATTTTGACACATACGGATTGAGGTATTCCACACCGGAAATTATAGGCCTATACAGGGCAAGAAGAATAAAGGGATACACAATAGCAGATGTGAGCTGTGGTGTTGGGATGCAGGCCATTTTTCTTGCAAGGACGAATAGGGAGGTACTATGCGTTGACATTGATAGAAGGAGGGTTGAGTATGCAAAAAGAAACGCCAGAGCGTATGGTATGGATAATATGAGATTCTTAGTCGGGGATTGCTTCAGCCAGGAGGTGCATTCCATAGCCAAGAATTACGACATAATTTACTCCGATCCTGCAAGAAGTGAGGAAGAAAAAGAAAGAAAATTGGAGAATCTCATGCCTCCCCCATTGAAAATAATGGAAAAATACGGCAAAAGAAACTATGTGTTTGATTTACCCCCTCAAATTTCTCAGGACAAGATCCCTGAAGGCTGGGAAAAGGAGTATATATCCCTAAACGGCAGGATAAGAAGATTAACCGCTTACATTGGAGAATTATACCAGCACGACAGAAGGGCCATAGCCCTTCCCTCCGGAGCGGAGATTCACTCTGATGAACGTTTAGAATTTACTAAAAAAATAGAGTTTAGTAATTACATTTACATAGTTGATGAATCAATTTATTATTCTCAACTCCTTGGTTCCTTGGAGAGGAAATATCCAATTTGGTACCTTCAGGTGGGTAAGAGAAGAACACTTGCCTCCTCAAGTAATCTTTTGAAATCTGGATTTCTCAAGCCATTCAAGGTTATATTCTTCTCAGATGATCTCCGAGAGATAATAAAATTTCTGAGATTGGAAAATTATGGAAAGGTCACACTTCGCTTCAATGTTGATCCCGGCAGATACTGGGAATTGAGAAATGAAATTGAGAGAAATCTTAAGGGAAATGAGAAAGCATCCCTCTTTAGAGTGGGAAAGGATTATGTGGTTGGAATTGAATGCAACATAACATAGGTTATGTTTCATAACAGCATGGACCTCACGGATTGCATTAATTTGCCCTTAAAGCTTAGGCTCAAAAATTGAAAAATGCTATTTTGTGAAGTCGTTAGATTTATCATGTTCCTTTCCATATACTGAAGCATGGATGTTGACTCACTCTACCACCTCGTGGAGGACCTAATGAGTTACGATAGATTCCTTTACGAGATAAAGACCAGAAGAGAGAAATATGGTGGACTCTTGAGCGATGAGGCCATTGCATATCTCATAGTGGATGAACTGGGAAGGAATCCGGGAAACAAGATGAAAATAGTGGATCTATACGACGGCATAAATGCCACGGTGGAGGCGGAAATAATTGGCGTGGGAGAGATTGAAACCCGAAAAAACGGAGCAATGCGCCTTCTGAAAATGGATATACGTGACGATACAGGTACATGTCAGCTCGTTCTCTGGAACGATGAGATAGAAAAAATAGGAAAAAATCTAAAGGTGGGAATGAAAATAAAAATAATAAACGGCTATGTGCGGGACAATATGTACGGACTTCAGATCTCCCTTGGAAGGTGGGGTATGATTTTAATTATATAGTAATCATTGTTTCGCTTTAATGTTTATAATATAAGTGGTTAATATGATGGGCAGAAAGGAAGCACTGGAAAAATACGAAAGAGCAAAAAGTCAGGGTCTTGTGGATAGAGATATAATACTCTTGCTTGATAAAATAAATTCCTTGGATGATTTTTACACCACCAGCAGTTGCTCTGGAAGAATAGTACTATTGAACATTCCAAAAATCGGGGATAAAAAAGATGCAAAGTTTCTCGGAAAATGGCACAGAGAAGTAGAGTATGGAGAGATAAAAAAAGCAATTGAGGAGTATGAGGGAGGATACCTATTTTTGCTCATGCAATCCCCAATAATACATCTGGTTGCAAGGGGTATGCAGAATGCAAAATATATTTTGAATACAGCCCTTCAATGCGGTTTCAAGTACTCATCCATAAAGGGCATTGAGCGAAATATGATTTTATTGGAAATTCTGAGCACGGAGAATATGAGTGTACCTGTGGGAGAGAATGGGAAAATCAGGGTTAATGAGAAAGAACTTGAATTTTTCCTAAAAATTGCAAATCAACTGCTCAAAAGGGCAAAGGGAAAACTTGATTGTTTGGAGAAAAAAATCAGCTGCCTTCCTCCCTCATCTTCTTAATTTTCCAGTACCTTGTAACGTATCCCGCAAGCATATTCCTCAATCTCTTAGTCTGCACATCGGTGAGTTTGGAAACCATCCTCTTGTTATTCTCAAAATCCCCATTGAACTTATCTGGATAACTGTCCACCAGCGCTCTAGCGACTCTCTTTATGTTTGAAGGCCTTATTGATCCCATAATAGGCGCAAATGGCATCTGGGATATATACTTTTCCATTAAATCAGCATCTCGCAACAAAATCGGCCATACCTCTCGCGACCAGGAATATTGCAAGGTAGTCGGGTACGCATTTTTCCTCTTTAAAAATGAATTTCTTTCCGCCCAAATTCAGGTTTATCTCGATCTTGGGAGCCACCTTTGAGTTCTCATTTTTGAACGTGTTGGGGATGGCATCTATCAGCGGATCGAATTTCTTAAATTCTTCTATGCTCAGGGGCTTTACAATGAATCCCGTCTTGCCATGCAGGGATCCTGTCAATCTTATGAGCCGGTGAATATCCGTGGTTACTGGTTCATCAATCTCGCTCCTGATCCTTAACTTCTCTTTTATGTATTGCATGAATGCATCACGAATCCCATCATCATTAAAAATCTGGAGTTTTTGCGACTCATCACTCCTTGCGAGATATTCAATTTTTGTAGTGTATTCCTTGCTCTCTTCCAAAAGCTCACGCACAATCTTCTTTGACAACTTTTTGTTTTTTATTATTTTGTCTATTTCATTGATCAATTCATCCCTTCCGGCATTTTTGTATATTTCAAGGAGACGCACGGATTCTTCGGTTATTCCGCGATGTATCTTTGAGTACCAGCCCCCGTACTCGTAGGGATAGAGATAATAAAGTTCACGCATCTTCTTCCTCCCTATTTTTATCCTCTCTTTCAGGATGAAACGATTTATATCCACCGCCTCTCCAGTAATGTAATTCACAATTTCCCTGCGTTCATCACTACTTAGCCTGAAAACCTTCTCGTTGCGTACATAGACATGGTAACCCCTACCTCCAGAAAAACTCAAGAACAGATCCTGCTCGTCAAATCCCATATCTCCAAGTAAAAAGTTGAATATCAATTTTTCAGCCTCCTTTTTCACTATGGCAAGCATCTCCTCGTAACTCTTGTCCTCCGTTTCGGGTATGTGGTCCGCATCCAGATCAAAAATAAGATCCGCGCCTAACCAGCCCTTCTCCTCCATATCTTGTTCTGAGGGATTCATGTAATATGCCGTGGAGTAGTATGCGTGCTTTGGAACGTAGTCCACCAGGAACCTTTTCAACTGCTTTTTGTTCTCAAATCTCTTGTGTCTGAGAACGAATTTCTTATCAAAAAACATGAAGCCATACTCCCTTCGGGTGAATCTGGGTGGAAGAATAATATCGTTTTTCAGGTAGTACTCTCGAAATTTTGACTTAAGAAACGCGGTGTTGGCATCCACGGTTATTGCATGTTCTGCAATATTAAATTCTTTTCATTGTAAAATTAATTTTAGAAAACTTAAAAAATTTTGAATCAATATCCTCTGCCATGGAAAGAAGGGTGAAGGGTGGAATTGTTACGGTTGTTGGAGTTATAATAGTACTCATAATTTTATTGTATCCCTATTTCCCTCACACCTCTGAGGAAAATTCTGGAAACTATGCGAAGATTATAATATCAGAGAATTTCGGAGAGAGATGCATAAAAAGCATTGAAGTCAAGCCGGGAGGGAGTGTAATAAAAACTCTTGAGGACAATTTCAACGTCACAACGGCCTACGGTGGAAAATTCGTAACATCCATAGATGGAATAAGGCAAAACGCCACCAATTTCTGGTTTTACTACGTGAATGGAATCTTGGCAAATGTGGGCGCAGCGGATTATATAATCCATGCTGGAGATGTTATTCGCTGGGATTTTCATGTTTGGAACCAAAATGAGGTGATCTACGCGGAAATCGAGGATTTTCCAGAGCCCCTTCTCCATGGATACGGCGGGCATGTGTACAACACAACAATCGTGTATTCATCAGGTTACGAAAAATATGCCATGGAATTGAAGAATTATCTTGCACAGAGGGGTGTTAATGTAAGCGTAGGAAGTAACGTAAGCAAATATGAAAATGTGATAATTCTCGGATATCCCGAGCAGGCAAAAGGGATAAATGAAAAATACGAAAAGTTTGGATGGATATACCATGTGCAAGATTCTCACATAATCGGCCCCGATGGAATGTACCTGGGTGCATTTGCTCAGATGGCCCAATCACCCTTCAATCCGGGAGGACTGGGTGTTTGTGAGAACGTTATCATCTGGATTTATGCCACAGATGGGCATTATATGCAAAGGGCAATAAATGACCTTGAAAACGGAAAAATCAGAAGTTTCTGGTACTTTACAGGTGAGAGAGAATGATCTGGCCCCTCTTTATTGTGCTCATTCTTCCTTACCTGGTATCAAGGGTGCAGATATCTCACATAAAAATAAATGAATTTGTGCTTTTTGTGTACCTATTTACAATGATCTACATAACTCTCATTCTAACATCTCCCTATTTTCTCACGGCAATACTTTTATCGATGCTCATTTTGAAAATTTTCGTCAGGTCTGATATGTGGAGAACCCTGATGAAGTACACTGTATATGTGGCATTATTTGTGTTCCTGTTCAATATACTTCTAAACACCAACGGCTCGGATGTGCTTTTTTCCTATGGCTTTTTAAAAATAACGAAGGAATCTGTTGCATTCTCAATATCCATGCTCCTGAGGCTGGAGATCATAATGGGGGCCTTTGCACTGTTCAATAGCAATGTTGAGATGGAAGATTTGATAACAATCCTTGAAAAACTCAAACTTCCAAACAAGGGCATACTTACAACCGCCATAGCCATGCGATTCTTTCCAATAATGCTCAGGGAGGCAAATGAGATTTCTGAAATTTTCAAGATGAGGGGCATTCCCGCATCGTCGGGAGGGATAAGGGATAGAGTATTTTCGAGGTATCCCATAATGGGTTCGCTGTTGAACCTATCTCTGGAACGTGCCATAAACATAGGGGAGGCACTTGAGACAAGGGGATATCCCTCAAAGCACAGAAGGGCCTGGAGAAAAATAAGGTTGAACGTGTGGCAGAAACTGGCAACTGTGGTTTTACTTATCCTTGGCACCATATCAACCATTCATGTGGTTCTCTATGGTAATTTCACTTTCTATCCCACCCTGTCTTCCCCAAATGGTGAGGATATTGCTGAGAGTATCCTTATGCTGGTGTTACCACTTTCAACTTTAATGGGAAGGGTGAGTGAAGATGATTGAATTTGAAGATTTCTCTTTCAGGTACCCCCTATCTCGAGATTGGACCCTCAAAAATATAAACTTGAAAATTCACAGGGGCGAATTTGTCCTGGTTGTGGGCCCTTCCGGGGGCGGAAAGACAACATTATTGAGGGCAATAAACGGCCTGATACCGCATTTTTACAGCGGTACGTTGCGCGGTACAGTGAGGGTTTGCAGTAGGATAACGAAAGAAAGCAGTGTAAGTCAACTTGCTGAGCGTGTTTCCACCGTATTTCAGAACATTGAAAATCAAATTATAATGAGCACCGTAGATAGAGAGATCGCGTTTCCACTTGAAAATCGTGGATTTGGAGAGAGCGAAATCTCCAGATGGGTGGAAGAGGCTCTGGATGTAATCGGAATTGCCCATTTAAAGGGAAGAAAGATATCACATCTATCTGGTGGAGAGAAACAGAAGGTTGCCATAGCCGCAAGCATTGCCACTCGCCCGGATTTCATTCTCCTGGACGAGCCCACAAGTCAGTTATCTCCAAACTCTGCTGAGGATATTCTAAGTTTACTGGAACGTCTAAATGACGAGTTTGGAATTGGAATAATCCTCGTTGAACACAGGCTTGAAAGGCTCATGCACAGGGTTGATAGATTGATAGTGATTCACGATGGGAAGATCCTTGATGATGGTGAGCCCAGAATTGTCGCTTCCCGAATTGATCTTGACGCACTTGGAGTTGGCTATCCACAGATTGCAAGGGTTGCCAGATACTTGGAAAAGCGGTTTTTGCCCTTAACCGTTAAGGAGGGAAGAAAGACCCTTGAGGAGGATGTTAGAAGGTTCAAGTTGAAGTCTGAAAATCCAGATTTTGGGAAATCCATTTTAAAAATCTCAAATTTGCATTTTTCCTATGACAGGCAGCATGTTCTGCAAGGAATAAATTTGGAATTGTGCAGGGGGGAAATTCTGGGTATAATTGGAAGGAATGGCTCTGGAAAAACCACACTTGCAAAGCTCATAACGGGCATACTTCAGCCTGAGAAGGGCCATATAATTCTACCCAATGTAAGAGGTAAAAATGGAAAAAGGGTTGCCATGGTGTTTCAAAATCCGGACATGCATCTTTTTGGTGACACAATATACGAGGATATCTCGCTGGGCGTAAAGGATGAGAAAAAAGTTGAAAATATTATGAAAACCTTAGGCATATGGGAACTCAAGGATAGGAATTCCCGGGATCTATCTGGAGGAGAGCGAATGCTTGCAGCCATAGCCTCCATTGCCGTGCTCGAACCCGAAATCCTAATACTGGATGAGCCAACAAGGGGATTGAGCTATTCCCACAAATTAAAAATTTCAAAATTCGTAAAATCCTATGCGAAATCGCGGGGGGCGATAATAATAAGTCACGATATGGAGATGATAGCAAGAACTGCAGATACTGTGGCCTTCATGGCCGATGGAAGGATAATAGCCCATGGAGATAAGAGGGACATTATGCCAAGGTCCATTAATTACACAACTCAGCTGAACAAGATAATGGTTTCTGTCAAGGGTGCAAACCCGAATATCCTTGTGGAGGAGGATGTGGAGGGGTTGATATGAACTGGAGATTCTGGACTTTTGCTATCTTGTTTTTCATCTTCATACTCATAATCTTTTCCATAATTTATCCAATTTTTTCAGGTATTGTTTCAATGATCATAATAACCCTGAGTTTACTCTCCCTTCTATTTCTTTACGAGAGGGATTCTCTTCGAGGCAAGGAAATTGCAGTTATCGCCATGATGGGCACATTCTCAGCGGTAGCCCGTGTGCCATTTGCTGCACTTCCCAACATACAGCCATGCACCTTCATAATCCTCATCTCCGGATATGTATTTGGACCGTTTGCAGGTTTTTTGATCGGTGCTGAAACCGCTGTGCTGTCAAACTTCTTTCTCGGACAGGGCCCATGGACACCTTGGCAGATGTTTGCCTGGGGAGTAATAGGGGTAATTGGATATTTGTTTCGTCTGGCTTTTAAAGGAAAAAAATACGAGTTTGAGATGTTTCTTCTTGTGGGTTTTCTAAGCGGGTATATTTATGGTATGATAATGAATCTGTGGTACTGGCTTTCTTTTGTGTATCCCCATACCTGGCAGAGTTTTTTGATGGTGGAGGCTACATCCATATGGTTTGACACGCTACATGCTGTGGGTAACGCCATATTTATAGACCTATTTGCTATCAGATTCATAGGAACCCTTGAGCGCTATCGGATCAGATTTGGGCTATTCAGTAGAATTCCAGATTCTCCTGCTTCATAAACTCACGCATCAGGGATGTGGCGTAGGATCCCCTGTGAAGGGTGAACATGAATCTGCATTCATCCCTTTTGTAGTCAATTATTGGAGATATCATATTTCTTCTCCGCCCCCTTGAGCTCAACTCGTACAGATCCTTTATTCTGAACATCTCGCTGGTTATACCCTCATTTTCTATTATTTTTCTTTCTATCTCACCCTGGATCCCACCTGAAAAATTAGTGTTGTAGCCAAAGAGGATCGTGGACACGTATGCTTTTTTCTCTGAAACCAGCTTCTTTATCTTGGGAAAATTGAAATCATTGACCTCTACAAAATCCTGAATTGGAAGTCCCTGAGAATCAATTTTCATTACAATATCTCCGACCTTCAGATCCACACCCATTTTCAATCTTTCACTCAAAATCCTGTTGAAAAGGTAACTCTGATATCCGTGAACAAAAAGAAGCAGCAAATTTTTTGGTAGTTCCCTGAGGGCTCCCACATAGTCACCCGGGTTCTTTATCAAATAATTCAAGATGGCCCTTTCGTAACTGGCATTCTTGTCGATCTCCTTGATGGCGGCCAGGGGGTCCATATTCTCAAAGAAGATCTTTCTGCCATCATCGGATTCAAATGCTGAAGGAAATCCCACATAATATCTAACGGCATCTCTGTAATTTCCCTGGATTATGAACTTTCCAATGAGGTGTGTTATGGGCCTAGATGCTCCAAATCTCTGCACACCGAAGAAATTCGGAAAAAAGCCGTTGAGTTCCTCCTCTATTTTTTTCACCCTATCATCGCATATGGCATCCTGAAGGAGGATGTCAAATCTGTTGCCATAGAGATCTCCTATTTCCAGGCACTGATCGCTTCTGAAGGTTTCCAATATCTCCACATCCTTGAGGTGGATATTAAGATCCCCCTGATAATTCAATATGCAAAAGTATTGCACGGTTATGCCCCTCTTGTCCTTGTTTCCTGCAAATTTTATCCTGTGTCTGCTCATACCCAGGCTCTTGCTTAAAATCTTCACAAATCTGTTTGTCTCCCAGTTTCTCAATTGCACTTTCAAAAACAGATTTTTTCCGCGATCCTTTCTTTCAGCAGCCAGAGGGATCTCCTCAACGTAAAAATCCTCAACCCTTTTCCTTAATTTTCCGCCGATACCGGGGGAATTGGATAAAAAAGAAAAAATGCCGATATCTTGTTCGGTGTACATTATATCCAGATCTCGTCCACAAGGCGATACTCCAAGATCTCTTCCTCGCTGAAGAATATTGGGATCTCCCTTGCTGCCGACTCTTCGGAATCTGAGCCATGAACCAGATTGTTCTGTATGCTCATCGCGTAATCTCCTCGTATTGTGCCTGGCTCTGCCTCCACGCCATTGGTTTTACCCATCATCCTGCGCACAACTTCAATTGCACGCTCTCCCTCAAGCACCATGGCTATGATTGGCCCAGAGGTTATGTAATCTATCAAACTCTCGTAAAAGGGCTTGCCCCTGTGCACCTCGTAATGTTTCTCCGCCCTCTCTCTGCTGAGCCATAGCATCTTCATTGCCACGATCTTAAGTCCCTTCCTCTCAAACCTGGATATGATCTCGCCCACAAGACGGCGATTCACTGCATCAGGCTTAAGCAGTACCAGCGTTTTCTGCCTCATTCTTTCTCCTCTCCAGCAAATGCAATCTCACCTTTTTCTCCTTCCTATAGGCCTCGGTCCATCTGATCCTGCGAGGCACTCTGCCCAGATGTATCATATTCTTCTGGCACTTGCTGCTGCAGAAATACAGCACGGTTCCATTTTTCATAACGTACATCTTCCCTGTGCCGGGCTCGATTTCCCGTCCGCAGAATGCACAAACATGTTTTGCTGGCATACGAATCACCTTGCCTCCAGTTTACGTGCCTCGCGGGCTGTTTCTCTAAGCATAAGTATGTCTCCAACACGAACAGGACCCATAACGTTGCGGGTTAGAATCCTGCCCTTATCCCTTCCCTCAAGAACGCGAACCTTAACCTGAGTAACCTCACCGGTCATACCTGTACGACCCATAATTTCAACGACTTCCGCGGGTGTCGCTTCATCTGCCATCTAAACCACCTTATTTTTTAATGGTGCTGATCTGATCTATTATTTCCTTAAAGGAATTGGCAGCCTTACCAAAGTCAAGTATACTCACAGATGCAGCACTCTTTATTCCAACTCTCTTCCCCAGTTCTTCCTTGGTAGCCACATAGGCATAGGGTATTCCCTTCTCCTCGCAGAGCAGTGGAAGATGAGCCACAATCTCCGGAGGATTCACGTCCTCCGCAATCACCACAAATTTGGCATCTCCACGCTCAACGGTCTTTGTCACCTCATTTGTTCCCTTGCGCACCTTTCCCGTCTCACGGGATATTTCAACAGCACTGAGTATCTTGTCCTGCAGTTCCTTAGGGGTTTCAAACCTTACATATATTGCAGCCATTTTCTTTACCTCCTTCATTTAGTCAATCATAGGCAAAGCACGAAAAGGATGATGGTATAAATAATTTGTGAAAAAATCAGTAAACCACGGATATGAGGTCGTTTATTCCTCCAATCTCCTCAGTGAAGTACCTTGCCTCCTTCTTTGGCAGATAGGGTGTGTGTACTCCCGTGAGTATCGTCGTTATCTTCAATTTCTTGCTGTACCTGTCGTCTATCCTTGCTCCTATTTTAACCTCCGCATCCTCCCTTATACCTGAAGTTATTCCCTCCGTTATGTGGTAAACCGTCTGAAGTGACATCTCGGAGCCACCTGTTATGTGTATAAGTGCTCCATTTGCCCCACGGTAATCTATGTCCATAAGAGGATTGTTCAGGGTATCCACCACAGCATCCTGGGGAGTGTAGTAATTTCCTTCTCCGTAGAGTATCGTGGATGTGCCCCCATTTCTCATTATTGATTCAAGATCCGAGAAATCTATGTTCATGAGAGACGGAATGGTTATTGCCTCCGAAAGGTTCTTTATCACATCACCGATGAGATAGTCCATTATCGCGAAGGCCTTTGATATGGGCAGATTCTTTGCAAGTTTTATGAGATTGTTGTTATCCAGCACGATAACGGTGTGCGATTTGTCCCTGAAACTCAGAAGGGACTCCTCTGCAAGGGCCCACCTTCTCTTTCCCTCCGCCTTGAATGGCATGGTGACCATTGATATCACCAGGGCTCCAGCATCTCTGGCAATCTCTGAGATCACAGGACCTGCTCCTCCACCAGTACCCCCTCCAAGTCCTGCAAGAACAAAAACTATATCGGCTCCGTCAAGAATCTTGTAAATATCGTTGTAGGCCATCTGGGCTGCCTGCTCACCAATCTGCATATTTCCCCCAGTGCCATGTCCACGGGTTATTTTCTTTCCTATGAGGACCTTCTTTGAGGCATCCACAATCGAGAAATGAGCCTTGTCGGTATTCACAGCAATTAACTCCGCTTTTATCTGCTGGGAACTTAATCTTGTGATGCTGTTGCATCCACCGCCACCTACACCTACCACCTTTATGTTCACACCCGATTCGTTTCTCTCCACAGGATCAAGTGAGAGAGCATCTCTAACCAAATATTCAAGACCCATTACCATCACCTTTCATATAGTTGTCTGACAAATTATCTATATACGTCCGACATATTTAAGCCTTTTGGTAACATATCTGAAGTGCTAAAATGTGTCGAATGATGGAATGATTTACAAGGCAAAAGTTTATTTCCTCAGATTGCATTATAGTAGTGGGCAGGAAATATTATTGAGTTCTTGCCTGTGAGGTGATAGATATGGAACCAGAAAGCATAAAGGTTGGAGAGGTTATGACAAGGGATGTTATCTCAGTGAAAATTGGAGACACCATCGCCAAGGCCATAAGTAAGATGCAGGAGCATGGATTTCATGAACTTCCGGTGATAAACGATAGGGGCGAGCTTGTGGGATTTCTGAATTATCGTATACTTATCAGGAGAAAGAGCCTGTCCATATATTCAAGGGTGGAAAACGTTATGGTAAAGCCACCCACAGTGGATCCCGATGCGAGCATAGTGGATGTCGTTAAGTTGATGGTGGATGCCGGGTACAGGTCAATACCTGTGGTCAGGAAGAACAAACTTGTGGGTATAATTTCCAGAACGGACATACTGAGGCTTGTACCCGAGATGAAGGAAGTGGCGGATTTGCCTGTGGAGGATGTTATGACCTCTGAGCCCGATGTGGTTGAGGAGGACTCACCCATTGAGTATGCAATTGACATAATGAGAAAACTGGGTGAGATGAGCGTGCCCGTGGTTGATGAGAACAGAAAACTTGTGGGCATCGTGCACATGCGGGATGCATCCCGCGCCATATGGAGGGACAAGGAGCGCGCCAGTGTGGGCGAGGTTTCCGGAGAGAAGAAAAAGGTTCAGGTTCTTGCCAAGGAGATTATGAGCCCTCCCGTTTACGTTGAGGAGGACGCCTGCCTGTGTGATGCCGTGGAAAATATGCTGAAGTTCCACTCGTCCATATGCGTTGTTGTGGATAAGAAGATGGCTCCCATTGGCGTCATTTCTCAGAGGGATGTTATTGAAGCCGTAATGCGTAAGGGAAAGCCTGAAGGAGTGTTTGTTCAGATAACCGGGCTGGATATTGAGGACACAGAGCCCTACCTGGCCATATACGATATGGTTGAGGATTTCTTGAAGAAGATAAACAGGTTCAAGGAATTCAAGCCCCAGATGCTGACCTTCCACGTGGAGGAGCACCATATAAGCGGTAAGGAGATCAAGTACAGCGTTCGTGCAAGGCTCACAACGGATAGAAAACTTTTCTTTGCCAAGGACTACGACTGGAACCTGTACAGGGCATTTAGGGACGTGCTTGAAACCCTTGAAAGAAATGTAAAGAAGGAAAGGGAAAGGCTCTTGGAATACCGTAGAGAGGTGCTGTGAGGCGATCTTATGGAGGATGTTATGAGAAGGGTGCTCGATGGAATAGATGCGAGATTCTCCGAGATAAGGTATATGAGGATTAGAAGCAATCGAATTGTGGTCAAAAATGGGGTGGTGAATTCCATATCCTCCATAGACGAGAGCGGATTCGCTGTTCGCGTGGTGAACTCTGGAATAGGGTTCGCAGCCACGAATGATGTGGACAAACTCCAGTATGCGGCCGAGATGGCTGAGAAACTATCAAGAAAGAGGAGAAACGCTGTCGGGTTCTCCGAGGAGAAAAGTTATGAGGACTCTTGGAGCGTTGAGGAAAAGAAAAAAATAGACAATTTTGGCACAGAGGAGAAGATTGGGTATCTTCTTGATGTGGACAAGGCCCTAAAAGCGGAGATGAAAATTCAGATGCTCCATGACAAGGTTATTGAGAAAGTTTACATGAACAGCGAGGGAACGCTGATAAGGGCTCGCATTCCCCGGGTGGAGTACTTCTACATGATGGGTGTTATGGAATCGGGTAACTTTGAGCAGGCCTACAGGCAGTACGGGATGAGCGGTGGATACGAGATCTTCGATAGGTGGAATATGCTTGATATCCTCCCGGAGGAAGAGAGGGCTCTGAGGGAAATCACAAATGCAAAGAAATCTCCAGATGGAACCTTTGACTTGATAGTTGGGCCCGAGGTGGCCGGTATAATAGCCCACGAATCCTGCGGACATCCAAGTGAGGCGGATCGCATACTGGGAAGGGAGGCCGCCCAGGCGGGAGAGAGTTTCATAAAGCCTGAAAAGATGGGAGAGAGTATAGGCAGCGAGGTTGTAAATGTTGTGGATGACCCAACGGTGCCCAACAGTTTCGGTTACTACAAGTACGATGATGAGGGTGTGCCTGCGAGAAGGAGGTACCTTTACAAGGAGGGTAAAATAAACGAGTTTCTGCACAACAGGGAGAGTGCCGGAAAACTCGGAGTGCATAGCAACGGAGCCGCAAGGTCATCCTGGTGGGATCGCGAGCCAATAGTCAGGATGAGCACCACCTTCTTCGAGCCTGGAGATTACAAGAAGGAGGAACTTTTTGAAGATGTGAAAGAGGGAATCTATATGAAGAGTTTCACCGAGTGGAACATAGATGATGTGCGCTACAATCAGAAGTACGTTGGTCGAGAGGCATACCTGATAAAGAACGGTGAGATAGTGGCACCCCTCCGCAGACCTGTGCTGGAGATAACAACTCCCGGTTTCTACAGCAGGGTTGATGCTGTTGCAGATGATCTTGAATTCTACGCGGGTACCTGTGGGAAGGGGGATCCAATGCAGGGTGTTGATGTGTGGATGGGTGGCCCGCATCTCCGTCTCAGAAATGTGAGGTTGAGGTGATCATATGGATCTTGAAAAATTGCTCAACAGGGCCTTGAGCCAAGGTGTGGAGGAGGCTGCGCTCCTTCTAATCGATAGGGAGAAAAGACAGGTCAGATTCTCCAACAACGATATTGACGTATCCAAGGTTTGGATAGAAAAGAGCCTGGAAGTTTTCCTTTCAAGGGGAAAAAGAATATTTATGACTACCATAAAGGATATGAAGCACGCAGAGGAAATGATCGAGAGATATGCAAAACTGCTTCCGTCTCTTCCGGAAAACAAGGATTTTTACGGCATAAATCCTGAAAAGCAGAGTTATGGGCCCAGCAAGATGGAAGAGGATATCCTGCATATGGATCTTGAGAATCTGGCAATGGATGTGATAGAGGGTGCTGTGGAGAAGGGCGCAACCCGCGCTTCCGGCGTTATTTATCGTGATCATGTTAAGAGAGAGATTCTCACCACCTACAACCATGCTGAGGAGGAAGTGGCGAACATTGACGTGGTTGTCAGGGCTTTCAACGAGTATCGCAACGCCGGGCAGGAGGCCGTAACCACTGCAAGTGCCAAGGATCTTGAGAATGTTAGAGAAATAGGTGAGCGTGCAGGCTCCATCGCCTCCATGGGGGGTCAGCCAAGGGATGGCAGAGAGGGGAAATTCAGGGTTCTGTTCCATCCACTCGCCTTTGGCTCGCTGGTGTCCTACAGTATGCATATGGCCTCAGCATTCAGTGTTGATGCGGGGATGAGTTTCTTTGCAGGTAAGTTGGGTGAAAAGGTATTCTCAGAGAAACTTACCCTCTATGATGATCCCACATTCTTTTCCACGGGGCACAGGACATTTGATATGGAGGCTACGGCTACACAGAGAACTCCCGTGATTGAGAGAGGTGTGGTGAAAAATTACCTGCACAGTTACTCTACAGCCCAGAAATTCAAAACAAAGAGTACGGGAAATGCAGGTATAATAAGCCCACAGGCGTGGCAACCCGTTATGGAAAATGGATCAAGGGGTTACAATGACCTTCTTGGAGAGATAGAAGAGGGACTTTACATTGTGAACCTGTGGTACACCAGATTTCAGGATTATAGAAATGGAGATTTCTCCACAATACCCAGGGATGGAATATTCTATGTGAAGGACGGTGAGATTGTGGAGTCATGGAAGGGCATAAGGGTCACGGAGAACATGCCGCATCTATTCTCCTCGATTCTTGATGTGAGCAGAGAAAGGGAAAAGGTGAAGTGGTGGGATGAGGTTCTGCCCTCGTATCTGCCCTACGTGCTTGTGGACGGCGTGAACATTACCCGTTCCACCCTTTGATTTTTTATATCAGCAGTACCGCTATTATGCCCGAAAGGAAAATCCCGTCAAACGTGCCCGCACCACCTATGCTCGCCACGGGCGCTCCGAGTTTTTCAATGTCTTTAAGATGCATCAGATCCGCTCCTATCAGAGTTCCCATCGTACCGGCGATATAGGCCACGGGTACCGGGTTTTCCGGGGAGATGAATATTGCGGTTATGGCTGCCACTATGGGTGGAAGAAACGCGGGCAGTGCTATGCCCATACCCTTGACAGGTCTGGCAAATATGTATGAGACAGCGCCAACAATGGCTATTCCTATGAGACTTTTTAGCATCAGTATGTATGAGGAATGAATGGCCATTGACCACAGAATTAGCAGGGATAGGAAAATCGGGATTATTGCACCCCCAAGGTTTACAGCAAGAAGGGTCGTATTGTGGGGCGTATGCGGGATCCTGTAGGATATTCCCCAGAAATTCACCGAACCCTTCTCCCTCATGGGTATCTTGCTCTTTATTCTTGAGATTGGTATGTTAACGAAACTGCCAAGCAATGCGAGCCAGAAAAGGGTTATGGAGACCCTAGGAGGTATTCCCAGTTTAACAAAGGCTATGGGTATTCCGAATGCGAAGAAAATCGAGAACATAAAGAAAAATAAAATGTAGATGAACAGGACTAGATAGTGGAACGGGTAGTATAGGTAATGCTTCATTCTATCAGTTCCTCCACATTTACCAAATATTCCTCTCCATTCACCCATATCTTGTACTTCCTTCCTTCTTTGGGTAGTTCAATGGGCTCATTGAGCAATCCCTTTCTACGCATCAGGAATTTCCTTGCAACATCTGGGAAGAGAGCGTAGGAGAGCACATCCTCATCGTTGTCTGCAAGGTCTCCAATCTCATTCTTCAGCTTTTCAAATTCTGGCTCAAGGAGATCCGCAGGCCTATGCGTTATTGGCTTCTCATCTCCGAGAACCTTTTTCTTTATCTCAGGATTTATCTCTCCCGGTGGTTTTCCATAGAGGCCCTTTATGTAGTTTCTCATCTCCTTGGTAACCATCTTCCATCTCTCTCCGGATATGACGTTCATAACCGCCTGGGTGCCTACGATCTGGCTGAGAGGCGTGACGAGTGGAGGATAGCCGACTTCTGCGCGAACCCTTGGAACCTCTGCAAGCACTTCTTCAATTTTATCCTCTGCCTTCATCTCCCTCAACTGGTTGTAGAGGTTTGAGAGCATTCCGCCAGGAACCTGGTAGATGAGCACCCGGGTATCTGCAATTCTCATCTCCATCCTGGTGTATTTCCTAAGTTTTTTCTCCACACCTCTGAAATATTCCGCAATCTTTTCCAGTTTCTTCAGGTCCATACCCGTATCATATTCCGTGTTTTGGAATGCGGCCACCATGCTCTCCGTTGCAGGCTGGGCAGTGCCAAAGCCGAAGGGAGACATGGCGGTATCAATTATATCCACACCGGCCTCAACAGCTTTCATATACGTTACAGGAGCCCATCCTGCGGTGCTGTGGGTGTGCAGATCCACGGGCACGCTAATCTCCTTCTTGAGCATCTTGACCAACTTATATGCTATCGTTGGGCTCATCAGGCCTGCCATGTCCTTTATGCATATGGAATCCACACCCAGTTCCTCCAGTTTCTTTGCCATATCCACATAACTTTCGATGGTGTGGATCGGGCTTATTGTGTAAACCACAGAGCCCTGGGCGTGGGCACCCACCCTTTTAACGGCTTTTATGGCAGTTTCCATATTCCTTATGTCGTTTAGTGCATCGAATATGCGGAATATGCCAATGCCTGCCTCGTGGGCCTTGGCGACGAATTTTTCCACGATGTCATCCGGATAGTGCCGATATCCAACGAGATTCTGACCGCGCAGAAGCATTTGCAATGGAGTATTCTTAATGTACTTTTTCAGAATCCTTGGTCTGTCCCAGGGATTCTCATTGAGGAAGCGCATGGCGGAGTCAAAGGTGGCGCCTCCCCAGACCTCAAGGGAGAAGAACCCCATCTCATCCATTGCCTCTGCAATGGGTACCATATCCTCGGTGCGCATTCTCGTCGCGAACAGGCTCTGATGCCCATCGCGAAGCGTGGTGTCTGTTATCTTAACCATACTTTGAGGAATGCTTAACCATTAAAAATATTTTGGCCTAAAAAACTTTATGTATTTCTTTTCTTTTCACTCCTTGCATGGCCGGGATAGGGTAGGGGCTATCCTGTGGGACTGTGGAGGCCCCTTTCTTAGGAAGAAAGTGGCTTTGCCTGTAAAGAAGGGGCTTCGGATATCCCACGACCCGGGTTCAAATCCCGGTCCCGGCCCTGTATGGATTTAAGAACATACGTGAAGTATCCTTTTCTTCCAGGGGCGGTTGATATTGTCAAGAATATAAAATTAGATGAACTTCTTTCATCTCCAATCTACGAGGATGCAAGGGAATACGGTATATCCCGTGTTAGAAGCGGATTCACGGGGGAAAGAGTGCCCTTCACGAGTGATGAGAACAGGATAATCGGGTTCTACGTTTCAAAGCTCTTTCTTATGGCCCTAAACGATCCAATAATCACAAGAAGATTCGCAAATATGGTGCGCGATGAAATTGAAAGATACCTGCTTGGAGACGCCGACGAGAATGTTTATGCAGTTGCCAGTGCCCTGAAAATATCCCACAGGAATGTGGATGAGAGTACAAGGGAGTTGTATGAAAAGTATCCCAAACCTGGAACCACCGGTGTGAAATTTGAAGTTTTCACGCAGATACACTTTCTTGATTTTATAAGATATGCATCAAAATTGAGCGGTGAGGCCTTTAAACTGGTGTATCAACCCCTAAAGGATGGATGGATACCTATGGCAAGGGAAGAATTTGTGAAGATCCTCAGAGAGGCATTTGTTCAGGAATTCGTGGAGGAAATAGAGGCCCAGGCTGAACGGGCAAAAACACTGAGAAGGTACTTTGAAAATGAGATAACCAGGATGCGAAACTTGAAAGACGAGTACATTGCAAGATACACGTCCAAAGAATTTGGAGATGTGACGGAAGATGCATTTCCTCCCTGCCTGAAATCCATAATTGTAAAACTGAAAAATGGAATAAACCTGCCCCATCAGGCTAGGTTCTTTCTCGTTACATTTCTTCACAAGATCGGAATGAAGAACGATGAAATAATGAAAATATTTGCCACGGCTCCCGATTTTAATGAGAGTATGACAAGGTACCAGGTGGAACACATAACCGGAGGCATATCCAAGAAGGAGTACGAGGTGCCAAAATGCTCAACTCTCCAGGCCTACGGACTCTGCATAAGGGATGTTGCCAACGACTCACTCTGTAAAAGGGAGTGGATGACCCATCCGTTGCTCTACTACAAGGTCAAGAAGGAATGGATTTCCAAGCGTGAAAAACGCGCTGAATCGCAGTGATGTGCCCCAGCACGGCGAAGAGAAGGAGAATCCATGAGGATATGGAAAGGTAATATCCCCACCAGAAAAATTGAATTATTGGCAAAATCATAAGGATGACCAGGCGATCGGCCCTGCCAAGAATGCCGCCATATATGCGTTTCAGTCCAACTGCCTGCGCCTGAGTGCCCACATAACTTGTCATGAACACCCCGCTCAGGGCAAACAACCCTATTAGCGCATCTGAATACGGGCTGAGTGCTATACCAATTATTATCATCATATCCGCATACCTATCAATAAGATGGTCAAGAAAATCTCCCCTCTTGGAGGATATGCCCCTCATCCGGGCCACCTTACCATCAATCGCATCAAGAAGGGACGCTAAAATTATGAACAAGAATGCAAGAAAAAGATAATATGGGGAGAACCACGTTAGATAATAGGATAATCCAGCCAAAAAAGAGATGAGCACGGAGATCAGCGTAATGGTATTTGGATGTATCTTCATAAATGGTTTTGAGATCTTCGTAAGCAATCCGTCAACTCTTGCCCTGTAATTGTTCAGTACCATTTGAGTATCTCCTCCATGTAGTTTATTCTAACTCCATATTTTTTATCCCAGGTGGTGATTATGTGTATGATTTCATCTGCAGTCTCCCTTGGACCCTTCCCAGTGGTATCAACTTCAAATACTTTATCTTTGCCGTGACGGGATATGGATTCTGAGGTAATTAGCCCCATGGCCTCCGCTTCCAAATTCTCTCTTATTTTTCTCTCCCCATAGCCCCTTTTCTCCAATCTTTTTCTGAGTTCATCCGGATGACAGCGAAGCACGATAACCATATCAACTGGCATCTCATGGGAGTAATGCCCTTCCAGTATGATATTTCCATCATTTTTTAATCCTTTCACCCTATCCCTAAGCATCTCTATGTCCACTACATAGGATTCTCGCTCCTCATCGTAATACATCCTTGCGTCTTCAAAATCTTTGAGGTAAATTATCTTATACTCTTTCTCCAAAATCCTCGCCACGGAGGTCTTTCCCGTTCCAGGTGTGCCTGTGAGGGCAATGAGCATAAAAAAGGAAAGGAACAAAGGATTATAAAAATAGCGAAGAAAAGGTCAGATCAGGACCAGAGATCGTCTTCTTTGTTTGAATCCTCTGTGTTTTCCTGAGCCTCTTTCGTATGCTTGAACTCCGTGGGTTCAACTATTTCCCCTTCACGCTGCTCATTTCTTGGTTTTCTTGCCACCGCAATGAGTGCTATTATGAGTGCTATGATTGCTATCACTATTCCTGCGTATCCTATCTGGTCGCTTGCATTTATGGCCTTTGATTGCTCCTCATTCTTAGCCTTTATATCTGATATCTGGGTATTCAGATTGTCTGCCTTGCCCTTCAGATCATTTATTTGGTTCTGGAGATTCTGGATATTGGAATTTATCTCATCCATGAGAGAGGTATTCATATTCTGAATGGCTCTGTTCAGGGCACTTATGTTCTCCTGGAGAGCACTCTCAAGATAGTTGAGCGTTGCATTCAGGGAATCTATTTCACTCTTGAGCTGGGATACATTGCCTTTCAGTTTGTATATCTCGTTCTGCATTGTGCTTATCTGTGATTTTATATTTCCTATCTCTGCATTTATATTGTTTATTGCCTTCCACAGTTCTGGTAACTGGGGCAGATACAGTACTGTAACAACCTCTGTTGCGGAATTTCCAGCACTATCGGTGGCAGTTACCCTGAATACGTTTTGACCCTCTACAAGGGTAACCTTATAGGTGAAAGTCCCGTCGGAATTTACTGTTATCTTTTCTCCATTTACTGTCACCGTTGCTCCAGGATCTGTGGTGCCGTTTATCCAGAATACGGAGTTGTATGTAAGAGGTACATTTGTTGGTGAGGTGATTGTCAGTTTTGGAGGTGTGGTATCTACCACGAAACTCCACGATGAAGATACGGTGTTTCCACCATTATCCGTTAGCTGCACGGTCACAGTATGCTTTCCGTCTGCAAGTAAGAACGGAACATTTACCACTATATATCCACTATTCCCATTGGACACTATCTGAGCGGTCAATGTAATTCCATCAAGTTTCACAATAACGTTTGAGAACGCACTATATATTTCATCGTACCACTCAAACTTCAAAGTTGGGGCCCTGTTATTGGTGACCTTATTTGCCAGTGAGAAACCAACAAGTTCAGGTGCAATTGTATCCTTTATGTTTATCGTCTGGTAAATTATATTGTTTGCGTTTCCTCCTGTTGTTAAGGTTGCACTCTCTCTAGGAGTATTTGTTACTATCTTGTACCATTGAATTCCTGCCGTAGTGTTGCCGAGAGGAATATCAGCAGTGACGTACTTACCTGAAGGAATAGAACCCACCGTTGCATCGTTAATGTGTGAAATTCCAGTGGCATAGGCATCTATGTAGAATCCTGTATAATTCACCGCTTCATCGGATTCAAGAACAACATACACCTTTGAACCATTGATAAATGGAGTCCACATATTCACATGGAATCCTGTATAACTCTGCACCAATGCACCCGTTGAGTTGTATATGTACACATAATCATATCCTGGCTCAACCATAAGGTACTGGAAATGCAGGGCAATACTGGTAGCATTTGGTGCAGTTATCTCCCAAGTATTTTCGTAATTGTTTGGATATGGGTGTGGGGACTGCACATCTATACTGGAAACCCCTGTATAACGCCACAGGGCTATACTTGTACCATTGGAGGATAGAGGACCATAGTTGTACAACGATATCTTCAGATTGTCGTTGTTCTGCACGGCATTTACAGGGGCAACATCATAGCTAAGAACGGTGAATGTATAAATGCTGTAATACCCGTTGGGATAGTAGAAGCTCACATCATTGGCAGTATTTATATCACCAGGAGTTTTTGCCTGTACCATGATATAGTCAGTTCCGGCCACACTGGGTGTCCAAGGTACAGTTATAAACTTGGTTTCACCGGGTGCAAGTGTAACGCTGCCTGTGGCGATGGTTCCATGCATATCTGCCACGGTGTAATTCGTAACCGCAGTTTCACTTGTGCCTATATTTGAAATTTCAAATGTAATCTCATTCTGATCACCCACCACAGGATCCCTTCCGATGAATACTTTCTGAGCCCATACGTCCACTGGAAGGTGTACGTGGAACAGGGCCCAAGTGGCATTATTGGATGGATTTGAATCATCTTTGGCCCAAACCGATGCAACAACGTACTGCCATCTTGCTGAAGAGTTTGTTGGATCCATTCCCAGAGGTATGAGGTTTACAGGTTTCCATGGTATGGTTACATATGCTACATCACCGGGGGCAAGTGAGGAAATCGTGCTGTTACCAAGCCAAACTAGGGGATGCGAGAGATTATGCTGCTGGAATACGAGAACGTAATTTTCCAGGTAGAAGTGAACAGTTATGTTGGTTGCTGTTGCATTTCCTGAATTGTAAATCACAGCGGTTACATTTGAACTCTTGCCATACTCTATCTTCTGGTAGTCAAGGAGGGCTATTACTTGCACGTCAGGAGCCGTGGTGCTTGACGATTGAGCCTGCAATTTCATAGGTGATCCGCTTATGCTCTTCTTTCCCACATTAAGGGGTGGCAGTGGTGATTGACATGACATGTAGAATCTGGTGTTCTTTCCATCCATGCTGTAAACTGATAGTATGTAGGTACCCTCCCTATTTGGTGTAAATTTGTATGTGAAATTATTTATTCCTCCAGATGAGCTCACAGGAGTGAGTGTCTTCATATCAAGAATGAAATCGTAATATGTAGTTGCGCCACCCCAAGGACCTGTGCCGTAATCATGCTCCAAGTAAAGAAGTTCTACCTTGACCTTTGGAGAATCTGTGCTTATATTCACAGTTACCTCTTTTCCTCTTGTTATCACAGGCACATCGTTTGCATTGTAGATCGCATGGGGTATTTGCACCTGGGGCACATTGTATGATGGATTATTTGCACCATTTCCAGAAACTTTCAGAGCAGGATCTCCAATAAGAGAGTACTCAAAATAAGATCTCTGCCATAGATTCATATTCATACCACTATCAAGAGTATCAACCATTCTAAGAGAAGGCCCTAGCCAGTAGTTGTATTCAGCAAGGGCATAAGAGTACATCATTCCCAGAGTGGCCATACCATAATGATGTGTGGCTATGAAATATCCTGCAATAGTACCGTCCTCGGTAATTAAATCACCAAAATCATTTGGTGCAACTAAAGTACCATTGTCAAAGTAGGCAAATGTGCTACCATAGGCTTCCCTATCCGCTCCAAAGTATGCTATAATTCCTTTGGGGGAATACAGCATCTGCTCAGCTATGGATGTTCCACCATTTATTCCAGAGGCAAATTCAGAGGGATATATCTCTTCATCCCAAGCACCATTTAGACAGGATCCAGATATATAGATTGGTAGGCTGCTATAAGAGGTATTCATACCAAAGTCCCAGGCATTTATGTCATCGTTATGGTGCCAGAATGAGAATCCTGAACCGTGTGTGATCTCAATGATCATATCACTGTTGTACATCATCTTCACAAAATTGTTGTATGTATAATTGCGCAGTGTGTGGAAATATTCAGTTACCTTTGTGCCATCCAGCCATCCATAATTAAGAGGCTCAAGTACACCTGTCTCTCCTAAGAAATAGGGAGTCTCAAACACCTGGCCACCCGAGAGTGTAACATTCTCAATGTTTCCCGTTTTATGGGTACCATAGTATATTATTTTATTCACCACTACGTTCGCCGTGAGCGGGTTTACAGGGATCCTTCCGAAGAAGAAGCGAGGTTCATAGCTGAAATATGTGGAGTTGTAATTGGGTTGAGCATAGAATGCATCTGTAGGTACCCAGGAATCGTACAAAGATCCACCTGCATTGTAGGCCCAGAGGAGATACTCATACTGATCTAGCCAGTAATAACTGGGAGGTACCATTCTGGCATTTCCGAATATTGTTACATATGTCACATTGTTTCCATAACTTTCGTTTTGAAGGAATGCAACTATCTTCTTTGCTAGAGGATAATTATAACCAATCATTGGCTTAACTATTGGGAGAGTTTGGTTCCCTAAAATAGCGTAGGGATCGGTGGTATCATTGGCATAACCGTTAACTGGCGGATTAGAAGCCGGCTGGAAATTCTCGGCGATCCAAGAAGTGGTAACAACCCATGATGTCAAACCTGTGCTGTTATGAAAATCTGCCAGTCTTTGTGCAGCTTCTTTCAGTTGAGGTGATGTAATTATGATGTTTGGAACATCTATGGGAGCCGAACCTGTTTTAAGAGCGCCAAGACTGTAACTAACTGTGATTCGAGCATCTGTAAGTATCTTCACCTCACTAGTAACTGGGTTATATCTTACGGGGTACAGGTATACGTAGACCTTAACGCCGTTCATCGAAGGATTTACCGTGTAGGTGAAATCCCTGGATGGATAAAATTTGTTGCTGTGATAAACCTTCATATTGTATTTTGGAGGGGAGTACCTTGCAGGAAATCCCTTGCCAGATTTCAAGACAGGGGCTGGAGCGGGGGATATCTTTAATTTCCCATAACTCATAATATGTGTCCTTTCCATACTTATGTGAATATCCTTTGCATTTTTTGGAAGGATGAAACTCACAATTTTCACAGGAATAACAGGTTTTCCTGGAATCTGAAGGATGCGCATATCCTTCCCGATGAGGTATCTCCCTCCATTTGGACCCGTAACATATTTCAGGTCATTCAGACTGATATGAATTTCCTTGGTTAAAACTCCATTTTCACTGCCATTTGATGGAGAAACAGCCCCTGCTAGAGGCTGGAAAACACTGAGCACTCCAAGTGCTGTGAGAATCATTAGAAACACTACTACAACACTACCTATTTTGCTATAACTTCCACCTTTCATAGGCATCACCCTGTATATCGGGTGTGATAATATTACAAATCTTCTATTTAAGTTTTTCTAATCTCTCAAAATTGAGCCAATTTTCTCTCTCAACTTCTCACTCACCACCTTCCCGTCAACCTTGCCGCGTAATTCCTTCATAACGAGTCCCATGAGGGGCTTGAAGGCACCCATACCTCTTTCCCTTATGAATTGCTCCTTCTCCTTTACGATTTTTTCAATGATGGCATCCACGTCCACACTTGATGAGAAACTTTCTATGAGCTCATCCAAATCCTCACCATCGCAGGCCCGCTCCACTATTTCATCCACCGCTTCCTTGGCAAATTTGCCCTCAGCAAGGGCCGAAAAGATGCGGGCGTAATCCACATTCTCGCATCCGTTGATAAGGGCACGGGCAACCACCGTGGGGTATCCGAATTTCCTAACTATGTCCTCAAATAGATCATCCTTGTCCTCGTGGATTATTTGCCAGGCAAGTTCCTCATTTATTCCCAATGCCCCAAGTTCCTTCACCCTTTCCTCAGGCATGGGAGGCAGTTCTTTTTTCAATTTTTCCACATAATCCTGCGAGATTCTTATGGGGGGTATGTCCGTCTCAGGGTACATTCTGGCACCACCGGGAAGAGGACGAAGATAATGGGTTGAGCCGTCATCCCTTGGACCCCTGGTTTCATCGGGCACGCCTTCCAGGGTGATCTTGGCCCTTTCTATAACCCTCTGAAGGCCCATATTTGCAAGTTCCTCCTTTTCTGCTATTATGACGAAGGAATCCTGGCTACCAAGATTCAAAATTTCCCTTATTTTTTTCACCTCATCCTCGCTTATCCCGTATGATGGGAGCTCATCTCCGTGGAAGAGTCCCCTTATCCCTATAACGCGTACCCTATCTGCCAGTTCCCTGCCCAACCTGTAATTTCCATTTTTAAGAACTCCTGCAAACCCGGAGAGTTTTATGCCCAGAACCTTGCCCCCCTTCTTGAGAATCCTTGAGATTATCTTTGAATTCGTGTTCTCAAAAATTTCTGTGAGGTCATAAATTTTCTCCTCAACCCTCGCATCTCTTTTTTTAAGAATTGAGGCAATTTCCTTTAGCATCTCCTGCCTCTCAATCTCCATGTTCACCCACTGAGGAATCATATTGAGTTTTGAGGCTCCCTTTATCTCAACCCTTCCTTGGCCCGTGGAGATGTTGATGTCCTGCCTTATGGTGCCCGCTCCCCTGCGTACCCTCTTTGTGGCCCTTAAAATGTATCCTATTTTCTGGGCAACTTCCTTAACCTGCTCACCGCTCTTCATATCCGGAGCTGTGGAAATTTCAATAAGGGGTATGCCCAGCCTGTCAAGGCGGTAAACCACATAACCATCGCCCTCCTCAATTTTTCTCGCAGCCTCCTCCTCAAGGCAAATTGTGGGTATCCTCACCCGCCCAAAGGAGGTGTCAAGATATCCATCCACGGCCACCAGAGCGGTGCGCTGAAAACCAGATGTGTTTGAACCGTCTATGACTATCTTGCGCATCACATGCATTTCATCCACTATTTTGGCGTGGAGCATTAGGGCAACCTTTAGTGTTATCTCCAAGGCATCCTTATTCAGAGCATGGGGGGGTTCCTCATCCGCCTCCACCAGGCATGAATTTTCCGTTGCTTCATATATGAATTTTCTTCGCTTCACGCTCTCTTCCACTGCTGCCCTGTCAACCTCGCCAAGCTCGCTCTGTGTGGGCCTCAAAACACGCTCAAATTTGAAAATGACATTGTCGCTGAGGTACGAGTCACAATCGCAAAACAATTTTTTAGTGGCAAGCTGCTGATGGATCTCAAGCCCGCATTTTACCATGTTATCATCCTCCTTTTGGAGATCTCGCCCCTGAGGTTCTGGACCAGCAGATTTTTTGCCTCCTCATGCCCGTAATTTCCAAGGAGCCACATGAGCTTTACATACGCCACCTCTGGAAGCATGTCCTCAAGGGGCACAACGCCCGCCTTCTTAAGCTCTCTTCCTGTGGAATAGACATTCAGATTAACCCTGCCATGAAGACACTGGGACGCCATACCTATTATAATTCCATCCTTTAT
Organism: Candidatus Aciduliprofundum sp. HYA1; assembly: GCF_056175085.1. Lineage (NCBI taxonomy): Archaea > Methanobacteriati > Thermoplasmatota > Candidatus Aciduliprofundum > Candidatus Aciduliprofundum sp. HYA1. The sequence goes on from NZ_CM149694.1 coordinate 1,111,609, forward strand.
GGCTCTTTTTATGGATGGCAGAAGATGTGTGCCCACATGTCCAAGGCCTGTGCCCATGATTATCGCCCCGTGCATGCCATCAATCATCCTCTCAAACTGCTCAACGCCCATTCCTGGATAATAATAAATAAGAGCAACCTTCTCATCCATCCTATCCATTAACTCCGTCTCATCCTCTTTTTTCCTGTAATCTTCATAAAATTTCACCTCGCCCTTCCTCACCTCCCCAAGGGGTCTGGAATTTATACTCTTGAACGCATCCCTGCGTGATGTGTGCATTTTTCGGGCACGGACACCGCGATGCACATGACAAAAATCATCGCTGGTTGTGGCATGCATAACAACAGCCACCTCGCCCAGATCGCTCTTAGCAACCTTTACGGCGGATAGAAGATTCATATAGGCATCACTGCTCGGCCTGTCACTGCTTCTCTGAGCTCCCACAAAAACCACGGGTCCTGATAATTTTGGAAACATGAACGATAGGGCTGCAGATGAATAGCCCATGGTATCGGTTCCATGAGGTATCACCACTCCCTCCGAATGTTTCAGTTCCTCCTTAACCTTCCTTGCCATTTTGATCCAGTATTCTGGATGCATATCCTCGCTCAGGATGTTGAAAAGCACGCTTGCCCGGATATCGCACTCTTCAACAATTTCGGGTACAGAAAAAATCAAATCCTCGGCCGTGAGAGCTGGATGCACCGCACCGGTGCGATAATCCACATAACTGGCAATCGTTCCCCCTGTGCCGATTATTGAAATTTTTGGAAGTGCCTTATCCGATTTTATTTCTCTTTTAACCTTTTTCTTTTTCTCACCCTTCCTTATTATTTTTATTTCTTCCGGAACTATGCCTATGTTGTAACCGTTATCAAGTTTGAGAATTATTATGCCCCTATCGCTGAATTTGTTTCTCGGCATCAAAACTCCGCGAAACGTACCTTTCTCATTTTTTACCTCAACGTAGTCACCAGGCTCAGGATTCATAGTGGGGGTATATGCAAATGGGTATTAACCTTTATCTCAAATCCCAGAACTGCTTGTTCTTCGCATATTTCAATTCCTCCCGCAAAACCCTTTTTGCAATCTCAAACTCGTTTTCGTAGGGAACCTGAAGAATTCTGGCAGCTGTGCTCAGGCCTATCCCGCGTCCTGCAAGGGCAAGGGCTGCGGCCCTCTTGTGGGTTCTGAGCAGATGGGATATGGCCATCATCCTGTCCAGATCCCTGCGCTCCTCAGAGGTGAATTTCTTCTTTCTCAAAATCTTAATTTTTTCCTCCTCGTAGGGCTTTAAAAGTGCAACCCTTACACTTCCGCAGAACGGACATACTGGCTTTTGAAAATCCTTGACTTTTATGTGCATGCTCCCTCCGCAGGAGAGGCATACGAGGATCATCTCCTCCTCGAGGAGTCTTCTGTAAACAGCCTCAATCACAGGTCTCGTGGCCACAATGGGAGATACGAGATCTCCGTGCTCCTCCATAAGTTCCTTGCTCTCCTCCCTGAGGTCCCTTATCACAATTTTTATTTCCCCACTCCTTATTCTTTCCAGCATGCCCTCGACAACCTCTATGTCCATGTAGTCAAACATTAATTTATCAAGGACCTCTCGGTAAAGAGGCGTGCCCCTGTAAAGGTCCACTATCTTCTCAATTCTTATCTTTCTCAGGTCTGCACCCTTCTTTATTACTCCCATTTTCTTTGCCACGTGCATAAATATGTAGTTGAAAAGCCGCGAGTTTCTGGCAACTATTTTAAGGACTCCCTCAACGTTTCTGAGTTTGAAAATAAGATCTCGAAGATAATCAAGATTTATGTGAGGATTGAAAAATGCTATGTGATACGGAGATATGGAAAATTCCACACTTTCTCCAATCTTTTGGGAGATTATTGATGAGAGCAGAAGGGCCATGGTGTAATTGGCCCTTGTACCTCCCCTTATGCCCATGAAAACAATACCCTCCCCCTTTTCAAGCACTATTTTCCTTGAATTCCAGTCCATATTCCACCTCCCAAGAATATCCCTTGCTGCAGAGTTCAAATATTGCCTATCCGGTTCTGCTGATGCAACCTCGTAGGGCACGGGAATCTCCTCGCCAACCCAGGATGGGGGCATTGCTATGTCCCGGAGGTACTCCACTATGATTTTATCCTCCTTCATGTCAACGATTCTCCAAGCCATGCCCCTGATGACGAAACTCTCTCCGTAATTCAGAGAGGAAACAAAACTCTCATCAAGGGTGCCTATGAACTCCCCCCTCAGGGTCACCACCTTATAGGTTTTTTCGTCCGGAATCATTGATATGTTCTCGTAGAAGTACTCCCTTCCACCACGGGTTCTGCCAAAACTCAATCCATCGTACCATATCTTTTTCAAATCTCTCAGAAATTCAAGAAGCTCTATGAATTCTTCGTATTTCAGATCCCGAAATGGATACGCCCCCTTAACCAGATCGAAGGTATCTCTCACATCAACCCTTCCTTCAGAATTTGCCATTGCCACTATTTGATTTGTGAGTACCATCAGGGGATTTTTGCGGATTCTAACCTTTTCAACTCTGCCATTGTGCAGAAGGGTAAGTATGGCTGCAGATTCCCAAATTTCCACAGGTGTGTGGGCAAATATCTTGCCCTTGGATACCTCATCTATCCTGTGCCCCGCTCTCCCAACACGCTGAAGGAGCTTTGTCACCTGTCTTGGTGAGTTAAACTGGGCCACAAAATCAACTATGCCAACATCTATGCCGAGCTCCAGGGAGGATGTGCATATCAGTGCCTTCAACTTCCCGCTTTTGAATCGCTCCTCCGCCTCAACCCTGACCTTCCGGCTCAGTGAGCCATGGTGCACCTCAATGGGTGGAGAGGAGAATAAGAGACGGTAACGCATGCCTATGTCCTCAGCAGTGCATCTCGTGTTTGTGAAAACGAGGGTGGCCCGGTGGGCCATGATCTCTTCCCACATTTCCATAAGGAGGGATGCGTATTCCACGTCACTTCCCATTATCTCCGCTTCTCTCTTGTACCTTCTTTCAGGTGCATGCACTTGCACGTCTATTTTCTTGTAGAGTTTCAATTCCACAATCTCTATGGGTTCCCTTGGAGAGAGAAATTTCCCAATCTCCCGGGGATTGCCCACGCTGGCAGATAATCCGATGATCTGAAAATTTGTGAGTGTGCGGAGCCTTTCAAGTCCCAGTGCGAGTTGGGCTCCACGCTCATCCGATGCCAGTTCGTGTACCTCATCAATCACAACAAATTTCACGTTTTTTAGGCTCTCCTTCAATCTCTTTCCCATAAACATTATCTGAAAAGTCTCGGGCGTGGTTATAAGCACATCCGGGGGCTTTAGGGCAAGTTTTCTTCTCTCACTTGCGGGTGTGTCTCCATGCCTAACCGCCACCTCTACCCTAAGTTTCTGACCAAAATCCCTGAGCCTCTTGAGCATATCCCTGTTCAGGGCGCGTAGGGGAGTGATGTAAAGGCACGCGATTTTTCCGTGTTTTTCATTCATAATTCTGTGGAATATTGGAAGCATGGCCGCCTCTGTCTTGCCGCTCCCCGTGGGGGAGATTAGAAGCACGTTCTTACCCTCCAGAATGAATGGAATTACCTTCCTCTGCGGCTCCGTGGGCTCGAATATGCCCTTCTCTCTCAACACCTTCTGAATCTCTGGATGCAGTAGTTCAAACACCCTGATTTGTAGGAAAAATCGTATAAAAATTTATTTGCACCTTTTGGAAAAATTTATATAGAAGAATAATTTTACAAAGTTTGGTGGTGAAGATGGAGATTGCGGAGATGAAGGAGTGGGAGAGGATATCGGCGCACTCACACATTATGGGGCTTGGGCTCGATGAGAATTACAGGGCACTCAGAAAGGCGGATGGAATGATCGGCCAGGTGGAGGCAAGGGAGGCCGCTGGAATAATTGTGAGGATGATCAAGGAGGGAAAATTTGCGGGCAATGCAATTCTCATAGCGGGTCCTCCAGGAAGCGGTAAAACTGCACTTGCAATTGGAATTGCTAAGGAACTGGGCGAGGACGTGCCCTTCGTGCACATTGCTGGAAGTGAGATTTACAGCAGCGAGGTGAAAAAGACAGAGTTTTTGACTCAAACACTTCGCAAGGCAATAGGTGTGCGTATTCATGAGATGCGCAACATATACGAGGGCAAGGTTGAAAAACTGAGCATGGACTACATGCAGCATCCCTACAATCCATACCAGAAGATACCTGCAAGTGCAACCATAACACTGAAAACAAAGAAGGAAAAGAAAAAACTCAAGATGGACCAGAGCTTTGCAATGCAGTTGCTCCAGCAGGGCATAGATGAGGGAGATATAATTCAGATAGATGCAGATAGCGGGAGAGTTGTAAAAATAGGCATATCCAAGGATGCGGTGGAGGAGAAGAGTTACGACCTGGCTTCCGAGAAGATAATGGACATACCGGATGGCCCCGTTCTAAAGGAAAAGGAATTCGTCTATACCCTGACCCTCAATGATCTTGATATGATGCAATCCCGTTCGGGTATGGATATTGCCTCTCTTCTGTTTGGAGCATCTGAAAGAAAGGAGATAGGAGATGAGGTACGCAGAAGGGTTGATGAGCAGGTTAAGAGACTTGTGGAGGATGGTCGCGCGGAGCTGATTCCTGGAGTGCTGTTCATTGACGAGTGCTCAATGCTGGATATTGAGACATATGCATTTCTGAACAAGGCCATGGAGCAGGAACTCTCTCCAATATTGATATTTGCCACCAACCGTGGCATAACAACGGTGCGGGGCACTGATATAAAATCACCCTTCGGTATGCCCATAGACCTTCTTGACAGGCTGCTAGTGATCACCACGAAGAAATATGAGAAGGAGGATATGCGCGATATAATTCTAACCAGGGCCAAGAAGGAGAAGATAAAAATCACAGAGGATGCCCTTGACTACCTGGTGGACATTGGGCAGAAAGCATCGTTGAGATACGCCATACAGTTACTCGCCCCTGCCTGGGAACTTGCAGGAAAGAAGGAAATTGAAAGGGAACACATTGAAAGGGTGTATAAATTATTCGCAGATGTAAAGCGCTCGGTGGAGTACCTGCGCAAGATGGAAGAAGAGATGATTTACGACTAATCTCAATTTTTTATTTTTAAAAAAAGAAAAAGGGTTTAGTAAATGCCCTGATCGAGCATGGAGTCAGCCACTTTCACGAATCCGCCAATGTTGGATCCGAGCAGCAGGTTGGTTGGCTTGTCGTACTTCTCTGCATACTTGACGCCGGTGTTGAATATGTTCACCATTATGTTGTGCAACTTGCGATCAACTTCCTCTGCAGTCCAGTAGGTGAACTGGGCGTTCTGGCTCATCTCAAGACCGCTCACGGCCACGCCTCCTGCATTGGCAGCCTTTGCAGGTCCAAAGAGCACATCGTTCTCAAAGTAGTGATTGATTGCATCCAAGGTGCTTGGCATGTTGGCGCCCTCAACCACTGCTATCAGACCAGCGTTGGTGAGGATCTTTGCATCCTCAAGGGCTATCTCATTCTGAGTAGCGCTCGGGAATGCTATGTGAACCTCTCCTGCCTCCTTGGCTGCAACTTCCCATGCCTTCTTGCCGGGGAACCAAGGCAGATCGAATTTCTCAGCCACTTCCTGGAGCCTGCCATGCTTTATGGCCTTGGTCTCATAAACTGCGTTCCAGATCTCGTCATTTATTCCATCTGGCAGGTACATTGCACCCTTTGAATCTGAGAGTGTCACGACCTTACCACCATATTCGGTAACCTTCTTTGAGGCAAACTGGGCCACATTACCGCTGCCGGATATGGCCACGTTGTAACCCTTAAGGTCCTTCTTACCCTTGAACTTCTTGAGCATTTCAATAAGGTAATAGGTGGCTCCATAGCCAGTAGCCTCAGGCCTTATAAGAGAACCGCCCCAGTTGAGACCCTTGCCGGTAAGCACGCCTTCCCAGCGATTCACAATCTTCCTGTAGGCACCAAAGAGATAGCCGATCTCTCGGCCACCAACACCGATATCTCCAGCGGGCACATCGGTATTCGGGCCAATATGCCTGTAGAGTTCCATCATGAAGTTCTCGCAGAAGCGGCGCACCTCGGCATCGCTCTTGCCATGTGGATCGAAATCGCTACCGCCCTTGGCACCGCCCATGGGTATGCCAGTAAGGGCATTCTTGAATATCTGCTCAAATCCAAGGAACTTGAGCACACCAAGGGTCACGGTTGGGTGGAACCTCAAACCGCCCTTGTATGGGCCAATTGCTCCGTTGAACTCAATTCTGTAACCGCGATTCACGTGCAGTTCGCCATTGTCGTCCTCCCAGGTAACACGAAACATAACAACGCGCTCGGGCTCGGTTATTCTCTCAAGAATCTTGTGCTTCATGTACTTGGGGTTCTTCTCTATCACAGGTACCAGTGTGTGCAGAACCTCGGTTACAGCCTGATGGAATTCGGGCTGTGCTGGATTCTTTGCCTTGACGTTCTCTATAACATTTTCCACATATTCCTTTGCATTCATTTCTATCACCTTTTTTAGGCATGGGGAAATTGCAGCAAGAGATATAAAGATTTCTTGTACCGAAAATGGATTTTTTAAAATTCGTAAAATAAATGACGATAATTGTAAATAAGTAGCAGCCCCGGGAGGATTCGAACCTCCGTCCAGGGATCTCACCGGGAACCCTTTGGAGATAAAGCACCTTTTCCAAAGGGGCTTCCTCCAGAGTCCCCGATGCTTGACCACTACACCACGGGGCTTCGCTCTGCTCGCTCCGGGGCTAGCTCGCATCTCATCGATGCTCGCCACACCACGGGGCTACGGGAAGGGAAATATATCAGGCATATTAAAATTTTACGAATCTCCGGTTATCTCCTTTGGTATTTTGAGCACAAACACGCTTCCGCGAGGTTCGTTGTTTCTTATCTCCACCCCTCCACCATGGAGTTCCATTATCATCTTCACTATTGAGAGCCCAAGACCCGAGCCTTCGCCAGAATGAAACCTCTTGAATGGCTCAAAAATGAGTTCTCTCTTGCCATCCGGTATGCCCGGGCCATCATCTGCAAAATTGAGGAGTATGTAGTTCCCCTTTTCCACAGGATAAATTTTCACCTCGCTGGCACCGTATTTGAATGCGTTGTCAAGTATGTTCACAAACGCCTCCTTGAGCAGTGTGAAGCCCTTAAGATGAAGATCTCCAAGATTGTTGATGATTTTTGCATTGGGATACTTCTTCCTTATCAGGTTTATGCTCTCATCAATCATATCAGAAACATCTGCACTATCCTTTTCCAGTGCTGCTTTATTTACGCCCAATTTTGAGAACAATCTTGTTTTGTTTATTATCCCGTTTGCCTCTTCAAGGGCCTCTTCCATTGCATCCAGGAACTCTGGAGCAGGATCCTCCCTGGCCAGTTCCAGGTATCCCTGAAGCACCGCAAGTGGATTCTTCAAGTCGTGGCTTACAATGTGCAGAAGCAGTTCCTGAAACTCTTTAACCTTCCGGAGGTTTCTCTGATATTCAAGGCTTGCAAGCGAAACTGCCAGGTGGGTGGCTATGAGATCTATGAGCATCCTGTCATTTTCAGATATGCCATCAAGTTTCTCACTTTCCACATTCAAAACACCGAACATTCTGTTTTCGAATATTATCGGTGTGGCATACTCGCTCCTTGTGCGAGGATTCACCTCCATGTACCACGGATCCCTTGACACATCCGGAGCGTAATAGGATTTTTTGTTTCTTGCAACCCATCCAACTATACCGCGATTCCCTATTTTCACGTTTTTCAGGTTCACCGCCTCTCCCATTCCTCCATATCTGCGGACCACAACACCGTCCTCCATAATCTCTGTTATAACCACATTGTTAAGGCCCAGCAAATCCGTGATCGTATCAATAACCATGGTGAAAAGTTCATCCTCATCTTCAGCCATTTTCATTCTCTCAAACATATTAACAATGGCCAGAAGTTTCTCTTCCATCTCTTTAAGGGAGGTTATGTCCTGGGCGCTCATCATGTCAACCTTCTTTCCCTCCCACTCTATGATGGTGCCTCTCACCATACACCATCTCGGATTTCCCTTGGAATCCATAAGTTTTGCCACATATGTATCCGGTATATTCTCTCCTGCCATGCGCCTGTTGTAATTGCTCCAGAGAAGGTCGCGCATATCTGGATACACTATTTTCAGAAAGTTCTTGTTCAAAAGTTCTTCCTCCGAATAACCGAGCATATCCTTCATCGTTTCGTTTACAAATATGATCTTGCCATTGTGGAGAATCGCTATGCCAACAAGCACGTTTTCCAGCGCAGTTCTGTACTTTTTCCACTCCTCCTGGAGTTTGTCTATCCATCTCTTTCTCTCCGTTATGTCTATTGCCACACCTATAGCGCCTATCACGTTTCCCATTCCATCCCTGAGGGGTGAGGCATTTATCAGAATATCCACTGGCACACCATCTCTTCCTATGAGACGTGCCTCATAAACCTCGCTCAATCCCTGCCTTATCCTCTTGTATGCCTCCATCATAACCTTCTTGCTCTCCTCACACAGGAAATCAAATACCTTCCTTCCCAGTATCTCCTCAGGTTCATAACCCGCCATTTCTGCAAGCCTGGTGTTGACAAATGTTAACTTCAAATCGTTATCGGTTATGCCTATTCCCGCAAGGGACGTGTTTATCAACGTCTCATATCTTTCCTTGGTTTCCCTTATCTTCTTGAAAAGATTTGCATTCTCAATGAATATGGCAAGGAAGTTGGCGATAATCTCCAAGTACTTCAGATCCACCTCTGAGTAACTGTTCGGAGCGGGCGTGGATACTATGAGCACTCCCAGCACCCTGTCCCTATAAATTATTGGAACGAACATTGCGGATTTCTCCATCTCTTTGGAGCCCACAACCGTATAGTCCTCAGGGGAGAACTCCTTGGATATGTCCCTTATCAGCAAGGGCTTTTTTGTGTGTATAACTCGCCCCGCCAGAGAATGCTCCGGGTCAAATTTGATGCTCATCTCGGTCATATCCTCCGATCCGGAGCGACCATAGGGGTAGTAAATCTCGCCCTTATCCCCCATGTATATGCCAAAAAGGAAGGATTTGAATTTCATAACCTTTTTTAGCTCCTCGTATATTTTCTCTCCCATGTATCTCAAATCTGGAAAGTCGCCCATTTGAAGGGATATGTTGTAAAGCGCGGATAAAAGATTGTTTCTGCGCTCCAGTTCCTGCTCACGCAGATTTTTATCCGTTACATCATATTTCAGAGAAACCATGTACTCAACCTTGCCACTTCTCCCCTTAACGGGCACTATGGTCATCTCCTCGTGGTACAGTTCTCCATTCTTCTTTCTGTTCACAATCACACCATGCCAGATATTGCCCTGCAATACGGTGTTGCAAATGTCCCGGTAAAATTTCCTGTCGTAGAGCCCGCTGTTCAAAAATTCAGGGGTTTTTCCAATAACCTCCTCAGGCGTGTATCCAGTTATACGGGTAAAAGCAGGATTGACGTAGAGTATTCTTCCACCTCTATCTGTGACCATAACCATTTCAAGAATATTGCCAATGGAACTTGACAGTATTCTAAGAGCGAGTTCCATTCTTTTCTGGGATTCGTCCCATACGTGGAGCACTGTCTTATCCCCCGCTCTAAGCGCCTCCACGGTGCAAGAAGAGCCGTCCGTAAGATGGAGATCCACGCTAAAAGACCCTTTGCTATCTGAAAGGGATGATAATGTATCCCTGAAAATCTTACGGGAGCGCTTGTCAAGATAATCCAGAAAATATGTTTTTGATGGCTCATAACCAAGTATGCTTCTGGCATTTGAATCTGCGTTTATGATCTTAAACTCACCATCAACCACGACCACGCCCGGAGAAGTGTAACTGAAGTTGAGCATACAACCCATGACAAGTGGGAAATCTGCGTAAAGTTTTTATTTTTTACGGGTGTGATTATCCAATTTGATAACAAAAACAAAATCTTCGTGGAAATTTTAAAATACTGGCATTCAGTCCTATGAGCATGGAAGTGAAAATCTACGATGGAGCGGAAAGCATAGGGGGCTCCAAGATTTACCTTAGAGATGGAGCACATGGAATTTTTCTGGATTTTGGGCTTAATTTCAGCACATCATCTCTGTACTTCAAGGAGTTCATCTCAATGCGTACAATTAGGGGACTAAATGACCCAATAGAGATGGGACTCCTGCCCAGAATAAACGTGTACAGGGATGATTTGAAAACATCTGATATGAATTTTGGGGATTTTGAAAAAATACCCGTTGATGCTGTTCTTCTTACTCATGCCCATATGGACCACTGTGGTATGATTGGATATCTTGATTTCTCCATTCCCCTTGTTGCCTCACCGGAAACACTGGCTTTTCTGAAGGTTTACAGGGACACAAAGAGTAAAATAGAGAATTCAGTGATTTACGATGTTCTCCGGGAGGAAAATGAGGGGGCATTGCCCATTTTGAAGAGTAAGAGCAAGGAAATGGGTAAGGATTACGAAAAAATCAAAAAATATTTTCTGCTCAGGAAACTCATTCCAACGGATACCCTGGGAAAAGATGCTGTGGAGTTTCTTCATACATACAATAAAGAAAACGTGAGCCGGTACAGCCGGGAGAACCTTATAATAGGAAATATGGACGACCTGCCTTTTAAAATCAGGTCCCACATGGTGGACCATTCCATTTATGGCTCTGTGGGATACGTTGTTGAGACAGATTCTGGGAAGGTTGCCTACACGGGAGATTTCAGAATGCATGGAGATAGAAGGGAGAGCACCGTGCAATTCGCAGAAATGGCCAGAGGAAGCCGTGTGCTGATAGTTGAGGGCACGAGAGTTGCCGATGATCGAGAGCACAACTACACCACAGAAGAGGATGTTCTAAACAACTCTTCAGAGGCAGTTGCTTCGGAGGGTGGGCTCGTTATTGCAGATTTTTCTCCAAGGGATTTTGAAAGGCTCAACATGTTTGCCCGTATAGCGGGGGAGAGTGGTAGAACCCTTCTGGTAACTGAGAAGGATGCATACACAATTATGGCACTAAGGGCGGTTGGCACGGAAATTGACGTGGAAAATATAGGGATATACAGCAAACCTCGCGATAGATCAGAGTGGTGGCTTAAGATTTTGAATAGTAGCGATTTATGGGCTGACAAATTTGTAAGCCCCAACATGGTTAGGGAAGAACCTGAAAATTTCATACTTGCATTTTCACTCTACGATTTACCAAACCTGATGGATTTGAAACCTAATGGAGGAACCTATATTTACTCATCAACAGAACCCTTCAACGAGGAGATGGAACTTGATTTTTCAACACTCAACAACTGGTTGAAGAGGTACAATATGAAGAGTGTTGGCTTTAGATTTGTGGATGGAAAACTTGAATATGTGAAGGGCTACCACGCCTCTGGACATGCAGATCCAGAGGATATTCACAAACTCATAGATACCGTGAATCCCGAGATCATAATACCCGTGCATACCACGAATCCACAATGGTTTGAAAAAGAGTTTGGAGAAAAAACGATTATGCTGAGAAATGGAGAATCAGTTGATATTCCTTAGCAGTGATTTAAGGGTTTTACCCTTGGTTGTCAGGTATATTTTTTCATCCTCCATCTCTATGTATCCGTGCTTTTTCATGTAAATTATGTTTCTGTCCGCATCATCCTTGAATATTTTACGAAACTCTTCGTAGTCCATGGAATCGGGGATGTACAAGATATATTCATCCAGATTTATGCTGCGTTGGGAGGTGAAATGAACGGTGGGTAAACTCTCCACCACACCCTTTTCAGCGTGGTAAACATCCACAATAAGGGGTTTTTGATTTCTGAGTCCCATATACTTGTAAAACCTCTTGTCATGGGCAAGGTCCATCATTACCAGATAAAGGGCAAAGGAGCCCATCTTGTGGCCACAACTCACATTGACCTTAAAGGTCATGCTTTCCTTTCCCGCATATGCTTCCATCAGATCCTCAATCTTATCGTACATTTTACCGTATGAGTTTTCATAGTCCGTCAGTTCCACCTTTATGATCTGAACACCGTCCTTTACATCCTCAAGAAGGGCCAGGTATTCTTTCCTTTCCCTGTCTGAAAGTTTGCTCACAACTTCCCTAATTTCTTCAAGAGAATACTCTGAGAAAACTATACCTTTATCAAATTTTCCGGCATAATTGATGGCATCTCTGAACTTGTTTACCTCCTCCAGATTAAGCACTTCTCTCTCAGGATTTTTGTACGTGTACACGGTTAATGGAGACACAAAGATTTTCATGGCTCATCACCCATAAACAGGTATGCTGCATTATTGGCCACTATTATTTTTTCCCTTCCATCCCTCAATTCCTTAACCAGATTGGCCCTTTTCAACTTCTCCTTTGCATCTGAAATGGTGGAGTATCCTTTTTGCAGGTTATCACGTATATCTTTCATCCTTGCCCTACCATTGTACTCATTTATTATCATTTTCAACATCTCCTTGGCTGTGGATTCGCTCCCCATACGAAAAAAATTTCGCTGCTCACCACTCAAGGTGATGGGCAGTTTCTTTATTTTTATTGCACCATTCTCGGTCACCATATAAATAACAGGTATATCCTTAATGGCTGCGTTCAAAGCCAGGGAGAAGGCCATTACCTTCGTTCCACCGGTTATGTTGGCAACGGAGTCCTCAGATAAATACTTGCGCGTGGTTTCAATGCACTCTCTAAAGTCCATGGGATTTACCTTCACTGCGGTGACGTTATCAAGTGCACTTTTCACCTTTCCAAGGGCACTCTCAACCCTCCCTTTCTCAGTGTCGTCCACGTATCCGTATATCACCACATTCTCGTCGGCCCTGAGGATATTTGCAACCTCCACCACAACCTTAGACGTCCATCCAAGTGTTGAAATCAATCTCATTTTTATCTCCAAAGGAGAAGTGCACTCAAATGATAAATTATTTTCTCCGAAGTTTACGACAAAAATAGAAAAAGTAAAAAATTAGTTAAGAGCCGTATTGAACGCTTATGATATCCACATGGCTATCGTCGTAGATCTCCTGGGGTGCAACGCCCCAGAGGTACTTCCAGCAGAAACCGGGATGCTCGTCAATATCTATTCCCGCAATATAGTATCCTGCCCAGGCAAGTTCAGAGCAGTAGTACTTACCATTATCTATCTCCTTGTGCCACCAGGCATAGTCATAGGGATCCCCCAGTTTGGATAGCATAAATGCGAGGGCCTCCTCTTTCACCTTCTCTGTGGTCATCACCCTTCCTATGGCAATTTCTGGATATCTGTGATCTATCACACTCAACGGGCGCAGATGAACTCCGTCTGCATATGCCTCTATAAACCAGCCAGTTCCATTGCTGTCCCAACCGACAAAAATCATCACATGGGTCCAGTGCCCGGGTATTATCCACGCCACAGATGGAGAGTACCCGAAAATGATATCTCCTGGCTCAAGCATGGAAAAATTATAATGTTCGTTGTACGTGTTTCCTCCAATGGACGATGCAAATGCTGTACCCTGTATGGAAACCATGGCAATCAGCACAAACAGGGATACAAACTTGCCAATCTTCATGCTACCACTGAGTTAAAGATACTTCATCTTGTTATTTAAATTTATCCATCCCCCAAACCTTCGGACAAATGTGCAAAGTCCAAGGAGGTTGATAAAGATGGAAAATGGGAAAAATAAAGGATTTATAGATGGTGGGAAGGGTGCGAATCCTTCCGCACCGCGCTACCGCACTAGCGCCGCCGGCAGGATTCGAACCTGCGACCTGCCGGTTTCTGCGGCCCTTTTGGGATAAAGCCCTTTTTCGAAGGGCTTCTTAACAGCCGGCCGCTCCAGCCAACTAAGCTACGGCGGCACAATGGGGTGTATTAGAAAGGAATATATAAATTTTCACTTCCAGTAGGGTTCGCGTCTCATAATGGCCTCCTTGAAGAGCGAGAGTAATGTGGCATCGTCGGCACCGTTGCGCATGGGAGTGAGGATATCCACCAGATTATCGTCCCTCAGAAGGCAGGGCTTGAGTTTTCCATCACTCGTCAGCCTTATTCTGGTGCAGTACATACAGAATTCCGTGTTGTGCATTGGCCTGACTATCTCCACCTCTGCAACTCGGGAGCCAAATCTGAACTTGAACCTTTTCCTGCGGTGCAACTCGTTGTACTTTACCTCGTAGGCAATTTTTTCAAGATGCTCCTCTATGAATTTTGGATTCACGTGGTATTTTCTGAAGAATTCCGTCTGTTCCTTCTCCACAGGCGCCTCCAGTTCAATAATCTGAAGCACCGCTCCTGTATCTGCTGAAAATCTGATCATATCTTCAATCTCGTCCTCGTTGATGCCTTTGAGAAGCACCATGTTCAATTTCACAGGATTCAGATTTGCATCTATTGCTGCGTAAACCCCATCCAGGGCATCCTTGAGCATATCGAGGCCGGTTATTCTCTTGTACTTATCCCTGTCAAGGGTATCAAGGCTTATGTTCACCCTGTTTGCCCCTGCCTCCCGAAGTTCATAGGCGTATTTTGGGAGGAGTGTTCCATTTGTGGTTATGGACACATCCCTATCCATCAATGGTGCAGCCCTGCCCACAATTTCCACAATATCCTCCCTGTAAAGCGGCTCTCCCCCCGTGAACTTCACCTTCCTTATGTCCAATTTGCGGGCAATTTTCAGTATTCTCTCAATCTCTTCCGGGCTCATCTCCCTTGTGTGCCTGTGCCACTCCCCCTCCCGATGACAGTAAAAGCAGCGGAGATTGCATCTTTCCGTCACGGATACTCGTATGCTTTTCACAGGTCTTCCAAAACGATCCTTCACGATGTACCTAATAGAGCATAACGATAAAAAAGTTTTGAAAAGGGGAAAATTATTCCTTTTTGAGGTGTACGTCCACCTGCGGGAACGGTATCTCTATGCCCTCCTTGCCATAGGCCTCGTATATTGCCTTGGTGATCTCTCCCTTAACCGTCCAGTAATCGCCTGTTTTTGCCCAAGGTCTCAACTGCAGATTTATGGATGAATCAGCCAGTTCAGTTATGGCAACCGAGGGCTCTGGATTCTTAAGCACGAGTTTGTGGCTCTTCATAACGTCCATGGCTATCTTAACGGCCTTATCCAGGTCCGTGCCGTAGGCCACGCCAACGTTCACATCCACGCGCCTGACATTCATCTTGGTGTAATTCACCATCGGGCTTCCCCAGACACTCTTGTTGGGAATTGTTATAACAGTATTGTCTGGAGTGAGCATGGTTGTTGACATAATTCCTATGTGCTTTACGCTACCGGTGAATCCCTGCACAGATACCACATCTCCCTTGTCAAAGGGCCTTGTTAGAGCGATCCAGAATCCGCTGGCCATGTTCGTTATGGTATCCTGCAATCCAAAGCCCAACAGCAAGCCAAAGATGGCAGATAGGCCGAGAACGATGGCATTCATATCGTATCCAAGAGCCGTCACTGCAAGCAAGAACACCAGAATGTAGAGAACTATGGCCGTTACTCTAATGAGAAACTCGGCCAGAATCTCAGGCAGCGGTGTTCTTTTGAAACTCTTATTAAGAATCCAGACAACAATCTTCACAACTATGAAGCCCACAATGAGTATCACGAAGAACCATATTATTTGCATCACTGAAAGTCCAATGTAGGGCAGTGGTGTTTCCAAATCAAATCCCCCTGTGGCCATTTTTAGTCACCCCTTACATATACCATATTTGCATACTTAATTCTTTCCGTCCGTAACTTATTTAATCTCCCTGCATATTCTCGCCTATGGGCTACATACATGTTTACACAGGCAACGGAAAGGGGAAAACCACAGCAGCGTTCGGGCTTGCAATGCGTGCTGCCGGGCGTGGAAAGAAGGTGTGCATCGTACAGTTTATGAAACCTGACAGGGGTTATGGAGAGCAGATTGCGGCCAGAAAACTGGGAATAGAGGTTTACCCCTTTGGCTCCAATCATTTCGTCAACAGGAATAACCCTGCGAGGGAGGATATTGAAAGGGCCAGAAATGCCCTGGAGTTTGCCGCAAAAAAATTGAGTGGGGATTACGATTTGCTCATTCTGGACGAGATAAATGTTGCCCTGGACTTCGGTCTCATATCCCTGGAAGATGTTCTTTCACTTCTGGATTCCATACCAGAAAGAACGGAGGTTGTGCTCACTGGAAGATACGCGAAAGAAGAAATAATAGAAAGGGCAGATCTCGTTACAGAGATGAAAGAGGTGAAACATTATTATAGGAAGGGGGTTATCGCCAGGGAGGGAATAGAGTATTAGGTGATGAATATGAAATCCATGCTACAGGAACTGGTGGACAAATTCAACGCCAAGGATGATCCGAGAAAGGAGAAAATAAGGGATCTGGAAAGAAGCATAGTGATAAGGTTCAAGGATGATGGAGCATACCATATGTACCTGAAAGATGCAAAACTCTCCGATGTGAAAGAGGGAGATATTGATGCGGATATCATCGTTGAAACCGATGCAAAGACATTTCAGGACATACTCGAGAAGAGGGAGGATGCCCTCACTGCGTACATAACGAAGAAAATAAAAATAAAAGCCAAGTTGATGGACAAACTGCTCCTATCAGACCTCCTGAAATAGTCATATGTCATACAGTAAGCGCCACAAAGAAAATTTTTGGAAACTTTTGTCATAAAACGTCATACATTTATTCTTTTCTTTTCTAAGGGATTGGTGAAATTCAAATTTTCCAAAAACATTTTGTCATAAAAATATTAAAATTTTATGCAATAATGAAAAACTTTATATATTGATTTGTACATATCTTCCATACCAACAAGGGCAAAGGGTGTATGAATGAATGGAACAAGGTTAACAATAAGGCTCTCAGACGTGGAATTGGATGAAATTGATGATTTTATGGCAAGGCACCCCGAATACAGGAGCAGATCAGAGTTCATAAGAACGGCGCTTATGGAATACATAAAAATGGCTGACAGGGGACTCCTCAAGGATAAGGGTATGAAGGTTGAGATGGAGGACAGAATCCTTGATGTGCTTGAGGAGTACGTGGATTACAAGTACTTCCGGGATATGGGAGATCTCATAACCTACGTATTGAGGATTCTGGTCTCAAATGGGGAACTTGCCAACATACTGAAATCATACACCCGGGGCATATCCTCTTTACGATTACAGGAGGAAGAGAAGAACCCTTTGCCCCATAGGTAATCTGCCAGAAGGTGATGGGAATGCGCGATATTGAAAGCGTTAGAAAGAATGTGGAAGAACTGCTTATGGACGAGTTCGGCATAAGACCCGATGTGCGAGTGTTTGCCTTTGGTGGGGGTGCCGGCAGGATAGTGTCATACATTGCCGAGAAGAAGATAGAGGGTACGAGGATCATAGCGATAAACACGGATGAAAGGGGACTGGAAAGTGTAACTGCGGATAAAAAGATGCTTCTTGGAAAAGACGTGTTGGGAGAGCACAGGGATGCAAATGGGGAAGTGAAGGTGGGGGAGTACATAATAAATAGAAACCGCGCCTGGATCATAGAGGAGGCCAGTAATGCGGATGTCATAGTTCTTCTTGCCTCATTGGGTGGAGGTACTGGTACAGGTGGGGTTGTGGAAACAGCAAGAATACTGAAAGAGAGGTTCGACAAGCCCATAGTTGCCATAACAGTACTTCCCTTCAGCATAGAGGGAGAGAGAAGAAAGATTGCGATGCAAGCGGTGCAGGAACTCAAGAACCTTGTCACAAAGCAAATAGTTCTGGATAGCAATCTGCTCCTCAAAACCCCAAGACTGAAGGTTGAGGATGCATACAGAACACTGTACGATGAGATATCAAATTTTGTGGCGAAAATTGCGAATGTTACGAGAAGAGAGATCGAAAAGAAATTCAGGGAGATATACCTGAGCGATATGAATACCGTGGTTGAAGAGGTCTACAACAATATCCTCGTGGCAGCATAATTTTTATATTTTTATATTTTTTTGTTTCTGATAGTTTCCGGAGCGAAGGGCGTAGGGCTTTTCTGCTGGAGAACTTAGGCGTATGAAACAGATCTGGGCGTATTTATCTCCCACTTTTAATTCTATCTCCCTTGTGGCAAATGAGCCCATGGTCAGTATGCCCTCAAATCCCGCATCCACAAGCCCAAAGGAAGCGAGAACCCCTCGCCTGGCCCATCTACTTTTAAGCCACAACTGCGCAACATAACCCTCGCCAAGTTTTATGTATTCCCTTGAACCTACCAGAAAATGCGTGAGTGAAGGGATGCTCAATTTTCCATTTTTTATGTAAACCTCTAATTCTGGAATCTTGATCTCACCCACAGTTAAATCGTATCCATTGGGGGTTAGGTTTTCCTCCCTGAAATTCTCAATGCCTATCTCCCCCCTCTCCATGGCTTTTAGAATATCCCTATCTGAGAGCATAGGGGCACATGGACAATGTCCTTAAAATATTTTCAAGAGAAAGGATTTAATATAAAAATCCCATAGGAATGGAAGATGGCCACACCCCTTATGAGACAGTACCACAGAATAAAGGCGAAGTACAGGGATACCATATTGTTTTTCCGTGTTGGAGATTTCTACGAGACATTTGAGGATGATGCAAAAATCGTATCAAAGGAACTCAACCTCGTGCTCACACGAAGAAGCAGGGAAGAGCCAGTGCCAATGGCAGGCATACCCCATCACGCCTTGGATGCATACCTTTCGAGACTTGTGAAAAAGGGGTACAGGGTGGCCATCTGCGAGCAGCTGGAAGACCCCAAGAAGGCCAAGGGGCTCGTGAAGAGGGATGTTATACGAATAGTCACTCCCGGAACACTCATAGAAGATACCCTGCTCACATACGATAACAATTTCCTCCTCTCGGTATATGGGAAAGATGATATCTACGGATTTGCAGCCCTGGACATATCCACGGGAGAGTTCTTCGCAGGCGAACTGGATTTTTATGGGATTAACGCTGAGATTCTTCGCCTTAGTCCTGCGGAGATCATATCCAATTTTGAACTTAAGGTGGAGGTCCCCCAGAAAATTATGCCTGAGGAGTACTATTCTGATTACGAGACCATACTTAAGGATCATTTCAAAGTTGCGGAGATTGGGGGATTTGGAATTGGAAAATACGGGCTTAAGGCGGCGGCAGCCGCATTGAAATATGCCAAGGAGAACACCATGTCGGAACTGAAGAATGTAACCTCCCTACAGGGCTATTTTCGTGATAGATTTCTGATTCTAGATTCCACAACCCTGAAGAATCTGGAAGTTTTCAAAAATTTTTTGGGAGAGGAGAGATACACACTTTTCTTCACCATAAACGAGTGCGTCACCCCGATGGGCTCAAGGCTCCTTAAAAGGTGGATGCAGAGACCATTGAAGGACGTGGATGAGATAAGAAAAAGGCAGGATGCCGTGGAAGAACTGACCAGGAAGCAGATGATGCTCGAATCAATCAGGGAGGTCCTATCCCACATAAAGGATCTGGAGCGCATAAAGACCAGAATCTCGCTTGGAAGGGCGAAGCCCAAGGATTTGATAGCGTTGAAGGAGGGGCTCAGGTATGCTCAGGATCTGAAGATAAACTTTGAATCCGAAATTTTGAGAAAGGAAAGTGAAAAAATTGAAGGAGTGGGGAAAATAGTGGATTTAATTGAAAGGAGCATTGCCGGAGATTATCCCATAGGAGGTGGGGTGATAAAAAGGGGATACAGCAGGGAACTTGATGACCTCAGGGATCTCGCACTCCACGCGCAGGACCTCATAGGGAAAATGGAGGAGAGGGAGAGAAGGAGCACGGGCATAAAGAGCTTGAAAATTGGATACAATGATGTGATGGGTTACTACATTGAAGTGAGCAAGGCAAATCTGAACAAGGTTCCAGAGCATTACAAGAGGAAACAGACACTTAAGAATTCGGAAAGATTCATAACAGATGAGTTGAAGGATTTGGAGTACAGAATCCTGAGTGCAAAGGAGAAGATAAATGAGATTGAGCAGGCACTATACGAAGAAATAATGGAGAAATTGAAGGATGAAACCTCCCGAATTGCAAAGGTGGCAGAGGCCATCGCACATATCGATACAATACAGAGCCTTGCAAAGGTCGCTCTTGAATGGAATTACACAAGGCCGGTTGTGGATGAGAGTATGGACATAGCAATCAAGAACGGCAGACATCCCGTTGTTGAAAGGTACACGGATTTTGTTCCAAACGACACAAATATCAGCGGAGAGGCGAGATTCATAATCCTAACCGGTCCAAACATGGCTGGAAAGAGCACATATATGAGACAGGTGGCCCTTATCACAATACTCGCACAGATGGGTTCCTTCGTGCCTGCAGATTATGCAAAAATAGGTGTTGTGGACAGAATATACACGAGGGTGGGGGCAAGTGATGACATAACCAGGGGCAGGAGCACATTTATGATGGAAATGGTGGAACTTGCAAATATTCTAAACACTGCCACAGAACGCTCTTTGATTCTCCTTGACGAGATAGGGCGTGGAACGAGCACCTACGACGGATTGGCCATAGCCTGGAGCATAACGGAGCATATCTACAACAAAATTAAGGCAAGAACAATATTTGCAACCCATTACCATCATCTTATTGAACTTGAAAATGTGCTTGAAAATGTTAGAAATTACCACATAGCGGTGAAGGAAACTCCAGACGGGCTTGTATTTGTACGTAAGGTTATGCCAGGGGGCATGAGCAAGAGTTATGGAATTGAAGTGGCAAAACTTGCAGGGGTACCGGAGGATGTTGTAAAAAGAGCCAAGAATGTTCTGGAAATGATTGAGGAGGAAAGAGTGATTGAGGTGCGTAGAGGAAAGAAAATTGTGCAAACAATGCTCTTTGGCGATTCTGATTGCGATGAAATTCTGGAGGAACTGAAGAGTCTGGATATAATGAATATGACCCCTCTCGAGGCCCTAAATAAATTGAATGAACTAAAAAACAGGGCATCAAAACTAAAATGAGTTATCAGAAAATTTCATATACAAAATCCCTATTTGGCCCTTATCCCAGATTACCCATGAAATAATGAGCGAAAGGGATATATATTGGTTGCTCATTAAGGGCTTTGCAAGGCAGCCAAATAAGGCGCCAGATGTGAAAAATGAGCATCTGGGTTCCATGGCTGCTTAAATGTGCTGATTGAATGGGGATTTGAGAAAAACTTCCCGTTTGGGGATGGATCTCTCAAATCCGACGCTCGATAGGTGTGCAGACTGCGGTCTGTCGTCGTATACTCTCCAAGCATAAGGGATCAACTCCGGTTGATCCTGCCGGAGGCCACTGCTATCGGGCTCCGACTAAGCCATGCGAGTTTAGGGGCTCCTTCGGGAGCACCGGCGGACTGCTCAGTAACACGTGGACAACCTACCCTCGGGTGGGGGATAACCTCGGGAAACTGAGGCTAATACCCCATAGGCCTCGGATACTGGAAGGTTCCGAGACCGAAAGCTCCGGCGCCCGAGGATGGGTCTGCGGCCTATCAGGTAGTTGGTGGTGTAAAGGACCACCAAGCCTACGACGGGTACGGGCCCTGAGAGGGGGAGCCCGGAGATGGACTCTGAGACACGAGTCCAGGCCCTACGGGGCGCAGCAGGCGCGAAACCTTCGCAATGCGCGAAAGCGCGACGAGGGGAGCCCGAGTGCCCTTCCTTTCGGGAGGGCTTTTCTGGAGCCTAAAAAGCTCCAGGAATAAGGGCTGGGCAAGACGGGTGCCAGCCGCCGCGGTAATACCCGCAGCTCGAGTGGTGGCCACTATTATTGAGCCTAAAGCGTCCGTAGCCGGACCCGTAAATCCCTGGGTAAATCCTGGCGCTCAACGTCAGGAATTCCGGGGAGACTGCGGGTCTTGGGACCGGGAGAGGCCGGAGGTACTCCCGGGGTAGGGGTAAAATCCTGTAATCCCGGGGGGACCACCTGTGGCGAAAGCGTCCGGCTTGAACGGCTCCGACGGTGAGGGACGAAGGCCAGGGGAGCAAACCGGATTAGATACCCGGGTAGTCCTGGCTGTAAACGCTGCCCGCTTGGTGTTGTCGGTCTCTCGGGGGCCGGCAGTGCCGGAGCGAAGGTGTTAAGCGGGCCGCTTGGGGAGTACGGCCGCAAGGCTGAAACTTAAAGGAATTGGCGGGAGAGCACTGCAACGGGAGGAGCGTGCGGTTTAATTGGATTCAACGCCGGAAAACTCACCGGGGGCGACCGGCCTATGTGGGCCAGGCTGACGACCTTGCCCGAATAAGAGCCGGAGAGGTGGTGCATGGCCATCGTCAGCTCGTACCGTAGGGCGTTCACTTAAGTGTGATAACGAGCGAGACCCCCGTCCCCAGTTGCCACCCGTCCCTCCGGGGGCGGAGCACACTGGGGAGACCGCCAGCGCTAAGCTGGAGGAAGGTGGGGTCAACGGTAGGTCAGTACGCCCCGAATCCCCCGGGCTACACGCGCGCTACAAAGGGCGGGACAATGGGTTGCGACCCCGAAAGGGGGAGCTAATCCTGAAACCCGTCCGTAGTTCAGATCGAGGGCTGTAACTCGCCCTCGTGAAGCTGGATTCCGTAGTAATCGCGGGTCAACATCCCGCGGTGAATGCGCCCCTGCTCTTTGCACACACCGCCCGTCAAACCATCCGAGTTGGCTCTAGGTGAGGCTCTGTTCTATGGGCAGGGTCGAACCTGGGGTCAGCGAGGAGGGTTAAGTCGTAACAAGGTATCCGTAGGGGAACCTGCGGATGGATCACCTCCTAAGTTCGACAGACCGCAGGCACATAACCTATCGAGCTCCCTTATGCTCTTTTTGAGTAATTACCACGAAAAATTAATAAACCCCACATTCGTGCATGTTTTATGGCACGTAAACTGAAAATTGCTCTCAAAATATATTCTTCAATTTTGCTTCTGTGCAAGATAGGAATTATTGCCATAATCCTGCTTGCCATTTTATCATTTGCATCGGAAAACGTGGTCCTTGAGGGTGTTGGACAACCATTCTTAACATTCAATGGAAAAGAAGCCATAATACACGTACCCGTAACAATAAAAAATTATGGAATGTACCCCATCAACAATATATCCGTCAAGTACACCTTGAAAAATAGCACCGCAACACTATTAAATGGAGAGGAGTGGATAGGAAATATAGAAACCTCAAGCATAGACACATTTTCCATACCTGTAAAAATAAACCTTCTCAAACTATATGATGAGGAGTATCCATCGCTCTATCACTTTAAACATACGGATACTCTTTACGCAAACATAACCATATCCCTTAAATACATGCTCAACTGGGTACATGTATCTGTAAACTCACTGTACAAATTCAGGTGGATACCCCCCATTGAAGAGGTTAAAGTGTATGCCCCAAGAAATATGAATGTCTCATCCTCCGGAATGATAAGATTTGAAATACCCTATAGCATTAAAACTGCAGAATACTTATCCGGTCTTGCTTCGGTATACGGCCATGTTTTGGTAGGCCATTCTTCATGTGGTTCCTTCAATGGAAGTGCCCAGCTTGGAGAGTACTACAAGGGAACACTGAAAATGGAAGTACTCAGCAATTACACCAGGACATTGCTCACAAAATCCCAGTATTTAACTTTACAGGGTGATATTTCCATATTCGGACTCAAAGTTCCTTTCACAGAAAAATATTACTGGGGTGCACCCTTATCCGATCTCACCTACAAGATATTTCCAAATGAAACATTGTACTATTCATTTACCGATAAATCACCTTTTATGCTATCCATGAAGGTTACCAAGATATTCTATTATAAAGGCACCGAGGTCTCAAAAAGCGTATCCTCCTTTTCAGTCTCACCAAATCAGGAGGTAAGGAGATATGAAAAAATTGGGGTAACTCAACCGGTGGATGAGATGAAAATCATATTCTACGATACAAACACACATCTCACCTATCAGGAGGTGATTCATCTATGAGGGACAAAAAGCATTTGGCGGCCTCAACTATCAGAGCAATTTTGAGATTATTTATTCTCATAGTCATACCCATAATGCTGGTAAAATACATGAGGGAGTATTTTTCATATCTTGGTGTCAGCATATCAAGTTACGGTTCAATCATATTGATCGCGGGCATTCTGTATATCCTGTTTAAATTCTTGGAGGAGATATGGGAGGATCCCAGATACAAGATGGGTTTTGGCCTTGCTGCATTGTTTTTCATTCTATTATGGGCCTACTATCTTCTGAACAGGGGATACTTCTCACTCCACATAGATAAAATAAATATTACGGTAAACTACCAGTATGTTCTGACAATATTTCTCGTGCTAGTGGCTTTGAGATTTCCAGAAATAATTATGAAGTACTATTTAGAACTACAAAGGTATAACCGGAGGAAAAAACCACAGAATTCTGCTGCTGAATCTTCGTAACGTTAACGGGAATGGGCGCCATCGGACACATCTGCGCTCCCTGTTCCCAGTAACTACCAACCAACCAAATATGCTCCTGTGGTTGTATTCCCTTCTCCAAAAGATACGGTAAGTTACGGGAGGCATTTATATCAAATCCATTACGGGCCACAAGGCCCAGTTTATCGTCGGTGGCTATGCTTGTATTGAAATGCTCTTTGACCCACTCTGCAGCATGCATCTCATCTGGATATATGAAATATGACACACCAAACGCCTCCTGGGTGTGATATGCGAGGGGTGTGGTTGTGGCAAGCACTATGAAAATTACAGCAAAGGAAAGTAGTTTTCTCCTTGTTTTGAAGGTTGCTGTGGAAAGAGCAGTGTGCGTTCCGGGATCAAGAAAATCATAGGTGCGGCTAACAGTATCGTAGGTAACTGGATCAAATCCCTGAAGCATAAAGAACAGTATCATCTGTATTGGAGCCATAAGGGTGGAAATGTAATGTTTTCTCTCTCCATATCTCGCAGTGCTGAGAATGTATATTCCTTTAGCAATTATCGGAATTATCAACACATAGCCGAAGGTATAGAGAAACGTGGTTCTGTTGAACAACATGGTATGGGAGAACACGGGAAAGAAGAAATATGCAAAATAAATGACCATTGGAATGATTGAGATCAAAATCACCCATTTGTTATTCTCTTTGAAATTGCTTTTCAAAACCCTAAACCCTACCAGAGAAAGCAGGACAAATAAAGATGCAAACAACCACAGGTGCCCGGAGGGGGATAAGTTATTCACCCTATTAAAACCAGTTAGGGAGTAATAAAGGGTGAGATATGTCCAAAGAACGAGCAACGCTGTTGGCCACAGATAATCAATTCTCTCCATAACCTCATGTTTTCTGTACTTTTCGTAAAATGTGAAGATCTCAGAGTAGGAGAGCATCATATAGGTTAAAAGTGCCACATAATGATGAGTGAGGGGAAGTATGACCAGGAGGAAAATGGCAATTGCATTTCTCTTTCTGTAAGTATAGAGAGCAAAGGGCATCAGAGCAAAACCCACCGCCTCCTTCCACACCAGAGCCGTTTGAAGCACGTAGGTTCCGCTAATTGCAAAAAAGGCGGCAGTCATAATGGCTATTTCATCTTTTCCTGTTATTTTCTTGCTAAAAAGGTACCACCCAATCACGGAAATGGAAGTCACAAATGGAAAAATCAGGGGAATCAGATGCATAACCGGAACACCCACAAGTTGAGATAACGCACCGCTAAGTGCATTAAAAAGAATGGTCACAGGTGTGTGATGATTGTTGTAACTCACATCACTTGGAAATCTCAAGTTTCCATGGGATGCAATAAACTGAGAAGCCCTTGAATCAAGCAGAGCATCCACATTGTAAGGGATGGGTGTGATAAAAACAGGGTACATTCGTACAGCAACTGCTAAAATATAAATTAAAAGCAGGCCAATCCACTTACCCTTCATTGAAATACCTCCCTTAGATCCACTTCCTTCTCACCCCCTTCCAAAACAAAAAGGCGCACTACCTTAGAAGATAGCACATCCCTAAAAACTATTGCCATCGTCAATATGGCAAATCCGAGTCCTATGAGAAGATTCAATGAGATCAGTTGGATATTTGTGGATATGATCAGCCTGTGTCCAAATGCTCTAAGTACCTCAAAATACTGAAGTATGAAGAGCATGATATAACCCGCAACTATTCCCAATAGAACGGGCAAGAAGATGTAATATAAACCATCCCTCAAGGCGAATTTCAGGATCTGCGAGTTTGTTGCACCTATTGCCCGAAGCACTGCTATATTTCTCTCCTTTAATGCCTTGAGAAGGGATGAGTACATTCCGAGAATAACAAGGATCATCCCTACTGCAATTAAAGAGTAAATGAGAATCATGAAATTGCCCTCGGATATCTGAAATCCCTTGTATATGACTTCCTTTCCACCTGTAACATTTAGATTCTTGTCGTATTTCAAAAGGAGATCTATTGGAAGTTTTTCCACATAGGGATTTGAAACTCTTATGGTAACAGTTTCATTCATCACCATAACTTTGTGAGTCCCATCTGGAAGGTATGGAAGTTTGAGAATCAAACTCTGGGTTTCATAGGGTGCAAGAGTTAAATTTATGATATAATAGGGAGAATTATCCAGATACACCACGGTGGAATATTTTCCCGCATTTGCTCCATTAATCAACTCTATGTTTATGATAGCGCGCTGATTGGTATTTATGTTGGGATTTTCAACCCATATTTTTATGTTAACATGGGAGATTCCAATAACATCCAGTGTAACATTCATATGGGCAATGTTTCCATTCACATCCTCAGCATATATGGTGACATTGTGGATTCCAATGGGTAACTGGGAGAAATGCAAAACAAGTGTTCCATTTTCAGATTCTCCCTTGATCATACCATCGCAGACCCACCACATTTTTCTCAGGCCCACATTATCAAAGGCACGGAAAATTGCACTTTTATTGTTTGATAACACATCATACGTTTTTCCAAGGATTATTGGTGGAATCTTCTCCCCAGTGTTATTTATGATGATCGTAACATAGGTTGAATTCACATTTCCAGAATAATCCTCTGCCATCAATTTTCCCACGTACCTTCCAGGTGGTATAAAGTGCACAGTGTTATTCAGAATTTCCATCGTTTTTACCTCAATTCTGTTACCCGAATTTCTGAAAACCTTTCCAAATATGGATAGAGTTGCATACCTTATACCAAGATCATCCCATAGAGTTATGTGGGTTGTGTTTCCACCCCACATCCTGATGTATGTGTTATTGATCTGGGGTGGAATATTATCCATTATGAACACTCTAAAAGGTGAGACTGCAACATTTCCATTAACATCTGCCGCATATATCTCCACAGTAACTAGCCCGTAACCCAATCTCTCCGCCCTTACGCTTATATTATTAGAATCTACAAATGCAACGGTGCGATTAAATACACTAACGCTTATCCTTTTCACGCCCACATTGTCATAGGCGGTGAAATTTATATAATCCGTGGCATTACATACTGAAACCCTGGGAAGAATTATTATGGGGGGAATTTTCTCTCCTGTATTGTTTATTACAATCTTAACATCTGAGCGATTCTCGTTATTGAATATATCCTCTGCATATATTTTTGCAAAATATACTCCCTGTGGGATAAACTCGACGGAGTTGTTGAGAATCTCCATCGTGGGAATCTTCACTTCCTTGGTACCATTGAACCATTTTCCGAATATGAATACAGAGAGTTTTTTCATTAATGTATTGTCACTGGCCCGGATAACAATATCCTCTCCACTCCATATTTTATCTTTCACCACCTCTATTTTTGGTGGAATTATATCCGTGTAATTCTTGATTATTACCAAGGAAAAATTTCTTTGATTTCCATAGATATCCTGGGCATAAATATAGCCCCTGTAGAAGCCGTTTGGCAACTGGGATGAGTTGATCCATGCCGTGAAATTTTCCACACTTAGATTCTCATAGATCTCAATCGGTGTACTGTTCACATAAACCTTAACATCCTCTATCAGGGTATTATCAAAAATTCTAATTTTGTAGGATTCCCTTCCTCCATTGAAACTTAAAATCCCACTTCCAAGAATTATTGGGGGAAGCTTTTCCCCTGTATTGTTTATTATAACCTCAAAATAAGTTTCATTTACGTTTCCCGCCGCATCTCTTGCCTTAGCTATGCCCTCATATACCCCCTCTGGCATAAAATGAACTTCACCGTTCCTTATCTCCATGGTAGGGATATCCACCTCACCCATATTAGGCGGAGATGAATAGTAAGTTCTGTTGAAAATTTGTACGGTCAAATTTGTAACTCCAAGATCATCATAGGCCTTGACCTGCACGGGCATACCGCTCCATATTCTGATGCTTACAGGATTTTTCCCGAGAAGATTGCACCTCAATGTAGAGGTTTTCTGGGGACCTCCAACTATGATCTTTGGCTTCAGCATGTAGTAATGATAGATAATCCTCGGACTCACAACAATTTTCAAAGTTCTATTGAGCACATTTTTGGCAAGTATCTCTAAATTTACTCTGTTTGTTTTCTCATTAACTTTTATTGGAATACGAATTGAGTAATAGAATGTATGAAAATCAAAGGTGTAATTTCTTAGTGTGTAGATGGGATTGGTATTTACTCTCACTGACAAATTTTGAAATGGAACCTCACTCCAGAGTGTGATGTTGTAAGTGGCGTTGAAATAAACAGGAGTAAAATCGTTGAAGGGGACATTTGCGAAAATTTGGGAGTTATTGTATATATGAACAATGAACGTTTCATTACCCATAAACCATCCCCTTACCACGTTGATAGACAGGATGTGATTACCGAGCATAGAGCCGAGAGAAATTGAAGAACTCGTATTCCTGATCAGACCATCATCGAGTGAGTAGTATATCTCC
Source organism: Candidatus Aciduliprofundum sp. HYA1 (assembly GCF_056175085.1). Classification (NCBI taxonomy): domain Archaea; kingdom Methanobacteriati; phylum Thermoplasmatota; genus Candidatus Aciduliprofundum; species Candidatus Aciduliprofundum sp. HYA1. The sequence continues at coordinate 1,140,538 of NZ_CM149694.1, forward strand.
GTTCCCTTGGATGCGTTTATCTCAATGCTCTTCCCCCTTTTAACAAAGAGCACATTTTCCACGGGGGATGGAGTTATAGTGGCGAGTGCGCTAAAATTCTCCTTTTTAAATACATCCACCACGATATTTCTGCTTTCAAATCCGGGCTTGTAAAAGGATAAATTATACCTTCCAGCAAATGGAAATGTGATATTTGCAGAGTAGTTTACATGATAGACCTTCCTGTATTGTCCATTAGAAACCTCGAGGGTGGCATTGCTTATTTTCCTGTTGTTCGTGGTTAGAAGAACATAATTTGTGGGTGTGTTCACATAAGTCAGAGTTTTACCCTTTATAACCACAGGATTTTTCACAACCAAAATCTGCGAGAATGAAGGATAATAAAGAACATCGTTTTTAACCGCCACATCAATTTTTTGCTGTCCTGGAAGATAGGGGGTAAGTGTAACATTGAAGGTTGCAGACCTTGAAACGTATATGTCTCTTTCAAAACTCTGATTCTCAAAATTAAGATGGAAATTGCACATCCCTGCTTCAGAGCCCATATTCTTTATTGTCACCGTGGCATTAAACTTGCTGTATGCATAAACCTGGGATACTGAGGTTACATTCACAGTGAATTTCGGATACTGCGGATTCAATAGTTCCTTTGTTTTTCCAAGGTTATCAGTTTTAAATCGTATTATGGATACCTGATTATCCCTCAAGCCTGCGAGTTTCTGGGATGTTGGAAGAGATACAAGGATCTCATCATCTGCACTGCTCCCAGTTTTGAATACTCCCGTTATATTTATTATGGCAAATGAAGATTGAAAAGAGCCATAGACACTCAATTTTTCCCCTATTCTGAGATGCAGAAACCTGAAAATCTTCGCTCCGGCAAGGGCACCATCAACATTTTTTGGCATACTACCCATTATTATTTTTCCACCCTCTATATCTAAAAAGTTTTTAAATTCCACACCCCTCAGGGTCACAGGTTGATTTTTTATGGTGGTGAAAAGGAAGATTTCTGGGCTCACAGCCGTTATGTATGATGTATTTTCCAGACCGTATGCAAGTTCCAAATTCAGATTGCTTCTCAGAGGATTCTTATCGTGGGAGGATGTGAGTACATACACATTTTTGTTGCCCATGATTTCCTGGGGCATGAGGTACATTGAATTTAAGGATACAAAGATGGATGTGAAGAGCATCATGAGAATTATCACTGGCACAATAATGGATTTTTTTATTATCACAGAGATCCCCTCCTCATTCCCTCCAATATTTCAGTTCTAACCGCCCTCCTTATGGGATGAATGGATGCAATGGTGCTGCCAATCAGAGTGAGCAGGAGATTTATTAGAAACATTGAGGGTGGAATAAATATGCTGAGAGAACTGAGTAATCCAGAAAACTTGAGAATTGTAGGAAGCATATAGGACAGGACAATTCCTAAGGATAGTCCTATAACCAATCCTCCAGATCCTATGTATATGGACCTCAGGAAATATATTGTGGATATATTGTGGGTTGTTGACCCCAAAGCCCGTATTATCGCTATCTTCCTTATGTTTTCACTTATTTCCATCTCCAGCAATGCGTTTATGAAAAAATATATGGCCACCACGGAGATTAAGGATAAGAGAACCAAATCCACGTAGGTTTCCTCCGCGCTTTTGTAATAAAAATCTCCAAGTTTTATCATTGACTGTGTTATTAATCCATCTACCTTCAGATACTTATCCGTGATGATGAAGTTGGGCTCATTCTGAAACCCTCTGGCAAGGGTATAGTTTATGATTCCCCAGTAATCCGGGAAAAATTCAAATCTCATGGTTCTTAAAACCTTTAATTTCAATGTCTCCTCTTTAATTACAACGCTAACATCACCCTTTTTATGAAAGTACTCTCCAAGGATTATTGACCCTTCATTGCATCCATACGCCCATCCAAGCACGTTGTGTGGATCGTATATCCCAACAACATAGGTGCTCAAATTTCCTATTCTGGCTGGAATGAGGTACACATAGGCACCAATTACTCCCTTCGGGTTCACCCGGCTATCGAGTAGATTTTTGGATGAGGAAATTATATAATATTGAGAATGAAATCTCTCCACGAGTTCCCTGTTGCTCACCTCAAAACTGTACGCGATTGTGTATGTTGAAGTTATGAACATTATCACAATGGCTATTGCAAGAATGGTTATTTTTGAACGTTTTCTTATCGAAATAACATACCTCAACGGAGCAATCATTCCAGTCCAGTAAAAACTATATATGCTTATTAAATTTACTGTGCGTGGTGTATCTGAGCGTGTCAAATGTATCAAAAACATATGGGAGTTATAGAGTTCTCAGGAGAGTGAATTTAGACGTTGAAAAGAAAGATATTGTGATGATAAAAGGGCAGTCTGGTGTTGGAAAAACCACCCTGCTCAACATAATTTCAGGTCTGGAAATTCCCGATGAGGGAAGTGTAAAGATAGAAAATATTGAAATAACAAAATTGAGCGAGAATGAGCGGGCAAAATTCAGGCTTCAAAGAATAGGAATAATCTTTCAGGCCACAAATCTGATAGATGATCTCACGGTGATGGAGAACGTGGCACTTCCTCTAAAACTGGCAGGAAAGAGATGGAAAGAGCGTGTGGAAGAATTGCTGGAATATTTCGGCATAAAGGAAAAAATGCATGCCTTTCCTTCATCTCTGAGTGGTGGAGAGATGCAGCGGGTAGCCATTGCAAGGGCTCTTGCCAATGATCCCGAACTCTTGATAGCCGATGAACCCACATCAAATCTGGACGATGAAAACACGGAAAACATTGTGGAACTTATGAAAAAAATAAATAGGGAATTGGGAGTCACAATAATACTGGCCACCCACGACCCAAGATTGGAGAAACTGAACGCAAGGAAATACATTATGAAAGAGGGAAAGTTGTATGAAGGATAAGAACCTTGTTGCCCTGCTCACCATTTTATTTTTCCTCACATATTTCTTGCCATCGTGGATCATCAAACTCATATCTCTTGTATTTATCCTTTTCTTTGCCCCAGGATTTTTCACCATAAGGATCTACAAGGACCCAAAGCCAGAGGAACTTGTTCTGATCTCACCTCCTTTGAGTTTGGGAATAAGCGGCTTAATTGCCGTTGTTCTTGCCGCCTTATCTATCCTTACACCATACACCATGCTCATCACCCTTGGCATATACCTGTGCATTGCGTACCTGCTTTCCTCCGAAGAGGAGATAAAAAGTATAAAATGGGAAAAACCTTCAAAATTCGTGTCTGTTGTAATAATCCTTTCAATTATTCTTATCTCTGTGTGGGGGTACGCAGAGTTCACAGCATCACCGAGGCATGAGGTGGACATTTCCATAGAATCCTGGCCCCACAATGCAACTGTTGGAGAAAACGTGAGTTTCAAACTCCTGGTGAAAAACTGGAACTACGGGGATTCAGATTTAAAGGTCATTTTCAAATTAAATAACATCAAGATGGGAGAGATGCAGTTCCATCTTGCAAATGGACAGGAAAAACAAATAAAATTTGAAACAAATTCCACCATCGCGGGAAAAAACCTGGCTTCATTTGACCTGTACATGAATGGCCATCTTTACACAAATGTGCATGTTTACTTTGTGGTAAAACCCCAAAAATAGTTATTATTTTATAGTTCAATGGGCATTCCCCCCTATGGTCCCGATGAACACAGGAGGTGGTGCCGATGAGCCGCCACCTCATAGACATGAAGATGATTCGGGAAAGCTTCATTGCTCTTTTAATGGCACTTATAGCAGATAGTTTCGCAGGAATGCTTTTAAACAGATCCATCGGTGTATTCAACGCAATTCCTGGATTGCTTATGATTCTCCCAGCACTCTTGGATATGCGCGGGAACGTTTACGGTGCTCAAATTTCAAGGTTAAGTTCCAAACTTCATCTTGGAGAAATCTCTGGAATGAAGGATAAAAAGGTGAAAATAAACATAATTTCCGCAATAGCACTGGCTTTCACGGTAAGCTATATTATGATCATCCTAACATCTGGAGTTTTCTATTTCACAAAGGGCATAATTATTCCTGTGATGATAATCCTCACAATAATACTCACCAACCACTTTTTTACATCATCCATTCTCACACCCGTGTCCGCATACATAGCTGTGAAATCCTACGAGAAAAAATGGAATCCCGATAATATAGGAGTACCAATAATTTCCGCGGTTGGAGATTTTCTCGTGGTATTTTTCATGGTATTCAGCGCCCTCCTGGTCACATGGCTGCCCGATTTCCTGAGATACGCACTTCTGGGGGTATGGGTTGCCTACACGCTTTACGTGTTTTTTAAAACATTAAAAAGCCATGAGGGCAGAAGAATATACAGGGAGAGTTTCATTGTGCTTATCCTAGTAGGTCTCTTTGAACTGGTTACTGGTACCCTGTGGGAGGACAACAAACTTCCCCTACTGCTTTTGATCCTACCCCCGTTTCAAGAAACCCTTGGAAACATAGGCAGCGTTCTGTCCGCAAGATTGTCATCCTTCATATACCTCGGATACATAGAACCTGGAATAATACCCAAGGGAAGGAGATTCCTGGAAGATGTTGTTTCCACCTACGTGCTGGCCATAATCATGGCATCCATAGTTGCAGCACTTGGGTTCTTCTATACAATGAGCTTTATGGTTGTAATCATGATTTTCGCTGCCGGAATGCTCGCAGCCACATTGTTAATTCTCATCTCCTACTACCTGACCTACCTGAGCATAAAACTGAAAATGGACCCGGATAATGCAGTTATACCCATAATAACAACACTGGCAGATATCGTGGGCTCGGGAACGATAATATTCCTATACTACATATTTTTCTAATTTTATTCAAAAATTAAAAATAAAGATGTGGGCTATATTCTCTTGAATTTTCCCAGGTAGGGTTCATAGATCTCTCCCTTTTCCTGGAGGGAGAGCAGAACCTCGTCAAGTTTCTCCTCGGATATCCCTGATTTCTCCAGCAGAGCCTCGTAGGATGCACCCCTCCCATCCTGATCCAGTTGTTCAATTAGGTTCAGTATCTCATCTTCCAGTTCGCCAACCTCTTCCGGTTCCTCCTCTTCCTCAACTGTTGGCAGTTCATAGCCCATGGCCCTGTACTCTGGAAGAAGATGCTTGAGGGCATCCTTCAGCATATCCATATACCGCTCAACATTGATCTTCTGGTAGTACTGAATTGCGAGAACCACTCCCTCAGATATCTTCCTTGAGAACCCGAGGGACATCAACTTATCCACGGAGGGTTCATCCATACGGAGAGCCTCACTCATGGCATCTATCCTAATTTTCAATCTTCTCGCAGTGTCAAATACCCAGTAGTCCCGCAGAATCTCGTTTACTATTTTTACCCTTTCGGGCACAACGGACACGTACATAAGATCCTCCTTCGGATGGTACACATTGACCTTTCCAACAACCGCGATGAATTGAGGCACTTTGACCGTTTCAAGAATCTGCCTTGCCTCAGGATTGAACTTTCCGGCAAGCATATAGAATGCCCCTGTCTGATCTGCAATACGGGCCTTTATCACCTCTTCAGTTATGACCCGAACTTCAGTAAGAACCCCTACCACAAATAATCTGCTTATCTTCGCTCCGATGGGTGTTATCACGTAGCTGGGCATCTTTGGTTCGGTGGCCTTTATGTAGTGTTTTGAAGAGTTGTACTCCGCAGCAAATACCCTCCAAGCAGGCTCGCGCATTTTTACCACCCCAGCTCCTCAAGCATGTTCTCCGCATCCTTTGCAATGTCCTCTATGTTTATGAACTCAAAATCGTGCACGAGCATCGTGAGTCCGTATTTCTCCTTGGAGATAACGTTGCCTCTGAGACGCATTGGCACCGCTATGAGTTTCTCCTCGATCATCTCCCTTATAACGGCGGGATTTCCCAAATTCTCCTGAACCAGGGAAATGGCGTTGCTCATATCTATTCCCAGTATCCTTTCCGTTTGCTCCCTGTTGAAAAGGCATATGGCACCTCCTGTTCCGTCGTCAATAACGGCCTTTATTCTCAAATCAGGTTTGGGTGTGACCTTACCGTGGACGGGGCATATGGTTGAATTTAAAACCCTTCCACATTCAGGACATCGGTATATGAGTCCGCTTCCATGCTTCACATCTATAATCACGCCCTCAACGAGGACGTTGAACCCTCCCTTTCCCTCAAGGCTCTCAAGGGTTACTGGAATCTCCCTTATCTCTATGCTTATATCAACCTTCTCAATGGTGGAGCGGGGGTCAAATACGAGTTGTGGCATGCCACGGAAGGTGCGCACGTAGGCACCACTTATCTTCAGCACATCACCCTTATTTACCTTCGTATCCCAGGCACTGAAGGGTATTTCACCCGTGTCATCACCGATTATCCCCTCGTAAACCTTTCTGGGTACACCATCAACCATAACCTCCCTCTCTGTAACATCCAAAATCTTGCCCACAACCTGAACGAATCCCATCCTTGGGTGCAGTTCCACGATCTTGGCAGGAGTTATTGAGGTCTTTACCTCCACAGAGTTCGGTGGGAGAAGCGATATGATGGTGTTGTTTCCAAATACAAGTTGCGTCTTGCCCTGCCACTCTCTGGTATACGCGTTTTTAACCTGTATGCAATCACCCCTCCTCAACTCAACATCGAGGCGCCACGCTGTGAATGGTATTGTACCCGTTTCATCGCCCACAATACCGTAGTACATTTTTCTTGCCATACCGTCAAGTTGATACTCTTTTGAATTTATTGTTATGACCTTTAATTTTATATCCACCCTGGCATCGTTTGGACCGAGGTCTTCAATCTTCTTCTCATTGTTAATCAATTTTGTGGGATCTCCTCCAAGTTTCGAAACTATGCTTCTCTTCGCCTCGGCCATAGGCACCTTGAAGTTTGTTATCCAGTTTCGAAGTTCCCTTGAAATCACTTCCTTATCAACCTTTCCCCCAAGCACCCTGTAAATATCATCCACATGCTTTTCAAAATCCTCCATATCCATCACCTTCACATATAGCCCTTTATATCCTTATCCATACTCTTCATTATCTCATCCACAATCTCTTCAGCGTCCTTCTTCTTTAGCCCAACCCTATTTATTAGGAAATTCACCACATCCTCCCTCTTTGCACCCTCACTGAGCCGTTCCTTAACGAGCCCAACGAGTCTGGCAAACAACTGATCCTGAAACTCCTCCTCAAGGTCAAGGGCGCGAACCATCATGTACATTCCCGTAACCATGGCCGCTATTGAATCTTCAAAAACACCCTTGTTAAAGTACTTCTTACCAAGGTCTATCTGAAGCACAACCTCCTCATTTATGCCCTCAAGGGCAAATTTCAGGTAATCCGCACTGCCGTTTAGCAGGAGCAGGGCCCTGGCAATCTTCAATCTCTCCTTCGTATCTTCAACAGCAGTTTCTATGCCCGTGTAAACCCGCAACCTTATGAAGTTCTCATCCTCAGAAACATAGAGAATGAATGGGATTTTCGGATGCTGGGCCACCAAGGTATTGTTTTCCCTCTCAACATTCCAGGGCAGGTCAACAAGGTCCTGAGCATCATCGTTTCCCTCCCTAAGCCATTTTTCAATCTCGTCCAGAAGCATGATTGATTAGATTGAAAGAAAGTATAATAAACTTTCCAACGAGAAAAATATTTAAGGAGCAAACATTATATGCCTCCGTATGCAAACTGGCTTTGACATCATGGAGTACGATTCTGCACTTCGAAATCTCTGGGCAAGGAGAATTGCTGCAAGTTTTGTGGATTTTATCATAACCCTCGGAATTGCTTATACACTGGGATACTTTTTCAAATGGAACATGGGGATGGTAATTTTTATGTGGCAGGGCATAATATGGTTCATATACTCTGTGATTTTTGATACAATAAACGGAAAAACCCCTGGGAAGTACATATTCAAACTTAAGGCCGTATCATTCATAGGCTCTCTGGACATATGGAAGGCCATAGGGAGAAATGCAACGAAATTGAACTGGGTAATATACATTGCGGACATAATCGCGGGATTGAGCACCGAGGGAGAGCCAAGACAGAGATATTCAGAGCGAATTTTGGATTGTCTCGTGATCTCCGATTTCAGGTTCAGAGAGGAGAGAAAAACAAAAACATTAAGGATAGAAGAGGAAAAGGAGGAGTTTGAGCTCCCCGAATAATTTATATTCTCATCATTTCCCTGAGAATTCTCTCCTTCATCTTTATAAGTTCAACTCTTCTCTTTTCAATCTCGCGCAGTTCTCTCTCAATGTCTTCCAGCATCTTGCCAAAATCTTCAACTTCTATGCCCTCAGAATCTTCCTCAATGGGATATTCACGTATTTCAAAAATCCCGGGAGCAACGTCTATAACTATTGAAAAACCCCTGTGAACCTCGTAGAGTTTTCTTGGAGGCCCCATTTCGCTTTTCTCTGTGCCTGCCCTTCTTATTATGTTTGACCTCTCCAGGACCTCAAGGTGCTTCACTATTGCCTGCTGGGACACCCTCAACTCCTTGGCCAGCTGAAGGGCATACTGGCGCCCCTCAGCCAGCCTCTTGAGTATCTCCCTCCTTGTCTGGTTCTCGATTGCATTCAGAAGTTCATCTATGCTGCTCATTTTCACTTTACCTTTATCTTCTTGCCCTTCTTCTTTCTCGGTTCGGCCCTCTCAAACACCACATCCAGTATTCCATTCTTGTACGTTGCCTTGGCTGAATCTGGCTTGACCTTGGCTGGAAGTTCCACTTCCTTGTAGTACTTACGCTCTGGAGTATCAACCTTTATTGTGAGCACGTTATCCTCATCATTCAGATCCAGTTCAATGTCATCCTTGTTCACTCCCGGTATTTCGGCTGTTATGCTCACCGTCTTATCATCTTCCATCACATCCACAAGGGGCTCACGGTAATCCTCCATGCTCTCCTCTCTTATGCCAAATCTCCGAGGTACGTTGCCAAACTCCTGTATCTGCGGTTTACCATCAGGACCTATGCGCATGCTGAAACCGTAAACGTAAGGACCCTTGATCTCTCCCCTTCCAAAATCGCGCATTATACGGTTCATCCACTCCTCCATTCTTCTTATCTCCCTCTCAATGTCAAAGCCAAAGAAATCGTCGTTGAAGAAATCCCTATCCCATTCATCGTCCCTATCCCTTCTTCTCTTCCACACCATTTTTATCACCTCCAGTTATCAACTTTTAGTTCACAACCATGCTTATTGAAAACTCATATATAAATTTTTCTGGGAAAGTTTATATGGGCGATTCGCATATTAAATAATGGGAAGCGCATCCCATCCCTTCTGGCATACTTCTTTTATTTTTTTGTTTTAAAAAATTGTATGAAGGTGCAAATTATAAATATGCCTTTCCCATAACCACATAATGACTCCCACCGAGGGCTTCCTGCTGATACTGGTGGCCATATTGATAATCATCGTACTTCCGAGATTCAAGGTTCACATAGCCATTGCAATAATGATAGGTGCACTGTTCCTTTTGTTTGCCCTCGGTGCACAATGGGATAAGGTGCTCCTTGCACTTCTTAACTGGCATAATTTCTGGAGAATAATAGTCATCGTGTTCCTTTCACTGCTCATCGTTGCCCTTATGGAGAAGGTTGGGTACCTGAATATGATGGTAAACGCCGTTAAATCCCTGGCCTCATCCCTGGGATCTTCCATGGTCTCAATATCCGCCTTCATAGGGCTACTTCCAATGCCAGGAGGTGCCTATGTTTCCGCACGACTCGTTGATTCACTTGCCAAGGAGATGTCCTTGAATCCCCTGGAAGCCACATCCCTAAATTACTGGTTTCGCCACCTGTGGGAGTACTGGTGGCCCCTATATACGGGAGTCATCGTTGCCTCCGCAATATTCAATGTGACCATTCCTGATTTTGTTATTCACATGTTCTTCCTCACAATACTTGCAATCACCGGCGGATACCTGTTCATATATTATCCAATAATGAAAAGAAAGAACATAAGAAAGGAGAGAATTGAAAAGGATCGTGGAAGGGAATTCGGGAGATTGCTGTACTCTGCCTGGCCAATACTGGTAGTAATGCTCCTGACACTGGTTGGAATTCCCGTGCCTACCAAGGGAGGTGTGGAGATCCAAAGGGTAGATCTTTTTTACTCCCTTCTCGTGGTTGATCTAACCCTAATAGGAATTCTGATTTACAGGGGAAGAAAAAAAGATGCCATATACGGACTGAAATTCGCCTTAAAGCCGACATTTTTAGGTGTGACCTTTGCAGCACTTTTCATGAAAATCGCCGTGCTCCAGACAAATTCCATGTACTACACCTATGAGTTCTTCAACATTTACCACATACCTGCATTTGTGGTGATAATCATACTCCCATACCTTGCAGGACTTATGACTGGGGTAACCGTTGCCTACGTGGCCGCCACGTTCCCCCTGCTTTTGCCCTTCATAGGTACCCCTCCAAGTTTTGCAGCCATAGCACTTGCCTACGCATCCGGATACGCGGGACATCTGACCTCTCCTGTGCACCTTTGTCTGGTACTATCTGCTCAGCACTTCAAGGCCGATGTTTACAAGGTAATAAAAAGGGTAAGTCCTGCAGTGGTCTTTGTGGTGGCCATAACCCTACTGATCTATTTCCTGGCTTAATTCCTTTTCAAACCTTTTTACCCTCTTAAGAAAAATTTAAAGTGCATATAAAAGTTCCTTCCGGGTAAAACACTTTATGGGAAGAGGGTAGAGGGAGAAACCGTAGGTGTCTCCTCTAGTGCTCCGGCCGGGATTTGAACCCGGGTCGAGGGGTTGAGAGCCCCTAATGCTTGGCCGGGCTACACCACCGGAGCATGTGCAATGCCCGTTAAGGGCGTATAGGCACTGGGCATATAAAATTTTCTTTGCAAATTGTTAAAAGGATGAGATGCATGCCCCAGGCATGGATGTGTTCCTTGATATGACCGGTACGATAACAAGTATGGAGAGCGAGAATTACGCGTTTTACAAGATGTGTGAAGCCATTAAGAAAAGATTTGAAATTGATATGAGCGCAGAGCAGTTAATGGCTCACATCCTGGAATTCAGAAAACCCTACATGGACAACAGGGAAAAGATTTACCATCCTATAAGAAATCTCATAGTAAGAGCCGTTGAGAATGTGGTTCCAAAAAGACTGTGCTCCAACGATGTGTTCTGGATAATGGACGCCTATGCAAATTACCATGCGAGATACGTAAAACCTGACGAGGGGTCATATGAGGCACTTGAAACAATAAGGAGGAGAGCAGAACACCTTGGTTTGATCACCGATGCGGATAGACCATACACAGAGAAGGTGCTTAAAGCGATGAATATATACGAAATGTTTGATAGCATAACAACCGCAGAGGATGCAGGAGTGGGCAAGCCAAATCCCAAAATATTTGAAATAGCTTTGAAAAATTCGAAGAGCAAGCCGGTAATATATGTGGGCGATAATGAGAGGAGGGATATTCTTGGAGCCAGAAGGGTTGGTATGATCACCATAAAGGTGGGAAAACCCAGCGATCTGGCGGATTACAATGCCAAAAACCTACTTGAGGCTGCAAAAATAATTGATTCGCTCACTCCGTGATGTTCTCCACTATTTTCTTTCCCCTATCCGTTATCTTGACCAGGATTATTTTCTTTATCAAACCCATATCCTGCAATTTATCCGTTATCCTCTTGAAATCGTCTGGGGTGAGATGATGCTTTTGGAGGATTTCATTTACAGAGGCGCCCTGGTTCACAAGCAGAAGCACGAGTTTCTCAATTTCGGTCAGCTTTGAAAGTACCTGAGAGTACACGAACTCCTCAACAAGAAGGTTGAGCAGTTGCCAGAAGAAATCTCGCTTCAATGGTGGCGTGACGAGGTATATCTCCGTTATCTTATCATCTCTTTTCTCCTTAATGTATATCACGCCCACATTTGAAAATCCGGTGGACATGGATCTCCTCTCTATATTTGCTATCTCCTGCGCATGTACTGTGTAATTTACAGGCGTGAAGACAATGTCCGAACCGCTCACACGCATGAATCCCTTGCCCCAGTTCTCCCCTATTTTATAACTGATAAGGATGTTTGAAGTTAGAAGTATTAAAAGCGCCTTTTTGAATCTTCTTATACAACTGCCGTAACCGGAAAACAGGGTATAGAGTTTCTCTTTTGTTATGATGTCCACATATTCTATGAGAAGAGTAGAGCGCCCTTCCTTTATTGCTGGCAGAGTTATTCTCTTATCCACACTCAAAATCGCAATGATGGGTATTTTATACTCCCTATCACCAATAATTATGATCTCCCTCTGGGTAAGGTAGATTTTACCCTTTTTCCACTCCTTATCGGTATAGACTATGAACCCTCGGCCGTAGGGATGTATGAACTCTACCTCACAATCGACCATGGCACTACCTCTTTACGGTGAGATATACCTCGTATTCCTCACCTACACGAACATCTTTGACATCCACATCATTGCGCTCTTTAAGCATGTTTAGAAATTTCCTCATCTCATCAATGTTCTTGAATGAGAACTTCAGCATACCCCCTGAATAATCGAGGGTATCAACCACTTCCAACGCACGCTCTGCATTGAGGGCTTGTTGCACCGGCTGTTCAATTACCCTTTTATACAGGATCTCGTTTATCTTGCTCTCCAGTTCCCCCAGTCTGAAGGGTTTGACGAGGTAATCATCTGCACCTGCCTTCATCGCCTCTATCACGGTATTCAGGTCCTTAACCCCGCTGATGATTATTATGGCCACATCCTTTGAATGCTCTCTTATGGACCGAAGCATATCAAGACCGTTCACGTCCGGAAGCATCAAATCTAAAAGAATGACATCAAGGCGTCTTGCCTTTTCTATCATACCCATGGCATCCCTGCCCCTATTTGCCACCATTACATTGAACCCACGCTGGGAGAGATATGTTTTTATTATATTGCTAAGCTCCCTGTTGTCGTCCACAAGCAGAACGTGGAGGCTATCTTCCATGATGGAAAAATAAGTTTGATTGTATTTATTTGTTTTCCACACATTATCATTTTTGAAAATGATGCACAATAGAACTTTATATAGGGGATACCATTGAGTTTCGTGTACTATATGCATGTATTTGACCCCTGGAACTTCCCGCTATGCACATGCCCAAAAAAGTACACTGTGGATCCCTACACGGGCTGTGAGCACAGATGCATATACTGCTACATAACATCCTACATTCGGAATCCATGGAGAGTGCGATCAAAAAGGGATTTTCTTCGTCTTTTTGAGAGGGATTTGAAGAATGCAAAACTGAAGTTGCCGGTATCAATGAGCAATTCCTCGGATCCCTATCCAAGCTTGGAGAGAGAGTTGAGAATAACCAGAGGGGCATTGAATCTTATGCGGAGACACGATTTTCCCCTCCTAATGCTCACAAAATCGGACATGGTGGTTAGGGATATTGATATCATTGGGAGCATGAGAAGTGTGGTTGCCATAACTATAACCACGCTGGATGAAAATCTCGCAAGGAAATTGGAGCCCATGGCCCCGAGTCCCGAGAGAAGATTGAGGGCCCTTGAAAAATTGAGTGATGCGGAAATAAAAACGATGGTGCGGGTGGATCCAATAATACCCGGTATAAACGATAATGAAGAGGAGATAAGAGAAATAATGAAGGAATTTGCAGATATTGGCGTCAGGCAGATCATAAGCTCCACCTACAAGGCCAAGCCCGATAATTTCAGGCGCGTTGCCGGAGTTTTCAAGGATAAAGCCAATTATCTCCGAAGGATATACTATGAAAATGGAGAGATGGTGAGGGGGATAAGGTATGCTCCGAGAGACTTGAGATACAAGATTCTAAAAAGAATACGCGACGCATCCCTAAAATATGGCCTGGATTTCTCAGTGTGCCGGGAGGGGTTGCCCCTGAACACCGCGGCCACATGCGATGGTAGCCATATGCTCTAAAACGATGGAATTAAATTCCATAAGAGCATATATCCTTCCATGACCTACATTGAGTTGGATTACGAGCCTGATGATAGCGATTTGCTCGTGTGGTTCTATGCAGAGCCACCTGCCGGAAAGGATATGCGCTATGTTGCTGATCGCATTGCCGAGGAATCTTCAATTGGTACATGGACAGATTTAAAGACCCTCCTTCCGGAGGTTTGGGAAAAGCTACGTGCAAGGGTCTACGAGATAGACGAAAAGAAAAAATTTGTGAAAATTGCATATCCCCTGCATCTCTTCGAAGTTGAGAATATGCCGGCCATACTTGCCAGCATCTCCGGTAATGTGTTTGGAATGAAGAGTGTTGAGAATCTTCGTGTTCTGGATATAAGATTTCCGGCTGAACTGATTAAGAAATATCCCGGTCCAAGGTACGGTGTTCCCGGGGTAAGAGAGATGACGGGTGTGTATGACCGTCCATTTCTGGGCACAATAATCAAGCCAAAGATAGGTCTGCCGGCGAAGATGCATGCGGAGGTTGCCTACGAGGCCTGGGTTGGCGGGCTTGACATCGTGAAGGATGATGAGAACCTTGCGTCTCAGGATTTCAACAGATTTGAAGAGCGCTTATCACTCACTCTTGAGAAGAAAGACCTTGCAGAGGAGGAGACGGGTGAGAAGAAAATTTACCTGATAAACATAACCTCGCCATATCGGGAGATGATACGCCGTGCTGAACTTGTGCAGGATGCAGGCAACGAATTTGTTATGATTGATGTTGTAATAGTGGGCTTTGCATCGCTTCAGAGCTATCGCAAGGAGGGATTCAAGATGGCAATCCATGCGCATCGTGCAATGCATGCTGCAATTACTCGAAATCCGCGGCACGGAATAAACATGCGCACCCTCGCGAAGATTTACAGATTGCTTGGAGTGGATAATCTGCACATAGGCACTGCTGTTGGCAAGATGGAGGGAAGTGCAGCTGAAATCTCATCCATTCGTGAGGAAATACAGATGAATTCAGTGCCTGCCAGCGATGACAGATTCCCTCAAAACTGGGAAGGAACAAAATCGGTGCTTGCAGTTGCCTCAGGTGGGCTTCATCCCGGGCATGTGTCAGCGGTTGTGGACATTCTCGGCAGAGACATAGTAATTCAGGCCGGTGGCGGCGTGCACGGGCATCCTGAGGGAACAAGAAAAGGTGCCATTGCAATGCGTCAGGCGCTAGAGGCTAAAATGCTCGGTGTGCCAGCAGAGGAGTACGCAAAGGAGCACGAAGAACTGAAAAAAGCGCTGGAGAAATTTATGGGGTTGAAGTATTAATCTCCTAACTTTTATTTGCCGAATAGGTCAACCTTCGTAACTATCCCTACGAGCATACCGTTATCAAAGACAAGCACGGCGGGATACTGCTTCAGAAGTGCAAGCACAGCATCAATCTTCGTATCTCTCCTTATAACAGGTGGTGGAGCACTCACAACCTGGCGAACCAGTGCATCTGGAGCATTCCTTCCAAATTTTTCATAGGCTTCAAGGATATCGCTCTCAGTTATCATACCTTCAAGCCCCGCATTTCCAATCACAGGAATCTGACTTATGCCAAACTCCTTCATAATATCTATGGCTCTTTTCACGGTATCTCGCGGAGATATGGTGATCACATTTCGGGTCATAACATGTTCAACCTTTTCAATCTCGCAATTTCTCTCTCCCTCTTCCAGTGCCTCAGATAACTTCCTCATCACCTCGTAGGATGGATTCATACGGCCTCTTTCAATCTTGGCTATGGCCGATTGGGAAATACCGCTTCTTCTGGCAAGCTCGCCCTGAGTCCACCCCAGCTTTTTTCTCCTGTCCCTTACTGCCGATACCGGTGGGAGCATAGAGAGCCATGGAGAGCACATATTTATTCTTATCGGAATTTTTTTGTCAGAATAATTGATAAACTATGACAAAAATCACCAAATATGAGTGGCAAAGGAGATTTGGATGAAAGATTCTGGAACCTGGTTGCAGAGTTAGGCTATCCCTCAAGCCCGAAGGGAATAGAATACGGCTCAAAGAAATACAAGGTTTATATGGAAATAAAGTGGATATGGAGAATCGCAAAGGCCCTTCATCGGGGAGAAAGGATTGGCTGGATTGCAGGGACACACTATTCTATGAAATCTCGTGAATACCAAGGGGTATATCTCGTTGCAAAATATGTGCTTGGAGGATGGAGTAAATTAAAAGAGACATTTGTGGAAAATTTAGAGAGAGAATACAGCAGGAGAAAATTGAGCGTTGAGGGTGCAAGAAGAGATCTTGAAAATTTGAAAGCGTGGGCCAGTGCAGGAGGCAAAATCACTGGGGAAGATGTGGGAAAAGTTATTGCGTATTTGAAGGACATAGAGGATTGTTTCAACAGGAAGATGTGGAATGATGTTGAGAGAATCCTTTCTGTGATTGGCATTTCTGAAGAAAGAATAGTGTCTATCAGAAGGGAATTTACCCGCTTTATAGAAAGATTGGGGAAGGAGATGGAAGAAATCAGAAAAGATGCGGGAAGGATATGTAAATCTCATATGCTTGCCAGTGAGTGCCCCTGAATTTTCTTTGCCATGTAAGGTCCGAGACGCTCGTATCCAAGCTTGCGGTAATAGTTTCGAACACCAACCCCGCTGATAACAATCATTCGCTCCATTCCCCATTCCTCTTTAGCGATTCTCTCTGCCTCTTCCATCAAACTCCTCCCGAATCCCCGGTGCTGCCACGCCTTCTTTTCTCTCTCTCCAACGGGAACTTCCTTGCCAAACACCTTTACCTCTCGCACGATTGCAGCATCTCTTGCCTCAGGTCTATGGGCAAACTCGCTGGGAAGACGAAGGCGGAGGTACGCTGCCATTGAGTCGTAACTCTTATCTTCATAGGATAGAAAAACCTCTCTGCCACGGGAGGCATCGTAGTCCCTGCGCACCATTTCAAAATCCTCGCCTCCTTTTCTTCCCACTTCTCTACACCTTATCTCCGGGCATCTTATTTTTCTCTTTTTCATTTCTCTCATAACCAGTGCTCTCAAATCCCCGCGCTTCACGCCCGCTTCTATAAACTTCGCCGGAATATCCCTCTGTATCCTCTGTATCCTGATCCATGGGGGTACGATGCTTATAACTCTAACGAGGAGTTCAACCATTTCATCAAGGGAGTACGGCTCATACTCTCCTCTTTTCCACATCTCGTAGAGTTCAGTGCCCTTGACCACCAGCGTCGGGTATATTTTCAGCATATCCGGCCTGAAATCGGGATCTTCAAAGATTCTCCTAAATGCCTGAAAATCCCTTTCAGGTGAGCTTCCTGGCAGTCCGGGCATCATGTGGTAATTGATCTTGAACCCAGCATCCTTTGCCAGGCGAGTGGATAATACGCTCTCCCTCACGGTGTGCCCCCTCTTAACAAATTCCAGTATGTCATTGTACACAGTTTGAATTCCCAGCTCCACGCGCGTGGCTCCGAGATGGAGAGCGAAGTCAATCTCCCTTTCCATGAACCAGTCGGGACGCGTTTCCACGGTGAGCCCGATGCATCTATTCTTTGCGTTTTCGTTTATGAGGTGCGCTTCTTCCAGATTTTTAGCATCAACCCCATTCATGGCATCAAAAGCACGTTTGACAAACCATTCCTGGTATTTTTTGGGGCGAGCTGTGAACGTGCCCCCCATTATGATGAGGTCAATCTTGTCCGTGGGATGACCTATTGCGTTTAATTGCTCGATCCTCGCTCTCGTTTGCTCGTAGGGATCAAAGTTGTATTGCGCTGCCCTCAATGCCGCGGGCTCGTGCCCCGTGTAGCTCTGCGCCGTGCCCTTATCCGGGCCGCCGGGGCAGTAGATGCATTTCCCATGTGGACAGGGAAACGGTGAGGTCATGATGGCAACGATGGCCACTCCGCTTAGCGTGCGAGATGGTTTTTTTACCAGTATGTGCTTGTATTTTTCCACAATATCCGCCGGTAGATTTCTCATTATATCCGAGTTGCGGGGATTGGGAATGTGATATTTTTTGGCAATTCTGCTCTTCCACCTTTCCAGCTCCTCCTTGCTCCTTATCTTCCCGGCGCGAAAGGCCTCCTCTATTTCCCGATAGAAATCCACGCTTCGCCTATACCTTGCGGGATTTTAAAGTTTTTCTAATAGAAGCGGAAGTTTTTTATTATCAAATGATTTTTGTTTTTACAATGATATGCAAAATATCTGCAATTATACGTGAAAATTTTAGAAGATATTTAATAGAGTTTCCAGGAGTTGATAAAAATGAATAATGAATTGCTTGAATTGATAAACAGCTTCAAAAGGGATAGGCGCCTTTTGTCATTTGATGAGGCAGCCACAAAGCAAGCTGTTATTTTAAGGATTTTAAAGGCCCTTGGGTGGGATCCATTTAACATAGATGAAGTTCATCCAGAATACTCTCTCGGCGGTAAAAGAGTGGATTATGCGCTAAGATACAATGGTAGAAATAAGGTATTCATTGAGGTAAAGAAAGTTAGCGAAGATTTAGAAAAACATCAAGAGCAGCTTTTGAGTTATTCTTTTCAGGAGGGAGTCAAACTCGCAATACTCACCAATGGAATTAGCTGGTGGTTTTATCTACCCTTGAGAGAGGGAAGTTGGGAACAAAGAAAATTCTATACAATTGAGATTTATGATCAAAATGCGGAAGAAATTGTTAACAAATTTGAGGATTTTCTATCAAAGGAAAATGTTATCACCGACAAAGCAATAGAAAACGCAGAGAATCTATATAAAAGCAAGCAGAAGCAATATCTCATAGAAGAAACACTTCCAAAAGCATGGAATAAAATAATAACAGAACCCGATGAAGGTTTGATAGAACTATTAGCTGAAACTACAGAGAAGTTGTGTGGTTATAAACCTGATACCAAAACAGTAGAAAAGTTTTTAATAAAATTCACCCAGGATACTCTATTGGATTCCAAAAAGATAAACTACGTTCAAGATCATAGGAGATTCTCTAATATACAAATCCTAGGCTCCAATGACAATAAAAAATACACTGGAAAATCAATAATAGCCTTTACATTCAGGAACAACAGATATCCTGTACGCTCTTGGAAAGATTTATTAATAAAGATTTCTCATCTTATGCTTTCAGCTCATAGAGAGCAATTTGATAAAGTTTTAAATTTGAGAGGGCGAAAAAGACCCTATTTCTCAAGAAATCCTAATGAGTTAAGGGCACCTGAAAGAATAGATAACACAGATATTTTTGTGGAAACAAATCTCAATGCCAATAAAATTGTAGATATTTCTAAGAATGTTATTGCACTCTTTGGATATACAGATAATGATCTCTTAATCGAAACTAGATAAAAATCGAATAATTCCAAAATTAGGCAATTTAGTACTATATACTACACATCGAAACTTTGAAATTCTACGAGGAGATTTGTGAAGTATGCAAATCAGGTATCGCTTCTGGTTTGAGACAGATCGGGGTTATGTTTTCGGGCCCGGCGCATATCAACTTCTCAAAGAGGTTGAAAGAACTGGCAGTCTGAGACAGGCAGCCAAGAAATTGGGCATGTCCTACAGACATGCCTGGGGTATGATAAAGGAAATTGAAGAAAATCTCGGAATGAATATCATAGTTTCGAAGCGTGGAGGAAAGGAGGGGGGCGAGAGCTCTCTCACTGATGAGGGGAAAAAACTTCTTAGAAGATATGAGAGGTACGATGAGATCTTTGCATACATCGTAGAGCACCCCTACAAAAAACCATCGCTCACCGTGGACGGCATACTTGTGGAAGATGGAAAGATATTGTTGATAAAACGTGGGAGAGAACCTTTTAAAGGCATGTACGCTCTTCCCGGTGGATTCGTGGAGTACGGAGAAAAAACGGAAGATGCCATCGTGCGAGAGTTCAAGGAAGAAACCGGGTTGGATGTGCGTATTTCCCGTCTTGTTGGAGTGTATTCAGATCCAAAAAGGGACCCAAGGGACCACACGGTTACAATTGTGTACGAACTTAAAAAAATAGGGGGTAGTTTACGTGGTGGAGACGACGCTACCCAGGCACTTCTATTTCCGCTGGATACCCTGCCACCCCTGGCCTTCGATCACGAAAAAATAATTCAGGATTATAAAAATAAAATCAGTAAATGACTATATTTTTCAGGGGAAAGTGCCTCCCTATTATCTCCTTGGCCAGCTGCAGGTTGCGACCACCCTTGCCAATTGCCCTCGCCTTGTCCCGTGGGTCCACAAAAACGGATATGCTAAACTGATTATCCACGTTTTCAACCTTTATGTTTCTCACCTTGAAACGATGAAACACGCTGCGTGTAAATGCGATAATGTCTGGAGAGTACTCGACGACCATTACGTTCTTTTTAATTAAATTCCTCACAGTCTGAATTTTTGCTCCACCATTTTCAAGGGCCCTTCTCAGATTGCGGGGATACACAACGAAAACGACGAGATCGCCCTTCTCAATGCAATCCTTGACCTGGGCATTGGTGGCCGCCTCGAATATTGAAATGTAGCGAAGTGTCTGTGCATCCAGCGTTATGTTTACCATCATTTCACCATTTTCAGGAGCTTACCCTCTCCCTCATCCACTATGGTGAGCACGGAGACGTTAAATGGCTTACCGCAGAAGGCCCCGAGCTCAAATCCATCTCCGTCAAACATTATCTTCGGTATGCTCCACTCCTCAACTTCCTTTCTCTCCGGACAATTATCTGCCACTATGAGCAGCTTTGCTTCTCCGCTTTTAACGGCCTTCCTTGCTTGCTTTATGCCAAAATAAACCTTGCCAGTTGTTAGCACCTTTTTGAGTTCTTTTCTTATATCTTCCCTATTCATCTACCTCACCTCTTTTTGGGTTTATACACCAGAGTCACAGCACCTGTACCTAGAGTAACAGGCTGACCCACTATAATATTTTCCGCCACGCCTCTCAGTTTATCTTCCTCTCCCAGTATTCCAGCAGTCAGGAGATGCTTTGATGTTATCTCAAAGGCAGCCCTTGCCAGAACGCTCTCCTTCTCGCCTGCAATTCCATGCCTGCCTATGGCCTCGACCGTTCCATTGTATGTCATCGTATCAGCAACAAGCATTATATGGCGAATATCCACATTCAAACCTTGCTGGTGCAAGGTGTTCAATGCCTCTTCAATTATGGCATTTCTGGCCGCTTCCACTCCAAGCACATCAGCGATCTCGATTATGTTGTTTGTTCTCGTTCTGGCAGCATCCACCTCTTCAATATCAAGCACATCACCAAGATTTGAACCCTGTGTGTAAATAACCCATTCACTATTGTCCTGACTCTTTCTGACTATCGCCCTTGTTATGCCCTTTATACCGCGAAGGGTCAAACCCTTTATGTTCTCACTGAGTAGGTAAAGCTTCTTGTAGGATGGTTCAGGCAACTTGATCTTTATGCGATCTCCTTCAATTTCTACGGTCAATTTCTGAATCTTTAGTTTGCCCAAACTCTCCACAATGTCCTCCTTCTTCACTCCCCTTCCTTCCATCTTCCTCTTATCCGGCACAATTATCACGGACATATCCACAAGACTTGTAATCACATCGGCCACATCTATTATCTCCGTGCTTTCAATTTTCTTTGCCACTTCCTTGACTTTATCCTCATCCTCCCTTATGCCCTCCCTGAGATGTATCTCCATAACGGGGGTAGAGGGCATGCTCCTTGCATCCACGATTTCTATCAACCTCGGCAAACCGAGGGTAACGTTCATCTCTGCCACACCCGCATAGTGGAAGGTTCTGAGGGTCATCTGCGTACCTGGCTCTCCAATACTCTGCGCAGCCACAATTCCAACAGCCTCATAGGGATCCACAGAGCGTTTCCTGTAAACCTCAACAGTTCTTTTTATAACCTCGTTAAATTCCTTCTTGTTTAACCCATGCTCGCTCTTTGCCTGAAGGAGTTTCTGGATGATGGATACTGGAAGTTTGATGCCATACTCATCCTCAATTCTCTCCTGAAGAGCCCTTTCATCGTCACTGAGTTCCTCAAATTTCTTTATTTTTATCTCACCCCTCTCTTCAAGTTCCCCATAGGAGAACTTTGTGACCCTTTTCAAATAGGTACCATCTTCTTTCTTGAACTCGGAAAGCGGAATGGCTGATATGTCCTGAACCTCCTCAATTTTGAGAAGAGTTTTGAGTTTTTTTGTTGTTTTCTTGACTATTCCCTTCAAACTCTGGTAGGGCTTTATTTCTGTGATTTTTACCCTGTAGTTTACCTCTGAGCCCTTCAGGGTGATGTACCCGTAGATGGGTAATTCCACCTCTCTCTTTATTTCAAAATCCACCGCATAGTACACGGGAACGTTAAGGCGAATCTTGTCAATATTTTCACTTTTGTCTTTCCATATTATGCTCATGCCCATTTACTTCCGCCTCCTCACAAGGTATTTATCGCCAAGAACATCCGTGAGAATCTCGTCAATATCTATATTTTCCCCTCCGGAGCTGCGGGTGGGATCCACTCCGTCCTCTCCGTAGAAGAATTGAACCACATTGCCGCCCGTGTCAATCACCTTTCTGTCCTCTGTAACCTTGAGATCCTCAAGGGCATTTATTAAGCGACGCTGCATATAACCTGAGCGGGACGTACGCACAGCCGTATCCACCAAGCCCTCACGGCCACCCATTGAGTGGAAGAAATACTCCGTGGGATTCAATCCCTTCTTGTATGATGATTCCACAAATCCACGGGCCTTGGCACCAAGATCTCCACGCTTGAAGTGAGGAAGCGTGCGATCCTGATAACCGCGATGTAATCTTTGTCCTCTCACAGACTGCTGCCCTATGCTTCCAGCCATCTGAGATAGGTTCAGCATAGATGCGCGAGCGCCGCTCCTGGCCATTATGACCGATGAGTTTTCCAATCCAAGGTGCTTGCTTGCAATCTTACCCGCCTCATCCCTCGCATGGGCAAGAACCCGCATGATTTCCATTTCGAGCGTCTCCTCCACGCTTCTACCCGGGGCAGGCTGCAGCAGGCCCTGCCTGTAAAGCTCAATCAACTCATCCGTTTTCTTCATACTCTCCTGAATGATTTCGTGAATCTGAATTATGGCCTCCTCAGGAATATCCTCGTCATCTATGCCCGAAGTGAAACCGCGATAGGAGATTACACCCACAGCCAGACGAGTCATATCGTCTATGAACTTCCTGGCAATGTTACTTCCGCGCTTGGCAATTCTATCAAGCAACTTACCCTTCATTGACCCAATGGCGTTCTCGTCAATTGTACCTGCAACCAATTTTCCGTTCCTTATGATCACGTAGGCATCTATGGGGCACTTCTCGTAAACGCATTTGTTTTTACAAACCGATGGATCGCAGATCTTGCTCTTGAACTCCATGTTCAGGTCCTTTGGAAGGATAAGGGAAAACAGGTCCTTTCCATAGTAAAACTCGTTGCCATTTTCATCCCTATGTGGCTCTGGAAGGGAATCGTAGTCAAGGTAAGAGAGAATATGTATTGCCTCCTCCCTGGTGAATTTCGGATTCTTGTGCGTGAGTAAAAACATTGCAGTTATGTGATCATGGAGCCCACCAATTATCGGGCCTCCGAACCTGGGAGACAGGATATGCTCCTGAACGAGCATAAGAATCTTCGCCTCGGCCCTGGCCTCCTCACTCTGCAAAACGTGAAGATTCATCTCATCTCCGTCAAAGTCCGCATTGTAGGGCGGGCAAACGGCGAGATTGAAACGGAATGTTCTCTGCGGGAGTACCTTCACAAGGTGACCCATCATGCTCATCCTGTGCAATGAGGGCTGTCTGTTGAAGAGCACAATGTCCCCATCTATCAGGTGCCTCTCAACAACCCATCCAAGGTCTATCTTTTTGGCAACCTCCTCGGCATTGCGCTCTGTGATTCTTATCCTCCTTCCATCAGGGCGAATAACATAATTAGCACCAGGAACGTACTTCTCCCCCTTGGGATTCGGTCCACGCCTGATAATCTCCCGCATTTTCTCTATGTTATACTCCGTGACCGTTATGGGCACCGTGAGTTCCCTTGCGGCTGCAATGGGCACACCCACCTCATTTATGGAGAGAAATGGCTCAGGGGATATGACAGTACGGGATGAAAAATTCACACGCTTTCCAGACAGGTTGGAGCGGAACCTTCCCTCCTTACCCTTCAGACGCTGCACCAGCGTTTTAAGGGGTCTCCCGCTGCGGTGCCTTGCCGGAGGTATGCCGGAGGTCTGGTTATCAAAGTAGGTGGTTACATGGTACTGGAGCAGTTCCCAGAGATCCTCGATGATCAACTGAGGTGCACCACTATCCCTATTTTCCCTCAACCTCTGATTTATGCGTATTATATCCACCAGTTTGTGGGTGAGATCGTCCTCGCTCCTCTCTCCAGTTTCAAGGGTAATTGTTGGACGCACGTTCACTGGAGGTACAGGCAAAACAGTTAGGACCATCCATTCAGGTCTTGCCGTTTCGGGGTTCATACCCAGGAGTGGCAGATCCTCATCCGGAATGCGTTCAAGCCTCTCGCGTATCTCCTTGGGCGTGAGTTTTCTTCCCTCTTCCCTGAACGTCGTGGGCTTATCAAGAGTGATTTTCTTCTGCTCCGCACCACAGTGGGGACAGATCGGACGAGAGGACGCATCGTCAATTATCTTCTTTGTGATGAATAGAAGTTCAAGGGGAGATGCACCCATCTTCTTTGCTTCCTCAATCTTCTGCTTGTATATCTCTATCTCGTCATCCTTCAATTTTATTCTACCGCACTCACGGCAGGTGGCATCAAGGTAATTCTTTATGTTCTTCACAAAACCCACATGGATTACGGGCATGGCCAGTTCAATGTGTCCAAAGTGGCCGGGGCACTCATCAACCTTACCACCGCAGGTCTTGCATCTAAGCCCTGGTTCTATAACGCCCATATGCAGGTCCATAAGACCCTTGTCTATGGGAAAGCCGTCATCATCGTAGGTGTCGGCAGTTATGACCTTTACGGCGCTCATTCTCCTTATCTCTTCAGGAGAGAGTAGAGCAAATTTTATGGAGTTTATCCTCTTTGTGAGACCGAAAATGTGCCTGCTCATTTCATATCACCCACCTTCAAACGCATGATTACTCCAAGGGACGCAAGCTCGTCATGCATCAATTTGAACGCATAACTCGTCTCTATGGGATAGATGTTGGTGGTGTTTCCACAAACGGGGCAGCGAAGTATACCGCGCTTTCTATCAAACATCGCTATGTGTCCGCATTCCGGATTACCACAAACATATAGCACGGTACCATCAGAATTATCAAGCAGACGATCCTTTATGACCATCGCAGCCCCATGACCTATGAGAGTATCCCTCTCCATCTCTCCAAATCTCAAACCTCCCAGCCTCGAGCGGCCTTCTGTGGGTTGCCTGGTGAGAATCTGAACGGGACCGCGGGATCTTGCGTGGAACTTGCCAGCAACCATGTGATGCAGTTTCTGATAGTAGATAACGCCTATGAATATCTCCGCCTCAATTTTTCTCCCCGTTATGCCATCGTACATTATCTCCTTTCCGTTGTACTTGAACCCGTTTCTAACAAGAGCCTCCCTTAGAGCCTTCTCAGGCTCTCCCTTGAAAACGGTGCCATCCACAAACCTACCTTCAAGAGAGCCAACCTTGCCTCCAATCATCTCAAGTATATGCCCAACGGTCATCCTTGAAGGTATGGCGTGGGGGTTGATTATGAGATCCGGAATTATGCCACTCTCGGTGAATGGCATATCCTCCTGGGGCACTATGGCCCCGACAACGCCCTTCTGTCCATGGCGAGAGGCAAACTTATCACCAAGTTCAGGAATGCGCTGGTCTCGAACCTTAACCTTAACAAGGCGAGAATTATTCTCACTCACGGTGAGAAGCACGGAATCAACCCAACCCTCCTCCTCTGGACGCATTGTAACACTGCTCTCTCTGCGTTTCTGTGGACCTAGCAATTCGGCCTCCTCTTCAAGGAACCTGGGTGGCGAGGTCTTGCCTATGAGCACGTCACCACCCTTTACGTACATCTCCGGAGATATGAGTCCATCCTCATCCAGAAGTTTGTAACGCTCCTCGGTCATGGCTCCCCGCACATCAGGACTAGGAATTTCAAAACGATCCTCCTGGCCACCGGGATAGCGGCGCTCCTCGCTCTTGTAGGTTCTGAAGAATGTACTGCGTCCGAATCCGCGTTCCACAGAGGCCTTGTTCATCACTATTGCATCCTGCATATTGTAGCCATGGTAGGATATTATGGCAACCACGGCATTTTGTCCCGCGGGTCTGCGCATAAAGTTCACGAAGTCCATGGTCTTCGTCTTTACGATTGGTGCCT
The DNA here is from genome assembly GCF_056175085.1 of Candidatus Aciduliprofundum sp. HYA1. Taxonomy (NCBI): domain Archaea; kingdom Methanobacteriati; phylum Thermoplasmatota; genus Candidatus Aciduliprofundum; species Candidatus Aciduliprofundum sp. HYA1. The sequence goes on from NZ_CM149694.1 coordinate 1,166,900, forward strand.
GTGGATAGTGCAAAAGATGTCCCCTGGTATCAGGTCTGCGACGGTAATTGGCGGCAGGTAAGCCCAGCGATTGCTTGAGCATCGCCGCACCCATGGTGATACGGGGTGATGAGTTGTGATGTGGATAGGGTACACAACCAGCGACCGCCCCGAGTATGAGCAGTGGATCTATCTCCAGGTGTGTATGCTCTTCCGTGAGTTTCTTCTCCACCTCAAACTCTGCCCCACAGTGCTTGCACTTCAAGGTTACAAGTTCTCCCTCCCCGGGATTGGCCCAGAGCACATCCCCTCTGCCCAGCACACGGTTGCAGTGGGGGCAGCGTTCTGGAACGTCGAAAGCGTAAACGGCGATGTAGGCATTTTCCTCCTCTTCCGCATCTATCCACTCTATAACTCCCTCGTGAACAAGGTCGTCAACATCTATCTTGCCCCTCTCAAGGAGTTCTCTGTGGCGGGAGGTGTACTTTATATTTCCATTCTCAACCACAAGCAGAGGTCTCCTTATCCTGCCCTTATCGCAGTTAACCATTACCTCCTGCGTCCTATCGTCGTACCTGACATTGATCTGATGCGAGATCAGACCCTTTCTCCTCCGGGCGCGAATCTCATCTGTGAGGGCTTTTCCATCCTCATGATAGCCCACAAGATTTCCGTTGAGATAGACCCTTGCAAGATTTCCGGTCTCGTGCTGCCTGTCTTCAACCCCCAGATCTCTGAGAATCTTAAGGGCCTTCTCCTCCGGATAGCCCTCAGATACATCAATTATGAGTGCAGCGTTCTTCACCAGACCGCAGTTCTGCCCCTCAGGAGTTTCATTGGGGCACAATCTACCCCATTGTGTTGGGTGCAGGTCCCTTGCCTCAAAGTGGGGCTGTGAGCGGGTTAATGGAGAGATCACACGCCTCAGATGGCTGAGCGTGCTCATGTGAGAGGTCCTATCCAATAACTGCGAAACACCCGTTCTTCCTCCAACCCAGTTTCCTGTGCTCATGGCATGCATTATCTTCTGGGTGAGCACATCCTGTCTGATTGAAACGCGAATTCTTATGCCCTTCTTCCTGTTATAGGTTCTCTCCAGTTGGTACTTCAGATCCTTCATAAGGGCCTCGAAGGCCATGCGGAAGAGATCCTCCAGCAAATCGCCAGAGAGTTTGATGCGCTTGTTTGCAAGATGGTCCTTATCATCTTCCTTTCTCAGACCAAGATGAAGTTCAAGAATGCGCCTGGCCATTCTGCCAAGATAATAGGCCTTCTTTATCCTGTCCTCCTTATCCGTGCCAAGATGAGGGAGCAACGAAGAATCAAGAATCTGAGATATCTTCTTCTCCCTGTATTCCTTGGCTTGACCTGCGGCGAATCTCTTCTCCAGATACTCTATGGCATCCTTTTGAGTGCGAATTCCATTGGGAGGATAGAGTTTATCGTTTTCGACCTCCTCAATGTTGGCCAGTGCAATAACGCTCATCTTTTCATCACTGACTATTGCCTTGTAGATATCCTCGTCCCTTTCAAGACCAAGGGCCTTCATTAGAATGACAAGAGGTATGGTGCCGGCCACGGCAGGAACGGACACCACAAGAATGCCATCGTTCTTCTTCTCCATTATGGTGAGAGCCCTGTAGCCACGACGCTGGGAGAACACCTTGGCAGTCTCAACCACCGTATTGTATCTCTCATTCTTTTCCACGAGAACACGGTTTGGAGCGAGGTCCTCAAGGGATACAAGAACGCGCTCGCTTCCCCCTATGATGAAGTATCCACCAGGGTCATCAGGATCCTCACCAACATACTCCAATTTCTTTCTGTAGGACCAGTTCAATATGCTCTTGTCCTTTGAAATTGAGTCAAGGTAATCATCAATATTGTCCTCGTGAAGCGTGCATATCTTCGATTTCACCATTACTGGAAAATCCCCGATTTTCACCATCTCTGGCTCCTTTTCAAGGCATCCAGAATCGTCGCATTCCACCACCATTATTTGCAGGTACAGTGGCGCCAGGTAACTCATATCCCTCAATCTTGCCTCCATGGGGGTTATCTGCACCGTGGCACCTGTGGCCTCCTTTATCTCAGGCTTTCCTATCTTTATCGTGGGAGTTATGCCATCATTGTACTCATTTTTCCTGCCAAATATTATCTTTATCGTCTTTCCCCCCGTCTTTGTGCGATCAAGAGTTATGACTCCAGGGGGGTCCTCATCCGTAACCTTTGTGGTATCCACAATTTCCTGCATCACGCTGTTGGGATTATCGGGCGTTGGAATGAGATCATTGTACGAGGCAATATGGTGATTTACCACACTTTTCCTAAATAACACATCCACAATTGTATCCATAAAACCACCTTAATCTCTCACCACAACCCTATAGACAATCACGCGGCCTGCAGTTGGGCTCTTTCTCACAATTTTTATAAGGCTTCCGACGGGAATATGCCCGTACTTGCGCTCCAGAACGCGAAGAACTGCATCGCTCTTCTTTATCCTTGGGAGGTTTTCCTTCTTCACACCTAATTCATTCAAAATTTTCTCCTCCTCTTCCTCTGGCACCAAGTAATGCTCCGGGACAAGTTCGTGCTCGAGCACGTTAAATCTCACCATTTTTTCATCACCTCATGAGGACACGGGCCTGCGGGGAATCGAACCCCGGACCACCTGGTTAAAAGCCAGGTGCTCTACCAAGCTGAGCTACAGGCCCATTGGGTCAGCCCTACATATGGCGGACATATTTAAAGTTTACCCTGATTCAGGGCGCATCCCATTACTCCCAATGGCATGATTTTAATTAAATTTTTCTCATAATTTGTTGCCACCGCCAGATTAGGCAAATTTAAAATATTTTTTGGTTGAGAGTTATGCCCCTTATCTCGATATTTCCACGAACGCCGTCCCAGATTACGTCAAAATCTTCAACCCGGATGCTCATCTTGAAAAATGGTGCATCGAGCACAAAGGTTTCATACTCCCCTCCCTCCCCGCTCACGTTTATCCTGTACCTGCGTTCCATTTCCTGGAGGGAGCGAAGCACATCATCATCCAGTATTCTACCGAGAAATCTCTCATCAAGACCGTAGGCGGCCACGGCCACGATCATTATCTTGAAATCCGCCAAGAGCATATCTCTTAAGAGCAAATTCTGGTCCTTGCCCCAGAGGGGCGCGTAGGAGAGCATTCCAAGTTCCGTACAGACCTCCTCTATCTTCGTTTTCTGAAAATTTGAGGCAATGGCACCGCTTATAACAGCATCCACATCGTAGAGAGATAGTACATTCCTTAACTCTTCAACACTGTCGCCTATGGAGTATATGTCCTGCGGAATTCCCATTGCCTCTGCCTGGTACCTTGTTCTATCAATTGCAGGCACATGGTACATGTATGAATCCTCCCTCTTGGGGTATATGGTAACGAGTTTCTCGATGTCAAATCCCTGCTGCATGGCAAGGTATATTGCATAGGTTGAATCCTTGCCCCCTGAGAAAAGTGCAATTGCCCTCATCTTAAAAGCCCCATTATTCTCGGAAGGAATATTAGCACACCGATTGCAACAGCAAATGCGGCAGCCACGAGTACAGCGCCTGCGGATACGTCCTTCACAACCCTTATCCTTTCATCGTACTTACCATTTGAAAGAATATCCATAGATTTCTCTATGGCCGTGTTTATGAGTTCAAGCCCAAATACCAGGGCAGAGATGCCAATGATCATGGCAAACTCATCTGCAGAGATTTGAAAATAAAGCCCAAAAACTAAAACGATGAGAAATATTCCAAACTGAATTCTCAAACTTCTCTCCCCTGTAAATGCGAATCCAATGCCATCAAGGGCGTGATGCACTGCCCTCAAGAACCTACCCATGAACCGTCATTTGAATGCATTACTTAAATCTTGCCAAATCTGGAGACGTAGAGGCAAACACCCAGAATTATGGCACCTCCAAATATTGTGCGAAGTGTGGGTACCTCGCCGAGAATGAAGAATGCAAGAATTATCCCGTAGAGTGATTCAAGGGTGCCTATTATACTCGCAGTGTTTGCCCTTACTGCTCCGAGGGAATGAATGAACAGCGTGTGGGCCAGTCCTGTGAAAATCACACCCAGGGCAAGGAGATAAAGGAAATCAGAGGTGGACAATTTAAATGGGAAAAGGAAAACGGAAGGGAGAAGGAATATGGCTGCAAAGAAATCCTGGTAGAAGGCGAGTTTCAAACTGGAATGCTCCTTCACGTACTTCCTGTTCACTATTGTGAGCAGGGAAAAGGCAAATCCGGATAAAAGGCCCCATAGAGCACCCTGGGTGTAATGATTGGATATACTGAGGGATGGAATGATCAAAGCAACGCCTGAAAATGCAATAAATGAAAGAATCACGCTCTCTGCATGAATTCTCTCTCCAAACACCACAGGTTCAATTATCGCCGTAAATATTGGAAAGGTTGAATAGGTTAAAAGGCCTATTGCCACCGTGGAAATCTGAATGGAGTAAAAGAATGTGCTCCAGTGCAAGGCAAGAAGGAGACCAAGAATCGGAAGAAAGATTTTGGCATCACCCTCAATTCTCAAACCCACTCCTCTATATAAAAGGAGCAGGAGGAGAAATGCGGAGGCAAACAGAACTCTGCCAAGAACAATCAGCATTGCCGGCAGAGATATCATCTTCCCGAATAAACCTGCAAATCCAAACAGGAAAACGGCAATGTGCAGCTCTGCAAGTTCCCATCTCAATGATTGAGTATTTGCAAACCCATATTTCACCTTTCCCATCGAAAAGGATTTATAAGCAAATCCAATTTAGCCTTGAAAGCCACCGTAGCTTAGCCCGGCAGAGCGGCTGATTCGTATAAGCCCTTTAGAAAAGGGCTTCGAAATATCAGCAGGTCGGGGGTTCGAATCCCCCCGGTGGCTCTTCTGACTTCTATTTTTTAGATAAGTTGAGGAACAAACCTTTAAATTTCAACATACTTTCTCACTCTCAACATGCGGATCAAAAACCTTCTTTGGTTTCTCACGCCTGTGATACTGGCCATCATTTTCTCCTGGATAGTGGGCATTAAAAATCCCGCTATAATCCTCGCCTTTTTCATAATATTTGACGCTGTGGGTTCCATTATATCATCGTTCATATTCATAACATACTGGAAAAAGAGCAAGAGATATGAAGAGTTTCTAAAGGAGTATTTTAAAATGGCACCCTCTGACGTATCTGGGAATATGGCCATTGTAATTCCAGTCTTCAACGAAGATCCCTGGACCGTTGTGCAGACGGCAATAGCAGCCAAGATGGCCACAGAGGGTTATGGAGAGGTTTTTGTCCTGGACGATTCAACAAAGAGCGAGATAAGGGAAAAAATAGACGAGTACTCAAGGGAGTACGAATTCAAGGTTTTCAGAAGAAAATCGCGAAGGGGTTACAAGGCAGGGGCCATAAATGCATGGCTAAGGGAGTACAGCAAAGATTTTGAATTTTTGATGATTTTGGATGCTGATCAGCGCCCCCTTCCGGGATTTGCAAAACGCATACTTGGACTATTTGACGATCCAAAAATTGCCTTTGTTCAGGTTCCGCAGTACTATTCCAAACTGGAGACAACGATCGCACTGGCAGCCCATTTACAACTGATACCATTTCTGAGGGTTGTTATGAGGGCCAGGCATATAAATGGAAGCGCGTTCAGTTTGGGAAGCGGCACGGTGTTTCGTATAAAACCCCTCTTGGAAGTGGGAGGGCTCTACGAGAAAACGGTAACGGAGGACATATACACCTCCATACTTCTCCACGAGAGGGGATACAAAAGCAAGTACGTGGACATCCCGATGATCTGGTACGGGGAGGCACCCCTGGACCTCAAGGCATACTGGATACAGCAAAACAGATGGTCAGCAGGGGGCTTCCAGCTCATAAGAAAACTTCTGAATGCAAGACTATCTTTCAGGCAAATCGTGGACTATGCAAACGGGATATTTTACTGGCTACACGTTGGGCCACTCACCATAATTGACATAATTGCACCCACACTCTTCCTGCTCTTCGGAATCTATTTTATGAGCATTGCGCCCCTTTACTATCTGCTTTTTTATGGCTCAATATTTCTGTTCACGTTCATATTTTACCTGTACTCTATGGGAAAATACCGCTATGGAATAAGGGAATACGCTTATCATCAGGGCATACAGATGGTGTCATCCCTACCCGTGACCATTGCCTTTCTTCAATGGCTTGCCGGTAAGAAAAAACCGTTTAATGTGACACCGAAAAAAGGGAAAAAAGGGACCATCACAAGGTACCATCTTTTCTTCATAGCGATAATCCTTCTTCTTTCAACCTCAATTTCGGCAGGCATATTCAAACTCTGGTACTCTCAAGGTGCGCTTCTTTACGCCTATCTCGTGAACATATTCTGGGCTGCATGGTGGCTCGTGATGACCATACTGGCCTACTACATCTCCCTCTCGAGACCGGTGTCGGATAAGATGAAGGAGAGGGTGCGTCAGACCTATGAGGGACTTGAAATTTCCGTGATAGATATGCTTTCCTGCGGAATAGAATTTGAAGAACTTATCGGCAGATACTACGTGTATCTTGCGGGTAGGAATCCAAAACGGTCGGAAAAACTCTACGAAATAGCCAGAGACTCCTTCAGGCATGCCAGGGTTTACTCAAGAATAAGAGATTACACGCTCAAGAAATTGAAAATGGAGCAAAGAAAAACATGCAGCGGTATAAGTTCATACATAGAGAAATTCAGGGAGCCGGAGAAAATATGCTCCCAAAGAGAGTTTAGGGATTGTCTCCTCCCACAGGAGGAGATCTCAATGTACGTTTACGCACAACTTGTACTGGAGAGTTGCAGATTCATACCAAAGAATCTGCAAGAGGAGGTGGAAAAGATACTGGAGGATGAGAAGAAGCACGACGGGATTATAAGGGAACTTATGAAAGTGGAGGAAACTATCCAATCTTGGTGATCTCCTCCTTGAGAATTGCCCCCTCACGCACGCCCATCTTCCTTGCTCCTGAGGACACCCATTTGATCCTGGCATTTAACATATCCTCAAAATTTTTCACCCCAGAAACTATGATGGCCGCGTCCCCAATCTTCTCTGCTGCCTCCGGATTCAAATATCCACACATGGCAAATCCCCTACTTCCCTTGAGCAGAAGGAGGGGGACATTTTGCAAATTTACCTTCACTCCGAGGAATTCCTTACCTGCAATGCTTATCCTTGAAATCTCAACATCGCCCATGTCTGGGATAGTATGCTAAAGGAAGATAAAACTTTCTATGAAAAATAAAAAGGTGGAGAGCATTCATTTATATTCCATGCCACCAATGTCCCTTATCACCCATCCACTTCTCCTCTCCGTGAATATCAACTTTCCTTCCCTTATGAGATCCACCTCCTTGGGGCGAGAAATGAGCATTCCCGAATATTCATCGGATCTTTCTTTTATTTTTTCATAGAGATCGGGGCTTACATACACGGGTACAGGATCCCCCACAGGATAAATCCATCTATCCGCAAAATCATCCACAAATTTCCTGGCATCATCCTCATTTAGGTGCAGAGAGCAACCCTCTGGCCTCATCCAAAATGTGGGTTCCCACTCCTCCCAGCTCAGGTATACAACACGCCTGTACCCCTCGGGTATTACCTCCCTGTATCCGGGCAGTTTTTTCACATCCATATCGTTCTCCATCATACTCACCAACAACCAATTATCCTGCCAATATTTATAGAGTTCTCCGAAGTTTTTCCTGTGAAACATTAGAATTTAAAGAAATAGAAGATAAAACCTTCCACGCTTCTCCACAACGATCTCGCATTCAGGAGCCTCAAGATCCACCTTCATCTTCTTCAACTCCACAATTCTTGCCCCTATTTCCTGCTCCACAACCTTCCTATTTGAGCGAATTGCAAAACTCTCACAATCATCCAATCTCACAGCAATCTCTCGGATTAAGGCATCAAAATCCTCAAAGATCCTTACAGGATAATGCGCCTTTACTCCCTTGACTCCGTTGAGCAAAATATCGGGTGAAGCGGTGGTGAAGAGAATTATGCGCCCATCAATAATTTCAATAACGCATTCCGCCATCATCTCCTCGCATTTTCTGAGCACGGCGCTCTTGAAATAATTGAAATATGAATTTGCGTTCTTCGGGATCTGGGCCTTTATGGCGTAACAGTTCATGGGGGATATAATTGCAATGCTCCTAATTTATTTTTCCTGCGCAAAGTATTTTAATCTGCCCGATTATACACACATATGGATGAAACCATGAAGATCGTTGAAGCCATTCTTTTTTCTTCTGACAGACCTCTGAGAGTCGGTGAGATAGCAAAGGTTGCCAATTTGAGCAGTGGAGAAGTCAGCAAGGCGATGAAAAGATTGAGAAAGGACTATGAGGAAAGGGGTGGAGCCATAGAGATAGCCAGAATCGGAAATAAGTACGTTATGCAATTGAGAAGCGGGTATGTGGAGTATGGCTACGCCATGGGTAAAAAGGAGATGCGCGATGACGTTCTCAAAACCCTGGCAATAATCGCCTACTATCAACCCATAACACAGAGCAAACTTCGCGAGATAATTGGTACAAAGGTGTATGCCCACATTGATGAGTTGAAAAAAAGAGGGTTTGTGTATGGAAAGAGAACCGGCAGAACCATTGTTCTTCGCACCACGAAACGCTTCAACGAATATTTTGGTATAGATGCCTCCAGGCCCCAGGACATAAAGAAATTCTTTGAGGAGAAGATGGGAGGTGAGAGTGATGAATAAGGTCCTTCTGATAGGTTCTGGAGGGAGGGAGCACGCCATAGCCAGAGCGCTTGCAAGGGGAGGAGCAAAGATATACGCGGTGATGAGGCACAAAAACCCTGGAATTGCCAGAATTGCCAAGGATTATGTGATAGGCGATCACAACTCCGTGAGTTTCGTTGAGAACCTTGACTGGGTCAAGTTCAGGAAGGTTGATTTAGCATTCATAGGGCCAGAGGAACCGTTGATAAGGGGTATGGCGGATATGCTGGAAGAGCACGGCATACCCGTAGTCGGTCCAAAAAAGAATGCGGCCATAATAGAGGGTTCCAAGGAATTCATGCGTGATCTTATGAAAAGGCACGGAATTGATGGAATCGTGGATTACTTCGTTTTCACTGAGCCCAGAAGGGTGGAGGAATTCCTGAAGGATTACGATAAACCCTTCGTGGTGAAGCCCGTGGGCGTGACCGGCGGGAAAGGTGTCTGGGTGATGGGCGATCATTTCAAAACGAAGGAGGAGGGCATTGAGTACGCGAAAAGAGTGCTTGAGGAGGGCATAGGTGGAGAGAGAAAGGTGATAATAGAGGAAAAACTTGTGGGCGAGGAGTTCACCCTTCAGGTTTTTACAGATGGCAGAAATGCGAAGGGCATGCCCCTGGTGCAGGATTTCAAGAGGGCCTACGAGGGAGATAAGGGTCCAAATACAGGGGGTATGGGGTCTTACAGCATGGAGAACCACCTCCTTCCGTTCATGGACGATAAGGACTATGCAAGAGCAATGAATATTCTCGAGGACATCATAGCGGCTATGCGACGGGAGGGACGAGAATATAAAGGCGTGCTCTACGGCCAATTTATGCTCACCGCTGAGGGGCCGAAGGTCATAGAGATAAACTGCCGCTTTGGCGATCCTGAGGCGATGAATGTACTTTCTATTTTAAAGAGCAATCTGGTGGACATATCTTGGAGCATCATTGAGAGAAGATTGAACGAAAAGATAGAGTTTGAGAGCAAGGCCACCGTTGTGAAGTATGTTGTGCCAGAGGGATATGGAACTTCAAATGTAGTGAGGGGTGTGGAGATCAAGGTGAACGAGGAGAGGGTTGAAAAAGAGGGGGCCCTGCTATATTACGCTTCGGTTGATGAGAAATCTGGAAGGATTTACACAACAACCTCACGCTCCCTGGCGGTCGTGGGCATTGGAAAGGATCTGTATGAGGCAGAGGACATAGCCGAAAGGGCTCTCAAACACATATCTGGCAGGATCTATGCAAGGCACGACATCGCAAAGAGGGAGATGATTGAGAGAAAAATAGAAAAAATGAGTAAACTTCGAGGGCGTTGATCCTCATTGTTTCGCAGATTTTATCCTTTTATCGATCTGAATCAGGGAGAGTATCACAAGAACCATCCCAATTACAACGTATCCCAGCCACCATTTGAGTGGAGATTCGTAGAGCATAAGCATAAACCCGAATCCCATGATGACAACACCTATCCAGTAAATGACCTTCCAAGGGCGAATACCCTTAACCATCCTGGCATTCGTATGCACTTTCATTCACGCTCCGAACTTCTCTGCCCTGTTTGTTATGTTGAGTATTATTCTCATAAGATCAGAGCCCCTTATGCGCAGAGAGCCCCTTGCACAATCAACCTCGTTGAATGCTGTGCCCTCAGCCCTTGAATCAGGGGCGTAGAGCATTATGGGTACGGGATCTCCACTGTGATCTCCCACACTGCACGGTGTGCTGTGATCAGCCGTTATCACAACCACTATATCCTCCGGAAGTATGTTGAGCAGATACTCCATGGCCTCATCAATGCGCTCTATCACCTCAACCTTCTTCCTTGGCTCCATATCGTGTCCCGCTATGTCCGGTGCCTTTATGTTGACGAGCACGAAATCGTACCCCCTTTTCTCCAAAGCCTCAACCGCATACCTTATCTTTCCCTTCATATCAGTATCGTAGGAACCTGTGAATTTCGGAGAATCTATGGGATCGATTCCGGCAATCTTGCATATGCCCCGTATCAAGGGCGTGCCAACCACACAGGCACCCCACATTCCCCATTTATCCTGAAAATTTTCAAGGTGAGGTGCCATACCTGCTCCACGGGGTAAGAGAATATTTGCCGGTTTTAACCCCTTCTTCTCCCTCTCCCTATTCACGGGATGCTCCTTCAGGATTTTATGGGCACGCATAACGAACTCGTTGAGCAACCTCGCGGTTTTCTCCGCCTCTGGAGTGAGTGCATTAGCCCTATGAATTTTCTTCCCGACCTCATGGGGGTCCACATCACTCACATGGGAGCTCAATCCAGGGCCACGCATGATCAGGGCGGCACGATGCTCAACCCCTTCCTTGACGAAGAATTCAACATCCTCAATCTTCATCCCGTTTAGTGCATTGGCAAGTTCGTGCGTACCTTCTTTTATCCTGCCAGCACGCCTGTCCCTAACAATGAGTTCATCATCCACAGTTGCAAAGTTGCAGCGAAATGCGACATCTCCTGGCCTGACCTCCATATCCAGACCTGCAGCCTCAAAGGGACCACGGCCCGTGTAAACCTCGTAGGGATCGTAACCCAACAGGTTCAGATGCGAGGTATCGCTCCCAGCCCTTATGCCCGGAGCGATGGGGTCCATGAGCCCAACAACACTCATCCTCGCGATCTTGTCAAGATGGGGTGTCTCCGCGAATTGCAGGGGTGTCTTGTACCCCAATTCCTTTATGGCACGATCTCCGAGACCATCAAGAATTATGAGAAGGGCTTTTCTCCTTTCCATATAACTTGAATCGCGTCAAGGTAATTAAATCTATCCCAGCACCGCTCTCTTCTTGCTCTCCATCGTTGCATCCTTGTCCAGGCGATGATCTATCTTTATATCTATGACAACACGAAGGGCACCCTCATTTATCATGGCTTCCTCTCCCCTTTTGACCGCCTCAAAAATCTCGTCCAGAGTGTTTGCCTCCAAGACGGTGCTCATGGGTGTTAACTCTATCTTCAATCCAGTGCTCCTCATTGCCTCAAAGGCAGCCCTGACGTATTTTGACACACTGGTACCCACTCCCAGGGGAGTTATCGTCACCTCAGCGATTATCATAATTCCAAAATTGAAACATTGAATTTAAGGTTACTCATAAGAATTAAATCCACGATCGTCCATATCCCCATAGGTGATGGATATGATAGAGGCCTATATACTATTAACCCTTGAGGTGGACAAGATCGGGAAGGTACTCAAGGAGATAAAGAAAAAAGTGCCCGAGGTAAAGGAGGCAAACGGCGTGACCGGCCCATACGACGCGATACTTCGCGTTGAGGCAAAGAACCTGAAAAAATTAACAAGGGACATCGTATCAAAGATTTACAAGATAGAGGGTGTGATAGATACAACAACTGCCATTGTTATAGAATCGGATGAAGAGGATTAAATATGAGTCCCTCAGACCCAAACACCACGAGAATCCTTCTGAAACGTCGCCGTAGAAAGAGAAAGAAGAATTTGATGCACATACTTAGAAAAAAGAGGAAAATAGTGACCCTGAGAACTTCAACCATAAGGGTAAGAAAGGAGCAAATAACTCCAGGTGAGGGACTGGCAATCCTGATAGGCACGCAGATCGGCGCGGGCGTGCTTGGACTGCCCTATGCGGCTGCCCAGGTCGGACTCGTAATGGCCAGCGTGGTGCTTCTGGGAGTTATGTTCTTGCTTCTCTTCACGGGACTCATAATTCTGAAATTCAGTGTGGATATGAACGGAGCACAGATGAGCACAATTGCAAACAGGATGCTCGGTCGCGCTGGTGGATGGGTAATGTACATAAGTATTTTCATAATGAGTTTTGGGGCCCTGTTAGCCTATGTGGCAGGTATGGACAATGTGATATCAAGCCTATTCAACATCAACGATACCATCGGTGGTCTGATATTCTGGATCCTTGCATCTTTAGTGATATACAAGGGCCTGGAGGCAAGTGGAAAAACCGAATTGATAATGAGTTACCTAATGCTCATACTTTTTATTGGCGTGGTTGTGATCCTCATACCCCATGCAAATCTGAAGAATGGGATATACACCAATCTGGGAGGTCTTTTCACCATTACCGGAGTGGCCATATTCTCCCTTGGATGCCATACTGTTATTCCGGATGTGTACAGGGGACTTGGAAGTTATGAAAAAACCAGGAGAGTTGTGATACTGGCATTCTTAATACCCACCCTAATTTACGGCGTGTTTATGGCCGTGTTTCTCCTCGTTTTCGGAAAGAGCACTCCCCAGATAGCAACTCAGGGTCTCTCAAAGATCTACGGGTACGCGGGAGGTGTGCTGGGAAACATCATACCGCTTCTGGCCATAACAACAAGTTACATCGGAGTGGGTTTGGCAAATCAGAGCAATACGAAGGAATTTCTGAAGATGAAAACACCTCTGGCATGGGCCATAACAACAATACCCCCACTCCTGATTTACCTGGCAGGCATAAGAAATTTTGCCGATGTGCTTGCATTTGCAGGTGATACGGGAGACATGATGTCCTTCATAATACTGCCCCTGCTCATACTGCTGGCCGCGCACATAAGAAAAAGAAAAGGGACATAAAACACGGGGAAATTTTAAATCTCTTTTTCCAATACATGCTCCGTGCTTCTGTCCAATCCGCTTCTCAAGGAGAATGCAATCGAAGAAAGGGAGTATCAGGTGAAGATAGCCCAAAGCGCCCTTAAAGGAAACACCCTTGTGGTTCTTCCCACGGGCCTGGGAAAAACGATTATTGCCATTCTTGTGCTTGCAGAGGTTCTAAACAAAAAGGGAGGGAAGATCCTTTTTCTGGCTCCAACAAAGCCACTTGTAGAGCAGCATGCTAGAACAATAAAAAACCTCACAAGGATAGAGAGGGTGGCAGTATTAACCGGGGAGGTTGGGAAAAGCAAGAGAAAAGGTATGATAAAGGAAGCTGATATTGTAATCGCAACACCACAGGTAATACAGAACGATGTCATCTCCGGGGATGTGAATCTCAGAGATTTCTCACTTATCATCTTTGATGAGGCACATCGTGCTGTTGGAAATTACGCCTATGTTTACATCGCGAAGAAGTACAGGGAGTCAAGAACGGACCATCTCATACTCGGAATAACCGCCTCCCCGGGTGGAGATGAGGAAAAGATAACGGAAATCATAGAGAATCTCGGTGTTGAAAACGTTGAAATACGCACTGAGGACGATCCAGATGTTAGGAAATACGTTAAGGGATTTCAGATAAGGTGGGTAGAACTGCCAATGCCCTCCGAAATAAAGGAACTTTACACAAAATTGAAGGAACTGTACAACTCAATAATAACAGAACTGAGAAAATTTGGACTGTTTGTGACGGTGAGAAAACCCACAAGAAGTGATGTTCTAAGAGCACAAAAAATAGCCCAGCAGGAGATAAGGGAGGGAAAGACCGAATTCTATCAGGCAGCAATGCTAATAACCATGGCCATAAAAATAGACTATGCTCTTGAGTATCTGGAAACCCAGGGTTTTGAGTCCTGTTACAATTACCTCATGAGGATCATAGAGGAGGGAAACTCAAAGGGTGGCAGCAAGGCAGCAAGAACGCTTGTGAGAGACGAGCGATTCATAGAGATCGTAAGGATGGCTCGGGAAATATCCGAAAGAATGGATAAAATAGATAACCCGAAACTCAATGCGCTGAAAACCATAGTGAGAAAGGAAATCGCTGCAAATCCTGATATAAGGATCATCGTATTCACACACTTCAGGGAGACCGCACAGATCGTGACAGATTCTCTGAACGAAGTGCCCAACGTCAGGGCAATTCGATTCGTTGGACAGGCATCAAAGGGTGAGGATAGGGGGCTGAAACAGAGGGAGCAGGTTGAAATAGTGGAAAGATTCAAGAGAGGTGAATACAACGTTCTCGTGGCAACCAGTGTGGCTGAGGAGGGACTTGACATACCTGCCACAGATATGGTTATATTCTACGAGCCGGTGCCATCAGAGATACGCACCATACAGCGCCGTGGAAGAACTGGAAGGACGAGATTGGGAAAGGTGATAATACTCACAATCAAGGGAACAAGAGACGTTGCCTATCTCTGGTCCTCCAGAAACAAGGAAAAGAAAATGAAAAACGAACTTCTGTGGCTCAGATCCCTGCTGAGTGAAAAAATGAAGGATATCAAGAAAAGAGAAATATTTGAGGAAAAAAAGGAGAGGAAGGGGCAACTGAGATTGTTCGATTTTGAAGAGCACAAACCGGAACTTTATGTGGATACCCGTGAGTTCAGAAGCGATGTGGTTAAATACCTCTCGGAGAAATACAGGATAGTGCCAAAGCAACTGGAAATAGGAGATTACCTGATCTCGGATAGGATGGTTGTTGAGAGAAAGAGGGTGGATGATTTTCTTGAGTCTCTTAAAGATGGACGCCTATTCTCGCAGATTTTGGAGATGAGGAGAAACTATCAAATTCCCATTTTGATAATTGAGGGGGAGAGTTTATTCATTCGGGGATTTCATGAGAACTCCATATACGGGGCTCTGGCATCCATAATAGCCGATTACCAGGTGCCCATGGTATTCACCAAGGATGCAAGGGAGTCGGCAAAATTCATAGATTCTCTGGTAAAAAGGGAATACTCGGAAAAGAGAGAAGTGGCCGTGAGGAAGGAAAAGAGACCTATGAGCGATGAGGAGAGACAGAGATACATTGTAGAATCACTACCCAACGTCTCTGCAAAATTATCCCAGCGGCTCCTGGAGCATTTTGGAAGCGTCAGAAATGTGATAAACGCAGAGGTTGGAGATCTCATAAAGGTCAAGGGCATAGGAAGAAAAACGGCGGAGGAGATCTATGAAATTGTAAATAAAAAATACGAGAAAACTTAAAATATCTCGGCTCTTTCCTCATCTCAGGCCGGGGTAGCCAAGTGGACTACGGCGCCAGCCTTGAGAGCTGGTCCCCTCTATTGGGGGCGGGAGTTCGAATCTCCCCCCCGGCGCCTCTTTTTAAACCCGAACATTTCGGAAAAATTATTAAATGCCAATGCAGAATTTCTGCAGTGGGAGGTGATACCATAGGCAGGATAGATCGGCTATTTGAGATATACGAATCTGCAGACGAGAAGGATAAGAAAATGGTGGTGAAAGCCATAAAATTCTTCATGACCGTTGAGGAGGTGCCGGACTATGCAATGTGATGACCTCAGCGAGAATCTCTTCGGATTTTTAAGGGAGGTCTTACTCTCCTACCCAATAGAAAACACCGTGGATATGGAAATAGAAAAGGTGGAAAATGAGATTAAAAATTATGGGATCGTTTCACTCACATTCCACGTATTGGAATTCGAGGATATGGACAGAACCTATGATCTTACAGTTTCCTCTGAGGATGGCTACCTCATGTACCTGGATGACGTTGCCCACACCAATGAAAATGGAGATGTTGAACTCACAGAGAGATTCTTGGATCTCATTCCACAAAAACTTGATGAATGGGAAGATATGTATCATAGGGGTACACTGCATATAGAGTTCGATATTGGAAGCAGGGACATAACCGTGTACAAGAATTACATCTTTCTCGCACTATCCAGGTACTTGATAGTGGGCCTTTCCGAGGAGGAGTTTCCTCCGGAGGAGTACGAGGATCAACCAACATTTCTCATCAGCAGCAACGGTGAGGATAGAATAGTGTTTGGAGAGGAGGAATATCCATTTTACGCCTACGTGACACACAGGAACAGAGAATTACTCGATATCTACGTTGAGGCCGTGAGTTACATTGAGATGTGAAAAATTAATCCAATAAACATTTAAATACCTTAAAAAATTGTAGACCTATGCAGGAGATCAGGGAGACCTACATTGAGAGAATTTACGAACTGAAAAATGAGAAGGGTTATGTTAAAACCGTTGACCTGGCAAAACTTCTCAATGTCAAACCATCAAGCGTTACCGAGATGCTCCAGAAACTCTCGGATGAAGGATACGTCATATACGAAAAATACAGGCGAATCGATCTCACAGAAAAGGGAGTGAAACTCGCAAAATCCCTTGAGATGAGGCATGAGGCAATAAAAAAACTGCTCATGCACATAGGAGTGAGTGAGGAAATTGCGGACAAGGATGCCTGCGTTATAGAGCACGTGCTGAGCAAAGAGAGCATAGAGAGGATAATAGAATACACAAGGAACATGTGAGGTGCAAGAATGGATTTGAGAGTTATATTTGATAAAAAAGAGAGGGGCACATGGAACATGGCCCTGGATGAATCTCTACTATTTCACCTTAAGGACGTGGGACCCACCTTGAGGGTGTACGGATGGAGCCCCCCTGCCGTGAGCATTGGATATTTTCAGAGTGTGGAGGAGGAGATAAACATAAAAAAGGCAAATGAGCTGGGCGTGGATATTGTGAGGAGAATAACAGGGGGTGGAGCGGTTTACCACAAGTGGGAGGTCACGTACTCCATAACCCTTCCCCCTCCTCCAGGACCCATACTGGAATCTTATAAAAACATAGAGGGTGGCATAATCGAGGCGCTTAAGAGTTTAGGTCTCAAGGCCCAGTACTCCGGAACAAACGACATAAGCGTGAATGGTAAAAAAATATCCGGAAATGCACAGACAAGGAAATATGGGGGCCTTTTGCAGCATGGAACCATCTTGATCGATGTAGATTTGGAAGAGATGTTCTCAATCCTAAAAGTCCCAAACGAAAAGATAAGGGATAAGTTGATAAAAAATGCCAGGGAGAGAGTTACATCCCTGAGAGATCAGGGAGTGAACATAGAGTTTGAAGAACTGCAAGAGGTCCTGGTGCACGGATTTGAAAAAGCGCTGGGGATGAAAATTTACGAGGAAAACATTCCGAAGGATGTTATCAAAAAAGCCGAAGAACTGGAGGTTAAAAAATATGCAACGAGAGAGTGGACTTACCGAAGGTAAAAGCACGATAAAAGCGGAAAAATTGATAAGGGTCTGGGTTAGATTCAGGGGCAAAAAAATAGAGAGCATAAGGATAACAGGTGATTTTTACATATACCCGGAGAGCGCAATTGAAGATCTCGAGAATGAATTGAAGGGAGCAAACTTGGAGGATTCGAAGGGAAAAATAGAAAAGGTGCTCAGATCCTGTGAGACCCTGGGCATAGATGCAGAGAGCCTTTACAGGGCGGTGGTCGAGGCATGGAAGAGCAGAAAATAAAATACTTCCAGAGGTACTCCACCATAATTCCAAATTTTGAAAAATTTATAGAAATGATATCGCGGCCCCAGCCCTACTGGATAAGGGTAAACACACTGAAAATTGGAGAAGAGGAACTCATTGCAAGACTGGAGAGAAAAGGGTTGAGATTTGAAAGGTTTGAAAATTTGAACGCCTACAGAATAATAAGCATACCAGTGAAGCATCCAGGGGCAACAATAGAGCACTCCCTTGGCTACTATTATGTTCAGGACCTCTCCTCCATGGCTCCTGTCTTTGCACTTGATCCAAGAAAGGAGGATGTAATACTCGACATGGCCGCGGCACCTGGAAGCAAGACAACGATGATCGCAGAGATAATGGGTAATGAGGGTACCATTGTTGCAAATGATATCAGTCTATCGCGAATCAAATCCCTTGGTGGAAATTTGGAAAGGATGGGAATAACAAACACAATAATGACTCGCCTAGATGCGAGAAGTGGAGATTTTGGGATTAAATTTTCAAAGATACTCCTGGACGCACCCTGCTCCGGAGAGAGTTCCGTGAGAAAAAATCCCTGGGGTTTCAGGTATCCAAAAAAGAGAGAGCATCTGTACCTTGGAGAGCAGCAGAAAAGAATGCTGAAAAATGCAGCAAGGCATTTGAAGGATCACGGGATCATCGTTTATTCCACCTGCACATTTGCCCCGGAGGAAAATGAGAGCGTGGTAGAATACGGGATAAGAAAATTAAATCTGAAGCCAGTGCATTTCACCGTGCCCATCCCCCACATCTCAGGCGTGGAAGAGTGGGACGGAGAGGAGTTCCAGTATGCAGAATTCTACAAAAGAATATATCCACATCTTGTTGATACGGGAGGGATGTTCATTGCAGTTCTCAGAAGGGAATGAGTACAGAAATTACTTCGTTGAGAGATTCGAAATAAAAAAGGAAATTATGGAAAAGTACACATTCTGGGTCAGGGGTAAGAGAGTGTGGGCCTTCACAGGAGAGGTGCTAAATGCAAATAATGTTGAGATAATAGGCATAAAGGCCCTCACACTGGGATCTGTGCCAAAACCATCAACGGCGTTTCTAAGAATTGTTGGTAAATTTGCAAAAAAGAATGTGGTTGAACTGAATAGAGAGGATGCGTTGAAATTCCTGAAGGGAGAGAACATTGAGAGAGAGTTTTCCGTGGAATACGGATACGTGATTGTAAAACATGGCGACGATATTCTGGGGTGCGGGCTGTACAAGGGAAAATTGATAAATCAAATACCAAAAAAATACAGATTTGTGGACACATGGATTTAGATTCCCAGTTTGTTTTTTATCCTTTCAAACTCCTCATACTTGCCCTGCACAGTCACGAATCTAGGTCTGAATGGGCATTTTTCCTCTCCCATTGAGAGAAATACATCGTATGTACCTATATCCCTCGCAATTCCTTCAATTTCATTTTTATCCATACCGATCAGGGGTCTGTATATGGGATAACTGGTGGCCTGAGTTTCAATGTACATGTTTTCCAGAGTTTGAGATGCGACCTGGCCCAGTGAGTCGCCCGTGATTATCCCGAGCGCCCCATGCCTTTGGGCCACATCGTTTGCAATTTTCAGCATGGTGTACTTGCAAAACACGCATATCCACCTCTCTCTATTGATCTCTCTCAACTTACGGGCCATTTCCTCCAAAATCACAGAATGATCCTCCACCACAAGTTCTATCCTACGGGGAGAGTACTGGTCGAGCACCTCAACAATCCTCTCAACCTTCTTGACGCCCTCATCTCTGTGCTTCATGTGCAATGCCACAATTTTTGCACCCCTTTTCATCATCAAATACCCAGCAACAGGAGAATCAATGCCGGGAGATATCAGCAAAACCAATTTCCCTGCAGAGCCAACGGGAAGACCTCCAATACCGGATATCCTATCGAGGTAAACGTAAAACTTGCCCTTTATGATCTCAACACCCACGGTTAATTCCGGATTTTTCAAGTCCACTTTCCAGCCAAATTCCTCCACGATGAACCTGCCTATCTCCTCGTTTATCTCCTGTGAAGTTTTTGGATAATTCTTATCAACCCTATGGGTGCTCACCCTAAAACTCCTCGGAGCGTAATCTGATAGAGCATTTTTTATGTGCTCAAAAAGGAGATGCTCCTCAACTTCCCTTGCAGGAGACACGGATACAACTCCGGGGCATTTTGCAATCAAACCCGCCGCCTCATCGGGGGCAAATACAAAGATGCGCCCCCTTAAAATTTTCGTGTGCGATGAGTATCCGTATCTCTTCAACTTCCTCTCAATGTTCCTGGCGAGCAATTCTTCAAATTTTTTTCGATTTCTTCCCTTGAGACCTATCTCCCCATAGCGAACAATAATCATCATTGGCAAGAGTTGAAGCATCTATAAAAATTTATCCTATTCCAAAAATCTGATGCAGAGAGGCCCTATAAACGGCATACATATCTTCAAAACTCGCCCTGTTGTGGGAGTATTTGCCCACAATGTCCTTAAGTTGCGTGAGGGTGGGGTAAACCTGGGAGATTATGCGAGCATCAAGATACACAAAAGCCCTGTCCAGGGAAGTGTTAACACCCCTATACACCGCCCTGCGCCATTTCATCTTATCCTTTTCATCAAGAAGGTAATATGCCTCCATTATGTTATCTTTTCTCAATTTGGAGCCCAAGAGGGTGTGCAACTTATCCCATGTCATTCCCTCCCAGAAATCTCTCTTTTCCGGCTCATTCCTCCTCTCCTCAACCATGGTGGATTCAATTAAATCCATAAAATCCTCCCGTAGGAGGTAATAGGCACCTATGCCGAGAGATGTCAAAACTGCAGATGCAATTATCTTCTTTTTCTCGTCCATAAACTTGATATGAACCACTTAGTACTTATAATTTTTCAGGGCAAAATATAAAAACATTTCCCCAGAATGGGATAAGTTTTTAATGCCCATACAAATTACCCACCCATGCACGCATGGACGTCCAGAATGCTTGTGGTGGATCTGAGCAGCGGGAAGATTGAGAAAAAAAGTATAAACCCTGAGATTCTGAAGAATTACGTGGGGGGCAGGGGGCTCGGTGTGAAAATCTACACCGATATGGCAAGTCCAGAAATTGAGCCATTTGACGAAAGCAACCCCCTCGTTTTCACCGTGGGACCTCTAACCGGAATTGCCCCCATGTCTGGTAGACACAGCGTTGTATCCAAATCCCCACTAACAGGCACGATTTTAGATTCCAATTCAGGGGGATTTTGGGGTAAGGAACTGCATTATGCCGGTTACGATGCCCTCGTTGTGAAGGGAAAGGCAGACAAGCCCGTATACATCAGGATAATGGATGATGAAATAGGCATAGAGGATGCTTCGCACATATGGAGAAAGAATGTGGAAGAATGCACAAATAACCTGGAAAGTATGGGAAGCGTGGCCTGCATAGGAAAAGCGGGAGAGAAGAGCGTGCTTTACGCGGGCATAATGAACGATTACACCCACACCGCAGGCCGTGGAGGACTCGGAGCCATAATGGGCTCAAAAAATCTGAAGGCAATAACCGTTAAGGGCTCAAAAAAACCTCCTGTGGCGGACGTGGAGGCATTTAAAATTGCAATGAAGGAGATGGTAAGGCTCCTTGAAGCATCTCCCCCCATAAACAAGGGCCTCAGGGTGTTTGGCACCGCAATGCTCTACGACATAGTGAATTACCTTGACGTTATGCCCACCAACAACTTCAACGATGTGCATTTTGATGCTCCAGAGTTATCGGGAGATTCAATCATAAAGAATTACGATGTTGGGAGCAGGGGATGCTGGGGCTGTCCCATAAACTGCAAGAAATTTGATAAAAAGAGCGGTGTGGAACTGCCAGAATATGAGACAATCTGGGCATTTGGACCAAACCTGGAGAACGGGAATTATGAGAGAATCGTAAAGGCAAACAAAAAATGCAACGATTACGGAATGGACACCATAACGGCCGGAGCAACCCTCGCACTCTACAGGGAAATAACAGGCAAGGATCTCCTGGACAATATTGAAAAAATTGTGGATGACGAGGAACTCTCCAAAGGGTCGAGGATACTTGCACAAAAATATGGAGAAAAGGATAAGAGCACGGACATAAAGGGTCTTGAACTTCCAGGCTACGATCCCCGCGGTCTTTACGGTCAGGCGCTGAGCTATGCCACCAGCAACAGGGGTGGATGCCACCTTCGTGCCTATATGGTCGCTCCAGAGATTATAGGCAAGCCCAAACTTATTCATCGTCTAAACCCGGAGGGAAAAGCGGGGCTGGTTGTTATATTCCAGAACCTGAGTGCAGCCATAGACTCTCTGGTGCTATGTAAATTCACATCCTTCGCGATGACTGAGGTCGAGTACGCGAAACTTCTGAGCGCTGCAACGGGGATAGAATACAGAAGCGAGGACATACTTCGCGTGGGTGAGAGAATATACAATCTTGAGCGTATATTCAACGTTCGTGCAGGCATTGACGGAAGTTACGACACACTACCCCCAAAAATATTCAAGGGAAAACACGCGTTAAGCAGGGAGATCTTTGAAAACATGCTGCAGGAGTACTACGAGTTCAGGGGCTGGGAAAACGGAGTGCCCACAAGGGAAAAACTCCGCTCCCTGGGCATAGAATAGAAAAAAATTTTTATGAGGCGCCCATACCACCCCCGTGGATGCTTTTTTGAAAAGAGCAAAAGAGATTGCGAATAAAATAAGAGAGGCAGAAAACATAGTTGTTGTGAGCCACATTGATGCCGACGGCATTACCTCTGGCAGCATAGCAGCCCGTGCCCTGGAGCGTTTGAATAAGGAGTTTCGTGTTGATTTTGTGAAGCAACTTGATGAGAAAAAAATTGAGGAACTCAAGGATGAGAATCCCTCATTGGTGTGGTTCACAGACCTGGGCAGCGGGATGGTTCACCTCATGTACGGGCTAAATGCAGTTATCACAGATCACCATGTTCCCAGCAGTTTAAATGTTATAATCCCAAAATCTGCAAGGAGAAACCTCTCATCCTTCTTTGAAGAATTATCCAAAAACGATGTGCTGCAGCTCAATCCCCACGTCTTCAATAGGGAGGGAGCGGTGGACATTAGCGGCGCGGGAACAACTTATTTTGTGGCAAGAGAACTTGACAGGAGAAATGTGGATCTGAGCGCCCTCGCCATAGTGGGTGCCATTGGAGATATGCAGGATAGTGAGAACCTTCGCCTCACGGGAACAAACAGGATCATACTTAAGGAGGCAAAGGAGCATGGTTATGTGGATTATTTCCTGGATGCGAGATTTTTTGGCAGGGAAACGAGACCCATACACAAAATGCTTCAGTACTCCACCGACCCTCTGTTACCAACGCTCACGGGCGATGAAAGGAGATGCATATCCTTTCTGAAAAATCTGGGAATCCCACTAAAGAGGGAAAAATGGAGGAGATGGGTGGATCTGAGCATGGAGGAAAGGAGACTCATACTCTCAGAACTTGTGAAACTCATTCTGAGGATGGGCTACGGGCATGAGATGGCAGAGCGACTCATAGGGGAGGTGTACGTGCTTGTGAGGGAGGAGAGGGGCACTCCTCTGAGAGACGCAAAGGAATTTGCCACCCTTCTAAATGCCTGCGGAAGGTACAACAAGGCGTTCATTGGCTA
Organism: Candidatus Aciduliprofundum sp. HYA1; assembly: GCF_056175085.1. Classification (NCBI taxonomy): domain Archaea; kingdom Methanobacteriati; phylum Thermoplasmatota; genus Candidatus Aciduliprofundum; species Candidatus Aciduliprofundum sp. HYA1. Next base: position 1,190,554 of record NZ_CM149694.1, read on the forward strand.
CAAGGTATGCCTCGGAGACAGGGATGAGTACTACAAAAGAGCGCTAAGCATGCTAAATCACCACAGGAAAAACCTTGTTGAAGGTGTGAACTTCGTGAAAGAAATAGGAATTGTAAAGCGTGAAAATCTACAGTATTTCCACGCTGGAGGAAACATAAATGAAAACATTGTGGGCATTGTGGCCTCCATGCTACTCACTGAGGAAGATAACAGGGATCTACCCATAATAGCCTTCGCCAACAGCGATGATGGAAACATAAAGGTTTCCGCAAGGGCTCCGAGGGTTCTAGTGGACAAGGGCCTTGATCTTTCAATCATAATGAGAGAGGCTTCCGCTCAAGTAGGAGGATTCGGTGGAGGACACAATATTGCCGCAGGAGCCACCATACCGCGGGGCAAGGAGGACGAGTTCATAGAGATCGTGGAAAAAATGATAAAAAAACAACTGCAGAAATGAAAAGTTTTTTAAATAAAAATTCATTGGGGCCGTGAGGTGAAAATATGACAGATATGTACGATTACGAATCCTTACTTCATCGCGTTCGTGAGGCTCTTCCCGAGGATGTCACATCCCGCGAGAGGTTTGAGGTTCCAAAAGTTGATGTGATTTACGAGGGAAAGAACACGATCATAAGGAATTTTATGGATATCGTGAAAAAAATCGATCGTGATCCTATGCATGTTTACAAGTACCTTATGAGGGAACTGGGTACCGCCGGGAATATTCAGGGTGACAGGCTCGTTCTAAAGGGCCGGGTTTCCCACTCTCTAATCCAGAACAGGATTGACAATTACATAAAAACCTACGTGATATGCTACGAATGCGGCTCTCCAGATACCGAACTCAGAAAGGAGGGACGCATAGAGATACTCGTTTGCAAGGCCTGCGGAGCCATGAGACCCGTACATGGAAAGGTTGCAGTCAGGATGGCCACAGCAAAACTCGAAGAGGGAAAAATCTACGATCTGGAAATAACGGATCTGAGCAGGGATGGAGATGGAATAGCCAGATATGGAGAGTACACAATTTATGTTCCCGGGGCAAGAAAGGGAGAGAAGGTAAAGGTGAAAATTGAGAAGATTAAGAAGAACGTGGCATTCGGGAGGATAGCATCCTGATGAAAGTGGTGCTCGATACAAATGCCCTGATGGCTCCATTTGAGTACCGCATTAACATAGATATGGAGATACAAAGGAATCTGGGCCATGCGGATATATACGTTCCCTCCTGCGTTCTTGGAGAGTTGAAGAAACTGTCAAGCAGACGATGGGAGGCAAGAGCAGCACTTCAACTGGCCCAAAAGTACAGGGAAGTGGAAGTGCAAGCCCCGGGAGATTCGGGGGTGATAGAAGCGGCAAAGAAATTGAATGCCCACGTTATCACCAACGATCAAGAATTGATCAGAAGATTGAGAAGAGAAAAAATACCCGTGCTGTATGTGAGTCAAAACCGCCTGGTGATGCTGGATGATTAACCCAAACTTGCTACACGCACTCAAAAATCTTGCTCTTGAGGGTGCAATGGAGAATTTCATCGAGATATCCACAAAGAAATTTGGAGAGATACTTGGAATAAGCCAGCAAAGCGCGTCTCGGAGAATCAGAGAACTCAGAAATGAGGATCTCGTGGAGGTTAGAAAATTTGGAAAGAGAATCTGGATCAAACTCACCAAGAAGGGAATTGACTTACTGAAAAGGGAGGCAATGGACTACCGCCGGCTCTTCGAAATTGCCAAAAACATAGAGATAACTGGCGAGGTTGTAAGTGGATTGGGTGAAGGAAAGTACTACATAATGAAGGATGGATATTTCAATCAAATAAAGGAAAAATTGTTTTTTGAGCCCTATCCTGGAACCCTCAATGTTCGGGTTTATGCCAGAGATATGGAGAAGGTGGATATGCTCCATACAATTCCAGGAATACTCATAAAAGGTTTTGTATCTGAGGGGCGCACATTTGGAAATGTAAAGGCATTTCTCTGCACCATAAACGGCAAGGATGCCGCGGTGATAATACCTGAGAGGAGCCACTACAGCGATATAATAGAGGTGATCTCAGATAAAAATTTAAGAGAGGAATTGAAACTTGAGGACGGGTCAATAGTGGATATCATAATTTTCCCCTAAATTATGTTTTCAATTATATCCTCCACGGTCATTTCCCTCTCGCAGTACTTGCACTTTATTATAACTGGATCCTTTGAAACAACCTTGAACTCTGAAACTATGGGCTCGTTTTGATTCGTTATACACCGGGGATTCATGCACTTCACAATTCCCCTTATCTCATCGGGAAGTTTCACTTTGTGCTTCTTCACAACCCTGTAATTCTCAATAACATTAACAGTGGCAGTCGGGGTTATGAGGGCAATCTTATCAATCTCCTTCTCATCCAGAAGCCTGTCCTCAATTTTCACAACATCCTTACAGCCCATTCTGCTCTTCACGTGCATTACCATACTCACGGTTGAACCAATATCCCCCTTTATGTTGAGTATTTTCAGCACCTTCAATGCCATACCGCAGAGAATGTGGTCTATGACTATCCCATTTTTTATTTTTTGAACCTTCAGAGTTTGCTCTTCCATCATACCGCCCCCAGAACAAGCGCAAGTAAGGCCATTCTAACGGGTACCCCATTGAACGCCTGCTGGAAATACCTGGCATGGGAAGTGGAATCAACCTCAAGAGCAATTTCGTTGACCCGTGGAAGTGGATGCATAACTATTGATTCCTTTTTAGCGCTCTCAAGCAATTCTGCTGTAATGGAATAGGAACCTGCAACCTTCTTGTATTCCGTGGGATCGGGGAAACGCTCTTTCTGAATGCGGGTGACGTAAAACACATCCATTTCCTCTATCACATCCTCAATTTTGTCCGTCTCCACAGGTTTCCTTTGCAGTTCCCTTATTATGTACCCAGGCATTTTCAGAAGTTCCGGCGATACAAGATAAATATCAGCACCCAATTTGCTCAACGCATATGCCAGGGAATGAACGGTTCTCCCGTATTTCAAATCCCCTATCAGTGCTATTTTTAATCCCTTTATATCTCCGAATTCCTGATACATGGTGAAAAGGTCCAGTAGCGTCTGGGTCGGATGTTGTCCGGCCCCATCACCTGCATTTATAACAGGATTCTCTGCAAATTCCGCTGCAAGCCTAGCCGAACCCTCATAGGGATGCCTGATCACAATAACATCACTGTAGGAATCCATTACCCGCACAGTATCCGCTAGGGTCTCTCCCTTGGATATGGATGTGGCAGAGGGGTTGCTGAATCCTATGACGGATCCTCCAAGCCGATGCATGGCCGATTCAAAGGACAATCTTGTTCGGGTAGATGGCTCAAAGAACAGAGTGGCGAGAATTTTTCCCCGCAGAAGATCACTGTTCCTCTCACCCCTCGCAATGGGCACCATCTCTCTGGCAACCTCAAAAATTATCTCCATATCCTCCCTGGAGAGCTCCTTTATCGAGACAATATCTCTGCCCTTGAACATCAATACTATATGGGTGGGATGTATTTAAAATTACCCTTTAAGGCGTTCCGAGGCAAGTTTCAAGGATGAGTTTAAAATCGCCTCCGCATCTCCCACGCAACTCATTCCAGCGGCTTTTCTATGCCCTCCATAGGAGCAGGAGAAGTCCTCGGAGATCTGAGCAAAGATTTCCAGAAGATTGAGTTCCCTACTTCTTCCAATTATTCGCACCATGTTTTTTCTGGATGATGCCACGAGAACAACATCCGCATACGCGAGAAGAGCCATTGCCACGGTGCTCTCATTGGCACTTACCCTGGTGGCTATTGCAATTTTATCTCCCACACTTCTGTAGATAAGACGCTGAAAACCCTTCAAAACAGAGATTTTTTCACCAAAATTAATTGGAAGTTCAACGAGATTCCTTATATCCTCCATACCTATACCGTACTCGCTCATCAATTCACCTGCAATTTGCATGGTTCTTGCATTTGCGTGCCGGAACCAGATGGTGTCACTTACAATTCCTGCAATGAGGAGCATTGCAGCCTTTCTGCTTGGCATGACCCTGTGCATATCGTAAACCATCTCTGCGCAGGATGGATACTCAACCTTCACATATCTTCTCCTTGCCTCAATGTTGTTGCTTTCGTGATGATCGTACACAACATCAATTCTCATATCCCCAAATTTTCCCAGTTGCTCCCTGCTGGCAGTATCCACAGTTATGATCTCCTCATAATCTCCATCCGCCTCATCCTTCACGGGAATCCCAAGAACTCTAACTGCGTTCTTGGCAAACCTATCAAGGCCATCTGCCACTATAACGCTATCTCCAAAAACTTCACTCAGATAATAGGCAGAGGCGAGAGCGTCAAGATCTGCATTTTTGTGCATCAGTATTAGCCTGATACAGCTCCGCCCCCGTAGGCCGCGGCAAATTCTCTCTGTATCTCCTCGTACTTCTTCTGCAACAGTTCCTGCTGCCTCTGCACGGCCTTGATTCTGAGTTCAAGCATTTCCTTCTTCTCCTCAAGTTCCTTTTTCACTTCCTCCTTGCTCTTTGCACGGACGAGGATGCTGCCCACATGCTTGTATATGGGCGTGCCCTCCTCAACCTTTTCAAGTTCCTCAAGACTCTTTTCAACCTCCTTTAGAGATACCTCAAGTTGGTACCTCTGGGCCACTATCACTTCCAACTCACCCTGCAGTTTTTGAGCCTGCTCAAGTTTCTGCTGCAGATGCGGAGTCAGGTTAAGTTCCACCATTCTCAATCACCTCCATAACATCCTTGGCGAGCCCAATCCATCTCAAGTAGGAGTTCAACGCAGCCCTGAGAGCATGGGCATCATCTGCGAATATCCTAAGTTCCACCTCGTTTTCCCTACGCCTTATCTCAACTTTAGTTCGTGGTATCTCCCTTCCTGCCTCTACCCTCAGAGCCTCGTATATCTCACCCGTATCTTCAAATAGGATTTGGGCCTCGTAGTGCACAAGTGAATATTCTTTTTGTATATATTAATTCTCTCAGAAAAGGAAGATCAGCGCAACCCCTGCAACGGAAACCATAGCCCCCAAGATTCCCCTGAGATTAACCCTTTCACCATGGGCGAAATAAACAACAGGTATGATCATAATGGGAGTCATGGACATCAGGGTTGATGCGATTCCCACATCCGTATATCGGATTGATATCATGGAGAGCCAGAGCCCTATGAATGGCCCTATGAAAGAGCCGATGAATACCCATTTTAAAGAGTACCTATCCCGGAATGCCCTTGCCATGTATGCAGGCTTTTTCCATATTGCCACCGTGAGCCATATTACAGGCAGGGCCGCCAAAACCCTTATGACCGTGGTGGATAGGGGATCCAAGGAGGACCCTGAGAACAGCATACCGTACTTTGATAAAACCACCCCCGTTCCCTGTCCCAGGGCTGCTATTGTGGCCAAGAGAACGCCCAATTTCACATTTTTTGGTATGCTCCTCTCCCTTTTTTCAATTATAACAATCCAAATTCCAGCGAGAACAAGAAATATGCCCAAGAGAGCAAGGTAAGAGGGCATCTCTCCCAGCATGAGAAATCCACCTATGAGGGAAAATATTGGAGCCATGGAGGACACGAGGATGGCCTTCCTTGGACCTATCTCAATAAGTGCTCCAAAATACGCAAGGTCTCCCAAAGCCAGGCCAATTATACCGCTCAGGGAGAGCACGAGAATTTGCAGAGGGTTTGCCTCAGGAAAGGGCGTTCCGAAGAGCAGGAAGTGAAAAAATAAGAAGAGAGATGCACTTATGGCGATTCTGAGAGCATTCAAGTTCAGGGGCCCTATTCTCTTTCCAACCGTGGTGAATATTGTTGAAGATATGGACCAGGTAAACGCTGCCGAAAGTGCTGCCAACTCTCCGAGCAAAGCCAACATTTGCATGGAGATGAAAATGAAGTATAAAAGGATTTAATATCTTCTCTTTATCATATAGTCCGCAAGCCAGAGAAGGAACTCACGCATGCTCTCATCCTTCACTTCCATGCCCATAAGAGCATCCTTTGCCTCCTTGACAAGGTTTTCTGCAAGATTTCTTGAATAATCAAAGGATCCCGTATTTCTCACAACGTCCCTCACCCTCTCCAGTTGCTCGTAGGTAACCGCAGGATTTCCCAATGCATCCATTATTATCTTCCTATCCTCGCTGCTCCCATTCTCCAGAGCCTTTATTATGAGCAATGTTTTCTTTCCTTCCGCAAGATCGCTTGTCACAGGCTTTCCAAGTTCCTCCTCGTTGCCAAAGAGTCCCAGAATGTCATCCTGCAATTGAAAGGCCACACCCACAGGTATGGCAAATTTCTCAATATCCCCTGGCTCGGCACCAGCAAGGATCATACCCAGAGCAAGGGGCCCTTCAATTGTGTACCTCGCTGTCTTGTATTTGTGCAGGAGAAGCAGATCTTCCTCCCTGAAGTCATCCATCACGCCGGAATAAATATCAATTATCTGCCCGTAGCCCGTGTACTCTATGATCTCGTTTAGTTTATAAATCGCCTTTACCTTCAACTCGGCAGGAAATTTTGAATTTGATAGAATCTCCATAGCATAGGCATCCGCCAGATCACCAAGAATTATGGCCATGCTCTCCCCAAACTTGACGGGCCTGCCTGCAAACCCATTTTTGAGGTGCTTTTTCTCGTATATCTTATGAACCGTATCCTTTCCTCTGCGCAGATCACTTTCATCCATAATGTCGTCGTGAATCAGCAAATAACTCTGTATCAATTCAAGGGCTGTGGATGCCCGTATTATGTCCTCCTCTCTTTCACCACCCATCATCTTGTAGCCCACAATCATAAGAATTGCACGTATCCTTTTTCCTCCACGGAGCGTGTACTCACGGAGAATCTCGCAGGCTTCACGAGAACTCCAGTGCTCCAAATTTCCCTCCTTTTCCCGGAAAAATTCGGCAAGGTGCTCTTCAACCTTCTGTTTATAGTATCCCATAATCTCCTTTGGATCCATCAGCAACACCAGAAAGAGAAATAAAAACAAGGTTTTTATAGATTTGCCCTTCTGGAGGGCCTTACCTTCTCAGCACCCATTCCCTTGTTTCTCAATCCCCTGCCCTTCTTGCCCGCACTTGTAAGTCCTCTAAATGCACGGCCCTTGTGCTTCTTGCTGCATATCCATCCTATCTTTGGGTCATTGCATATGGCAGGATGATGTGTGTCAACAAGAATGACCTCGTAGTAATGGTGCTTTCCATCCTCACCCACATAGTAGGAGTTCAGCACCTCCATATTCGGATACTTCCTTGCAACCCTTTCCTCTCCTATTCTCTGGGTGCTCTTTCGCATGGGTATGCGATTTATACCCCTTCTCTTTGGCCTTCTTCCTGCCTTTATCCTGTGTCTCTGAAGGTTTCCACGACGCACACGAACTCGCACGATTATGAATCCCTGCTTGGCCCTATATCCCAGTTCCCTCGCCCTATCTATGCGGGTGGGTCTCTCAACACGCACAATTGCACCCTCTTTTCTCCACTGAATCATCCTCTGCCATTGGATATCGCGAATGTATGTTTTCTTGTGCTCCTTCCAGGCGTTTTTCACATATCCATACATATTAACGGCTCTTCTTTTCGGAAGTTGATACATTCTTCATTCCTCCTTGGGATTCCTCTACCGAGACATCTCCCTTTGAAAGCGGAATGGGAGTTTTGTATATATAATCTTCGTTCATTTACGCAGGAAATAGATGAGGAGAAGGGTTTCCACGAGCAAAATAACTTCACTGAGGATGTACATGTGGAAGATCACAGGAATGGCCGCAGGGGCAACTGTGAGGGATATGAGGAGAAGGAGAATAAGCATATCTCCCCACCTCAGATCAGGAATGCCTATATCCTCACCCCGGTAATGGAAATAGTAAAGCATGGATACTGAGGAGGAGATGAACGGAAGCATTATGGGATAGGGAAGGAGAATTAAAGCACTTATGCCATTGTAATAAATTGCCAGGAGAAACATAAAGAATCCAAGGGCCCATGGCACTATGCACATAGCAATGATCTTGGATATCACAAAATCCCTCTTTCTGAGGGGCAGGGTTCTGAGGAAATCGAGGGAATTCACATCAATTTTCAAAACCGCATCGGTGCCCGTGGCCGCCAGAACTCCAACGGTGAATAAGAGGGGCACAGCCACACCAACGGGAAATCTTCCCGTGCTAAGTGCAATGAAGAGTTGTGGAAAAACTATGTAAACGATTATCAAGAACCCTGCCAGCAGAGCGGTTCTTCTTATCAAAATCTTGAAATCCTTTAGGAGGAGTGCATGCACGGTGCCCATTCTCGTAACCCTGTACTCTCTTCTTCCCACAGATCCGGCTATCACATTTGGCTCCATTATTCTTTTCCACACACTTCTAAGAAGGGCATAATAGAGAATGAGGAGAATCGTGCCATATATGGCAAGGAGAACTGCAGAGTAAATTGGATTGAAAATCGTTCCAACTGAAAATGGGTAAATCAAAGAATATTTGCCAATCACACCTGCCCACTCCCCGGCGTGTTGCCTGATGTAATTCTGCATGTAAACAAAGGCATAGAATATCCCAATAAAAAGGAAGAAGAATATTGCCCGAATTATATTTGCTATCATCTCCTTCTTTCCGGCGCTCTGCCTGACCTTAAGGCCGAAGAATGTGAGAATTATCAATCCGAAGACATGACCCATAAATATGCCCATCAGGAACCAAAAGAGAGAGAGAATTCCCGCAAGAGGATATTTCCATATTATGATTCCCACTGTGGGAATAACTATGGCGAAGGAAGGAGAGACCTCAAGTAGAAGGTAGGCACTTAGAAGCCTAGAACCCATTTTTATGGGCAAGGACTTCAAGGGCTCAAACACACCCATATAAACCACATTTGAACCCTGAATGGATGTGATGTACAAGGCAAAAACAAAGGGTATAACGGAGAGAAAAACGGAGAATGTGGAAATAAGAGCTTTATCCATGGTGAATGCAATTCCCATGGCCCCAAATAGTCCGAGGAAAAAATAATTGGCAAATTGAATTCCAAGTCCACGCTTCACGCTAAGTGCATTTTTCAAAGCCTGCCTGTACCTTGCGGGATTGTTGGCAAGTATGGGATTCCTCTGAACAATGCGGTAATGAATTTCCCTGTACAAGAGGTATACAAGGTTCATCCTCACAGAACCTCCCTGAGAGCGTGAATAACAGAGAGCATCTCATCCTTGCTCTCGGTCAGTTTCAAAAATATGTCCTCAAGGTTCTCCTCCTGTGCCTTCTCGCGAAGTTCCTCCATTGTACCCTCGGCCACTAGGTTTCCCTGATAAATCAGACCTATCCTATCGCACAGCATCTCAGCCAAGGGGAGAACATGGGTGGAAAATACAATGCTCTTCCCATCACCCTTAAATTTGAGAAGCAGTTCCCGCAGAATTCTGGCACTCTTAGGATCCAGACCATTCATGGATTCGTCCATTATGATAACCTGAGGATCATGCAAAAGTGCAGAAATTATTGATATTTTCTGCTTTGTCCCAAAACTGAGTGTGCCTATGAATTGGTTCATGTATTTCCCGATATCAAAGGCATCAACAAAACTCGCAATTCTTCTCTGCAAAACATCCTCGTCAATTTTCCTTATGCTGCCTATGAGTGTGAATAGTTCTGCGGGTGTCAGACTCTCATAGAGCGCAGGTGTCTCTGGTACAAACCCAGCAATTTCTTTTATTTTCAAATTATTCTTGCTCACATCAATACCCTCCACGAGAACCTTTCCCGATGTGGGTGGCAGCACTCCTGCAAGGATCTTCAGCGTGGTGCTCTTCCCGCTTCCGTTTGGTCCGAGCAATCCGTAAATCTCACCATCTTCGACCCTGAAACTCAATCCTCTGACCACAATCTTATTGCCATACCTCTTCACCAGATTCTCAACCTCAATCAAGACTCCACCCCCATAATGTGAGACTTTTCCATAGTTGGAGATACAAGATGCGGTAATTAATTTTATGGGCAAGATTTATTAAAGCATAAATGATTTTCCCTTTTATGGAAGAGTTCAAGATAATACACGATGCTATCCACGGAAGCATAAAATTTGAGGATGTTACATTGAGGCTTCTTGAAACGCCCGAGATGCAGAGATTGAGTGGAATAAAACAACTTGGCCTAGGTTATCTCGTTTTTCCAGGGGCAAATCACACGCGTTTGGAGCATTCAATAGGCGTGGGCTATGTGGCAGGAAGAATGGGGGAGGTTCTCAATCTATCAAGGGAGGAGATAGAAACCCTCAAGGCTGCGGGAATGCTCCATGATCTGGGCCACTCTCCATTCTCACATACCCTTGAGTATCTCCTTTACGAAAAAACGAAGATGGATCATATGGAGATAACAACAAAGATAATAGAGGGAAAAATAGACCTTCTGGAGGGCCTTGAAATTGAGGATAGAGAGCGCGTACACGAAATATTAAACGATTACGGGCTTGATATAAAGCAAATTGAAAAAATGATACTGGGTCAGACTGAAGAGATCTCTCTCGACAACTTTGACGGGCACAGGGGGTTCTTTGGCAACGAGAAAAATTATATGGTGAACATGATAAGCGGGAGTCTTGATGCTGATCAGATTGATTACCTCTTGAGGGATGCCCATTACACGGGCGTGGCCCACGGGGCCATAGATTTTCCGCGCATATTGCACACACTGAAGATAAAAAATGGGGAGTTGATGATTGACAAGAAGGGCGTGCCTGCCCTGGAGGGTATGCTCGTTGCCCGGGCCCTCATGTATTCGGCCGTTTATTTCCACAAAACAAACCGTATAGGAGAACTCATGCTCTCCCGGGCCGTTGAGGAAATTGAGATGGAAAACTGGATAGAGATATATCGCTACAACGATTCAGAACTCATCTCCCTACTTCTCAACCAGGGAGGTTATCCAAGGGAAATTGCCCTGAGACTCAAATACAGGCGCCTTTTCAAAAAGGTGATGGTCAGAAACTTTGAGGAACTGGAAAATTCTTACGGGGAGGATTACAAGGATGTTCTTCTCAAACTCTGCGATTTGAAGGAGCGCAGAAAGGTTGAAAGGGAGATAGCCGAAATGGCAGGGGTGGACGAGAAATACGTGCTCATTGACATACCCAGCAGAAACGTAATACTTTCAGAGCCAAGGCTCACAAAAACAAATGTGAAGGTTATTGAAAACGGGCATGTGTATCCACTATCAAAATTCTCACCACTGGCAAGAGCCCTGCAAACCAGAAAAGTTCAGGACTGGGCAATAATGGTCATCACGCCCAAAGAGTACAGGGAAAGGGTTAAAAAAGTGGCAGAGAGGGTTATTTTTTCCTGATTATTCTTCCTCGCTTCCAGAGGGGCCCTCGTTTCCGCCCTTCTTTGTCTCGCCCTTGGCGGCTATGACGTCATCTATGCGCAGAATCATTATTGCTGCATCTGTTGCGCTGTCAATTGCCTGCTTTCCAACGCGTATGGGCTCTATCACGCCCAGCTCCATCATATCTGCCACTTTGCCCTCGTAGACATTTATGCCATAGGTAACCTTACCATCCTTGTGGGCCTTGCGAAGTTCTATGAGCATATCAATTGGATCATGCCCGGCGTTCTCTGCAAGGGTGCGTGGAATAACCTCCAGAGCGTCGGCAAATGCCTCTATTGCAAGCTGTTCACGGCCACCAACACTGGCTGCATAGTCCCTGAGTTTCAGGGCTATCTCAACAGCGCTTGAGCCACCGCCAGTGACTATCTTTCCATCCTCAACAGCCTTGGCCACAACGTGCAGGGCATCCTTGAGGCTGCGTTCAATCTCATCCACAACGTGCTCAGTTCCTCCACGCACAAGAATGCTCACGGCCTTTGGATTCTCACAACCGATGATGAAGGTCATATTATCCTCACCAATCTTGCGCTGCTCAACCAGCTCTGCATGGCCGAGTTCCTCGGAGGTGAGATCGTCCAAACTGGTCACTATCTTCGCGCCTGTTGCCTTGCTCAACTTCTCCATATCACTCTTCTTTACGCGGCGCACCGCGTATATACCCTCCTTTGCAAGGAAGTGCTGGGCCATATCATCAATGCCCTTCTGGCATAACACCACGTTGGCCCCACTGGCCTTGATCTTTTCAACCATGCCCTTCAGTATTTTCTCCTCCTCATCAAGGAAGGCACGGACCATTGCTGGATCCTTGATCTGTATATTTGCATCTATCTCAGGCTTTTTCACCTCAAGTGCCATGTTTATGAGGGCTATCTTTGCATCCTTAACCCTGGAGGGCATTCCGGGATGAACCTTCTCCTTATCTATGATCATTCCATCTATGAGTTCGGTATCGTCTATGGCCCCTCCCTGCTTCTTCACAATCTGAATTGAATCCATATCAACGTACATCCTTCCATCAATCTCTTCAGCAACCTTCTTAACCGCCTTCACGGCTATCTCACTGAGAAGATCCTTGGCCATGCTGGCGCTCTTGCTGCTCAGGGCAGTGGCTGCAATTTTCTTCAGGGTCTCCTCATCATCCATACTTATGGGCTTTGCAATTTCCTCAAGGATCTCCTTTGCCTTCTCAGCAGCATGCCTGTATCCTGCCGCTATAACCGTGGGATGCACGTTCTGCTCCAGAAGTTCCTCGGCGTTCTTAAGCAACTCACCTGCAAGAACCACTGCTGTGGTGGTACCATCTCCCACCTCACTGTCCTGCGTTTTGGCAACCTCAACCATCATCTTGGCTGCTGGATGCTCCACATCAATTTCCTTCAGAATCGTAACACCATCATTGGTTATGACAACATCTCCAAGGCTATCAACGAGCATCTTATCCATTCCCCTGGGACCAAGCGTGCTGCGAACCGCATCTGCAATGGCCCTTGCAGCGGCAATGTTGTTGCGCATTGCCTCCCTGCCGGTCTCTCTGCGGGTTCCCTCCTTAAGTATGAGAATTGGCTGACCTGCCATCATGATTCCTCACCTCCGATGGCTGTAAAAAATTTCTTCTATATAAAGATTTCTGGAAGGGGAAATGAAGTGTTTCTCTGCATTTTTCATTTCTCATACCTTGTTCCCTTCATTCTCAGAAGAGCCCTGTAAATCTGCTCAAGAAGGATCAAGTATGCAAGTTCGTGCCTGAAGGTCAGTTTTGAGAGTGAGAGGAGCGTATGATTCCCCTTGTCCCTGAAGCCCTCTGGAGGACCTATGGCAAAAACGATTTTTTCGCCCTCTCCTGCCCTGCGAGATAAGAAATTGTAGAACTCTTCACTGCTCATCTCCTCGCCCTCTGGATCGAGAAGTATTGCCTCCGATGGTAAATTTGATGAGCGGACAAATTTTATATGAGCCATACTCCTCAACCTTTTTTCGTACTCCTCAACAACCCCTCTATACTCCTTCCCTATTTTCCCGAGATTCAGAATTTCAATTTTTACAGGAAGCATATTGATGCAACGTATCACAATACTTATAGGTTTTCAACCTGAAATGCTGTAGGAAAAGCTGACTGTATGGCCAAGCATATCTGCAAGTTTTATCACCCTTGCATCCGGCAATATCTTGGTTAGACCCTTCAGATGCCCATCTCCAACGAAGGCGAGAATCTTCAAGTCATCGGCATCCAATTTTTTCAAATTTCTGGCCATGTAGGCTTCTCTCTCATCAAACAGGGCCCTTGAAAGGCCTGGATACTTTTTCCTTATTTCCTCGATGTACCGATCCTCCTCATCAATTATTTTTTCCACCTCCGCCCTACCAACCTTCTTCCCGATAAAGGGAGCAAAAACGAGGGAGCCATAGAGCTTGATCTTTTCCCATAAACCCATATTTTTCTTTATGGCCTCTACAATCATCTGAGAATCCATATCTATGAATTCCACCCTCTTTCCCAGCACATTGGCCGTATTGACAGCAGTGAGCATCTCGGTCCCAACCTCATTGCCAAAGAGTTCGGCTAAATTCTTCTGCATCTCTGCCATCTTGCGGTAGAAGTAGGGCATCTCACCCTGGGTTCTAGAACTCAGGGCAATGTATCTACCATAGTCAAGTTCAACCGCCACAATATCCGGGTTCTCTTCCATTATGAGTCTCTCAATCTGTACGCGCAGGTCCAGCACATGGGCCACTCCAACCAGGATTATCACGGAAACATCCATGGCACTATGATATTTTACCTTTCCCAAAATCATATAATACCGCATTTCAATTACCCGGTGGTGATTACATGGAGAAGATTGTAGAATGCGTTCCGAACTTCAGCGAAGGACGTAATATGAAGGTGATTGAAGAGATCGTTAACGCCATAAAAGAGGTGGAAAACGTTTACGTTCTTGATGTTGATCCCGGCGAGGCAACAAATCGCACCGTGGTAACCTTCGTGGGCACACCTGAAGGAGTGAAGGAGGCAGCGTTCAGGGCCATAAAAAAGGCGGCAGAACTCATAGATATGCGGGTGCACCATGGAGCGCATCCAAGAATGGGTGCCACGGATGTGTGTCCCTTCGTGCCGGTGAAGGGTGTGACCATGGAGGATTGCGTGCACCTTGCGGAGGAAGTTGGAAAGAGGGTTGGAGATGAACTTGGCATACCCGTTTACCTCTATGAGTACGCGGCAAGGGAGGATTACCGCCGTAACCTTGCAGACATACGGGCCGGGGAGTATGAGGCTTTACCTGAGAAGTTGAAGGACGAGCGATGGAAACCGGATTTCGGGCCTGCTGAATGGAACGAGCACGTTGCCAAAACGGGTGCTACGGTCATAGGGGCAAGGGATTTCCTGATTGCGTATAATGTGGATCTCAACACAAAGGACAAAAAACTGGCAAACAAGATTGCCAAAATAATAAGGGAGCGGGGTTACAAGAAAAAGATGGAGGATGGCACAAGGGTTCAAATACCCGGAAAACTGAAGTATGTGAAGGCGATTGGATGGTTCATTGATGAGTACCAGAGGGCACAGATATCCATAAACCTCACAAATTTCCATGAAACTCCCCTGTGGAAGGTATTTGAGACCTGCGAGGAAGAGGCCAGAAATCTGGGATTGAGGGTCACCGGAAGCGAGATAGTGGGTCTCGTACCGCTTGAGGCAATGCTGGACGTTGGCAGGCATTTCCTTGAAAAGCAGGGGAAGAGCACTGGCATACCTGAAAGGGACATCGTGCATTACGCCATCCTATCCCTGGGATTAAATGACGTGGCACCCTTTGACCCAACGGAAAAAATAATAGAGTACAAGATTGAAAAACTTGAGGCAAGGAAGAAACTTGTGGATATGAAAATCAGAGATTTTATGGACGAACTTTCACGGGATTCTCCCGCACCGGGAGGTGGGAGCGTGGCCGCCTTGAACGGAGCCCTTGGTGCATCTCTGGCCTCCATGGTGGCCAACCTGACCTACGGGAAGAAGAAGTACAAGGATGTGTGGGATGATATGATAAGGATAGCAAATACCGCCCAAAAACTCAAGGACGAATTCATAGCCCTTGTGGACAGGGACACCGAGGCCTTTGATGCCCTGATGGCCGCATTCAAGATGCCAAAGAAGACCGAGGAGGAGAGGAAAATCAGAGATGAGAGTATTCAGGAGGCAACAAAGAGGGCCATAGAGGTTCCAATGCGCACCCTTGAACTCAGCGGAGAGATTCTGAAATTGGCAGAGGAACTTGCAGAGAAGGGAAATGTAAATGCCATAAGCGATGCTGGAGTTGCAGCCCTGAGCGCCTACACAGCGGCCCATGCCGCCTATCTAAACGTGATCATAAACCTTGCCGGCATAACGGATGAGAACTACGTGAAAGAGATGGGCGAGAGGGCGGAGAGATTGCTTATTGACGTGCAGGAGGAAAAAGATGCGATCCTGGATAGGGTTGAAAAGAAACTCAGGGCATAAAATTTAAACCAAGAACCACCTTCTCTTTTTTATGAACACAGAACTTCTGTATCTGGAGGATTCCTACCTCAAAGAATTTGATGCGAAGGTCATAGGCGTGGATGAGAATGGAGTGTACCTTGACAGGACTGCCTTTTACCTCGGAGGTGGTGGACAGCCCTTTGATACTGGAAAACTCATGGTGGATGGAATGGAGTACGAGGTTAAGGGTATGCGCAGGGAGGATGCACTGCACATAATCGAAGGGGAGAAACCAAAAATAGGGGATAGGGTGCACGGAATCATAGACTGGGAGAGAAGATACAGAATTATGCGGACCCATACTGCGGTTCATGTTGTGTCCGGAGTGGCATTCAGGCGATTTGGAGTGCACATAACGGGAAACCAACTCTACGAGGCGAGAGCCCGGCTGGATCTGTCCTTCGAGAATATGAGCAGGGATCTGGCCGAGAGGATTATAGAGGAGAGCAACAGGGTTATAGAGAGGGATCTGCCCGTGAGGTGGTACTACATAAGCAAGGAAGAGTTCAGGAACAGACCTGAGCTAATGAGGGTAAACCCTGAATTATACGAAAAATACGAAAGGATAAGGGTGGTTGAGATTGTGGGTTTTGACATCCAGGCAGACGGGGGAACGCATGTGAAAAGCCTTAAGGAAATAGGGAAAATCGAACTGCAGAAGTACGAGAGCAAGGGAAGGAAGAACAAGAGAATTTACATCACCCTGAGGTAAGGGAAAAAATAATTATAATCAATCTCATGCAGGTGCAATGGCTGATATAATTGAGGGTGTAAAGCCCACAAGAATGCAACTGCTGGAAATTCGAAAGAAAAAACAATTGGCAAAGAACGGGCACAAACTGCTGAGCGAGAAGAGGGATGCCCTCATATCCCAGTTTTTCCAGATAATAGACCTCAGAGAGGAACTGCGCCGCAAGGTTGATAAAAAGGTGAAGGAGGCCTTTGACACACTTATTGAGGCGGAGATGGTGATGGGTGATTCTGCGGTTGCAGATGTTGCCAGGCAGGTGAAGAACTACGGTGAGATTGAGGCCACGACGCTCAACATCATGGGAGTTCTGACCCCTCAGATGGAGATAAGAGATGTGGAAAAAACCCTCGATTACGGATTTCTGCACACCTCTGCCAAACTTGATGAGGCCGCCTTTAAGTTCCGGGACCTCCTAAAGGATCTCGTGAAACTTGCGGAGATTGAGGGGGCCCTGGAGAATCTGGCAATAGAAATAGAGAAGACAAAGAGGCGCGTTAACGCCCTTGAGCACATATTCATACCGAGATTTGAGGCAACGGAAAAGTACATAGAACTGGTACTCGATGAGCGTGAACGTGAGGATTTCTTCCGAAGAAAGAGAATAAAATCCATCCTAGCGGCGAAGGAAAATGCTCGAGCCTCTTCCTAAACAGTGGGTTGAAGGCAAGGATGTTGAGGAAAGAATAAGGTTTTACAAGCTTGTTCTATACGCCCAGGTGGCCAGCACCGTGCTCATAGCCCTGGGTTTGATTTTATTTATTCTCATTGTATCTGGGATCATAAAAGTTTGATTTCTTCGTATATTGCTCTGGCGGCCTCCCTTGGATCCTGGGCATTGTATATGCTTCTTCCAACAATTATATGGTTTGCGCCTGCCTCAATGGTCTCCCTGGCCTTTCCACCCTGGGCACCCACTCCCGGGGAAAGAATCTCCATATCTCCAGCGAGTACACGGATCTCCCTTATTCTTTCAGGTCTGGTGGCGGGGGCAATGAGTCCTGCAGCACCCACATCTCTGGCCATCTTAACAATTTCATCGGCATGCTTTTGCATGAAATCCAGTGCCCCAGGATGGGACATCTCAGCAACAACATAGACCTTCATCTTTCCCGCCTCATCCACAGCAGCCTTCAAGGAATCACGGCCCACGAAACCATGCACTATTATGCCCGTGGCACCATGCTTCTTGGCCTGAGAAACTATGAGTTTTGTCGTGTTTGGAATATCCGCAACCTTAAAATCGCATATTACAGGTGCAATCTGAGACAGGAGATCCACAATATCCATTCCAGCGGCCATTATGAGTGGCCAGCCAACCTTGATCGCGTGAAGATATTCCTTCGTCTCATCGGCAATTTTCATGGCAGCATCCCTGTCAGTCACATCAAGCGCGAGAATCAAACCGGCCATGGAGGTCCATGTAAAAGCATATTAAAATATTTTGCAATATCTGCCCATGGTCAGATGGTTGAAAATCACCGTTATAAACGATAATAGAGCCGGGCATGGGCTGAAAAATGACTGGGGATGGAGCGTGCTCTTGGAATCTGGCTCATGGCAAATCATATTTGATGCAGACACGAGGCCTGAGGTTATAGAGCATAATTTCAAAGTTCTGAGAAAAGATTTGAGAAACCTGAATTTAGCGTTCTTGAGCCACTATCATGGGGATCATTATGGTGGCTTCTCCCACATTGGAAAAGCAGTTCCTGGCCTGAAAATATACGTGCCAAATTCGGCACGTCCATTTCTGAGAGATTGGGGGCTGGAACCGATACCCGTGCACGGACCCATGAGAATCTGCGATGATGTTTACTCCTCCGGTCCCATGGGTATTGTGGGAGAGCAGGCCTTGGGTGTGAAACTGGATTCCAAGGGAATTGTCGTTGTTGTTGGATGCAGCCATCCGGGAGTGGACAAACTCGCAAGGAGGATTGAAGAATTCACAGGAGAGAGCATATACCTCGTTATTGGAGGATTTCACAACCCTTCAAGGGCCACACTGGACAGGCTATCAAAATTTGTGAGGCACATCGCACCGGCACATTGCAGTGGAGATTCGGCCAGAAGATACGTGGAGGAAAAATACCCGGATAAATACATTGATGTCCGCACGGGAAGCGAATTTTTCTTGGGAAACGATTAAATATGATATGTATATTAACATATCAATTGACATATCAGGTGATATGATGGAACCACCGCAGAAGAAGGGCATAAAACTGATCATACTGGACATCTTGAAGAACGAGAAACTTCACGGCTACGGGATAGCTGAGAGAATTGAGAAAATATACGGCATAGACAAGCCAGGTTCAGGAATAATTTACACAAGCCTCTCGAATCTCAGGAAAAAAGGTCTTATAATGGTATGTGGAGAGGGAAGGAGGGATAAGAAAATTTACACGATAACTGAAAAGGGGCTGGAATATCTAAAAGCGCACTCCCCTGATCTTGAAAAAGCAAAGAGAACATTAAAAAATCTTGGAGAGTTCTACAGGATAGGGGGCAAGGAGGTCCTTGAGGCCGTGGGAAAGACAATAAAGGTTATGCACACCCTTACCCCAGAAGAAAGGGAAGCATTGAGGGATATTCTCAAAGATTTCAGGAATAAACTTGAGGAGTTAACAGGTGAAAAAGATGAATAAAGCGAATCGCAATGTTGCTCTTCTTCTCGGAGATCCCAAGAGGGCAATAATCAAACTTTCAATCCCAATAATGATCGGGGGCATGGTTCAGACATTGTACAATTTTGTGGATGGAATATGGGTTTCTGGAGTGGGGGCAGATTCCCTTGCTGCGGTGGGACTTTTCATGCCCTTCATGATGATCCTCTCAGCCCTGGCCATGGGGATAGGAGTCGGAGGCTCATCCGCCATATCCCGTGCGATAGGGGCAAAAGACAGAAGTAGGGCGGGAAACGTTGCTGAGCACACGCTTCTCATGGGCACTGTAATAGGCGTTGCTGCAGGATATTCCATGATTCCATTTCTTTACCGAATTTTTACGGCTATGGGTGCAAGTTCCAGGGTGGCATCCCTTGCCACATCATATGGCACTGTGATAATTCTGGCTGCACCATTAACTTTCCTATCAAGTCTCGGAAACTCAATACTCAGAGGAGAGGGGGATACGAAAAGGGCAATGTATGTTATGCTCATCAGTTCGCTGCTAAACATGGTTCTTGATCCCATTTTCATTTTTGGTCTTGGAATGGGGGTAGTTGGGGCTGCCGTGGCCACAGTCATATCAATTGCCGTATCTGCCACCGTGATAATGTACTGGCTTCTCGTGAAAAGAGATACCTATGTGCAGCTCAAACTCAGGTACTTTCACAGAAACTGGGAAATTATTAAAGAAATTCTGGGCGTTGGATTACCATCCTCCCTGGCCCAGATTTCCATGTCCCTAACAATGATTTTTCTAAACACCATTGTGATAATGGCAGGCGGGGACTATGGTATGGCTGTGTTTTCGGGAGGTTGGAGAGTGGTGATGCTGGCCATAGTACCGATGATGGGCATAGCTGCCGCTGTAACCTCGGTTTCCGGAGCTGCCTTTGGAGCGAGAAACTCCAAGAACCTCAAAATTGGATACTTTTATGCAATAAAAATAGGAACGATCATAGGCATATTAACCGGCTCCCTGATTTGGGTATTCGCCCCCCAACTCACGTATCTTTTCGCCTATTCTGAAAGTTCAGCATATCTCGCACCCGGGATAATAGAGTTCCTCCGCTACATAGTGTTTTACTTCCCATCCGTGGCTTCTGGCATGCTGACATCAAGCATGTTTAGAGGTATAGGTAAGGGAACCTATTCCCTCGCACTGACGGTGCTTAGGGCCATAGTAATGCAGATATCTCTGGCATATCTGTTTGGAATAGTGCTTGGATACGGCCTTCCGGGAATATGGGCAGGAATAGTGGTTGCAAACATCACGGCGTCAACCATTGCGCTGCTCTGGGGAAGATCTGTGATAAACAAACTCACACGCATATGGATGAAATAAATTCGAAAGATTATGGCAAAACTACTTATATACGCTTCCCCTTTATTTAAGGCAGGTGTTAAAATGAAGGACCAGAGTGTTGAGATGGAAGATATGGGGGAAACACCCATGGGACTGAATGTTCTCTCCATTCTTTACGTGGTTGAAGGCATATTCTGGCTTATTTATCCTGTATTCTATGCCTTTTTACTGGCAGGCTATCTACAGGAGTACTATGGACACATTCCCCTGGGCCACCTCTTTGCAAACACCATATGCTGCTGGATAGGATCAATAATAATTGCCGGCCTATACTTTGGAATTGCCGTAGGACTCAAAAAGGGTATGCCCAGTGCGTGGATCTGGGCCATAATATTTGCCATAATCGGACTGTTCAACGTTCCCATTGGAACGATAATATCCATAGTGATTCTTGTGTATCTCTTCACGCCAAACGTTAAAGAGTGGTTCAAGAAGGGCGGAGAGAAGCAGCAGAAAATGATGGAGGAAATGCAGAAGAAACAAAAGTAAAAAACAGAAAACAATAGGAAAATATCTTTCTCATTTTTTGTTAAACCTTTTAATAATTGCATCCCTTTGAGGATTCAATGAAATGCAGCAAATGCAATAGGGAGGCCATAACTGAGATAAGGTATGCGGGAACACACCTGTGCAAAGATCACTTCTTACAGTTCATAGATAGAAAGGTCAAGAGGGAAATAAGGGAGCAGGCCCATTTTAAAAAAGGTGATAGGATACTCATTGCAGTATCTGGCGGAAAGGATAGCATGCTCACCCTCTACCAAATGCACAAAATATTTGGAAACTGGAGGAATCTGAAACTCCTTGCAGTGACCGTTGATGAGGGCATAGGAGATTTCAGAAAAGAATGCGCAAAGATCGCAAAAAAATACGCCGATGAGCTTGGAATTGAGCACAACACAATCTCATTCAGGGAGTACATAGGAATAACGACCGATGATGTTGCCCAGATCGACAGGGAACTGAAACCATGCACCTACTGTGGAGTTTTTCGAAGAAAGGTGCTCAACATGTACGCCAAGGAAGTGGGAGCAAACTACCTTGTACTGGGGTTGAACCTTGACGACGTGGCCCAATCCATAATTATGAACATAACCAGAGGCGATAACGCCAGATTGAGCAGGTTGGCACCCCATAAAAAAATAAGGGAGGGATTCATACCACGCATCATTCCCCTGAGGAGGGTCAGAGAGGATGAGGTGAGATTGTACGTGAAACTCGCAGGGATACCTTTCTATCCCAAGAGATGCCCCTATGCACCCCTTGCCATCAGGGACCTTTACAGGGAATTTCTAGATAAATTGGAGAGCCGGGATCCCGCGGTAAAATTCTCCATTTTGAATTTCTTTGACGAGATAAAGCCCTACATTGAGGAGAAGTACAGAGCCAAACTTCACCCATGCAAGATATGTGGAGAGCCCACCACAGGTGAGATATGCAAGGCTTGTGAATTAAAAATGAGATACGAAACTATGAGTAAAGAAGTTCGATTGCGTTGAGCACCTCTGGCACGGTAACTATGTCCTCCACAGTGGCACCGCTGGCCTTCCTATGTCCTCCTCCTCCGTAGAACTTTGCAATTTTAAGCACATCCACGTCGGTATGAGTTCTGAACTCCATTTTTGTGGCCGGATGGTACCTTCCAACTCTGTGAATCAGAACAATAAGCATATCAAATGGTCCCTTTCCAGATTCTGCAAGCATGTTGCTTATTACATAAACCGGCACTGGTTCAAGTGTTTCAAAAACTGCCACCTTCAAATTTTTCACAGTGAATATTTTTATCTCCCTATTTACCCTATTTTTCAGGTCCTTCAGCCATTCCTCATAATTCTTTACAACCTCGCCATATTGCTCAAGCACTGAGAAATCCTCCCTCATAAGTTCTTCAGCGAGTTTGTACAGTTTCTGATTCAATTCCCGACCAGAGTACTTCCATCTGAGGGCTCCAATGATCGTCCTTATACACTCTGCCCTTTCATCCTCAACCGCATTGGTATCTATTTGATTGGCAATATCCACAAGAGGGGAGGAGATTTCAAAAAATTCAGAAACAACCTGGGCTGCACTCTTGGCTTTACTATCTATGTGAATCTTAACATGAGGCAGCTCTATCTCTGGTTTCCATTCATGATGATCTATCCACACAACCCTATCGTATATTGCAGCCGCATAAATAGCTCGATGCTCTCCAGCCATATCAAACACATAGAGCTCTCCCAGCACCTTTTTTCCACTGACCGACCTGCATATGGT
Source organism: Candidatus Aciduliprofundum sp. HYA1 (assembly GCF_056175085.1). Taxonomy (NCBI): domain Archaea; kingdom Methanobacteriati; phylum Thermoplasmatota; genus Candidatus Aciduliprofundum; species Candidatus Aciduliprofundum sp. HYA1. The sequence goes on from NZ_CM149694.1 coordinate 1,213,519, forward strand.
ATCCCTTAACTGCACGGGAGATGTGAAATAGGCACGGACCTTGGCACCACCTATCTTCTTCAAAAAGAGAGAGAGGGAGATTACTCCGTCTGCATCCATATGTGTCATCACTGTTATCATTCCCACACCATTTTGGGATTATCTGGCAATAAGAGCACGGATCCTGTCTCCGGCATTTTCCGCGTGGTTGGCAATGTCCCCAAGCAAAAACACGAGTTTTGTAAGATGGAAAAGGGCTGCAGCGGATATGCTGTCCTCCATTGCAAATATCTCTCTGGTCAATTTCCTCTCAATTATATCACTCTCATGCTCAATCCCGTGAAGTTCATGCACTATTTTCTTCGCATTTTCCCGCTCCTTCTCAAGGAAAGAAGATTCAATCACGAGATTCAGAGCATTTATGGCCCTCTTACAGGTTTGTATAGACTCCAGTGATTTTTCAAACAGGGCTTCAAAATCACCTTTCAATCCTTCCGGAATGGGTCTCTTCCTCATGGATAGCCACTCTGTAACATCCTGAATTAGGTCAACCACCTTATCCATTTCGGTGAGAAGAGAGAGAAATACTCCCCTGTCAACCGGCATCCATACGCCCTTTGGAAGGTGGTTACGTATGTTGCTCTTTATGTAATCTGCCTTCAACTCAAGTTCTTCAATTTTCTTCCTTTTCTCTTCAAAATCATCGTAATTTCCCTTCATGTAATCATCAAATGCCACCCGAAGCAATTTTGCGCTCTGCTCCACCATATCAGCATGGTCAATAAGCGCCTCAAAGGGCGATTTTCGCAACGTCTCAATTATTGGAGTTCTTATGAACTTCATCTCGCATCACCCCAAGAATATATACCTTAACAATAAAAATATTCCTGCCGAAAATGTCATGGCAACGGGAAGTGTGAACACCCAGGAGAGAAGTATGTTTTTTATAACCCTGTAATCCACACTGGCTATTCCCCTTGCAAAACCAACACCCATAACCGAGCCAACTATGACCTGAGAAGTGGACACGGGCATACCGAGCTTTGAGAACACCAAAACGGTAAAGGCTGCAGCCAGTTCGGCCGCAAAACCCCTGGTTGGCGTGATTTCAGTTATTCTCTTTCCTATGGTTTCGATGACCTTGTATCCCCATGTGGATATACCGATCACAATGCCAAATCCACCAAGAACCAATACCCAGAGGGGAATCGTGACATGTGAGCCTATGGCAACTCCGTTGTAGATATCCACTATGGTCACAAGCGGGCCCACCGAATTGGCAACATCGTTGGCACCGTGGGCGAAGGCAACACTGGCAGCGGTCATAACCTGCAAATAAACAAAGAATTTCTCAAGTTTCTTGTACTTATCCCCATCTGTGTAATCGTACTTGTATCTTCTCAGAAGAATAAAGCCTATAACCATTGCTACAAACCCTGCAATCGCGGATAGAAGGAGAGAGAACCAGAGTCCATAGTCCAGTCCAATGTTCTTAAGTCCCTTAAAGAGGATTGACATAGCTATGAGCATCGCGGTTAGAAAGATGAAGAACGGCATTACTATCTTTGCCTCCCTTATGGGATCATCCTTAGCAAATATGGTTTTCTTCAGAATCATGAAAAATATGTAGGCCATAAGTGCACCAAGAAGGGGAGAGACTACCCAACTGGCGGCTATATCTCCCACAACACTCCAGTGGATCAGTTTTATGTTTATCACTATGGCAAAACCCATGACCGCTCCCACTATGGACTGGGTTGTGGATACTGGAAGGCGAAGATACGTGGCAATTGTAACCCAGAGCCCTGCTGCAATGAGAGCCCCGAACATCCCAACCATGAGCACATGGGGATCTAAAAGGGTCGGGTTAACGATGCCCTTTGCAATTGTATTGGTCACATGCTTACCAACAAGAACGGCACCAAGGAACTCAAAGGTGACTGCAACCATTATGGCACGCTTGAGCGTTAGGGCACCACTTCCAACGGAGGTACCCATAGAATTGGCAACATCGTTGGCACCAATGTTCCAAGACATGTACAGAGAGGCCAAAATTCCCAGGATCAATATCAGTGCTAATAGCATAATTGGGTATGCTGAACTCATTTAAAAAAATTTCTGCCTATGTATTAATATGCAATCGTCTCAAAAACCTCAGGGCTTCTTCCTCGGAAAATGCCAGTTTTTCTGGCAATTTTGAGAATAGGGCATATTCCATCTCTCCACCTTCAATGTCCTTCACATCTGCTGCAAAAACGATCATATCCGGACCCTTCTCCACAATCCTCAAATTTTCAAGAACGAGTCCCGCTTCCTCCCACGCTTCCCTCACCGCGGCTGCTTCGGGAGCTTCGTTTTCCTCCACCCTTCCACCCGGAAATTCCCAGCCGCGCTTTGGATTGTACACCATCAGAAACTTTCCATCACTCAAAGGCACGACAACAACGATCATTGTACCACGTAAACCAAATTCTCCGTTCTTATTATTTTAACCTTATCCCCCGATTTAAGTTCTCTGTAACTTTTTGCCTCAAGAGTTCTATAATCTCCATCCATAATCTGTACTTCATTGCCCTTTGAGAATATGACCATGGCCTCTCCAAGTTCGTCCCTCCTCTTTACAACCCTTATCTCGTGCCTTCTCACATCCACAGATTTCTCCTTTCCATCATCCAGGGAGATGATCTTGACATAATGGCCCGATACATGCTCCACTTTATAGTATTTAGATTGCATCTCAACCACATCCCCCTCCCGATACTCTGGAAGACGCACGGAATAGGTCATGCGGTAAACATCCTTTCCATCCTTCCTGCCAACAATGTGTGGGGAGGATTTCAAAGTGGCTCCGTATTTCCTGCACATCTCATCGGCAACCTTCTTTGCCTCACGCTTGTCACTTATGTAAATATCCCATCCCCCGTGTTTGCCCTCTTCCTTGGTGATAAAGAGATTTTCATTTTTCTGAGCGTAAAATGCAAGGCGCTCGTGGGCAAAGTTCACAATCTCATGAAGCTCTCCCTCCCTCAAACCTCTAATCTGGAGTATGGCTTCAAAATAATTGCCAAAGTACCTGTTACATCTCGGGCAGGATTCGTATTTGATCGCAACTTCAGATACGTGCTCTTCCTCAACCTCCAAATCTTCGTACTTTATGTGAAAGAGAACATCAACAAGTTTTCCATCATTTTCCTCACGCACATTGAAATCAAAATATATGGAATCGCAGTCGTGGAGTACGTCCATATTTCTCTCTATCAACTCCCTTATGATTTTCTCCTCTCCAATCCTCTTCCATTCACCCTTAAACTTAACCGCTCCGCAATGGGGACAACACACAATTTCCATATGCTTGGGCAAGTCCGTGAACTTGACCTTTTTCAGAAAGCACTCTTCACAAAGACCCTCGTACTTGGCTTCCCTCTTTCCACATTCTATGCAGAGCATTGATTCTCCTATGGCTCATCCATTAAAAAATTTTCTTAACCAATGTAGCCCAGATCCTCATGGCGCTCCTCTTCCTTCTGCTCTTCCTTTATCTGGGATGTGATCTCCGTGATTTCCTTTGACCTAAGCTCCATCTCTGCAAGATCAAGAGCCAGATTAAAGTACCTGTCCACAATCTTCAACACGTTCAGGGCACTCTTTGGATCGGAGAAATACCCGGATGTCTCTCCCATAAGACAGACACCGCGCATATCAAATACCACTGAACCTAGGCCCAGAAGCAAACCAGCAGCACCCACGATGCCACCTGAAGGATCTGAAGGTGAAAAATAAACCCCGTATTCTTTCATCTCATCAACCATGCCCATATCTGTGGCGGCCCCAAACACGCGGGGCTCTTCAACAAGATTTCCCGTGCCGTAACCACCCAGGGTGAATATCAATTTGGTTCCGAACTCCTTTGCGATCTCAAGAACCTTGTAGGAGAGTTCGTACTGCCCCTCCGCATTCATACCCTGATAATCGCCCACAAGGATTATCAAATCCCTTCCATTGGGATTCTTGTAATAGTACAGCTCATTTTTCACAAGATAAAGTGTACCATCCCCACGCATGAGAACCTGGGGAGGAAGGTACTTTGAGTATATCTCAACAAACAATTTGGCCTGGAGTTTCTCTTTCAGATACTCGGCTGAGATCTTGCCAACATTACCCACTCCCGGAAGACCTTCAATAAGGACTGGCTCGTTCAACTGGGGCTTTTCAACGTACTTAACTATTATTGGTTCCATATCCTTCCACCTCTTTTTTTAGCATTCTCCTGTACTTTCCGTACCTGTCTTCGGGAGAGAATCTTGGAGGAAGCGCTTCCAAGGTCTTCTCACCACATTTCGGACAGTACAATTTAAGGGTATAGGCACCGCATTTTGGGCATTTTCTTATTAGGGTGTGCATTTTCACAACCTTCTGTGGTACTCTCCCTCACCACCCAATTTTGAAAACTCTTCAATGGCCCTGTTTGCCAGTGCCTGCAATTTCTCCTCGGCAGTTTTGTAATCCTCTGCCTTAACATTTATCCTGTACCTAGGAGCGCCCATATAGGTAACAGTCACATCCTCCCCCTCAATCTCCTGCAACACCTTCTTTATGTGCTCAATACCATCCGGTGCTGTGGTTGTGAGTTCCAGATAGCCAGATATGCGCACATAGGGGGGAGTTATGTTCTCCTTGGCGACCTCTATGAATGTATCAAGCCAATCTCCATCAAATCCCTCGTCCTTCAAAACATCCTCATTTATTGCAGCCTCTTCAAAGGCAGCAAACAACGTGCCAAAATGGTCAATAAGTTCATATCCAAACTCCTCGTAGCATTGCTCCACACTCTTTCCAAGCCGCTGAGCCACAATTTCAAACAATTTCTGAGCCTTTTTCTCATTTTTCCATTCCTGGATCTTCTCGCGTTTCTGATGCTCATTCACGCGCTTTAAACTCAAATCAATGTGCCCGCGGGATGGATCAACACGCAGAACCTTGCAGACGACCTTCTGCCCCTCACGAACGTGATCCCTTATGTACTTTATCCACCCGGTGGCAATCTCGCTTATATGGATAAAACCCTCCTTTCCTTCATACTCATCCAGGGTGACAAATGCCCCGTAGGGCTTTACAGTCTTCACGGTCGCGATTACAAACTCACCTGTCTCAGGGTATCCCTTTCTCACTTATACACCTCTATTACCTCGGCCTTTATGTCTGCCTTACCACCGGTGGGCACCGCAAGGGTAGCGCCGCATATGTGGCATCTCACCACCATACTTGCCTTTGAGTATATGATCTGCTCATGCCCGCAGTCGGGACACTTGACCTTAACAAAACTCTTATCCTCAACCTTGACCATCATTTCACCTCCACCAGTTCAAATTTCTTGGCACGGATCATGGGAGATGTGTGGGCTCTATTGCACTCGGTGCACCTGAAACGGAGATTGAGACGCTTTGTGGGCTTCTCTCTGCCCTCGTAGGTGGGCCTGGGAAATCCACCGTATCCGGCAGTAACCCTGCGGAATCTACGCTGCCCAGCCTTAAGCTCACTGGCCTTGCGCTTTTTGACCCTCTCAACCGTGTGAATCGTATGTCTCTTGCAATAAGGACAATACATCTTAACCTTCCTTGGCATCTTCATTCCCATCACCAGATTAGTGGGCAAATAGGCATATAATATTTAAGTATTTTTACCCTTAAACCTGCGAACGTAATAAACATGTCCCTGAAACTCTATTCTTTTTATTTTTTCCTCCCGTATGAGTTTTTCAAGCATTTCCTCAGATGCTCCATCCTTATCCATGAGCCTGCTGACAGCATCCTCACGCATGGGATGCACGGAGGTTATGCTCAGAATGTCCTCCTCAAAATTACCAGTTGCTGCAAATTCGCTGCCCTCGTACCCTATGAGGTATTCAACCCTGTTCACGTTGCTGGAAAATATATGGTACGCCTCAGTAACCACCTCCTCACTGGCTGGCTTAACCCATGGCTCCGCGGGAGGTCTCGTGGGTATGGCTATGTAGGCAATATCAGGATTCAATGCATTCAAAAAGGATCCTATTTTTTCAAGTTCATCGGAATAATCCACTCCGGAAATGAGCATTGTCTCCGTTACAATTTTTCCCTTGAAGTTCTTTCTGAAATCAAGAAGACCCTGGAGAACTTCTTCAATTCTCAAGGATTTGTGGGGCCTGTCCACCCTGCGCCAGAGTTCATGGCTCACCGCATCCACCTTGAATGATATGTAATCAAAATTCAACAGATCCTCCTGCACGTCCTCTCTCCATACCAGGGATGAGTTGGTGAGTATTGCAAGTGGATATGAAAAATCCCCGAGCATTGTGGCCAGTTTACCCAAATTCAAATCCAGGGTGGGCTCTCCATCTGGCACTATGGTTATGTAGTCCAATTCTTCGCCCATTCTCCTTTTAACCTCCTCATATATCTTTTCTGGATCATAGAAACTCCGGCGCTCAACGCTCATTCTCAATGTCCTTCCAATCTGGCAGTAAACACATGCATAGGTGCACACCTTGTAGGGTATGTTGTTTATTCCCAAACTCCTGCCAAGACGCCGTGAAGGCACGGGACCAAATATTAGCATATTTAGGCATGCCTAAGGAAGTTAATAAACTTGCTGAAACTTTTAAATCTTTGGCACATATTACAAGTAGGGTGATTTGATGAGATACAAGGATGCAGGTGTGGACATAGACATGGAGGCAAAGTTCATAGGAACTTTAGTAGAGCAGTTAAAGTTTAGCAGGGGAATGATGAAAAATTTAAAAAAGCATTTCACAGGCCTTGTGAGTTTTGGAGATTACTATATCGCCATGAACACCGATGGGGTGGGCACCAAGGTGCTGATTGCAAACGAGTTGAAAAGATGGGATACGATTGGAATTGATTGCATTGCTATGAATGTAAACGATACCATAACCGTGGGAGCTGAACCCATAGCATTTGTGGATTACCTTGCCATAGGGGGATATGATTTGGATATGGCAAGACAGATAGGCATGGGATTGAACAGGGGTGCCCAGTTGGCAAACGTTGAAATTGTGGGCGGGGAAACTGCCACAATACCTGAGATTGTAAATGGTCTGGACCTTTCAGGAACGAGCATAGGAATCGTGAAAAAGGATGCACTTATAACGGGCGAGGATATAAAAAAGGGTGACCTGATTTTCGGGGTTCCAAGCAGCGGGATACATTCCAACGGGCTAACTCTGGCAAGAAAGGTGCTAGATCTGCACGAAAAATTCGGAAATAAAACCATAGGGGATGAACTGCTCACTCCAACAAGAATCTACGTGAGGGAGGTTATGGAACTCCTCAAAAGATGCAGACCCCACGGCCTGGTCCACATAACAGGAGGCGGGTTGAAAAATTTCATGCGAGTAAAGAGAATGAAATACGTTATAGACTCTCCCATGAAACCCCAGAAGATATTCGGGCTGATAATGGAGATAGCCAGTGTTGATTATGAAGAGATGTACAGAACCTACAACATGGGAATGGGGTTTGCCATAATAGCGCCTGAAGATTGCGAGGAGTATGTGAAAAAGAGCATAGGAGATGCAAGGGTAGTCGGATATGTGGAAGATGGAGCGGAGATCACAATCCCCCAACTAAAAGTTAGATATACCCATTATTAAATATCCTTTATATTTTTCACTTCATAACTCACATTACTTTCTGAAATTACCTGAAGAGTATAGGGCAAAAGTTCGTGAGAGACAAAGAGAATAGTATCTATCCCTCTAACTGATGCGTCTATGGCAGAATGTACTGAGCCATATTCAAAATCTGGATTTACTATCTTTTTAATCACTACAGAAGCAACTACTCCAAATACTCCAATTTTTCTACTTTTTTTCTCTTTAATAATATTTTTTATTTTTTGGATGTTTACTATCCTGCTCCCACCTTCTTCTATAGGCGGCATAACATAAATCTCTATCTTTCCATATTTTATGTCCATTATTCCCTTTAAATTGTTTATTCCTATATCTTCACCTTTTTTTGCACTAATAATAGCTATACCTGTAGAGGACGATTTTTTCTTATAAGCATGTACATACCCATTTTTCATAAATAATCCTACTTCCTCTCCCTCCTTTATATCCTCTCCTGCAATTGCCTCCGTAACCTTAATTTTTCCAATTAATCTAGTTGCAGAATGAAGAAAATCCCCAATATCTTCTAAAGATGAATTAAGAAATTCCATTCCATCTTGAGTTATATGTCCATTCTTCACAAATCCCTTAGATTCAAGAATTTTCATATATTCAGATACTCCTTGTACAGTTATATTCACATCCATAGCTATCTCTTTCAGTTTCCTATTACCTTTCAGGAGAGAAATAAGAATCATCATTTCGGTTATTCTACCTTTATCTCTAAGAATTACCATATCTAAAAGTATAGCAAGAAAGTTTATATATTTTTTATTCCAAAATATTTTTTCTGTAAGTAGAAAAATAAATTAAGTAGAGATATATTTCCCCCCTTGGTGATTACTATGAGTTCCAAAGATTACAAATCTATGAGTATAGAGAATGTAATCAGTCAACTAGAAGCATCCCCTAAGACAGGTCTTACAGAAGAAGAAGCAAAAAAGCGTTTAGAAAAATATGGATATAATGAGATTCCAGAGAAAAAAGTAAATCCTGTGATCAAGTTTTTGTCATACTTCTGGGGACCTATACCCTGGATGATAGAAATAGCGGCAATTTTAAGTGCACTTATTCAACATTGGGTTGATTTTTGGATTATATTTTCACTACTTCTTGTTAACGGTATTATTGGATTCTGGCAAGAGCATAAAGCAGAGAATATAATAGAATTTCTGAAAAACAAACTTTCTTTACAAGCAAGAGTATTGAGAAATGGAGCTTGGAAAACCATTCCAGCTAAAGAGCTTGTGCCAGGAGATATTGTGAGAATACGAATGGGTGACATTGCCCCTGCAGATATAAAACTTCTAGATGGTGAATATGTAAATGTAGACGAGTCGGTATTGACTGGTGAGTCAGTACCAGTTACTAAAAGAAGAGGAGAAATTGTGTATTCAGGCTCTCATATAAAAAGAGGAGAGATGACTGGCATTGTCGTTGCTACCGGATTAAACACATACTTTGGAAAAACCGTACAACTAGTACAGCTAGCTAAAACTGAAAGCAAGTATCAAAAATTAATCACAAAAATAGGAAATTATCTAATACTTTTGACTATATTTCTAGTTACTGCTGTAGCAATAGTTCAGCTCCAGAGAGGCATGGATCCTTTAGAACTTATTAGATTTTCTTTAGTACTAGTAGTTGCCGCAATTCCAGCAGCATTACCAGCTGTTCTTTCAATAACTATGGCAATTGGAGCATATGAATTGGCAAAAAGACAGGCTATAGTTACAAAATTAGTTGCTATAGAAGAATTAGCAGGAGTAGATACTTTATGTGCTGATAAAACTGGAACACTGACCTTGAATAAACTGACTGTAGGAGATGTAGTTCCGTTAGGAAAATACAAAAAAGAAGATGTGATTCTATTTGGAGCTCTGGCTTCTGTGGAAGAGAACAAAGACCCTATTGATCTTGCAGTGCTTAGTGCACTTAAAAAAATGAATTTGACAAGTATATATGAAAAATATCACCAGATAAAATTTACCCCCTTTGATCCCATAATAAAAAGAACAGAAGCAATAGTTGAAAAGAATGGAGAGAAATTTCAAGTGGCAAAAGGTGCACCTCAGATTATCTTGTCCCTTACTCATGCCGATGAATCTCTCAAAAATAAAGTTTCTAATATTGTGAATGAGAATGCACATCATGGTTATAGAGTAATTGGAGTAGCCGTAAAAAAGCAAAATAATTGGGATCTTGTTGGATTGATACCATTATTTGATCCACCAAGACCAGATGCTGCAGAGACTATAAAATTCCTTCAAGAAAATGGAATAAGAGTAAAAATGATTACTGGAGATCACCTTTCTATAGCCCAAGAAATAGCTCAAAAACTAAACATAGGTAAGAAAATATATCCATATGAAGTTTTAAAAGTGGCTCACCATTCTAAGAGAGTTGAGTTCATAGAAGAGGCAAATGGCTTTGCAGAAGTATTCCCTGAGCATAAATTTACTATTGTAGATACTTTGCAAAAGAATGGGCATACAGTGGCTATGACGGGTGACGGGGTTAATGATGCACCAGCTCTTAAAAAAGCAGATGTTGGTATTGCCGTTGCAGGAGCTACAGACGCAGCAAGATCTGCAGCAGGAATTGCGCTTCTAAAAGAAGGTATATCTGTAATTAAAGATGCTATTGTAGAATCAAGGAAAATATTCAAAAGAATGTACAGCTACGTAATATACAGAATAACAGAAACAATAAGAGTATTATTCTTTGTGACTTTGGCAATTCTAGCATTTAATTTCTATCCTATAACCCCTGTACTAATCATTCTTCTAGCCCTATTCAACGATATACCAATACTAACAATAGCCTATGATAATGTAAAAATAGACAAAAAACCGAATAAATGGGAAATGCATAAAATCCTAGTTCTCTCTACCGCATTAGGATTAATGGGAGTGATAGAAACTTTCCTATTGTTATGGATCTCAATCAAATATTTTGGGTTATCACCAGCTACCAATTCTGCCACTCTTCAAACATTAATATTTTTAAAATTAGCAGTAGCTGGACATCTTACCATATTTGTCACTCGTACAAAGGGACCATTTTGGAGTATTATGCCAGGCAAAGGATTGCTATGGAGTGCTGTAGGAACTAAAGCTCTTGCTACGATAATTGCTATTTATGGCTTTGGATTAGCAGGAGCTTTACCGCTTTGGCTTGCGGGATTTATATGGCTTTATTGTATTATATGGTTCTTTATAGAAGACGCTACTAAACAGGGAGTATACAGGATGATGGAAGGACGTAATCTATTTAAGAAGAGTTTCTTCTAAATTTTTTATTATATTTTCAATAAAGTTTATATTTACTTTAAACATTCCCTTCCTCATGAGTATACTTAAGAAATTTCTATTGCTTACTATAATTATTATTCTATCTGCAAAATATATAGAAATGCTAGAAAACGTATTTGGATATACAACGTATCCATTTGTAACAAGATTATCTGCAGCAGGTAGTCTCCTTTTGATAGTATTAGGCATGAAATTTCTAGAAAAAAAATGGAAATACGCTACTGTAATTCTTGGAGCTTTGGGTTTTATTACTGTACTTTTATGGTATCTCTACCAATCTTCAATTATCCACTTTTTTTGGAATATGTTTATATTTACTGGATTCTTCTTACTATTTTATAAAACTGCACATTATGAAATTAAAAAATTTCCTGCTTTTAGCTATTCTTTTATTATAATATACATACTCACGGAGAGTATATCTATGTGGAGGAACGATATCTATCCACCAATATTCATAGCATATTTAACTTTTATAATGATAATATACATTATTGGAATAATAAAAATAAAAAATTAATTATCACATTTACCCGTTGGGCAGGCGGGGTCAAAGGTGCTATCCACCTTCAGGTACTTCTCATCAACCTTCACATTGAAGGTCAGATCCATCAGGGGGTTTTCCTCCTTATTTTCATCCTTTACCTCCTGCTTCGTGCCCTTTGTGCCCCTGTAAATCACCTGAACACTCTTACTTCCATCCCTGTAAATTGTTATTCCCTTACATCCAAGTTTCCATGCTAAAATATAGGTCTCCTCAACATCTCCCGTGGTTGCCTCATGCCTTAAATTAACGGTCTTGCTCACTGCATTATCCACGTACTTCTGGAAGGCGGCCTGCATTCTTACATGCCACTCCGGACTCACATCATGCGCGGTGCGGAATAACCTCTTTATATCCTCTGGAATATCAAGATGCTGCACACTTCCCGTCTCGGCTACCTTGCGCATCAACTCCTCACTGTATATGCCCGCTCTCTTGGTTACTTCCTCAAATAGTGGATTTACTTCAAGAAGTTCCTGGCCATCGAGAACGCGGCGGATGAAGGCAATGGCGAAAAGTGGCTCTATGCTCGACGATGTGCCCGCAATTATGCTTATGGTGCCCGTTGGTGCTATCGTCGTTGTTGTGGCGTTCCTTATCCTTATCCCCTTCTTCCACCACTCGCTTCCCTCCCACGCTGGGAACACGCCTCTCCTCTCCGCCAGTTTCATACTTGCACGGTGAGATTCGTCGTTGATGAATTTCATTACCTTCTCGGCCATCTCTATGGCCTCCTCGCTGTCATAGGGTATGCCCAATTTTATAAGCATTTCAGCCCAGCCCATCACCCCGAGGCCTATCTTTCTGGACTTTCTGGTCATCTCGGTTACCTGAGGCAAAGGATAGTTGTTGGCATCTATTACATTGTCCATAAAGTGCACGGCTGTGTGAACAACATCTCTCAATTTTTCCCACTTCACCCTTCCATTCTCCACAAACAGCGAGAGATTTATTGAGCCCAGATTGCAGGACTCATAGGGCAATAATGGTTGCTCTCCGCACGGATTCGTGCTCTCTATCTCGCCAAGATGCTTTACCGAATGCTTCCTGTTTATCTCGTCTATGAATATTATTCCCGGATCTCCGGTCTTCCACGCCTGCGTCACTATCAGATCCCATACCTGCCTCGCTTTTATCCTCTTGACCTCCTCTCCAGTGCGTGGATTTCTGAGCGGATATGTGTCGTCGTTGAGCAGTGCTTCCATGAACTCATCAGTTATGGCCACGCTTATGTTAAAGTTGCTCAGCACCTTGTTCTCGGAATCCTTCGAGGTTATGAAATCCAAAATATCTGGATGGTGGACGCTGAGCACTCCCATATTCGCGCCCCTTCTCTTTCCCCCCTGCTTTATGACATCCGTGGCCACGTCAAACACGCGCATGAATGAGAGTGGCCCAGATGCCACACCCATGGTGCTCGCAACTATGTCTCCCTTTGGCCTCAATCTGGAGAAGGAGAATCCCGTGCCCCCACCACTTTTATGAATCATGGCCGCATATTTGACCGCGTCAAATATGCCCTCAATGCTGTCCGGCACGGGGAGAACGAAGCATGCGCTTAATTGACCCAATTTGGTGTTCGCGTTCATGAGTGTGGGAGAATTTGGCATATACATCCTTTTCTCCATAATATCCGCAAACTCTCGCTTAGTGACCTCAATCTTATCCCATCTCTCCCTGAGGGCCTCTATGACATAGGAGAACGGAACCTTCATATGTCCCTCTCTGGATAGATTTTGATAGGCCCTCTTCATCATCTTGAACTCCCAAACACTCAAAAATTCGGGCCTTTTATCCACATCAACATCCCTGAATTCCTGATTTCCATCCATATCGTATATATCCGGCTCGTAGAATATATCCACAAGGGCGAGATATCGGGCCGCACGCTCAAACATCTGCCTTGGTGTCTCAATAACGTTGCCTTCCTCATCCTTGAGAAGGTATCTCGCCTCGAGAACCTTTACAGCATTTACGGTGAGTTTGAGATCATCTTCAACGCCCATAACCTTCTTTGCCTGTCTCAACTTTCTTCTTTCCTCCCTGTAAAGAATATAGGCCTTGGCCACGTGAATATAACCTTCAAGCATAAGGGCCTCTTCGACAATATCCTGTATCTCCTCAACACCCACACTCTCCTTGCCCAATGAGAGAATCTTATCAACTACCCTCATGGTAACCCTATGTGCATCCTCCTCGCTGTATCCTCCAACAGACTCCATTGCCTTCCAGATCGCTTTGAATATCTTGCCCTCGCTAAAGTCCACTATCCTTCCATCTCTTTTTACAACCTGCATCAACTCACCCTCTTCTGACATACTTCTTTTTTATTTCGCGGGTAAGTTAACCATAAAACTGTGCGTTTAAATTCTTTTTTTAGACAAAGTTTCATGCATAAAGGTTCATACACATGGTAAAAATATTGGTAAAAAAGGTGTTAACTAAATTGATCTAAATGCTCTCCTGTATTCGTCTATATTGCCTATGTCAAGCCAGATTCCATCAAATGTATAGCCGTACACAGGTTCCCTACCAACAAGCCAAGATACAAAATAGCCAGGACTGTCGGGGTTGTTTTTATCATTGAGATACTCATTCAATTTATCAAAAATATTCTTAGGGAAGGCATAGCACGCAGTTGCAACGAGGGTGCTCTCCGGATTTGATGGCTTTTCAACGAATTTTGTGATTTTGTTATTCTCATCTATACTCACCACTCCATATCTGGTAGCCTTACTGAGATCTCCAACATCGTAAAGTGCAATAACTGGAGCGCGCTTCTCTCTGTAAAATTCAAGAAATTTCGCAAGGGAGAGGTCAAAATAATTATCCCCTGCAACTATCAGATACTCATCGATCCCGTATTCATCCATGGCGTATTTTATACCCGCAATTGCACCGAACTTTTCCTCCTCGCTCCTTGTTGGCTCTATGAGAAGATCAATATCCTCACTCCTACACCTCATCCAGTATCTGAACTCCCTCTCATAATAAGCATTTGTTGATACAATTATCTCTTTGATTCCAGCATCCCTTATCTTGTCCACAATCCAGTCAATTATTAACCTGTCGCCAACAGGGAGCAATGGCTTTGCGATGAAATCAGTAATGGGAGCAAGTCTCCTGGCAAATCCCCCTGCAAGTATGAGTGCCTTCATAGGAAGGAGATGTGCTCATCAAATTTTAGATTTTTTATCAAGCACACCGTCTATTATCTCATCACTCACTCCCACATAGTTCAAGGGATCTAGAATCCCATCAATCTTATCCCTCAGAAGGGGCCCCACCTCCGGATCATTCAGCAAATTCTCCCGAAATACACCGGGCATCATGGATATTCTCCTGAGCCTTTCATGGGCCTCCTGTCTATCCCATCCTCTCTCAACCAGGTAAATTATAACGGCCTCGGCCATTATCTCCTCATGGGCCCTTATGTTTTCAAGCATCCTATCTTCGTTCACCTTCAAATTGCCGAAAAGATTTGCGGATTTCACCAGTATGTCATGGGTGAGGACGCATACGTGGGGTATGATAAACCGCTCTGCAGAGGAATTTGTTAGGTCCCTCTCATGCCAGAGAATTGAACTCTCGTACTGGGGAATAACAAATCCCCGAATTACCCTTGCCAGGCCACATATATTTTCAGCGGTTATCGGATTTCTCTTGTGGGCCATTGTACTTGAGCCAACCTGCTTCTCGGAGCGAAACTCCTCCTCAACCTCACCTATCTCGGGTCTCTGCAGATTCCTTATCTCGGTCGCAAATTTTTCAAGCGACGTGGCCAAGCCCGCCAGAAAGGAGACAAACTCAAAATACCTGTCCCTGCCAACGATCTGTGTGGGGGCCTCCTCGTATCCAAGCCCAAGATAATCCATCACATACTTCTGAATCTTAGGCGCTTTTTTTCCAAATGCGGCACCGGTTCCAACGGCGCCCATCATCTTACCAACGAGTATTCTCTTTTTTATCTCCTTCAGCCTCTCATGATGTCTCAAAATCTCAGCCAAGAAAACGGCCATTTTCAATCCAAAGGTAACGGGCACGGCCGCCTGCCCATGGGTGCGCCCTAGCATAACCGTGTGCCTGTACCTATCAGCAAGCGTGGCCAATGTATCCTCAAAATTCCTGAGAGCATTTTCAAGATACACAAGAAACTCCTTAATCTGAAGCGCGGTGGCAGTGTCTATTATATCGTTGCTCGTTGCACCCAGATGTATGTACTTGCCACACTCACCGCACACCTCCGCATAGGCACGCACCATCGCCATAACATCGTGCCTGATTTCATGCTCAATCTCCTTAACCCTTTCAATTTTAACATCATCTATTTTGTCATTCACTATCTTCACACACTTCTCCGGCACATTTCCAACATGGGCATGGGCCCGCACCAGGGCCGCTTCCACCCTAAGCATGTACCGGAGTTTTGATTCCTCAGAAAATATGCGCTTAACTTCAGGTACCCCGTATCTGTACTCCAAGGGACAAATCGCCATAGGTGAGCATGCCTTTGTCTCTATTAATTATTTCCCGAAAATTTTATTTATGGCCAGAAGCATATCTAGTCGGTGTATTTATGGACAGAGTTAAGAAGAAAAAAGGGGCGCCAAAACCCTACGAATTACCATCAATATTTGATGAGGAGCATGAGGAGGTGGCTTCCTACAGAGATATAGAGGCGGAGGATCATATTGAGGCTCTGAAAGAGAAGGATAAAATGGAAAGGTTCAGGGAAGCTTCAAAACTCAGAAAAAGGGCAGCAGAATATGAAAGAAAGGCCTCCATTTATCATCAGAAGTACAAGGCCGAAATGGAGAAGGTAGCAAAATATCAGGCAGACAAGGCGAGGTACAAGGAAAGAGAGCAAGAGATTAGAGAGAAAATAAAACTTCTCAAGAGAAAGATTGCCGATTACCAGGAAGCCCTTAACTCTGCCACGTCCCTTAAAAAGAGGGAGAGTTTACGAGCAAAAATAGCCAGGGTGCAGACAAGAATCTCTGCACTTAACTCAAAGATAAGCTCTCTTAAGGAGAAACAGGCAGAATACGTGAAGAAGATGACCCAGCACAAGGCCAAGGCCGCAGAGTATTACCAGAGAAGCAAGAGTTATGAACACGAGGCCCTTATGTTCAAAAAAACTGCAGAATCTCTGGAGAGGGGAGAATGATAGAGTGGGCACAGTTAATTCTGGCGTCATCTTCCCTGCCATTTATAGCCTACGGTGCTTTTCTTATCCATGGTGGGGAGAAAGTGGAGGGGGTATACAGCATACTTGGAGGGATATACACTTTCCTTGCGATAATGATGATCCCTCAGGGCTTCCCAGGAGCGTACGTGTTTCCGGTATCCATTACCCTCTCCGGAATAGGAGGATTCCATGGTTATGCGGTATCGGGAAGAAAGATGAAACTTTTGAAGGGAATACTTCTGATTTCCATTGCAATAGGCATTCTACTCATTCAGGAGGTGCTCTGAATGAATGTGAAAAAGATCATAGCAGGTGTTCTCACATACATCGTTATATTCGCAATATATCTGGCATTTTTTTCATATCCCGTCAGTCCTGCACACATATCCCATATTGGCTACGTGGAAGTTGAAACAAAGAATTTGAGTAAACTTCCACAGGGAGTTTACAAGGTTTACGTAAGAGGCTCAATCACCCCCGCAATAGTTGTGATTGCCACCATCAGAACTCCCTACGTACCATCAAGCAGTTACAGTTACTCACTTAAGTACACCAAGAGCATTGCGGAAAATGAAATAAAAAAAAGGTACCACGTAAACATACTCCTGGTTTATAAGGGAGAGAAAAAGGTTGAGATTCAAAACCGCGAGGTCGTGATGGAGCTATATGACGTGCACCTTAACTACACTTCCTCTGTTCCACCACTGCTCCCACTCAAACCGAAGGTGATACAGCTCACCATAGGCGCATACTTCTGCCAGGAGAAATTTGAATCGATAATAGTTGCATACGCGTATCCCCCTGAATTTTCTTCCGATTTCAACGGGGTGGTATCTTCAATTCAATGCTGAACTCTCACTTCAACCCTATCTCCAACAGAGCAGGGAAGTCTGGCAGAGGCATCACCCTGATTGACTGCAAATTCAAGGAAATTTTCACTGTTAATCAGGGCTATTAACTCACCCCGCTTAGCAAATCCGTAGGATGGTAAAAATCTGAGTTTCATACCAAAGACCTCAACGTATGCAGGCATTCCCACCATACTTCCCAGGATATTCGTTATCACATTTCCAAACCTGTCCACATGGATTATCTCCCCCTCCAAGATATCCCCATTTTTAACTGGAGGTTGGTAAGGGAACAACTCTGCATTTTTGATCTTTCTCAGAATTTCATCACCTCTTCCCATATCAATGTAGGCTCCTGCAGGAGCAAACACGTCCCTTCCATGAAACGTCGTGCTCTTTGGCTCCAATTTGATCTCATAGACCTCCTCAATCATATCCGCCACATAGGTTACTATTCCATTATCCGGGCCCACATACCAGGAATCTCCCAACTTCACCGCTATACCCTTCCTGCTCGTGCCAACACCGGGATCCACCACGAAAACATGCACTGCATTTTTAAAGTAGGGAAGTATAGCATTCAGGACGTATGCAGCATGCCGGATATCGTGCCTGCGAATGCCGTGGGTTATATCAATTATTCTGGCCTGGGGGTTTATCTTCAGAATTACCCCCTTCATGGCACCAACGTAATGGTCCATGTATCCAAAATCAGTTGTAAGGGTGATCATCAGTACCTCACCCTGAAGCCAACAATGTTCTCTGGCTCTTCATAATGAATCTCAACATCATCCACTCGAGCATGGGGATGCTCGTACCTGCACATGTACAGCAGTTTTTCAACCTTATCCCTTGGACCCTCAAACACCGCCTCCACCCGTCCATCGGGCAAATTTCTAACCCAGCCATTCACTCCCAGCCTATCCGCATTCTCCTTTGTGAAGGCCCTGAAAAATACACCCTGAACACGACCTGAGAAGAAAACATGCATTCTGATCCTATCCATGGAGCCCCGATTGAAAAAATAGTATTTAAATTTTAAACATAAAAAGTTGGAAATCAAAACCAAAAATGAGGCAAAATTCAAAAAAATTTAAATATAAGCAAGGTGAATTTGCCCTATGTACATACGAAATCCGAAAGATTTTGAAAAAATTATTGGATCAAAGAAAAGCATTCTGTTCGAAGCATACAAGATCGATCCAAGAAAAAGGAAAGTTATTATTGCCATATCAGCAAAAAAGGAAAATAGGGTGGAGGATCTGGTTGTGGAGGCGAACGAGGAAAATATAACAGAATTCCTGAAGGCCATAGAAGAGAATTTGAATAAAGTACCATCTTACCAGAAACCCAGGGTGAGAGTCCTAATTAAAGAGGTGAAGGAAAAACTTTAATTCTCGAACCCATGCTCTCCTATGCTCAGGGAAAAACTGATTGAATGTGGAGCCATAAGATTTGGAGATTTTACCCTTGCTTCTGGAAAAAAGAGCAAGTATTATGTGGACATAAAGAAGGCGAGCACAAAGCATGAAATTCTCTCGCTGATGGGGGACCTTCTGGTCGAACATGTAAAGGGGGATATTCTTGCAGGGGTGGAACTTGGAGCAGTGCCCCTTGTGGCAATCACTGCGATTAAGGCGAAAAGGGATTACCTCATAATACGCAAGGAGAAAAAGGGATACGGCACTTCAAAACTTATTGAGGGGGATTATAGAGAGGGACTAACCGTGGATATTATAGAAGATGTTGTGACCACCGGCGGCTCGGTACTCAGGGCAATAAAAATTCTGAGAGATTCCGGGCTGAAGGTTGAACGGGTGATATGCGTGGTGAACAGGGAGGAGGGGGGCGATGAAAATCTTAAAAAGGAAGGTGTGAAACTGATCTCCCTTCTCCGCGCCAAGGACCTCCTCTAATTATCTTTTTTCAAGATCCTCTCCACCTGCAAATGTGAGTTGAATTGTTGAATAAACGTCCTCGTAGCCGTAGAGCATACGGGCCGATGTGGGGATCAGGGTTCTAAACGCGTTTATATTTTCCAGAGCCTTGAAAAGTTCAATGCTGAGTTCCTTCTGCATCCCTGGATTCTCCGAGAGCAGGGAATCGTAAAGATGGTTCCAGTTTTCACTCCATCTGGCTATGTTTTCCAGATCCCTATCCTCCACAATATCCACCTTGGAGAGGATATTTATGAAAGGAATGTAAAACCTAAAATACACGGACGAGGATAGTATCAGGAGGGATACATACCCCGAGGGAGACTTGGCCAGGGCAGGATCGAAGAGAAATGCCAGCATACTGTTCTTTCCCCCAAGATAATCCACAATAAACTTGCTGGCCGCCCTGAAGGCAAACAACTCAATCTGACCCGCAGTGTCGTAAATTACATAATCTGCCTCATAACTATCGATCTCACTCTTCAACTCTTCCACAAAGTTTGCAATCATATCCGCTGCCACTATCTGGGCCCCATTCGGACCAAGCCCATATTCACTCATTATGGAGGAGAGATCTATTATGTCCCTTATATCCACATCGGGATTGTAGGGCAGAGTTTCAGCTCCTGGATCAAGGTTCACCGTTATGGCATCGTACTCGTTTTTTATCATCCAGTCCCTGAAAGCAGCCGTGAATGTGCTCTTTCCACTTCCCGCAGGACCAACAACAAAGAGATTTGCAATCATACTCCAAGAAAAGATTCAAGGGTTATTTTATTTTTTTCCTCCTCTACGGCAAAAAGAGAATCTATGGATTCCTTCAGGGCCAGAACCCTCTGCTTAACGTAGAGAGGAACTTCAAACTCATCGGCAAGTTTTAGTGCCTTATCCAGATACTTTCTAACGGAACCCTCATGAACGGTGAGAATAACATTACCTCCGCAGTAGGGACACACGTTGTTTAAGGGCACACGCCTGAATTTGGCATGGCATCTCGTGCATCTGAATCCCTGAGTTCCAAACTTTTTAAGATTGCCCATAATGTCTGGAATGAAGTGGTGCGCTATTATGCGGGCGGCCATATCGTGCTCGTCAACGGCCCTTATTTTCTTGGCCAGTTCAAGCTGACTATCAAGTTTTTCCTCCATGCTTCCCAGAACCTTGTAGGAGGAGGTTAAAATTCCTGTGTTTATATCGGCAGTATCATGGGTGAACTTGAAGCCCTCGTACTGTCTCGGGGTGCCTACTCTCTTTTTCACAAAATCCATAATATCGGCAACCTCATCCGGCTTCGCGTATCTTAATGTGGCCTCGTAGAATTCCAAAGGATATCTGTCCATAACATCCACGTGCAGGGCTTCCTTGTCAATCTCTGTGGGAGATATTCTGGTGGTTAAAACCAGGGGTGCATCCATCAGTCCCCCCCTCGTGGAAGGTAAGAACTTGCGTGAGAAATCAAGCAGACCTTCAAGAAGCAGCATTATGGAATCCTCATCTCCATCACAGTTTCTGCGTTTGGCCGCATGGAAGAACGGATGGGCAAATCCCACATTTGCATCGGTGAATCCTATTATACGGCCCAGTATGCCAGCGGAGGTGTGGGGCGCGAGGCCTATTACAAGATGCCCGATAAGGTCTTCCTTGGAGCGAACGTTGTAGAATCTTGGCATCTTGTAGAATTTCTCCAAAAGTTCGTCCACGTAGTTAGAGATCTTCACCAGATAATCCGCGGCCTTCTTTGGGATTATTATGTCCTGAACCTTCAATTCAAGAATCTGATCCTCATTTTTAAGTTCCTCACCATTGTAGTCCACCCTGTATCCAAGTTCTCTCGCCTTTTCAACGCTCAATCCGATCTCCCTTGGTCTGAAATGTGTTATCGCTATATCACTCATATCAAACCTTGCCGTTCCATCCTTGAAAACAAAAACCCCGTGCTTGGCTCTGAGTATTCCCTTTTCCATACGCTCAGGAATGTGCTCAGGAGACATCATTTTCTTTACTCCCTTCACATCCCAGTTAACCTTGAGTCCGAGATAATCCTGCGCTCTGGTGAAGAAATCCTCAACATTCACCTTCCTCGTGGATACAACTCCTGTGAACTCAGTGGGAACCCCGCAGTTGGGGCAGAACGGTAGCATGGTTTTCTCTCCGCATTTGGGGCATTTTCTCAACCCGACCTCAATGGATACCACCCTTTTCTTCACCGCTTCATTTATCAACCTTCTGTCTCCACCCGCATTTCCTATGGGAAAGAGTGAATGTATTGGAGGTTTCATTTTTCTGGGTGCGGCCTTTTCAGGTCTGCCCATTCTTGCACCTATCCTTACGGGTGCTCTGGGCCTTATTTGCACACCTGCAAGATCAGAGACCACATCCATTATCTCCCCACGCTTGGGCTCTCTCCTTTCTATTATGCTCTCACCGTCCAAATCCAAGCCAAGGCAGCGCAGAATGGGATATGCGTATCTATCGAGAATGTAATGATCTCTCTCCCTGTGCAGAGCACCCAATTTTTTAAGTATTTCTTTTATCTCATCATTTTTCTCTATGTGCAACTCTCCATTCTTCCAAAATGAGTTTTGAGCCACATAATCCCTCAATTTTTCAAGTTCTTCATAACTCAAATCGTGCCAGAAAAGGTTGTAATCTGGATGGAGTGGCACGCCATATTTCTCAGATATCTCAAAGGCATGGAACGCATCCCTGACCTCACCGTGAAATCCGGCCCGCTGGGCCTCCTGCTCCCACCACTCAATCACATAGGATGCGGGCACAAGAGGATGATTGTTCTCAAGAAACTCACCGTATGGTATGAGAATCTCTCCCACATCCACTATCTCCCTGACCTTATCGTAATACTCCCTGGCACTATCGTAATCGTTAATTTGAATCAGATCTCCATTTTCGAGCAGCACTATTGGCCCCTCTATGGTATCGCAGGAGGTCATTCCCCCTGCCTTGCCGGGACGCTCTGTTTTGAGTTGTGTGCCTATGGCTATGAACTTGTTGAGCAAGTACATGGTTGCAGGATTAATGCTTATTGTTGCCAGTCCTCCAGCACGGCAGCGGCCATATCTTAGCCTAAAACCCCCCGGAGCCATGGGATAGGAGAAAATGGGTCTCCCCGCTATCACATCCTTCATATACTTTTCGGACGGTTTGAGTTCAAACCTGTCCTCCTTGACCTCAGGTATGAGTTTGTTTATCCATTCCCATCCGTCGATTTTTAGCATATCCACATAGGCCTTTATTTTCTTGGTCTTCTGCAGCAGTCCTTCGGCAAGTACAAGACACATACCTCCCCTCACACGATTACCCTCAACCCTTGGGAGATCACGGTATCCGCTAACTTCAACCTTCTCAGTACCCTCTCCATCTATGCACACCGGGCAGTTTTTCACAACCAGTTCAATTTCCTCATTTGAGGGCCTGTACTGCAAATGGTGGATTCTGTCGTAAAGCTGGATCTCCTCCTTGTACCTCTCAATTTCCTCCTCAGTGGGCTTGTACCTATCAATGCCCAATTCTCTCCTAACCACATCTGCAATGAGAACGCTCAAGGCCTGGGCAGTTCCTCCCGCACCCCTTATTGGCCCGGCATAGTACATGGAAACGTATTCAGTACCATCAAAATTCTTCTTGATTTTTACATGGGCTATCCCCTCAAGGGGAGCCACAAGAATTCCCTCGGTGAGAACTGCAAGACCTACCCGAACGGCCTTGTCAAGAGCCTCATCCTTACGCTCAAA
This sequence comes from Candidatus Aciduliprofundum sp. HYA1, assembly GCF_056175085.1. NCBI lineage: Archaea > Methanobacteriati > Thermoplasmatota > Candidatus Aciduliprofundum > Candidatus Aciduliprofundum sp. HYA1. Next base: position 1,236,750 of record NZ_CM149694.1, read on the forward strand.
TCTTCGGGCAATCTTCTTGGCCATGAGCAGAGAAACCATTCCCCTATCGTACTTCTTGCTGAGTTCCCTGATATCCTCAGCAATTCCCTTCACACCTATCAATTCTTCAACCCTGGCCGCAAGATCCTTTGCACGGGGAATCTCAACATCTCCAACAGGATCAAGATGCATACTTCTTGCTTCCTTTGCAACTCTATAACACTCTTCGGCCCTTCGTTCAAGTTCCTCAAAATATTTTTGCATCTCCTTGCTCGCTTCCACCATCCTCTAACCCCAAAAGATGGATGGGTTATAACACTTTCCATTATCCAAAATTTTATCAAAATTGGTAAACTACCAGAACTTTCCAAGGGATTCCATTGGAATCGGGCAGATTGTGATTCTGCGGGCCCATAGACAATCCCCGCAGCTCGGCTGATTGCCCCAGCAATCAACACGGGAATCCTGCACATATGAGCATGCATCTACCAGAGGGCAGTCGGTGCAGGAGGGATATATGGCATTTTTGACTATGAAGCGAAACCAGGAGTATTCCTTACTGGTCCATATATCCACCAAGGACTTCTCCCCAACATTTCCAAAGGAGTGTGCGTAAACCATCTTTCTTCTCCCAAAAACGTATTCGGGATAGGTGTGCAGAAACCTGTAACAGGGAACGACCTCCCCATCCCATCTGACCACCGCCACCTTTTTCTCCACAAAGTCGCAGTGACGCTCCGTGCGAAGCTGGAACTCTGGCAAATGCAGATAAAAGCCGCTGTAGGAGTTTCTGAGAAGCTCCTTGATGTGGGGTTCCAGATTCACACTTCCATCGTATAAAATCATGGATGCATGCTCCTGGTTCACAGGTATGAGGTTTGAGAAGAGCAGGGCATCTATATTGTATTCTGCAAGGAATTTGGCTATCCTTCCCATCTCACGGTAATTCTCCTTGGTCAACACAACCTCCACGCCTATGTGGGGCAACTCGGATCCCCGCTCCTTTTTTAATTCTGCAAATTTTTTTATTCTATCCAGTGTGACGTTTGGAACTATGTGGCCTATCTCAGAGGGTTGAACGGGAAGGGAATCCAAGGACAGGTAAATCAAGTCCACTGGCAGATTTACCAGTTCTCTCATTACCTTTTCACTCAGCAGGAAACCGTTTGTGGATAAACCGAGGGCGTATCCCCTGCTTTTCACCTCCCTGACCATGTCCATGAAGCGTGGATGCACAGTTGGCTCACCAATGCCTCCAAAATAAACAAGTTGGAGATCCTCAAACATTGCGGCATCATCCATTATCTTGAGGAAGAGATTGTAGGACATATCTCCCTCCTCGTCCCTCCAGTACTGCTTGAAGCACATCTCACAATGGAGATTGCAGCGATTGGTTATCTCAAGATAAAGATAACGCATATCCGGCTCCCTGGGGATATGGATTTCAGCGTTGTCCAGATAAAAAACATGCTCCTCCATTCAGCCACCACCTGCAGGGGGGAAGATTGAAATCTCGTCCCCATCACTTATCTCCGTTTCATAACCTTTCAGGTCCAGTATGTTTTTTCCATTAACAAGGATCATATTGCGGGACTCAATTTCTCGCTTGAATGCGTCACCGTATTTCTCGTAAAGCAATTTTAGAAGCATGCGCACTGTGGGCACGTATTCAAAAGTTTCGTCCCGCCTCCCCGTTATCTCGCGAAGGGTTGCAAAGTACTTGACCCGAATCATGGGATTGAATAAACGTACTCGGATTTAACACTTATTGGACACAAATGGGAAAATAAAAAATAACAAAAAATATATACGTGTTTAACTTTTAATTTACAGAGGTGATATAGTTGTGGGTACCCTATGCATTCTGGCCATCTTTAGCGGCTACAGTTATAGCGGCTGTACTGGTGTACATGGTTATCGTGTCCAACATAAGGAAACCGGGTAATCTTTCAGCCTTTGTGATGTTCTTCTCCATGCTGATTTGGAGTGTCGGAGAGTTGATAGAAAGAATAGCCGGACCCCCTCCCGCCAAACCTGCATATCACTATCTGGGAAGTATCTCATTGAGTCCTGGCCCCTACGACGGAAATCTCGCCTATATGGGTGCTGTGATACTTTGCTTTGGAATATTTCTGGTCTCAGCGGGAATAATTCACTTCGCCCTGGACTACCCATTCAAACTCAAAATGGGACGTAACACCCGTAGGGCAGTGCTGTACGCTGTCTACGGCTTTTCCTTTGCAGGGATGATTGCCAACATCTTCAATCAGTTAATAGGACGTCCCACGGTGGCGTATATGTATCCATACAAGGCCATGGGACAGTGGATATGGGGTCTGGAATCCGGTCCACTGCACTCCCTGTACAGCATATGGCTCTTCGTATCTGCCATAATAATGATAATCATACTGCTCATAAAGCTTAAGAGCGTGAGAATGGACATAATCAAGAAGCAGATCATCATAACCATAACAGGATTTGTGATCACATTCGTGCTTCTCACCGTGACCGCACTGATCCCAATGGTTATTGAGAAGAAGAATAACTCGTATCCGATGACCACCCTGGGATTCACCATATTCGGCATATTCGTTATGTACACAATAGTCAGATACAGGCTGTTTCTCGTGGCTCCGAGCACAGAGATCGTTGAACTGGAAGAGGAACTCCCAGATTCAGGAGTCTACGAAATGTCAAAGGAGGAAGCGTACCACAAGTTTGCAAGGCTGGCAAGATCAGGAAACCCTGGAGCTGGCTTCATAGGAGAGAGTGCAGAAGAGTTCAAGAAAAAATACAAACTCGTGCAGACCACAGTGTTTGAAATCTCCCAGAGCACGGGCAAAAACAAATTGAATCCTGAGAACCCGGAGCAGCAGGAAATGCTGTACTTCACCATCACATCACTACTTGAGCATGTGTACAAGCCCGTCATACTTCTGGATCTTAGTCTCCCATGGATGAAGGAAGACACCAAAAAGAGCATCCTGGAAAAAATCAGGGAGATAAACAAGGAGTATGGAGGAGTGTTTCTAATAGTTAAATAACTCTTCCTTTTTTTGCATTTCAAAGAGGCAAGATTTAACATAAATCTTCGTAAGAATAATTTTATAGTATGCCTGCAAGGAGAAATATATGAAAATAGAAGAATTGACCGAGGAGGAAATTGAAGGGGCTGCAGTGACCATGGAAAGGGGCATGTGCTTTGGTACCTGTCCCGCTTACAGACTAACCATATATGGCAATGGCAAGGTTGAGTACGAAGGAAAAGTACATGTGAAGGTTGAGGGCAAGAGAGAGTACCACATACCACGGGACAGGGCCATTTCACTTCTAAAAATTCTTAGCCGCATAGGTTTCTTTGATATAGCCGAGGAGTGGGGCAAAATAGAAAGGGAGTGTGGTGTGGTAATAACCGATATGCCATCATCCACCATAACAGTGTCAATATCCGGAGAGAAGTGGATTGTTGAATACAATCACGGCATGAGTTGCAGGCCTTCAAGACATAGGGAATTTATCACACTTGGCATCGTTGAGGACATAATAGACATCCTTGCCGATTCAGATCCGCTGGTAAAAATTGAAAAATAGAAGAATTAGAGGTACTCCTCCAGTCCGAGTTCCTTTATCTTCTCCTGGGATATCGTACCATCCTCGTTCCAGCCCCGAAGGGCGTAGTACCTGGGAAGCATCTCCTTCAGGCGCACAACATGTCCCTTGTTTGGACCCTCGGGCATTGGCTCATCCGTGAGTCTCTTGGGCAAGGTATCATCCTCCAGGGGTTTAAGTCCCGCCTTCAAGTTGAAAAGACGCTCCGCGTTCCAAATCCTCTCTCCGATCTTGAGCCACTCTTCCGTGCTGAGGTTGTAGCCGAAGGCAGCGTTGAGCAGATCTCTGTAATCATCACCCCCCATTCCAAAGGTTGTGAACACGCACATACCTGCCGCATCTATGACCGCAGTGAGATCCTGGAATAGAATGAGCATCTTCACCTTCTCATCGCCTATATCGTGGGGATCCATCTTGTAGGGGTATCCAAGAATCTCAGGAGAGATCAGATACGCCTTTATGTGGTCTCCACCACGGTTGTCCGTGGCGTAGCCAAGTCCGTGGCCCTCGGCTCCTCTGGGATCATACGCTGGAAGTTCCTGCTTCTTCACACCCATAAAGCAATCAACACATCCGTACTTCTCAGCGAGCCTGTATCCTCCTTCTGCAAGTATGGCACCAAATCCCTCACGCTTTGCAATCTTCGGTATGTAGTAATGCAGAACCTCCGTGTTTCCCCATCTGAAGGGGGGTGCATCTCCCAGATCCTCCTGCTTCAAATATCCCTGATCGTAGAGCTCCATGGCAGTTGCCAGCGTGCCCCCTGTGGATATGGTGTCAAGCCCGTAGTCATCGCACATGTGGTTTGCTTCAATTATGCTGGCCAGATCATTTATGCCCAGATTGGCACCAAGGGCCCATGTGCTCTCATACTCAGGTCCCTCAGTTTCACCCACTGTATCCATATCGTTGACACGGCCGCATCCTATGGGGCAGGCATAGCAGGGCTTGTTTCTCTTCAGGTACTTCTTGGCCATGGCCTCTCCACTCTGCTCCTCCGCATACTCAAATTGCCCGTAACGGAAATTGCGTGTTGGATACAGGCCATTCTGATTGATTATGTTCACAAGCACAGCAGTGCCGTAGGATGGCAAACCCTGTCCGGCAACCGGATCCTTTTTGAGTATCTCCGTCTTCTCACGCACCACGCTTATGAACTTGCTTCTGTCAATTACCTCTACACGTTTGTGTCCACGCACCACGATGGCCTTGAGTTTCTTTGAGCCCATAACAGCACCCACTCCACCTCTTGCGGCCGCCCTGTGGCCATTGTTCATTATCGCGGAGAATTTCACAAGATTCTCTCCAGCCGGACCTATGGAGGCAATCTGCACATGCCTGTCTCCAAACTCCTCGGTGAGGATCTTCTCTGTCTCGCTCACCCTCTTTCCCCATACATGGGAGGCATCCCTTATCTCAACCTTCTCATCCTCAATGCGCAGATAAACCGGCTTTTCGCTCTTTCCCTCGATGATCAGCATGTCCCATCCCGACATTTTAAGTTCTGCTCCAAAGAATCCGCCAGAGTTGGCCATCGCAATGAATCCTGTTAGTGGGCTCTTCGTTATAACCATGTACCTTCCACCAGTTGGAGCAACGGTGCCCGTTAGCGCTCCTGTGGAAAATATCAACTTATTTTCCGCACCCAGAGGATCCGTTTTTGGATCCATCTCCTTGAGAAGATAGTGTATGCCGAAACCCCTCGTACCGAGCCACTTTTTAACAAATTCCTCATCAAAACTCTCCGTTTTTATCTCTCCAGTGCTGAGGTTCACTCTAAGTATATTACCCCAATATCCATACATCAAATCACCTCTTTGACAAGAAATAGCATGGCTGAGGACATTAATTTAATTTTCCACATGCTCGATAAAACATAACGAATTTCGTAAATGGAAAAGTATTCAAAAGATTTATAGGAATGCAGGAAATACTGAGCATATGCTTGAAATAGAACTTCCCCCCTACGCACAGGAAACGATAATAAGGTTCATAAGAGATTTTGTGGGAGACAGAAAGGTTGTTATTGGAATGAGTGGCGGGCTCGATTCTTCAGTTGTGGCAAAACTCTGCGTAATGGCTCTTGGAAAGGATAGGGTTAAGGGCGTGCACATGCCCGAGGATGCCACACCCTCCGAGGATTCAAGGGATGCGGAGGAACTTGCAAAAACGCTTGAAATTGAATACGAGGTTATACCCATCGGAGAATTCGTGCACGCCATATTCGGGAAATTAGGCCTCAGGGGTGATATGAGCATTGCAAATCTGAAGGCAAGAGTAAGAATGGCCATACTCTACGCGATTGCCAACGAGGAGCGCAGACTCGTTGCGGGCACCAGTAACAAGAGTGAGTTGCTTGTGGGATACTTCACAAAATATGGGGACGGCGCCAGCGATTTTGCACCGATTGGGGACCTTTACAAGACACAGGTGAGAATTCTGGCAAAGGAGATAGGCATTCCCGAAAGGATAATAAACAAGGTTCCACGTGCTGGACTCATTCCCGGACAGAGCGATGAGAAGGAGATGGGCATAAAATACGAGGTGCTTGATAGAATACTCTATGGCATAGAATTGGGATTGCCAAGGGAGAAAATCGTGGAAGAATTGGAGATTTCAGATGCCCTTGTGAATAAGGTTTATGATATGCACGATAGAAGCAGGCACAAGAGGGTGATGCTCTACATACCCAAGATAGGAGCAAGAACCGTTAACACCGATTGGAGAGAGTGATCAAAAGAGCAGGGCCATCTGTGCGTGGGGAACTCCCTTTATTTTTATCACATTTTCCTCGTCAATGTATCCCTCCCGTATGGCCAGAGAGACAACCCGCTCTCCCACGAGATTTGCTATTGTGGCCACCTTCATGCTGTTGAGAAAGGTCTGCTCGGTAACGTAGGCCTCGTAATAAAAGCTTTTTTTAACATCCAGCACAAGATCCCCCTCTTCAAATTTCATGCCCAGGATATCGCGATCGCAGGCGGCCACAACGGTTTCGCCCCGAACCCTGTAAACCCTCATTGCAATGTTATGGAGAGACATATCTGTAAACACCTTCCCTTGCCTGCACGATTATACCCTGCTGATGCATCTTTCTCAGTATGCTCCTGGCCTTCGATTCCTCTATTCCATCTGCAACAGCCTGTGCTACTATATCCTTCTCCTTAGCCATACCGTTGCTCTCCCGGGCCAGAGACCTTATTATGTCCTCCATCCTCTCCATCACGCTTCTCTGTCGCGAACTTATACCGCTGTAGAGAAGATCCGCATCAAGTATTCCCTCCTCGGAGGAGGCCTCCTTCAGGAAGTAATCTACAATCTTTATGGCCCTCTCAGCATCCTCCCTCGTGACCACGTCGCTCAACCTGGCACGGGCAGACGCCTCAGCAAGGCGAATCATCGCCTCAAGTTGCCTTGGGGTGATTGGCACCGCGTGGGTCTCTTCAAACTGCTTTCTCGTATTAACGTACTTATCTAGAATCATTTTCTTTGCCTCATCGCTCATCTTGGGCACAACATTTCTCTTGGCATAGGCAACGTATTTCCTTATGAAGTCCGGGCTCATTCCCACATCAAATTGCTTCACCACAATGTTATCCTCCTCTTCAAGTTCCAGCATCTCCCCAGCCAGATGTGCCTCCAGTATGTGATTAGCCAGAGCACGATCCCTCTCGGCATTTGGCTTATCTATTATCTTGAAAATGACATCAAACCTTGAGAGAAGGGGTGTGGGTAAATCGATCTGCTCCACAATGGGCTTGGAAACATCAAACCTCCCGTACTTGGGATTTGCCGCGCCCAGAATTGAGCATCTCGCCATAAGCGTTGCATATATGCCCGCCTTCGTTACGGCTATGATCTGCTGCTCCATGGCCTGATATATGCTGTCCCGATCTGTGGGGTTCATCTTATCAATCTCGTCAATGGCAGCCAGACCGAGGTCCGCAAGCACCAGGGCTCCCGCCTCCAGGGTCCAGCGTCCTGTCTCATCACGAACGGCTGTGGCAGTTAAACCTGCAGCGGATGAGCCCTTACCCGAGGTGTATATGCCCCTGGGTGCAAGCTGGGCCATGTACTGCAGCAGCTGGGATTTTGCAGTTCCCGGATCTCCCACGAGAAGTATGTGAATGTCACCCCTTATCCTGGTGCCGTCCTTCATTCTCTTAGTTACCCCCCCAAACATCTGCAGGAGCAGCGCTTCCTTCTCAATGTCCATCCCGTAAATTGTCGGGGCAATGGCCCTCTTCATACGCTCAATTATGTCCCCATTCCTCGCCTCCTCCCTTATGCGAATCTCATCTTCCTCCGTTATCTCAATGCTCTCAAGTTCCTTGCTCTCCTTGTCAATGCTAACCACATCCAGGTATATGTCAAAATCCGTGGTGCGTACATTGCCCAATCTCCTTTCAACGGTTCTCAAGATTCCATTGAGCACAACCCTATCTCCCGGCACGATCTCACCCGCAATATCATCCTCAAGATAGGCCATGAGACGCTGGGGCTGCTCCCTGCCCCTGAGATTCTCGGGGTTGTCCTGAATCTCAGCACGCTGGGTGTCCACAAAGGTGGATTTTTCAATAATAAGTTTGAACTTTATCTTGGGCTTGGTCTTGCCGCACTGGGAGCAGGCAAAGGGTTCCTGAAGTTTTGCACCTTCCTGCTCAACCTCCGTTATTCCGCCGCAATCACTGCACCTGAACGCTCCAACCTTCAATTTGGGACGTACCTCACTGGCCCTTCTTATTATTCCCTCAATGCTCAAAAACTGCCCGATGTGCACGGCCCTGAGCTCTCTTATCTCCTTCTTTCTATCGCGGGGAAGCTGGTTTATGCGCAGATGTATCTTCAAATTCGGGTCGTGCAGATACTCCCTTATTGCCCTCTCTCCCTCCCTCAAATAAACATCAGGGTTTTTGAGAAAATCCTCGGCAACGCTTGGATTGTAATTTTCAAGATCTTCAAACTGAACGTAGAGACTTCGGGTATCCGGATACTCGTCGGCAATCTCAGATAACCGAGTGCCGTAATCTGTGTGTGAAAAGAAATCGTACCACATTGACCTGATCTCTTCCTCCAGATACTCCATGCACCCTGGGCATATAACTCAAAGATTTAAAATCTTTCTCATAACCTCCTGGCACGGGAATCTATTTCCTCAAGGGCAAACTGCATCGCCAGTTCCATGCTATCCCTATCAATCCAGATCTCATCATCGCGTTCTTTCAGATACCTCACAATGGATGCAGAGGCAGCTATTTGCAGGGCACGATCCACGATTCTCAAACTCATGCGCGGATGCTTCTCCTCTATTTCCTCAGCTATCCGATCTCCCATACTCATAAAATCATTCTCGTCCACAACCACTCTTACCTCTCCTCCTGTTAGAAGATGATAGGTGTAGGTGAGATGCCTTCTCAGCGTGGAGGCAAGATAGTAATTCACCTTGCCAGCAGCAATGCGCTTCATATTTTCCCAAATCATCCTTCTCCTTTCAGAGGTGTTTAAGAACAATTTACAGAGCATCCTGTCCTCAACTGCATTGAAATTGGGATCCTCTATTGTGCTTTTCCACATACCTCCCCTAACCTGGGTGTTGTAATTGACTATGAAGAAACTCGTGACCTTATAGGGTCCGATTATCGTGTTTCTGGTCTCATCCCGAACCTCACGGCGCTCCATCACAAGTTTCAGTTTCTCCACCATGCCGCGATAGGTGAAAAAATCCTTGAACTCTGGCACGACCCAGTCCACGGGGTAGTCCTGATAGGCCTCAAGTACTGCAATGAACATCTTTGGCGTCATGCCCTGAGCATATCTCAACCTTCCAATAATCCCATGGGGAGGCACACCCTTGCTCTCGTTGCCCCGCAGGAGATCATCCGTTGCGAAGGTCTTGCCCGTGCCCGGCTCTCCAAAATATGCCAGGGAAAAGCCCGTCTGGTTTATTCTCCTTTCAGGATTAGCAGATGAGTATATGGGCACATTTGCCATGGAGTACTGCTGAATTATGGGCAAGAGGGCGTCCATGTAGAGTTTCTCCCCCATTATGCTCCTTGTGTACCTCACAATATCTCCAATGGAGGATATCTTCTTGATCCACTCCTCAACATCCTCTTCCCCCACGCTCTTCACAAAACTCTCGTACTCTCTTTTCAGGTTGAGCACAATTCCTTCATACTCGCGCATGGCCTCCTCGGTGCTGAAATGTCCCGACTGGCCATAATAGCGCTGTATCCATCCCTCGATGCGCTCCAGGGCCACGAGGGAATACAGCCTTGAACCACCCTCCTCACCCACCTCAACCAAGAGCCCTGTGTTCCGCAGACGTGAGAGGATGCTGTGCGTTCCCGTCTTTGCAATGAGCCATTCCCTCGCATTCTTCAATGTCCACGCACGCTGCATCCTCTGCATGTAAATCAGGGCCCGAATCTGCTCAATATCACCACTGCTCTGAATAACGTAGCGAATCCAGTTGTTGAACTGGTACTCTGGAATCTCAGGCTCCCGGGATATTTTCACGTACCTGCGTTTTTTCATCTTCTCCCAATTGCCATACTGGAATATTAAATTTTACACTGTGAAAGATGGCCACATAAAGCCCAAATTTTTATATCCCCTCTCCTTTTCTCCCAAGTATGTACGATTTCAAGGAGCGCGAGAGGCATTGGCAGGATTTCTGGGAGAGGGAGAAGATTTACAGATTCGATCCCGAGAGCGATAAGCCCGTTTTCAGCATAGATGTTCCGCCCAGGTACGCATCGGGGAAGTTACACATAGGGCATGCGACCCATTATGCGCACATTGATTTCATCGCCAGGTACAAGAGAATGCGCGGCTACAATGTGTTCTATCCTCTTTGCTTCGATGTCAACGGCATGCCCATTGAGGTGAATGTTGAGAAAAAATATGGGATAAAGATGCGAGAAACACCGAGGCAGGAGTTCATAAAACTATGCGAGGAATTTGCCAATTCCAATATAGGGGAGATGATTCGCCAGTTCAAGATTCTGGGCGAGGCAATGGACCCCACCATATACTACCAGACGGATGCCCCCTATTACAGGCGCATAACACAATTATCATTCATAAGGATGTTCGAGAAGGGTCTTGTTTACAAAGCGAAGCACCCTGTGAACTGGTGTCCGAGATGCGGAACCGCCATAGCGGATGCGGAGATCGAGTACCAGAAAAGGAAGACAAAGTTGAATTACATACCATTCAAGGTGGAGGAAGGGGGAGAGATAATTATAGCCACCACGCGCCCAGAACTGCTGTGCACCTGCCAGATGATAGCGGTGCATCCCGAGGATGAGAGATATAAAGATTATGTGGGCAAGCACGCTATCGTGCCCATATACGGGCAAAGGGTGAAAATCGTGGCAGATGAGAAAGTTGATCCCAAATTCGGCACGGGCGCAGTTATGATCTGCTCCGTGGGCGATAAGGATGATCTGGAGTGGATCTACAAGTACAATCTGAAATTCCTTGAAGGAATAAACGACAAGGGTGAGATGACCGAACTCGCGGGAAAGTATGCAGGTATGCCCGTTGAGGAGGCAAGGAAGGCTATAATTGAAGACCTTAGAAAGGAGGGTTTGCTGCTCAAGCAGGAGGAGATCGAGCAGAACGTAGGTGTATGCTGGAGATGCCACACACCCATAGAGCTCATAAACAAGGAGCAGTGGTTCATAAAGATAAAGGATCTGAAGGAAGAGATAAAGAAAACGGCTGATGAGATAGAGTGGCATCCGGAGTGGATGAAGAAAAGATTGTATGATTGGGTGGACTCGCTGGAATGGGACTGGGTTGTCTCAAGGCAAAGATACTTTGCCACGCCCATCCCAATATGGGAATGCGAGAATGGCCACGCATTCGTGCCCAAATTTGAAGATCTCCTAAAAATGGACAGGCACGTGGATCCCACGGTGGACCCGCCGCCCTATGAGAAATGCCCCATATGCGGCGCTCCCCTAAAAGGCACGGAGGATGTTTTCGACACATGGGTTGATTCTTCCATATCTCCCCTGTACAACACCTTCTGGGCCAGAGATGAGGAGAAGTTCAAGAAACTGTACCCCATGAGTTTGAGGCCCCAGAGCCACGATATCATAAGGACGTGGGCATTCTACACCATTCTGCGGTGCAAGAGCGTAACGGGAGAGAAGCCCTGGAAGGACATAATGATCGACGGGTTCATCCTCGCTCCGGATGGCAGGCCAATGCACACCTCCTGGGGCAACGTGGTGGATCCACTTGAGATAATAGATGAGTATGGAGCGGACGCGCTTCGCTTCTTTGCGGCCAAGTGCACACCCGGAGAGGATACGCCGTTCCGCTACAAGGACACGATCCGTGGCAAGAAGGTGATCATAAAGCTCTACAACCTGGGCAAGTTCGTGAAGAATGCCATAAAGGATGGATTTGAAGAGCCAGAAAAACTGCACCTTGCAGATAGGTGGATAATAAGCAGGTACAGCGAGGTCGTGAAGAGCGTGACTGAGAGCATGGACGATTACCGCTACGATCGTGCAGTCAAGGAAGTAGAGAACTTCATGTGGAACGTGTTCGCTGATCACTACGTGGAGATGGTCAAGCACAGGCTCAATGAGGATGCAACAAAGTACACCCTGTACAGTGTGCTTCTGGGCATAGTGAAGATGCTCGCCCCCATAATGCCCCACATAACGGAAGAAGTGTATCAGGATGTGTTCCGCGAGAGGGAGGGAGAGAAGAGCGTGCACCTGACCTCCTGGCCCGAGCCGATGCTCTTCGATGCAGATGCGCTGGAGAAGGGAGAGAGGTTGAAGGATGTGATAGCGGAGATCCGCAGGTGGAAGAACGAGAGTAAATCCGACATGGCGGAGATAATCATTGAAGGCATAGATGAGGGCATAGAGGATATTGAGGGCACGTTCAAGTGCAGGGTATCCACCGAAATCGAGGGAAAGGTGGAGGAGAGAGTTGCATCCCTGCAGCCCAATTTTGCTGTCATAGGTCCAAGGTTCAGGGAGAGGGCAAGGGAGATAATCGAGTTCATAAAATCCTCAGATCCTGAGAAGTTGTGGGACGCAATAGAGAAGGGTGATGCAGAGTACAGTGGGATAAAGATCACAGAGGATATGGTGAAGGTTCAGAAGGAGAAGGTGTACCAGGGAAGGAGGGTCACATCCCTCAGCGTGGGGGATGTGCTTGTTCTCATCTTCTAAATCTTTATTTTCGAAAAATGCTTTATTTATAGATGTTTTGCCTGCGGCTCACATCAACCACAAATAAAATGCGTTGTTTTGTATCCACCAGAATCAAAATATGATAATCTCCTGATTTAAGCCCATATTCTGACCCTCCTCTGGGTAGTTTACTATTGCTGGATTAATTTCAATCCCACCATGGTCTGATTCACTTTTTTAACAAACTTCGAAACAAAGTTTAAATAACATATCCTAGTGTATAGTATTGTGAGAATTCTATTAGAGATGCTACCCACCATATTTGCGCCATTTAGCAAAATTACAAAACATACAATTCAAGGTGCTCTATATAATTTTTTAATTGGAACAGACCATGAGAATCTGCATAGTAAAAAGGGATTCAAATTCTTTACATTCTCTGATATATTTCCCTCTAAGGATTATTATCCTGGTAAGAAATATTCATTAATTATTTCATCTCCCAATAGGAAACTTATAGAAGAGTGGTTCATAAATTTTCAAAAAAACAAATATTTGTACCTCTCTGATATTCCTTTCGAAATAACCCGTGTGAAAAAATTTAATTTAAGGTTAAGCAATAAATTCACAAGTGGGAGCCCTGTGGTTCTCTATGAAGACTCTAAGAAAAACAGGTATTTCTCATTTAAAAGGAAAAACGACATAAATTTCTTCTTAGAGAGATTAAAGGAAAATGCCTTAAAGAAGTTTAATGCATATTACAATGATGATTTTAACATAGAGGGATATATCTTTGATATGTTTTCATTAAAGAAGGAGGTATCTGTGAAACTTACAATAAAAAATAAGAATTTTAACATAATTGGTTCAGTATGGAATATTCTTGGACGCTCTTACATCGAGAAAGAGGAGAGAAAGTTTTACAAATTCATAATGGATTGTGGTCTTGGGGAAAAGAACTCCTTGGGCTTCGGGCTGGTGAACCCGCTGAAAGAGGAGGTGAAATAATTGCTTGAAGAGATTTATGATCTTGGAAATTTCATAAAGAAAAAGAAAAACATCTCAGAGATTGAAATGTTTGTGGACAGAGCAAAACTATCAAAAACAAAGAAGGTGCTATGCATAGCATTTGAAATCCAAGGTGGCAAAGTACATTATAAAGGTGTAGAGATTGAAGATTACTCTGATAAAAATACATTCCGATATCTGTATAAAGGTGGCAGCTCTAGAGGAACCGATATAACTCCCTCTTCTCTGGTTCCAAAGGATGCAATATCAACCTTCCAAAATAGAATTTTAAAATGGTTTGAAAACCAAGATGATGATTTTTTAAAATCCATACATGCTGCTATGCTCACTAATCAAAACATTATAGAAAATGAGTTGAAAGAGAAATATGAAATGCTTGAGAAATCCCATAAAACCAATGTTCTCCTCACCCTGAAGTTTTATGATCCAGGAGAGAAGTATCTAAGCGATTTTGAGATTTTCAAGAAAATACTGGTTGCATCATCAAAAAGTAAGTATTATTATTTGAAAAGCATGGGCACATCTCTTGGCAATGGTATATGTTACCTGTGTGGGGAGGAAAAAGATGTTTATGGTTTTGTGCTCCCTGCCTTTGGATTCTCTTTCTCAACTGCAGATAAACCTGGATTCATCGGTGATTTCGTTCGTGAAGAACGATGGAAGGAAATTCCTATATGTGAGGGCTGTGCCATCACCCTAGAGGTGGGAAAGAAATACCTGGATGAAAACCTATCTTTCAGGTTCTACGGTGGACGATATTATCTAATTCCACAACTTCTGTTTCCTGAGAAAAAGGATGAAATATTAAATGAAATGTTTGAGTATGTTGAAGAGCATAAAGGTAAAGAATATCACGATGGTATGGTTTCTGACGAGGATTATCTCACAGAGTTCGTGAGTGAAAAGGGCAATGTGATGAAACTTATTTATGTTTTTTACTCTATGAAAGGAGGTGGGAAATACATCGACATAATGAAATATGTTGAAGATGTTCTACCATCACATATGCGAAGAATCTATGAATCTCAGGATTATGTGAGGGAAAAATACGGGGAGGAGTTTGTGAAAACGCTGTTTGGTAAGAATGCAGAGGGGGATTTTGTAGAATACTATTCCAAAAAAAGAAAGTTGAAGGGAAAGACCCATAACTGGTACATAGTATTTGGTAGAAGCTTTTTCAAAGGAGATAAAACATTTCTGGAGTATGTTAGCAGCATATTATCCAATAAACACATTGACAGGCAATATATGATTTCAAAATTTTTGGACGAAATAAGAAGCAGTTTTAGAAATAAGAATGATTTTATATTCAAGCTGGAAGTCGTAGAGTCCATGATGATTCACGATTTCCTGAACGCAATGGGATTAATAAGAGGTGATAGGATGGAAGAACAAGTAAAGATGAAAATAAGCAAAGAAAAAATTGAAAACTTCTTTGAAGACCGAACGGATGCGTTTGGCACCGCTGCCGCCAGAGCAACCTTCTTGGTAGGAGCAATAGTGAATTATCTACTGGATGTGCAGAGGAAAGAGCGGGGATTAAACTATGGCGATGAGCCATTTAGATCCAAGCTATACAGTTTGAACCTTGATGAGAAAAAGGTGAAGAAAATATTCACCGCCGCTGTTGAAAAACTCAGAGAGTATAAAAGGGCCACATCACTGGAAAAATATGCTGCTGAGTATCTGACCATAGCAGGTGATGGTTGGAATCTCTCAAAAGATGAAGTGAGCTATTATTTTGCTCTGGGAATGGTTTTAGGTGCAGGATACTTCTTTGAAGAGGTAAATAATAAAGGAGGTGAAGAAAATGGAAGTGAATAATAGGTCGGAGATAGTGTTTCTCTACGACATAAAGGATGCAAACCCCAACGGAGATCCAATGGATGAGAACAAACCAAGGATTGATGAAGAAACAGAGATAAATATAGTTACGGATGTGAGGTTGAAGAGAACAATAAGAGATTACCTGTATGAGTTTAAAGGATACAACGGAACGAATGAAGATATATTTGTGAGAAAAATAGAATATGAACCAGGAAAAATACAAGATGCAAAAATGAGAGCTAAAGATTTTGTAGCGCATATTGATGATGAAAAACCAGAAGAAAAAGAAGTCATAGCCAAATTCAAAAAAGGAGAAAAAATTAGCAAAAAATACATAGAAATAATAAAAGATAATATTCGTAAAAACATAATAAGGAAATCAGTAGATGTTAGACTGTTTGGAGCTACTATTCCTTTAGAATTCAATCAGAGCGAGATAAAAGAAAAGATAAAGAAACCAATAAAATCATCAATAACTTTAACTGGTCCGGTTCAATTCAGATTTGGAAGATCCCTCCACAGGGTGGAAATAAAGCACATAAAGGGAACTGGTGCATTTGCTTCTGGTGAAGGCAAGGAAAAGAAAACATTTAGAGAAGAATACATTCTACCATATTCATTAATTGCATTCTATGGGATTGTGAACGAAAATGGAGCAAAGTACACACATTTAAAAGAAGAAGATGTTGATGAGATGCTTGATGCTATGTGGAACGGAACAAAGAATCTAATCACGAGAACGAAGGTAGGTCAGATGCCCAGATTGCTTATTCGTGTGGTATACAAAGAAAATAATTATCATATTGGAGACCTCGATAAGAAGATTGAACTTCAGAAATCCGTTGATGACAAGGAAATCAGAGACATAAAAGATGTGAAGATAGATCTCACGAAGCTTTATCAAGCACTATTCGCTGAGAAAGATAAAATACAGAGGGTTGAAATTGAGGCAAATCCAGACACGGTTTTCTTAATTAATGGAAATGAATACAAAGGGAGAGAGGTGGTTAATGCATTCGCAGAGGTGAATGGCACAATAAAGAATCTTGATAGGTGAGTTTCCCATGAACCACAATTTAGGAGACAGCATTCGAATGGCTGCCTTTGAGATTTGGTCTGACTACGGGCACTTCAGGAGGGGATACACCACAACATCTCCCCTCACCTATCCGTTTCCATCTAGAACAACCATCGCAGGAATTGTTGCTGCAGTACTCGGTCTCCCGAGAGATTCATACTATGAGGAATTCAACGAGGAAAATAGCGCTGTATCCCTTCAGATACTGAATCCCATTAAAAAAACCACCATTAACCAGAATTTAGTTGATACAAAAACAGGGTTTTATCTGTGGGACAATGGAGGGCAGAGAACACAGATACCCTATGAATTTCTGAAAAATCCGAGGTATCGGCTATTTGTATGGTTAAGGAGCAACTCATTGATGGAAAGGTTATGCAATATGATCCCACATAGAAAGACGGTATTCACCCTGTACATGGGAATATCAGAACACATAGCCCAATACAAGCCTTACAAAGGAGGGTGTGTTGTTGCAAATAGAAAAATCGCAAAAGAACCAACACTGATCCATTCTGTGGTGCCAAATAATGGAACGAAACTGGTAATTGAACCTCAGAAAAGTGAGTATGTTTACGGTTATGTGAAAGTACCAGGATTTATGAGCAGGGATAGAATCGTAAAAAAATACATTGAACTATACTACGAGGAGAGTGGCAAACCATTAAAAATAATGAATGGAGAATATTATGCTGTGGAGGGTGATATCAATATCGTTCCATTTTAATTTGAGATCCCATCCTGATAAATACCTCATCGTTCATCTTAAAAATGTGGGAAATCTTTCAAAAAGTTTTGTTGAAGAGAAGTGGATAGCTCAGAAGGAATTTTACTCAAAAATAGCATATTTAATAGGAATCACACACGACTTTGGAAAAGCCAGTGAATATTTCCAAAGCAAGCTGAGGGGTGGAGAAAAATCTGAGAAGGCGAGACATTCTCTTATATCCGCTGTATGGAGCTATTTTGTGGTCAAAAAATTTTTAGACAAGTATC
This sequence comes from Candidatus Aciduliprofundum sp. HYA1, assembly GCF_056175085.1. Classification (NCBI taxonomy): domain Archaea; kingdom Methanobacteriati; phylum Thermoplasmatota; genus Candidatus Aciduliprofundum; species Candidatus Aciduliprofundum sp. HYA1. The sequence continues at coordinate 1,254,435 of NZ_CM149694.1, forward strand.
CTGAAAATAATAGTGAATTGTATCCATTAATAGCATATCTGGTTGTATCTAGGCACCACAGTGATCTCAGAAACCTAATGGGACCAGATGGTGAAAAGGAAAATTTGAAAAATAAAAGTACAATCCTGAAACAACAACTGAAAAGCATAATGCACAACAAAGAGGAATTAGAATCAATTTACAATGAGCTATGCTCTGATGAATATGTGGGTATCTGTGATCTGAATTATTTCTTAAAGCACTTTGACGATATACAGAGAGAAATCATCAGGGACCTGCGAAAACTCGCCACCAAGGTAAAATGTAATGCTGATTTTTTTCTTTTGCTTTTATTTTTCTATTCAATACTTTTAGATGCAGATAAGATGGACGCTTCTAACTCTCCATATCTTGAGAGAAAATCCATCCGGCCCAAGCTCGTTGATGAATATCGCTCATTTAAATTTAGCACTCCAAAAAATGAAATGAACAGAACTAGAGAGGAGATATACAAAGAGGTTATAAAATTCTCAGAGAGTTTTGATCCATTGAATGAAAATCACAGGTTGATGTGCATAGAGTTGCCCACCGGAAGTGGAAAGACACTTTCTGCTTTTTCTCTATCTCTTAAACTTAGGAAGAAAATAGAAAAAGAGATTGGTGTGATACCCAGAATAATATATTCCCTTCCATTCCTGAGTATAATTGACCAGAACTCCAGTGTAATAGGAGAGGTGTTGCTCAAAGAGGTGGGTGTAGAGTGGAAGAAAATTTGGGACACGGATGAGCTAAGAAGGGAGATTGAGGATAAGATCCCATCCAACCTTATGCTTGTGCATCATCATTTAGCGGATATTTTTTATGAGACAGAGGAAGATGAATTTGACATATCCAAGTCAAAGATATTGACTGAGGGATGGAACTCCGAGGTGATAATCACCACATTCATTCAGGTTTTTCACAGTCTCATAACTAATAGAAATAGTGCAGTTAGAAAGTTCCACAAGATGATAAATTCGATAATTATACTGGATGAAGTTCAGAATATTCCCATAAAATACTGGAATTTGATAAGGGAGTTTTTCATTACTCTATCAAAAAAATTTAACACTTGGATCATACTAATGACTGCTACGATGCCACTAATATTTGAAGAAGGGGATTATACAAACATCATCGGGAATCCTGAAAAGTATTATTCCTGTTTCAACAGGAATATTTATGAATATCTGGATACACCATTAGAAATTGAAGATTTTAGAAATAACATATTAGAAGAAATAACGGAATCTCACGATGATATCCTAGTGATACTTAACAGAGTTTCTGCAGTGAAGTGGGTTTATAAAAGCATTAGGGAATTGGCATTTGAAGGAGGTAAAGTTGACGAAAAAGGTATATATGTGGACGAAAGAAACAAGTTGAAAATTATCAATCTTACCACTCATATAGTTCCAGCACATAGATTTGAGAGAATAAGGGAAATCAGGTTAAATGATGAGTACAGAAAGATTGTTATATCAACTCAGCTTGTTGAGGCAGGGGTAGATATAAGCGCAAAAAAAGTGTACCGGGACATAGCACCACTGGATAGCATATTTCAAGCCGGGGGGCGAGGAAACAGAGGCAACGAATATGGGATATTGGGTGGCAAGGTGAATATATGTGAGGTAATTGGGGATAGGGGAGCATTGTGGAAAAAAGTATATGACCCCACGCTCATAGACATAACAAACAATGTTCTCAAAAAATATGGTGTCTTTGAGGAGAAATCCTCAAAAGATATAATTGATAAATTCTATAAGAAAGTCAAAGAGAAGGGTGCATCTGATGAGAATATTATCAAAAATATAAAAAGGTGTAGGTTTTGGGATGTGAAAGATTTCAAATTGATTGATGAGAAGTATCCAAAAAGTGATGTGTTTGTTGAGATTAACGATGAGGCAACTAAGGTACTTGAAGAGTATAGAAGTATATTGAAGATAAAAGATCCAATTCTTAGAAAAAACAGATTTCTTCAAATAAAGAAGAGATTTTACAACTTTGTTGTTTCAGTACCCGATGATTTGGTATCAAAGCTTACCTTGGTTCCAATTGCTGGTGATATGTACCTGATACCAAAGGATGAAATAGATGAGAAATACGATTTGGAAACAGGTATAATCTCACACGACACCAGCTTAATATTTTGAAGTTCCATGAAAATCACCGGCGTGATGGTACAGTACTATGTGGCGTGCAAGCGGGAGCTCTGGTTCTTTTTGAATCAGATTAATATGAATTATGAAGATGATAACATACTTATAGGAAGGCACATCCACAAGGAGAGCTACAAGCGTGAGAAAAAGAACATATTAATTGATGGAACCATTGCGGTGGATTTTATAAGAAATGAAAATGGAATAACTGTATTTGAAATCAAAAAATCTTCAAAGTTAGAGGAGCCAGTGAGATATCAACTTTATTACTACCTTTACTATTTAAAGCACGAGAAGGGAATTGAAGCAAAAGGAAGGTTGGTGTATCCAAAGGAGAGAAAAACAGAAGAGATTACGCTGACTCCAGAAATTGAAAAGGAGGTTGAGGACATAATAAAAGGGATAGAAAAGGTGGCATCAATGAAAAAACCCCCTCCGCCTGAGAGAAAGCCGTATTGCAAGAAATGCTCCTACTACGAGCTCTGCTGGGTGTGATATGATGAAAAAACCACTTTATTTGACACAGGAAGGAATCGTGAAAAGAGAGGCAAACACGATATACTTCATAAACAAGGATATGAAAAGAGCGCTGCCGCTGGAGAATATAACTGAGATAAACTGCCTTGCTCATATAACGGTAAAATCTGGAGCTGCGTATTATCTCATGAAAACAGGAATACCGGTACATTTCTTCAATAAATACGGGTTCTATGTGGGAACCCTCTATCCCCGTGAACAACTCAATTCAGGACTAGTTATTGTTAAGCAAGTGGAGCACTACCTTGACGATGATAAGAGAGTGTTCATAGCATCTGAAATGGTCAGAGGAATAAGGGAAAATATACTTAAAAACCTAAGATATTACAAGAAGCGTGGGAAGGATGTTGAGGAATATATATCAAAAATAGAGAGTGTGGAGATAAACGGTGAAAAGATAGTAGATGTGATGAACAGAGAAGCACAGATATGGTCTTATTATTACAAAAGTTTCAATTCTTTTATCCGGGGTTTTGAGATGAAAAGGAGGGAGTACCATCCCCCGGGCGACGAACTTAATGCTTTGATTTCATATGGAAATTCCCTGCTTTACACCGCAACCTTATCAGAGATATACAATACATATCTTCACCCGTCTATAAGTTACCTCCATGAACCATCTGAGCGTAGATTCTCCCTAGCACTGGATATTGCAGACATATTCAAACCCGTGATAGTGGAAAGAGTGATATTTTCAGTTATAAATAATCGTATAATCACAAAAGATGATTTTGATAAGGATGCTGGATATTATTTGAAAGAATCTGCAAGAAAAAAGTTTTTGAGAGTATATGACGAGAAAATGAGAACCACCATTATGCATAAACAACTTCACAGAAAGGTGAGTTACAGGCGGCTTATAAGACTGGAAGCTTACAAATTGGTTAAACATATACTTGGTGATAAGAAATACAAAAGTTTCAGGATGTGGTGGTAATGTACATAATTCTGGTTTATGATATAGATGAAAAGAGAGTTAACAAGGTAAACAAGTATCTCAAGAGATATCTGAATTGGATCCAGAACTCTGTTTTTGAAGGAGAGTTGTCAAAGAGTCAATATGAAATTATGGTTTCTGGACTCAAGAATATTATGGATGAAGATGTGGATTCTGTGATCATTTACAGTGCCAGCAGTGAAAAGCAAATAAAAAAGAGAATAATTGGTTTGGAGAAGAGCCCCACGGACATGATCATTTAGCTCTTTTTGAAATAGAAGCAAAGAATTGTAAGGTGTAAGGGTTTATATATGGACAGCAGAAATAGAGGGTAACCTATTATTCCTTAGTAGGAATGTTTTTAAATCATAATCTAATTCTTATTTTGTAAATCGGGTTTCAGGAGAACTTAGTAGTGTGGAAATAGCTCTCTTCCAGTTTCTCCATTGATTGCCTGTGTATGTTTCAGGAGAACTTAGTAGTGTGGAAATATAAAATCCTCATACCTCATCTTGTCTGCCTTGGCCGTTTCAGGAGAACTTAGTAGTGTGGAAATACAGTGCACATCGAGGTAACAAACTGGAACGGCACGGTTTCAGGAGAACTTAGTAGTGTGGAAATAAAGACGGCGTGAGCGAGGAGCAGAAGAAGAAAGCAATGTTTCAGGAGAACTTAGTAGTGTGGAAATAGGAACTGGAAGAGAATGAGTTTGTGGTAGGGAGCGTGATGTTTCAGGAGAACTTAGTAGTGTGGAAATTTTTTCTCCATACACTATTATTACACATCGGATAGAGTTTCAGGAGAACTTAGTAGTGTGGAAATTCCCATTCGAGGACTTCAAGAAACTTCCACGGCCAGAGTTTCAGGAGAACTTAGTAGTGTGGAAATTCTTCCAACGCCCTGGCGAAGGAGCAGCAGGCCGTGAAGTTTCAGGAGAACTTAGTAGTGTGGAAATAAAGATTCTGGGTTTTTTGGGGTAATTCTACGCAAAAGTTTCAGGAGAACTTAGTAGTGTGGAAATCGTTTATGAATTCGATTTGAACCTCACTGTAGTTCAGCAGTTTCAGGAGAACTTAGTAGTGTGGAAATAAGGGTTCCCGGTCGAGTATGATTACCAGCAATCACACAGGTTTCAGGAGAACTTAGTAGTGTGGAAATCATCTTCTCCTGCATAAACCAAATTGGGACTAAAACTTAGTTTCAGGAGAACTTAGTAGTGTGGAAATGCGCGCCTATGGAAAACAGCGGACTGGATAGACCGCACAGTTTCAGGAGAACTTAGTAGTGTGGAAATTCAGCGTGAACTGCAAAATAACACGGTCGTAATATGCGCGTTTCAGGAGAACTTAGTAGTGTGGAAATCTGGTGGAAGATGAGGGCCGGAATAGATGCCGTTATTGTTTCAGGAGAACTTAGTAGTGTGGAAATCCTTTTTCAAACTATGCACCTCCACTCATAAGGATATTCGTTTCAGGAGAACTTAGTAGTGTGGAAATTTCAACTTATCCTCCTCAATGCCATTCCTTGATATGGTGTTTCAGGAGAACTTAGTAGTGTGGAAATGGTCCTACGTGATACCAGCCAACCCAAAAACAGCCGGTTTCAGGAGAACTTAGTAGTGTGGAAATGAATTCACCAAAACAGGACTGGCGCACATTCACGCCGTGTTTCAGGAGAACTTAGTAGTGTGGAAATTGGAAACGACGGCACAATATACGGAGCAACATGGCAGCGTTTCAGGAGAACTTAGTAGTGTGGAAATTTTTCCCACTTCCCCTTTCTCCATAGACCGTGTTCAGGGTTTCAGGAGAACTTAGTAGTGTGGAAATTTCATATCATAAAAACTAAAACTTAATTCCAAACCAGTTTCAGGAGAACTTAGTAGTGTGGAAATATGGAAAACCTACTCTAAATGGGCTTGTAAAACTATCTAGTTTCAGGAGAACTTAGTAGTGTGGAAATTTTGCCTCTTCAACCAACCTCCATTCTCATTCACTATACGTTTCAGGAGAACTTAGTAGTGTGGAAATTATTCTGGTTTGAACATAATATCCATGCCATACTTGCCGTTTCAGGAGAACTTAGTAGTGTGGAAATATGGATTTCAGGAGGTGCTCGCCGATGAATCACGCTGGTTTCAGGAGAACTTAGTAGTGTGGAAATCAGGAAATAGGGAAGTATATGGTTTCAGTATATACAGAGTTTCAGGAGAACTTAGTAGTGTGGAAATAAGCAAAGAAAATGGATAGGTACGATGGAGCGATTAAAGGTTTCAGGAGAACTTAGTAGTGTGGAAATTTCGTAAATCTGCTTTATTTCTGCGTCGCTTAATGCTCGTTTCAGGAGAACTTAGTAGTGTGGAAATTATTCTGGTTTGAACATAATATCCATGCCATACTTGCCGTTTCAGGAGAACTTAGTAGTGTGGAAATTTATCCTCAAGACCCAATGCATCAATGTGATATGGCTTTGTTTCAGGAGAACTTAGTAGTGTGGAAATCCATAATCTCTCCAGATATCATTTAATCCCATTTCCTTAGTTTCAGGAGAACTTAGTAGTGTGGAAATTTTCGTCCCAAATTATATCCTGTATGGCCACTTCCCAGTTTCAGGAGAACTTAGTAGTGTGGAAATTCAAAAAAACACTCTTGCCATTGGATCCTTCCCCCAAAAGTTTCAGGAGAACTTAGTAGTGTGGAAATAGCAAGACGCTTGATAAGGGGGTGAATATATGAGTGTTTCAGGAGAACTTAGTAGTGTGGAAATGTTTTAAGGATTTTATGATTTTTGTTTCTGACATGTTTGGTTTCAGGAGAACTTAGTAGTGTGGAAATTTGTTAAGAGTGTTTATTCCCTATTTCAGAGGGAGGTGAGTTTCAGGAGAACTTAGTAGTGTGGAAATTTCGTGGCTAATCACGGATGCCGTGGCAGTGATAGAGAGTTTCAGGAGAACTTAGTAGTGTGGAAATTTTCAGCATAAGAGTGATGTACAAAGATGAGAACAATGTTTCAGGAGAACTTAGTAGTGTGGAAATCCCCAATGCTCATCCAATAGGAAATGAGATGCACTTATCGTTTCAGGAGAACTTAGTAGTGTGGAAATAACACGTGGGTGAAGTACCTGAACAGGTACCTGGAGTTTGTTTCAGGAGAACTTAGTAGTGTGGAAATACCTCATTCACATAAAAATCATTACTCAACTTTCTCTTGTTTCAGGAGAACTTAGTAGTGTGGAAATCAATGAGTTCGAGGGCTGCGTTATGATCCTTTTGCTTTGTTTCAGGAGAACTTAGTAGTGTGGAAATAGAAGGAATGTAAAGCAGATATGAAGGAGGTTGATAGAGTTTCAGGAGAACTTAGTAGTGTGGAAATGAACCTCATCAATCATCTTCTCAAAAAACTCCCTCAAAGTTTCAGGAGAACTTAGTAGTGTGGAAATCCCTATGAACTCACGTTCAGCAATGATGGATCACAGAGTTTCAGGAGAACTTAGTAGTGTGGAAATTCTCTACAAATCCTTTTATTTTCAATCCGTGCCTTTTAGTTTCAGGAGAACTTAGTAGTGTGGAAATATCAATCTCACAGGAATAAAGCCCAAATCCTCAAACACGTTTCAGGAGAACTTAGTAGTGTGGAAATATTTATGTAAAGGGTAGAAATTTTAACGGTGGGGATAAGTTTCAGGAGAACTTAGTAGTGTGGAAATACTGCTATGGATATTGTGTATGTAGTTGGTGGTAAAGTTTCAGGAGAACTTAGTAGTGTGGAAATTCTTCACACCATCATTAGCAGTATCAACATCACTAAAATCGTTTCAGGAGAACTTAGTAGTGTGGAAATCGAGAAATGGGAGTACTTGATGAGGACGAGGAACTAAAGTTTCAGGAGAACTTAGTAGTGTGGAAATTCGGGAGGCACTGGTTTCCATTCCCCTGTATCGCTCGGGTTTCAGGAGAACTTAGTAGTGTGGAAATGGCGATATGTGGGAAAGCCGAGAATAACGATAAGATGTTTCAGGAGAACTTAGTAGTGTGGAAATTTACATGCTTCAGAGCGGAACGGAAGTGCATGCCGAGTTTCAGGAGAAATTAGTAGTGTGGAAATAGGAGCGTGATAAGGTAAAAAAGCGCATATTAAGCGCCGTTTCAGGAGAACTTAGTAGTGTGGAAATTCTTCCAGTATTTCATCTATGCAACTCATTCTATCACCTGTTTCAGGAGAACTTAGTAGTGTGGAAATAGTAGATTCCTTCAAAATGGGTTGAGAATATGGTTCATAGGAGAACCTAATTTGCCCCATCGAAAACCAGGAAAAGGGGTGAGCGAATTCACGCTACTTAATGGGACAAAAAGAGTTAAGTAAAAATTCATCATCATATATTGTGATGAATTATAAATTCGGGTACAAAAAGGTACTAATCAGCTTTGCCTCATGCATAGCCATGACCAAGCAGCCCGTTATGAGGAGCAGGGAGTTTCACAGGTGCCTTCAGAGAAATCCCGTGCTCCTGTATGATGGTAGCATCACGGCACCCTCCAAGAAGATCATTTCAAACGGGCTCAGAAGATTGTATCTCATGGGTTTCTTGCGTAGAAAAAAGGTGCCCAGAGAGGTGAAGACCAAGAGTGGAAGGATGGGCACCAAGGGGTATGAATACCTGTACACCCTGTCTAATCAGGGATGGAGGTACATTGCACACCTGATAACACAGAAAGAGGATGTGGATACTCTAACCCTGAGGGCAGATGAAATATTTCTTCTGGAGAAATTCAGAGAGTGGGGAGTTGTGAACAAAGAAAACGAGTATGAAGTCAGAGTATTCATAAAATTTCTCAGAGAAACTAATCTGCTCAAAAACTTGGTAAACACGCTCAAGCCCCACAGGGAGGCCAAAGAATATATTGAGGCCATGAAGAGTTCCGGCCGTATCTCATCACTGAAAGATGAGGTAGCAGCAGTCACCATTATGAACATAATATATGATGAGGAGGATGAAGAGCCACCACGTCGTTCAAAATTCATACCAAGGTGGAAGATCACCGAGGAAAGGTGCCTGAACGCCATAAAGGAGCAGGATGCACTGCTGAGAAAGAATATGGACAAGATTCAGGAGAAAGAAAAAATAATAAAGAAGTTGAGGGAGGAGAACGAAAGATTGGGGAAAGTAAGGGCAGAGATGGAGGAAGAGATTGAGAAATTGAAGGATACAATACACACCCTTGAGCAAGAGATAGAGAAACTCAGAAACAAGGGCAGATCCTACAGACAGGAAATTGAAGAACTGAACAACGAGGTGAGCAGGTACTCTGAAGAAAATAAAAAACTCAAGAATATTCTGAAAAAGATCAAAAATGAGAGCGAAGATACGATAAATAATCTTTTAAAAAGGTGCAAGAACCTCAATAATATCCTTAACGAGTTGAGAGGGAAGTATAATGAGCTGAATGAGAAGTACTACCAATGCATGATCCGCGCAGAGTCCCTAAATGCAATGTTGGAGATATATAAGGAGGGAGAAAAGAAAGGGTAAAATCAAACTCTACCGTTAAGCAGAATGCTCTTTAGTCTTTCCCTGTAATCCTCTCTCTCAACCGCACTCTCAAGTTTTCTAACAACGCGATCAACGGGATACTTGATTCTTTTGAGGGTAAACCCATCGTCGTATATGCCGTATGAGGCTCTGGGATCTCCATCCCTGGGCTGTCCAACCGAGCCAGGATTGAAATACTCCACGTTCTCCTTTATGCCCTTGACCGGGAAGTGGGTGTGCCCGAACAATAGAACGTTGGCATTTATGATTCCTCCAATCTCGTTGCGCATGCATTCGGGCATAAAATCGAACATATAGCCGTAGAGTGGATCCGCAGGACATCCGTGCACGAAGTAGAAGGTGCGTCCATCCAGTCTGAGCTCCCGGTACAGGGGTATGCTCTTCAGAAACTCAAGATCCTCCCTGCTTAGCAATTTTTGGGTGATGTTCTCCCTGGTGTAAACGCTTAGATCGTGGGTTTTCTCACCGCAGCCACAATCAACGCCGTGGGCATTGGCATAGTCGTGGTTGCCCATAACCCATACCTCGGGCCTCAGTTCTCTGAGAGTGTCGAGAACCAGATGCGGCTCTGGCCCGTAATCTGTTAGATCTCCCAGAAACCAGACCGCATCGTACCTCTCGTTCTCCAGAATCGTTTTTAGGGCGTCCAGATTCCCGTGTATGTCGCTCAGTATCAGGATACGCATATCACTCCTCCTCGAATTTTATTATCCTTCCCTTCAATCCCTGATTGAATATGCGGGTGTGCCTGAAAGATATCGGATACTCCTCCACTATTTCGCTGTATATTTCATTTTCAAGCAGGTACACATCGCGCAATTCAACAAGACCCTCGTCAAAATTCGCCATGTAGGCCATAAGTCTTTTGTCTGCAAGATAGTTGCGTATTTTCTCATCCTCGCGGAGACCATCGAGCCCGACTTTTTTGAATGTGTAGAGGTGGAAGAGGTAATCGGCATCGATCTCCCTATCTGCAAGGGCAGAGAAGAGAGCGTGCAGAGTGCTACGAAGAGAATCAAATTCCTTTGAACCGCCAACGAAAACGGCAATAAGATTTGGTCTGTACTCGGCAATTTCATCGGCCGCCGTGTCAATATCCTCCATGGTGAAATATCTGCACTCACCCCCCGTGGCTGATATGTAGGCAGATTCCATGGAGGATGCTATGGCAGTGCACAGAATGTTCTTCATTCCCACAAATGCGATCCTGTTGTATCCAAAAAGTGCCCTGTAGCCAATCACCTGACCGGTTAAGATCCTTAACTCAACTATTTCTTCAAATTTAAGTGGCATGGTATCACCGAGGATAGATATGAAGATCCAATATTTAGAAATTGTGTGGAAAGCACATCATTAATTGAAAAACACCAATAAACAATATACAACCACAACCTACCATACACAAATCAAAAAATAAAAAATAAGTTAAAATTCACTATTTTTTATTATTTTCCCCAAGGTCACTTCTAATCACCGCCTACGATGTAAAACTGTAATACCTACTACTATGGCCACAAGAATCAAGATAACTGCTATCCAGAGTCCATAAACTGATAAGATACCTAGCATGTTTGCAGGTAAACTCATATTAGAAGAACGACCAGAAGAACTTGTGGGTTTTACATTTACTTCATTGCTATGCTGTGACTCTCCAACAGAATTCACTGCCGTTACATAGTATGTATATGTGACTCCATTCTCCACACTCGTGTCATTGTACCACAGCTGCTTACTAGATACCGTCGCTATCAACGTGCCGTTCCTGTATACCTTATACTCCTTAATAGCATTTCCTCCATTGTCAACCGGTGCGTTCCATACAAGATTTACATATCCATTGCCCACTTTAGCCTGTAAATCCTGCGGTGCTGCTGGTACTGTCATGGGTGTGGCACTCACTTCATTGCTATGCTGTGACTCTCCAACAGAATTCACTGCCGTTACATAGTATGTATATGTGACTCCATTCTCCACACTCGTGTCATTGTACCACAGCTGCTTACTAGATACCGTCGCTATCAACGTGCCGTTCCTGTATACCTTATACTCCTTAATAGCATTTCCTCCATTGTCAACCGGTGCGTTCCATACAAGATTTACATATCCATTGCCCACTTTAGCCTGTAAATCCTGCGGTGCTGCTGGTACTGTCATGGGTGTGGCACTCACTTCATTGCTATGCTGTGACTCTCCAACAGAATTCACTGCCGTTACATAGTATGTATATGTGACTCCATTCTCCACACTCGTGTCATTGTACCACAGCTGCTTACTAGATACCGTCGCTATCAACGTGCCGTTCCTGTATACCTTATACTCCTTAATAGCATTTCCTCCATTGTCAACCGGTGCGTTCCATACAAGATTTACATATCCATTGCCCACTTTAGCCTGTAAATCCTGCGGTGCTGCTGGTACTGTCATGGGTGTGGCACTCACTTCATTGCTATGCTGTGACTCTCCAACAGAATTCACTGCCGTTACATAGTATGTATATGTGACTCCATTCTCCACACTCGTGTCATTGTACCACAGCTGCTTACTAGATACCGTCGCTATCAACGTGCCGTTCCTGTATACCTTATACTCCTTAATAGCATTTCCTCCATTGTCAACCGGTGCGTTCCATACAAGATTTACATATCCATTGCCCACTTTAGCCTGTAAATCCTGCGGTGCTGCTGGTACTGTCATGGGTGTGGCACTCACTTCATTGCTATGCTGTGACTCTCCAACAGAATTCACTGCCGTTACATAGTATGTATATGTGACTCCATTCTCCACACTCGTGTCATTGTACCACAGCTGCTTACTAGATACCGTCGCTATCAACGTGCCGTTCCTGTAGATCCTGTATCTTGTTATCTCAAGTCCTCCTGTATTTCCAGGCTTCTCCCAACTCAACACTACATACCCGTCTCCTCTCTCCGCCTTAAGATTCCTAGGTGCATCTGGCACACCTATTACCCTCACACTCACCTCGTTACTCTTCTCGCTTTCTCCTACAGAATTAACAGCTGTAACATAGTACCCATAAACCTTTCCCTTCTCTACACTCGTGTCATTGTACCACAGCTGCTTACTAGACACCGTCGCTATCAACGTGCCGTTCCTGTATACCTTATACTCCTTAATAGCATTTCCTCCATTGTCAACCGGTGCGTTCCATACAAGATTTACATATCCATTGCCCACTTTAGCCTGTAAATCCTGCGGTGCTGCTGGTACTGTCATGGGTGTGGCACTCACTTCATTGCTATGCTGTGACTCTCCAACAGAATTCACTGCCGTTACATAGTATGTATATGTGACTCCATTCTCCACACTCGTGTCATTGTACCACAGCTGCTTACTAGATACCGTCGCTATCAACGTGCCGTTCCTGTAGATCCTGTATCTTGTTATCTCAAGTCCTCCTGTATTTCCAGGCTTCTCCCAACTCAACACTACATACCCGTCTCCTCTCTCCGCCTTAAGATTCCTAGGTGCATCTGGCACACCTATTACCCTCACACTCACCTCGTTACTCTTCTCGCTTTCTCCTACAGAATTAACAGCTGTAACATAGTACCCATAAACCTTTCCCTTCTCTACACTCGTGTCATTGTACCACAGCTGCTTACTAGACACCGTCGCTATCAACGTGCCGTTCCTGTATACCTTATACTCCTTAATAGCATTTCCTCCATTGTCAACCGGTGCGTTCCATACAAGATTTACATATCCATTGCCCACTTTAGCCTGTAAATCCTGCGGTGCTGCTGGTACTGTCATGGGTGTGGCACTCACTTCATTGCTATGCTGTGACTCTCCAACAGAATTCACTGCCGTTACATAGTATGTATATGTGACTCCATTCTCCACACTCGTGTCATTGTACCACAGCTGCTTACTAGATACCGTCGCTATCAACGTGCCGTTCCTGTAGATCCTGTATCTTGTTATCTCAAGCCCTCCTGTATTTCCAGGCTTCTTCCAACTCAACACTACATACCCGTCTCCTCTCTCCGCCTTAAGATTCCTAGGCGCATCTGGCACACCTATTGCCTTAACACTCACCTCGTTACTCTTCTCGCTCTCTCCTACAGAATTAACAGCTGTAACATAGTACCCATAAACCTTTCCCTTCTCTACACTCGTGTCATTGTACCATAACTGCCCACTAGATACGGTGGCTATCAACGTGCCGTTCCTGTAGATCCTGTATCTTGTTATCTCAAGTCCTCCTGTATTCGCAGGCTTCTCCCAACTCAACACTACATACCCGTCTCCTCTCTCCGCCTTAAGATTCCTAGGTGCATCTGGCACACCTATTGCCTTAACACTCACCTCGTTACTCTTCTCGCTCTCTCCTACAGAATTAACAGCTGTAACATAGTACCCATAAACCTTTCCCTTCTCTACACTCGTGTCATTGTACCATAACTGCCCACTAGATACGGTGGCTATCAACGTGCCGTTCCTGTAGATCCTGTATCTTGTTATCTCAAGTCCTCCTGTATTCGCAGGCTTCTCCCAACTCAACACTACATACCCGTCTCCTCTCTCCGCCTTAAGATTCCTAGGTGCATCTGGCACACCTATTGCCTTAACACTCACCTCGTTACTCTTCTCGCTCTCTCCTACAGAATTAACAGCTGTAACATAGTACCCATAAACCTTTCCCTTCTCTACACTCGTGTCATTGTACCATAACTGCCCACTAGATACGGTGGCTATCAACGTGCCGTTCCTGTATACCTTATACTCCTTAATAGCATTTCCTCCATTGTCAACCGGTGCGTTCCATACAAGATTTACATATCCATTGCCCACTTTAGCCTGTAAATCCTGCGGTGCTGCTGGTACTGTCATGGGTGTGGCACTCACTTCATTGCTATGCTGTGACTCTCCAACAGAATTCACTGCCGTTACATAATAATAGTATGTCTGGCCATTCGTCACCGAGTTGTCCGTGTAACTTGTCGTGCTCGCATCCACACTAGCCAGATAACTCTCTCCTCCACTGCTCGTGCCTCTGTATATCTTATATTCTGTGATCACAGAGCCTCCATCATTCGCAGGCGCAGTCCAGCTCAACGTTACATACCCATCTCCCGCACTGGCCTGCAGGTTCTGTGGTGGGGATGGAGGTATCTCTGAATATACAAAAACAGAAGTCACACTTCCAGTACCATCAACAATCAAAGTAGTGATCTCCGCCGTGCTGCTCGCCACGCTCACTCCCCCACTAACCTCCCAGTGGTCAAAATCAAATCCACTGGGCACGTTTGCACTTATTGTATAGCTGCCCGATGCCACGCTCGTGCTCTCCCCGTTCGTGTACGTGCCCCCGTTGAAGTTTATGGTACCCAGATAACTAGGATTCGTGTAGAATGTTACCGTATATGTTGTACCTTCCGGAGTGGCACTCACTTCGTTGCTCGGCTGTGACTCTCCAACAGAGTTAACCGCTGTTACATAATAGTAGTACGTCTGGCCATTCGTCACCGAGTTATCCGTGTATGTGGTAGTCCCTGCATCCACGCTCGCCAGATAACTCTCTCCTCCACTGCTAGTGCCCCTGTATATTTTATACTCCGTTATAGCACTCCCTCCATTATTTACAGGCGCATCCCAGCTCAACGCCACATACCCATCTCCCGCACTAGCCTGCAGATTCTGCGGCGGAGATGGTACACCGGAGGAGGAGGTGAACACCGCTGTAACAGAGCCATCTCCACTCACTGTCAAAGTGGTGCTCTTCGACGTGCTGCTCGCCACGCTCACTCCCCCACTTACCTCCCAGTGGTCAAAATTGTACCCGCTGGGCACATTTGCACTTATTGAATAGCTGCCCGATGCCACGCTCGTGCTCTCCCCGTTCGTGTACGTGCCCCCGTTGAAGTTTATGGAGCCCTCATCAATCGGATTCGTGTAGAATGCTACCGTATATGTTGTACCTTCCGGCGTGGCACTTACCTCGTTGCTCGGCTGTGACTCTCCAACAGAGTTAACCGCTGTTACATAATAGTAGTACGTCTGGCCATTCGTCACCGAGTTATCCGTGTATGTGGTAGTCCCTGCATCCACACTAGCCAGATAACTCTCTCCTCCACTGCTAGTGCCCCTGTATATTTTATACTCCGTTATAGCACTCCCTCCATTATTTACAGGCGCATCCCAGCTCAACGCCACATACCCATCTCCCGCACTAGCCTGCAGATTCTGCGGCGGAGATGGTACATTATTAGAACTCGCACCAATTGCATACAAACAATAATCCCAAGAACCCACATAGATTGTGCCATCACTCCCTATCGCCGGCGAAGAGCGTACATAATTTCCTGTCTGGAATTTCCACTTGAGTGTGCCATCTGGATTGATCGCATAGAGGTAATCATCATCAGAGCCCACGTATATCGTTCCATCACTACCTATCGCCGGTGAGGAACTCACCGCACTTCCTGTCTGGAATTTCCACTTGAGTGTGCCGTCCGGATTGATCGCATAGAGGTAATGGTCCTGAGAACCCACATAGATTGTGCCATCACTCCCTATCGCTGGGGAAGAATATACACCATCTTCTGTCTGGAATTTCCACTTGAGCGTGCCATCTGGATTTATCGCGTAGATGTAATGATCCCAAGAACCCACATAGATTGTGCCATCACTCCCTATCGCTGGTGTTGAATATATATAATCCCCGGTCTGGAATTTCCACTTGAGCGTGCCGTCCGGATTTATCGCATAGAGGTAATGGTCCTGAGAGCCCACATATATCGTTCCATCACTACCTATCGCTGGGGAAGAAAATATGATAAATTCTGTCTGGAATTTCCACTTGAGTGTGCCATCTGGATTGATCGCATAGAGGTAATCATCATAAGAGCCCACATATATCGTTCCATCACTACCTATCGCCGGCGAGGATTGCACCGCATCACCTGTCTGGAATTTCCACTTGAGTGTGCCGTCCGGATTGATCGCATAGAGGTAATGGTCCTGAGAACCCACATAGATCGTGCCATCACTCCCTATCGCTGGGGAAGAATCCACTGGATAACCAGTCTGGAATTTCCACTTGAGTGTGCCATCTGGATTGATCGCATAGAGGTAATCATCATAAGAGCCCACATATATCGTTCCATCACTACCTATCGCCGGCGAAGAAGCCACCCATTGACCTGTCTGGAATTCCCATTTCATTTCCCCAAGATTGTTACTTGTGTCGTAGGGAGATAAGCCGGTATGTCGCAGATTATAATGAAACATTGGCCATGGAAGAACATTACTAGGCGGTGTCGCGCTTACCTCGTTGCTCGGCTGTGACTCTCCAACAGAGTTAACCGCTGTTACATAATAGTAGTACGTCTGGCCATTCGTCACCGAGTTATCCGTGTATGTGGTAGTCCCTGCATCCACGCTCGCCAGATAACTCTCTCCTCCACTGCTAGTGCCCCTGTATATTTTATACTCCGTTATAGCACTCCCTCCATTATTTACAGGCGCATCCCAGCTCAACGCCACATACCCATCTCCCGCACTAGCCTGCAGATTCTGCGGCGGAGATGGTACACCGGAGGAGGAGGTGAACACCGCTGTAACAGAGCCATCTCCACTCACTGTCAAAGTGGTGCTCTTCGACGTGCTGCTCGCCACGCTCACTCCCCCACTTACCTCCCAGTGGTCAAAATTGTACCCGCTGGGCACATTTGCACTTATTGAATAGCTGCCCGATGCCACGCTCGTGCTCTCCCCGTTCGTGTACGTGCCCCCGTTGAAGTTTATGGAGCCCTCATCAATCGGATTCGTGTAGAATGCTACCGTATATGTTGTACCTTCCGGCGTGGCACTTACCTCGTTGCTCGGCTGTGACTCTCCTACTGAGTTCACCGCCGTTACATAGTAATAGTAAGTCACACCATTCGTAACTCCTGTATCCTTAAAGGATGTAACATTGCCAGCCCAACCAATATGGCTCTCAGACCCGGGGGATGTCCCCCTATATATATAATAATCAGTGACACCACCCCCATCATCAATAGGTGGTTCCCAACTCAATATTACCTGTCCATTGCCTGCAGAGGCAACAAGGTTTCTGGGAGGTGAAGGTATCGTATATTTAAGGAATACCGCAGTAACAGTTCCATCCCCACTAACAGTGAGCGTGGTGCTCTTCGACGTGCTGCTCGCCACACTCACTCCTCCACTTACCTCCCAGTGATCGAAATAGTATCCACTGGGAACATTTGCACTTATTGAATAGGCATAAGACTCACCAGCTGGCAATGTTGTACTCTCTCCATTTGTGTACGTATTTCCATTAAAGTTTATGGAACCCTCATCACTCGGATTCGTGTAGAATGTTACCGTGTACATAGAGCTCACCTCGTTGCTTGGTAGCGACTCTCCAACAGAATTCACCGCAGTAACATAGTAATAGTATTCTAATCCCACAATCAAATTATTATCCGTGTAACTCGTCGTGCTCCCACTCACGCTCGCCAGATAACTCTCCCCTCCACTGCTCGTACCCCTATATATCTTATATTCCGTTATCGCAGAGCCTCCATCAGTTATAGGCGGGTTCCAAGTAAGATAAACACCCCCACTATCTAAAACTGCCAACAAATTAAGAGGGGGTGATGGTTGAGATGGATAAACATTTGTAACCGTGGTCGGTGATAAAACAGGCACATCTGGAGACTCAGCCGATATCCCCGTAGGATTCCCCGGATCATAACCTCCTGCATAATATTCTATTCTAAATGAAGATACTACGCTGTATGTATAGTTTGCTGTGGTCTCTTGTGGAACTTCTATTTTGAGAAAGAATCTGTGCTCTCCTGAATTAAAATAATTTTCAAACTCAGTTAAATCCATCAGCATAAAACTTGGAAATT
Organism: Candidatus Aciduliprofundum sp. HYA1; assembly: GCF_056175085.1. Classification (NCBI taxonomy): domain Archaea; kingdom Methanobacteriati; phylum Thermoplasmatota; genus Candidatus Aciduliprofundum; species Candidatus Aciduliprofundum sp. HYA1. The sequence continues at coordinate 1,272,522 of NZ_CM149694.1, forward strand.
TATATTCCTCATAATATCCATTATTAGATAGATGACCACTCATATATAACTCACTTGTTGAAAAACTTTTGACTGCTTTAGGAGCATCTGGTGATCCTATTCCAACCTCGAACGGCGTATCTCTTGAGCCAGGAGATGAAAATCTCCATGTTGCAACCAAATGAGGATTGTTTACCGTTTCAGATTGTTCCACAATGCCCCACAGCCCAGCATTCGAAAATGCTTTATAGGTAATCCAGTAAAACCCATTATCTCCAAATCCTGTACCCCAGGAATTTACAACCTTGAATGCCCCCACATCCCCATCATCAGATATTGAATCATCATATCCCACTATAGTTTGTGCATGATTAACCCCTCCAGAAAATGGCTCATACTCTTGCCAAGAGATTATGTAATTTCCGTCTGAAAATGCTGTACCAAATGCACTTGCATTTATTGCAAAATTTACGAGATAACCCTCATTAATCAATGATTTTATTGTGTCAATAGATTGGGTATATGATATATTATATTTAAGTGTCCTCCCTACGGGAGCCTCTCTCCATGCGTTCTCATCACCCCAGGATAGATAATCCTCATCATTGTAAGGCATGGTGGCAAGAGAAGCATCACCAAATTTGTATATAATATACCAATTATCTTCCATATACGATCCATTATCTACACCACCATCTACTTTATTGTATGTCCACGCAGGACTCATCTGGTGGTGAGGATTTGAAGAAACATCAGTCCACCCATGGAGTCTTGCCTGCAAATATGTGTTAGCATAGTATGAAGTGGCCCAAGCAGCACAGGATCCCTGAATACCCTGATCCCCAACAGGGGGGAAATAAGGTTCCGTTGAAAGATCTTCCTCTGATGGTAAATTGAGTCCCTTTGAATTTTCAATACCTGTAACTATTTTAACTGTTCCTATCATCCGTTCATATTCCTCTTCAGTTGGAGGTGCCAAACCGGTTCCATGGCCATCAATAATTACATTGTAATTTTTATTTGGATCCCTAACACCCATTCTTTTTTTGAGAAGAGATATATCCTTTTGAGTAAAGTACCGATACTGGTATTTCACAATTTGCCCATGAATGTTTTCTGAAAACACATGGGTACTTCTCTCTACGTTTCCTCCAGCATCTGCATCCTTGGAAAAGGAATGCGTACCATTTGAGGCATTTTCAACCAAAAACACAAAACTTCCGGAGAGCATCACTACCAAGAGCATCACTACAGCCAGTTTCTTAGTCACCCTCACCTTCATGCATCCACCTTCTTGGGAAGATAATATATTACAGTAATTTAATATAGAATATATAAACCTTCTGGTTCAAAATAAATTTTTTGAACAATACAATGCACTATGCCTCCACAACATTTATTCTCAAGAATCCATTCACCCATATGCAATTCATCATAGATATGGACGGTGTGCTTTACAGGGGAAACAGAAAAATTGAAGGTGCAAATAAGTTCATCTCATTTCTGCAGGAGAATGGTATTCCCTTCGTCCTAGCCACAAATAATTCCACGAAGACCAGAAGGATGTTCTCCGAGAAGTTAGAGGCAATGGGAATATATGTGAAGCCAGATAGGATAATCACATCCTCCTATGTCACTGCCGAGATTCTTAAAATGGAAAGAAAGAGGGCGAAGGCCCTTGTGATAGGAGGTGCGGGCATATACGACGAACTTGAAAGAATTGGCTGGAAAGTAGTAGAAATGAAAGATTGGAAAGATGCAGAATACGTGATAGTGGGTATGGATCTTGAGCTCACCTATGATAAATTAAAATATGGATGTCTCTCCATAAACAATGGTGCAAAATTCGTAGCGACGAATGATGATAAAAATTTTCCATCGGAGGAAGGACTGATCCCGGGTGCTGGAAGCATGGTTGCTGCCTTAGAAACTGCTACAGGTAAAAAAGCTAGAGTAATGGGCAAGCCCAATGACCCCTATGTAAAAATAATAAAGAAGATGCTTCCAGGCGGAGATTACTATGTAGTAGGCGATAGAGTGGAAACAGATATGATTCTTGCAGAGAGAATAGGTGCAAAGAAGGTTCTCGTGCTCAGCGGCGTGGCTAGGGAGGGAAAGGCAGATATTGTAGTGGAAAGCGTTGCTAAGCTACCGGATATTATCAGTGGATATCTCTCTTAACCCTTTCCCTAAACACCCCAATTCCCTCAATCCATGCCTCTATCTCATCACCATCCTTAATCTCTCCCACACCTTCCGGTGTTCCGGTGGCAATTATATCCCCTGGCTCAAGGGTCATTATTGAGGATATATAGGAGATGATCTCCGGAACCTTGAATATCATATCCTCAGTACTTCCCTTTTGTCTTATCTCTCCATTCACCTTCAGGCCAATTTCAAGTTTATGGGGATCTATTGAATCAGCAGAAACTATCCTCGGTCCAACGGGTGCGAAGGTATCAAATCCCTTGGAAACGCTCCAGGGCAGCCCTTTTTTCTTCGCCTCTGCCTGCAAATCCCTGGCAGTGATGTCGAGAAGTATCGTGTAGCCGAGAACATGCTTCATAGCTTCTTTGGCAGGTATATTTTTTCCACCCTTGCCAATTATAACGGCAAGTTCAACCTCGTGGTGCACCCTTTTGCTCTGTGGTGGTAGGATTATGTAGTCATCTGGGCCTATGAGCGAGGATGGAGGCTTGAGGAATATGATGGGCTCCTTGGGCACCTCGCTCTTCATCTCCTCGGCATGCCTGGCATAATTTCTCCCAAGGCACACTATCTTTGAGGGGCTAACCTCATACTCGCCATCCATAAAGGGTAATTTCAGCATAGGGTGAGAATGCTTCAAAGGAATAAATCATTTTCCACAAAAAGTTTAATATAAATCCAAGTTCATTAAGATTTGTGACCACTCTTATTCTCTGCGTGGACAGGGACGATGATCTTGGACGTAAGGCTGGGGTAAAGGGGCCGGTTATCGGAAGAAAGAAAAATCTGCACGCTGCCACGGAGCTGGCCCTTGCAGATCCCGAAGATTCCGATGCAAATGCAATTTTTGCTGCCGTTTCCCTCTACGACAGGCTCAAGAAGGAGGGAAAGGATGTAGAGGTTGCAACTCTGACGGGGCATGAGGATGTGGGCCTTAAAAGTGATGAGATTATAGCAAAGCAACTTGATAAGGTAATCAAGAAGGTCAAGCCTGAAAACGCCATATTTGTGAGTGATGGAAGTGAGGATGAGTACATACTCCCGCTCATCACATCAAAGGTACCCATAACCCACATGAGGAAGGTTATAGTCAGACAATCAAAGAACATAGAGAGCACCTATTATTTCATAATGAAGGCCATGAAAGATAAGAAGATGGCAAAGAAGATTCTTGTGCCCGTGGCCCTGATTTTCCTAGCATACGCTGCAGCGGCAATTCTTATAGCATTCATAAGGGCCATATTTCCAGGATGGAACCTCATGACTCCAGGTACCCTGGCACTAACGGTGATCACGCTAACCCTTGGCCTTTACTTCCTAGACAGGGTGTACAGCATAAGAAAGAAAACAAAACAGATCATTGCGCATATTCGCACCTCAATGGCCCAGGCAAAGGTTACAATTGTCGCAGATACCCTTGCAGTTCTCGTATTCCTCGTTGGCCTTGATTTCGGCTACAACGATGCCGTAAAAGGAGAGGATTTCATAGTTCAGATAATAATTTTCCTGCACACATTCATAGTGTGGTTTGTATTCTCAGTTTTGATAAGAGAAGGGGGTAAGACCTTCGATATATGGGTACACAAGGGCACCTACACAAAATCGTTCTGGATCGCGCTGCTCTCCACCATAGCCATGGGCGTGATCATATACTCAGCCCTTGATTACCTTCTGATAATCCTAAAGGCAAAGAGCGAATCATCCATAGTACCCATAACCGTTATGGCCGTGAGCGGGGTAGTCCTCGCAATAACAGCGGCATTCCTGCAGAGGCAGTTAAAGGAAGAGGGTTTGATTGAAGAAGAAAAAAAGCAGGAAGAGGAGAAAGAGGAAGATGTACTGGAAGAACTGGAGGAAGTTGTACAGCAAGATTGAAGCAGATTTCAGTTTTTCTTACGAAAAAGAAATTCGGGCAAGGAACATGCTCTCCAAAATTCTGGGTGATAGGCATATTCGCGAAAGCGATATAAAAAATATTTTGGAAGATGAGGTTTACGTCACGGGATTCTCCCCCACCCTAGAGAGGGAGATTGAGATCATTCCCGATGGGGCATGTATCATAGCCGCCGATGATTCTGCCACGGTGCTTCATGAATTTGGCATAGAGCCAAGAATAGTGCTCACGGACCTCGACGGGGACATTTCAAAATTGCTGGAACTAAGAAACTCCGTGTTCGGAATCCATGCCCATGGAGACAACATGCATCTCCTGAACTACGTGGATTTCTTTCAAAAAAGGTTTGGTACAACCCAGATAGAACCCGTTGAAAATGTGTACAATTTTGGAGGATTCACCGATGGAGATAGGGCCGTATTTCTCGCCTGGCATTTTGGAGCAAAAATTCACCTTGTGGGATTTGATTTTGAACATCCGAGAATAAAGAAGGGGAAGAATATGGAGATGAAGAGAAAGAAACTCAGATGGGCTAGGTACCTTATTGAGTACGCCTCAAACTCTGGAGCAAGGATAGTCTGGGAAAGTTTAAATTCAAAATGAATATTGTGAATAGAAATGATAATACTCAATCCCAAGATCGCCACGATTCTCAGCGCAGTTTTGCTGATCTACATAGGTATAGTGGTGGAGAAGTACTACGTGAGCTGGAGCAGTGTTTATGCCAACACGCTGAGTTTTCTGATACTTCTTGGCTCAATTGACATAAATCAGTACGTTTTTTTATTTCTCCTTGCATACACAATCCTTGGTTACGTATCCGTAAAACTCCGGTGGAAACGCATATTTCCCCTGTTTGGATGTAAAACCTACGGTTCCCTGGTGCTCGTGTTGACCCTGGGCTCGGAAGGTTATCTATTCGGGATATACACCATCACTTCGGTGCTCATATCCTGGGTTATTGTAGCAATTCTCGTGCATCTTATAGGGTATGCGTATGTGAAGCATTCCAGAAGATCCAGGAGGCGCCCAAGATGGTGAGAAGGACGTTAAACGAATACAAGTGGCGCGAGGACAGGGACTTTAACCTCATAGAGGTGCATTACATTGACAGGCTGAATCCCAGAGGGTACGCCGTTCTCCACGGGAGTGATATAGTCGATATGGGTGATAAATTCATATTCACCAAAAACGGGATGATACCCTACCACAGGGTAATAAGAATACTCTACGACGGGAAAGTCATCTTTGAGAGGTTTCACGAGAATCGTAATAAATATAGTAAAAAACCATAGATGTGAAGGTGCCAACGAGCATGCCTGTTATGATTCTTATCAAATTGGTGCTCTCGTAGGGTGTGATGAGCTGCAAAACTCCATCAATGCCCATGGGAAGTATGATCAATATGTACAGTCCAAGCCCGACCCTGACCCTGAAAATGCTCCCAACAAATGCCCCGAATGCCAGACCCAAAAATATCCCTGTGCATCTCGCGCAGAAGGGCATCTGATTGCCGTTTATGAAAAAGGAGCGATCTGCATGCTGATGACACATAAAATCACCCACCAGGTAAACAGCCCTGAACAATGGATTGTGTATATGGGAATTTATGTAGGGCTCGTTATCCATAACACTTACCTTTCCGTTATTTCCGAGATAGATGGAATTTGGAGGCATGAGTGCGGGAGATAAGAAAAGGAGAATTGCCCATATTAACAATAAAATGGCCGGTATGAAAAGCAGCCAGTTTACCCTCTCATTTCTCCTGAGATCAATCGTTAGGCTCTCCAATAACCGTGCCCGGACATCTTCCATCGGTTATCACCATTTTCAGGCCCTCTATATCCTTTCCGGTGATGCATATTTTTATTCTGCTCCTCTCGGCAATTTTCAGAGAGATGAGATCAAACGGGATATTGAGCCCGGCGTTCATCTTCAACTCAAAAAACATCCTCTCTGCCTCTTCATAACTCAAATGCTCTATTTTCCTTGCATCCTTGTGAACCCTAGGATCCCGATCGTAGAGTGCACCCACAGAGGTCATATTCACAACCAAATTCTCGCCCAGCCTCTCTGCAAGAAGCAAGGATACTCCATCCGTTGTATGGCCGGGCTCTGTGCCTCCCATAAGAACAACATTGTAGGAGGAGGATGCAATTACTGCCTCTTCTATATCCCTTGCCACCCTTGGATAGGAGTAATCTCCAATAAACAGGGCAGCATTCATTCTGCTTGCATTTATGCCCAGCATGTCCATTGTGTACTGGTCCATCCCCAGGTTCTCTGCGGCATGTATGTACTCCCTCGCAATTCTTCCACCGCCCACAACAAGGAATATCTTATGCGTTTTTGAAAATTCAGCCAAAAATTTCCTGAACTCGGATATGTATCCTATGTTCAGATCCTCACCACACACAATTGAGCCACCCAGCGAGATCACAACCATAGATGATTATCGGCATGCACTATTAAAAAATTGTCATAGGAAATAGGCACAGCGAAAGATTAATATGCCTTGCCAATATTTTAAACCTATGAAAAACTGGCCCCAGGAAATAAGGAACTTCATGAAGAAGAAGGGTGTGGTGCTTCTCGTAAGGGGGCTTCCGGGCACAGGAAAAACCATATTTTCACTCACACTTATGAAGGATCTCAAAAACTCCGTGTTCATCGCTCCCAAGAAGGTTTATGATGATATTATGAGAAATTACAGATGGCTGGATGAGGGCACCAAGAGCAGAATTCTCGTGATAGATGAAAAGTATGAGTATGACCCATCGGATAGATTTGGTAATGTTTTCTTCCTACTTCCAGAGTCGTTTCGCCGTGCATTGAACCTGGTGGAGAGGGGAGAGATAGATACCATAATACTTGACAGCTGGCACACGATAATTGAAGAGTTGAAGTATAAGACCCTGGAGGAAAGGGAGAGAAAGGATATTTACGATCCCCAGAGATTCTTTCTGAACATAATAAAACTCTCTGATTTCGGGGTCAACATAGTTATAAATAAAGAGGGTGATGGGGACGATGAACTATCCTACGTGGCTGACGGGGTCATAACTCTAAAAAAGAGGGTTGAGTACGGTAGAGTATACAGATGGCTGAGTTTTGAAAAACTCAGGGGAGTGGAGATAAGAAGGTTTGAATACGCGTTCACCCTGAAAAATGGGAAGGCGAGAATTTTACAAACAACCGCCTTTAAACATCCAAGGAGCATCGTTGAATCTCCCAAGAAAGAGATAAAGATGGGTTCTCCCATACCCTCTGTTATCCTGGACGATGTGGTTAATTTTTACCGTGGTAACACCGTTCTATACGATTTTGATGAAGAGATACCCAAGGAGTACCATCTCGCCCTCTTCATGTCCACCGTTGCCAATTTCCTGAAAAATGGACTAAAAACCGTAATCATACCTCCAAATGATATGGATATAAACGAGATCAAGTACCAGATCTACCTGTTCAGACTTGAAAGATACCTGGATAAATTGAAAATCATATACCCGGAGGAGGAAATGGAAGAATTTGTAAAGCACACAGACTTCTACAATTTGAAGGACATAATTGAAAGTTCCGAGAGAGCCATAGAGGAGGGAGATATGAACCCCCTGGTGATTATAGGCTACGACAGATTGTTTAGTTTCCTTGAAAGATCTGAAATAATGCAGTTCCTAGATTATATGCGCAATTTCATAAGAAAAAGGGGAGGAATCCTCATAATAACGGGGAAAATTTCGGATGAAACGATAAAGAGGTTCAGCGGTGGCGTGGCCGACATATATATCAAGTTCAAAAACTCCAACGGGGATGTGCTCATGTACGGCATAAAACCCTGGAGCCACGTGTACCTCCTCAGCCTATCCTCCAGAAAAGGTTATCCTGAAATAATGAAGGAGGAGATAATATGAAAAGGATTCTCCTGGTTGATGACTCAAAGTTGTTTTACAGATTCGTCAAGGACGTGTTCAAAAATGATGATGTGGAGATACTCTGGGCCAGGAGCGGGGAGGAGGCAATAAAGAAATTCAGCGACTCCAATCCAGACCTGACCCTCGTGGACATCATACTATCAGATTCAAATGGAGTGGAGATAATAAAAAGACTCAAGGAGATGAATCAAGAGGCAAAAATAATGGTGATAAGCGGACTTGATAAGGAATCTGTGATAAGGGATGCCCTGGAGGCCGGGGCCAAGGACTACCTCGTGAAAAATGTGAGCATTTCTTACTTCAGGCAGAAAATCATGGACAATATTGATTAGAACTCCTCCGCCGGACATTTTCCAAGGCAGTCTAGGCAGTGGATGCACCTGTCTTCCATCAATTTTATTTTCCCGTTGTGGAGATAGAGCGCAGATACTGGGCAGCGAGCGAGACATATGCCACATCCAATACACTCTTGAGACCTTACAATTAGAGATCTCGCTTCCCTTTCATATTTCTCAGAAACTTCTATATTCCCACCCCTTTCCCTCCAAGAACCCTCGGGAAGTGCGTGGAGCATATTGAGTGCAGAATCCATATCCACCTCTTTATTGAAACTGATATTCTTCCAAGAACCACCTTCAAATTCCACCTTTAGTTTTTCCCTTTCAATCCTCAAGCCGCCTGCCCATCTTGGGGGATTTTTCCATCTCCAGGCGGAAATGGCCCACTGTTCAGGTATGCCCCTATCTCTGGCGTAACTCTTCAGGTAGGAGAACCAGTCGGCAATGCCCTCAAAATACTCCCTGACTATGCTGAAATCTGCAAGGTCAGAGGAGGGACAGAGATAACATCCTATTCTCGTCAATCCCCTTTTGTACCATATGTTCACCGGTGCCCTCTTCCAGAGAATGTACAGCCATACTTCAAACGATGTCCAGTTCTGAATGGGACTTGCCGATAGCTGATTAGGTATCCATTCGTTTCTCCAAACGCTCCCCTTTCTCATCCTCTCAAAGCTCTCATACCTTCTCTGCCCTATTAGTGTGAGAAGCCCCTTCGGGTATTTTTCAAGAATGTACCGCGTGGTGGGTCCGAGTTTACAAGCCTTACAGCACCATCTGTAATCCCTCCCAGGAGGACCGAAATGCTCAAGAGATTCAAAAAATGCATTGCCTGCATCAATTCTATCAATCTTTATATTGTAGTATCTCTCAACTTCATCCACATACTCAACAGTTTCTGGCAGTTCAATCCCTGTATTGAGGAAAAACACGGAAAAATCAACACCCGATTCCATGGCCAGCAGCAATACCGCCAGAGAATCCTTACCCCCGCTGAAGGATACGGCAAGTGGTAAATCGTATTTGGCACTTATATCCCTGATGAATTTAACCCCCCGCTTTTCAATTTTCTTGAGATGCTCCTCATTGGCACGTATAATATCCTCAATTCTTGGCTGCCATCTACGCACCCATTTTCCGTATCCACTGTGTCTTATTTTCACAGCCACGCCTCTATTGGCATTTTCCATGTCCTCACTTGACATCTTTGCAATTCCCACCGCAATGACCCTGCCGGAAGAATCCCTGACTATGATCTCATCTCCAATTTTTATATCCTCAGCAAATGATACAACTCCCGGAACCATAAGGTTCTTACCGCTCAAAATGGGTTTTATGGCTCCATCATCGACAATCACCCAGCCCCTTTTGATGCGAGAATTCAAAAAATAGGCCCCCTCCATTCTCAGCGCTATTTTGAATTCTCCATCATCTATATCGTATCTCAGGTTTCCAATTACCTTTCCATCCACTATGATCTCGTCCATCCTGTCGTAGTGGGGCACACGGTTGAACAGTACAAGATGATCCCCTATGTCCGTTCCAAACGCCTTTTCAAGGGCCTTATTCAGTAATTTGAGATCACCCTCAAAACCTATCCTCACCTCCCCGGGAGGGGTTATTTCAACCCTTCTGCCTTCCCCTCCACAAATTCCACACCCTCTCCCAATAAGAGGAACGTTACATTCATCGCACCAGTAAAGTTTAATTTTTCCCAGATAAACTGGCTTTCCCATCTAAACCACGAGTTTCAATGTCTGATTTTTAAGAATTTTCACAATGTTTTCAATATCCCCAAGTTGCTCGGCAAGTTCAAGCAGTTCACCTTTAATCCTTGGATTGACTATCGCCCCATTGGGAGTTGGCCTTATAAAACCGTTTTCCTCAAGGGTGGAAAGTGAGTTGCGAACCTCATGCTCCCCTATTCCAAGTATCTGGGATATACGGATTATTCCCACAGGTTGCTTTTTTATCACGATCTCAAGCACCCGAATATGCCTTGAAAGAAGTTCCAGTTCGTTATAAATTCTTTTTGTAAGCACATTTCTCACCAAGAGGAGTATTGGCCAGCACTATAAAAATTTTCTACAAATAAAAAATTTTATATGCCCAGTGCCTATACGGCTTAAAGAGCATCACAGATGCTCCGGTGGTAAAGTCCGCCTAAAGGCAGGCAAACCACCTCGCGATGCTCCGGTGGTGTAGCCCGGCCAAGCATTCGGGCCTTTCGAAAAGCCCCTTTGGAAAAGGTGCTTTACCCCCAAAGGGGTATAGGGCTTTGAAGAAAGCCCGTGACCCGGGTTCAAATCCCGGCCGGAGCACTAAGCCCCTTTCTTAGAAAGAAAGGTGCTTTACCCGGAAAGAACTTTTATATGTGCTCACTTCTTTATTTCAAACCCCTCCCTTTAATAGATTTGTCTTCATCTGAACTGAGATACTAAGCCCTCTCTTATAAAGCGGTTTTATCCGGAAAGAAATTCTGGCTCGCATCTACAAAATTTAATATCTTTTCCCCGCATTACCCTCCCCATGGTTGAATGGGTTTATGCCAACCTGACAGATATTGAGGGAAGAATTCACACCATAGCACTTAGGAGAGATTACGAATCATTCTTCAAAAACGGAATAGGTATTGATGGCTCATCCATACCTGGCTTTGCCGCTGTGAATCGCTCCGATCTTGTGGCCAGGCCGGATATGGACACATTCATAAGGATTCCCTGGAGAGAAAAGGAGTACCTTGTTCTCCTAAAAACCTATTACGAGGATGTGCCCTTTGAGAAGGATCCAAAGAACCTAGCGGAGAAGGTGGATAGAATCCTGAAGGATATGGGCTATGTTGCGGTTATGCGCCCAGAACTTGAGTTCTTCGTTCTGGATGAGAAGGGTAATGGAAACACACATTATTTTGAGCCACCGTATTCGGATGATACCTTTGAATACAGAAAGAGGGTGAGCGAAGCGGTGCAGGAGATGGGCATACCCATAAGGTACCATCACCACGAAAACGCCACAGGCCAGATTGAAGTGGAACTCCTATGGATAGATGGGGTGGAGCGCACCTGCGACTATACAACTTACACGAAGATAGCCTCAAAGTGGATTGCAAAGGATATGGGTTTGAGGGTATCCTACATGCCAAAAATAGCCCAAGATATGGCGGGCAACGGAATGCACATACATGTGTTTTTGAAGAGGGATGGAGAGAACGTATTCAAGGGAGATAAAGAAATATCCCAGGAAGCAAGGTATTTCATTGGAGGAATACTCGAGCATATAAGGTACATGGCCGCCATAACCAATCCAACGATAAACTCCTACAAGCGCCTATCAGGCGGATTGGAAGCACCCAAATACCTGGCCTGGGGATACAGGAACAGGAGCACCCTGATTCGCGTGCCAGCAAGGATGAAGGATATTGAGATAAGAAACTCCGATTCTTCGGCCAATCCTTATCTTGCCTTCTCCCTAATCATCCTCGCTGGAATAGAAGGAATAAGGAAAAAGATAGAGCCTCCAGATCCTGTGGATTACGATCTCTACTCCCTATCTCCGACGGAATTGAAGGAGTACCCCTCTTTACCATCATCCCTTGATGAGGCCATAGAACTCATGGAGAGCGATAATTTCGTCCGCTCAAGTTTGGGCTCCGAATTATTTGACACATTTGTGGATATGAAGAGAAAAGAAATAGAGGAGTTCAACAGAACTGTGACGGATTGGGAAATAAAAAGGTATGGAAATATTTAAATCAAAAATCAGAGAAACTCGTTCTCATTCACGGGCATCATAGTGAATCCTGAAATAACCTTGGGGTAGAAATCCGTGGTTTTCTGTGGCATTCTCTCCAGATGCTTCGCCACCTCAAGAACCTTTTCCGGCGGGGTCGGGTTGAGAATGAATGCAACCTTGGCAATACCTTCATCCACTTTCTTCACTGCATCCTCTATCCATCTCTCGTAGAATATGTCCTCATCTATCCTTGGATCCTTCACACCGAGAATTTTGAATATGACCTCACGAAGAACAACCGCATCCAGGGATTTGTATGCATCGCTCCAATCTGGATTCATAAACTCCGAAACATCACGTTTCAATTCGAGTCCGTAGGCCTTCCCATCCTGGTAAACAACGAAGGCATTGGTATTCTTGCGCTCTTCCAGGAACTTCCCGGCATGGGCAATGTCTATTTCCTCCACATCAAAGTATTCCTCTATCATCTTCCAGTGCTCCTCTCCGATCTTTACCCTGGCCAGAAGCCTGTGGGTGGGCAAAACGACAAGGCCCGGATCGTCAAGGCTCACCATGTAGGTCATACGGTAATTGAATGCATGCTCATCTTTCCAATCCTTCACGATACTTCTCATCTCATCCCTGAAGTGAACCGCCGTTTCATATCTGTGATGCCCATCTGCAATTACCACCTGCTCGTTGCGAAGCACATCCTGCACGATCCTTATCTTCTCCTCATCCTCTATCCTGTAAAGCCTTGTTACGGTGCCAAACTCGTCCACACCGTAAAAATCTTCCCTGCCCTTTATCGCCTCATCTATGATCTCTTTAACTCTTCCATCATCCCTGTAGAGGACGAAACCGGCCTCAAGGTTGGTTTTTGTGGCATGTAGCATCCTGAGCCTATCCTCCTTTGGACCCTTGTGGGTCTTCTCGTGGGGAAGCACTACGCGCTCCTCAAAGGGATGCAGGCGCATGGCAGCAATAAATCCACGTCTCGTGTATTTTTTGCCCTTGACCTCAAATTCCTGGGTGTATATGTATATTGCCGGCCTTTCATCCCTCGTTATTATGCCCTTTTCTTTCCATTCCCTGAGCCTCTTGGCGGCCATCTCGTATCTGTTTTCCTCGCGGGGCAGTATGAGTTTTACAAAATTGTACTCGTGCATATCGTAATACCTTCTCTGCATCTCCTCATCTATTTTATCGTAGGGCTGGGTTATCACCTTGCTCAAATCCTTTCCAATGGTTTCATCGTTGTAATGCATTGCTCTGAAGGGCCTTATCTCCACCATGCTCTCACCCCTAAGATCTAAGAACTTCCGCTACCTTCTTTGCCACTTCCAGACCCGCTCTTGTCTGCCCTTCCTTTGCCTGTGCCCCTATGTGAGGTGTTAGAACCACATTGTCCAACTCAAACAGCTTGCTTTCCTTGAGAGGTTCGTTCTCGTAAACATCAAGGGCCGCACCATATAGTTTTCCGGATTTCAGGGCATCGTACAGGGCATCCTCGTCCACAATGCCACCGCGGGCTGCGTTTATTATTATGGCCCCATCCTTCATCTTTGAAATCCTCTCAGCATTTATCAGATGCTTTGTCTCTGGCACAAGGGGAACATGCAGTGTTATGACATCCGCCTCGGAGAGAAGCGTGTCCAGATCCCTGTATTCCACACCCAACTCTCTCTCTGTGCTCTCATCAGGGCGGTAAACATCGTAGTAGAGCACGCGCATTCCAAATGCCCTTGCTCGCTTTGCCACCTCCCTGCCTATTCTGCCTATTCCAACAATTCCAAGGGTCTTTCCGTACATCTCTATGCCCTTGCACTTCTTCTTTGGCCAGGCTCCGTTGCGCATCTCCCTGTCTGCGTAGGCTATCTTGCGCATAACTGCAAGAATGAGCCCGATTGTCAGTTCGGCCACGCTTATGCTCGTTGCTCCAGGAGTGTTTATAACCTTTATGCCCTTGCTCCTTGCATACTCAACATCCACATTGTCAAGCCCCACACCTGCACGACCAATCGCCTTCAAATTCCTGGCAGCATCGATCATATCCTTGCGCACCTTTGTTGCACTTCTTATTATGATTGCGTCCAGATCCCCCACATGCTTGGGCAGTTCATCCTTGGGCACAGAGGTCAGATCAACAACCTCAAAACCTTCATTCTTCAGGTACTCCACACCTTCCTGGGCTATTGGGTCGCATATGCCCACCTTCATCAGTACACCCCCTTGGCCTCAAGGATCTCGTCAATGGTGTCAAGGAGACCCATTATATCCGAAGGAGTGAGCTGGCCCATGTGCGCAATCCTGAAGGTTTTTTCCTTCAACTCACCATAACCGTTTGAGATACGCATTCCCCTCTTGACGAGTTCGTTGTTGAGTTCCTTTATTGATATTCCGTAAGTGTTCTTTATGGTCGTAACAGTCACGCTCTCATAGCCCTTTTCCGCGAAGAGTTCAAATCCCCTCTTCTTCACCCAGTTATGCACTATTTCCCTCATTTTAAGGTGCCTCTCGTAGCGGGCCTGCATACCCTCCTTGAGCATAATATCGAGCTGCACATCCATGGCATACAGAAGAGGCACAGCTGGCGTTGTAGGATGCTGCTTGCTCTTCTCAAATCTTTTCAGCATACGAACAAAATCGAAATAATAACCCTTGTTTCTCGTGTTTCTGCTCTTTTCCATGGCTTCCTCACTCACAATGGCCACGGCTAGTCCTGGAGGAAGCGCCAGTGCCTTCTGCGATGAGGCAATAACCACATCGTACTTATTCACATCTATCATATCTCCACCCAGGGAGGATACTGTGTCTATGGCAATGAGTGTGTCATTCTCATGGGCAATCTTTGCAATCTCGTCCGTGGGATTTCTCACACCCGTGCTTGTCTCATTGTGAATCTGCGCGAGAAGTTCGTATTTCTTCTTACCCATCGCCTCCGCAATCATATCAGGCTTGACTGCCAGGCCCCAATCGGCCCAGACAAGATCCGCCTCCTTCTCATTGGCAAGGCTCATCTCGTACCATCTCTTGCTGAACGCTCCGCAGGCTCCGTGCAGCACATATTTTTCCGCAAGATTTCTTATGGTCCCTTCCATAACGGCCGAGCCGCTGGATGTAAAAACAAACACATGATGCTCCGTGTTGAACAGTTTCTGCATCTTCTCCACTATTCCACCGTAAAGGTCAGTCATCTCCTGCGTACGATGTCCAATAACCCTCTGGGCCATGGCAAGGCGCACCCTATCATCCACCTCAGTGGGTCCCGGTATGAACAACTTTGGCGTATTTTCCATCATCTTATCACCGGAGGGATATCACAATGATGAATATTAAGTTTTCATAAAAAGGTTCAGAATCCGAACCTGTTAACCCGGGACAAAAATATATATTGGAAAGGCATGGAGAAATGGTGATTCTATGATTTGCGAACTATGCGGCAAGGATGTACCCCGATTGCACAAGGTGGTTATTGAAGGCGTTATTATGAACGTCTGTGACGATTGCGCAAGGTTCGGGAAGGAGATAAAGGGCAATGAAATTCCAAAGGAAGTTAAGTACCTGCCCCCGGAGGTTGTTCGCGAGAGGTTGGAAAGAAAGAGGCGCAGAAGAAAGGATTACCTGGATGAGGAGGAAGTTCTGATTGAGGATTACCCTGAGGTAATAAGAAGGGCAAGGGAGAAGATGGGGCTGACCCAGGATGAACTCGCCAAACGCATACTTGAGAAAAAAACGGTCATATCAAAGATAGAGCGCGGGGAGATGCACCCGGATGAGAAATTGATAAAAAAACTGGAGAAGGCACTGAACATAAAATTGAAGGAGAAGGTCAGTGTGACATACAGAAAAGAATCAAAAAACACCGGAGCATTGACCTTGGGAGATCTGATCAAGGGAGCGTTGTAAATGGATCTCGCCACGGCAATAGTCTGGGTGATAATAATCGTCCTTGGAAGCATAATCGTGCAGTACCTCTTCAACCCTTATTTTCATAGATTTGGGCTACCAAAAAAGGAGGAATATGAAGAAAACGAAAAAACAGAGGAGGAGAGAGAAAAGGAAGAGGAGTTCTACAGGCAGATCTGGGAAGGAAGGAAAAAATCATAGTGTTCTTGCACGTATGAGTCCTCTAAGGGGTACCCCCTCTATCTCGTCCCATGGCGTTTTGTTCACGAGAACCACGCATAGAACCGGTTCTCCTCCGGATCTGCGAATATCCTGAATGGCCTTGCGAAGTGTTTCTCCCGTGCTTATAACATCGTCCACAATTACGACCTTTTTGCCCTCTATATGCGCATAATTGCTTGAGAATGCGCCCTCTTCCATCTTTGGATGTGGCCTGTATATTATCATCTCAACGTTTAGTTCCTCGGCTATGAAGGTGGCAAAGGGCACTCCGTTTATGAGCACTCCCACTATGGAATCAACATCAAACTGTCTTTTTTCCATCTCCTCAAGAATTATATCGCTCATTATTTCGGCAATTTTTGATATTCTGTAAGGGTAGATTCCTATGCTTCTCCAGCCAATTTTAACGTCCTTGGGTGCCTCCCCTCCAATACCTCTGGTGAGAAGCCATTCAACGGTATTTGTTGAAAGATGCAACTCGGTGGCGATCTCCTTGGTGTCCAATCCCTTTTCCTTAAGTTCTCTTGCCCTTTTGGCAAGTTCCTCAATACTCTTCATAACATCACCTCTAAATCAGCACTCATAGGGCTCATCATCCTATCAGCTGACCCTCTTTTCATCACAGTTTAGGAATTCATTGGCAATATTTAATCTTTTAGCCAAATTTTTTATCCTGAAATACAATTCACGCCCATGATCCTGCGAAAATGGAAGATTGCAGGAACCGAGGTGCAGGTGGCCCTCTGCGATGTGACAAAGGAAGATGCAGATGCCATAGTCAATGCGGCAAATTCAAGTTTGAAACATGGAGGAGGTGTGGCCTGGGCAATTGTGAAGGCAGGAGGTATGGAAATACAGAGGGAGAGCGATGAATACGTGCAAAAATACGGCCCCGTGCCCACAGGAAACGTGGCTGTAACGGGAGCGGGAAGATTGAAGGCAAAGTACGTGATACACGCAGTTGGACCGATATGGAGGGGAGGGAACAGTAACGAGGATGCCCTGCTCTACAACGCCGTTTTCAACACCCTTAAAAAGGCCGAGGAGTTGAAGGTGAAGAAGATAGTCATGCCCGCCATAAGCACAGGAATATACGGATTCCCAAAGGATAGGGCGGCGAGAATATTCGCCCGGGCAATCAAGGATTTTCTGCAGGGCCGAGAAAAAACGGGAATAGGGGTAATCAAAATATGCCACATTGATGAGAGAAGTGCAAAAATATTCGCAGAGAATATGAGATTTTGAGGAAAAATTATTTATCTCTTTTTCCAATGGGGTATTGTTATGAGCGAAAAAACAGCATATGGAATTCGCCGGTTGGTGCTTGACGTGATGAAACCCCACAGACCAAGCATAGTGGATGTGGCTCTAAAACTCAGCAAGGTCGAGGGCGTTAACGGTGTGAACTGCATTCTAAACGAGGTGGACCAGGAAACGGAAAGCATAAAGGTGGTCATAGAGGGCCCCAACATAGATTTCGACGAGGTTCAGGAAACCCTCGAATCTCTGGGAGCAGTTATACACTCCATAGACGTGGCCGTTGCTGGGAAGAAGATAGTGGAGGATGTGGAAACCCCCCAAGACAGATAATTACAGGTTTCTGATTTTTCTTGCTATTTTCCTTACAACCTCGTTTTTTGGCTCATCGGATTCAACAATTATCCGGCCCCTCTCAGACCACCAGAACCTCGGATACCTCCTATCCTGCTCTATCTCCACGGAATATCCAAGATCCCTTGCAGCCCTGGCAATGGTCTCAAGTTTGGGCTCAAAAGCAAGGTTTTTGGGGACTCTCCTCCCCTCCCTGCGGGAATAATGCACATTAAAATATGCAGGATAGATGATTATTTTCATTCTATGAGCACTCCGTTGAGCACTCCGTGCTGTCCAGGCCTAGAGGTGACCTTCACCTTGCCCAGGGATGTTTCAACGATGGCGCCCTTTGTTATTATGTTTCTCTGAGCAAAGTGAGGATTTGATGGATTCTCAACCACCGTGGTGATTTTGACCTTCTGCGTCTTACCACTCTTTGGATCGTAAACGTTTATTTCCTCAGCCCTCAGCAATTTCACCTTGTAATTTCCACCCCTAACCCGGATTATCTTCTTTCTCTCAACATCAACATGGGTTAGAACAGGCTCTCTGCCCAACTCGTACTTCCTCTTTTTCCTTGGCAAACGAATTCTACCACCGCTCGGTTTTCTCAGAGATCTTCCCTGCCATATGGCCATCCTATCACCTGAGCACGCATATATGTAATTCTTATTTAAACATTCTCATCACCAATGTTAGAAGGTAAAGGGCAAGAGATATGAATATCTGATTTGAAAAATTGTCATTGGGAGGCACGTTGTAAAGTTCCACAAGAGTACCCACAATGGAGCCAATAACTGCGGCTAAAATCACATAATCAAGGGGATAATAGGAATAAAGAACGAGAAAGAGAACGATGAGCGAGGTGATGAAAAATGCAGTGCTACCTTCCCAGCTCTTGCCATTCCTGAATCTGTGCCTTCCATAACTCTTGCCGATTATGGCGGCCATGGCATCTCCAAGAGTTGCAACCGCTATGGCACCTATGACAATCCACTTCGGGAAAAGAATTATAACGATCAGTGAGGCTATGGCAAAATATATGTGGGCACCTATGCACAGGCGCTCCTCCTCACGCTCTATCTCCTTTATGCTCTTGGTCAATTTATCGATCCTGTCATTTAGAAATTTGTACATATCTTCAGTCACGTATGGACGCATTCTCTCAACTATTTTCCTGCTCTCAATGGAGTAAACCCTGAGCGGTTCGATCATGAAAAACACTATGAGGGCAATGCTTATGACCACTATTGACCACTCTTTTCCCACGAGAACATAAAGCAGGGGAACAAGCAATCCTGAAAGATGCAGCAGTTTTCTCTTCATCTCTATTTCCATGCTCAGAGTATCACCGGAGTATAATCCACTTGCCCTAATTAAAGATTTTGAAAAATTTTAATACCTTACCCCTATGCCAAATGTATGTTCAAAATACTCAGCGAGGACCATGGTGCAAGAATTGGAATACTCAGGACAAGACACGGCGAGATACGCACACCATTCTTCATGCCCGTGGCCACCAAGGCAACGGTAAAGACACTCACACCTGAGGATCTGCGAAAATGCAATGTTGAAGCCATAATCTCAAACTCACTTCACCTGTTTCTCCGTCCGGGCCTGGATGTACTTGAGATGCATGGAGGCCTCCACAGCTTTATGAGATACGATGGCATAATATTCACAGATAGCGGAGGTTTTCAAATGATTCGCAAGGGATTCTTGCTAAAGGTGGAAGATGACGGGATACTATTCAAATCCCCCTACGACGGCAGGAAGTACAAATTCACCCCACAGTTCAGCAAGGAGGTGCAGAGACGCATTGGCAGTGATGTGGCCATGATGCTCGACTACTGCGCCGAGTATCCCGTGGACTACGAAACTGCAAAGATGAGCGTTATGCTCACGAGCAAATGGGCAAAAATGTTTCCCCTAGGAGATAAAAGGCAGTTGAGTTTCGGGATCGTCCAAGGAAGTGTGTACGAGGACCTGCGGAGAAAAAGCGCTGAAGAACTGGCAAAGATAGAGTTTGATGGCTACGGGATCGGGGGGCTCAGCATCGGAGAGCCAAGGGAGGTCATGCACAGAATGATTGAAATCACCAACTCAATACTCCCAGAAGATAGGCCAAGATACCTGATGGGTGTGGGCTCACCACTGGACATTGTGGAAGCCGTTATGGCAGGGGTGGACATATTTGATTCTGTTTTTCCCACACGCAACGGGAGGCATGGCACAGTGCTTACAAGCGAGGGTACTCTCAATCTCCGTAAATCGGATTTCAGAACGGATACCAGGTCCCTTGATGAAGAATGTGAATGCTACACGTGCAAAAATTTCACAAGGGCATATCTTCATCATCTTCTGAGAGAAAAGGAGATCCTGGGCATGCACCTTCTATCCCTGCACAATGTATGCTTCCTGCAGAGTTTCATGCGCCGCATTCAGGAGGAGATTGAACAGGGAAACTTGGAAAATTTCAAAAAAGAAGTGCAAAGAAAGTTTCAGTGAGTTCATCTGTGAAGATGTAGCATAGCCGAGTTTTCAAAAAATGCATCACATTCCTTGCCGGGGACAAGGGCATCAATCCCAAGATACTTTATCTTCTCTTCCCTGCATTCAAGAACCGAATCGTCCCTCTCAAGATTCAAATCAAAGTCCTTTTCGGAGATGGCAGCAATCTCATCTGCACCATCTATCCCTGCAAGCCTCAGAGCATCCCTGATCTGTCTTCTTCCTGTGAGAATCAGCATTATCTCAATGTGCATCTTGCTTGCAATATTATTTCCTCTTTCAAAATACTCCTCTGCCTTTCTGTACGAGTAAATCAAATGTTCCCTGCAGCCCACAGCAAGGGCATTGAAAACGTAAATTCCCCTATCCGCAAGGGTTATCGCTTCATCCACGCTGATTCTTCCCCTATAGCCCTTCACAATCATTCTTCATACACCGGAGCGGATTCCCTCATCTTCTGAAGCAATTCTCTCTTCTTCTCACAATCCACGAGAGCGTGCTCAATCACATCATCAAGGGTCTTTGCAGGTATTATCTCTATTTTTCCCTCATGTTCCTCGTCAAGGATCACATCCTGAAGATTTGCATAGGGGATTATGACCTTTTCAAACCCAGCGTCTATGGCTGCCTCCACCTTCGCAGTGACACCACCCACAGGAAGCACATGACCACGGATGCTCAAGGAGCCCGTCATGGCAACGCTCTGATCCACGGGTATACGCTCCAGGGCAGAGAGCACCGCAGTGGCAACGCTTATGCTTGCACTGTCCCCTTCCACACCCTCATAGGTGCCTATGAACTGTATGTGCACATCGTAATTCGTTATGTGCTTTCCAAAGTACTTCTTGATTATTGCCGATACGTTCTCCACAGCCTCCTTGGCAATCTCCCCCAGTTTGCCCGTGGCAATCATCCTCCCCTGATCCCTGGATTGCGCGGGTGTGACCTCGGCCATTATGGGCAACACTATGCCCGAGTATTCGGCCATACCGCTTCCGGCAGAGTACACGGCAAGACCATTCACTATGCCTATCGCCTCGCCCCTGTTTAGGAACGTCTTGTAATCCTTTTTAACCTCAATCAATCTATCTGCCACCTGCTGCTCCAGGGGCTTTGCGAGTTTCTTGGCACGGAGCACATGCTCCACATCCACATACTTCGCCCCGCTTTCCCTTGCAATATCACCTGCCACACGCACAAGACCTCCAAGTTCCCTCAGGCGGAGTGTGAGTTTTCCCTTTCTTCCGGCCCTCTTCTGCGCCTCCTTTATGACCTCGGCCACAGCGCCCTTGGTGAAGTGGGGGATCTTACCGTCCTTGGCAACCTCCTGAGCCACAAACCTGATCAGTTTCCTCCTATTCTCCTCAGTATCATCCATAACGGATTTCATATACACCTCGTAGCCATAGCCACGAATTCTTGATCTCAATGCAGGATGCATGCCCTGAAGAGCATCAAGATTGCCGGCAGCCACAAGTATGAAATCGCAGGGCACGGGCTCTGTGTGAACCATCGCCCCGGCAGAATGCTCGCTCTGACCAGATATGGGAAACTTCTTTTCCTGCATGGCGGTCAGAAGGCTCTGCTGCGACTCTATGCGCAGCATGTTTATCTCATCTATGAAGAGCACCCCCTTGTGGGCCTTGTGTATGGCCCCCGCTTCCACACGAAGGTGGGGAGGTGTCTCGAGCCCTCCACTCTGAAAGGGATCGTGCCTAACATCCCCCAGAAGGGCACCTGCATGGCTTCCTGTGGCATCCACAAATGGGGGCTTATCCTTCGGAGAGTGGGATACCAGCAATTTGGGCACAAGTGCCTTCTCCTCCTTCTGGATTCCCGTGCCCATAAACATGTAGAGAAATATGGCAATGAATATGGACCAGAAAAGGAAAGAATAATTTCCCGTAACTATAACCGCAATACCACCGATCATGAGAAGGAGAAAAAGCACAGACATCATTGTGTTCTTCTTCTCATTCTTTCTCTTTTTTGCCTCCTGCTGATACTGCTTAACTATGTACTTTCCCTGCCCTGCTGGCACGGTTTTTATTATGGGTCTATTTGGATCTTCCTCGTTGGGAAAAACGAGAATATCCTCAAGTTCCTCCCTCGGCAGGAAATCAACCATACTCTGGGCAAGCATGCTCTTTCCCGTTCCGGGGTCTCCTATGAGAATAACATGCCTCTTCTGTTTGGCGGCCTTTTTTATAACCTCAACAGCCTCATCCTGCCCAATAACCTGATCCACAAGTTTGGGAGGTATCTTAATATCTGCAGTGGTCTCGAAATTCTGCTTTTTGATCCATTCATCAACGCTTTCCACAGAGATGAGAATATAATTTCATAGATAAAACTTTTGAAATTTTTGAAAAACTTCTTATGCCATTTTTCCTAATATCCTCCTATGCTTTCACTGGCAGCCGTTGTGCCCCATGGCGATGAGATCCTCATTCCAGATGAAGGTGCGGGGAAATTGCACAAAGCAATGCTCTTACTGCGGAACGAGATCATGGAGAAGGGGATTCAAGAGTACGTGTTTATAAGCCCCCACAATCTGAGGATAGATACCCACATTTCTGTGCTGCTCACCGAGTACCTTGAGGGTTCCTGGAAATACAAAAATATAAGGTTCAGAAGAAAGATAAAGAGTGACAGAAACCTTGCATTTGAGATATACAGCAGAGCAAGGGATCTGGGTTTGCCCATCGTGGGCGTGAACTACGGAGCGCTGGAGGGCCCCCTATCAAAATTCGTACTTGATTGGGGCACCCTGATACCACTTTATTTTCTTCCAAAACGAAGGATGGTGCTTATAACCCCTGCAAGAGGCATAAAAAAAGAAGACCTTGTGAGATCTGGAGAGATCCTCGGAGAAGTCATGGAAAAGAGAGAAGAAAAATTCGCCCTGATTGTGAGTGCCGATCACGCCCACGCCCACAGTGAACGTGGACCCTACGGATACCATCAGAATGCAGAGAAATACGATAGGAAAGTAATGCAGTCCCTGGAAAATTTGGAAAATATACTTTCCATGGATGAGGACTTGATTGAAAATGCCAAACCAGACAGTTACTGGCAACTTCTAATGCTCCTTGGTGCTCTAAGAATAAAAAAATTAAAACTCATATACAAAGTTTACCAGAGACCTACATACTTCGGAATGGGAGTTGCGTGGTACGAATAAGTGCCGCGGGCCGGAATCGAACCGGCGACCTTCAGATCTTCAGTCTGACGCTCTCCCTGCTGAGCTACCGCGGCCCAAAGCCATGAAGGAAAAGGTGGATTTAAAATTTACGATAGCCGAAAGATTTATTTTACCCTTCAGTATAAGGGTAAGATAGGCATAGCGGGGTGGGGTAGCCAGGAAATCCCGCCGGGCTCATAAAGCCCCTTTAAAAAAGGTGCTTTACCCCCAAAGGGGCTGGAGAGACCCGGAGATCGGTGGTTCAAATCCACCCCCCGCTACTTTTATCACCGTTCGTCTGTTCCATTTTTACTGTTGGAAGCATGTTTGTGCAACACTATTACGATGACTAAGAATATCAACAGCACAACTATCCCCGGCACAATCAATCCACTTAAAGACCATCCTGTCTGTGTACCACCGGCAGTTTCGGTTTGAGGCTCGTTCTGAGAATCAAATGGATTGTAATCTGAGCCGTATTTGGCAGTAACCTGCAGTTTAGAACTATCCGTTTTTGATGTGGATTCTATTACGAGATGATAAACCCCCGGCTTGAGGTCATCTATATGACTCGCGTAGGATACCATTTTCGCATCGAATATGCTCTTGAAATCACTTGAATTCTCAAACATCCTGTAATTACGGTCATCCAGGAAATACACATTTACAAGGGCCCCATCAATAACCTTCACAGAAAACGACAAACCGCCGCCCTCAGGAAGTTCAAGATGATAGGCTCTCCATCCTGGAGTGAAGTCGTAGGTTTCATTCACATTTACCGCTCCGGACACCGTTGGAAGTGCCCACACACTAACCAGCATAACCAAAATAATGGAATACACCAGTACCAAATTCAAATTACCTTTCATGTTTTCCCCTCAAAGACGCAGAGGAAGCATACTATTTAATGCTTCGCATATTCCATCACAAAAGAGTCATAACAGCTATGCCCGCAAATATCAGAATCATGCCAAAGATCTTGGCTGCGGATAACTTCTCACCTATCAAAAAGTACGCAAAAAGAGCAACTATGAAGGCGTTGGATGCCGATATTGCCACCGTGGGCCCCGCAGGACCTCTGCTGAGGGCAATCTTTATTGAGTACATACCGATGGCAAGGGCAAATCCGGCAAAAATGGGGAGGAGAAGATACAGTGTGGGCGTGGCTTTCAAATTGCTCTGAAACGTCCCCTGATACCAGAAATATCCAAGAAACGCAAGTCCCATCAACCCAACGGCAAGCCATAGAATTATTGATGTGAATATGCTGTCCATGTGGTAATATCCCGCCATCTTCACCAGGAAATTCGTCAAACCGAACATCAGCATTGTTATGAGCGCATACACCCACCACTGCATGGAACCCGTATCGGGAAATAGGATAAAAATTTAAGTAAGGCATCGTTATATCCAATTGAACATAACGGGGGTATGTGTATGAAAAAAGCGATGGGTGTGATTGTGATAGTGGTACTCCTGCTGGGAGTGGCCGTAGGGTATTACTACATTTCTGCCCAGAATTCATCGGAGAGGAGCATAAGAATTCTGGCTGCAGGAAGTCTGGCAGTTCCTCTAAAAGACATGGCCACGAAATTTGAGAAGGAATACGGAATCAAGGTCTACATAGAAACTGCAGGGAGCATACAGACAGTCAAGAAGGTCAGTGAACTTGGAGTCAGAGCAGATATCGTGGCTGTGGCGGATTACATGGCCATAAAATCCTACCTAATTCCCAAGTACACAAACTGGTACATAAAATTCGCAAAAAATGAACTTGTGATCGTTTACACGAACCACAGCAGGTACTCATCCATGATAAACTCCACAAACTGGATGAGCATACTCCAGAAAAGGGACGTTCGCATAGGATTCTCATCACCCAACGATGATCCATGCGGGTACCGCGCAGTGATGCTTTTCTATCTGGCCCAGTTAAAGTACAACACAGAAATTTTCAATAATATCATACTCAACAACACAGGCATGAAGTTAGAAAATGGGACAATAATGGTGCCCCCCGATTCTTCCCTTCTGAGCTCCACGGGAAAGATATTCATAAAACAGAAATCTGTGGATCTGCTTGCGGATGTTGAGAGCGGAAACATTGATTACGCCATTGAGTACCTGTCTGTGGCAAAACAGCACCACCTGAGATACGTACGCCTCCCGGATTACGTGAATCTGGCAAATTCCTCCATGGATTTATGGTACCAACATGCCAGGGTCAAACTGGCAGATGGCAGGATCATGCAGGGAAGAGCCATAAATTACGCACTTACCGTGCCATTCAACGCACCCCACAAGGATTACGCCTACAAGTTTGTGAATTTCCTTCTTGGAAATGTGGGAAAGGAGATACTAGAGAAGTGTGGACAGGAACCCATTTACGAAGAATACGGAACCGTTCCGCGGGAGGTTAAGCATTGAAAAACTATGCATTTCCCCTTCTCATTATTCTTTTAACCGCCATGTTCTTTGGCTGGATTCCCTTTCTCTCAGTGCTGTTTTTATCCACATTTCTTTTGATCTTCAAATCCAGAGACTGGAGATACGCAATAGCCCTTGTCCTTGGATTCCTATGCATTATAAACCCCCTGCTTGGTCTGGCTTCAATACTGGCAATCATCCTTATTTTGGAAGAGGATAACTTCTACCGCGCTGCCTACCTTGCCGGCGCATTTTTCATCGTATTTATTTTGTTTCCAATCCTCAATTTGCTCCTTTATTTCTCCCCCTCTTCCATATACGATTCCTCGCTCATAAACGCCATAATAGTGAGTTTTGTAGCATCCACCGCTTCAACCCTCATAGCGCTCATTTTCGCCCTTCCTCTGGGATACGTACTTGCAAGAAAAAAATTCCCGGGAAAGAGTGTTGTTGAAAGCATAATAGACCTTCCAATCGTGATTCCCCACACCGTTGTCGGCATAATTCTACTGCTTGTGTTTGGCCTCTCAGGGATATGGGGAGCACCCCTTGAGGAGCTTGGAATAAGATTTTACTACGCCATGCCGGGAATAATTGTGGCAATGTTATTCGTGAGTGCTCCCTTTCTGATAAATCAGGTGAAGGAAGGTGTTAAAAAAATAGATGAAAGGTACGAGTTCATAGCCATGAATCTTGGTGCCTCGCGGGCAAGGGCCTTCGTGGATGTGATCATACCTCAAATAAAGGGCAACATAATTACGGGCGCGGTGAACACCTGGGCAAGAGCCATAAGCGAGTTTGGTGCCGTGATGATGATCGCCTTCTATCCCATGGTGGCCCCCACGTACATCTACTTCCTGTACACAAATTATGGACTTAGCAGGGCACTTCCAGCCACGGCATTTCTGCTGCTTCTGACCCTGGGAGTATTCATGGGTATGCGCTTTGCATCGGAGAGGATGAAAAATGCTTGAGATAAGGGACTTGAAGGTAAAGGTGGGCGAGTTCAATATCCATGTGGGAAAACTGAAACTTGAAGATGGAGATTATCTTATCATTGTTGGCCCCACGGGAGCGGGAAAGACGGTGCTTCTGGAAACCATTGCAGGATTTCACACCCCAATTAGTGGTAAGATCATATTGAACGGGAAGGATATAACTGCTCTACCCCCAACAGGAGAGAAATATCCATAGTTTATCAGGATTATATGCTCTTTCCCCACATGACCGTGAGGGAGAACATAGAGTACCCCCTGAAATTGAGAAAAATAAATGGGAATGTGGAAGAACTTGCCAGAAAACTTGGAATAGAGAAACTTTTAGACAGGTACCCAACCACCCTGAGCGGAGGTGAGTTGCAGCGGGCGGCAATTGCCAGAGCAGTCATCTTAAAGCCCAAACTTCTGCTTCTTGACGAGCCCTTCAGTGCCCTTGATCCGAAGATGCGAGATTCGGCCCGGGAACTTGTAAGGGATTTCATGGCAGATCTTGGCATTGACACAATCCATGTGACACACGACTTCTCGGACGCCTGGGTCATGGGAAATAAACTGGCAGTTATGAAAGATGGACAGATAGTAAGATCCGGCCCTGTTGATGAAGTATTTGCAGATCCGCAGAATGATTTTGTTGCATCTTTTCTCGGCTCCACAAACATTCTCAACGGGAAAGTTGAGGAGATTGATGACCTGACGAAAATAAAAATAAACGGAATACCTGTATTCACTGTGGATTCTGCGCGGATTGGAAGTAGGGTTCTCCTATCCGTTAGACCTGAAAACATCGTAATATCAAAGGAAGAACCCCATGGATCACAGCGAAACGTGCTCTTGCTTGAAATCAAAGGCATGAGAAAGGAGGGGCACATAGTCTGGATAGACCTGGGAAATGAGAATCTGGGCCTTAAGGCCATTCTCACACCCAACGCCGTGGAAAGTATGGGTCTCATCGTGGGTATGCAAGTATACGCATCATTCAAGGCATCTGCCACAAGGATAGTTAGGGTGCTATAGCCCGTCTCCGGGTAATCCTATCATCTTTCAAGGATTACCAGCCAGGCGGGCGAAAGTCCATGGGTGGAGAAAACTTAAATTTTTTGCACCCATGGGGAAGTATGAAGTATCTTGCTCTGGACATAATAACGCTCATCCTTGCAATTTTAGGATTTGCCTACTTTTATGGAGATCTGACCTCCGGAAACTTCAACACCCTCGCCCTCATATATTTCGTTATCCTGGCAATTGGATACTTCGGCGCAATGCACATGCTCCATATTGGCACAAAAAAAATGATTGAAGATCTTGCCAAAGATATGAACTGCCAGTTCATAGATTCCGGAAAATATGCTTTAACCCACCGCATAAAATGTAAGGATATGGTCATAGAATTCAACCTGAGGGGAAGTTACACCCCCGCCTCCATTCACATCACCCTGTTCGGAAAGTTTCATGAGGCAGATATAAGGGGTGGCGATAAAAAATCCAGAAAATTCGCAGAAAAACTTCAGAGATTGCAGAAAAGGTGGAGAATTCGAGTTAATGATGCATACGTTTCTGGGGAGAGGGCTGAGGCAATAATAACCAAATTCCCCTACGAGGAAGAAAAATTGAAGGGTATAATTGAAGAATTCAGGCAAATAGTGCTCAGGGTATGATCTCCGTGGTGTTGTTGAAGGGTGGGTAGTAAAAATCCTCCTTTTTGTACATTCCCTCCTCAATCAGGTTCTCTATGATCCTTCTTGCCCTTTTCATTTCTTCCACGAGATGCCTCACTGTGCCGCATATTTTATTGAAACCTTCCATACCCCAGTACCTCTCCTTGTTGGCAAACAGGCACCTTCCTCCACAGATGGGATATATATCACAGGATTTGCACGGCTCGTCCACATCCACAGAATTCCTTATCTCTTCCGGTGTTTTGTTCCATATATCTCCCAGGTTGTTCCACTCATACTCTCCCCCTATGGGGCAGGCGAGAATGCGTCCATCAGTTGTTATGGCAAATGCATCCCTTCCCGCACCGCAGGGCAGACCCTCCTCGTGGAACAGCATTCTCTTTATCACACCCTGAAACGGCACAATACCGGGAATACTGCCCCTCTCAATCTCCCCAATCCACCAATCTGCAAGGCGCGTTATTCCGGGATTATAGGAAGTGCGAACCCACGCGTCAAAATCGTGCCACGAATCATCTGGAGCCCAAACCACGTTGAGTTGCCAGTGCACATGGTCGAATGGAAGGAAGAGAAGGTGCATAACATCCCTGTATATGTCACTCTCCTCGCTCACAGCCATTCGGGCTATCAGATCCCCTCCGTAATGGGGGCGAATCCTTCTAACCCGATCAAGTACAATATCGTAAACTCCGTTGCCACGGTAAAAATCTGTAACCTCACGGGAACCGTCAATTGAAACGAGAATTGCATCAAGACGATTTAGGTACTCCCCTGGTATTCTATGCAAGAAAAAGCCGTTTGTCTGGACCACGAATCTCTTTGCAGGAACAGAATCCATAATCTCCATCATCCTCTTCAGCCGCAGGGTTGGCTCACCACCGTAAAAGGCCACGATTGCATCGGTATCCTTCTCAACAAAATTCTTCAGATCCTCAATACTGTACTGAATCTCGTGGGGCATAACCTCCTCTGGAATGGTGCCTCCACAGTACCTGCAATGCAGATTACAAACTCCGGTAAGGAACACTATGTAAAGCATCGGGGTAGAATGGAAAAGGATATTAATTATTTATCCCAGTGCTGCATGCTCACGCAGAAGTGCAAACCTCTGCTTCAGTCTCTTTATGGCATATTCAAGGGTATCAATGGCAGTCAAACTTCCATCGGTCTCGAACTCGAAGATGAAATGGGAATCATCCTCAATTATCTCGGGCTCTTCAAAGGAGAGCAATTCGGCCATGGCCTTACAAGGAACGTCATCTGTGAAAACTATGTACTCATCATCCTCTTTTATCACGTTCTTTGGGCAGGAATCCTTTACCTTCTGCCACAACTCGCTATCCCTTTTGCTCACCCTTATCTCCCTGTGGTACTTGTAGGTCACGCCACTTGTAACCTGCCACTTGGCATGCTCCTTGGCGGTGCCCATTATTGCCTCGGCCTCAAGAAGTATGGCCTGATGTTCCTTAAGCTTGACAATCGGAATCAGGGGATCCACCGGTCTAAATTTATCATCTCCCACGGGGATAAGGTCACCGGAATACACGGTTGCAGGCCCATGCTTGTTGAGTGTGTATGTAACCGTGCACAGGGGACATCCTTCATCGGGAGGATGGTCGCATTCATCCCTGAACTTCATGTTCAAATCTGTTGGCAGGGGAATAAGACCCAGACGATGGGCAATGATCTCATCGAATAGGGGCGTGGATGAGTCGTAAACCTTACCCTCCATATCCCTGATCTGACCGTGGTGAAATATCACCTTGTGAATCGCCAGTTTCGGTATATCGTTTATGAGAGTCCTGCGCAATGCATTTGCTATGGCAGGAGTTATGCCTTTAATCTCAAATTTGATGTACCTGTCCTGAACCTCAAGGATGTTAAATTCCATTTAGACCCTCCTACCCCTCTTTCCACCGGGCTTTCTCGTGCTATCGTGCGGGATAGGCGTAACATCCTCAATGCGCAGGATCTTCATACCTGCCCTGGCCAGGGCCCTTATTGCCGCCTGAGCCCCAGGACCCGGACTCATACTTCTGTTTCCACCAGGAGCACGAACCTTAACGATGATCTCTTCAATTTCCTTCTCCTTCAGTTGCTCGGCCACCATCTCGGCCGCCTTCATGGCAGCGTAGGGCGATGCCTCCTCGCGATCAGCCTTAACAACCATACCGCCAGAGGCCTTAGCAAATGTCTCAGCACCCGTTATGTCCGTGGCCGTTATGATGGTGTCATTATGCGAGGAGTAAATGTGCACAACACTAACTCTGCTTGCCATTACTGTTCACCTCCCTCCTGGGTGGTTTCCCCGGCACCCTCCGTTTCAACTCCTCCCTCTATCACCTGGGGACGCATGGGATGCATTTCATCTGCGAGAGGGGAGAACTTGTAATAATCAATGAGTTCCTCCTCCTCAACCCTAACAAGGTAACCGGGTATTGTAACCTTCCTATCACCTATGGCAATGTGACCGTGAACTATGAACTGCCTTGCCTGCTTTGGAGTGCGGGCGAGACCCTTCAGATACACCACAGTTTGCAACCTTCTGCGGAGAATATCCTCCACGGTCAGAGACAGCACCGCATCAAGGGTTGCATTTGCCTCGTTCAGGATTCCCAATTTTGTCAATTTCTCAAAAAGCAGTTTCTGCTGCTTCTCCGCCTGGGGATCCCCGTACCTCAATCTGGCCTGAAGTTCCCTCGCCTGACCGCGGAAGTTGCGAAGTATGGATTTTGCCTTCCATATTTCCCTCTTGTTCTTTAACCCGTACTTCTTCTGAAGTTCCCATTCCTCCTTGATGCGATCCGCTTCCCACGGATGCTTTGGAGTCTCGTACTTCTTCCTGTTAAACCTTGGATCACCCATCTACTCACCTCTTCCTCCTGCTAACTCCCACGGTTAGACCACTACGCCCATTTGAGCGGGTTCTCTGACCACGCACAGGCAGGCCCTTCTCGTGCCTCACTCCGCGGTAGCACTTGATTCTCTTGAGCCTGTTAATATCATCCTGTTTCTGCAAATCCAGTTCTGTGGAGAGCACATGCCTGTCCTCTCCTGTAAAATAATCCTTACGGTGATTCATCATCCATCCGGGCAGGATCTCCTCCAGTTTCTCCTCGATTATGACCCTTATTTCCTCAATCTGCTCATCGCTGAGTTCTCCAATTTTCTGCCTTGGGTTCATGCTGAGATCCTTCACTATGCCCTCAGCCACCCTGTATCCTATGCCCTTTATTCCCTGAATGGCATATATGATTGGCCTATTTCCATCCAGATCCGTATCGGCAATCCTGACGATATACTTGAATTCTGCCATATTCATCGCCCTTTATATACGTGATATTGCCCCTAAACACCTTCACATATATATCAATTTTCCTCACTCGTAGGGGCATAATAACAAAGTTTATAAACCCTGCTTCCATAAGCCTATGGGGAAAATGGTCATCCTCACCTCATCACATATCACGCTCACACACCTCACAAACTCATTGCGTAACCCAAAGGGGGAGCGATGGCTATTTTCCCGAAGAACAAGGAGGTGAAGAAATTGAATACGGATCCCTACGCAGCAAAATACCTGATAAGGGCAAGCATTGAAACAGATGGAATTGTGGAACGACCAGATGTTGTTGGCGCAATTTTTGGACAGACTGAAGGTCTCTTGGGTGATGAACTGGACCTGAGAGATTTGCAGAAGAGCGGAAGAATAGGAAGAATTGAGGTTGATATAAAATCCGAGAAGGGAAAATCTGTTGGTGAGATTCTCATTCCCTCAAGTCTCGATCAGGTTGAAACCGCCATACTTGCCGCCGCTCTGGAGACCATTGACCGGGTTGGTCCATGCCGCTCCCGGGTTAAGGTCATATCCATTGAGGACATAAGGGCAACAAAGAGGCAGAGGGTTGTGGATCGCGCAAAGGAGCTTTTGCAGATGCTTCTCAAGCAGGGTAAGCAGGTCAGCGAGGACCTGGTGAAATCTGTCAGGGAGGCTGTGGAAATCGAGGAGGTTGTGATCTACGGTGAGGATCATCTGCCTGCTGGACCAAATGTGGAGAAGAGCGAGGCAATAATCGTGGTTGAGGGTAGAAGCGATGTTATCAACCTCTTAAATTACGGGATAAAGAATGCCATAGCGGTGAACGGCACAAACGTGCCAAAAACGATAATTGAGTTGAGCAAGAAGAAGATAGTAACCGCGTTCCTTGACGGGGATCATGGCGGAGATCTGATCCTCAAGGAACTTTTACAGGTTGCAGACATAGATTTCATAGCAAGGGCTCCCCCCGGATATGAGGTGGAAGAACTCACCTACAAGCAAATAGTCAAGGCCCTGAGAAACAAGGTGCCTGTGGAGCAGTACATAGCCACACATAATCTGGGCGAGATAAAGAAGGAAGAGAAGAAAGAGGAAAAGAAGGAAAAGGAATCAAAAAAGGAGGAGAAAAAAGAGGAAAAGAAGGAGAGTGAGGATCTGATCTCCCTTTTCAAGGACCTCAATTCAAAGAAGGAGGCTGCTCTGCTCAAGGACAACAAGGTGGTCTTGAGAATACCCCTCAACGAATTGATTGAAAAATTGAAGAGTGCCAAGGAGAAGGGAGATACCCTGGTCACTGGAGGAATAATATCCCAGAGACTGGTTGATGTGGCCCACGAGAAGGGCATAGGCAGGATCATAGGCTACAAGATAGGAAATGTCACGAAGAGGCCATTAAATATGAAATTGCTCACAAAAGATATGGTGAAGAAATGATAGACCCGAAAAAAGGTTTATCCCTGAAGGATTTCGAAACGACGGAGGAAATAATCATACCGAAGGATCCGCTTGATCGTGTGATAGGCCAGGACGAGGCAATAAAAATTGCAAAGATCGCAGCAATGCAGCACAGACACCTGCTCCTTGTTGGCCCGCCTGGAACCGGAAAATCGATGATAGCCCAAGCCCTGGCACTGCACCTCAGGCCTCCAACGGAGGAAATCAGAGTGGTACACAATCCACAGAATCCTGAGAGACCATTCGTGGAAGTCAAGAATGCCAGGGAGGTCGAGGCGGAAAGTATGGAACTGAGATCGGCAGAGGGAAAACTGATAGATCCAAGGGAAGCACCTGAGCATGTGGCCATAAAGCTGGGATTCAAATGCGCAAAGTGTGGAACCTACTCCTCACCATCGGAACTCGTTTGTCCAAAGTGTGGAACCCCAAAGGTTTCACAGACCACGCAGGGACCCTTTGCCGATATTTTTGGTGCCCTGGGAGCCGCGTTTGGAATAGCCGCACTTCCACCAAGGGTCACAACAACGGTTTATGAGGGAGGCGTGGAGAAGGTAATCGTTTACGAAAGGGATGGTGAGAAGATCAGGGTTTTTGATGAGAAAGCACTTGAAAAAAGAAGGGCCCTGGAGAAGAAGAAGCCCTACAAGGTGATAGTACCCCTCAAGAGAAATCCATTTGTCATGGCAACGGGCGCAAGCGAAACTGAGCTTCTTGGGGATGTGAAGCACGATCCATACGGAGGGCATCCGCAGCTTGGTACCCCTCCATACAAGAGAGTTGTTGCAGGGGCAATACACGAAGCCCATCAGGGTGTGCTCTTTGTTGATGAGATCACTCATCTTGGCCCACTGCAGAGAAACATACTAACTGCAATGCAGGAGAAGAAGTTCTCAATAGCGGGGAGAAATCCCCAAAGCGCAGGGGCATCTGTGCGCGTGGACGATGTGCCCTGTGATTTCATACTTGTGGCTGCCTGTAACATTCAGGACGTTCCAAATATTCTCTCACCTCTCCGCTCAAGAATAATAGGAGAGGGCTATGAGGTTCTGGTGAATACAACAATGCCGGATACAGATGAGAACAGGGCAAAATACGTTCAGTTTGTGGCTCAGGAAATTGCCGCTGATGGACGCATACCACACGCAACAAGAGATGCAGTTCTTGCCATAATCGAGGAGGGTAAGAGGAGGGCCAAGGCCATAGACAACGAAATTGGCCTAACCCTCAGACTCAGAGAGATGGGTGGGCTCATCAGAGCTGCCGGAGACCTTGCAGTGTACAATGGGGATAGGTACATAGAGAGAAAGCACGTGGAGGCGGCCATTAAACTCTCAAAGCCTGTGGAGGAGCAGATAAGGGACAGGTACGGGGCCTATGAGGCGGGAGTGGCCAGAGATGTGAGTGCATCCCAGAGAACGGCCATATACAACTACTGGAATGAAAGTGATATTGATGGATACCAGTAACCTCGTTGAGATGGCAAAAAAGGCGAGGGAGAGGGCATACGCCCCATACTCAAATTTCAGAGTCGGTGCCGCGGTGGTTGCCTGCGGAAAAGTATTCACCGGTTGCAATGTGGAAAACGCATCCTACGGACTCACAATCTGCGCCGAGAGGGTGGCTATTTTCAAGGCCATAAGTGAAGGGTGCAGAAACATTGAGAGGATTGCAATATACGCCGAAACAATGCCCTATCCATGCGGCGCATGCCTCCAGGTGATGAGCGAGTTTTGCGAAGAGGATTGCCAGATAATAATTTCGGACGGAAAGGAGGTGGAAGTATACTCTCTGAGGGACCTCCTCCCCAAGAGATTCTCCCTCCAGCAAAACGATTAAATTCTTTGCATCAATATACAATTGAATGCGCAGATGGAAAATTTACAGTTCCATTCTCATAATCCCCATATTTGGGGGACTGGCAGCCAGATTGCTACGCATAGTTCTGGCCTTCACCCTTCGCAATATGGGTCTGAGTGTTCTTGAAATTACAATTCTATCAAGCACCTTCATGCTCGCCAGGGGCCTAAGTGCACCTGTTATTGGAAAAATAGCAGACAAGAGCATCAGCAGATTGGCAATAATAATCGTGGGATTCATCGGTCTGGGCATTGATTCCCTCCTCTACCTGGTGGTGCCATACCCATACATGATAGCCCTGAGAGCTCTGGACGGACTCTACGGTGCAATGGCATGGACCACAATGCAGGCCCTTGTGCATCTATCCTCGCCCATCAAATTCAGAGGCAGGCTTATGAGTTCCTACTTTATGATGGGGGGCCTGGGCGCTTCCATCGGCTACATACTTTACAATATCTTTCTCGGAAATGAATATTGGGCGATAATCACAGTGGCAATGTTCTATCTCATCAGCGTATTTTTTGCAATGCCGCTTAGAGATGTGAAGGATGAGAAGGTGAAAAAAGAGAAAATAAGGAGAATGGAAAGAGATTTTCCCTCCTCACTTTACACTCTCAACTTCTTCTACGGCATGTTCCTATCCCTTGGAGCGGAAGTTCTCTGGTTCTACCTGGCAGAAAATATGGGATTTGGAAAATACAGCACAACCTTTTATCTCTCAATATTCACCTTCGTGGCCATATTCGGCACATTTTTCATGGGCCACATGGCGGATAAAAAAAGCTATTCGTATACGCTCTGGCTTCTCGCTCTTCTCTCCCTGATCTCGGGAGGCTTGCTGATGGTGAACTCAAAAATCGTGGTGCTCATCGCCACACTTGTATTTTACATAAGTGGCAGGGGATTTCTACCGGTAGCGAGGAGTTTCGCCGCATCAAAGACCAAGACCCTGGGGACATCCCTGGGACTAGTGAATATGAGTTCAAACATAGGCTCTGTGGTCGCACCCCTGATCGGGGGTGCAATGTACGATTCACTTCACTCCTATCGTGTATTCAATCTGAATATGGGTGCTGCTATATTTTTCATCATGGGTCTGCTCATAACGATAAACACCCATATTCTCCTTCATGCAAAAAATTAGATTTCCCTGCAAAAAATTGATTTTTCAATGCGGGGGGCCGGATTCGAACCGGCGAACCCCTACGGGAGTGGATCTTGAGTCCACCGCCTTTGACCTGGCTCGGCAACCCCCGCCTAATCGGTGATTGTGGTTTAGGATTTAATTTTTTCTGGAATTGAGCGTAAGTTATATATTAGAAATAGGCATTAGCCGCCCTAATGAAAGCATCCACCTACGCACTTATGATAACAATTCTGGTTGTTGTGGCCGCCGTTACTGGCACGTATTTCCTAACCGGTCAGGGTAACAGCCAGCAGAGCGTACCCATAGTAAAGCCCGGAGATACAATATCCGTTAAGTACTACGGTTACATTTATTATGGCGGCGAGAGAAGAATTTTCGATACAAACATCAAGCAGGTCGCGGAAGATAACATCACGTACCCAAAGACCGTGAGTTACAAGTGGACCGGAAATTTTGATCCCCTGACATTTAAGGTGGGAAGTCACACAATGATCCCTGGATTTGAAAAGGGAGTTATCGGAATGAAACTGAACGAGACAAAGACCATCGTTGTGCCACCCAGCGAGGGATATCCCTTTGACTGGAGCAAGGTTAAGAACTATTCGCTCGTGCAGACAATACCTGTGGTACAGAACCTCTCTCTTGAGCAATTCAACAAGAGGTTTGGAAAGGTAAATCCGCTGGATAATGCTGTGTACAGGGATAAGGAGCATGGATGGAATTGCCTGATCCTCAAAATAGACGCAACCAATAACATAGTTACGATAATGAACAATCCATCCGTTGGAAATTACTACCAGCCCTACAAGAACATAAGCGCCCTGCAGATATACGTGGAGAAAATAGCAAATGGAGTGATAACCTTCAAATACGTGATAGAGCAAACGCCCATCCTGCTTCCCAATGGAGGAATCATTGACTGGCAAAATAACACAATGTTCCGCATAAATTTCAACAAGGAGGTTGCAGGGAAAACACTCTACTTCGTTGTGACTGTGATAAAAATAAAGGAAGACTAAATCCCTCCCACATATTTTTTGAAGTTCTCAATGGCCCTGTCCTTTTTCATAGGATAACTCTCTATCTTTGCGTGCATGGCTATGGCATCTCCACCTGTGGTCAATGCGGCCTTTTCCAAGTATGCCTGCTGCTTATCGAACCTCAAGTATAGCATTCCATGCTCATCTACCAGTTCATCCAAGATAGGCAGGATCTCATCCACAATTCCCATATCCTTCATCCTTCTCCAGAAACGCAAAACTTCAGATTTCTTCTTTATTTGAAGTTGCAGTATCACAATTCTATTCCCGTAGTATCCCTTTTCCTCGGATTCATCGAATCTATCATGGCCCGTGATAAAGCCCATGGCCTTGCGCACCTTATCAATATCCTCGGTGGCATGGACAAAGCAGCGGAAATAGATGTACTTGATCATATGGGTGAATGGAAGAACACAAATATATGTTTGCCCATACACAAATATGGATCCCAATAATGCCATAGAGGAGTACAACAAAATTGTCAGCACCCTTCAAAAACTCGGGCTATCCCAGTACGAAATTCGGGCATTTCTTGCCCTCCTGATGCTGGGAGTGGGCTCTGCAGATGTCATTGCAAAAAATGCAGAGATTCCACGGACATCAGCATACAAGGTTCTGGATTCACTTGAGGAGAAGGGCTTTGTGATATCCTCAAAGGGAAGACCAAAGATGTACAAGCCGGAGGACCTTGAGATTATAAGGAGAAATATAATGAACGAGATAGACGAGTTGTTTAAAAAACTTGAATTTGTTGAGAGCATATTTATGGAAAAGGGAGAGCCACAACTGGTTTACACCATATACGGGACAGATAAGGTTATGAGAAAGATAGCCGAGATGATAGACATGGCGGAGAGGGAGATAATCATATCAACCCCAAAAATCTCTGAAATACGAAGAAAACTGGAAAAAAACATAGAGAGGGCAATAAACAGGGGCGTAAAAATAATAGTGGTTACCCAGCCAAACCAGCGGGCTCCACCCGGCACACAGGTTTACAGGAAAACTGGACTCATGGCCACAGACATTGTGTGCGACAACAAGAGGGCCCTCCTTGCTAGCCCTGAACTGAACGCCTGTGGTTACACGGACAACCCGGCGCTGGCTCAGCATCTAACGCATTTCATAAACATACTGATAGAGAAGGAGTGAAAGTTTTAAATCTTTTAACTTCATTAGTTCCACCAGTGGGAATAAAAATATTGCTTGTGGATGATAACGAAGAACTCCTGAAACTGTACAGCATATTTCTCAGAAGATACGACGTTCTCTTGGCGAAGAATGGCAGGGAGGCCGTTGAGATATACAAGGAAGAATCTCCAAATCTTGTGATCATGGACATAAAAATGCCGGTTATGGACGGAATAGAGGCAACGAAACTCATAAAAGAATTTGATTCTGAGGCGAAAATAATAGGGGCAACGGCATACCATGATAAGTATGTGGAGGAGATGATGGCCGCCGGGGCACTGGAAGTTCTAAAAAAGCCATTCAAGTACAGGGATCTGCTGAACATCATTGAGAAGTATACATGATCCTTCCACCCACCATGGTCATTTTGACTTTCATCTCCCGTATTTTATCAAACTCGCCATGCAAGGCCACCAAATCAGCCACATAACCCTCTTTTATCTCTCCAAACTTAGGGCCAAAATACTTGGAGCCCATGGTGTAGGCAATTACAGCGTCCCTTAAACTTATTCTCTGGACATCGTACTCACTCTCAACAGCCATACGGATTCCAAATAGGGGGTCCATGGGCATACAGTCGGACCCGAACAGGAGGGCTTTTCCATAATCCAAAATTATCCTGTAGGGATTGTTGATCTTAAGCCAGTGCTCACCAAGCATTTTCTCGTACAATCCACCCCTCTTTGCCCATTTCAGGAAATTGGGCTGCATGCTCACCTCCCCGCCAAGCATGGGAATAAAATCCTCGTAGGCAAGTTCAAAGTGTTCAATTCTGTTCATCCTCCCACCACCGTAGGCCTTGATAACATTCTCAATAGCATAGTTCCCTATGGCATGGGTGAATACCCTTATCCCGTTTCTGTTTGCATTCTCAACAATCCCTTTCAATTTTCTCACAGAAAGCATCGGTTTTACATCCTCACCATCCACGTACCTCGTTGCTGCCGTTTTGGCCCCTATGGAGCCATCTGCAAAAAGTTTAAGGGCACCGATTCTTAGATGCTCATCTCCAAATCCGCTCTGGATACCAAGGGAGCGAACATATCTGTAAGAAGATTCGTAAAAATTGGCATATATTCTGATCTTAAGCCTGCCCGCAGAGTGCATTGCCATGTACCTTTTCAAAGTATCCCCATTTGCAAAGTCATGTACGCAGGTAACACCCCTTGAGAGTGCATAATCCTGAGCGTAATCAAAATCAAGAGTTTTGCCGATATCAAGTTTCCTCAGCAATTTTTCAAGTTGTTTCTCCTTCACTATTCCATCCTCACTCTCAACTCCAAACTGCCTCTCCGCCAGGGTATTTATGGATGCCAGATGCCCATCCTCTCTTATGAGCACAACAGGTCTGCTGGAGCAGACATTGTCAAGTTCATCCCTCTGCAAATATTTTTTATTCCTCCAGAAACTCTCATCCCACCCCCGGCCCAGCACTATTTTCCTGTTGCAATTCCTTGCCACAAGGGAAAGTACCGCATCGCGGCTCAGGTTGGTCAGGTCAAGCTCACTATGCATAAGCGCAATGTTGCTCAGATGCGTGTGAGAATCACAGAATCCGGGAAGAAGCCACGAGCCATGCAGATTTATTTTTCTCGCATCATCTGGCAAATTTCCCTTTCCCATTCCCTCAATTATTCCATTTCGTATGAGCACGTACTCGGCATCCTCATTTCCGAATACCCTGACATTGTAGAGGAGCATGAATGGTAATCCGCCAAGCAATATAAAAATGTGAGTAAAGTTTATCTATATGGGCCCTATGCTTCACTATGCGTCTATTCGGAACCAATGGAATTCGCGGTAGGGTCGGAGAAAATTTCACCCCGAAATTTTTAACGAAGGTAGGGCTGGCAATAGGCTCGTACCTTCCAAGGGGCGCAAAGGTGGTACTCGGCACAGATACAAGGATATCAAAAAATATGGTGAAATTCGCCGTAATCTCTGGACTCCTCGCCTCCGGAGTTAACGTTGTGGACATTGGGATCGCACCCACTCCTGCCATACAACTATACACCAGGGAGCACGGAGATTTCGGAATTGCCATAACTGCAAGCCACAACCCACCTGAGTTCAACGGAGTAAAATGCATTGCGGGAGATGGCACAGAGCTGCCGCGGGAAGAGGAGGAAAGAATTGAAAAAATATTCTTCTCGGAAGAATTCAGGATTGTAAGTTGGGAAAATGTTGGAAATTACACAGAGAGGAAAGATGCAAGGGAAGAGTACATACGCTCCATACTTCAAAGGGTGGATGTGAAGAGCATAAAAAATAAAAAATTCAAGGTGGTGCTTGATTGCGCCAACGGAGCATCCTGCTTCACATCCCCCTATCTCCTAGAAAAATTGGGATGCAGGGTGATAACCCTAAACTGCCAGCCAGATGGTAGATTTCCAGGTCACGAAAGCGAACCAAGACCTGAAAATCTCAGGGATCTTGTATCCATGGTAAAGGCTACAGGCGCGGATCTGGGTATAGCCCACGACGGAGATGCAGATCGGGCGATTTTCGTTGATGACAGGGGCAGGTACCTGTACGGGGACAAAACCCTCACCCTTGTTGCAGAGTACGTGGTAAGAGACAGAAATGGAATTGTGGTTACACCCGTGAGTTCCTCCCTATCCCTTGAGGAGGTTGTGAAAAAACACGGAAGCGAGGTGCTATACACCAAGGTGGGTGCCCCAATTGTGGCAAGAAAGATGATTGAGGTGAAAGCCATATTTGGCGGCGAGGAGAACGGCGGGCTCATATTCCCAGAGCATTTGGTTGCGAGGGACGGTGCCATGGCCCTGGCCAAGGTTCTTGAAATTCTGGCAAAGAGTGGAAAGAAACTGAGCGAGTTGGTTGATTCCCTGCCCCAATATTATCAGAAAAAAATAAGCGTGAAATGCGAGAACGAGAAAAAAGAGAAGGTTCTTGAGATCCTAAAAGAGAAATTGGAAGGAGAGAGAACAAGCACGCTAGACGGAGTGAAGGTGATGGGAGAGGATTGGTGGGTGCTCATACGCCCATCGGGCACAGAACCCATCTACAGGATCTACGCAGAAGCAAAGAGTGAGGAAGAACTCAACACGCTCGTGGAGAGGTACAAAAAAATTCTGGAGGATGCGGTGAGAGAAGCATAAGCACAAATCTTATTTAGAAAAAAGATAATACATTCCACCACTATGCTGGTCAACACCATAACAGGTGGGCAAGGCTCCATATACCTCATAGTCAGCCTCCTGATGATTCTGGGACTTCTATTTGGGTTCTTCTTCAGGAAAATCCGCCTTACAGATGTGCTTGCCTACCTATTTGCAGGACTTCTTCTCTCAATTTTGGGATTTAAGGCATCAAACACATTCTTCAACATTGTTACGGGGGCAACCCTATCTCTGGTAGGCTACATTGTGGGTCTGAGTTTCTCAAGAAGATTCCTGAAGATGATGGGCAAAAAGGTGATGATCATCCTGGTGGTGGAAGTTATAGTAACATCCTTCACCGTTATGCTATTCGTTTACGCATTTACAAGAGATCTCGCCCTTGCAGTACTCCTGGGTTCCCTGGCACCTGCAACTGCTCCCGCAGGCACCATAGCCGTGTTTCGCTCCCTGTCCTCCCATGGAGTGCTGACCGATGTGGCCACAGCTGTTGTGGGCCTAGATGATGCCGCAGGCATTATAATGTACGTTGTTGGCATAATCTGGACAAAGGGACTTCTCGGGTATCACGTTACAATAGGAACTGCCGTGGTACATGCCCTATGGGAGATATTCGGGGCATTTCTGCTGGGTGGCACCTTGGGACTTATTTTCAGTTATGCTGGCAAAAAGAGGTCCTTCACCCCAGATCACCAACTTGTTCTGGGCGTTGCGGTGGCGTTGCTCGGTTGGGGAATAGCCTACGTGATTGGAGTATCAAACATACTCACATCCATGGCCGTCGGGATGACCGTCATAAATATGAACCAGGAACTCGGTGTGAGCAGTTACAAATCCATAGACACCATAATGACTCCAGTGTACATTCTCTTCTTCGGAGCAATAGGGATGGAAATCAACTTTGCACTTCTTGAAGCACTCTGGGCTGTGGCTCTGGTTTACTGCCTTGGAAGAACCGTTGGAAAGGTCATAGGTTGCGGATTTGGCTCATGGATAGCCAGGGCAGAGAAAAAACTTCAAAAATATCTGGGAATTGCCCTTTTAAATCAGGCAGGGGTGGCTGTGGGTCTTGCGGCCCACGCAGCTCAGGAGATCTCAAGTTCCCATCTCGGAGCCATAATCATCACACTCATTGCGGTAACCACAGCAATATTCCAGATAGCCTCACCCTTGGGCACACAGTTTGCAGTGAAAAAGGCGGGAGAGGCAATGGTGTAGTTCACCTCTTCAATTTCCATACCTCATCCGGTTTGAATACCCCCAGTTCCGTAATTATGCCCGTTATGTACCTTGCAGGTGTCACATCAAAGGCAGGGTTCCTCGCTTTGCTTTCCTGAGGTGCAATGCGACATTCCCTGCAAAACAGA
Organism: Candidatus Aciduliprofundum sp. HYA1; assembly: GCF_056175085.1. Lineage (NCBI taxonomy): Archaea > Methanobacteriati > Thermoplasmatota > Candidatus Aciduliprofundum > Candidatus Aciduliprofundum sp. HYA1. The sequence goes on from NZ_CM149694.1 coordinate 1,315,641, forward strand.
ACTTCATCTTCGCGGCGCTCTTCAATGGGTATCTCATCTCCCATGTTCAAAGAGAAATCAAAGGTGCTTATGGGTGCGGCCACATAGAAGGGTATACCATTCTCCTTAGCAACGACTGCTTTTTCGTATGTGCCAATCTTATTGGCAACATCCCCATTTGCGGTTATTCTGTCCGCGCCAACAATTACCATATCCACCTCCCCCTTTCGCATGAAATATCCTGCAGCGTTATCCGCTATGACCGCATGCTCTATTCCTTCCTGAACCATCTCCCAGGCGGTTAATCTTGCACCCTGCAATCTTGGACGGGTTTCGTCCACCCATACGAAAATCCTCTTGCCGTTGCGGTGCGCCTTTCGGATCGGAGCGGTTGCAGTGCCCCAGTCCCCCACAGCCAGGGCGCCGGCGTTGCAGTGCGTCAGAATGCGATACTCATCTTTAATCAGCTTTTCCCCATGCTCACCGATCTTCTCGCACCTCCCGATGATATCCTCCGCATAATTCTCCGCCTTCTTAACTGCATCTTCGCCGGAGTCAATCGCCTCCTTCATTCTCTTAAGTGCAAAGAATAAATCATGCGCCGTTGGCCTTGTATTGCGTAATTTCTCAAATGCCTCCTCTATATTCCATTTATTGAGCCATGCCTGGGCCATACCATAAGCGGCAGTTATCCCAATCGCCGGAGCTCCGCGAACCACCATTTCCTTTATGGCATATGCCACCTCATCGGTAGTTTTTGCTTCATATATCTCAAATTTGGCAGGGAGCTTTCTCTGGTCTATCAGCTTCACCACGCCGTTATCAAACCACACAGCACGCATCTCCTTGGTTTCTCCATTCACATTTATCCTCATAAAATCACCAAGAGGCTAAAAGATTAAAAAGATTTATAGATTTGGCACGGGCACATAAATTTTATATACATTCGCTCACTTATATCAATCAATGGATTCCAAGGATATTATAGATTTGAAAATCGAGAAAACCCTGTACCCTTTATTTGGAAATTTAAGCGAGATTATCGTGGAAACAAACAGGAGGAAAATTGACAAAAATGGGCTTGATGAAAAGGAGTACGCACGGGCCATGAGCGAGGAGATAAGAAAGTTCATAAAGAAATTTGCGGGGGAGGAACTGGCAGATAAAACATACCGGGAACTGTTAAAATCCCTCAAATTTGAAATGGGTGAGTGAAATGGAGTTTGTGAAAACATATGTTGGGGGACTTGATGACAAAATAGAGGGTGGAATCCCCAAGGGCTCGGTAATTCTCATATCCGGGCCAACGGGAAGTATGAAATCCAGTTTCAGTTTCTATATAGCCTACAACCACCTTAAAAACACCAAGAATGGAAACGTGATTTACATATCCCTTGAGCAGAGCAGGGAGAGCCTGTTAAAGCAGATGGTCAGCCTCGGGATGGACATAGACAAATTACCGGAAAATTGCGAGTTTAGCATATTTGACTGGGGACTCGTCAGGAAAATCGTGAAAGATTCGGGAAAGCAGGATAATGTGGACTGGCTTGAGGCAATTATAAATCCCGTGAGAGAGTTTGGAAAGAATAGAAAACTGGATTTTGTGGTACTTGATTCCCTAAATGCCCTGTACGCCATAACAAATTTGGAAAATCCCCGAAACCAGCTATTTTTCCTCTTTGAAGCGTTGAGAGATTTGGGAGCAACGACCCTTGTGATATCCGAAACTTCATACAATTCAATGCAATTCGGTACCTACGACGTTGAGGGTTTTCTGGCGGATAGTATAATTCACCTCTCCATGGAGAGAATAGGCAGAACCCTGGGAAGATACATTTCAATAATAAAAATAAGGGGCGTGAAACACTCCACCGATTACTATCCTCTCCTTGTGGACACCAAGGGATTCAGGATAATTTCTCATTAAACCTTTTCTCCACATCCAAGATCTTTTCCTTGAGTCCGAGTTGACGATAAATATCAATGGCCCTGATAAGGATTTCCCTGGCACGCTCCTTATCCCTCTTTTTCAGGCAGAGGGCATAATAAAAATATGACTCTGCTACATAGAACCTGTAGTCAAGATCAGAGTATTCCCTTATGGTACTTTCAAAGATTTTCTTAGACGATATCATATCCCCATCACAATTTACATACGCTTCCAGAATGAGGGTATAGAGGAAATTCACCCTATCTCTGATCCTCTCTGCAATCTCCCTGGCACGGGACAGGTAGTTCAGAGCCCTATCCTTGCTTCCAAAGCGGATCTGGTACTCCGCATTGACTATGTAGTGATCCATCAGAAGGTAATCCTCCTGAATGTACTTTTTCAGAGAGTATGCAAGTTCAATATGTTTTATTGCTCTCTTCTCATCCCCGAGTGCCACATAGACCCTAGAAAGGTAAGTATGTGACGCAAACTGCTGAGTTAGGTAAGAGTTTTCATTTGCTATGTCAAGGGCCCTGAGGAAGTACTCAATGGCCTCAAGATACCTTCCCATCTCTATGCATAGTTCTCCAAGAGATAGAAGATGCTCACACATTCCAAACTTATTATTTAACTTCTCTGAAAGGTGTAAACTTCTATGCAGGTACTCGAATCCATCCGAGTAGTTTCCATGTCTGCTGTAAAGCACACCCATATTGCTGTAGAATCCTTCAAGAAGCCTGTCATTTCCAAGTTTCTCAATTATTTCCATTGCCTTTCTGTAGTACTCTTCGGCCTCCCTTATCTTTCCCATCTTCTCATAGGTAACCCCTATATTATTATAGGCCCTGGATAAATGGTCCATATTACCCATTTTCTCGCTTATATCCAGATACTTCATAAGATACTCAATGGCCACATCGTATTTTGTAAGATGATTATTTATGACACCAAGTATGTTGTATATCTCAGCAAGTTCGCCTATGTCCCCGATATCCTCTGAAATTTTTAGAGCATCAGATGCATATTTAAGGGCCTCCCTGTACTTTCCCTCCATATGGTAAACGATCGCAATGTTTCTCTTGGCCCTTACCTCATCAACCCTGCTTTTATATCTCTTGGCGTAGTTCAAATACTCCCTTAAATTTTTTAGGGATTCTACAAAATTCCCAATTTCCCAGTTAATTATCCCAAGTTCACCTTTTATTCTCGCCCTGTCCATCCCCTCCGCAATCTCAAAGTAATTTTCAAGTACCTCCCTGGCCCTTTCCAAGTTGCCCATAAGACGATAAACCATACCAATCTTGGTCCCAAGATAAACCCTTTTATCCTCCTCAAATTTCAACGCTTTCTGAAAAGATTCAACGGCATTTTCATAATTCCCAGTAGCAATGTACCACTCCCCAAGTTTCGTATAGAATTCCCCCAGCAAGTGTTTTTTATGGTATCTCTCTGCAATTTCAACGGCCTTTTTCAAATAATCAATGGCACTCTGAAAAGCGAGCATATTAACTGCCTCATCGGCTGCCATTTTGAGAAACTTCACAGCCCTTTCCTCACGGGCCATATAATAGTGGTAAGCAGCGAGGAAAAGGAAGTTTCTTCTCTCGGCCCACTCCCCGATCTTCCGATGAAGTTCAATGCGGGTATCCTTGGATATGTTTTTATAAACAACCTCCCGGTAGGGTGAGTAGGTGAAACGGAGAAAATCACCCTCTCTCTTAACGAAAAATCTCTCCAATTTATCCATAAAGAACTGGTACTGTGGATAAAACTCTTCAACAAGCTGAATGGGTATCTCGTTTCCCGCAACTGCAAGAAATCTTATGAAGTTCAAATGGGCATCATCCAAGAGATCAATCTGCATTTCAATGCTCTCTCTAATCGTCTCAGGCAAATACACACCCTTATCCTCCTCCGAAAAGTACTGGGCCATATTTATCGCAAGAAGGGGATTTCCCTCACTGGCATCGTATATGGCATTGATATCAACATCAAATCCCATATGGGAGAGCATTCTCTCAACATCGCCCCTTCCCAGAGGTTTCAAACGCAAAATCTCTGAGTTTCGCTCCCCCTGAATCTTAGCAATCAGATTCAGTGTTTCCCGATCACCCTCTATATCCTCACTTCTGTAGGTGAGTATGAGCATTATCTTGCTCTCTCCTATGTTCCTCGCAAGATAGTCTATGAATTCAAGAGAGTTTGTATCAATCCACTGAACATCCTCAAATACAAGCAAGAAGGGTTTTCTCTTTGAATAGTTATGCAGGAATTTGAATATGACATCGTAGAACTTCAAGGATGCCCGCTCGTTCACCTTTGATGCTCCATAAATTCTCTCCAGTCCCTGGTCAATAAGATCCAGGAAGAATTCAATCTCTCCCTCCATATGTGGGGAGTACCTCAGATAAACTCTTCTTCCAAACTTGCTGGCGTAATCGCTCACCGCCTTGAGCCAGACGTAAACCATCCTCCTGTCGTTGTAGTGCACGAGGGTCCCAAGGCATTCTATTGCCACATCAAAACCACCTGTTATGGCCTCAGATATTTTTTCAAATATCTCAAAATCCAAACGGGTGGGATGGATTCCATTGGGAGATATGTACAGGACATTTTCACCATCAACCTTCCTGTCAACCAAGCGGAGGACATCCTTCTTCGGAATGGAATCCGCGAGCACAACAACCGGAGGTACAATCACATCTTCCCACTCAACAATAATCCTCTCATCAAACATCCCCTCAATCAATTTCTTCTCCTCATCGGTCAGGTATTCCATTTTTCCCGATACAATAACTATGTGCCTGTTCTGTGAGATGGAGCGGAGTGTGTGGAGAAAATCAACAACCCGATCAATGCCCACCATGTAAATCAGGTAGTTCAGGTTCTCAAGGTAAACAACCCTCCTTTCCTCCACGCTCAAAAAATCATAGATATGGGAGGTGAGTTTGAATTCAATGTCGTAGGGGTTCACGCTTTCCTTCTCCGTCTGTGTCTCTGTAAGCCATACGGCATCTTTCCTTCTTGGCCTGCGAATGGTGAAATAAGCACCCTTTATCCTCGTGCTCAGTTCCTTGTATATTCTGTAACCTCCCCCATGACCAATCTCATCCACAAAGATCATTCCGTTTTCCCCTGCAATTCTTTCAGCGATTTCTGAAATTCTCCTTTTCCACTCCTTTTTCCTTATCTCTCGCAAACTTCCGTAATCTTCCAGCGCCTGTGAAATTGCCCTATAGGGAATGTACTTTGAAGAAGGATCCCCTCTGCTTTTCAAAATCTGAACATCCTTCAAATCCTTCAAAAATTCATCAATAAGAGCGGTCTTCCCGATGCCTGCGGGCCCTTCAATGAGAAGCACCTTACCCCTACCGTTTCTTACCTCTTCCATATACCTCTGCAGCGTATAAAGCTCTTTCTCCCGGCCCACAAACACCATTCAATTAAATAATGGCGTTCTTGTATTTAAATGATGCAACCCAAAAAATTTCAAAGATGAAAATATTGCGGATGTATGGAAGGAAAAAACAAACTTGAATGGGCAAGATCACACATGGCCGTTCTCTCACAGATCGATGATAGATTTTTGAAAGAAAGACCCTTCTCAGGCCTGAAAATCGGTATGGCGCTGCACGTGGAGGCAAAAACTGGAGTTTTAGCTTTAACGTTGAGAGATGGTGGCGCTAAGGTTCGTCTCGCATCCTGCAATCCCCTAAGCACGGATGATGATGTTGTGCAAGCATTGAGAGAAGATGGGCTTGAAGTATTCGCAAAAAAGGGAGAGAGCAGGGATGAATACTACGAAAACTTGTATCGTGTACTGGAGATGGAGCCGGATATCATAATCGACGACGGTGGAGATCTGACCACCCTTCTTCACACAGAATACAAGGATATGAAAATAATGGGCGGAAATGAGGAGACAACCACGGGAGTGATGCGTCTCCGCGTGATGGAGAAAAAAGGAATTTTGAGATCTCCAATGTTTGATGTGAACGACGCAAAGATGAAACACCTATTCGATAATCGCTACGGCACGGGTCAAAGTACCTTGGATGGGATAATGAGCGCAACGAATCTCACAATAGCGGGAAAAACCGTTGTGGTTGCGGGATACGGCTGGTGCGGGCGCGGAGTTGCCATGAGAATGCGCGGAATGGGTGCGGATGTTATCGTGACGGAGATTGATCCTGTGAAGGCCATTGAAGCCCGAATGGATGGATTCCGAGTTATGAGAATGGGCGATGCAATACGCCAGGCGGATATGGTGGTCACAACCACAGGAATGAAAGATGTGGTGAGAGAGGAGCACCTAAGGATGGCGAAGGATCGCATCATTCTTGCCAATGCCGGGCACTTTGACAACGAGATTTCAAAGGAAGCACTGAAAAAACTCTCTCGTGGGAGAAGGGAAATAAGAAGATTCGTGGAAGAGTACGATCTTGGAGACAAGAAGATTTATCTCCTCGGCGATGGTCGTCTAATAAATCTCGTTGCTGGGCAGGGGCATCCCGTGGAGATAATGGATATGAGTTTCGCCATTCAGGCACTTACGGCAGAGCACATAGCAAAGGAGCACGAGAATCTTGAGGCCAGGGTGTACGCGGTGCCAGAGTCGATAGATTACGAGGTCGCAAGATTGAAACTGAAGGCGATGGGCATTGAGATAGACGAACTCACAGAGGAGCAGAGAAGATATCTGGAGGAGTGGAGAGAGGGGACATAAAGCTATTTATCACTGAAGTTAAAGTAAAAGAATTTGTAACGTGATTTGATATACATTGTAAACTGTATGACATTAAAATAGCAGAAAAGTATAAATAGATCATATCCATATCTTTTAATTGTTTATTATAAAAATGAGGCGAAAAATTAATATATTGGAAATTCTTACATTTATTTAGTATTATGCTACCTGTTAATATACCCATATGGATGGCAGCGGTCTCTCATAAGATTATTACCCTCTCAGCCAGAATAATAAAATTTCTTAGATCTCATTATAAGAAGAGAGGCCACCTTGGAGAGGTGAGGGCGATATGACCGTGGTGATAGGAGTCATATACGACGATGGGGTAGTGATGATTTCAGATAGGCTCAACATACTTGATAATGAAGGATATAGCCAAATCACTCCTAAAATAAGGTGTAAAGATAATTTCTGCTTTGGATTTGCCGGTACAGGAGGAATTGAAGATCAATTCATGAATTCAGTTGCAGATGCTGAAAACTGGAGCTATGCATTTGAGAGAATCAAAGAAAAATACTATGAAATAAGATGGAAAATGGCTGTAGAAAATATTCTTAAGCCCATAGGATGCGAAAATCTGGAGGATTTAAAAATGATAGGTGATGGAGAGATACAAAATTATTATTTACAGGAGTTGAAAAATTTTGATATGAACTTAAAAGTACTTTTGGGAATGTATGATAATGGACCTCATCTATGCGCGGTGGGCAATCCGGGCACAGGAGGCTGCTTTGATGAGGTAGGATTTTATGCCATAGGAGCAGGGGAGAAGGATGCAACTATTGTGCTTAATTTTTTAAAATTCAGAAGGGATTTTAACGAGGAAAAAGCAATATTTTTTGCATATCTCGCAAAGAAGGCAGCGGAGATATCCGTCGGGGTGGGTAGCGAAACCGACATATTTGTAATTGATAAAAATGGGTGGAGAAGAGAGCTTACTCGGAGAAATATTTACAATTCATTAAAAAATTAGATGAAGGAGGTGAAAAGCATGGGTGAGGAAAAAATTGATTTGGGATTTGACTGGAATAGAGCGGAAGAGTGGGAAGAGTATCGGAAAGAGATTGGAGAATTATACAAGGCTATGCACAGATACATAAGCATGACTTCATATCTGAGAAATCTTGATGGGGTTAGTGTAACATATGGTTTGGCAAATAGCGATATATTTTACAACGAGATGACAGAACCCAAGACAATATGGAACGATTTCATCAGGGATTTTTATGAGGTGTATGTGGAGCAAAAAGATGTGGGCTATGGCGAGAAGTACCGCATCAAGTGGTCAGGTGGGGGCTTTGAAATCATGGAAGATTATAGCATTGTGTACAAATGGGTAGAGGGAATTCATGGGGCGGTGATGAACGCGTACCTAACGCTCACTCAGGCAGGATTCAAGGCAGATAACGGGGATGAGTCTTATGATTCCGAGAGTTATTTGGATGCAGGAGAGGTTCTCGTTAGAAATACCATATCCCTTTCTCCTCTGGTAAATAGAAAAACTTTCTTTCTCCTATCTTTGAGATACCTTCCTGAGGGATATGCCAGAATGATGTATGGGGATATTGAAAAAGTGAGGGCAATGATAAAGTGGAGAAGACTAACTGCATGGAAGGATATTCCCAATGGATGGCAGATTCATGCCATAGCAGATCCCATGTGGAAGAAAATTACAGATGCACTCTACATGGTGTATGGATATGTGGGGACACCGGATACTGTGAACACAATCTCCGAAATGTGGCGTAGAATGGAAAAATACATTGACATGAATCCATACAATATATACTTCTCACAATCCATTAATACTCTAAGTAAAGCTTACGGAGAGAATATAAAACTTTACGATTTAGTGAAGGGGTCTTGGCAATTAGGTGGAGGCATAACCTATGCAGAAGTATCTTTAAAATCACTTCGGGATTATGGGATACTTTACTGGGCTGTGGTTGATGAGATGGAGGAGCCAAAGACCATGTTGAGACAAGAAGCGTTGATAAAATTCGTCGCGCCTCAGATGTTTTTGAACATCGCAACAATGTACATCAATGTAGATGGCAATTGGGTAATAGGTATGTGGATACCAAAGACATTTTTGACCAACGATGCAACAATTGAGTATGATGAAATTGATGCTGTGGTCGTGCATCCGCCATATGTGCCACGAGAGGTTCTATTACCTAAAGGATGGGCAATGCACAAGTTAAGGGATTTCATACAGGAAGAGAAGTCACATCTTGATTGGCTGGCAATGCAAACGCCAGAATGGGAAGATTTCGGAGGTGAGTGAGATGGTAAAGTGGGAAGTTTATCATAATCTGGTAAAAGTGATGGGAGTTGAACTTTCGACGTACATCATGGAAAATATAGATGACCTCATAGATGCACCACCCAAAGGAATGAGAGATCTGAGAAACTCATTTTCACAGTATATATCTAAATTCAGTGATGTCTTTCCCATTCCGCCAAAGCCTGTTGGAATTAAAAAAGCAGGAAGAACTAAAACTACAATGTTTAGAATGCAATTAAGGTTCATAACGGAATATTATGGGATGGAATGGGAAAATTGCAAGGTAGATAAACAGTGTAAAGAGATAATAACCTACTATTTGTTTCACCACATAGCATCATACTTCTTTAACACCATTATTCCAGAAGGTCCACCTACTACAGAGAAAGGTTTCATTTCAAGAATGAATAAAAAATTCTTATTAGATGTTTGGAACAGCATTCAAAAAGATCCAGAGTTTAATTGGTTATTGCCTATTTACAACAACATTGTTAAATTTCTGTATTCAAAACTTCGTTTGGTAGACTCATTACCATTATTCTGTGATAATGGACATGGTTCCCTTGAAAACCTAACTATAGAAGGAAAAACCTCTATAAGGATCTGTCCAGTTTGTGGAAATATATATGTGAAGAATAAAAAATCTGGAGATGAGTGAGATGTATTTGAGGGAATGGGCTCAAAAAAAGAAAATATGGAACAAAAACGCTTGGATTGAATTTCTAAATGAGTATATAGAACCACTATATGTTGACCTTTGGAATATTAATCAAATACATAAGTTTCTGAGTAAACTTGATGGAAAGAATCTGGGGGATCTTGATGATGATCTAAAATTGAAAGTTAAAACAGCTTTATACGGAGGAATAGGTGAGGGAAAGGATCCCAATAAATCTTTTGCAAGGTTTATGTTTGAAAACTTTGGAATTAAAGTAAGCGGCACTACAACTTTTGAAGAGAGCGTAGAGAGTTTTAGAATACAGATGGAAACAAGCGAGGATGTTAAAATTGAGGTTGAGTCATTTAAAAGTGAGTGGAAGGAGTTATTTAATGATGTAGAAAATTTGATTAAAATCATGATAAAAAACATGGGTGTGAGTAAGACCCAGTTGAAGATGATTGAAGTAGAGGGAAACCCAAGAAATTTAGAATGGGAAATTGGAATTGAGCCAAAAAGAGAGTACAAACAAAATCCTGAAAAACTGCTTCCTTTGAAAGGCGAATCCGCAGACAATATAGCAGAACTCGTGTTGAAAAAATTAAAAGAACATATATGCAGGTTGGCGGTGGGTAAAAATCCCTACACTACTTTCATATATTACATAAGATTTGTAAAAGCAGATTATTTAAAACACTTCCTAAATTGTGAAACCTATATGCTCGCTAAACTTGTAAAATTTTTGGGTTTGAATGCCCATGATTTATTCAATTTCTATGATCATGTGGAGATTGAAAAAAATACAAATCTGATACGCATATTACTAATATACGAGGAGGTGGATTCCACTATTGTCAGCACCATAACAAATATAAATAAAAGTATAGAAAAAATATATAATGAATGTCAAGTTATAAGAATTAGAATGATTAAAAATAATTTAAAAACCCAGTCGATTGAACTCACGCCTTGGAAGGGATTTTACCGAGAAATTTTTCTGAATATGCGTAAAACATTCAAAGAATTAGGTCGCTGTGACGAACCTTATGATTTGAAATTTAATATAAACAATTCTAAAAAAGTAGAAAGTATAGAAATATGCTACTATGATACTATAAAACCAAAGATAAAATTGTCAGTAGTTAAACTAATAGATGATTTAACAAAAATATCTTATCTTGGACTTATCAACAATATGGATGGTTATTATATTAAATTTATAAAGAATAATGAAATTTTACTAAAATTTTTTAACAAGGTGATTGCTGGTGGAGGAAAGACTTAAGCAGAGGGAAAAACTGAGGAGAAAGAAAAAGGCGGTAAAAAGTGGAGAGTTAGAAAGCGTAGAAATTAAAAAGGAGATCTATGAGGATAGGGTAGAGGAGAGAGTACAGGAAAAAGAAGAGGCGTTTGTTGATATTGAACTTGTTGAAGAAGAACTGAAAGAGGAAATTCCTCATCTTGATACGACGTTTGAAGAAATACCAAAAAAGACGACGATAATTAAAGAATTTGTGGATATAGAGCTCATTGATGAAGAAATAGAAAAAATTAAAATGATTGCGTTAGATACTACCCTAATTGAAATAAAGAAGAAAAGGAGCAAGTATGAATTTGTTGATATTGAATTAAGTGAAGAAGCCACATACAATGTGGAGATCCCGTATTTAGATACCTCGTTGGAGGAGATTAGAGTCCGTAGAAAAAATTATGATTTTGTGGATATAGAACTTATTGAAGAGGAGCAAGAAGAAAAGGAGGAAACTTTTGAGATAGATACATCTTTTGAGTTTGAAGTTGAAGATTTGTTAATCCAAGCAAGTTATTTAATAGGAGGGAGAAAAATGGAAGAACCCATACTGGAAAAATATATAAACAGTAGCAAGAAGTGGTTTCCAAGGGGGTTAAGTGAAACACTAAACGAGCCAATAATCGTGCTAATTGGAGAGGATGAAAAAGACTGGCACATACCGATTTTATATGTTTTAAGGGAATCTATGAGGGAGATCTTGGAGCACTTTCCTAAAGTAATTTTCAGAAAAACCGAAGATGTTGAAGAAAACATAGAGTTGCTTGATTCCACAGATTTAAATTCATTAGAAAACTTTACTCTTGAAAATAGCATAGAGTTTTTGGATTTAAGAAAAGATGGTTATGCTATGGATGACATATTTAAGCGATTACAAAATAGATTGCAGGCGGGTTTTCTGCAGAGATTTGGCGTTTTTGTTGTAACCCTTAAAAGAAAGGATTTAATGAAAGCTTACAAATATCTACAGAAAGTGGTAGGCGAGAATCTTAAAATATATGTTGTGGACCCTGAGGGGAAAAATTGGATAGATAAAATAGGAAAGTTATCGTTAACACCTCTCTCTGCAGAAGACACAAAAAAACTCTATACACAGTTAATTTACACAATAACTGGCATCTCTGGATGCAATACCCTATTTGAAGCAAATAGAAAATACGAAAAAATAATAGAGGAAGCAGTTAAAAATTATTCAGTATTTGTAAAGAGACAGGTGGGGAAAGATTCAGAAGATATTGACAGGTTTCAGTATCCCATTAAAGTGGCTGTTTTTTATTATCTGCTCAACAAAGAACTTCAAAAGAGGAAATATGAAAGAAAAGTGAAGATAGATGTGGTGGAGGAAATTATAGAAATAATAAAAAATGATATTATTTCTACCGAGAAAATGTTGGAGAATGAAAATGGTAGAAAAATATACCCTGATATAGTTTACAACTCAACTGCAATAGAAATAGAAACTTTGATTGGTACCGTGGAGCCAATGAAGAAAATTGATGAAAGCATAGACAAGTACGATAAATATAAGGGAGAAATAGATGAAGTATGGATTGTGCTGAGGCCTGTATCTGCCATATTGCACTATGAGGAATTAAAGAAAAGGGAGAAAATTTATAAGGAAATATATGAAAGATTACGTGTAAAAATCAAAGTTATAACTCTCGTACCAGCAAAAGGGGGTAAACTTACCTGGGATCTAACGGACATTAATGAATTTCTTGATCCTGAGATTAAGAATCTCCCAGATAAATTAAGGGCAGTAAGGGGTGATAAAAATGAATGATTGCTGTAATAATGTAAAGGAATGCATAAACAAGATTGAGAAAGAAGTGTATGTTAAAGAAGATATACTTATAAAAATAGTGAGTTTACTTTGCAGAATCAAAGAGGGGACATTTCCATCATCAAAATTGCCAAGGGGAATAATTTTTTATGGTTCCCCTGGTACAGGAAAAACGCTTCTAATGCGTACCCTAACTAAAGTCATGGAAGTACCTTTTGTATATGTACGTGGTCCTGAAATAATGTCACAATATTATGGTAAAACAGAAGAGAATATCAGAAGAAAGTTTAAGAAAGCAGAGAGTGATGCTGAGGAGCATAAATTAGCAATAATTTACATTGATGAGCTTGACTCAATAGCTCCCAATAGGATGGAAGTAAGTGGAGAGCTTGAACAGAGACTGGTTGGTCAACTCTTAACCCTTATGGATGGTCTTTCCTCCAGTGATAAAGGCCATGTTATTGTTATCGGCTCAACAAACAGAATTGAGAGCATAGATCCAGCTTTAAGAAGACCTGGGAGATTTGATTATGAATTTGAATTTGAAATACCATCAGAGGAAGAAAGAATAAAGATATTGAAAATTTTAGCATTAAAAAATAAAATCGATTTAGTTGATAATGATTATAAGGATATTGCACGAATAACTCCAGGATTTACGGGGGCGGATTTACAACATCTTGTTAATGAGGCTATATTAAATGCCATAATACAAAATAAGAAGGCAGTTTCAAAGGAAGATATAATAAATGCCCTTGATAGAGTAATTCCATCTGGATTGAGGGAATATGTAATATTAGATCCAAAAGAATCAAAAGATAAAAAAATAAAAGAGAAGGTAAACAAGATCTTTGATTTAATACCAAAAGATAAGATTAGCGGAGAAATAAATGATTTTAAGATAATTGAAATAGTAGGTGAAGATGAAAGGGCGCTTGAATGCGTACAGGCTATTGCGAATAAATTTAAAAAAGAATTCAATTTAAGATACCACGTGATAAATGTAAATCCACTTTCTTTTATAACAAAATGGTATGGTGAAACCGAGAAAAGGGTATATGATTTCTTCAACAAAATTAAAAAGCAAGCACCTGCAATAGTATATATTGGCAGCTTTCATATAATTACGTCTAAAAAAGATGAGAAATTAGAAAGAACCAGATATGCCATACTAAATCAGCTAATGGATATGAAAATCACTAAGAAAAAAGTTCTACTCATAATCTCCTATCCTCAAGGGAAAGATAAAGAAATAGATGATTCTATTAAATCGTTTATAAGTAAAATTAAAATAACCATAGATTTAAGCACCGTACCATAAACCGATAACACAAAAAAATATAGCAACATTATTATTTCTGTTTCCATTGCACCTGCCTTGTCGCATAAATCGTGGTTATGGGGAAGAGCTACGAGAGATTAAAAAGCAAAAATGAATGAAATCAGTGGTCAAAGTGAGTGAAATAGATTAAAAAGAGAGACAAGGATAGTGAGTTCTCTGAGGGCATAAGAGAACTTTCGAGAGGAAAGTGATTCACCGAAAGTTCTTTTTAGGAATGAAAATAAAGATTCCACGAGCCATCTTTTAGAGTATCCAGATTTTTACTCCATTCATTGTTTTTCTGCTCTATAACTGCTCTTCTTCTTGGTAGCGAGCCTTTAGAAAGAGTGGAAGAATTTTTACACACCTTGATAAGAGACTTGATTCCATACTTCGCAATCAAATTGAAATTCTCACGGAAATCGTAGGCGGAATCTGCAATTAGCACATCAACATCCTTTAACTCTTCCTTCAGTGTTTTAAACATCTCTCTGAATGCCGGAGAATCGCCAACATTGTTTTTGGTGATTAAGAGCCTTACTATTCTACTAAAATCCCATATCTATCAAAATTTCGCCTCTCTTTACCAACTTCTCGTTATACTCTCTCATCTTTTGAACATCAATTTAGGGGTAAAGCACCTTTTTTAAAGGGGCTTTTTTATGTTTTCGTCTCTCTTTCTCTAATTATGCGACAAAGCAAATAAAAACAAAAATTTTAAAAGCAATTTCATCTTGAAAAGAGACACATCTTACAAAAATATCAGCCCGACTCGTCAAGCCCCCTCATGGCTCGGGAGCTCTCCCTGCCGGGCCATTCGGGAATGCCCTTACCTATTTTTATCCTTTTCTGTTCTCAGGAAGGGCAAAGACGAAGAATGAGGCAATTAGCATGGAAAGGGTAAACGCAATGAAGGGCCAGAACCATGATGCAAAGAATCCGGGAACTAGAGGTCCGATTATGCCTCCTACTCTCCCTGCAGAATTGGCAAATCCCGCACCTGAACCACGAACTCTCTTTGGATAGAGTTCCGGGGTAAATGCGTAAAGTGCACCCCATGCTCCAAGATCAAAGAAGGATATGAGAATGGCACCCAAAAGGGTTGCACGGGTTATGAACAGATATGCGGATAGCGCGGTTAGAATCATGAACGAAAAGAGAACCTTACGCCTACCTATTTTCTCGATGAGGTATGCCGATAACAGGTACCCCGGTATCTGGAAAAGGTAGGATATGAAGATGAACAGTGAAGAGTGCAAAAGGGGATAATCCTCTTCAAATATCTTTGGAAGCCAGACAAACATGCCGTAGTAACTGAAAGCCATGGCAAACCATACGATCCATAGGGCGTAGGTATGGGGAAGTTTCAAAATCTCAGTCACGGGCACCTTTTTTCTGATTTTTATAACCGATTCGGGCAGTGCCTTCCAGAAGACCAGGAGGAATAGCCAGAAAAGCGCTATGAGGTAATAGATTTTCCAATGTGCTCCGAGTCTCGGAAGAAGTAGGAGAGACATCAGGGAGGCAAATACCCAGCCGTAGGTCCAGAAGGAATCCAGAAGAACCACCATTCTTCCACGGATATCCTGATCAGAGGTTTCGCTCACAAGCGTGCTCAGAATTGGAAGAACTATTCCAAATCCCATACCTGCAATGAAACGCAGGAAGAAATAAGCCCAGTAGTTGCAGGCAAAGAACATTAACGCAGTGGCAAGAATGTGAACCGGAGTGGCTGCAATTATTATCCTTCTCCTCCCAAACTTATCGGAGAGATATCCAAATATGAACGAACCAAAGAACCAGCCGATCAGTGTGATGGATACAAGAGAGCCTACCAGGAGTCTCCCGCTTGGATTATTCCCGAGCCCCAGTTCACTTATTATGTTTCCCGTTGTGAATGTGACAACCGCCATATTGTAGGCAATGGCAGCCCAGAACAACCCGGGCACCAGGAGACCACGATAGCGCATAGGGGAAAATAAAAATGAGGTATAATAAAGTTCCTAAATTTTTAATACAATCCCGCAATGGAGGATGCAATGGAAATTCCAGAAATCGAGTACTTATATAATCTTCGAAGATTCGGTATGAAACTGGATTTGAGCGTTATGAAGGAATTTGCAGAAATGCGCAACAATCCCCAGAACAGGTTCAAGAGCGTGCACATAGCAGGAACCAACGGCAAGGGTTCCGTTGCGGCAGCCATATACTCAATTTTGCGAAGAAATTACAGCGTGGGCCTTTATACCTCACCCCATCTTGTTAGGTACTCGGAAAGGATAATCGTGGACGATGAGGAGATTGAAGAAAAATACATTGTGAATTTTGTGCGAGAGTTGAATCCGCTCATTGAGAAGATGGCAAAGGACAACAGAAATCCCACATTTTTTGAGGTTACGACGATGCTAGCCTTTGAGTACTTCTCCCATAAAAATGTGGATTTTGCCGTACTTGAAGTTGGTTTGGGAGGACGTCTGGATGCAACGAACATAATCGTTCCAGAGATAGCAGGCATAGTCACCATTGATCTTGATCACACCCACATTCTTGGAAACACCCTCGCCGAAATAGCCAGGGAGAAGGCTGGGATAATAAAAGAGGGTGTGCCCGTGGTTGTGGGTGAAAATAAAAGAGAGGCGGAGAGTGTGATAAGAAAAATAGCAGAGAGGAGAGGTGCGGCATATCATAACATATGGGATGAGATGAAAGCCGAAAGCATAAAAATAGGGATTGATGGGCTGGAATTCATGGCCCATTCACCACTGCGGGATTACAAAATTAAGGTTCCCCTAACGGGCAGACATCAGATCACAAATATGCTTGTGGCCATAAGAATGGCCGAGATCCTTGGAGAAACCTACTCTATTTCGAGAGGAGACATTGAAGAGGGCCTTCATAGAATAAGATGGAGAGACAGGTTTCAAATAAAGATGAAGGACCCCCTACTGATATTTGATGGCGCCCATAATCCCTCAGCCGCAAGGGCCCTAGCATCCACGATTGAGGATTTAAAGATAAAAAATCCCACATTCCTGTTTTCCATGCTATCCGATAAGAACATTGAGGAGTTTCTTAGCATAATATCCCGTCTGAGTCAGAGAATCATCGTGACGGAAATAGGGTACGAAAGAAGAAGAACGGAACTTGAGGATATGGTGAACTACGCAAAAAAATATTTCAAGGAGGTTATCCCATTCAAGTTTTCCTGCGATGCTCTTCGCTACGCAGTTGAGAATGAGAGAAAAATCGTGGCCACAGGCTCCCTGTATCTTCTGGGGGAACTTGAAAAATGCCTGATGTCATTGTAGTCTCCAATGGAAATGAAGAGTTCGATAAATTGGTCCAATCCCTGGGCCACAGGATAGCCTATCACGTTTTCTGGAGGGGAAAGATAAATCCAAGGTACTACATCTCAAAGGGTAAGATTGAAGAATTGAAGGAAAAGGCAGATGAAATCAAGGCTGAAAGGGTTATTGTGGATGGAATTTTAAAATCATCCCAGTGGTACAATCTTGAAAGGGAAATAAAACTACCCGTGGACGATCGTATAAAACTCATAATTGACATATTCGCAGACAGGGCCAAGAGCAGGGAGGCAATGATGCAGGTTGAATACGCAAACTTAAAATACGAGATTTCACACGTGCGTGAGGCGATTCACAGGATGCGCCTGGGCGAGCATCCGGGATTTATGGCTGGAGGAGAGTACGAGGTGGCCGATTACTACGAGATGATAAGAAAAAAGATGGCAAAAATAAGAAGAGAACTTGAGAAATTAAAGATGCAGCGCGAGGAACGCAGAAAGAGGAGGAGGGAGGAGGGATACATCCTTGTTGGCATAGCAGGGTACACCAACACTGGAAAGAGCACACTTTTAAGGGCGCTGAGCGGAAGGGATGTGACCATAGAAGACCGTATGTTCTCCACATTAAGCACGAGAACATCCAAACTGGGAAAGGAGAAAATACTGATCACAGATACCGTTGGATTCGTGGATAACATGCCACCCTGGCTTATAAGGGCATTTGAGCCTACTCTTGAGGAGATATACCACGCGGACATCGTGCTCCTTCTCCTGGACTGCCATGATGATCATGAGGAATTCAAAAAGAAATTCATACTGTGTCTGGACATAATCGAAAGCAAGGTCCAGGGAAAAATAATACCTGTAATCAATAAAATAGACGGATGTAAAAATATAGATGAGAAGATTGAAATTGTTGAGGACCTAAACAAGCCCGTTCTAATATCAGCCAAGAATGGTGTGGGTATTGAGGATCTCATAAAAAGAATAAAGGAGGAGATGAAAATTTCAAAATTCTATGCAGAGGTTGAGAAGGGAACGAGGGCCTATAAATTCATAATGAGGTTTGGAAGAGTAATAAGCATTGATGGAATGGAAAAGATGAAAATGGTATTTGAGATGCCAGAGCGCAAATACAGGGAACTCAAAATGATTATTGAGGAGAATTCCACAGGAAATGGTGGGGTGTTGAAGAAGATATAAACCTTTTGGTAAATTAGTTGATAAGAAAATCTTTTTTAACTCCAAAGATATACCTACCTTTGCTTCGGGTGGAAACATGGCACAAGTGAGTTTATTTGAGAAGCACATGCGCAAGGTCTCGCTTTTCAAGGGAAATAGAGAAGCCCTATATCCAGATTACATTCCAGATAACCTTCCCCACAGAGAGAAAGAGATTGATAAACTCGCAGAGATATTGGTGGCTGCACTCGAGGGGAATAGGCCATCAAACATTCTCATCTTCGGAAAAACGGGTACAGGAAAAACAGCCGTTGTGAGATACGTTGGGAGAGAATTGAAGAGGGCAGAAAAGGTCTATGCAAAAAGAAAAATTGAGTTCATATACCTGAACTGCGAGACCGTGGATACTCCATATTCCATCCTCCAGAATCTGGGAAACCATTTTATTGAGGAGTGGGATGAGAAAATTCCATTCACTGGCTGGCCCATGGACAAGGTATTCTCAACCGCAAAGGAAAGAATTGATGAATGGAACGGGATAGTTATCCTTGTGCTTGACGAAATAGACAAACTGGTTGTTAAAAGCGGTGATGACATACTATACCAGTTGCTTCTACTGGATTCTGAGATGAAAAATTCAAACCTGAGCATAATAGGCATATCCAACGAGTTGAAGTTCACGGACCTCCTTGATCCTCGGGTAAGGAGCAGATTGAGCCAGGAAAAAATGGTTTTCTCACCCTACAATGCATTTCAACTGCAGGATATCCTTGCTGAAAGGGTTCAGCTGGCAGTTAGGGAAGGGGCCGTGGGGGAGGATGTCATCGGCATATGCGCCGCCATAGCCGCCCAGGAACATGGGGATGCCAGAAGGGCCATAGATCTTCTACGCATATCAATAGAGATAGCAGAGAGGGAGGGGGCAGAGAAGGTAAATGAGAGGCACGTGTACATGGCAAAGAACAAAATTGAAATGGACTGCATTGCAGAGGCAATAAAAACCCTGCCCCTGCACTCAAAAATTGTTCTCCTGGGTGTGGCTCTCAACGAGGAGGCGGGAAACAAGTTCCTGACCACAGGACAACTCTACAAAATTTATATGGTTCTCAGCAAAAGGGTGGGAGTGTCTCCGCTCACCCAGAGAAGGATCTCGGACCTTATATCTGACATGGACATGCTCGGCCTGCTCAACACCCAGGTAAAATCCTTCGGAAGGTACGGAAGAACGAAAATTGTGGAACTCGCTCTGCCTGTAGTGGAAGTGAAAAAAATCGTACTTGAAGATGAACTTCTTGTGGATCTCCAGGGAGCCAAACTGGCATCACAGAAAAAGCTATTTTTCTGAACCTCGCCTCCTTATTCTCCCAACTATCTCCTTTCTGTGGGCAATCACATAATCCACCCCAAATGAACAGGCAATTATCAGAACTATGGAAACAACGAGATCTGTATTGGTATTGGGTGGAATCTCTCCCGTATTTGTATGCGTAAAATAGAGTTTTATTGCACCAAACCATGGAATCTCGCCCCGGGCAACACCGACGATCATATTGAAATCCACCAGTTTGGGACATATGGGTATGAATCCCCCAGCATTGCTCTGGTCGTAAGCACTTCCCCCAAACTGGGCAAGATTGTGGTCTCCCATGGTTATGAAACCGGAGGTCCCCACCCTGGAGGGATTCAAATGATCAAGATCTATATTTATCACCACTTCCTTTTTGGCATAACCCACATTATCGATGGTTATGTAATCCCTGGTAACGTGAAGCCATGATGGGTAATTTCCATTCTCAAACCCCCTTATCTTCCACTCCCTACCGTTCCAGTGCAGATACACAATTGCCCGGTGAATTATCAGTTTTCCATTGCATTTATATATGATCACATCTCCATAATCTCCATAGGTCTTATACCCGTGCATTCTACCCTCAACGTAACTCACAATATCATCGGGGGAGTAAACCTTCTTCACAATAACAATATCTCCCGTATCAATGGTACCTATGTGGGACAGGGATCCATGCTGCATGCTTCCAGATTCAATCACAACTATGGGGGGCCAGGTCTGAGCATAGGCGTAGAGGGAGAGAAAAATAACGGCAACGATGACTAGTGAGATGACAATATCCTTCACCGTATCCTTCACAATATTCTCATCCTTTGCCATTCAGGAAGGTATATTCCCAAGAAATAAAAATGTTTTGAAAGAAAATCTATATAAATGCAATACCATTTACCCTTCGAGGGATTAAAAATGTCATGGAGAGATGTTGAGGTTCGAGAACTCAAGGTTGGCGGTTATATGGTTGTGGATGATGAGCCCTGCAAGATCGTGGAGATGACCACAAGCAAGCCTGGAAAGCACGGAGAAGCAAAGGCAAGAATCGTCGCCATTGGAGTATTTGACGGGCAGAAGAGGAGCATAGTGTACCCTGTGAAGCACAAGGTCAAGGTGCCAATAATAGAGAAACGAAACGCCCAGGTTCTGGCCCTAATGGGGGACGAGGCTCAGTTGATGGACGCGGAAACATTTGAAACCTTTGAACTGCCCATCCCCGAAGAACTCAAGGGCAACATTGCCCCTGGAAAGAACGTTGAGTATTGGGAGGCACTCGGGAAGAGAAAAATAATGAAGGTTACAGGCGAATAAACATGCTTCTGCACTTTGCAGATGCAAATGGAGATTTTGATTCTTCCTTTTTCATAATATTTGGAGTGCCCTTCGATGGCACCTCCTCCTTCAGGCACGGTTCAAAATTTGCCCCAGACGAAATAAGAAAGGCATCCTACAATCTTGAAAGTTATCTGCTTGAGCATGGAATGTCCATTTCAGATCTGCAGGTACACGATATGGGAAACATAGGCACCCTGGACGAATTCGGCTCTGTGGAAGAAGTAATAGAGGCCGTGCATTCCACAATGGATTACATTCTTCCAGAGAAATTCCCCATAATGCTCGGGGGTGAGCATTCAATAACCATCGGTGCGGCAGAGGCATTGAAAAAGATGGGAGATGTGGGAATAATATTCATAGACGCACATGGAGATTTCAGGGACGAGTACCTGGGAAACAGATACAGCCATGCATGCACTGCCAGAAGGGCATATGAAATCCTCAATGGGAAGGTGATTTCAATTGGTGTGCGCTCTGCCTCAAGGGAGGAGGTTATAGATGCAAAAAAATTTAACTATGAGTGGATTGATGCCTACGAGTTCCATGAAATTGGATGGAAAAGGGCAATAGAGAGGGCACTGAAAATTCTGAACGTGGAGAAAATATATCTATCAATCGATATTGATGGTATTGACCCTGCCTATGCTCCTGGCACAGGCACCCCAGAATTCTTCGGTTTGACTCCTCTTGATGTGAAAAATATAATAGATTTTTTGGGACCAAAAATCATCGGAGCGGACATAACAGAAGTGTGCCCCGTTTACGATAACGGAAACACGGCGGTGCTCGCTTCCAGACTTGTTCAGGAGATAATGGCAGCAAAGGCCAAGACCGGGAAGGATAAGTTTAAATAACATTTCTCCCCTATGGTTCATGGTGCTCGGATTATGAGGAGGATTTACAGGAAAGAGGGAGGAATTGCCTCAACAGTAGGTACGATATTCGCATTGATGATATTTACCTCTTTACTCTCAATGTTCATGGTGCAGGTTGTACCCATACAGATTAAGGAAAATGAGGCAGAGCATGATATGCAGGTATTATCACAATTCTCACAACTCCGGAGCATGGTTGATCTCCTCACACTTACCAAGAATACAAATTACACGGCATATGTGCCCATAAAACTGGGTGCTCCAGGGGTCCCTGTGGTTGCCTCACCAACCTACGGGCAACTCTCCATTTATCCGGCAGGATTGAACACAACCTTCAGTATGAACGTGAGTTTTTACGATAAATATTCAAATTTCATATCCCTGAAATCCCAAGGAAGCATTCAGTTCACCGCCCCAAACAGATACTACGTTCCAGAAACTTTCTCCTATGAGAATGGGGCCATCCTGAGATACAATTTCTACGCAAAGAATGCCATAATGCCCATAAAGCCGGATATGAAATTTGTGAATTCAAGCAAATATGTGAACATCACGATGACCCTGCAGAGCATATACGGACTTCCGGTAACCGTGACAGGTGTTGAAACCAGGAGTTTGGGTATATCCCTAGAGGGTATAAACACCCAAACATATTTCCTTGGAGGAAAGGAAGTGAATATAACGATAAACGATACCTACTACTACGGCCTAATGCCCTTAAACTTCACAAAGTACTGGATAAATTTCATAATGCAGGCACTAAACAACAGCGGAATTTCGGAAGGCACTCCATCTTCAGCCACATACCCCTACTACACATACTCAGGAGACACCATCCACATATTCAATGTTTGGAATCTCCAAGTTAAAATGGTGTATCTGCAGATAGAGGTGGGTTCCTGATGATGCCAAAGGGGTTCAAAAGGCTGAACATGTCCATATTCCACGGCATATTAAAGCCCCAGGTCAAAATTAAAATCCCAAAGTTTGTGGTTGCCAAGAGCAGTGACATCACCCCAATTCCACCACTTGAGAGGGACAACTATGAAACTGTTGAAGTGTACCCCGTTTATCCTCCCTACGTTTACGTTAGGATAATTTACGACAGGGAAGAGTACGAGTACATTTACCAACTCATAGAGCCACCCCTGAGCGAGGAGGAGCAAGATCTGCTGGAAGAGATCAACGACACTCTAAACCGCACGCTAAGGTACAACTGGGAGATGATGAATCTTAAGGACAGGGAACAGTACCTTATGGAGAGTGTTGACAGTTTCCTAAACAGCAGGGAGATCAAAATAGATAAATTATCTAAGCAGAGAATAATGTACTACGTTGTGAGGGATCACGTGGGTTATCAGAAAATTGACGGCCTGCTCAGGGACGAGTTTGTTGAAGACATATCCTGCGATGGGGTGGGCGTGCCGATTTACGTTTTCCATAAAAAGTATCAATCCATAAAGACAACAATTTCATACAAGGACGATGATGAACTCAATTCATTCATAGTTTACATAGCGCAGAAATGCGGAAAGCAGATCTCTGTGGCAGAGCCAATACTGGATGGAACTACCACCGAGGGACACAGGGTTCAGGCCACATATGGCCGTGAGGTCACAACAAGGGGTGGCACCTTCACCATAAGAAGATTCAAGGAGCGTCCATTCACACCCACAGAACTGGTGCTGTATGGAACTGCCTCGCCAGAGATTGTAGCGTACCTCTGGCTCATGGTCGAGCACGGAGAAAGTGCCATAGTCATAGGAGGACCTGCGTGCGGCAAAACATCCACGCTCAACGCCTTTTCAATGTTCATCCCTCCCACCGCAAAGATTGTGAGCATTGAAGATACAAGGGAAATAAACCTGCCACATCAAAACTGGATACCTGGAACAACGAGAAGCGGAATTGGAGAAGCAACTCTGACAGGAAAATCGGCGGGCGAGATTGACATGTACGATCTGGTACGTGCTGCGTTGAGGCAGAGACCCAACTACATAATTGTGGGAGAGGTGAGGGGCAAGGAAACCTACACAATGTTTCAGGCCATGGCAACAGGTCATACAACATACTCAACAATGCATGCCGATTCCATAATCTCCATGATCCACCGTCTTGAGAATCCGCCAATAAACTGCCCCAGGATCCTTATGACCGCATTGAACAACGTCATCATTCAGAAAATGGCCAGGGTTAAAAATGAGACCGTGAGGAGAATTACCCAACTCGTGGAAAATGTTGGTTTTGAACCAGAAACAAATGAACTCATAACAAATGTGGTATTTGAGTGGGATCAGGGAAAGGATACCCACAAGTTCAAGGGACACAGTTACTTATTTGATAAGATAATGACCATGAAAAATCTGACCCACAACGAGATGATGGAAGAATTTGAACGCAGAACCGATGTTGTCAGATACTGGGTTGAAAAAAGGATCCTTGATTTCCGAGAGATATGGAGCACGATCTCAGATTACTACAAAGACCCAATCGGAACTGCTGAGAAAATAAGGCTCGAACTCGGGGAGGTGGAAAAATGAAGTTCATGGCAAGGCTCTTCGCAAGGTACGCACCCAAACCCAGAGATATGCCCTACAAGATCAAGTTACCAAAGGGCACACTGCCAGCGTACATAACCCTGGATCCCTATCATAAAATAGCGTGGAAAATCATGGGCAGGATGGCAGAGAGAGCGGTGAAGAAGAAAAAGTACTCAAAACTTGAAATGGACCTCTTAAAGGCACATATACTTCTAAGGCCCCAGGAATATCTTGCCTACGTGTATTTCACAACCCTTCTGGTGGGTGTTATCAGCATAGTTATGGCTGCCTTTTTGGCTCTTATGGGTCTTGCACTTAAAAATCCATTAATAACCATTCTGTTTCTTATGATTGGGATATTTATGGCTGTTTTCATACCCATAATGACCTATTTCTCGCTTATTTCTTCACCATCATCCAAGGCCAAGAAGAGGGGAAAGGATATAGATACCCATCTTCCCGCAGCGGTGAATTTCATAGCCGCATTATCCTCTGCAGACGTTACAGTGGCCACAATATTCAAGGAACTATCCCTAAGGGGCGAGTATGGAGAAATAGCAAAGGAGGCTGAATGGATAACAAGGGATACCGAACTTTTAGGCAAGGACATACTCTCAGCAATAGAGGAGGCCTCTAGAAGGAGCCCTTCAGTAAAATGGCAGGAATTTCTCCAGGGAGTTATAACAACAGCCACCTCTGGAGGTCGGCTTAAACCCTTCTTCCTCTCAAAATCGGAGGAGTACGAGAAGGAGAAAAAATTGATGCTCAAAAAGAACATGGAGAGCCTGGGTCTTTTTGCAGAGATATACGTCACGGTGGGCGTGGCATTTCCCCTGTTTCTCGTGGTGATAATAGCCATTATGGCCCTTATAAATAAGAACAGTGCTGCGAGTACCGTTATGCTTCTGGAGATCATTGTTGTTGTTATGATTCCCATTCTGATTTTCGTGTTTAGTTATTTCATCTACAGCACCAGCAAGGAGGTGGCAGAGTGAATAAGGAAAAAATCGTGTTTTACACATCCGCCCTGGTAGCCGCGGCTTTTATAAGTTTGGGAATACTCATGTACAAGACAGATATGCACATTCTCGGGCTCAAGTATCTGGACTTCATCGTCATTGGTACTGCTGCATTTTTATTCGGACCTGGGATATATGATATGCTCTCAACACGCAGGATCAAAAAAATGGAAGAGCGTTTTCCTGACTTTCTAAGGGATGTGGCCGAATCCTCAAGGTTCGGTATGACCCTTGCAGAGGCCATAGTTGTTGCATCTTCCGGAAGGTATGGAGCTCTGACAGATGAGATAAAGAGACTGGCAGCAAAGATAAACTGGGGTGTGCCTGTGAGAGATGCCTTGCTTTCATTCAACGAACGTGTGAAGACACCTCTGATAGATAGGATAATCGCCATAGTTATAAAATCAAACGAGGCAGGGGGCAATGTATCGGATGTGCTCAACATGGTTGCAAGATCCGCCAGAGATACACAACTATCACAAAAAGAGAGAAACATTGAGATGTTCACCTATGGATTTGTTCTTCTGACCTCGTTCTTCGTGTTTCTTGCCACGATAATAATCCTCAACAACTCGTTCCTTCCGGAGATGGGGAAGGCAGGAATGGCAGTGGAAGAGAGTTTCAAAAAGGCTTCGCTGGCCGGTGCACTGCCAGGTGGAGGTATAGCGTATGAGTACGTGCCCATCATAAGTTTTCTATTTGTGATCGCAACAATAATCCACGGGATAGGTGACGGGATAATGATCGGCATACTTTCAGACGGACGCATAAAGAGCGGATTCATATGGGCCTTTGTGCTCCTGGTGTCCGGATATTTCATCCTTAGGCTTCTGGGGGCAGCTTGAGGAGGCGATAAAATTGGCAATGTCCAAGAAGGAGATACCTGCAAAATTGAAGATTGTGAACCTGATGAAACCTGTGTTCAAGCCAGATAATCTGAAGGTTAAAGAGCCTGCAAAGAGGCAGTATCTGGGTAGCGAAATAACCCCCATACCCCCAATAAGTTCCTCAAACATCAGGGAAATTGAGGTAAATCCCATAGAAGAACCCTACTCCTACGTTAGGATCCTGTATGATAATCTCACAAGCGAGTACATCTACGAGGTTATAGAGCCGCCAATGACCGACGAAGACTGGGAAAATTTGAAAAAGATAAAGGACGAGATGATTGAGATATTGGAACTGAAAAACTTTGAAACTGAAGAGGAGAAAAAGGAGTATCTTTTTGAAATGGCGGAAGAGGTGGCCAAAAAACTTCAAATTTCGGTGGATCCAATTTTGTGGGAGAGGTACAAGTACTACATTTACAGAGATTTTCTGGGATACGGACCTGTGCAGGTACCCATGCACGACGGGGAAGTAGAGGATATATCGTGCGATGGCGTGAATATTCCCATTTACATATATCACAGAATGTACGGATCAATTAGGTCAAACCTCAAATTCCAGAAGGAGGAGGAACTGGATAACTACGTGATTTGGATCGTGCAGAAATCGGGCAGGCACATATCAATATCCATGCCAATGGTTGATGCCTCCCTCCCTGACGGTTCAAGATTGCAGGCCACTCTGGGAAAACACGTTACAAAGAGGGGGTCTTCCTTCACGATAAGGAGATTCAAACCCAATCCTTTTACTCCTGTGGATCTAATAAGATTCAAAACAATGAGCAGGGAGATGATGGCGTACCTGTGGCTCGCCGTTGAAAATGGAATGAGCATAATCGTATGCGGGGGCACGGCAAGCGGAAAAACAACCACGCTTAATGCAATACTTCTGTTCATACCTCCCAATATGAAAATAGCCACCATTGAGGATACAAGGGAACTCAACCTCCCCCACGAGAACTGGATTCCCTCACTTACCAGAGAGGGACTTGGAGAACCAAATCCAGTAACGGGCAAGAAACCGGGAGAGATAGACATGTTTGATCTTCTGAAAGCCGCACTGAGGCAGAGACCCCATTACATAATGGTTGGAGAGGTCAGAGGTCCCGAAGCATACACGGTGTTTCAGGCCATGGCCACTGGAAAGACATGCTACACCACGTTCCATGCAGATGATATAAAGTCAATGGTTCACAGATTTGAGAATGCTCCAATAAACCTTCCAAGAGCCCTTATAGCCGCACTGGATATTGTGATTTTACAAGCGCAGGTCAAGGTGGGTACAACAATGACCAGAAGGGTGAAATCCATAACGGAGATTGTAGGAATAGATCCGGAGACAAATGAGATAATCACAAACAACGCTTACACATGGAACCCGGCAGACGATACCTTCAATTACAGTGGACACAGTTAC
The DNA here is from genome assembly GCF_056175085.1 of Candidatus Aciduliprofundum sp. HYA1. Taxonomy (NCBI): domain Archaea; kingdom Methanobacteriati; phylum Thermoplasmatota; genus Candidatus Aciduliprofundum; species Candidatus Aciduliprofundum sp. HYA1. The sequence continues at coordinate 1,343,559 of NZ_CM149694.1, forward strand.
ATATATGAAAAAATAGCCATAATCAAAGGGTGGACCCAGAGGAGAATGGAACTGGAGGTTAAGAGAAGGGAGAGAATCCTGGAATATATGGAGAAACTCGGCGTGAGATATTACAGAGATGTGGCCAGAATAGTGGCTGCTTATTACAAAAATCCAGAGGATGTGTTAAAAAGAGTGGAAGAGGTATTGTCTCAGAAGTGATTCACTCTTTCTCCTTCCTTGCGATTACCTTCTTTATTATCTTCTTCCTAACCACCGGCTTTTCTTCCTTCTTCTCCTTTTTCTCTGGTTCTTTCTCTTCCTTTTTGCTGCTTTCTGTATCCTCCGTCTTCTTTTCCTCTTTTTCTTCCTTTTCCACATGTTTTCTCTTGGCCCACTCTTCAACTGTTACCACACCAGGTCTCTTGAGTCTTTCAAGTTCTTCCTTGGGTATCACTGGCACTTCTTTCTTACCTTCCTCTTTCTTTTCCTCCTGCTCCTTTTCCTCGAATACAGGAAGAGGTGATCCGCAAACTCTGCAAATCTTCGCGCCCTTTGGATTCAAGGATCCACATACCGGGCATCTCACTGTGGCACCCTCAATTTTCTCCTCCTGCCTCTTTACCCATTCAAGGAAGGATATGAACTCAGGATGGGTCTTCCACCACTTAAAGAACTCTTCCGTTGTGAACTTTTCACCTATGTACTTCTTTGCTTCTTCCTTGTACTTGCCGATGTACTTCTCATAGTTCTCCTTCAATTTTTCATACTTCTTGAAATCTGGATCCTCAGGTGGCATGAATATTGTACCGCAAACAGGGCAGAACTTGGAGTCTTCATCAATCCAAGAGCCGCACTCTGGACACTTGACCTTCTCCTTCTCAAACACCACACCACAGTACGGGCACTTTTCAGAATCCGCAGGTATCAGATGCCCGCAATTGCCACAAACCATGTATTCTGGAGCCTCCCTCTTGAATGTGATGTAACCGTAGAGGAAGAACCCTGCAATGGCAGCCACAATTACTATTATTATAATCCAGAGCCAGGGTAAGGTAAATGGTTTCTTCTCCACATTTATGGCCATCCCAGAGGGTGTGTACTTCTCCGAATAGCCCTGGTAGGTCAGTTGCAGCTGGGGACTGTATGTTCCAGGAGCAGTGGCCTTAATGTGGAATATTGCCAGCCCGTATGCATTGGTTGTCTGGGTATATGTACCCAATCCACCAGTCAGAATTAGCTGAACTTTCACCCCCTTCATATATACTGTTCTGCCCTGAGATTCGGTGGCATTCATATTTATTATCTTCACCACCACAACCAGTGTGTCTCCAACATAAACCTTTGTATTGTGCTCAAGAGAATAACTTGTAACTATGATCTTCAAACTTGGCATAATGACATTGAGTTTCTTAACTGCCACATCGTCCCCATAAATGCTCTCCTGAATGGTACCGTTTGGATTTACCTTAACCTCAATGTTATGGATTCCAAGCGAGGTTACAGTGTAATTGTAAAATATTACCTTGTAATTGCCAGGTGCCAGGGTTCCAGCCTTGCCCCATATCAATGGCTTGCCGTTGTCCAAAATGACATAGTTAAGCTCTCCAGGCAAGCCGCCATAATTTCTAACAATGAAGTGAATGCTTATTTTCACACCCTCTGCCACTGTGGATACCTGTTTCTCGCCCTGCGTTATAAGGAGTGATGAGAGCACAAAATTGGTTTTCTCCTTTATCACGAATTCCTTCCCGGGATGTACATACTTGGCATTTCCTGTAACATCGGAGGTAATGTTTATCTGATAGGCAACATTGATGGAAGCCTTACCCCTTAGATATCTCTGATAGAAGGTTTTTTGAATAAGAAATCCAACAACCAAGGGAGTGTTTGCCTTCAGATTAACTGGATTCTTCGGAGTTATAGGATTAAGGGCTAAATTCCACGATGGGATGTAGAGTACAAGTGATGCATTTGCATCAACATTGCTTGTCACAGTAACATTCACTACTATATTTGTACCATTCACATACTCATTGCCAGCACTTATGGATAGAGTGAAAGGCTCGGCATACACAGTGAATACCTTGCTCATCACGTTGTTTGAGGATACGTAATCTCCTGAGGCAACTACCTTGACTTCTACCCTGTAATCCCCCACCATGTTGGGAACAAAAGACAGAGCATACGTTGAAGGATAGGCAAAACTCTTATTTTGAACCAATGTTCCAAGGGGATCGTAAATATTAATGTAAACCATCGCCGACTCTGGAACTTCCTTTCCGAAGTTAACAATACTGGCATTAATGCTTAAAGTTTCCCCTATGTAAACCTGACTTGGTGTGATGCTTACAGAGGAAACTGCAAGATCAATATCTCTCTTTACATCTATGGAAAAGCTACCCAAGAACACGCCGTTGCTGAGATATAGAAGTAGAGTATGGGAACCTGCTGAAACATTATCAGATATATACCACCCAAATGAAATTTCTGTAAGCCCTTTATTTATATTTGTTACGGTACTGTTTATCACCATTGTCCTATTATCTAGATACAGATATATACCCACGTTGTTCCAAGGATATGCAGAATTCAAGGTGACGTTTACCCATATACTACGATACCTCACAGGAGTCCCAACATTCCAAGCGCTTACCTCTACATTTCCCACATTTATGTTTACGCTCTTCTCATTGTTACCCAGATTGTAATCCCATACCTGCACGGCCTCTACACTGATGTTGTACTTGCCGTTCCCCTGAAATGCACTCCCGTTTATCACATAATCTACCTTTAAACTCTCTCCCCCGCTTATGTTCCCTATATCGTAGACCTTGTACAAATTGCCGTTCACGTATATGTATATCTCACTTCCCACAGCCGTGTCCTTACCCAGATTCTCTACCTCTACCTCTATCTTTACCTCCCTGCCCGGTACGTACGGACCTTCACTCAGAACCTTTAAACTGCTTACTCCTAAATCTACATCCTCATTCACTCCAAAACTGTATTTCCCTATCTCTACCCCGTTACCTAAATACACAAGGAATGTATGCGCCCCTGAATCTACATCTACATACCACCTGAAACTTATATGTGTGTTCCCCGCACTTAAATTCACTACCGTGCTGTTTATCCTGTTGCCCTCTCTGTCTAAATACAGATATACCTCTACATCGCTCCACGCATATACTGAGTTTATCGTGACGTTTACCCACACCCAGTGGTACCTTATCGCCTTACCTACTTCCCATTTACTTACCTCTACATTCCCCACATTTATGTTTACACTCTTCTCATTGTTACCCAGATTGTAATCCCATACCTGCACGGCCTCTACACTGATGTTGTACTTGCCGTTCCCCTGAAATGCACTCCCGTTTATCACATAATCTACCTTTACACTCTCTCCCCCGCTTATGTTCCCTATATCGTAGACCTTGTACAAATTGCCGTTCACGTATATGTATATCTCACTTCCCACAGCCGTGTCCTTACCCAGATTCTCTACCTCTACCTCTATCTTTACCTCCCTGCCCGGTACGTACGGACCTTCACTCAGAACCTTTAAACTGCTTACTCCTAAATCTACATCCTCATTCACTCCAAAACTGTATTTCCCTATCTCTACCCCGTTACCTAAATACACAAGGAATGTATGCGCCCCTGAATCTACATCTACATACCACCTGAAACTTATATGTGTGTTCCCCGCACTTAAATTCACTACCGTGCTGTTTATCCTGTTGCCCTCTCTGTCTAAATACAGATATACCTCTACATCGCTCCACGCATATACTGAGTTTATCGTGACGTTTACCCACACCCAGTGGTACCTTATCGCCTTACCTACTTCCCATTTACTTACCTCTACATTCCCCACATTTATGTTTACACTCTTCTCATTGTTACCCAGATTGTAATCCCATACCTGCACGGCCTCTACACTGATGTTGTACTTGCCGTTCCCCTGAAATGCACTCCCGTTTATCACATAATCTACCTTTACACTCTCTCCCCCGCTTATGTTCCCTATATCGTAGACCTTGTACAAATTGCCGTTCACGTATATGTATATCTCACTTCCCACAGCCGTGTCCTTACCCAGATTCTCTACCTCTACCTCTATCTTTACCTCCCTGCCCGGTACGTACGGACCTTCACTCAGAACCTTTAAACTGCTTACTCCTAAATCTACATCCTCATTCACTCCAAAACTGTATTTCCCTATCTCTACCCCGTTACCTAAATACACAAGGAATGTATGCGCCCCTGAATCTACATCTACATACCACCTGAAACTTATATGTGTGTTCCCCGCACTTAAATTCACTACCGTGCTGTTTATCCTGTTGCCCTCTCTGTCTAAATACAGATATACCTCTACATCGCTCCACGCATATACTGAGTTTATCGTGACGTTTACCCACACCCAGTGGTACCTTATCGCCTTACCTACTTCCCATTTACTTACCTCTACATTCCCCACATTTATGTTTACACTCTTCTCATTGTTACCCAGATTGTAATCCCATACCTGCACGGCCTCTACACTGATGTTGTACTTGCCGTTCCCCTGAAATGCACTCCCGTTTATCACATAATCTACCTTTACACTCTCTCCCCCGCTTATGTTCCCTATATCGTAGACCTTGTACAAATTGCCGTTCACGTATATGTATATCTCACTTCCCACAGCCGTGTCCTTACCCAGATTCTCTACCTCTACCTCTATCTTTACCTCCCTGCCCGGTACGTACGGACCTTCACTCAGAACCTTTAAACTGCTTACTCCTAAATCTACATCCTCATTCACTCCAAAACTGTATTTCCCTATCTCTACCCCGTTACCTAAATACACAAGGAATGTATGCGCCCCTGAATCTACATCTACATACCACCTGAAACTTATATGTGTGTTCCCCGCACTTAAATTCACTACCGTGCTGTTTATCCTGTTGCCCTCTCTGTCTAAATACAGATATACCTCTACATCGCTCCACGCATATACTGAGTTTATCGTGACGTTTACCCACACCCAGTGGTACCTTATCGCCTTACCTACTTCCCATTTACTTACCTCTACATTCCCCACATTTATGTTTACACTCTTCTCATTGTTACCCAGATTGTAATCCCATACCTGCACGGCCTCTACACTGATGTTGTACTTGCCGTTGCTACTGAACATACTACCATTGATGCTGTACTCTAAATGCTTAACTTTTCCTCCCTCTATATCTCCTATAACATACTTTCCGTATATCTCACCGTTCACGTATATGTATATCTCACTTCCATTCGCCACATCACTCCCCAAATTCTTAACGTCAAAACTGATATTTACCTCCCTGCCCGGTAAGTACGGCTCCTTATTAACTACACTCAAACCACTTACCTCTAAATCCACATCCTTATACTTTGAAAGATCCACATATAGAGTTTGGGTGTTGTTGGAACTCAAAAGCCAGGGGTAATAACCTAAACCTATTTCTCCCCTATAAAAGGTCTTGGTGGCATTCTCAACACTCACCTTGTAAATACCCACGAATTTGCTGTTGGGTTCCTCAGTCATATTGATTATATCCGACACGAGAGGAAGAATCGCAATCCCATTAATTGTAGTCCCGTATACCTCATTTCCGCTAACCTCAACATTTTTCATACCCATATCTCCAACATACTTGGTACTCGCCGTATATCTCTGAATCACATTTATGATCTCAGAGACCAGCGCTGAATTGTCGTTTATATCAACAGGATATGGAGTGGCAACCACACTCAGACCATCTATGGGAACGTTCTTGAAATATACCTCAGTAACACCATACCTCAGAATGTAAACCTCAGAATTGCCGTCCCTTATCAAAAACGCAGTATCATACCTTGGAGATGTTGCCGTATCATTGACAGTTAAGTTCAGAGCATAAATTTCAGAACTCTTAGTAACATAAAACATATGATGATTTACACCCAAATTAACTCGAGACGAGAAATCAACATCAACATAAACATCCCTCATATACAGAGTTGAACCTATCACATTGAAGGAGAATTTATTAATACCATATTTCAAAAGGTTCTTCTCAATCTCAACAGAGAAGGACACTTTTTTTATAGTAACTGTTGAATTTGTTGTATTTGTTACATACACCCTTATATCCCCATTCAATAATTTCTGATAAAATTCATTGGGTGTTATATCATATGGTTGCACGTCAATGAAATTATTCAATTTACTAACGCCTCTGCCAGCAGTGAGAGTCACATTTAAAAGAAGCTTATTATCATATTTCATAATGAAATAGGAGGAACTATCATAACCTGTTTTATTTTTATATTCTATCTGAAGTTTCACACCTTTCAAGATAGCATAGTTCCAATAATTACCATACAAAGATATCGGGTTCTCCCCAAAATTTGATATTATAACTCCAGAAGTGGATGTGGCTGTATATGATGCGGTATCATTTATCCACCCGGCCAAACCATAGCCACCGGTGTTGTTTGAAAACAGGCTCTCAAATCTGCTTTTGTAAATGTAAACAGTAGAGTCGAGGAAATATGGAGTTGGGCCATAAGCAGGAGGTGCAGGGGTATCCGATGGTGATGATGGCATTCTATTGAAGGTGGTATTTTCTATCAAAACATTACCATTCCTATTGGTAACGTTAAACCATCCAGGAAACAGCATTCTGCTATTGACAATCTTAACATATCCAGCACTGGGACCCTTTATATCAAAATTGAAAGGATAGTACGGCTGGATCAATCCATGGGCTATGGTAAATGTAACATTGTAAAAATACAGGCTTCCCTCAACTGTGAGAGAGTACCGGTGATTCACATCAGACATGAAGTAAAGAGTGGCATTCTCCACAACCAATTTACCTGTGGAGGTAACCACAACATTCGCATCAAAACCGTATCTGCCCCTCTTACCAGTAAGAGGATCCACCGTGGTTCTATTTATTATATAAGTTCCAGTGATGTAAACAGTATCGCTATTTGTAGCCCTCAAGAAGGGTTGGGGATTTACAACATCAGACACATGTGGGTGTACAGCAACTTCTCCTCCTGACACATTCCCGGCACTTCCAGAACCAGCCAAAAGGTAGCCAAAGCCACCGAATATCATAATAACCACAACTAAAACGCTCATAACCTTAAACGATCTTATCATCTTCGCACCTCCTGCGGCCGTAGACCATTATGAGAGTTATAGATACCAAACTATATATACCTTACTTGTGTGCCAGAGCACAATATTATGCATTGCAAAAAAGTTAATATAAGCAAAAAATAAGTAATCCGTTACCCTTAAATACAAGTTCACTATACCACAAATTGCGCTTTTAAGATGCACCCGATAACGCGGTTATCGGGGAAGGGCTTAGATCTCACGATCGATGAGGCCAATCACACGCACTCCGGCATAATGGACTGGAAGGTAGCACCATAAGCCACCTGGGGAATGGCTTGGCTCGGGTGCCGAAGAAGGACGTGCCCAGCGGCGATACGCCACGGGGAGGCGTATGGAGCCTGAGATCCGTGGATTTCCGAATGGGACCTCCTAGCCGTTACGGCGGCCACTCCCTCATGGGAGGGGGAACCCGGGGAATTGAAACATCTTAGTACCCGGAGGAGAAGAAACCAATAGGGATTCCGTGAGTACCGGCGAGGGAAAACGGACCAGGGCAAACCGAATCCTGTGCCGAAAAGCATGGGAGATGTGGAGTTGTGGGACCCGACCCAACGCCTCCCAGGCGAACCCGAAGTCCTCTGGAAAGAGGCGCCGTAGAGGGTGAAAGCCCCGTAGGGGTAAGTCTGGTGGCCACGAGGTTGGGTATCCCGAGTACCGTGCCTTGGATATGGCGCGGGAATCTGGGTGACATCTGGCATCCAACCCTAAATACACCCCGAGTCCGATAGCGAACTAGTACCGTGAGGGAAAGCTGAAAAGTACCGCGGAAGCGGGGTGAAAAGAGCCTGAAACCAGGTGGTGACAACCTGATGGGGCGAGAAAGGGAAGAAGTCCCGTAGCTGGGATGGACCGTCGTCCCATCGTCCGTGTTGAAGAACGGGCCAGGGAGTTCCGTCCGTCGGCGAGGCTAAGCGCGAAGGCGCGTAACCGTAGCGAAAGCAACATGCCCGCAGCCCCGCTATGGGGTCAGGGGCGGGGTGTGCTCGCCCGGAGTCGGCGGAGGGAGACCCGAAGCCGGTCGATCTAGGCCTGGGTAGGTTGAAGCCTCTCGAAAGGGAGGTGGAGGACCGAACCGGTGCTGACGTGCAAATCGCTCGGTTGACCTGGGTCTAGGGGTGAAAGGCCAATCTAGGCCGGCATTAGCGGGTTCCCCCCGAGACTGCCCGCAGGTAGACCTCTCCGGAGGTAGCCGGTGGGGTAGAGTTACTGATTGGGTGCCCAGGGGGCGAGAGCCCCCAGCTCCCTTTCAAACTCCGAACCTGCCGGCGCCGTAGAAGGAGGGAGTTAGGGTCGTCGGGATAAGCTTGACGCCCGAGAGGGAAACAACCCAGAGGTGGGTTAAGGTCCCAAAGTGCCGGCTAAGTGTCATGTAAAGGGCGTCCATGGCCTAAGACAGCGGGGAGGTTGGCTTAGAAGCAGCCACCCTTTAAAGAGTGCGTAACAGCTCACCCGCCGAGGTCATGGGCCCCGAAAATGGACGGGACTAAGCCGGCCACCGATACCCACTGCCGCCGAGAGGCGATGCGGTAGGGGGGCGTGCCGCGGGATGAGAAGCGCCTGCGTGAGCAGACGTGGATCGCGCGGCATTGCGAATCCTGGCGGGAGTAGGAGCAAAGAGCCGTGAGAATCGGCTTCGCCGAAGGGGCTAAGGGTTCCTCGGCAACGTTCGTCAGCCGAGGGTTAGGCGGTCCTAAGGTGCACCCCAACAGGAGTGTACCGAATGGGAAGCCGGTTAATATTCCGGCCCCGTGGGTGTTCTGCCCAGCGGATGACGCTTCGGGCTAGGCCAAGTACCGTCGCCGCGGTATCCAAGCGTTGAAACTCCCGGAGTCGCGTAATGCGGAGAAGGGAGTGAAGGCGTGATGGGCCTTCCTAGGGGAGGTTTGGCTGATGCCTGGAGCCCGTGAAAAGTCCGTTGGGGTCAAGCCCACGACCGTACCAAGAACTGACACAGGTGCCCCTGGGTGAGAAGCCTAAGGCGTGTGGGGCTAATCGACCCGAGGGAATTCGGCAAATTAGCCCTGTACCTTCGGTAGAAGGGGTGCCTACCTCGCGAAGAGGTAGGTCGCAGTGACTAGGGGACTCCGACTGTTTAACAAAAACATAGGTCGGTGCAAGCCCGAAAGGGTGCGTACACCGGCTGAAGCCTGCCCAGTGCCGGTACCTGAAACCCCGGTACAACGGGGCGAAGGGCCGGTAAACGGCGGGGGTAACTATGACCCTCTTAAGGTAGCGTAATACCTCGCCGCTTAATTGGCGGCTTGCATGAAGGCCCAACGAGGGTCCCACTGTCCCCGGGTCGAGTCCCCTGAAACCGATGCACTGGTGCACAATCCAGTCTCTCCCACGTGAAAGCGAAGTCCCTGTGGAGCTTTACTGCAGCCTGCCGTTGCGGTATTGTTGGGGATGCAGAGGGTAGGCGGGAGCCGTCGAAGCGGCCTCTCCGGGGGCCGTGGAGGCGCCGATGGAACACCGCCCTTCTCCAGCGATACCGCTAACCCGCGCTGCGGGGACACCGGTAGGTGGGCAGTTTGGGTGGGGCGCCACGCCCTCGATAAGGAAACAAGGGCCCCCAAAGGTCGGCTCAGGGGGGTCAGAAATCCCCCGTAGAGTGCAAGGGCAAAAGCCGGCTTGACTCGGATCCGCACAACAAGGGTCCGAGATGGGAAACCAGGGCCTAGCGAACCACCCAGTCCTCACCGATGGGGGCGGGTGATAAGAGAGAAGTTACCCTAGGGATAACTGAGTTGTCTCCGGCAAGAGTTCACATCGACCCGGAGGCTTGCTACTTCGTTGTCGTCTCTCCCTATCCTGGCGGTGCAGCAGCTGCCAAGGGTGGGGCTGTACGCCCATTAAAAGGGATCGTGAGATGGGTTCACTACGTCGCGAGACAGTAGGGTTGCTTTTCCGTGGGAGTGTTCGGCGCCTGAGGGGAAGGAGCCTCTAGTACGAGAGGAACGGGGCTTCGCGGCCTCTAGTCTACCGGTTGTCTGGCAAGGCATTGCCGGGCAGCCACGCCGTGTACCGATAAGTGCTGAAAGCATCTAAGCACGAAGCGGTCCCTGAAACGAGGCGCCGTTGAGGGCACCCCTAAAAGAGGGGTTTGATAGAGCCCGGGTGTAAGCACCGAGCCTCTTCGGAGGCGAGGTGTTCAGCCTGTGGGTTACTAACGCCCAAAGCTACCTTCCGGTCCATGCTAAAGGAGTGCGTATGATTGGCCATTCAAAAATATTTTATTGTGTAACTCCATATTTCTTTGTGGTTTATGCCATAAGGGTAAGAAAAAAAGATGCGGAGAAAGTTCGAAAAAAACTCATCAAGGAAGGAATTTTAGATGATAGATGGTCCATTGTGGAAGAGGGAGATTTCATAATCTTCCCCGTTAAAAGAAAAATAGATGGCTCGGAGGATTTTTCCCTTCCAGCAAGAGAGAGGAAAATTCCCCCATACAAAAAAATAAAAAAAATCCTTGGTAACGAGATAAAGATTCCAGATTTCTGGGAGAAGATAGGGGATGTAATTCTTCTTCCTCCATTCCCCCAGTACAAAAAAAGGGGCAAAATTGTGGGCGAGGCCTTTGCAAAGGTTCTAAAAGCCAAAACCGTTGCAGTTTATATTGGCACAGAGGGAGAACTGAGAAAACCCAAGGTAGAGATCCTGTATGGAAACGATACAGAAACTGTGCACATTGAAAATGGTATAAGGTACAAACTTGACATTGCTAGGATAATGTTTTCATCGGGAAACGTTGATGAGCGGATCAGAATGGGAAGGATAAACGTGCAGAGAGAAATAATTGTTGATTTATTTGCTGGAATTGGATACTTCACATTACCACTGGCAAAGTATGGGGGAGCAAAGAAGATATATGCCTGTGAGAAAAATCCTGTGGCAATATGGTACCTTATTGAAAATCTGAAATTGAACTCCATAAAAAATGTGATTCCCATTCTTGGAGATAACCGGGAAGTGGCCCCCATGCATATGGCGGATAGGGTGATACTTGGTTACATACATACGGATAAATTTCTGGATCTTGGATTTCAGGTTCTCAAAGAAAGTGGGGGCATTATTCACTATCACGATACCTTCACCTCAGAGGAGCTCAAGTGGAAGCCTGAACAAAATTTGAAATACTACGGTAAAAAAAATGGTTTTGGGGTGGAGATACTCAGAAAGAAAAGAATAAAGTCCTACGCACCGCACATATGGCACGTTGTGGTGGATGCTAGGGCAATTCCAAAAGATTAAGTAAGCCTTGGAATATACGTCACTATGCCTGATGTGCCATTCCTCGTAGCCACCATTGTTGGGTTCGTTCCATCCTTTGGAATTCTGTATTTTGCATGGGGAAAACTTGAAGGGCTCTTCAATGAGAAGCAGATGTTCTGGAACTATTTCCTCGGATGGATAATGGGTGTGCTCATTGCAATATTTTTTCTCATACTGAAATACTCTGTAGGGGCCTACCTTGATCTGTCAATAATGTTCATTATATTCTTCGCCATATTCACCGAGAGCCTGAAATACATATACCTGAATATTCCAAAAAAAAGAGGAAATTATCAACTTCCCTATCAGGGCTTCGCTCTCGGACTGGGAATAAGCGCCCTTTGGGCCGTGGCAATAACATACCAGTATCTGAGATATGCAAATTTAAATGATACCCAATACATTATCGGAATAACCTCATTCTTCCTGTTTTCAACAGGTATTGCAGCGATCCACGCATCCACAGGGGCAATTCTCGGGTACGGAATATTCAAAAAAGAGGGAGAGGGAGCTCTCCTAAAGAGCATGGGAATAATGATCATTTTCAACCTAACCCTTCTCCCGTTGGTTTGGAACATGAACCCGATTTACTATATTTTCGGATTCTTTATCGCGATCCCATACCTTTACTTTAAAGTTTATAAAGGTGTACTTGTTAATGTAATCCCAAGGGAGGTAAAATTAAAATGGCTAGGAGAAAGAAAAAAAGTAAGGGGCGAGTAATCGCCAAAGTGGTCGCAGTTGTGATTTTTCTTCTGATCCTGTACATGTTTTTGCCCACGATCACGAATCTGGTAGAGCACCCTCCATCTCTGGAGAGCATGGAAATTCCAGCGAAGATGACCTTCAAATTCGAGAGGGTGATAAACATAGAAGCCACGGGCACATACACCCTGAATATCACGGTACCATACAACAATCAGTTTCAGAAGGTGCAGGTTGAGGATCTCTCTGGACTGAAAAAATCGGTGATAAATGAGTACAATAAAACCCTCTGGCAGTACAATTTGAGCGGCTCTTCCAAGATAACCCTTCTCTATCAGGGCACGGTGGTTGCAAAGGTTTGGAACATCAAGGATAGCTTGGATGTAAATGCCATACCCCAATCTCTGAAAAATCAGTACGATCACAACGAATCCATAAGGGTATATGACAGGCAAATGCATCAATACGTGACGAAGACAGTAATAACACCCTATGCGTTCAAAGATATAACAGAAAAGTACACCAGAAACGATACCACGGTTCTTGAAAAATTAAGAACAATCTACAATATAATTGTGGAAAATTTCAGGTACAACTCAGAGCGCAGTGGAGCACCCAATACGGCAATTCAAACCTGGAACAACAGGTACGGAGATTGCGATGAACTTTCATTTGTATTTGTATCCATGGCAAGGAGTATTGGTATTCCCGCATGGGTGGAATACGGGCTTGTGTACGTGCAAGGCACTTGGGGACCACATGCATGGATAGGCACCGTTGTACCCACCAAGAACGGACTCATTAGAGTGAACATAGATACAACTGAAGAAGTTGGACACAGGAACATATACTACATTGGATTTCTAAAACGCGGTGCAGATAGAATCACAGAATGGGTTGACGACGGAAACAGTCAGCATTTAAATGCTTTCTATTCGTTCATAAGAGGGTATTACAGCAATTTGCAGTACAGCGAAAAAATAAACGTGTTCTATGCGAATCAAACAGGAACGATAAATATTCCAGTACCCGGCTCACAGTTTCCCTCGTGGCTTATTCTGTTCATAATAGCTATAGTGATTCTGGCAATTTTCATCATAATAATAAGATTTTAATACATTTTTTCTTTTATTATTTCTCCTGTGGCAGCGTTTATTGTTAAAATACCCCTCTTGCCCTCTATAACCCAGAGGGGCAAATAATAAAGACCCATAAAATGAGCCTTTATGCTTCCCTTTTTGGGCCTTGTCTTTTTCTTCTCAATAATTGTAACATTTTCACCCTCTATCTTTACCTCTTCCTCCCGACTATACTGCTCCTCAAGGATGCTTTCAACATGGCTTCTTACCTCTTCAAGCCCCACTCTAGGTTCCATTTTACGATGTTCCAAGTTAATTCTTGTTGTTGTTTCGTATCCTCTTTTCCAGAGATCATATTTTCCATTTATTGCATTTACGGCAAGCACTCCCTTTACACTCTTGGTCTGCATGGTACCCTCAATCAGAAGTTCAAGAGAGTATTCAAAAAGAAAATAGGGAAGGAGAACAAGTTCCTGGTGAAACCCATGAATATAGTTTCTCGCAATCTCCTCAGCCTTTTCGGGCATAACTATCGGCTTGATGATCCTCTCCTCGCCCTCCTCATCAACCTCTTCAAGGAAAATGGGAATAGTGTCCTCATCCTGCTCAGTTTCAAATTCCTCCACCTCAACATCCTCCTCACTCAGGATTTCAAGATCATTGAGTTTACCCTGCTCATAAATCTCAATAAGAATCATACCCAGGCCATAGGCAAATCTCTGCCGATCCAGGAGATCTATCTTCAATTTCCTCGCCACCTCCCAAGCGTCTGACGTGCAGCCCTTCAGACATATTATGGTCTTGGATGCGTGAATCTGCTCAGTCTTTCTGGCGAAGGACATAACGTACTCTCCATCCACCTGCACGGAATCTTCCAAACATATGAGTTCAAGGCCTTCCTCGTTACGAGCCCATATGTAATCATAGGGCTCCCTATCCAAAATCTCAGCACCCTCAAGCGCGAATATCCTTTTGAGCAGTTCCCTTAAATCCACCACCATAAATCCATTACCTCTTATTAATTGTTTTCTCAAATTCGTTGAGTAATATCCTGAAATCGGTTCTCAACGTACCCTCACTGCTCTCGATCATCTCTGCAAGAAGGTTTACCACCTCCTCAGGGCTCTTATTTTCATTCTCATCAACAAATTTTTTTATTCTATCCAGATTTGAAATGTAAGGGGCAACCTCCTCAAAGGCAGTTCTGAGCATAAATCAAAAAAAGGATGATTTGATAAAAACCTTTCTACTGCGGTGGTGGCTGCAGGGTACCCTGCTGTGAATATGCACCTGCATTCTTCAACTCACCAAGCTGAATGTACACAATGAGAAGAAGTATGCCAACGATCACTCCAAATATGAGGGTTAACACAATCCAGACCACAAGAAGATCGTAAAGGGCCTGATACCTCCTCTCATTCACCATACCAACAAACTCGTCAAATTTCATATATGCCATCAGATTTATTATCGCAGATACGATCCAGTATATCGCCCCGGGTATTCCACCCCACAATCCATAAATAATAGGCCATGCCGCCCATGCAGCCAGAAGAAATCCCACTATTCCAATAACCAGCGCAAGGATCTTTGCCACATTGAAAAGGTCAAGAATGGAACGCACCTTACTCGATTCCCCAATATACGGTCCTTCCCCATCCATAATTGCATATGGACATTTCAATATTTAAACTTTTTTAATATTCTCGCACCTCGCGTATCTCCTTGGCATATATTCTTACAATATCCCGTGCCATTGCGCCGCCCCGCATTATAAAACGCTCCTGGGTTTTTATCTTATGTATCACAGCATGCATTTTCTCCAGATCCAAAATATCCCCTATGTAAAACTCCTCGTCGGGATGGGCGATTATCTCGTATTTTGCAGTTTTTGGACCCATGTTCACAGATATCTTTACAACCACCCGATCAAATCTCTTGGCCCAGAGCGTGTCTATATCCTTCACCTTGGCCTTTTTCACCCTTCGTCCATGGCTGTCTATGGCCGTTATCTGGGAGTTTATACCATCAACCTTGATTTCATCACCCACGGAGATAACATCCTCCTCAAGACGGGTTATTCTCCTAACTTCCGATTTGTCCCTCCAGCTCCAAACAACCTTCAATTCCCTCATTTTCTCATCTTCTATGAATTTCTTATACGTGTAACCACAACTCTTGCACTTGAGCGTGTACTCAGCCCCATTTTTGCGCGATTTAATCGAAAGGATTTCATGCTCAGTCTCCTTAGCACAGTTCGGACACAGTAGTTTCATAATGCCCGTATTGCCTCTCCCTTGTAAAACTTTGCCTGTGTATCAAAATAATGAAAATTTTTCTCATAAAAATGAAGAAATGATTTATATAAGAGTGGCATGGTGAGAAATGTGATAAGAAGAATACTGGAAAGATATGGGCTGGATTCGAAGAATATTGACGCCTTAATGGCCCATTTTGGAGGAGTGGAGGATATTGCAAATTCAGATCCTTCCAAAATCGCATCTCTCACAAATTTAAGCAAAGAGGATGTTGTGAAACTTCAAGAGTATTTAAAAAATTATCTGAAAAGTAAAAAGGACAAGAACAAGGTGGGCAAGGATTTTCTGAAGAGGTGGGGCAAGGTAACCTCCGAGGAGGATCTGCTCTCTGCCTACGAGGAATACAACAGGCTCTCAAAACTCTATCCCAAATCTCCGGTTGTCTGGGAGATGAGGGGAGAGATCCTGGAAAAAATGGGCAGGATTGAGGAGGCAAAGAAATCTTACAAGAAGGCCTACATGCTCCACATCAAAAATGGAGACACTCCACCTGGAGAATTGAAGGAGAAAATTGAGAAGAAAACACCTGTGGCAACCACAAAGGTAGGGTTATCAAATGGATTTGGAAACATAAACGGATTCAAAAACGGGATAATAAATGGCACGGGAATTGTGAATGGCACCTCCGCCGGATGGAGCGGGCCAAGGGGTACAAATCCATGGAAGATCACGGTGGCCATATTTCTGGTATTCCTCATAATTGCCGCACCCCTTGTTGGATTTATATTTTTCGAAAAGCATTACGTTTACGCTGTTGATGGAAACTTCTCCGAATGGTCTCAGGGAGTAGCGTACCATGGCCTTGAGCAGGGAAATAAAAGTGTTAACATAAACTATGTGAAATTCCATGCTGCAAAAAATGGTATTTATTTCTATGTGAACCTTACTGGAAAGGATGATTTTAAAACCCCGCATGGGATTTACATATTCTTTGACACAGATAACTCCACAAGCACGGGATACCTCGTTGAAGGCATCGGGGCAGATTACATGGTTGAACTCTACGGATGGAACAACACATTGAAAGGAAAGGAACTCTACAAATTCAATTCCACAGATCAAAACAATTACGGTGGATTCAAGGCGATTCAATCCGTTCCCGCAGTACTGGAAAAGAACCAGATTGAGGGTTTTGCACCCATCAAGTCAGAGAATTTCAGGGCAGTTGTGATCTCTTACAATTACAAAAACAGCCAGGATGTCGCCCCATGCCCAGAGTATGGAAAAACTGCACTCATAATAGAGGAGTATGCCGAGCAGAAAGTGATACCTGTGAACAAACCGGCAGAGATACTGGAACTTAAAATAACAGGCCCAAGGTTCATCATCCACTCCATATCATTCAGGATAACGGGCACTGCAAACATATCGGAACTTGGAAATTTCACCCTTGTAATGAATGGCACAACCCTCTCCAAGGAGTTCAATCTCTCAGGAAACAACCTCACATTTCCGCACATAAACAAAGAAATACCCGCAAATTCAAAAATAGGAGTAATATTAACATCCTCCCCAAGGAATATGGGAAAAACCGTTATGCTTTCAATAGAGAGCATTGATGTGAATGTTCCCTACTATATTGAAAGGGTTATAATCGGAGCGGATTACATAGGTGCCGTGCCAAGCACCCCCCAGATAGATGGGAGTTTCCTGGACTGGAAAAATGTAAAGACGGACTCTCCCAACGATGTTATTTCTCCCAATGGCACCAGGGTTAGTGATCCAAATATAGACATCCTCAGATATGGGGATTACGCCTCAAATTCCACTCCACTTCTCGTGTACCTGCAGGTGCAGGGAAAGATGCTTGGAGGTACTGACGTGCCGGTAGTGCGTGCACCCCTACCTCCGAAGAACAACAACAGCGTTATAATAAATCAGACAAACGTGCCCCACAAGAAAATCTACGGGATGGACACGATTGACATATTCATAAACAGCGACAACAACAAGAACACTGGATTCTCCCCTTCAAACTACAAATTTGGAGCAGATTACATGGTTCAGATTTACGGAAGAGATGGGATAGCGTACAACGCCTCGCTTTACAGGTATGTGAACGGTAACTGGAGTTTCGTGAGGCATGTGAAATACGCGCTTGGGTACCACTCAATAGAACTCAACAGTTTTCTGCATCTCACAAGTGGAGATGTACTAATTGTGACCTTCAACTGGAAGGAGTACATGGACGTGAGTGATAGCCCTCTGGTGAATTCGCGCTCTGCAGAAAATAACCTGCTCACGTATGAAACGAGGGGAAACAACATCTCATTTGAGATAAGTGGAAATTCCCCCACAGGAAATGTGACCAAAAAGATGGTTACCCTGCAGCCCATCGGAACATTCACAAGTCTGAACGCTTTGTTTGGCACGGATGTGCTTGTATCGAATATAAAAAATTCAAACAAGAGGGACGAGACACATCCAACAATCGTGAGGGAAAGCGATGGAACCCTATGGGTGGCCTGGAGCTTTGAGAGAGCGAATGGAAAACACGATATTGCCATAGCATATTCCACAGACAATGGGGCCACGTGGAACGGTTGGAGACTGTATGCAAACAGATATTACGATACATCCAATCCTGTGATGGTGATAAACCCCTCAAACAATGATATCTATGTATTCTTTGAAAACCACACGTCCGGGGCATATTTCCAGTTCTTCAAGCATTCGGGTTCCGCTTCTCCAAATAACTGGGTGATGTACAGCAAGACATCCATCTCCTGGGAGAATGTGTACAACATCTCGGCAAGCGTTTATCCCAGCGCAAACGGACTTGATATTTATCTGGCATTCGAGTATCACAACAGCTCATCTAACTCAACAATTGGATACATTTACACGCTGGACGGGGAGGACTCATGGTACGGTCCGATTATATTCATATCTCAATACTGGTTGGGGCATCCCTCAATCGCCATATCGCAGGGCTCTAATCCAAAGGTGTTCATTGCTTTTGATTACTATAACACAACGGATGATCAATGGCATGTGGAAATAATCAATAACACAGGAGTTGGCAGCAATAGCCGAATATGGCAGATAGACAAAGATATCACAGGCACTAAAACATCGCGGCATAGTGGATACACGGACTTTGAGTATCCATCCATATTTGCGATTGGTGAACATATATACGTAGCATTTCAAGCAGATCACTATAAAATCATTAGACTTTTTTTTATTCCTATCACCATATGGAATTGGAATATAGGCTTCATCAGCTCTGCGGACAATGGCGCAAGTTGGAGTGATATAACCTACGTGACCACTTCATCTGATGATGAAGTATACCCATGGGTCGTGGCTAGCGGGCAAACCGTGTACATTTTCTACCTGAACGCAACCACAGGATACATATGCATGGTGGAATCGGACGATGGAGGAAACACTTGGAGCAATGCATACCTTGTGAGCGATCAGGGCTCGGGTGTTGGAATATACCGCACCGTATCCGCCATACTCTCTGGAGGAAAATTATACGTGGTATGGACAGATAACAGGAACGGCAACGATGACATCTACTTTGACACGGAGGTTCCCGAACTGAACAATGTGATAGTGCCCCTTATCGCAATTGTGGGTATTGTCATAGCAGTAAGAAGAAGATCGCAAAAGAGAAACAAACACTGATCAAAATCAATAAAAATAGGAGGGGAAGGATTACTCCCTCTTCATCTCTATTTCGATGGAAGAGACGTTTGTTTCTCCCTTCTCGCTCTGAAGGGTCTCTGTACCAATCTTTATCTCTCCGTACTGCAAACTGGGCACAAAGCGGTTACGGACAATCTCAGCAACATCCACGGCCTTGCTTATGGCCTTTCCTCTTGCCTTCAAAATCACAGTGTCAACACCATTGTTAAACTGCGTGACCACAGCCAGTACGTAGTTCATTGTTGGCTTCTTTCCCACGAACACAACGTTTTCTTCTGCCATTTTTCATCGCCTCCTTTTTGTTGGGTATGTGAGGAATAGGATTTGAATATTTATATTTTTCCTCAGAAAAAAGAGGGAAAAATTATTTCCTGGATTCCCTCCACTTGGCCCATATGTAGAGGAAGGTGGGCAGGATGAACACAGAGAGTATGAAACTGTAAAGAATGGACAGCGTGGAGACCTCACCGAACTGCTGTATCGGGGGCATGGAAGAAAGTGTGAGGGTGCCAAATCCAGCCATGGTGGTGGCTGCCGCTCCAAATATGGATGTCCCAGTATGCCTAACCGTTTTCTTTATGGCATCCTCAATGCTCCTTTCTCTCTCCCAATCCTCAAGGAACCTGTGGGTTATGTGTATGGCGTAGGTGATTCCCAGTCCTATGGTCAGGGAGGTAACCGTCACAGTTACAACGTTGAAATTTATCCCCAGAAGATACATGGTTCCAAGAAGCCAGAGAAGGGCAAGCATCACAGGTAGGGAGGTTATCAGCCCAAGGATCAAACTTCTCTTCTCATAGAAGAACACTATGGTCAGAACTATAAGAGAGGCAATGAGAGTTATAACCAGGGAGTTCCATTCTGTTGCTTGGAGCATATCTAAGATGTGGAAGGTGAGAATATTCGTGCCCGTCAGAGTTGCTTTCAGCCCAGCATTTCTCAATGGCTCCATATCCTTCTCAATTTCCTTGGTAACGATCCTGTTTGCCTCCTGGGTACTTGCAGTGCTTCTGATCACAATTATCATGGAATCGTAGGTACCGTTGCTCTTGTGTAGAATGGCCCTTCCATCGGCATGCTCATACAGCCAGTTGTATATACCAACCACATTCTTATCCGGCAGGCCATCTCCATTCGTATCGTTCTGGCTCACCATGCTTGCGAATGTTGCATTTCTCTCCTCCCACTGGGAAATAAGGGTGGTTATGCTGGAGCACTGCGAATAATCTATGAACTCATCATCCTTCAGATTTTCCATCGTCTGCTTAACCGCCTCAAGAGCCTGAGGTGTAGCCACATTTCCCTCTATGAGAATGTAGTTATCGTTCATTCCGGATGTGTTGAAATTCTTCATCATGAAATTTATCGTATCCGTAATCTCCAGATTCTGAGGCAAGAAATCCTTTAGATCAAATGTGGTACCTACGTTCATACCCCCATACACTGCCGCTCCCGTGATTAGAAGCACTGCCGCTATAACCCCGTATCTGTGATGCTCCGCAGCCACAGCGCTTAGGGCCATGAACTTGTTGAGTACTATGAGTCCAGAACCTTCCCTTTCCTTTTCCCTTTTTATCTTCAACTTGCCCCTTTTCTCCCTGTGTCCGTCTATGAGAATCTTTATGGCAGGTATGGCAGTTGTGAATATGATAAATGCCCCAAATATACCAACAGCGTTCATAACTCCAAAGTCCTGCACTGGAGGGATAGGTGAGGAAATGTTGGATAAGAATGCGATTATCGTGGTTATTGTAGCAAGGATGAGCCCCATACCAAGATGGGTTATCATTTCCCTCATTGCATCACGTACATTTCTACCCTTTCTCAACTCTTCCCTGTAGCGCAGTATTGTGTGGATGGCATAATCTATACCCAGACCGACCAAAAGAACGGCCACCGTTGTGCTTATCTGATTGAAATTGTATCCTGCAAGAACTCCGTATCCATAGGCCCAAGAAATCGCCATGCCCAATCCTAGCAATCCAAGAAGGGTATCCACAATGCTTCTGAAGGTTATAAGCAGGATAATAACCACAAGGATCATGGATACAGGGAGCAAAACGTTCATTGTCTCATTTGACGTTTTCTCTGTGGCCTTGGATATGAGGTAGGATCCAAGCACCATAACCCTGCTGCCAATCTTAGAGTTCCTTGCAATTGTGCCAACCCTCTCTTCCAGGGATTCCATTCTCTGGCTGTGCTGTTTATCCGTTTCCCCAGGCAGGTATGTTTCATTGAGCATGACAATCATCATTGCCGCTCGGGCAGAATAACCGTTGAAATCCTTGGAGAACATGCTCTTCAACTCCCCCGAGAACTGGTGCATCATATAGGTGAATCCAGAGATGTGGGGAAGATACCCGGCCATATATTTCAATCCAGAAGATGCATTGGATATGTTCCCATACATATCTCTGTAAAATCCCAAACTCCTGCTTACATTCTCATTTCCGGTCGTTCTGTAAACAAACTCTATTGAGTTCACAACATTCCTTAGAACACTCCCCACCCTTCCCATCTCTGAGGTCACATTGTTTATAACCGGAATGGTCTGATTCAGAGTTGATGTGAGTTCAGAGGAATTGTAGTTCTCGATATTCTTCAAGGTTCTTATTATATCCTCCTGGCTCATGTTCTCAAGCACTTTTTTCTTATCCTCAACGCTCGGACTCAGATTCGGAACACTTATGGAAGGAGAGGACGGCATGCTTGGCATTTTATCAAATTCTCCACCCATACTGGCCATACCCAGTATTGTGAGATACATGTTCTGAATCTTGTACTTGTAAATATCCGCCACGGAGGATGCAAATGCATCTTTCAGCGCATAGAACACATCAAATCCCCCAGAGCCCGAGCTGTTGGACTGGTTCATCATCCGAATCGTGTAGGCGAATATGTTCAGGGCATTTGGACCCACACGGGAATTGTGCATAACGTAATCCAGGTCCCCAATCATCTGGGCAAACCATTTTGGATAGGGCTCATTCAAGGAGGATATTATCTCCTGCAAATTCTCTCTCTGAGTTTCAAGTTTCTGATTCATACCTTTAAGGTAACCGATCAGGGCATCAATATGAGCCGTGGTATTAGCCACGGTATCATGGTTTATCTCCATCCCAATACCTGTAAGAGAATTCTGAAGCATAACCAAGGCATCGTAATTTCTAATAAAATTCTGAACGATCTGCAAAGTGGAGTTGGCCTCGTATACAACATCGTAGAACAGGTAATTGCTATTGAGCCATTGATTGAATGTTGAGTTGAATATTTCCATCATATTTTTCAGATCACCTTGGGAAACGGATAGCATTGCCGATATATTCTCCTTCACACTCAGTATATCCTGGGGAGTTGGAGCGCCCATTTCCATATCATACAGGAATTTTGATACGGATTCATTGTAAGCCCGATAATAGGGAAGTACCCGCCCCATGCTGTTAAGATTTGAAGATACCCCCTGCAAGGTCTGATTCATTATTTCCAGTGCTGTGGAGTTATCCCCGTTCATCACATACATCTTCACCGCTGTGAGGGCATTTATGAGTTGGGAATTTCCATTAATCGCAGAGTTCACAGATGACAGGGAATACTGAAGGGATGTGGATGTGAACTTGTTGCTCAGAGAGAAGTAGTGAACTGCGACAGCCTTATCATCATAACTCATATTTGACTCAATATCCTTCACAAAATATTCAAACAGAGGATTCTCCATACCTGAACTGGTGGAGGAGGCCCCACCCCGGGGGGGAGTTACTATTGTAAGAACCTTGGACTTGATCTCAAAATTCTCACCGTTTACAAGCACCGCCGTTATGTTCTGAAGTAAGGGTTCAATATCAACCATTTCCGAGCCATTATGCCCAGAGGGCATATTGAAAAGCATGAGCACCACGGTCTGGGCGTCGCTTCTTATCAATGAGGCATTGTTGTATATGTCCTCGTAATCGGCAAGAACGGTGTTCATGGCATTCAGGGGCATGAGCATCAGGGTGAAATTCAAATCACCCATGGTTGCGGTAAAATTTTTGAGCATTGAAATCAGGGATTTCTCAAATCCAAGAGTGATATTGCCCATAACAATTATATCTGCAGGGGAAACTATACTATTCCCGGGATTGTCGGGAGTTTTCAAATTCTTCAAAATAATGCTATCATTTTCAAGATTTGCCTCAACGGTCAGCATATCCTCCAGCGTTGACCTTGAAAGAGTGTTGTTGGACACGAAGACGACCTGCACGATATCCGTATCTCCAAATTCCTCACTTATCTTTTCCTGGGCACGCACCATTTCATCGTTTGGCAGAAATGTCCGCAGATCTGCACTCATTTGCATCTGTGCCGCGTAGAATCCAAAGACTGCAGTAATCAGGAGTATAACAATAAGCACCGTGACCGGCTTCCTGCTCACAATATTGCCCAGACCTCTCAGATCCATAAGCACCACCAATGGAGCATGGACAGACAATATTTAAATTTTTGCTATTTTTCCCTATTTTTTATCAAAATTATCTGCTATTATGGTTAATTTTTTCAATTTTTTGGAAATTTTTAAATATGGGCTCTCCATTATGACCCTTGATGAAGTTCAACAGTGTGCAAAGGGAGATTCTCTGTGGAGCGTTAAGAAATCCCAATATGTCTGTAAAGGAACTTGCCGATTTTCTGGATATGAATTACTGGACAGTTTACAAATCTCTGGAGAGGATGAAAAAGGAGGGGATATACAGGGAAATTATCATTCCAGACTTCCACTCCCTTGGATTTGAACTTCTTGTTGTCGGGTACGGGAGCCTGAATAAGAAGAAGATGAACAACTTGCAGAGGGTGAAAAACATAAGGGAGTATCCACCCTTCTCATCGGGTATATTTTACTCTTTCGCAGAGTCCTACAGGGGATTTGTCATAGCCGTGTCAAAGAATTTCACCGAGGTTTTTAAGGGCCTAATATACGCTGAGAGGTTGATAAAAGTGAGAGAGTTTCTTCAAACGGAGAACACAAGGATGATCATATTCCCATTTGAACTGACGGAGATTCCAATGTTCTTTGACTATGCCCCATTGATATGCAAGGATTTCCACATAGAAATGGAAGAAGAGAGGAAAAACCCAGAAAAAAAGGAACCTCTAAAAGGCAGGGAATTTGACGTGCTCCTTGAACTGGTGAAGAATCCTGCTAGCACGGTATCCTCCATTGCAAAGAATACGGGCCTATCACAGCAGAGCGTTTCAAAAATAAAGTCCAAATTGTTCAGGCAGGGCTGGCTTTCACGAAAGATAATCCCAAACCTGGCCAAGATGGGCTACGATGTGCTCGTTTTTGCACACTGGACTTCAAATCCAGAGCCGATGGAGAAATTGAAAAGAATGGACCTGAGAAGATTTGGATACGACCTATCAAACATAGTGTTCGCCGCCTACAACTCCCTGGAAGGGGTTGCCCTGGCACCCTTCAAAACCCTTAAGGAGAGCAGGGATATAGTGTCATTCTTTGAAAAATTAGGAGAGGAAACAGGAGTACTCACCAAGGAGCCCAACATTCTGTTTCTCTCACTTCAGGAGGGAATAAAAATAAAGGACCACGTATACTACCCGATATTGAGATCTTTCATCAGTTCAAGGGCCATAAGGACTTCAAAGGCAACACCATAGGGAAGGGCAGATTCATCAATGTCAAATTTTGGGCTGTGATGCGGGTTCGTTATTCCCCTTTCCTCGTTTCTTACTCCCAGATAAGCAAATAATCCAGGAATTCGTCTTGCATATTCCGAAAAATCCTCGCCACCCATGTTTACACCCTGATCCAAAACCTGCGTGAAAGAGGCCACACGTCTTCCCATCTCCGCCATTCCCTCATCGTTTACAGTGGCATAATTCAAGTGCAGATACTCCAAATTGGCCTCACAACCATAAGCACGGGCAACGTTGGTGCATATCTCACCAATTCTTCTCTCAACCAATCTCTGTGTGTCCTCCCTGAATGTGCGCACGGTACCATCCATCTCCACAATTTCAGGAATGATGTTAAAGGCAGATCCTCCATGAATCGAGCCAACCGTGAGAACAGCAGTGTCAACAGGATCCACATTCCTGCTCACAACACTCTGCAGGGAAGAAATAATTTGAGCGGAGGCAACTATGGGATCTGCAGTTTCATGGGGGGATGCCCCATGGCCTCCCTTCCCAACCACCCTTATTTTGAACCTGTCCACCGCCGCAAGAATGGGCCCGGGTGATATGCCAATACTCCTTGAGGGTAAGTTTATCCACACGTGCATACCTATAATCCTATCCACTCCTTCAATCGCACCCTCTTCAACCATCCTTGCCGCCCCGTTCAATCCCTCCTCTGCAGGCTGAAATATGAACCGCACATTTCCCTCAAATTCCATCCCACTCAGAATCTTGGCTGTGACGAGAAGCATGGCGGTGTGGGCATCGTGGCCACAGGCATGCATTTTCCCCGGGATCTTTGATTTATATGGTACCTCATTTTCCTCCTGAATCGGAAGGGCATCCATATCCGCCCTTATTCCTACCGTCATATCGCCTCCATTGTTGAGATAACCCACAACACCTGTCTTGGCCATGATCCTCGTCTCTATTCCCAGATCGTTCAGGTAATCCCTCACAATACCAGAGGTGCGGAACTCCTCGAATCCCAACTCGGGATGCATGTGGAAATCCCTGCGAAGGGCAATTATCTCGTCCTGATACTTCAGAAAATCCCCAAGTTTCATAGGAAGAAATGCAAGAGAAAGTATAAAAATCCATTGGTTCTGCAAAAAGCATTTATACAAGTTGGAGCATTGAGAAATGTGGGTTTGCTCAACGAACTTGAAGAGATCAAGCGTCAGGAACGGGCGAGTAAAAAGGATCTGCAAAAATTGAAGAAGAATTTCTACGAAGATACGATTAACAGGATTGAGGAACTCAGAATGAATGCCAGAGTTTACATGGAGAAGATGGACCTGGAGAAGGCAGGAAAAATAATGGGAGAGATAAAGAAAATTGAGAAGGCCCTGGATGAGATCATAGCACTCAGAACCCGGAAAATTCTCCTTTCAACCCTATGGAAAAACGAGAGGGAGGTAAAAAACCTGACCAAGGAGGAGGAGGTGCTGTACAGGGAAGTCAAGGACGCCATTGAGAGACACAAAAACGCAATTTACAGGAGGGAGGTAAGCCCGCTTCAGGAAAAGAAGGAAAAGGAGAAAAAGGTTGAGGAGATTGAGAGGGGGGAGTACATTCTCGCCCGTGTTAAAGTTCCATCCATGAAAATAGCCCTGCCAGATAGGAATCTTATTTTGAAAAAGGAGGATGTGCTTCATCTGCCCAAGAAGATATTCAGCATTCTATTGAAGAACGATGCGGTTGAAGAGATCAAACTCTGAATTAACGAAATACTCTTATATAGGTAATGTATAGGGCGGTTTGGCGATTGATATGGTCACAGTGTATGATGTTCCCCCAGATAAACTCATTCGAGCAGTTGCGGAGAAGTTGAAGAAAGAGAAGAAAGCAGAGCCTCCAGAGTGGACCAGATGGGTCACCACGGGAGTGCATAAGGAGAAGGGTCCAGAGCAGGAGGACTGGTGGTACGTGCACCTGGCATCTGTGCTCAGAAAGATCTACGTAATGGGTCCCATCGGTACCTCACGTCTGGCAGCGGAGTACGGAGGAAAGGAGGATCGTGGCTCCAAGAGATACAAGGCACGGAAGGGTAGCAGGGCCATCGTGCGCAAGGCACTTCAGCAGCTCGAAGAACTTGGATACGTGGAGAAAGTCACAAAGATGGGAAAGAGCAACAAGGAGATAGTGGTCGGCAGAGTCATCACATCCCAGGGCAGATCATTCCTGGACAACACGGCCCATGAAATAATGAAGGATATCGTTAAGGAAAATCCCCAGATGGAGAAGTACCTGAAGTGAGGGAGTATGGAGGACAGGGAACTTGAGGAAATCAAGCGTCGAAAGATGATGGAACTGATGCAGCAGGGTGCTGCCCAGGAGAATGTGGAAGAGAGGAGAAGGGAGGAGGAAGAGGCCGCCAGACAGGCAATACTCCGCCAGATCCTGGAGCCAGAGGCCAGGGAGCGCCTTGCACGAATAAAGCTGGTGAGGCCCGAACTTGCAGAGGCCGTGGAGAATCAACTCATAATCCTGGCCCAAAGTGGAAGGCTGGGCAGGATGATAACTGATGAGGAACTAAAAAGTATATTAAGCAGATTGACTTCACAAAGAAGGGAAATAAGGATTGAGAGGAGATGAAAATGGCAAGAAACAAGCATGTTGCAAGGAAAATGCGTTTGATAAGAAGGATGAACTCCAACAGGAGGGTTCCTGCCTGGGTTATGATGCGTACTGATAGAAAATTCACGTTCCATCCGCACAGAAGAAACTGGCGCAGGAACAAATTGAAGGTGTAAGGTGAGGAAGATGGCAGAGAAAGAGATGATATTTAACGTTCCGCTCAGGAAGGCCAAGATGGTGCCCCGTACCAGGAGGGCAAATTACGCTGTAAAATTGCTCAAGATTTACATTTCAAGGCACATGAAGGTGCCCCTGGAAAACGTTTGGATTGACAACAGGGTTAACGAGGAGATCTGGAAGAGAGGAATACAGAAGCCTCCAAGCAAAATAACGGTCAAGGCGATAAAATTTGAAGAAGAAGATACGGTAGAAGTACTGATGCCTGAATGATAAAGAAAACATCGATCAACGGAAGTCCGTTCATTGGGGTTTACGCCGCCTGCAATAACAGCATCGTGGTTTTACCTAATTTTGATGTTGACATTTCCACCTTTGAAAGGGCCCTGAGGGCAAGAGTTTTTAAGACAATGCTCGGTGGCTCGCCCCTTATCGGAAGTTTGATGGTTATGAACTCAAACGGGGCTGTCGTGACAAACTTTGCCGATGAAAGGGAGGTAAGTTTTCTTATTGATGAGATGAACGTTCTCTTCGTGGAAGATAAAATAAATGCCATAGGCAACGACATTCTGGCAAATGACAGGGTTGCCTTGGTGCACGTGGATTTTGATAGTAAAACTGTGAAGTACATTGAGGATGCACTGGATGTGGAAGTAGTTAAGGGCACCATTGGTGGGATAAAAACCGTGGGTTCGGCAGCCGTTGTAACGAACAAGGGTATGATCGTGCATCCCGAGGTTGACGAAGAGGAGATAAAATCCCTGAAAAATCTGTTCGGTGTACCCGTTTACGTCAGCACCGCCAACTATGGAAGCAAGTACCTGGGTGCAAGTCTGGTTGCCAACGACTACGGTGCTGTGGTGGGAGAGAAGACCACGAATGTGGAGATAGACAGAATAGAAAACGCCCTGGACATCATAGAGTGAATACCCAAACCTTCATTTTCTTAGGCAAATCATCCCTCGTGACATATATTGAGTTTCCCACATACTCCACCTGTTCCTCTCCGAAAAGTTTTAAAAACTCGTCAACGGGGGCTATGCCCAAACTCATACCTGTAATCTTGTAGTGCATGGGCACAATCACCCTCGGCCTTATCCTCATAGCATTCTCATAGGCACCCTTGGCATCCACGGTGTAAACGCCACCGACGGGGGTGAAGAGAATATCCACCTCTCCAATTTCCGAGAGTTGCTCACCGGTGAGAATATGTCCAAGGTCTCCCACATGCAAAAGCCCTATTCCCTCCTTCTCAATCTTGAACATGGTGATTCTTCCCCTCTTCTTTCCTTTCATTTCATCATGATATGCTTCTATGCCCTTAATGCGCAAATCCCCGACTTCATAATTCCCGGGAGAATCAATCACCTTATAATTTCCCCTGACAACCCGTACGGCATCGTGGTCAAAATGGTGGTGGGTTACAAGAACGATATCCGCCTGAACCCTAGGGGCTTTTATGCCTATTGATCTACCATCATGGGGATCTATAACTATTCTCGTTCCATCCCCTATCTCAAAGCACGAGTGTCCGTGCCATCTGATCTCCATATTTCTCACCCCATTCCAATCCTTTACACCGAAATTATAATGTAATTTCAAATATAAACATTTTCAATGGACGTTTACCCCATATCAGAGGATACGCTGCTCATACTGAAAAACATAAGATGCGGTATAGATGTGCTCGAGATGGGCACGGGGAATGGCGAAATTGCCATAGAATGTGCCAAAAGAGGCAGCAGAGTCACGGCCGTGGACATAGATCCAGAGGCCATAGATTACGCCAAGACGCGAGCAATAAGGGAAGATGTGAGAATAAAATTCATCGTATCAAATCTATTTGAGAATGTGCAGGGCAGGTACGATACAATAATATTCAACCCTCCCTATCTTCCAGGGGAGGCAAAGAGCATAAAGGATCTGCAGTGGGCTGGAGGGGAGTATGGTGATGAGATCACCATAAAATTTCTGAAAGATGCGTGGAGGTACCTGAAGCCCGATGGGGAGATCTACATCATCCTATCCTCATTCAACAGGATTGAGAGGGTTCTAAAAATGCCCTATGTTTTCACCCTCATTGATAGAATGAAACTCTCCTTTCACGAAATATACCTCTACAGGGCAAGAAAAAATTAAAAAGACATGTAGGTATAAAGCCCTATGGAACTCAAAGAGGCACAGAGAATAATTGAGGAATTCTACGGGCAGAAGGACAGAAAAAGGGGAATCCACGCGGATCTCGTCTGGCTGGGGGAAGAAGTGGGAGAGCTGTTCAAGGCCGTGCGTGAGGGAGATGGCATTGAAGAGGAGATCGCAGATGTGTTTGCCTGGCTTTTATCTGTGGCCAATGTGCTCAATATTGACGTGGAAGAGGCATTCAGGAAGAAATACCTCAATTCTCCAAATCCTCCCTAGTGAGGTCCCTTAAATCAACGATGTCATCCACAAATGTGGTTGCTTGGCTGAACTCAACGTCTTCAAGTTCCTTATCGAGCATGAAAATTATTCCTATGAGCCCGTAAAGGCGAATCTCGTTGGTTATCATTCTCAGAAACCTTATAAAGGATTGGTAGGAGTTGTAGGCCAGAAAAGTGCTTATTGACTCAATGTAAACGAAATTGCGCTCCCCATCCAGAACCCTGAGACCGTGTCTCAGGGCACCTTCCATAAGAATTAGCGATGGCTCACTCAGGTATATCACATTCTCACGCTCTTCAGGTGATTTTATGGAGGCAGTTATGCAATCTATGAAAAACAGTTTTGATGGATCCGCACCAAGTTTCTGTATTCTCCTCTCAACGGTCAAGTGGGGAATATTTAGAGCCACATAGAGGCCCTTGGTATCCTCCTGCTTCAAAAGATGCGCCACTATCTTGTAGCCCAGCAATGTTCTCAACTCTGCCTTTGTGAGAATCATCACTATCTTTGAATCATCGACCATGCTATCTATTATCTCATCAAGCCTGCTCATAGCACAATTCCCTCGTCGCGGATGTGGAATGGAAGCCAGTATGTTGGATGATTGAACCCATACCTTTTCAAGATTTTCAGGGCCCTCATATGGAGGTTCTCGTGCTCCTTGTAATCCATCACTACAGTGGCCTCACTGAAATTCTTCATCTCTCCGTATTTGACCTTTGAATCTCCGTCCATCTCCTCGATGAAGAGCATTGCGATCTTTTTCTCGTGGAAGAACCTAATCCAAGTGGCTCCAAGGTACCTGAACATTGCCTGATCATCAACCATTCTCTCAACCGTTGTTAGGCTATCGAGCACCAGGCGATCAATAGGTTTTATGAGATTCAACTGCTCGTCAAAGTAATCCGGAAGAACCCTGTGTATCAGATGAAGCATCTTTTCTGTGGTGAATGGAATCAGGTCCTTCGGGCTTATGTACATATCGTACCATCCAATCTTATCCACCACCCCCTTCAAAAGTCCCATCTCACCATAGTAGGCAATAACAGCCTCAGAGGGTATCGTGGTGGATACATACACGCAGGATTCTCCATTTCTAGCTCCCTCAGCAAGCCACTGGAGCGCAAGTATCGTCTTGCCTATTCCAGAGGGTCCAACCACAAGCGACATTCCGTTCCTAGGAAAACCTCCGCCAAGCGCTTCATCGAGTTTTTTAATGCCCGTTGGGGCGACTGGAACCGTCATAGTTGGCACTTCCCCATCGTGGATTTAAATTTTTCCTTTTGATTATCAATTGTGAAAACAAAAATATTTAGGGTGTATGCGCATCGCATTCCAATGATACTTAAAAATCAGAGGCTGAGAGAACTGGAGAATTTTTGCAAGAAGGACCCCGTGAGGCACGCCTTTACCCTTTGGGACCTGAGAGTTGAACGCGAAAACACGGAATTCTATGTGAACTGGGAGCAAGGGGTTAGAGGATACATGCTGATCTACCACGGAGCAGCAATACCATCCGTGATAATTCATGGTGACGAGGAAAGCACCAGAAATTTTCTTGATATTCTGGATATTGAAAAGGGAATCATACATATGCCCTACAAATTCCAGCATCTGTGGAAGGGAAAGAAGTACCGCATTATGGTTATGGCAAGAAAACCCGCAAGATTCAAAATCTCAGAGAATGTGGTTGAAATAAGGGACTCTTCATTTCTAACCTCACTTTTCCAGGACCCATCGTACCTCGTTGAAAAGGCCAGAACTTGGGGGATTGTGTATGGAGAGAAGGCCATAAGTTCAATTTCAGCCCTCACATACCTGCCAGAGGTCTGGGTTCTGGGAGCCCTCATCACAAAGAGAGAGTATCGCAGAAGGGGATATGCCAGGGCATTGATATCCCACTTCCTAAACGAGGCCTATGGAAAAACCGAAAATGTGGTGCTCTGGGTCAGGGACAATAACTACCCCGCCATAGAACTATACAGAAAATTTGACTTCAAAACAGTGGGAGAGGATGTTTGGATCAACGTTGGTGTGGACATAATCCCCTGATTTTCGTCATCAAAAAGTCAGCCATGGTAATTTTTCACGAAAACTTTAAATACTTCTTTGTCATATATTCGTCTGACAATAAGATGACTGGAGGAATGAATATGGAGAAAATGCCAAAAAATGTGGAGAAATGGCTAAAATCGCACACCGTTGAGGATCTTGAAGCTGCTCTATGGGAGATGAAGGGCAAGAAGGCCGAGGTTCTGGCCGAAATACTCAGCATACTTTACGAGATTAATGACGATCTCCTTGGTACAGAGATTCCGGAAATAAAAGCCCTCGCATAATTTTTTCCCTTTTTCTGGGAAATATTTTTGTAGTGGAATTTCATGCGCATCTTGTAAGCCACCGTAGCTCAGCCGGTGGAGCGCCACCTTGGTAAGGTGGAGGTCCCGGGTTCGATTCCCGGCGGTGGCTCTGATGTTCAAATCCAAGAGGGAGAAAGAGGCTATTGGAATTTACGAGAAGCATTCAAACATTGCTCTGGAATGCATGGATCTGTTCATAAAGCAGGTTGAGGCCCTCCTGAAGGAGGACTGGGGAGAAATTGAGAAAATTGAGGGCATAATATACGAGAAGGAGAAGGAGGGAGATACCCTTCGAAGAAAAAACGAATTTCTGTTTTCTGAAGGTCTTCTGTTTCCATCGGATAGGGCAATATTCATAAACCTTTCAGAGGAGATAGATAAGGTCATAGACAAGATTCAGCAGGTTAGCAGAATAATAGCACTGAGAAAGCCCTCCAAGGATGCCATAGAGTTCCTGAAGGAGAGCAAGATAATGGAGTACCTTGATGTCACAAAGAAGAGCGTTGAAACCCTCAACGCTTCGGCAATGGAACTTC
Organism: Candidatus Aciduliprofundum sp. HYA1; assembly: GCF_056175085.1. NCBI lineage: Archaea > Methanobacteriati > Thermoplasmatota > Candidatus Aciduliprofundum > Candidatus Aciduliprofundum sp. HYA1. Next base: position 1,376,520 of record NZ_CM149694.1, read on the forward strand.
TGAAGGGTGATATCCACAGGGCGGTGGAGAAGGCCCACGAGGTTGAAAAGTACGAGAGTCGGGCAGATGATCTGAAACTTGAAATTCTGCGCAAACTCTACACCCAGGAAAAGAAAATTGACGACATACTCTCCATACTTCAAATTGAAAAGATAATCCTGTGGATAGACGCAATAAGCGACAAGGCAGAGGATGCCTCCGACGTTATCATTCTCATATGTGCCAAGATAACACCCTAACTATGAAGTAGGTAAGGGCAAAACCAACTATTGGAGCAATGGACCAGGATAAAAAGAGGTTCTTTACAGTTTTCCTGTTCAATTCCTGATAGCCCTTCACCATCCCGGTTCCTATAACACCCCCTATAATGGCCTGGGTTATGGACACGGGAAGATGAATCTGGGTAAATGCCTCAACAACAAGGGCTCCCGCTATCTGGGCAGCAAAGGCCCTTGGAGGATCCATATTGGTTATCCTGCTCCCAACGGTGATAACCGTCCTCTTTCCCAAAACAACAGTGCCCAACAGAGAGGCAACACCTGTAACGAGAATAGAGTACCAAGAAAGATTCAAGGATGCTATTAGCCCTATAGTGTTTGCCCCAAGGGTATAGGCCATAAAGGCGCTGCTTATCAACAGTGAAACTGTGTAAAAACGGCTCAAGGCAAAAACATTGAAATGCTTTGTGACTCGAGACATAATAGCGTATATGGCGAGAGCCAGGAAAAGGGATATGGCAAAATTCAAAATCCAAGAGATCACAATGAATGCCGTAAATCTACCATTTATGCTCCACGCAAAGGCAAAAGCCACGCCTATTATTGAACCAACCATCAGCTGGGACGCGGACATGGGAACTGCGAGAATTGTGAAAAGAAGCATGAGCAAGATAACAGAGAGCAAAACCAGAAGAGACATCTCAAGACCCAGAGGGTATGAAATGAGTCCTCCCTCAATGGCTCCGGACATCTTCCATCCCTCGAGAAAGGTACCGAGCATAACAAAGAATCCGGCCATAAATGCAGCCCGATAATACGAAGTAATCCTAGAGCCGTAGAGTGTGCCAACACTCCCGGCCGAGTTGTTTGCGGCTATTACGAAACTCACGACTGCGGCCAAAAAAATATAGGCGAGTTCAAGCATTTCCAAGAGGAAAGAATTTTTAATATTTCAAATTTATGAATTTTTCACGAAGAACATTATGTATTCGTGTTTGAAAATATAGTATCCATCCTTCAGGGCACGGTAGCGCCATAGAGCATATTGCCCCCTCTTTCCCCTGTTCTCCTCTATGTTCTTGACCACTATGCTCTTTAACGTGAATCCCTCGCGCATAACCTCCTGCATGGTGTAGAATCCCAGAGGAATCCATTCACCCTTGGAATACTTGTCTCCGATCACGAGAACCAAGTATCGCTCATCATCAAGATGCTGGGATGCCAGATGCACCACCCTTCTGAATCCATTCAGAAATTCATTTAAGGATTGGGACGCAGAGAGATCCCCTTTATCTTCTGAAAATTTTATTATGTCCCAGTAGGGGGGATGCATTATCACCATCTGAAAATTTCCCAGATTTTCATATGTTTCCTCCCTTGTTGAGTCCCCTACTATCAACCTGGTTTCCACACCATATGGATTCTCCTCATTCTCAACAAGATCCCTCGCCTTCCTGGCAATTTCCTCATTGATTTCTATTCCAACGGCATTTCTCCCCAGTCTCCGTGCCTCTATGAGGGTTGTACCGAGACCTGCAAACGTATCCAGCACCCACTCTCCCCTCCTTGTGAAGCGCACCATGGCCTGTCGCGGTATCTGAGGTATGAAGTTTCCATGATATTCCGGTGTGTGAGCGCCGCTGTTGTCCCTTGAAGGAAAAATCCATAGCGAATCCGTTATAATCTCATCATACTCTTTCCACCTTCTCAGATCTATATCGTTTATTTTCACGGTACTGCAATTGCATTGAAGTATTAAAAATTTAGAGCACGTAAATCGTGTCAAGTGTAGGATCGCGGGCGCTTATGTGGCCGCCCATTTCCTTCACCGTGAGCAGATACTTCACATTATCATTAGTTATCCTGAATCCTTCAAGAATCACGGGTATTCCTGGCGGGTACACCTCTATATGCTCTGCAGCAATCTTTCCTATTGCATCTCGCAATGGAACCTTTCTGCCTATGGTCTGTGCAACTCTTCGGGCAACATAGGGCTCTATGACTGGCTTGTTTTCCAGATGTCTGAATGGATTTGGTATTAACTCCTTTTTACCGCTCTTTGTGAGTTTCTTCATTATCTTCTGCATTGCATCCACAGTTTTATCCACATCTTCATCCCTGATCTGGAAGGTTGCCAGGAAAAGAAGAGTATTCAAACCACTTTTCTCAACAACAATTTTGTATTTCTTCGCCAAAATCTTGGCAATCTCAAAGCCCGTTTCCTTGAACTTTGTTAGGGCAATCACAGTTTTTGCCTCATCATACCCGGATATGTAGTTCTTCACAAGATCCAACTCCAGGGAGTCATCCATCATCCGCATAGGAGGAATGACCTTCTCACCAAGAAGATCCTTCAATCTGTGTGCCTTTTTCAGCATATCATTTACAGCCTTTTCTCCATTTCTCTCCATGTAAGCAGTAACAGCATCCAAAGACGCAAGAAGATGGTACGATGGGCTGGTGGTAACATACTCCCTGAACGCCGCGTACATAAGATCGCTGTCCACATACTTCTCCTTCCAGTGAATCATCCCAGTTTGCTGTAAAGAACCACCCTCTTTATGCGTGCTCTGAACCGCAATATCAGCACCGGCATCCATAGCACTTTCAGGAAGAGAATCTGAAAAATGAAGATGTGCACCCCATGCCTCATCAACAATCACCTTTATTTCCTTATCAAAATTTTTAACCGCTCTGGTAATATCTCTAATGCGGGCAACCAGACCGTTATATGTGGGCGAGGAAATTATTATGGCATTTGTCTCGGGATAATTGTTGAGTGTGTCTATCACATCCTCCGGTTTTGGAGGTATCAAACTTTCAAACTGCGGATCGTATGCACATTTTATGAATCTGAATCTGACACCGAGCCATTCGGCAGCATGAAGTATGGAATGATGAATGTTTCTTGTTACAAGTATCTGTGGGGTATCATTTTCAAGCGATATCATCCGCATAACTATGAAATTGCTTCCCGTTGTACCATTGACCGTAAAGAGAGTTTTATCGGCACCATAAACCCTTGCCGCCCGTTCATGCGCTTTTCTGAAAACACCTGTGTTATCAACATAATTGCCGAAAAAATGTGCGGACACGGAGACGTCCGTGGAATATATATCCATTAATTTTTTCTGATTTGGTAGCACGGAAGGCGTGCACCAGCGAATGTATTTGGGCACATCTTTTAGTGCATCAAGTATGTAGGTTTGCCCGGCTCTTTCACCCATAACGGGATATGCGATTGCCCATATAAAATATTAATGAGATGGATACACCCTAGTACCCGCCTCTCCCTCCAGTGCGGCCATCAATTTCTCAGGAGAGGTTATCAAAACCTCCTCTCCACCATTCCTGATGAACCTTATGGAGGCCAGTATCTTAGGGTACATGCTTCCCTTCTTGAAATGCCCTTCCTTCAGGTATTTCTCTGCCTCGTCCACACCCATCTCCCTTATCCCCCTTTGCTCGGGCGTTCCAAAATTCAGGTAAACCTGCTCCACGCTGGTTAATATGATCATCTTCTCGGCCTTGATATCCCGGGCAAGGGTTGCAGAGGCAAGATCCTTGTCTATGACACCCTCTACACCCACAAGTTTTCCATTCTTCCTTATCACCGGAATTCCACCACCCCCAACGGCAATGGCAACGAATCCGGAATCAACGAGTCTCCTTATGGCATCCTTCTCCACTATCTCCAGGGGGTCCGGCGAGGGCACAACTCTCCTCCATCCACGGCCGGAATCCTCAATAACATGCCAGCCCTTCTCCCTTGCAAGTTTTTTTGCCTCCTCCTCGGTGTAAAACGGCCCGATGGGCTTGGTTGGGTTCTTGAATGCTGGATCGTTCTCATCCACAACAACGCGGGTGAGTATGGTAACCACACTCTTATCTATCCCCCTATCCCTTATGACCTCATAAAAACTCTGGGCAAGGAAGTAACCTATTTCACCCTGAGACATGGCTCCACAGACATCCAGGGGCATGGGGGGCACAACATCCTTTGCAGTCTCGTTCTGCAGCAGTATGGCTCCAACCTGGGGGCCATTGCCATGGGTTATGACCACCTTGTACCTTTCAAAAAGGGGGTATATTGACTCTGCAGTTTCCCTCGCCCTGAGCATCTGCTCCTCAGCTGTGCCCTTATCTCCGGGGCGAAGCAGAGCGTTGCCACCAACCGCGAGAACAACGGTTTTCATAGGAGGGGAAAGGTAGGGATTTATATTAATTTTTCACAATTTTTCCAGCACACTGGCAACGAGGAGAGGGAGAAGAACAGTGGCGTCTCCCTCCACCGTTACATATTTGGCATCCTCCTTCACCTTGCCCCAGGATACCGCCTCGCGCACCCTCGCGCCGCTAAGGGAGCCATCCCACTCAACCGCAGTGGTGATATACACAGCGTAATCGAGCCCATCGCGGAACTGATTCCACCAGATTGTGTGGTGCTTTGAAATACCTCCACCGAGCATAAGTGCTCCCGTTTTCTTGGCATCAAACACTATGTCCGCAAGTTCGTGCTCATCCTTGAGGATGTCTATGCGGAAATCGGGGTGCATTTCCCTGAATGTCCATAACTGCGAGCCGAAGGAGCCATCTGTTATGCCGGGCACATACACGGGAATGTTATTTTTGTGGGCCCAGTAAAGAATGGAATCCTCTCCCAATCTCTTTCCAAACTCATCAATGATCTCCCTCGGCCCCCATTCCTTCTTCTCCGAGTACAACTCTTCAAGAATTGGCATCATAAAACTCTCCATAACCTCGCCATAGGATTCGTTGGGCACCAGCACATTTCCCAGGCGGTTCACGCCCATTCTGTGCAATTCCACATCGTCCAGGAGAAACGAGCCATGGTAGTAATTCTTGAAACTCCTCGCTATGTCGTGATCCAGAGTGCCGCAGGTTGTGATTATCACGTCCACAAGTTTCCTTTTAACCAATTCTTTTATCACTCCTCTTGTCCCTGTAGCAATAATGCACGCTGGAAATGATAGAAATGTGGTGTTTTCCTCCGAAAACATACGAATGAGGATCTTCTCCGCTATAGCCAGGTGCTTTGCCACGAACCCCCCTGATCTGTATAACTGATCCATCAACTCGCCGGCCGTCATTCCTTCCTTAACCTCTACATCCTCAACCGGAATCATATCATTCATCTTCCCCACCCCAGAGCACGGGAGATGTCATCGTTCTTCTCCACATACTCTCGCACAGGTTTCAGGATGCGTATCAATTCCTCCGCCACTGCCATCTTCAGGTCCATTGGGTGAAGTTCTCCACTGGCATAGGCCCTTTCGAGTTCCTGGTATGAATGAAAGATTATATCCCCACCCCATTTCTCGGGCCTCTTTATCACCATCTTGTCTACGTAATAGGCGAACAAAATGTGCTTCGCAATCTGCAGCACGGGATTGTCCTCAATCTCCGGCGGGCAGAACGCCTTTTTCATCTTTCTCCTTATTTCTTCTGGAGAATCATCCACGAAGATCGCACTTCCTTCCTTGCTCTTGCTCATCTTCGCCTCTATCGGATCCATTCTTCCAGCACCCTTCAATCCTGCGAGAATGACCGTGTGAACCGCCACGGGCTTCTTGTATCCCAGTTTATCTGCAACGTCCCTGGCAAGCATATGCGCGTGCCTCTGGTCCATGCCTCCCAGGGCGATATCAAGGTCCATATCAAATATGTCCGAGACCTGCATAAATGGATAAATGATCTTTGACGAATCCAGTTCCGCCTCGTCCTCCTTGCGGCCCATTATGCTCATTGCCCTCTTGGCACGTTTGAGCGATGTTTTCTTTGCCACCCTTATAACTTTCTCCCAGTATTCCTTCTTGCTAACCAGTTCGTCGGCCCATATGTACCTTGGCCTTATACCCAGGGCCCCAAAAACACCCTTCATATACTCTCCCGCAAGGCGAATCTTCTCCATATCCCCTCCAAACTTATCGTTTATGAATGCATGCCAATCCGCGAGGAATACTATCATATCCACTCCAGCATCCATGAGATCCCGAACCTTTGCACCTATTATCAATCCGGTGCCAAGATGCACCCTGCCTGAGGGCTCAAGGCCAACATAACCGCGAGGATTTTCCTTTAGCGCGATCTCCAGTTCCTCCGGGGTGATAACCTCCACCACATTGCGCATGAGTTTCTCTGAAAGCATAGAAAGGCGATGAATTGAACATATAAAGAATTTATGAATTGAAACAAAATTTATATAAGGATAGGAGCATTCAACTACCGGGTGGAAAACTGATGGAAGGATATGACCTGAAATACGCAAAAAGAGCAACCGCAATCCTGGTACTTCTCCCACTGCTGGTTATGTACACTGAGGCCGTACTTATCCCATCTCTTCCCACAATACAAAAGGATTTTAACATCACCCCTGGCAACGCCAGCTGGATACTTTCAATATACCTCCTCGTTGGAACCGTAAGCGTGGCGGTTATGGGAAAACTTGGAGATATGTACGGAAAGAGAAAGATGTTCCTCATATCCCTGGTATTCTACACCTTGGGTGTATCTATGAACGGTTTTGCACCCAATTTTCAATATCTCCTTTTCTCAAGGGGGCTTCAGGGCATAGGCATGGCCATATTTCCGCTTGGATTCAGTCTGGTGAGGGAGGAATTTCCACCTGAAATGGTCCCTGAGGTTCAGGGGCTCATAAGCGCCATGTTCGCCATAGGAATGGTTATAGCCCTTCCCCTGGGTGCATACATATCCCAGAACTATGGATGGAGATGGACGTACCACAGTGTTGCACCCTTTGCGGTGTTGATGCTCATTGCATCCTATTTTGTGCTGAGGGAGAGCAGGTACATCACAAAAAGTAAATTTGATTTTATAGGCCTTACCCTCCTAACCTTCTTTGTGGTGCCAGCACTGGTGGCGGTTACGAGGGCACCAACCGTGGGATGGTACAAAACACAAACTCTGCTTTTATTCTTCATCTCCGCAGTATCCTTTACCATTATGATTCTCTGGGAGAGAAAGACGAAGGATCCCCTGATCCCCATATCCGTGATATCAAGCAGAAATCCCATGATAGCCAACGTTGGAATAATGATGGCAGGATTTGGCATACAGATGATGAGCCAGGCCAACACCTACATACTTCAAATGCCACAACCCTATGGATTTGGAAAAACCATACTGGACACGGGTCTTCTTATGACACCAACGGCCATTGCCTCACTGATAATAGCACCAATTGCGGGAAAACTTATGCCCAGAGTTGGTGTGAAAATCTTCACAGTGCTTGGTTCTCTGACAGCATTTTTCGGGCTGATGCTCATGGCAAAATATGCAACAAGCGTGGACCTCTGGACATTCGTGGGGATGACCGTTATTGTCAGTGCCGGAATCGTGCTTATGAACGTATCCCTTATCAACGTACTCATATTCAGCGTGGATAAACGTGTTATGGGCATTGCCACAGGTGCAAACAGCCTTTTCAGAAATTTTGGGGCCACATGGGGTCCAGCAACAGCGGGAACGATTATGACCACCTACTACACACTCATTCACCTCCCGGCACCACCCTACGTGATGCAGATACCCACAAATAAGGCCTACGAAGTGCTTTTTTCCGGTTCGGCTGTGATTTTCCTGCTGCTGGGAATTCTATCCCTGTTCATAATCGAGGTCATGAAGAAAGGAGTGATAGGAGTAAAAAGATAACCAGCAAATTATTTGTTCTATACGTTCATGCAAGTCCCATGGACATAACCGTGATCTTCGTTGAACCCCAGTTCACCGGCAATATTGGATTTCTCGCAAGAACCATGGCAAACTTCAACTTCAAAAATTTAGTTCTCGTGAATCCCCCAGAGCTGGATGATGATGCCTTCAGGTTCGCGAAGCACGCCCGATACATTTTGGAAAATGCAAAGATCATGAAAGATTTTGAAGAGGTACGAAGGTCCTTTGATTATCTAATTGCCACAAGCGGTGTGAGCACTAAATCCCCAAAGAAGTTCAAGAGAATCGCAATGAGCCCCAGAGAGTTTGCAGAGAAGATCAGGGGATACAAGGGGAAAATGGGCATAGTTTTTGGAAGGGAAAATTACGGGCTCTACAATGAGGAAATCGAGAAATGTGATGCCCTTATAACAATCCCTACAAGCGAGGATTATCCAATCATGAACGTTACCCATGCAGCTGCCATAGTACTGTACGAATTATTTATTCAGGAAGGACAGGAGGAGAAAATGCCCATTGCCGAGAGTTTCGAGTTGAACCTTCTCAACTCAAGATTCTCTCAGATCCTCGATGCAATAAATTTCCCAGAGCATAAGAGAAAGAACACGGAGGTTATGTTCCGACGCATAATCGGAAGGGCCATGCTCACCAAGTGGGAGTACCACAGCATGATGGGCGTTATGAAAAGAATTCTGCATCAACTTGAAAGGTAACATATGTGGGAAAGTTTTAAATATTAATTCGCATTTGTGTAATTTGGTGATTGAGATGCCCTATGGAGATGGAACTGGACCTGACGGTCGTGGGCCCAGAGGCAGGAGAATGGGGCCCTGTGGACGTGGAATCTACCCATTCAACGGGTACAATGGAAACTATGCAGATTACGAACCCTACGAACCCAGAGGGTACTATGGAGCCCCCATGGGATATCCACGGAGAACATACCTTGGAAGGTTCTTCCTCCGCCTGTTTGGGAGTTTCAGAGGATACGGAAGGGGATACGGACGCGGACGCAGAGGGAGAAGATGGTGAGAGGGATGCCCAGAGGTGGCAGATACCTGTATCCCCCGCTCTTTGGCTTCAGGTTCACCGGCATTTACTCGCTCATAGACCTCGTGATCCTGCTCCTGGTGATAATAATACTGGTGCACCTGTTCATAGTGGCATCATTCTACGTGATTGCCCTCGTTGGGCTTCTCCTGCTCAGAGAATTCATAAGACCGAGATATGGGAGAAGATGGTAAGGAGGTGATGAAGAATGTACGGATATTATGGATACTACCCGTATGGACCCGGCTTTGGCTGGGGCCGAGGATGGGGTAGAGGAAGAGGATTTGGACGTGGTCGTGGATGGGGAGCCATGCTTGGATACTGCCCATGGACGGGTATGCCAAGGGGATGGAGATGGATGTACCCCTACGGGACAGCCTACGGTATGTACAATCCATACTACCCGAGGTACTATCCCTACTACGGAACATATACCCAGGCATACACGCCCACATATGCCCCCGTGAATGAAAGGAGCATGCTTGAAAGTGAAGCGAGAAGTCTCGAAGAGAGATTGAAGGAGATAGAGCGAAGAATAGAGGAATTGAAGGGTGAATGAAATGCGTGTGGCAATAACTGCAGATGCCCCCTCAGAAAACTCACCGGTATCCCCCATATTCGGGAGATGCGCTTACTACGCGATATACGATACCGCCACAGATAAACTTGAATTCGTGCCCAATGCATCGGCCATGTACGCTAGGGGCGCGGGAGTGCAGGCGGCTCAACAGGTTGCCAACCTTGGAGTGCAGATGGTCATAACAGCAGGAATCGCAGGGCCCAATGCCTCAATGGTCCTGGCCCAGGCGGGAATTCAGGTAATCAACTCATTCCAGGGCACTGTAAGGGATGCCGTTGAAGCCGTGAAATCAGGAAAGATTACCGGCGCAAACGTACCTCCAGCACCATTTGAACCCCAGTACCCTCCATACTACCCGATGAGCAAGGAGGAAGAACTGAGGATGCTGGAGGAAGAAAAGAGGTACATAGAAGAGAGATTGAAGGAAATAAAGAAACGCCTTGAAGAACTGAAAGAATAATTTTTTCCCTTTATTTTCATTTTCAATAACCACTGCACAAAACTTAAATAATTCTCAAAGATAGGAAATTGATGAGAATTAGAACAGGCGTGCCCGGATTTGATGAACTTGTTCAGGGTGGATTGGTGTCCCAGAGAGTTTATATTGTTGCCGGTCCTCCTGGCTCGGGCAAAACAACATTTGGCGTGCAGTTTCTTATTCAGGGAGCAAAGGAGGGGGAGAAGGGGCTCTACGTGACTCTAACAGAGGATCCACACACCATAATTGAGGATCTTTCCACATTTCGCTTCAATCTGAGAAGGTACACAATAAGCGGTATGATCTTCTTTGCAGATATGGGTCCGTTGAGCATACAGTACCTTGGGGCTGTGAAATCTCCCGAAAGCATAAGGGGAACCTATGCCCAGGAAGTTTTCAAGAGGATTAACTCCATAGTCAAGGCAAAGGGTATAAAAAGGCTGGTAATAGATTCTGTGCTCACCCTGAAATATGGTGGAGGGGATAGAGAGGAGCAAAACAAGGAAATTGCCAGATTTTTCAGAAGTTTAAAGGACCTAAAAATCACGGTTCTCATACTTTCGGAGATGACTGATCTGACCAACTACAGCCCGGAGCACTATATGGCCCACGGTGTCATATTTCTCCACAATTTTCTGAACGGGCACACTATGACGCGGGCATTGCAGGTTATAAAGATGCGCGGCACAATGCATGATTGTGATATGCACAAGATGGAAATAACTCCCGATGGGATAAAGGTGTACTCCTCGAGGGTGTGAAAAATGGTCACCTGTCCAATTTGTGGCTCAAGGGATGTGACGAAACTAAAAACTGGCAGTTACAGGTGCAATTCCTGCGGATTTGTGTTCTACCCCACAAGGGATGCAATTATAGATATGAGGGACCTGCTGACCGCAGAGCAACTCACAGAGGAGGAGATCAAAGAACTTGGTAAGAAAATGGAGGAGAGCACAACATCCGTAGGAGAGGAGATCTTTGGGGAGAAATTAAAAAACGTGTTCAGGAGTTTGAATTCTCTGGATGAAATCCTGGCGCAGTACAACGAGGATGACAGGGTATTCGGCATATTCGTGGATTTTGTTGGAAATATAAGGGGTACCTTCCTAATAATGGTCCACGAAAATAGCGTTGAGATAATAAAGAAGGCCTACGGAAAGGACAGCATCGTGGATGCCTTGAAAATATTCGGCACAAGCATTGCAGGCAAGTTCAAGAACAATTTCAAGGATTACCTTGAAATTGAGAAAATAGATATCGCCTACGACACCATACTCTCAATGATAAATTACCTGATTTCAGACATTGCAGGGGATAGAGAAGTCATGTTCCTCAATGTGAAAATGCAGACAGAGCAAACTCCCAGGGGAGAGATAATCTTCGTGCCCCAAAAAGATAGCATAAAGTATTTAAAAAGGTTTCTTAACGAATGATCTCATTTCCTTCTTTGACACGCTGTTTACAAATGTCCTTGACTCCCTCTCCAGGTTCTCATCGTATATCTTTATCCAGGTAACCTTATTTTCCTTCATATTTGAAGATCAATCCTCTGAAAATTTAAATAAATCGCCGTGAAAATCTAAGGATGTAATCAAAATTGATTACGTCTCTTGAGAAACCTTGGCAAATCCATAAATTGGATTCTCAAATCGTACCTGCGAATTAATCTCACTGTATTTCTCTCAACCCTGATATTTGGCTGTTCCAGCAGTTTTTCCTTGCCCTCGGTGATCTCGTAACTTCTTTTTCTCCTGCCCTCATCCTTTCCCCTTCTGTAGACCTGCTCAATCTCTTTTTCTATGCCCTCATCCCTTGCCAACTGTTCAATTTTACGCAGTTCTTTCTTTACCCAGCCCACTGCCTCATCGTGAGAGTAATAGCCAACCTCGTAGCCAAGCAGATATGCGCGCTTTATCAGATTGTATTTTTTCTTTGTCTTCTTTGATCTCATTGGCATACCTCAGTATATCTCCACGTATCTATTTAACATTACTGGCGGAATCTCAATCACCGTGTATATGGGAATACCCGGACCTGGAATTATCTTCATTGTGAGCTTTGTCTGAGGGGTCAAGGTCAACCCCACTGCCCTCGCGTTAATGTACATTATTATTATGGCTCCATCTTCAAGGATGTAACTCCGCCTGAACTCTCCGGAGGGGTCATTCACAACCTGCACTCCATAAAGGGTTGCATTGGCTGCCTCAACACCAAACCCTGAGGAGTTCAGTTTCAGAGATGCTTCCACATTTCCATCTGTGAGTTCCACAATAACGTTGTTGAAGTCAACGGGCTTGGAACCTGGACCAAGTGCAAGTTTTATTTCCAGCACCTGAATTGAGTTCTGTGGCACGATTATCTGCCCGTAATTGGATGCGTTATCCACAGCAACAACCAGATAATAATAGGTCTGATAGGGCATATAGATGTAGTCGTTGAAATAGGTATCCTTTACGAAGGCATAGGGCTTGCTGTTGAATACCTGCGTTGTCGCCACAGACAGATAATTTGTGGAACGGTATATGTAATAGCCCTTTATACCGCTCTGATTATCTCGAACCGGTTTCCATTCAAGGTGTATGTAGTACTGGGAGGTGTAAGCCCGAAGACCCTCCACCGAGGGAGGTGGGATATTATCCACCCTCGTAACAGTTATGCTATTGGTTGTGGCCGAGTATAAGGCACTGTTTCCTGCCCTATCGTAACCAACAATGGCATAATACCAGGTTCCATTGGCTGGAGGATAGTCAATGTAACTCCTCACATCGGGACCCACCGTGGCCACCAGAGTGGCATTCTCCACATTCGTACTTGTTATTTCACTTCTTGAACGGTAAATTTTTTGATAGGCCAGTCCACTTCCGCTATCGCTTGCGGTCCATGTTATCATAACCCCGTATCCGGCAGGAGTTATGGATTCTATATTACCCGTGGGTGCCGTGGTATCCGGAGTTCCCGTTCCCGTGTAAACTGTTTGGTTCAACGCAGCATAAAGAACACTGTTGCCCGCCCTATCGTACCCAATTATTGCATAGCCGTAGTAAGTGCTGGAATTCACGCCGTAATCCACATATGTTCTACCATCTCCAAACCCTGAGGTGAAGGTCGCCACAAGGGTTCCAACGCTCTTTATGTAGTTCTCATCCCTCAAAATGAATTTTATGGTTGAAGGCGCTCCAGAAACCCTGTAAAGCTCCTCTTTCCACATACCACTCTCGGTGTCAACCGCAGAATTCCAGACAATTTTCACGGATAGTGGATCCGTGCTGTTTACCGTCACATTCAGAATCAAACCTCCATGGGGAGGAGTATAATCCCTCTGAATTGGCGCCTTGACATTCACCACAGAGGGGTCCTTTCCATCAATATCCCTATCTCCCAGAATATTAAGGATTCTAACAGAACTCGTTATTTGAGAAGTTACATCCGATGCCACCTTCTCTCCCTGCTCCCTAAGGGTAACCCCAACATATATTATGAGGGATGCGGCAATGGCGGCCACTATGATCATCGCAATGAACAGTATGAGGGTTGCAATTCCTATATCACCCTCTTCCTTCCTCGTGTACAGCCTCTTCATATTTCAACCACCCATTGTTTCTTATTTAAATAATTACGTGTGATTATCATTTCGTAAAATCACCCAAGAAACGGTAAATTTTAATGCTTTCAAGCGCATTCTCGCCTATGAAAATCTTTCTGACAAGAAAAATTCCAGATGACGGGATAAGGATGCTGAAGAGCCATGGCTTCCAGGTGGATATATTCCCTGAAGACCGACAGCCAACCAAGGAGGAAATAATAATGGGTGTGAGGGATGCAGACGCTCTGATCTCCCTACTTTCAGACCCCATAGACAGGGAAGTTATCGACTCTGCACGGAATCTCAAGGTCATTGGCAACTACGCTGTGGGGTACAACAACATTGATGTGGAGTACGCTAGAAAAAAGGGAATCACCGTTGTGAACACCCCGGGAGTGCTAACGGACGCAACCGCGGATCTAACCTTCGCCCTCATACTCGCAGCAGCACGGAGGGTTGTTGAGGGAGATAAATTCATGCGAGATAAAAAATTCAGGGGCTGGGAGCCAATGCTACTGCTCGGTAAGGACGTGTGGGGCGCCACCATTGGCATAGTTGGAGCAGGACGCATAGGACAGGCCGTTGGAAGAAGGGCAAGGGGATTCAACATGCGCATACTCTATTACTCGCGCACCCGAAAAATGGAGTTTGAGAGGGAAACAGGTGCAAGATTCGCATCCCTGCCCGAACTGCTCAGAGAATCGGACATAATAACCCTGCACGTTCCCCTGACCCAAGATACAAGGCACCTCATAGGCGAGGAGGAATTCAAACTCATGAAAAATGGAGCCATTCTGATAAACACCGCCCGCGGAGAGGTTGTGGATGAGAAGGCAATGATCCAGGCCCTGAAATCAGGTAAATTATTCGCCGCAGGTCTCGATGTGTTTTATGGAGAGCCCCGCGTGAATCCAGAACTGCTCTCACTCTCCAACGTGGTTCTCACCCCACACGTGGGAAGTGCAACGGAGAGAACCAGAAGAAAAATGGCTGAGATGGTGTGCGAGGATGTATCCAGGGTTCTTCTGGGAAAAGAGCCACTGCACAGGGTTGTTTAAATATCCTCCACCTTCACAACCTTCTGCTCACCGGTTTCCATATTTTTAAGCGTTACTCCACCTCGCTTTATCTCCTCACCCACAATCACGGCAAATTTTGCGTTTATGCGATTGGCATACTTCATCTGCTTTCCAACACTCCTGTTCCCGAGCTCCATATCCACAACATATCCCTTCTTTCTGAGCCACATCGCAACCTCAATGGCCTCCTTCCTGAATCCAGGGATTATAACGACAAAATAATCCACCTCAATCTTCTCTTCAGGCCAAACACCCTCCCTCCGCATTAGGAGTTCAAGCACAGCATCACCCATACCGAAACCAACGGCGGGGGTGGGCTGAGCTCCAAATAGTTCCACAACCCTATCGTATCTTCCCCCTCCCAGCACGGCACGGAACTCGCCCCTTGCGTCGTGGACCTCAAAAACCACACCCGTGTAATAGGCAAGTCCCCGCACAATTGAAAGATCGAAAATCGCCTCTTTTCCATAGGCATCGAGCAGTTCCTTCAACTCTCCGAGCGCTTCGCTCCTCTCAAAGTGCTGAAGTTTTGATAGAACGGCATCCACATCTCCACGAAGTTCCATAAGGGAGAGAAGTTCATCCACGTTATCCTCTGAAGTGATCCTCTCCATCTCCGCGCGGAACGCGTCCTCCCCGATCTTATCCTTCTTGTCAATTATTCTGAATGCCTCCTCTATATTTTCAATGCCCATGGATTTCAAAAGTTCCTCCATTATGATTCTGTCGCTAAAACGCATCACGTACTTACCCTTGAGTCCAAGGGAATCCAGAATCTCCATGGCGAGGGCCATAACCTCAGCATCTGCAGTTATGCCCTTAACCCCGAAAATATCAGCGTTGAACTGGTAGAATTCACGCAACCTCCCGCTCTGGGGCTCTTCGTATCTCCACATCTTCGGGAAGGAAAACCACTTTACGGGCTTAACGAGATCCTTTCTCGCCGCGATCATCCTGGCAACTGAGGGTGTGAGTTCAGGAATGAGAGTTATTTCACGCCCTCCCTTATCAACAAAACTGAATGTTTGCTTCACTATCTCCTCCCCACTCTTTATGCGAAAAAGGTCTAGGAATTCCACACTTGGAGCATCTATCTCGTGAAAACCAAATTCACGGGCAACCGAGCATATTTTATCAAACACTATTCTGCGGGCACGCATATACTCCGGGTACATATCACGAAATCCCTTGAGGCGCTGAATCATAGATGCTTATCCTTGACCCTTATAAAAAATTTACCTCAAAATTTATCTACGCGCTCACCATTGCACATACGTGCAATTGAGAAAATCAGTGCTGAACCTCGCAATTCCAGCCGTGATATCAAATGTGCTCTACACCTTTCAGAACATAGTCGATGCCATGATGCTCGGCAGATACGGCAATCCCGCTGTAACCCTTAGTTCCGCAGGCATAGGTGGCATGTTCTACTTTCTGACCTTCCCGCTGGTGATGGGAATAACCACGGGAGGTGTGGCGATCATAGCCAGGAGATGGGGCGAGAAAAGGTACGAGGAGGCAAGATACACCTTTGAAAATCTCTACATTCTCCTAATTCTCATCTCCATACCCGTATCCCTATTTGCCGTCTTCTTTGGATGGACCCTGCCTGTTGCACTGGGAGCCGGACCTGCAGTGGTGAAGGGGGCACAGCAGTACATAATGGGAGTGTTCACCTTCTACCCCTTCGCCGTGTTTATGGCAGCGTATCAGGCATCCCTCAGGGCGGCGGGAGATACGAAAACACCCATGAACGTGGACATATTCGCCAACCTATGGAACGTGTTCTGGAACTACGCACTCATATTCGGAAATTTCGGATTTCCACAACTTGGGGTGCTGGGCGCGGGCATCGCCACAGGCTCCTCATACCTCTTCGGTTCCCTGATTTATCTCATTATGCAAGGCAGGGGTAAACTCGTGATATACCCCAAACTCCTCGCAAGGGAGAAATGGGACCTGGAACTCATAAAGAAAATGTTCAGGGTTGGCATACCCGCTGGAATTGAGAGGGGTATGTGGGCCATAACCTCCTTCATATACGCAGCCCTGATATTTGCCGCATCCGGTGCACTCGGCTACGCCTCATTTCAGATCGGACTCAAGGCGGAGAGTTTCGCCTACATGCCAGCATTCGGATTTTCAATAGCAGCCACCACGCTGGTGGGACAATCCCTCGGGGAGAGAAACGTGAAAAAGGCAAAAATGGCGGCAATTGAGGCAACGAAGATGAGTATGCTCTTCATGGCAGTGGCTGGAGCCATAATGATCCTGTTTCCCCAGTACCTCGCAGAGATATTCACGGGCGATGAGAGAATCATACACCTTGCATCCATATACCTGTTCCTCATGGGAATGACAGAACCCGCACTTGGAGCGTTGTTCACCCTTGCGGGCGGAATGAGGGGAGCAGGATACACGACGATGCCCATGGTAATAAACCTAACCGGTTTGATGGGCATACGTCTTGGCATTGCTGTCGTTCTTGCCTTCCCTCTGGGAATGGGACTTGTGGGGATATGGCTCGGAATGTTCTTTGAGACCTTCATAAGGGCAGGGTGGATGTACCTTGAGTTCCGCAGAGGTAAATGGGCAAAGGTGAGGGTTTGACCGAAAAATTTTATATTCGTTCTTACCTTCCCCACTTAGGGGCCGGTAGATCAGCCCGGAAGATCGCTGCCCTTGCAAGGCAGAGGCCGCGGGTTCAAATCCCGCCCGGTCCATTTCTTTGAAATGTCACGGGCTTACTCGCATCAGAGATGCTCGTCCCGCCCGGTCCATTAAGCCCCTTTTGAAAAGGTGCCGGCGCCTCGCAGGGCGAGGCTTGATCGCATCATTGATGCTCTTTTACCCCCAAACCTCTTCACTGAGCCCCTTTTTTAGAAAGAAAGCAGCTTTTCCCGGAAAGAATGGAAGTCATTTTTTACCCAATTTCCCGCCGAAAAATAAAAAGTATAAATTGAGGAGGAAAATACCCTTTTATGGGCTCGGAGTTTCAAATTCTGCACTTCCAATATGTGAACTCAACGCAGGACTTGGCAAGGCAGATTCTGAGAGAAAATGTGGTTGTGCTGGCCGATACTCAGAAAAGTGGTAGGGGTAGATTTGGGAGATTCTGGCACTCTCCCCTGGGGGGCCTGTGGTTCACAGCCATAATAAGGGTCAAATTACCCCTTCAAATCGTATCCCTAATGGCAGGAGTGACCATTGCAAAGGCCCTGAAGGATATGGGCGTGAATGTGTGCCTAAAATGGCCCAACGACATAATTCTCCGAGGAAAAAAACTGGGAGGCATAATAGGGGAAGTGCACGGGGAGTACGTGCTACTGGGAGCAGGAATAAACCTGCAGAACAAAATACCTGAAGAAATTTCAGAGATCGCCATAAATCTTCCCGATGTTTCCAGGGACGAACTTCTCCTGAGGATTCTTGAAATTCTGGGCGAGGAGAAGGAGAAAAGCAAGGAGAACATAATAAAAGAATGGAAGGCGTACAACTGCACACTTGGAAAAAGAGTCAGAATTGTGGATAATGGAGAGTACGAGGGCATGGCCGAGGATATCGACGATGAAGGTTTTCTCCTCGTAAGGATGGGCAATGAGATAAAGAGGGTACTAGCAGGAGATGTTCAGATTTTAGAGTGAAACTTATAAATTCCATAAGAGATTGCCCGTCGTGATCGGATACTGCACAAAATGCAACGTTCCTGTGCGTGGAGATAGGTGCGGAATATGCCACTCTCACCCCGTGTCTCTCAGATTTCATCCCCTGGGGGATATAAGACCTGCAAGCCCCTATGAGATGGGAGTGCTGGGCAAACTCATTCCGTTCAGGGAGGTGAGGGATTACGTAAGGAGAAGGCTCGTACTTCTCTCAAAGCAACCGGGCCTGGATTACAGAAAGGATGTCTTCGTTGACGGTTTTAAAATCGGAACGCTCGAGTATGTGAAGGATGGAAGGTGGAAATACGTATTCGTGCCCACGGGTAAGGGTGCTGCCCTCTTTCATGCACTCACAGGCCATGTGGATTTTGAAATTCACCAGAAGGGTCACCTGAAGGGAAAGAAAATAGGCAGAAATGTGGAAAACTGGGAGATCTTCTACTCCGGAAGGTGTACAGGTGTGGCCGTGAAAGCCCGGGAGGGTGCAAGAATAAAGGATCTTTACTGTGGAAAGATCGTAACTAGAAAAAGAAGCAGTATGAAAGACGCCATAAGGGCAAATGAAAATTTTTTGCGGGAGATGGAGAGAAGAGCTATTGATATGATAAAAAAGAGTCGGGCAAACTACGTGGCATTCTCGGGAGGCAAGGACAGTGAGGTAGCACTCTACCTTGCATGGAGAGCGGGGGTGAGAAAAGCGATATATGCAAACACAGGCCTTGAATTTCCAGAAACGGAGCGATTCGTTTACAATTTTGCAGACTATCTGGACATTGAACTAATTGAAGTGCATCCAAAAATCGATTTCTGGAAAACCCTGGAGGAAAAGGGCATACCAACAAAGGACAATAGGTGGTGCACAAGGTATCTGAAGCTTGAACAACTGAAAAAATTCAGGGGCGTGGTGGTGGACGGTACGAGAAGGTACGAATCTTTTGGAAGAATGATGCGCACCGGTGGCCGGACCCTCGGAAACTTGAGGATGATCTATCCGATCCTTGATTGGCTCGCACTGGATGTCTGGCTCTTCATAGGGTGGAAAGATCTGCCCTACAATCCGCTGTACGATATGGGCTATGAGCGTATAGGATGTTTCATGTGCCCATCTATGCTCAACTCCGAATTTCATAATTTAAAGCGCACGCACCCACAACTTTTCAAGAGATGGTACGATTACCTGAAAAGCCATAGCTACTCCCACGGGGAAATCATGGATGGGCTATGGAGATGGAAGGAATTGCCTGCAAAGATGAAGGAAATCCGCAAATCTTAATACAATCTTGCTATACGGAAAAAATATGATAAGACAGCCCATCGTGAGCGTTCTGGGCCATGTTGACCATGGCAAGACCACACTTCTGGATAAGATAAGGGGCACCTCCGTGGCAAAGAAAGAGGCAGGTGCAATAACCCAGCACATAGGGGCAACCGAGGTGCCCATTGAGGCAATATACCGCATATGTGGAAATCTCATCAAGAAAAAGTTCAAAATTCCAGGACTGCTGTTCATCGACACTCCCGGTCATGAGGCATTTACCACATTGAGGGCGAGGGGAGGGGCACTGGCAGATATCGCCGTGCTCGTTATCGACATAAACGAGGGTATAATGCCCCAGACAATCGAGAGCATAAACATCCTGAAGAGGTATCGCACACCCTTTGTCATAGCGGCCAACAAGATAGATCTCATCTACGGATGGAAAAATGCGGATAACATGCCATTCATTCTGGCAATTCAGAAGCAAAAGGAGGAGGTTCAGCAGGCGGTTGATGAGAAGATCTACAGCATAGTGGAAAAACTGTACGAACTGGGGTTCTCCTCAGAACGATACGATAGAATTGCAGATTTCACCCAGAACGTTGCAATCATTCCCATGAGCGCGAAGAAGGGCATAGGCATTGCAGACCTCTTGCTCGTTCTTGTGGGACTTGCCCAGAGATTCCTTGAAAAAAATCTGCACACCGAAGATTGGCCCGGGGAAGGGACAGTGCTTGAGGTGAAGGAGGAGCGTGGCCTGGGTAAAACGATCGATGTGATCCTCTACTCTGGCACGATCAGGAAGGGAGATACCATCGTGGTTGGAAGTACAGATGAGCCCATAGTCACGAAGATAAAGGCAATACTCAAGCCAAAACCTCTGGATGAGATGCGTGATCCGAGAGATAGATTTCTAAGCGTGGATGAGGTTCACGCGGCAGCGGGGATAAAGATAGCCGCACCAAACCTTGAAAATGCCCTAGCGGGATCGCCTGTTCTGGTGGCCAATGAAAATCTTGAAGATGCACTTAAAAGGGTGAGAAAAGAAACGGGCATACATATAGAGACGCAGGAGGAGGGAATCATAATAAAGGCGGATGCCCTCGGCTCCCTGGAGGCTTTGGCCTACGAACTCAAACAGGAGGGCATACCCATAAAAATGGCCGATATAGGGGATATAAGCAAGAGGGACATAGTGAATGCCCAGACAATCAGCAATCCCCTATACCGCGTGATTCTCGGATTCAACGTTAAGATTCTTCCAGATGCCGAAAAGGAGGCCGAAAAAATAAAAATATTCACCAACAACGTTGTGTACAAACTCATAGAGGACTATGAAGAATGGGCCCAGGAGAAGAAGAGGGAACTTGAGGCGGAGAAAAGAATGGAGATAACCTTCCCCGGTAAGTTCAAAATCCTGCCAGAGTACATATTTCGCCTGAGCAAACCTGCCATCGTGGGGGTGCGCGTTTTAGGAGGCAGGATCCGTGTGGGGCAGAGAATACTCCGGGATGATGGGCGCGTTGTGGGGCGCATAAAGAGCATAAGAAATGGGGAGAATAACGTCATAGAGGCAATAATGGGCGAGGAGGTGGCCGTGGCCATAGATGGCGTTACAGTTGGAAGGCAAATAAAGGCAGGAGAGACATACTACATAGACATTCCCGAGGAGCATGCAAAAAAACTGTTCAAGATAAACCTGAAATACGAGGATAAAGAGGTTCTTGAAGAAATCGCAAGAATAAAGAGGAAGGAAAAACCTTTCTGGGGGTTGTAAATGAACGATGAGGTGAGAACCCACACTGCTCTCCATATACTAAAGGGCGCTGTGGTAAAGGTGCTCGGTGCAAAATGGACCGCCAGCGTGTATGTGGATGGTAACCACGGAAGGCTAACCGTGAAATACGGAAGAAAACCCTCGGATGAGGAGATAAGGGAAATAGAACACCTTGCAAATGAGAAAATAAGAGAGAATGTGCCCATAAAGGTGTACACCCTTCCAAGGGATGAGGCCGAGCGATTATTCGGTGATGAGATGTACGATCTCTTCCCGGTTCCGCCGGAAGTAAAAACCCTCAAAGTAGTAGTTATCGAAGGTTGGAACGTCAACGCCTGCAACAAGGAGCACACAGAAACCACAGGTGAGGTGGGCTCAATAAAAATAAGAAAAACAAGGTTAAGAAGGTCAAAGGAGCTCCTCGAGATAAGTTTCGATGTGGAGTGAAACTATTATATATGGGATCGATATATTAACTGGGTGGATACATGAGTTGGTCTGAAAAACTGGACTCATATTTTAAAATTAGTGAACATGGCTCGACAGTGAGAACAGAGATCGTGGCAGGTTTCACCACCTTTATGACCATGGCATACATTATTTTCGTGAATCCCGCAATTTTGAGCCAGACGGGCATGCCCTTTGCCCCCCTTGTGACGACCACCGTGCTGGCCTCCGCACTTGCCACCGTGATTATGGGCCTATACGCAAAAAAGCCCTATGCCCTGGCTCCGGGGATGGGCCTAAACGCGTATTTCACCTACACAGTGGTAATCGCCATGGGCTACACCTGGCAGGTTGCCCTGGCGGCGGTTTTCATCGAGGGTCTGATTTTCATCGCCCTTTCTGTGACAAAGGTTAGAACCTGGGTGGCAAACTCGTTCCCTACAAATCTGAAATACTCAATAGGCGCAGGCATAGGTCTCTTCCTCACATTCATAGGGCTAAACAATGCGAGCATAATAAGGTACACGGCAGATAAACTCCTTCCGAACCATCAGGCGGTGGGTGTGGTAATCTCAATGAATTACCTCAATCTTCCTTCGGTGGCCATTGCACTGTTTGGAATCACCATAACCATAATATTTCTCGTAAACAGGATAAAGGGTGCACTGCTATGGGGCATACTGAGCTCCACCGTGGCGGCGGTTATCTGGGCATCCATAAGTCCATGGGCTGCATCCAATTTATATCCATCTGGGTTCTCCCTACCTTCCTCTCCAGTGTCCCTCCCCGCGTCCATTGCACCAATAGCATTGCATATGGACTTCGGTGGGTTGATGGCTGCCGGAGCCCTGGGAGTGATCTTCGCATTTCTAATGGTGGATTTCTTTGATACCCTTGGCACGGTAACGGGCCTGAGCGCAAAGGTCGGTGATCTGGATGAGAAGGGAAACATTCCAGAGAAACCATTGACAAGAATGCTGCTCACAGATGCTCTGGGCACAACCTTCGGCGCGCTTATGGGAACATCAACGGTGACAACGTACATAGAGAGCGCAGCGGGCGTTGAGGAGGGAGGACGCACAGGGCTCACAAGCGTTGTGGTTTCTCTGCTCTTCCTGACCGGATTGTTCATCACGCCCATAATTGCCCTGGTTCCATCTGCCGCAACTGCACCAGCATTGATACTCGTGGGCCTGTTCATGCTCTCAAACATGCGCAATGTGAATTTTGAGGACTACACGGAGTACATACCCGCATTTATGACCCTAATAGTGATGCCATTCACCTACAACATATCCAACGGCATAGGTGCGGGCAT
Organism: Candidatus Aciduliprofundum sp. HYA1; assembly: GCF_056175085.1. NCBI lineage: Archaea > Methanobacteriati > Thermoplasmatota > Candidatus Aciduliprofundum > Candidatus Aciduliprofundum sp. HYA1. The sequence continues at coordinate 1,399,683 of NZ_CM149694.1, forward strand.
AATTGCATACGTGATAACAAAAATAGCGTCCAGGAGAGTCAGGGAGATAAGCCCTCTGATGTACATCCTTGCAGTAATATTCGCCATATACTTCCTATGGCTCTACTGGCTCCACTAATTTTTCCCTTTTTTTTGCAAAAATTTTTAAGGCAAAACTCAATCTTCAGGTATGTTCAATCCCCTCGTGCTTTATGGAAACCAAGGTGCCAAGAAGATGATGTGCAAGATCGGTGTGAGCAAAGAGGGCACGGAAATAATGGACAAAAAATCCAGATTTTTCATTTTGAAACTTGAGAATCTTCCGCTCAAGGGCGCCTTGCTTTTGAAGCAGGAGGCTCTCGCCGCCGGCATGGAATGTGCCCTACCCTGGTGCACCGCCGCCTTGGATTGCGAGGAGACGGATGCCGTGCTTTTCGGCACGAAGAGACAGTTTGAGATTCTCATAGAGAAGATGAAACTACAGCCCTTCAAGGGTAAAATCATGGCAGAGGAGATGCACAATGCCATTGAGAATTTTGAGAGGAGAGAATACACCATAAGGGCCAGAGATCACAGAATCTCAGTTCCACCAACAAAAATAATGGGCATACTCAATGTCACTCCAGATTCCTTCTCTGACGGGGGAAGGTACCTTGACGTGGATAGCGCCGTGGCTCGGGCCCGGGAAATGGTCAGGGAGGGAGCAGATATCATTGATGTTGGAGGTGAATCCTCACGTCCATTCTCCGAGCCAGTGAGCAAGGAAGAGGAACTCAGAAGAATCGTTCCGGTGATTGAGGAACTGGAAGATCTCAAGGTTCCAATATCCGTGGACACCTACAAACCCAGGGTCGCCGAGGAAGCTCTCAAGAGAGGAGCAAGCATAGTTAACGACATCTACGGGCTCAGGAAGGAGGGGATGGCAAGGGTTGTGGCAGATTATGACGCTGCCGTGGTGATTATGCATATGAAGGGTGAGCCCAAGAACATGCAGAGAAATCCATACTACGAGGACACCATCGGAGAGATCGCAAAATTCTTGCGGGATAGAACTGAATTTGCCCTCAAATCCGGGATAGGGGAGGACAGGATAATAATCGATCCGGGAATAGGATTCGGCAAGAGGGTTGAGGATAATCTACGCATATTGAAGTACATCTCCGCCTTCAAGTCCCTGGGCTTTCCCATTCTTTTAGGCGCGTCCAGAAAAAGTTACATGGGTAAACTCTTCAATTTGGACGTGCAAGATAGGCTGGAGACCACGCTGGCAAGCGATGTTATAGCGTTTATGGGTGGAGCATCCATAATCAGGGTGCACGATGTCAAGGAAAATGTTAGGGCCATAAGAATGGCGGAGAGAATAATGGAAGTGGGAATATGAGGTTACCCTGGCAATGCCCCACATGCTATGCCCAACTGGGAGATAGGAGTTATGCAAAGATGCTCACCTGCCCCTACTGTGGCTCCCTTCTCATCGTGAATGGAGAGCAAGAGAAATTTTTCAGAATTCCAAAGGGCAAGGGATGGTACTACTTCTCAAAAATACCCCTGCCCGGATACATAAAATTCGGAGAGTACGAGGAGGCGTATGTTTACAGGGGAGAGAAATGGTTTCTCATAAGGGACGAAGGAGTTTATGAGATGCAAGGAGTTACGCAGGAGTTTAAGGGGAACATTGTGGAAGAAGGAAGGGTAAAGTACATCTGGGGCGAGATTCCGTTTGTTGCACCTCCCGAAAGCGTGGTGAAAACTGCTAAAGATGGCAATATCTTGGCCAAAATTGCACCAAGAGAGATCCTACTCTTTACCAAGAGCGAGGAGAAATTCCCTGACATTTCTGTGGAACTCCTCAAGGGTACCCATGTTTAAAAGCATATGATCCGAAAGAGCAAACACATTTCCCAGCCCCCACTTCAGTTCCCTCATCTCCCTGCGCACAAACTCATCCCATGTACGCACATCATCCTCTCTACCCCTATGCAGGATCCTCTCAAATCTGACCTTCCTGGGGGCAAATATGCCCACAAGATGTACATCCTCTCCAAGTTCCCCTTTGAACACTTCAACCTCCTCAATGCATCTGACCCCATCAATGAGGATTTTTCTGCTCCCCTTTATCTTCTCCACCGTTCTCCAGGCCCAGACATCAATACCGTGCCTTTCCCTCTCCTCATGTGCGATTTTTCCCACGATTTCATCCCTCAAATCAAGCCCCAGGGATGATACGTATTCACGCACCACATCCCCCATCCTGACAACCTCATAGCCCATATCAACAGCGACCTTCACAAACTCTTCCTTTCCCGCACCTGGCATACCAACGAGGAGAATAACCGGCATAGGAGAGAATTCACGATGGGTTATTTAATCCTATTGCTTCTTCCGTGATTCTCATTGGGAAGATTCAGAACGATTAATATAAATAATTCCCGTAAAATTATTCACCGTGGCCACCATTCAGGAGATTAAAGAGGATTTCATGTACGCCTATTTGGTTGAGTTGGCATTCTTGATTTCCCTTATTTTCAATTTTGCATATTTAAATCTTTGGAACGAGATAATACTCTACTCACTGATATTCTGGGCCATATTTGTGTTTGAAGACAAAATAATGAACTCGCTGATTCTCCAGAAAACTAGGGATCTGAAGAGAATATTTGAACTGATCAACATATGGAAAAGGTACGCAAAGATCGCCATCACATTTTACCTCTCCCTGATGATAGTGCTTTCAAGCTGGGGAATCATCGCCTACATTTCAAGGTACGTGCAGATAGAGGCAATAAAAATAATAGTGGAAATTCTTCCATTCTACATTGCAATTTACGTGGGCTGGCTCATATCGTTAACCTACATAAAGTCCAGGTACACAAAACTGGTTCTCTACCTTCTCAAAAAGAAAAGAAATTAGGCACTTGGCCTTACTGGCTTTATGTGCACATCTACCTGTGGGAACGGTATCTCTATGCCCTCCTTTCTGAAACGGTTCACTATCTCCTGCCTAATCTCGCTGGGCACCTCCCACTGTTTCATAACATCTTCAATCCAAACGTAGAGGGAGAAATTCAAACTTGAGGAGCCAAATTCTCTGAATATGACCTGTGGCTCGTACTCTCCTCCACGCATAACACCTGGATGGGATAGGGCTATATCCTTAAGCACGCGAATGACCTTTGAAACATCGCTTCCATAGGATACACCCACATCTATGCGAACCTTCATCTTGTTGTTTGGTCTGTTGAAATTAATTATGTTCTGGGAAGCCAGTTTGCTGTTGGGCACGAAAACAACGGTGTTTGAGAATATCTCGTAGAGCCTCGTGCTTCTAACACCCACGTCCAGCACACGATAAACCCCGTCACTATCCTCAAGCATTATCAGGTCTCCAATCCTGAACGCCTTATCTATAAGGATGTGCAATCCAGAGAAAAAATTACCCAAGGTTTGCTGGGCTGCAAGGCCGAGCACTATGCCCGCAATGCCCATACTTGCCAGAAGAACACTGACATTCACTCCCATGACCTGAAGGATCATCAACCCACCCAGGGTTCCTATGGTCACAATACCGAGTTTCTCAAGGATCGGTATGAGAACGTTTTCCAGATCCCCACGCCTGCCCCGAGAAAGATGGAACATATAACGGATAACTATGTCCTTGAAGAACCTGTAAGCAAGCCATGTCACTATGACAACCACTATTATGTTGTAAATTTCAATGATCAGCGGAAAGAGCCAGTTTAGCGGTGGCAAAGTAAGAAGCGCCGTGGTGAGTCCGTAGGATATGACCCACACGGTAATCGGTTTATGGAGGATCTCCACTATTATATCGTCCAGTTCCGTCTTCGTTATCTTTGCAATCTTCTTTAGATAAGGAAACACTATGTAGAGAATCAGCGTTATTATGACCCAAGTGAGAACAACATTGAGAAATGTGGCCCAGTACCCGAAACTGGCGGGCCAGGGTATTTCAAAAAGATAAAAGGGTGTTGAAAGGAAGGATACGTGTAGGGAGTAAACGTATCTCCCGACCTCTCCATTCTCATCGTAAACAGAAACTTCAAAGGGCAGATTAAAGTCACTAACACCGTAACTCTTGGGTGCCTTTAAATGTATTTTCACGACCTGAGAGCCCATGGAATGTATTATCCCACTGGAGGGGGTAACATTGATCTTCCAGCCACTGATCTGGGGAGAATTTATCACAAAAAACACTGATTCATTGCGTGTATTCACAATAGAAAAGCTCAGGGTTACCTCCTCACCACCCCTCAACTTAACACTGCCCGAGGATGGCAACACCTGAGCCGTGGCAAGGGGCAAAATAACGACCAACAGGAGCACAATTGCAACAGTTCCTCTCATTCAAGAAGCATATATAAAAAAGAGTATAAAAAGTTATCACAGAAGCAAAAAGAGAGGCGCAAGGAGAAGCGAGACTATGCTCATCAACTTGATCAGTATGTTCAGAGATGGTCCCGCCGTATCCTTGAGGGGATCTCCCACGGTGTCTCCAACAACTGCGGCCTTGTGGGCATCGCTTCCCTTGCCTCCAAAATTACCCTTTTCGATGAACTTCTTGGCGTTATCCCAGGCACCCCCTGCATTGGCCATGTAAATTGCCAGCAGGAATCCTGAGGCGATGGATCCAGCCAGCAGTCCTCCAACCGCCCTTGGGCCAAGGCCTGGAGTAATGCCCACCGCTATGGGGACTATTATTGCAAGCAGTGTCGGAATTATCATCTTCCTTATGGCAGCTCTTGTGGATATATCTATGCACTTCTCGTACTCCGGTGTGGCCTTGCCCTCCATTATGCCGGGAATCTCCCTGAACTGGCGGCGAACCTCATTCACCATATTTTCGGCCGCATGACCAACGGCGAGAAGGGCAAGGGCACTGAAGAGGAATGGCATCAATGCACCTATGAATATGCCCACCATAACTGAAGGATTGGCCAGATCAATTACTATCTTTTGCCCAAGTCCCTCCAGCGTTTGATTGTAGGTGGCAAAGAGAGCCAGAGCCGTGAGTGCAGCAGAGCCTATGGCAAATCCCTTACCTATGGCAGCCGTGGTATTGCCCACCGCATCCAGCTCTTCGGCACGCTCCCTAACCTTTTTGCCCAAATTCGCCATCTCAGCAATACCCGCTGCATTATCTGCCACCGGACCGTAGGTATCCATGCTAAGGGTCATTCCAAGGGTGCTCAGCATACCAACAGCGGCTATGGCTATTCCATAAAGATCCGCAAGGATGTACGCTATGATTATAGCCACAGAGATGGATAGAACCGGAATCACCGTGCTGAGCATTCCTATGGACATTCCTGTTATTAGATTTGTGGCCGCACCCGTTGTGCTCGCCTTCGCAATATCCCTCGTGGGCTTGTACTTATCAGAGGTGTAGTACTCTGTGGAAAACCCTATGATTATTCCTGCGACAAGTCCGGAAACAAGGGCAACAAACATATTGTACCAGGGCACGACCTTTCCAATGGATGCAAACTTGTAATCTCCGTTGAGATACATAACGATGAATGCAAGAAGGATCATAACTATGGAACTTGTGATGACCCCGCTGTTCATGGCCTTTGATGGATCCTTGTTTCTCAGCATAACCACCACAGATATGCCAATGAAGGAGGAGATTATTCCTATTGCTGCGAGTAACAGGGGCAAGAAAACAATGGCAGTGTTTAACGCCGAGAAAAGGATCCCTATGGCAATTGCGGAGATTATTGAATCCACATAACTCTCAAAAAGATCGGCACCCATTCCCGCAACATCGCCCACGTTATCTCCAACGTTATCGGCTATGACCGCCGGGTTACGGGGATCATCCTCGGGTATCCCAGCCTCAATTTTACCCACGAGATCAGCACCAACATCGGCCGCCTTTGTGTATATACCCCCTCCAACCCTTGCAAATAGGGCAATGGAACTCGCTCCAAAACCGAAACCGAAAAGAATGTTTGAAAGTCCCTGGGGATCCACAACATTGAATATGAGGTAAATTGCACTAACACCAAAAAGTCCGAGCCCCACGACGGTTAGACCCATCACAGAGCCGGACGAGAAGGCAACCTTCAATCCAGAGTGCATATCCTTTTCAACAGCCTTGGCAGCCCGAACATTTGCGAGGGTGGCTATGCGCATACCCACATTTCCTGAAAGAGCGGAGAATATGGCACCAACCACAAATCCCACCGGCGTGTAAGGGCTCACTCCACCGTTCTTGATGAAACTGAGAAGGTACAGGAACACCGCAACCACTATGATGTACACAGAAAGATACCTGTACTCCCTGTTAAGAAACGTCATTGCACCTTTTCTTATGTATCCTGCAATTTCAACCATCCTGCCCTCGCCCTGGTCCTGTTTTCTAACATAAAGGGCAAATACAAAGGCAACGAGCAGGGATAGCAAACCTATTCCCAAAGCAATGTACTCCATCATCTCTCTCACCCTTCAAATTCTTAGGCAAATTAACTTTCGATTATTAAAATTTTGCCCCATTTATTTTGCTCCATTTTCAGCAATGCATATATATTAAGTCGCATTTGTGTAAATAATGAGAGGATACGGCCGTCGCGGCAGGAGGCGTGGACCAAGATGGATCTCCTACGTGCCCCCAGTGAGCACCTACGCTCCAATGGGAATGCCATACACAAAGAGCATCATCCTAACCTATTCGGAACTTGAAGCCCTGAGGCTTGTGGATGTGGAAGGTCTGACCCAGGAGGAGGCTGCCGCAAGGATGGGCGTTTCACGCAAAACCCTATGGAACGATTTGAAGAGCGGAAGAAAGAAGATCGTTGAAGCCCTGCTCTACGGCTGGAACATAGAGATAAGGGGAGGAGACAATTACTACGTAAGACAGGATTAGAGCGAAAACATTATATCTTTTAATTTTCTTCGCACCAATAATGGAAAATGTCAAGGATCTGCTGGTGGAGATAAAGGAAAAATCGGAACTCATCGTGGATCTCGCCTATTCTGCCATAATTCTGGACAGCAAGGATCTGGCCAAGGAAGTTGAGAGTTTGGAAGAAGAAATTGAAGAACTCACCTACAAGATAAGAATTCTCACCATGCTGGCCGCCAACACACCGGACGAGGCAGAGCAACTCGCAGGCATTTTGCAGATGGCCGACTCATCAAAAAATCTGGCCAACGCTGCAGCGGACATAGCATACCTGCTTGATCTTGACATCACGGCAAGACCCTTCCTTCCGAGTTTGTTCCTGAAGGCGGATGAAAAAATCCATGTTGTTAGGGTGTACCCAAATTCAAGCATAGTGAACAGAACGCTGGGAGACCTGAAGGTGGAAGTTGAGAGTGGTGTGCGTATAATCGCCATAAAGAGGGGACGTAGCTGGATTTACGACCCCGAGGATGATGTGAGGATAAAGAGCGAGGACTTGCTCATAGTCAGGGGCACGGAGGATGGATACGAGTTCCTGGATAGGGTTGCAAGGGGTGAAGAATCATGGGATTAGGTGAGAAACTCATCCAGATGAAGAACATATCAGAACTTATGGTTGACCTTGCCTACTCAGCCCTCATATTCAACAACAAGGAAATTGCAGAGGAGGTAAAATATCTCGAGGAGAAAATTGATGAAAGTTATTATCATCTTGAGGAGGAGGCAATAAAGCAGGCGATAGAGGAGAAAAATCCCTATGCAGCGCTTATCCTCATAAGGCTTGCAACGAGCATCGAGGCAATTTCAGATTCTGCAGTACAGATTGCAGATGTTGTTCTGCGCGACATTGAACCCCATCCCATCATAAGGGAAAGTATAAGGGAGAGCGATGTGACCATCACCCGAGCCAAGGTCAGGGAGGAGAGCATCCTCGCAAACAGAACCCTGGGAGAGCTCAATCTGGCAAGCGAGACGGGAATGTGGATCATAGCAATCAAAAGGGGAAAGAACTGGATATTCGGGCCCACTGAAAACACAAAGATACTTCCAGGAGACATCCTGCTTGCCAAGGGACCCATAGAAGGAGTCAGGCATTTCGTAAGGCTATGCAAGGGCGAGGATAAGAAACTTTAAATAGGTTGCCCAATAACCACAAGGATGGTAAAGATGGTAAGAGCGCGGTTTCTTGGAGGCGCAGAGGAGGTTGGAAGCCTCGGATTGTATATGGAATTCGATGAGTTGAGATTGCTTTTTGATTATGGACTTACACCCTCAAAACCTCCCGCGTATCCCCTACCCGCACCCCCTGTTGATTCAATGTTTCTAACCCATGTGCATCTTGACCACTCTGGGATGGTGCCGAAAATAGCAACCGCCTATGAGGCAAACATATATGCAACAGAGCCAACAAACGCGGTTCTTCCACTCATGCTCAACGATACAATCAAGGTGGCCAATATTGAGGGTTTTCCCATTCCATACACCAAGGAGGAGGTTGAAAGCACCACGGAAGCGCTCATACCTGTTGAGTACGGAAAGCCCGTGGAACTAGGCTCACTGGACATAGTGCCCCACAGTGCGGGACACATTCCAGGCAGCGCAATGTACGAGATAAGGGATGATAAAACCATACTCTTCACGGGAGATATACAAACTGTAAACACCCATCTGGTATGGGGCACAAAGCCCGTGAAGACAGATGTGCTCATCATGGAGAGTACCTACGCGGGCAGGGAGCACCCTCCAAGGGACGAGGTTGAGAGGAATTTTCTGGAAAAGATTGAGGAAATAGTGGATCGTGGTGGAAAGGCCGTGGTGCCGGTATTTGCAGTTGGTAGGACGCAGGAGATCATGCTGATCCTGGCAAAAACGGATTATGAGGTTTGGATAGACGGAATGGGTAGGTTCATAACAAACCTCTTCCTGCAGTACCCACAGTACCTTAGATCCGCAAAAAAGCTGAAAAAGGCAAGAAACAAGATGAACATTGTGAGGAGGAGAAGTGATAGAAGAAAGGCGCTCAATGGAGACGTGATCGTTGCCACGGGAGGTATGCTTGAGGGAGGACCAGTTCTGCACTACATAAACCACCTGAAAAATGACCGGAGGAGCGGTATCCTTCTCACAGGATATCAGGTTGAGGGCACAAATGGGAGGTTGCTTATGGACGAGGGCATACTTGAACTCTACGGGATAAAGGAGAAAATAGATATGGAATTAAATTTCTTTGATTTTTCAGCCCACGCAGGACATTCTGAACTCATAGAATTCGCCGAAAAATGCTCACCTGAAAAGATCATCCTGATGCACGGCGATAACAGGGAGGCCCTGGCAGAGGATTTGAAGAAGAAGGGATTTGATGTGTTCCTTCCAAAAAACGATGAAGAGTTCCTTATTTAGCCCTCTTGACAGTTATGGGGATAACCCCCTTTTCAAACTCGTACATTGCAATATCCAGAGGATCAACTATGTCCTCCGGCAAATGAATCAGAACAGGCGCGCCCATTGATATTTGAAGGGCCCGTGCGCCGATTATGCGCGCTTTTTCAAACCTCGTGTACTCCATAAAACCCACCAGGGGTGCTTAATCCCTTTTCATATTTAAATTTTTAGATGCGATAAATCCAAATATACGAGGGAAATGTAAGGGTGTGTACATAGGCATGGACGACACGGATTCACGCAGCGGAATGTGCACCACATACCTTGTTAAGGTTCTTGTTGAAGAATTTCAAAGAGAGGGCCTTGACCTTATAGGCCCCCCTAGACTGGTGAGATTGAATCCCAACATACCCTGGAAAACCAGGGGCAACGGTGCTGTGGTTCTCAAGGTTGGACGGGGATATGGAGAGAAAAGAGTAGTGGGAGAAATTGGGGGAAGAAAAATCCATGCCTACAGGAACGGCAAGGAAGTATCCCTTGAACTGGAATATGTGGTGGAAAGGGTGAAAAATTATTTTGTTCTTGAGGAGGATTCCACAAATCCGGGCATCGTGCTCTCCGAGAGAAAACTGCCCGAAAAACTGTACTGGATGGCGGTTAGAGGTGTGGTATCCAGAGAGTACGTGGAAAGGATATTGGAAGAGCACGGGGCAAAATACGCAAAATTCAAAAATGGGCGTGGCATAATTGGAGCCTCTGCGGGGATTGCATGGAGGGCAAGACATTTCACCTACGAACTTCTCACATACCTACCGGAGGATATGTGGAACAAGGATAGGTTCATAGATGCCAGAAGCGTGATAGAGATGGATAAGAAAATAAAGAGCACCTTCGATAACTACGACTATGAAAACAAATATGTCGCCATTGCGCCCCATTCAAAAACCCCCGTACTCTACGGTATCAGAGGCACAGACCCGGACGATTTAATAAGGGCCAAGGATATGGTTAGAAGCGAGCACTACGATTCATGGTTTTTATTTCTCACAAATCAGGGAAGTGACGACCACATAGTTTCCAAAAAAATAGAAAAAATAGGAGAGTACGAGAACGTTAGAATCCGGGGTAAAGTTGCAGCCAATCCCAGAAAAATCGAGGGAGGGCATGTGATCTTCACCCTGCGAGATAACACGGGAGAGATTGAATGTGTAGCATATGAACCCACAAAAAATTTCAGAAAAATTGTGGAAAGGCTCATTGAAGGAGATGAAATAGAAGTTTACGGAAGCGTACGCAGTGAGCCAAGGAGCATAAACATTGAAAAAATACACGTGCTAAAACTGGCAGAAAAAAGGGTAAAGGTCTCAAATCCCGTGTGCCCAAAATGTGGGAGAAAAATGGAAAGCATTGGGAGGGGAAAGGGCTACAGGTGCCGCAAATGCGGACTCAAACTTCCTGAAAGTGCAGCCATCTACCGCACGGTTGAGAGAGAAATGGAGGAGGGATGGTACGAGGTGCCGGTAATAGCGAGGAGACACCTTGCAAAACCCCTGAAAATAATGGGAAAAAGGTCATCTAAGATATTTTAAAACCTCCTTTCTGACATTATTTTTCTCCTCATCGCTCAATTCGGGCATCTCTCCCGGGGTTCCATTCTTGGATTCATGCGAAAGAAACATCCCCTCGCTTACCACCCCGAAAAACTCGGCAGGAGGAAGGAGAGCAACCGCAAGTTTTTCACCCTCCTTGACGCTCTCAATATTCGTTACCACAGTTATCACCTTGCCAACGTTAACATTGCATATCCTCAACTTACTTGCATTTGGATGCTTCATCACACTTTCCACCTCACCTATGCGAATATCCACAGCATACTCTGGCTTAGGTGGCAATTTGAGGCGATTTTCAAGATTGTATAGAATGTTGAGGCAGAATTTTATATGGGCTATGCTAAGGGCACTGAACTTCATACCCTTCAACCTTACCGCCCACTCATTTCCCCCAAGAAGATTAACAATATCCACGCAGAATTTTTTAATATCCTCAAGAATGGGTTTGAGATCCTCCAACTCCCCGTAGGAGTACTTCAACTCCATCATTTTTGCCTCCAGCTCCTTCAAAATTCCACTCTTTTTAATATCCCTCATATTCCCAATGTACTTCTCCATATCCCTAACGCATCTCTCGGCCATCAGGATCCTGGCATCGCTGGCGGTGTCCATACACACCCAATATTATTCCCCTAAATACATTTTTCCTCCAATGGGAGGGAAAAAGTATATATACTCCCCACGTGATACATATCGTCAGACAAAAAATTGAAAAGAGGCAGTTGGAATGTCGGATTCCATAAGGATCACCATAAGGCTGTCCCGCAATGCGGCGGAGAAGATGGAAGAACTCGTTAAGAGCGGTGAGTTCAAAAACATATCTGAAGTTGTGCGCACTGCCATTGAAAATTTCCTGGCAGAAAAATTTGCGCCCAGAAACATTGAGAAGATAAGCGTTGATCTCCCAAAGGCCACGGTGGCAATGCTCACACGTCTAGTTGAGGAGGGTGACGCCGTGGACCTTGACGATGCCATACGCACCGCGGTCAGGGAGTACGTGAGGAAGCAGATCTCCATGCTTGCAAAGGAGAGCATAGAAAAGGGCCTGAAGGAAGAGCTGGAGGAGGGTGAGATCTAATTGAGCATAGAATCCCTCCTAAGAAGGGCTTCCGCCTACGCTCTCGCCGACCAAGGGTTCTACGAGGATAAGATAAATGTAGTTGTGGTTGGAGTTGGAGGGGCGGGATGCAACGCAGTTAACAGAATGAAAAAACTGGGTTTATCGGCCCCCACAATTGCCATAAACACAGATATGGCGCATTTGATGAGCATAGAGGCCGATAAAAAAATCCTGCTCAAGAAGGGCACGAGGGGCCTTGGGGCAGGCGGTATTGTGGAGAGGGGAGAGAGCAGTGCCATTCTGGCAAAGAGGGAAATTGCAGAATTTTTCAATGGTGTGGATGTTGCATTCATCACCACAGGTCTCGGTGGAGGCACTGGCACTGGAGCAACACCTGTGATTGCGGATATTGCAAGGGATTCTGGAGCGCTTGTTATAACAATAGCCACACTACCATTCAAAATAGAGAGGGCAAGATTCTCCAGGGCAAAGGAGGGTTTGAGAAGGATAGTGAAATCCTCAAACACCGTCATCGTGCTGGAAAACGACAAACTCATGAAAATTGTGCCCAACTTACCGCTTCAAAAGGCGTTTATGGTCATGGACCAGCTGGTGAGCTATACGATAATTTCATTTATCGACGTGCTCACAAAGCCATCACTTATGAATATAGATCTCTCGGATCTCAGAAGGTTGATGGTAAGCGGTCGTTTCTCCACAATTCTCATAGGGGAAGGAGATACTTACGATCCAAGAAAGATAGTCACAGACGCACTCAACAGGCCGCTAATAATGGATATGGACTACTCCAAGGCGAAGGGCGGGTTAATACACATAACCACTGGAGAGGATGTCCCCATTTCAAAGATTCACGCCGCCATAGACGCCATATCATCCATGCTGGAGGATAATTCAAACATAATAATCGGAGCGAGGATAGATCCTGAGTTTGGAGAGAGAATGCGCATACTTGTTGTTCTCACGGACATAAAGATTCCCCTTCTGGAAGAGCACTATGAGATGGGCGGAGAAAAACTCCAAAAGGATCTGGGTCTGGAGAAGATAAGGTAAAATTTAAATCGGGAAGTTTAATAAGAGTTAATAAGGAGGTTTGAAATTGCCAAGTCCATACCTTAGCAGGATAAAACTCGAGAAGGAGTTAGAGAAAAGGGCACAGGAAATTAAGCAAAAAAGGGAGAGATCAGAGAAACTCATAAAGGACATTGAATCTGGCCTGAATATTCTAAAAAAGTATGTGGATATCGGAGCATATTTAAATGATTTCAAAAAGGCCAAAGATGCCTTTTCAATCAAGGATTTTGATAAGGCCCTGGGAATATTAGAGCCCATGTTCACCAAACTGAGCAAGGAGGCCACCAGGGTATTTGAAGAGAGCGAGAAAAAGATCTCCAAACTTCTCTCCTCCGGAAAGATAGAAGATTCTGCAAAAATAAAGGCGAATATGGATGAGGCAAAATCCAAACTCTCCACAAATTTTGTTGAAAGTTTGAACATAATGGAAAACATTTCATCGCAGATTTCATCTTCCCTCAAGGACCTCGCCGAGAGAAGGAGGAGAGAAATCCTCGCAAAAATAACGGGTCTTGAAAATTTTGAAGATATAAAAGAGGAAATTGAAAAAATTGGCGGTTCCTCCCTTGAAATACTGGACTCCTTGGAAAAAATTGAGAGGAAGATAATGGATAGGGTGAAGAAAATAGTAGATGAGAAAATAACAGAGGCAGATGAACTCATAGACATTGCAAAATCGGCCCACTACACCCTACCTGTGGATGAGGCAAAGAAAAGCGATGCTGAAAACGCACTTAAAAATGGAGATTTCATAGGAGCGATAAAGGCCTCCAACGAGTATCTCCAGGATACAAAGGGTGCCTTCAAGCTGTTCTTCACCAAGATCATGGACATATCCAAGATCCTGATTGGAGAGGGGGAAGCAATGGGGGAGGATATGAGTGACCCCAAATCCCTTCTGGAGAGAGCAAAGGATGCCTACGAGAAGGAAGAACTTGAAGAGGCTGTGAACCTTGTAAGAAAGGCCACGGAGGAGGCCGAAAAAATAAAACTCAGAAAGGTGATGGATCTCATAAAAATAGCAAGAGATAGACTTCTGGAAGCAAAGAACAAGGGTATTGACATAGGCCCATATCTATCAATGATAGAAAATGCAAGAAATTTCATAAAAATAGGCAAGCACAAAAGGGCCTACGATACCGTGCAAAACGCCATAAATATGGTTGAGAGGAGAATAAATCTTTATTCACAACTCAAAAGTGAGATAAGAGAACTAAAGGATACCATTGAAGGCCTCAAAAGGGAGAATATAATTCTAGAGGGGGTTGAGGATAAACTGGCAGAGATTGAGAAGAAGGTGGACGAAAAACCAGAGGACGCAGAGAGGATGATAGATGACCTGAAAAATTTAATCAAGGTGAACATCAGGGAAATAGCCACCTCACTCACCCAGGAAATAAACTCCACATTATCCAAGGCCCAGGAGGCGGGAATTGACCTTGAGGATTTAAAAATAGAGGTGGATAACACCTACAAATTGATTGAGGAGGAGAATTACAAAGACGCCATAATAACTCTTCGCAAGATTGAGGAAAGACTGTACACGAAAATCCTTGATTCAATAAAATCCCGCATCTCTGAGTTTGAGAAATACGATGAGTTGAAAAAAGATCTGGAAGATCTCAAGAATCATTTGGATTCAGGAGATATAGATGGCTCTCTTGAAAAGGTAAAGGCAATAGAGAGTGAGGTTTTCCAGATAGAGGCGAAGAAATACGAAGATATGCTGGCGGATTTGGAGAGCAAGAGTGCCTTCCTAAAATCCCTCGGAGAGGATGTATCAAAGATAGAGGATTACATAAACTCCGCAAGAAATGCTCTTAATTCCAGAGAACTTGAAAAGGTAGAAGAATACGTCAATGAGGCAAGAAACCTTATTGAAACGTTTTCAAAGAGCATAGCGCAGAGAGCCTATGAATCCGCAAAGGATTCCATAGACGATGCGATCAGGGCAGGCATAGATGTGAAGAAAAATGGGATAGAGGATATGCTCAACGAAGCAGAAAAATGCCTTGAAAATGGCGATTATCAGGGAGTTCTTGAACACACCTCCAAGTTGAAGAAATTGGTTCAGGAACTCAGTGGTAAAATCAAGAAATTAGAGGAGAGGAGAGGCGCGCTTGAGAGCAAAATGGAAGAGCTCAGAGATCTGGGCCTGAAAGTTGATGAACTGGAAAAACTGCTCAAAGAGATAGAGAAGGAGATCAAAGAGAACAACTTTGATTCTGCAGAAGAATTAATAACCCGGGGATTTGAGAGAGCGAACCTCATTCAACTGGAGGGAAAAATAGAGACCCTCAAGGAAGAGATAGAAGCCCTGGGCAGGATAATGAGAGATTTCAATTTGAGGAAGGAGTATTTGAGCATAACTGGAGAGTTCTTTTTGAAGTACAGAAATAAGGAGTATGAGGGTCTTGAAGATTTGGGAAAAGAGACCCTTGAAAAATTGAGAAAATCTGTGGAGAAGGCGTTTGAAAATTACATTACCCAACTTGAGAGCATGGTTCAGGATCTCCAGGACATGGGTGCAAACATAAACACAAAGCCAATCAGGGAAGGAAAAGAGATATTCTGGGGTGGAGACATCCTGGGTGCATTCTCCATTCTAAAGAAATTTGAGGAGGATGTGAAGAGAATTCACGGAGACAAGATGAAACTCCAGGAGATGGAGGACAGAATATCCACCCTCCTGGCCATAATGTCCTCCCTGGGACTGAACGCTGACAAATTTGCAGAAAGGGTAAAGGGGATTGAAGAGATTGAAGACAATTCGGAAAAGATAAGCAAACTTGAAGAACTTCTAAAGGAAATGGAGGAGGCGATAAGGGATAAGATAAATGCCATTCTTTCCACCGTGGAAAACGAACTGGATAAAATGCGCAGGATGGGTGAAAATGTGACCGCAGCCGAAGGTATGATCTCACGTGCCAGAAGCCAGATGAACCAGGGAAATTATAAGAGCGCACTCTACCTGATGTTTGAAGCCCTGGAAGAGGTGGAGAATGTTGAAATGCAGAAGAACACAGCATACGAGATGCTCAGGACCACGGAGATGAAGATAAAGAGCATGGGTCGTTTGCTTCCGCCAGACATAATAAAGGAGTACAAAAACGCAAGAATTCTGTTTTTAAATGAGAAGTACCGGGAAGCCATAAACAGGATATTGGAGATCAGCGAGAAACTCTGGAGCATTGAAAGGACCATATACATAATAAAGGAGAGAAATGCCAAGATAAAGGTTTACATCCAGCAGGCCAAGAAGAAGGGCATAGATATGAAGGATGTGCTTCTCTCACTGGCAAGGGCAAAGAGTGAACTTCAAAAACTGAATTACGAGGCGGCACTGAGGTTTGTTAACGATGCATACAAGAGGGCAAGAAGGTCCATTGAGAGCACGAAGGAGCAGTACAGGCTAAAATATGAGCCCCTTTTGAAAATGCTCATCGAGTTCGATCTGCGCGATAAATTTGAAGATCTGGTGAAGGCCATAGATGAGGCTTTTGAAAAAGATGACATATCCGGGGCAGAGAACCTGATAAACCGGTTGAAGGTGGAGATAGATAAGGCCTTGGAAGAGAGGATGAGATCCTTTATGGAAGAATTTGAGGAGAAGAGAGTATTCATTGAAAACTCACCTTTGAGAAACAAAATTAATCTTGCAGAGGAGAGAAATAAACTTGAAGAACTTATGAGGAATCCAAGGGAATTCTTTAAAACATTTCCCAAGGTTATGGAGAAGGTGGACTCAATCATCCCTGAAATTCTAAAAAATTATATAGATGAATTTGTGGAAAAGGTAAAGAATTTTGAAAATGCCGGAGTAAATGTTTCAGATTATATTGAAAAAGCCAGGGACTTGACAGACAAAATAGGGGAAATGGATTACAGAAATGTTATGGAAGAACTTCAATCCCTCACAAAGAACTTTGAAGTTTACATTGACGAGTATTCCAAGGAGAAGATGCAGCGTTCTTTGGACATGGTTGCAAAGTACAGCAAGAAGAAAGCCGATGAGTTCAAGGGGAGAATGCAAGAACTTTACGATAAAAAGGATTACATAAACCTGATCAAATTGACCGATGAGGCTATCGCCTATGTGGGCAACTACAGGAATCTCGTGAGCCGGTTCAACACAAAGGCTCTCAACCTTAAGGATCTGATAAAGCATGCCATTTCCCTCGGTCTGAATATGGACAAGCAGATTAAAAAACTCAAGGTTATTCTTACCTCCACCGAGGACCTTGAAAAGGCCATTGAGAATATGGATGCAATAGCCAATGAGATAAATGAAGAAATAGAGAACCTAAAGCCGGAGATAAAAGTAACAATAATGAATGCAAACAGGATAGATGACAAGTATATGGTCAAACTTGAAATAAAGAACACAGGAAATGTGGATGCAAAGAACATATCCATCACAATGAGTGGGGCTTTGAACACAGATAAACCGATAGGCGTTGTGAAACTTGCAAAATCCGGCACCGAGTATGTGGATACATTTTTGAATCCTGGGGATGGGGATACGGTGCATATAAATTTGAAATACCAGAGATTTGATAATAGAGAATATGAGGAAGAACTAACAACACAGTTCAAGGTAAGCAAGAAGGGATTCCACATTGAGAAAAATAAGGAGAAGGTTAAATGCACCCTGTGTCGTGGCACGATCCTCCCGGGACTTGATATCGTGGTATGCGATAACTGCGGTGCCGTTTATCATCTTCCATGTGCCAAGAGAGCGGGCAAATGCTTAAAATGCGGCACGCCATTCAACTTTGAGTGATCACATGCTACAGAAAAGATTTGGGCTGGCAAAAATTACGGAGGGAGATATAACAACTCCTGCACTACTCAAAGTGGGGAGAGATATAGAATTCAGGGACAGCACATTCCGATTTTTAGATTTTGAAATTAACAGAGGCGTACTCTTTTCACCCTCCTTCAGGGAAAAGGAAATAAGGATCACAGATGACATTTACCTTGTTCCAAATATTCTAGGCATGCTCCGGAACACGAGAGATCTCGTTGATTTCACAATTGATTTGAGAGAAAGAATAGGGTACGACAAACTTCTTTACGCTCCAGGCACACCCCCACACATGTTTCCCATAATGGTATATCTGGGCTACGATATATTTGACAACTCCCTTGAAAAAATGGATCAATATTCATTTCTCGGAGCGGGAAGGGGCATTGATAACTTTTCAGAACTCATAATAAAGCAGGTTAGAATTGCCCTGGAAAGCGGGAATCTCAGAGAGCTTGTGGAGAGCATTCCAAACGTGAAGGCAAAGGAGATTCTGAGGTACATGGATATGAAGTACTACCACATTCAGGAGAGATTCTATCCCATTTGGTCCAGAACGCTCAAAGCAGTTTCCCTGGATTCTCTGTTCAGGCCAGATATTCAGAGATGGCTGGAACGTTTGAGAGAGAGGTACAAAAAACCCGAATGGGCGGAGTACCTTCTTCTCATACCCTGCAGTGCGAGAAAACCATATTCGGAGTCCAGATCCCACAGGGAGATGAAGTTGCACATAAAAAGCACCATGCATGAGGTTATACTCACCTCCCCACTGGCCATCGTTCCCAGAGAACTTGAAAGGTTCTATCCTGCCCAGAATTACGATATACCCGTGATCGGGCACTGGTATGAAGAGGAGAAGAAAATCATAGAAGAAAACCTACAATGGTACCTGGAAAACAATGAATACGAGGGTATAATCTCCTTTCTCCCCGAGAGCATGAAATTCCTGGAAAATTTACTTAACGATTTCGGTGCGGTGCAGATATGGGGCAAAGATTTTGAAAATCTTGAAAAAGAGACGAGAAAACTCGAATACCATGTACCCAGGGGTAAAATTGAACTGGAGAACATGAAATCCCTTGCAAAATTCCAGTTTGGCACCTGTGAGGACATGCTTGATGGAGCAAAGATAAAGGGCAGGTACCAGCAGATCAACATCTGGAAGGATGGAAAAAGATTATTCGGATACAATCCGGAGAAGGGCATGCTCACCCTGACGGAAGAATCAGCAAAATGCCTGCTCTATGGGGGTAAGTACATTGTGGAGATAGACGACTTCTACCCAGAGGGAGATGTTTTTGCCGTCGGTGTAAACTATGCCTCTGAGGAGATTAGAGAGGGAGACGAGGTCGCAATTGCCCACAAAAACGAGTTGAGGGGGTGGGGCATTGCAAGGATGAGTTCTTGGGATATGGTGGAGCAGAGAAGGGGAAAGGCCGTGAAACTAAGAGGAAGGATCAAGGGTTAAAACCACTGCTTTACGGGGCTCACCCCGAATGGCTCAAATGTGCGATTTATTGTCTCATCGTACAGTTTCAGGTAATAGTTCACATCCACATCCCTAGGGCTCACCATCTCAATGGGTCTCGCCCTATGGGTTGGACCTCCAGAGCCGCGGACAATGGCAATGTAAATGTACATGCCCCTGTGAACCTCAATCCCGAAATTCTCCATCAGCAATCTAGCAGCAACGCTCGCCTTTGTGGCCTTCTCATACTCATCAGGCTTCTTGGTCATCTGCTCCACAATCGCAATTTCTTCAATATCAAAATCAAAACTGCTTATTCTGCGACGGTACCTATTTCTGATGCTTCTCGCCTCATCGTCCTCACCCTTCAAGAGATGCTCAACCACAAATCTCTGTGCCTCCTTTATTATGGGGGGATAATCCCGGCGTATGTATTCAAGCCCAACCCCGTAAACCCTTTCAGATGAGAGATGTGCATATTTTTTCTTGCTCCAGTAAACTGCCCTTTCTGCAATCCTCTCAAACTCAAGATTCAATGGTAGTGAGGAATTTATATCTTCCAATATCCTATCGATATCACCATCCGTGAACTGAATGCCATCTGTATCTATATAAATCACCTTGGCTCCCATGGCCTCTATCCTTTCCTTCACCTCTTTTATATAATGTCTCGCGAGGGCCGCTATAAGTTGCGCTGCATTCCTATTGTAGTAACTTGCCCCATTCCATCCCATATAGCCGTACATGGCATTTGCCATAACCTTCAATGCCCTCTGCTCGGCATCCAACTTCTTGCTGTATTTATCCCTTAATATTTTCTTGATCTCCTGCCTTCTGCTCAAAAACTCTTCAATGAGATGAGGTATGACCCCCTGAAAATCCTTTCTTACCCTGTGCCTTGTGCCCTCCACCTCAACCATCTCACCCTCTCCCATATCCACAGTTTCGGGACTTATGTTCCATACCCTTATTATGCTCGGATACATGCTCTGAAAATCAAGATACACAACATTCTCATAAACTCCAGGAGATTTGAGATACACATACCCACCCTCGTATCTACCCTTTCCTCCAATCCGGATTTCTCCGATTTTTCTTTTTTCCATCTCCCTTCTAACGAGCACATCTATGAGTTCCCCTACCGTCATTCTCGTCTGTCTGTGCAACGGCACACCTGTGATCTCACTCAAACTCTCCTGGAAAGGTAGAATCTCAGATGCGATTTTTTCAAGTGTTGAAATGTAATCCCCCGCGTATTCTTCCATTTCCTCCTGTGAAAGATCCTTCATCTTGAACTGAAAAATCCTCTTGAATTTGAGTCCAACTGCACCTGCAAGTTCGTCAATCTCCTTAGTTGGTAGATTGGGAAAATCGCGCCAGGCTATGGAGAACATATCAATATTTTCCCTTCCTTGAATTTTCGTTTCCTTCAAAATTATGCCCCTGAAATATTTGCCAGAAAATTCAATCTCGCTTTCATCCCTTCCCAAATCCAACGGAATGTTGTACTCTACGGCTCTCTCTTTTAGAAGAGGGAAATCCTCAGAATCTTGCTTAAAGCCCACAATCCTATCGGGATCTTGGGTTTTGAAGGTCTCAACGAATTTTTCAATGATCTCCCGTTCATCACCACTCAGAATCTCAATGTTACGGCTTTTCACTGCAATGAGATTTATTCTATCCCTCCTCGGATTTATGTAATTGCAATCCGTCCTTGAAAACACCTTGAAATAGAGGGTTCTCATAATTCAAAATCCACTAAAAGATATTAAAATCTATCGCAAATCCAAGTAGGTGGTTAACTGCCTCATCACCATCCTGATCTCCCCCTCACCTGGAAGGTGGGGATAATTGTAAATCACACCTCCCGGTCTCTCATTGTAAAAAGGCCTGTTGCATCCCGGGCATCCAGAGGTCAGGAATGGTATGCCCCTGAGCACATTTCCCATCTCGCTCTCCGGAATGGAAATGCTGGATATCCTCCCATCTTCAAACTCTGCAAATTTCCGGTAACCCTTGAAGATGAGGTACCTTGAGAGTTGTATGGCCCGGTATCTACCTACGGAGGGGGCAGAGCCTCCAAAAACGGGAGTGTAGGAGAAAAGAGCCACAGTTATGTCAATCTCGTGTAATTTCTCCATGAGGGTATAAATATCCAAATCCTCCTCGCCAAGCCCGACGATGAGATGGGTATTGGCAGTACCGAAAATTTCCCTGGCCTGGAGCAATGCGTTCCAATGAGATGACCATGTGAAGCGATTTCCCACACCCTTGCCTTTAACCCTGTCAAAGATCTCCGGATTAGCCGCGTCAAGAGCGATGCTGAGAATCTCCACGCCCGCATTCCTGAGTTTTTTCATATCTTCACGGGAAATCGGAACTATTGAAACTGAAACGGGTATATCTGGCAGGATTGGAAGTATGCTCAAAAGATCCTCCACAACTCCCGGATAATCAAGGGTCTGAAAGCAGATACGGGAGAATCCACGAATGTTTTTAAGCACAGATACATCGTATTCTGGCCAGAGAATTCTTGAAAGGTACCCATCCCTCCTGGCATCTCTCCTTTGGGAGCAAAACGAGCAGTTGGATACGCATTTCTCCCCCAGCATAATGTATGCCGTTGTGGGTTCTGCAAGCATCCTGCCCCTATGCAGTCCCATCTTAACCGCGGTACCATAGGATAAACGAATCTTCATGGGCTTCATAGACCTCGCCTGTCCAGTTCATTATGAACTATTACAATTGTATGGGAAGCAAGAATGCTTCTTGGTCCCACAGATATGCGGGCATCCGCAAATTCCAAAATGATTCTCTCCTCCTCTGGGCTGAAATTCACACTATCACTCAGGATGAAGACAGGGTTATCCGAGAGATTTGCCGCCCTCAAATTCTCACCCTCCTCGTGCAGATAATAAATTCTGCCAAGAGCACTGATCTCCTCGATCACATCCCTGAAACTCTCGCGCTTCACATAAAATCCCGGAGAACTACGGGTTTCCTCATCCTCCATTCTTATTATTGCATTTCTGATGAGAGCGGCTGTGCTTCTCTCATCTGGATTGAGATACTTAACCCTTGAAGAATCAATTTTTATTCTCGCAGATATCCGGGGAAAATAGGCAAAAAAGATCACATCCCTTCTTATGTTATGGGAAAGGAAAATGGAGGCATTTATGCATCTTGCAATGACATCTATCCTGCCAGAGCCCGGAAGGTCGTTTAGATTTATCTCACCCCTGAACTTGTGACCCACAACGAGGAATGCCCTCATGCCAATCCCGAAAAGTCAAAATCTCCGCTCTTCATCTGCCTTCTAAGTGCACGCATGAGTTTGCGGTTTCCGCGCATCTGTTTCATTGCCTTCCTCATCCTGTGGTACTCCTTTAGCAAAGCGCGAACTTCCTGCTCGCTCTTGCCACTGCCCCGGGCTATGCGCCTTATACGGGATGCCTTTATTATTTCTGGATTCTCCAGTTCCTCGTAGGTCATGGAGTCCATAATTATGCGATACCTCTTCAATTTCTCCTCGCTCTCCTCCACCATATTCTTATCTATGTCCCCCATTTTGAAGAATGGGAGGGAGTAGAGGATTTTCTGAAGCAGACCAGGCTTGGCCATCTGCTCCCATATCTCATACATATCCTTGAGATTGAACTTTCCGCTCATCATCTTCTCCATGACCTTCTCCGCCCTCTCCTCATCCATCTCAAGTTCCTTTGCCGTCTCAAGCAAGGTTTCAAGATCTCCCATCCCCAGCAGGCGCGAGATAAAACGTGTGGGATTGAAATGCTCAAGGTCATCAAGGTGCTCCCCTGTACCTATGAATACCACGGGCGCTCCTGTGGCTGCCACCGCACTTAGAGCTCCTCCACCCTTCGCACTTCCGTCCATCTTCGTTATTATCACTCCCGTGATGCCAACGGCATCGTGGAATGCCTTGGCCTGCTTGCCCGCCTGCTGTCCTATGGTGGCATCCATAACAAGGAAAATCTCATCCGGCTGGATTATCTCCTTCAGGTCCTTTATCTCCTCAATGAGATCATCCTCAAGGGCATGCCTGCCGGATGTGTCAAATATCTTGACCTGCGCCTCGCGAATCCTTCGCATGGCCTCCCTTGCAATCTTTCTCGCATCCCTCTCTCCCGGTATTCCGAACACGGGCACATTGATCTGCTCGCCTATCTGCTTCAACTGGTCATAAGCGGCGGGTCTATGAACATCACAGGCAACAAGGGCAACGCTGAGTCCCTTCTTGTGAAAGTACTTTGCAAGTTTCCCCGCAGTTGTGGTCTTACCCTGCCCGTACAGACCCACAAGCATAATTTTCTGGGGCTTCAGGGCAACTTCCTTCTCCTTACCCAAAATGGCAACGAGTTCCTCGTAGATTATCTTTATGAGAAAATCACGGTGGCTCATCCCACTTGGAGGTCTCTCTTCCATTGCCCGGCGCTCAACGTTCTTTGACAATTTCAAGGCGAGATGCACCTCAACATCCGCCTTTAAAAGGGCACGCTGTATATCGCGAACAACCTCCTTTATAAGGGATTCATCCACATAACCGGCCTTTGATATCTTACGCAGGGTGTTGCGAAGGGACTCTCCCAGACTGTCAAGCATAGACCTTTAACGCGTGGCACATTTAAAAGTTTTGCTCAATCGCATGTTCCATCCCTGCACGCAGCGGTCTCTGTGGAATCCAACTTCACATACTCCTCAGGGAAGAGTTTCAGCTGCACCATCTCCTCCTTCCTCTCCATAAGTTTCTCAATAGCCCTATCTGCCTTCTCTATTACCTGTTCCTTCTTGCTCTTGTCCCTGTACACCGTTATGCCCTTGCACTTGAGTTTGAAGGCAAGCATATAGGCATTTTCCACATCCTGGGGCGTTGCATCGTACCTTAGATTAACGGTTTTGCTCACAGCGTTATCCACGTACTTCTGGAAGGCAGCCTGCATCGCCACATGCCATTCCGGGCTCACATCGTGGGCGGTGCGGAATAACCTCTTTATATCCTCTGGAACATCGAGGTGCTGTATGCTTCCCGATTTTGCAATCTCAAGCATGAGATCCTCTGAGTAAAACCCGCGCTTCCTTGCAATTTCTTCAAATAAAGAATTCACCTCCAACAGTTCTTCTCCTTCAAGAACGCGGCGGATGAAAGCAATGGCGAAAAGTGGCTCTATGCTTGATGATGTGCCCGCAATTATGCTTATGGTGCCCGTCGGTGCTATCGTAGTTGTTGTGGCGTTCCTTATCCTTATCCCTTTCTTCCACCACTCGCTTCCCTCCCACGCTGGGAACACGCCTCTCCTCTCTGCCAGTTTCATACTTGCACGGTGAGATTCGTCGTTGATGAATTTCATCACCTTCTCCGCAAGCTCTATGGCCTCCTCGCTGTCATAGGGTATGCCCAGCTTGATCAGCATCTCAGCCCAGCCCATCACCCCGAGACCTATCTTCCTGGTGAGCAATGTCATTCTTTCAATCTGGGGCAGAGGATACTTGTTCGAGTCTATAACATTGTCCAGGAAATGCACCGCAGTGTGCACCGCTCTGCGAAGTTTATCCCACTTCACCCTTCCATTCTCCACAAACAGCGAGAGATTTATTGAGCCCAGATTGCAGGACTCATAGGGCAATAATGGTTGCTCTCCGCACGGATTCGTGCTCTCTATCTCGCCAAGATGCTTTACCGAATGCTTCCTGTTTATCTCGTCTATGAATATTATTCCCGGATCTCCGGTCTTCCACGCCTGCGTCACTATCAGATCCCATACCTGCCTCGCTTTTATCCTCT